>NZ_FOQY01000004.1:353500-448225 GCF_900113865.1 Streptosporangium canum | reverse complement strand
AGCGATCAGATCGGCGATGCGGGCCAGGGTCCAGCGCTGGTCCTCGGCGTAGCCGTGTGCGGCCGGGCCCCGCGCCAGCTCGGCCCTCAACCGAGCCAGGCGAGCCTCGTCCAGGCGGCATTTGTCTCCGCCGGGGCCCTTGGAGGCCAGCGCCTCGATGCCGCTGGCCTGCCAGGCCCGGTACCAGCGGTTGGCCGACCTCCGGCGGTGGCACTCCATGGGCGAAAAGGTCCGCGGCCTCGAAGCACAACCGATCTCGCTTGGCACGTGCGGCGGCGGTCAGCCCGCCGCTTTCGGGATACCTCATGCTCCCGGTATGGCCGGTCTGGGCGATCGTCACGCTCTTCGCGAGGTAACTTCAGCCCTTCAAGCTCAGATGCTCCGGGAGAGGACCCCGAGGCGCGGTCGTGATGTGTGATGAGTTTCCCTACTAGTGCCGCATCAGGCAACGTTCGCCCCGTTGTGACGTGTCGTCTGGTTGCGGTACCGGGCGGCGCCGGGCGGTCAGAATGGTCCCGTGGCTGAACGTGTGCGGGTCCGTGAGATCGACGACGATGAGGGGCAGCGGCTGCTGCGGATCGTCCGCAGGGGTACCGGCTCGGTGGTGACCTGGCGACGGGCCCAGATGGTGCTGCTGTCCGCCCAGCGCATGGACGTGGCGAAGATCGCCGAGGTGACGTTCACCAGCGCGGACCGGGTCCGGGACGTGATCCACAACTTCAACGCCGACAGCTTCGACTCCCTGTACCCGAAATACAAGGGTGGCCGCCCGAGGACTTTCACACTGCCCGAACGCCGGGAGATCAAGAAGATCGCCAAGTCCAAGCCGGCCGAGCACGGCCTGCCGTTCTCGACCTGGAGCCTGGCCAAACTGGCCGACTTCCTGGTCGCCGAGGGGGTGGTCGACGACATCAGCCACGAGGGCCTTCGCATCCTGCTCCGCGAGGAGGGCGTCTCCTTTCAACGCGTGAAGACCTGGAAGACCTCCCGCGACCCCGACTACGCGGCGAAGAAGGCCCGGGTCGAGCACCTGTACGCGATCGCCGACGGCGAGGTCATACCCGAGGACGGAGAGCCCGAAGTCGTTTTCTGCCTGGACGAATTCGGGCCGCTCAACCTCCAGCCCCACCCCGGCAAGCAGTGGGCCGAGCGCGGCGGCAGACACAAGGGCCCCGACCGTGAGCCGAGACCCCGCCGGCGGGCGACCTACACCCGCCCGCACGGGGTCCGGCACCTGTTCGCCGCCTACGACCTCGCCAGGGACCAGCTCTACGGCCACATCAAGAAGACCAAGAACCGCTCCAAGTTCCTGGAGTTCTGCCGCTACCTGCGTTCGTTACATCCGATGGATGTGCGGATCGCGATCGTCTGCGACAACTACTCTCCGCACCTGACGACGAAGCGGTGCCAGCGGGTCGGGACGTGGGCGGCGGCGAACAACGTGGAGATCGCCTACACCCCGACCAACAGTTCCTGGCTCAACCGGATCGAGGCCCAGTTCACCGCCTTGCGCTACTTCGCCCTCGACGGCACCGACCACCCCAGCCACAAGGCCCAGGGCAGCATGATCCGCCGCTACATCATCTGGCGGAACAAGCACGCCACCGACGAACGCCTACGCGAGGTCGTCAGCAGGGCGAACGTCGCGTGAGCTTGTCCCCGGTCAGGATGCGGGCCGGGACAGCGCATAGCCGAGCATCGGCCACACCTCGCCCTTCGCCTCCTGCGTCTTGTCGCGCTGTGGATCACGACGAAACCCTGTGCGCGATGCCACCTGCTGCGAGGCGACGTTGTCGCGATGAGCACGAAGCCACAGCTCGCTCAGGCCCACGTTTTGGAAGGTCCAGGCACTGAACAAGGCCACGGCCCGGGTGGCCGCCCCGCGTCCACGCGCCTCGGCGGCCACCCAGTAGGAGATCTCCCCGGTCTGACTGTCATGCCGCAGTGGCAATCCCCTCGAACCGTAGAGACATCCGGCCGTGACTGCATGAGAACAGGACCGCTCCCCGGCAGGCCCCGGCAACCGGGCCTGCGGATACCCCTGGGAGCACACAACAGGCCTCGCCCGAACGAAGGCGCTCCGGGCAAACTGCGGATATTCATCCACAGCTACTCACATTTCTGTGGATAACTGGATGGCGGCCGGGGAAATCCTGTGGATAACTTAAGGGAGCAGCACCTCACCGGCGAGGCCGGCCACGACGGGGACGATGCCCAGAAAGACGAAGGCCGGTAGGAAGCAGAGCCCCAGCGGGGCGACGGCCTGAACCCCGACCCGCCGGGCAGCCGCCGCCGACGCGGCACGGACGGCATGGCGGGAGTCATCGGACAGCCTGGTGAGGACATCCGCTACCGGGGCACCGCTGAGAGCCGCCCGGCTCATCATGCGCGCCAGGGGGGCCAACGGAGGTTCGGCCGCGAGAGCCTGCCAGGCGCTCTCCGGCGCGGCCCCCAGCCTCAGCTGCCCGCTCACCCAAGCCAGCCGTTCACCGAGCGGTCCGCCAACCGCTTCGACGGTGACGTCGATGGCACCGGTGATCGGCTGCCCGGCACGCAGACAGGCGACCATGAGATCAGCCGCGAGCGGCAGGTCCGCCACCACCCGATCGCGCTCCCGGCGGGCCCGGGGCGACTCCCGCCGCTGGACGGCCATCAGCGCCACCACAGAGCCGACCACCCCGATGACGATTCCCGGGACGCCGCCGACCACGAGAAACCCCATCAGCCCGATGATGGCGGAGATCATCACCTCGCCTCTACTCGGTCGCCGCCTCCCTGCCGGGCCGCAGATCACCCCCGCGGGCGGGGAGAACGAGGGCGCCCCTGCCTTTGGCAGTGCCTCAACCGGCCGGACCGATGAAGGCAGCCGCCGAACTCGGCGGAGCCGTTCGGCGGGATCACCGGGCGACGTCCACAGCCATCCGGCGATCCCGGCAAGCACGACGGCCAGCAAAATGATCATTGGTCTCGCTCCTCATGATCACCCGGCCACCGGCCGGAAGAATCGGGCTCCGCCGTTCCGACACCTCTCGGGCAGATCAGAAGACGATCAACCTTGCGTGACAACCGTTCCAAGGCCGGAGGAGGGCCGGAGGTCACAACCGTCGGACGCGTCACGGGCGGAAGATCAGGCTTGCTGTGCGTGGGTGACCAGGCGGTGCGTCCACCACAGACCACAGCCGTCGAGCGCGAGACCGAGCGCCAGGCAGCCCACGCCCGCCGGGCTGCCGAACAAGAAGTGCAGCGGGCGCATGCCCAGGCCTATCGCCATCAGCAGGCCGAGGACAGGGAGTCCTGCCAGCAGCCGGGCCGTGGCACGAGGGCCTGCGAGCTGGGCGGCGACGTCCTGGCGATGGGCCTGAGCCTCTCTGAGGGAACCGGCCACGCGATCGACGAGGGCGGACAGACCCGCTCCTGCGGTCACGCTCACCTTCCAGCAAGCGGCCAGCCCGCGGAAGGCCTCGCCTCCTTGCGCCGGCGCCGCGGCCAGCAGCGCGGCGGGCACATCACCGCCGTCCCTCGCCGCGGCGATCAACGGCCGCAGCGCCACCGGATCGGGAAACTCCACGGTCGACACGGCGCGGGCCAACGCCTCCCCGGCGGTCCGCCCGGCGGCCAACTCGGCTGCGAGCCCCTGGCACAGCTCGATCGATGCGGTCCGCCAGGCAGCCGTGCGCTTGGAGGGCCGCGAACGGCCGGCGAACCTCGCGTACAGGGAGCCCGACCCGTTCCGGGGGCGATGCCGAATCCGCCGCAGGCGGGCCGTTCCCGGGTCGGGCCCGGTCCACAACCACACGGCCAGGGCTGCAAGAAGCACGGCCAGCACTGTCATGGCAGTGTTCCCAAGACATCCGGGGCAGAGCCGTCCGGTGATCGGCGGGTCACGACGGGGCCTTCCGGCCGCCCACGGTAATGGTCGAGCCGGGCGGGGCCGTACGGCCTGCGCACGATGCCGGGGGCCCGGGCCGTGAGGGCGGGGAGGCCCGGACCGGTGGTCACACAGCCGTCCGATGAGAAGGTGAGAGCGGGTTCGGCGTCGACCAGGCCTGAGGGCCGACGGATCATCATGCAGATCTCGGCCACCCTGCGGCGGCCACCGGCGTGGTCGCGTACGAGGTGGATGACGACGTCCAGCGCGGCGGCGATCTGACTGTGAACCGCCTCACGGCTGAGGCCGGCGGCGCATGCCAGTGCCTCCAGGCGAGGCGGCACGTCGGCCGCGGTGTTGGCGTGGAGGGTGCCGCAACCACCTTCATGGCCGGTGTTCAGAGCGGCGAGGAGGTCGACGACCTCGGCGCCCCGGACCTCGCCGACGACCAGACGGTCCGGGCGCATGCGCAGGGCTTGACGGACGAGGTCGCGCAGGCACACGCCACCGGCTCCCTCAAGGTTGGCCGGACGTGACTCCAAGCGCACGATGTGAGGGTGCAGTGGTCGCAGCTCGGCTGAGTCCTCGACCAGCAGCAGCCGGTCGCCGGGATCGGCCAGGGACAGCAGGGCAGACAGCAGAGTGGTCTTCCCCGTGCCCGTGCCGCCGGTGACGAGGAAGGCGAGCCTTGACTCGATCACCGCGGTGAGCACGGGGACGACGTCGGCCCTGATCGTGCCGGCTCCGACCAGGTCGGGGAGGGTGAAGGTGCGGCGGGGCGGGAGCCGCAGGGACAGACAGGTGCCACCGGCCGCCACGGGTGGCAGGACGGCGTGAAGCCGGACGCCGCCGGCCAGGCGGGCGTCGACGTAGGGACACGCGTCGTCCAGACGTCTGCCGGCGGCGGAGGCAAGCCGCTGGGCGAGCCGCCGGACCGCGTCTTCGTCGGGGAACACGACCGAGGTCCGGCGCAGGCCGCGGCCATCGTCGATCCACACCTCGCGCGGACCGTTCACCAGCACGTCGGTGACCTCGGACTCGGCCAGCAACGGCTCCAGCGGACCGGCTCCGATCAGATCGGCGCACAGAACGCGGGCCACGGCCAGGATCTCCGCGTCGCCGAGCACCGCCCGCTCTGCCCGAAGGGCGACCGCGACGTGCGCGGCGCTGGGCTCGACCCCGCTCCGGGCCAGCCGTACCCGGACCGCCTCCACCAGCTCGGGTGAGACCGCCGTGGCGACACTGGACTGCTTCATGTCTCCGCCCCGGTTCGTGTCTCCGCCCCGAGCAGGGAGTGCAGGAACGAGGCGCAGAACCGGCCGAGGGCGGTCCGGCGGCCAAGTGGGGGGACGTCACCGCGGTTGAGGGCGACGGCGAGGCGGGGTTGGTCGGGGAGGCTGCCGGCGTACGGCACACGGAGGGAGGCCGTGACCACCTCGTCGTCCAGGACGCCACCGCGCACGACGGCGCGCACCTCTCCGGTGTGCTTGCGCAGCCCGGCGAGCACCTGGGCCGCCGCGAGCACCCCGCGCACATCGGCGGTGACGACCAGCAAGGTGGTGGAGGCCCTGCTGAGCGCCTCCACGGCGGCCTGGTCGGGATGGCGGGGCAGGTCGACGACCACCAGGTCGAAGCCTCGCCGGCCCGCTTCGAGAACCGAGCGCATCGCCTCGGCGGGGATGGGCTCGACCTCGCCGCGGTGGAAGGAGAGCAGGGTCAGCTCGGCGAAGGTGGGCAGAGCGGCCTGAAGCGCGGTGAAGCTCACCCTGCCCTCACGGGCGACCAGGTCGGACCAGCGCGCTCCGTCGGCCTCCTCCTGACCGAGAAGCAGATCCAGGCCGCCACCGAGCGGGTCGGCGTCGACGAGGAGGGTGCGGAGGTGCCGCCGGGAGGCGCTCAGCGCCAGCGAAGTGGCAAGGACGCTGGCTCCGGCTCCCCCGCGACCACCGGCGACGCAGACAACGAGCCCCGCCCTGGCCTCCGGCTCCATGACATCGGCGAACTCGTCGACCAGTTGCCGCTCGGCCGAGGGCAGTTCCAGCACGGCCTGGGCACCGACTGCGACGCACTGTCGCCAGGTGTCAGGATCGTCGGGAGTGCGGGTGACGAGGATGACACGGTGCCGGGGCGGCGGTCCGGTGGCGGCCAGGGCATCGGCCATGTCGCTGCCGACGACGACCAGCGGTGCACGGGTCCAGTGCGGCCGGGCATGTGCGGGCACGTGCGCGACGTCAAGCTCGGCTCCGGCCGCCGCGGCGACACGGAGCAGGTCGTCAAGCAGATCGTGATCCTCGGTGATGACCAGAGGGCGGTCCAAGGGTGCCTCCCTGAAGTGCGGAGGACCCACTTTCCGAGAGAACCCGCCTCGGCGAACTCACCGAACGCCGCTCTGTGGACAGCCGGGGTGGGCTGACATCACCTGTGGACAACCACTGGGCGGAAGCACCGGCAACCAGCAGCACCGAGACCAAGCAGGGCCGGGCGAGATCGGACCGGATCAGGCAGGACGGACCAAACAGGGCCGGGCCGGATCGGGAAGGCCGGACCAAGAGGAGCCAAGCAGGGCGAGACCAAGCAGGGCCGGGCGAGATCAGGCCGGATCAGGCAGGACGGACCAAACAGGGCCGGGCCGGATCGGGAGGGAGGGAAAAAGTGGCGACCCCCGCCGGGGGGGAGAGCGGGGGTCGCCAACCGGTCCGGCTCTGGGGGGGTAGAGCCGGTCCCGTTTCAGAAGAAAGCTTTCAGCACTTCACCAGAGCACGGCAAGAAGATTGCAGAGCCAGCTCGTGCGCAGTCACTCCAGCATGGGGAGATACCACCTCATGCTGCCCGATCAACTTGAGTTTCGTCGAGGAGTAATCTCTAATTTTCGCTAGTTTTTTCAAGGTAACGGTTGAGTCGCGACGCAACGTTCAATCAAATACGACCGAACGACCCACTTCCGATCACGCAGAGTGACCAGAATCACAGCTCGGATGACCCGATTGTCACCTCAAGGATGCGGTGCGGCATATGTGGAGATTCGTCCACGAATGTCCCCCGATCTGTAAAGGTCTTGGTTTCAGGGGTTCCCATCAGCCAGGATCCGGCATAGAAAGGTTGCACGGACCAGTTGTCCGGGCACGGCCGCCGGGCACCCACGTGCCGCCGAGCCGCGGGAGGCACCGTCGGGCCGGGCTTGTCCCGTCCCGAGGATTATTTGGTGCACGCTTGGTAACCCGGCTGGAAGTGCGGCAACGGCGCCCCATACCAGGGGCGCCGTTTGCTGTGCGGCATCAGGGGGCCGCCTGGAGTGCGTCTCTCCGCAAGGCCGCGCGCCTCTCCATACGGCGTGCGCGTCCTTCCGCCTGACCGGCACCTCTCCGCGCGACTGTCCCTCTCCCCGCGGCGTGCACGTCCCTCCATACGAGATGCATGCGCCTCCATACGGCGTTGCGCCCCTCCATACGGCGTGTGCCCCTCCGTACGCCGTGTGCCCCTCCATACGGCGTGTGCCCCTCCATACGCCGTGTGCCCCTCCGTACCGCGGAGGGACGCTCGCGATCAACCGCGCTGCATGGCCTCGCAGATCGCCGTGGCTTCCCGGACCCCGAGCGTGACCGCTGAGGCACAGTGCCTCACCCACACCGCGACCCCGTCGGGGGTTCCGCTCAGGTATGCCTTCAGACTCTCGGGATAGGCGGCTCCGAGTTCGAGGTGACCCAGCTCGACGGCCGCCAGCGACTTCGGGTCCAGGCCGAACTCCACCAGCGTCAGCCGCTCCGCCGCACGCGCGACCACCCCGTCCGCCGACCCGAACGGCCGCAGCACCGCCAGCTCCGCGTGCACGATGGCGGCGAGCACCAGCGCCGGCGCCTTGGAGGTCCCTGTGACCAGGCCGACCAGCCCGTCCACGCGGGCGACGGTCTCCTCCGGCTCCGGCGCGGCGCCCAGGCCGAGGAGGTCGGGCGCCTCGGCGGCGCCCCGAGGGCGCCCGAGACGCTCGGTGAGGCCGGCGGCGGCAAGGGTGTGCAACCTGGCCAGCACCTGGCGGGGGGCCGCGCGCCAGGTCGGGCCGAGCCGCCCCAACTCGGCCGAGACGCGCAGCGCGCCTTGGACGACGGGGTCGGTGACCTCCGGGATGGCCTCAAGCGGGACGTCCACGCCGTCCAGGGCGGCGGACGCGCGAGCACCGCGCAGGGCCGATCTGGCCGACACCTCCGGGCTCTTGCGCCGCAACACGCGGTGCCCGTAGAGCCGGTCCACGGCCTTGCGCGCGTCGGTGACCGCCTCGGGCACTCCGGGCAGTTCGGCGATGACAGCCAATGGGTCGCTCACGCTCCCCGACCTTACCGGCCGGTCAACAAGGCCCCGAACGCACCACTGAAACGGGGGGCCGGACCGCTCGGCGAACGCATACCGCCGTCTGGCGCACCGCCGTACTAAAGGGCACGAAATAGCGCCCCCTACATTCCTATGGTGTCGAAAACACAACGGTTTCGCTGCAGTTGTTAACGGGTGTTAAGACGATTGTGAGCCACTATGACCCCCTATCACCGATTGGTACAGACCTGTCTAGACCTCTTGTGGCAGGACCTCTGGCCTGGTGAAGTGGGACACGACCAGTCGTCTAGCAAGTACATAAGGAGTGCATAGTGGCCCCGGAGACCCCTGGTTCCGAGTCGCGTGAGACCCAGGAGACCTTGTCGAACCTGCTGCATGAGACCCGGCGGTTCGCACCTCCTGCCGACCTGGCCGCGGCCGCGAACGTGACCGCCGAGGCCTACGCCGAGGCGGAGCAGGACCGCCTGGCGTTCTGGGAGAAGCAGGCCGATCGACTGACCTGGTCCAAGCGCTGGGACACCACCCTCGAATGGAACCCGCCCTTCGCCAAGTGGTTCGTCGGTGGAGAGCTCAACATCGCCTACAACTGCGTCGACCGCCACGTCGAGGCCGGCCGCGGCGACAAGGTCGCCTACCACTGGGAGGGCGAGCCCGAGGGCGACAGCCGTACCCTCACCTATTCCGACCTGCAGCGCGAGGTCTCCAAGGCTGCCAACGCGCTGCAGGAACTCGGGGTCGGCAAGGGCGACCGGGTCGCCATCTACATGCCGATGATCCCCGAGCTGCCGATCACCATGCTCGCGTGTGCCCGCATCGGCGCGATCCACTCCGTGGTGTTCGGCGGGTTCTCCTCCACCGCCCTCAGCGGCCGGATCCAGGACGCCGACGCCAAGATCGTGGTCACCGCCGACGGCGGCTACCGCCGGGGCGCGCCCAGCGCGCTCAAGCCGACCGTGGACGAGGCGGTCAAGGAGTGCCCGGGCATCGAGCACGTCCTGGTCGTCAGGAGGACCGGCCAGGAGGTGTCCCAGACCGAGAAGGACGTCTGGTGGCACGACATCGTGGACCGGCAGACCGACGTCCACGAGGCGCGGCCGAACGACGCCGAGGACCCGCTCTACATCCTCTACACCAGCGGCACGACCGGCAGACCCAAGGGCATCCTGCACACCACCGGCGGCTACCTGACCCAGGTCGCCTACACCCACCACGCGGTGTTCGACCTCAAGCCGGACACCGACGTCTACTGGTGCACCGCCGACATCGGCTGGGTGACCGGTCACTCCTACATCGTGTACGGCCCGCTGGCCAACGGCGCGACCAGCGTCATCTACGAGGGCACCCCGGACACCCCGCACCGGGGCAGGTTCTGGGAGATCGTGCAGAAGTACAAGGTCACGATCCTCTACACCGCCCCGACGGCGATCCGCACCTTCATGAAGTGGGGCGACGACATCCCCGCCAAGTACGACATGTCGTCCCTGCGCATCCTGGGCAGCGTCGGCGAGCCGATCAACCCCGAGGCCTACGTCTGGTACCGCGAGCACATCGGCAGGGACCTCGCTCCGGTGGTGGACACCTGGTGGCAGACCGAGACCGGCGGCATCATGATCAGCCCGCTGCCCGGCGTCACCTCGGGCAAGCCCGGCGCGGCCATGCGCCCGCTGCCCGGCATCAGCGCCGACGTGGTCGACGACCAGGGCAACACCGTCGGCAACGGCGGCGGCGGCTTCCTGGTGCTGCGCGAGCCGTGGCCGTCCATGCTCCGCACGATCTGGGGCGACGACCAGCGCTACATCGACACCTACTGGTCCCGCTTCGAGGGCATGTACTTCGCCGGCGACGGCGCCAAGAAGGACGAGGACGGCGACCTGTGGTTGCTGGGCCGCGTGGACGACGTCATGCTCGTCTCCGGCCACAACATCTCCACCACCGAGGTGGAGTCGGCCCTGGTCTCCCACCCGAAGGTCGCCGAGGCCGCCGTGGTCGGCGCGACCGATCCGGTGACCGGCCAGGCCATCGTGGCGTTCGTGATCCTGCGCGGCAACGCCGAGGAGAGCGCCGACATCGCCGCCGAGCTCCGCAACCACGTGGCCAAGTCCCTGGGGCCGATCGCCAAGCCGCGCCAGATCCTGGTGGTCCCCGAGCTGCCGAAGACCCGCTCGGGCAAGATCATGCGACGCCTCCTGCGCGACGTCGCGGAGAACCGCAGCGTCGGCGACGTCACCACGCTGGCCGACAGCACGGTGATGAACCTCATCTCCGAGAAGCTGCCCAGCGCCAAGAGCGACGACTGAGCGGCGGGTAGGCACCGGCCGGAAGGCGCGGATCCCCGGCGACGGGGGCCCGCGCCTTTCCCGTGCGGACCCCTTTCCCGTGCGGACCCTCCCGTGCGGGTCCTCCCGTGCGGGCCCTGAGCCGGGCGGGCCTCTGAGCGGGCTTCCGGGCCGGGCGTTTCTCTGAGCTGAGCGGGCCTCCGAGCCGGGCGATCCTCTGGGCCGGGCGGGCCCGGCCGAAGTCCCTTGTGCGTTACTTCGATAGGCTGGCGATCAGGTGTGCCGGGAAGTCTGGTCGGCCAGTGAGGGGACCGTCCCTCTCTGCATTCCCGGAGGTCCCATGCGCCGCGCCGTCGAAATCTGGCCGTTCCGCCCGTCCCTGCGATACGCCCGCCAGCTCGCCGAGGCGCTCCGCGCCGAGACCGTCGGCGGCGTCGTCATGCTGCTGGCCACGGTCGCCGCCCTGGTCTGGGCCAACGTCTCCACCGACTCCTACGAGGCGCTCCGCAACGCGACGTTCGGCCCGGACTTCCTCCACCTCGACATGGAGCTCTACAAATGGGTCCAGAACGGCCTGCTCACGGTCTTCTTCTTCATCGCCGGGATCGAGGTCAAGGAGGAGTTCGTCCACGGTGAGCTCGCCCAGCTCCGTAAGGCCGCGCTGCCCATCGTCGCCTCGATCGCCGGCATGGTCGTTCCCGCCCTGATCTATCTCGTGGTGAGCTGGGGCGCGCCGGAGGCGGGCCGCGGCTGGGCCATCCCCACGGCCACCGACATCGCCTTCGCCCTCGCCGTACTGGCCGTGACGGCCAGCGCGCTGCCCGCCTCGCTGCGGGCGTTCCTGCTGACCAGCGCCGTGGTGGACGACCTCGGCGCGATCACCGTCATCGCCGTCTTCTTCACCCGGAACCTGAACCTCCTGGCGCTGCTGGCCGGGGTGGCGGTCATCGCCCTGTACGGCCTGCTGCAGGCCAGGCGGGTCCGCGGCCTCTGGCTCTACCTGCCACTCGCCCTCCTGGCCTGGTATCTCGTGGAGATCAGCGGTGTTCACGCGACCGTCGCCGGGGTAGCCCTGGGCCTGATGACCCGCGTGCACAGCGGCCCAGGCGAGGAGAACTCCCCCGCCGAACTGGCCGACCACTACATCCGCCCCTTCTCGGCGGGCTTCGCGGTGCCCGTGTTCGCGTTCGTGTCCGCAGGGGTTGTGCTCAGCGCGGAGAGCCTCGGCGCGATGGTCGCCGACCGGGTGGTGCTCGGAGTGATCGCCGGTCTGGTCGTCGGTAAGTTCCTGGGCGTCTTCGGCGGGGCGTGGCTGGCCGTACGGCTCGGCTTGGCGAAACTGTCGGATGAGCTGCACTGGCGGGACATGGCCGCCGTCTCGATTCTGGCCGGGATCGGGTTCACCGTGTCCCTGCTCATCGGCGATCTGGCCTATGGCGACGATCCCGGACGGGCGGACGCGGTGACCACCGGGGTGCTGGTGGCGAGCCTCACGGCCTCGGTCGTCGCGGCGGTCCTGCTCCGGGTGCGCGTGCGCAACCACCTCAGCGCGCAGGATGATGTCTGATACCGGCGCTTGATAGGAGATCGCTCATGACACTGAATCCAACGACGGAACCGCAGGAGGAGTCGCTGGGCGCACTGGTCGCCGCGGCCAGCGACCAGATCTCCACCCTGGTGCGCGCAGAGATCGAACTGGCCAAGTCCGAGCTGAAGTTCGACGCCAAACGGGCCGGCGTGGCCGCCGGGCTTTTCGGCGCCGCCGCGTTCATGGCCCACCTGTGCCTGATCCTGGCCTCGTTCGCCATCGCCTACGCCCTGGTCGGGCTGGGCGTGTGGACGTGGCTGGCCTTCACGATCGTCACCGTGTTCTACCTGATCGTGGCCGGCCTGCTGGTCTTCCTCGGCATCCGGCGGCTCAAGGGCCTGACCGGGATGAAGCGGACCCTGCGCTCGCTCAGGACCATCAAGAGCGGCGAGAGCGAGCTCAGTCTCGCCACGCCGCCCGCACCGCCCGGCGCGGGCCAGGTCGGCTCGCATCGCGAACCGGTGAGTCCGGGCCAGTGAGCCGGCCCGACGAGTCCCTGGTCAGGATCGAGGGGCCGTGGACCCACCGCTCCGTGCACGCCGGCGGCACCCGCTTCCACATCGTGGAAGCGGGGAAGGGCCCTCTTGTGCTGCTGCTGCACGGGTTCCCGCAGTTCTGGTGGAGCTGGCGCAACCAGCTCGTCTCGCTGCCCGCGGCGGGCTACCGCGCCGTCGCCGTCGACCTGCGGGGCTACGGCGCCAGCGACAAGCCGCCGCGCGGCTACGACCTGCCCACCCTGGCCGGCGACGCGGCCGGGCTGATCCGGGCGCTGGGCGAGACCGGTGCGATCGTCGTCGGCCACGACTGGGGCGGGCTGCTGGCCTGGACGATGTCCGTGCTGGATCCCAAGGCGGTCCTGCGGCTGGTCCCGGTCGCGGCCCCACATCCGCTCAGGCTCCGCTCCGCACTGTTCGGCGACCCGTTGGGCCAGCTCAGGGCGAGTTCCTACGCCCTGGGGTTCCAGTTGCCGTTCCTGCCCGAACGCCGCCTGACCGCCAACGAGGGCGCGATGGTGGGACGGCTGCTGGATCAGTGGTCCGGGCCGAGCTGGCCGGAGGAGGAGGTGGCGAAGACCTATCGTGACGTCTTCCGCATCCCCACCGTCTCCCACTGCGCGGTGGAGTATCACCGCTGGTTCGCCCGCTCCCAGCTCCGTCCCGACGGGCTGCGCTACGCCAGGCGGATGCGGAGCGAGATCGCCGCGCCCACGCTGCAGTTGCACGGCGCGCTCGACAGGCACGTCCTGCCCCGCACCGCCCAGGGCTCCGGCCGCTATGTGGCCGCCCCCTACCGGTGGCGGCTGATCGAGGGCGCGGGTCATTTCCCGCACGAGGAGCGCCCGGAGGAGTTCGACGCCGAGCTCATCGGCTGGCTGTCCGACCCGGAGCCCGACCGATGACCGCGAGGGACCGCGGTCCGGACGGAAGGCCCCACAACCCATGACCACGGAGGACCGGGATCCGGACGGGAGGGATCCACAGCTCATGACCACAAGAGACCGCGACCCGGACGGAAGGCCCCGCAACCGGCGGCCTCGGGACGCGTTCGGACGGCCGCTGCCCCACGGGGCGGAGGGCGTGGAGCGCGTCCCGGACGACTACGCGCCGAGTGCGGAGGAGGCCCTCGCCGAGGCGCGCCGGCTACTCGGCGAGAGCCGGCCGTTCCACGCCCATGAGGTGCTGGAAGGCCGGTGGAAGACCGCTCCGGAGGCGGAGCGGGAGCTCTGGCAGGGGCTGGCGCAGATCTGCGTCGGCCTCACCCACCTGCAGCGGGGCAACCGGCGCGGGGCCGCGGCGCTGTTCGCCCGGGGCGCCGGCAGGATCAGCCGGTACGGCCCGCCGTACGAGGAGATCGCCCTGACCGCCCGGGAGCTGGGCGGCGCGGGCGATCCCGATCCCGGGGCGGCCATCACCGCGATCAGGGACCTGCTCTAGCCGTTCTGGTCGCACTCCTGGGTGTCGACCCGGTTGAACAGCTTGGAGCCGTCTTCTGCGTCCGGCGACACCTCGGCCGCCGTCAGGACGTAGCCGGTCTCCTGCTGGTCGAGCGCGGCCGCGAAGACGACCCCGTAGACCCGGCCGTCGGTGGTGAGCAGCGGCCCGCCGGAGTTGCCCTGCCGGACCAGGCCGCGGATGGCGTAGACGTCGCGGACGACGGACTTGCGCTCGTAGATGTTGAGGCCCTTGGCCTTCTGCTGGACCCGGATGCGGGCCGGGTTCATGGTGAAGCCCTCGCCGTGCGGGAAGCCGGCGACGATGGCGTCGTCCCCCTTCTTGGCGGTGCCGTCGAAGCGCAGGATCGGCATGTTCAGACCGGGGACGTGGAGGATCGCGATGTCCCTGTCGGGGTTGTAGAGCACGACCTTGGCCGCGTGGGCCTTGTTGAGGTAGTCGGTGACCTGCAGGTCCTGGTCGACACCCGCGACCACGTGGGCGTTCGTCATGACCTTGTTCTGGGAGTAGACGAAGCCGGTGCCCTCGATGTGCCTGCGGCAGCTGGAGGCGACGCCCTGGACCTTGACGATGCCCCGGCGGGCCCGCGAGAGCTGCGCCCCCTTGGGCACGCTCTTGTCGGGCGGCTCGACCTCGACGAGCTGGCCGCCCCCTATGGCGTCGAACACCTTGGGGAAGCCGGAGGTGTCGATGAAGTCCTTGAAGGGCTTCTGGAAGTCCTTGGCCGCCTTCGGCATCGCCTGGTCGACGGTGCCGATCAGCAGTGACTTGTTGACCTGCTCGCTCAGCAGGGTGAACTGGGAGGAGGAGATCAGCGAGCCGATCAGCCAGGCGATGATCAACACCGAGAACGCGCTGGCGAAGGTGCCGCCGACCGCGTCGACCACCTTGGCGGGCTCCCAGGTGACGTGGCTGCGGACCACGGCGCCGATGGTCGAGGACGCGAACTGTCCGATCGTCGCGGTCAGGAAGACGATGACGATGGCGAGCAGCGCGCGCTCGGTCTCGCCGTCGACGAAAGCGCCGGCGATCGGCGGGGCGATGAAGATGCCCAGCAGCCCGCCACCGACGAATCCGACAAAGCTCAGGGCCCCGATGATGAACCCTTGGCGGTATCCCGACACCGCGAAGGCCACCATCAGGGCGATCAGGATGAGATCGAGGAGATCACCGCTCACCCCTTTACGGTATCCAGCCACCGCCCCGCGCGTGCACCCCTTCTTGTAGGTCCATGCGGTTATCGTGGTCATATGGCAACGATCGGGGGGTCGGCGGCCGTGGCGTCTCTCATCGAGACCGCGCTGCGGGACCAGGACCACGACGGCACGATCCGCTGGCAGGCGATCGCCGTGTTGCACGCGCGCGGCGATCTGGAGACCTTCACCGCGGCCCGGCGGCTGTGCGCGGGCGAGACCACCGCCGAGCGGATGCTCGGGGTGGACATCCTCGGCAGGCTCGGCTTCACCGACCGGAGCCTGCCGGTGCTGCGCTTCCTGGCCGCCAGCGAGGACGACTGCATGGTGCTCTACTCGGTGCTGATCGCCTTCGGCCATCTCAGGGACCGCCGCGCGCTGCCGTCGGTGATCGCCCTGGGCGAGCACGCCGACCCCAGGGTCAGGTACGGCGCGGCGTACGCGCTGCCGAACATCATGGGCAACCCGCCCGACCCGATGGGCCTGGCGGCTCTGCGGCGGCTGTCCCGGGACCCCGACCACGACGTGGCCGACTGGGCCCGCCTGGGCCTGGCGCTGTCAACGGGATGCGAGGTTGACGACGTCCGGAGGCAGATCCTCGATCCGTGACCGGTCCCAGGGGAGCTCGAAGCCCGACGCGGCGAGCACCCCGTCGAGCACCCCCGCGGTGAAACCCCACACCAGCAGCCCGCGCACCCGGAACGCGGGGCCGGACAGGCCTCTGGGGTGGCGCAGCTTGAGCCGGTTGGCGGGATCGACGAGCTCGGAGATCGGGACGCGCTCCACCGCCTCCACCTCGTCGGGCGAGGCCGCGTGCACCACGCTGGGGGTGTGCCACCAGCCCAGCACCGGGGTGACCCGGTTGTCGCTGTGCCAGACGTACAGCTCGGGCATCGTGCCGACCACCCGGACGCCGGCCGGATCGAGACCGGTCTCCTCCCGCGCCTCGCGCAGCGCGGCGGCGATCGGGCCGCCGTCCTCGGGGTCCACGCCGCCGCCGGGGAAGGCGGGCTGCCCCGCGTGGCGGCGCCCGCGTGAACTGCGCTGGATCAGCAGCACGTCGGGGCCGAGCGGCCCCTCTCCGAACAGCATCAGCACCGCCGCCGACCGGCCGCCCGACTCCGGTGGGCGCAGCGGCGGAGGCACCGGCGCTCTCGCGACCCGTTCGGCCAGCGTCTCCAACCATCCGGGCACTTCCACGGGCACACCTCCGGTCTCTGCAACACGACGCCCCGTCCCGTGCTTCCCGGTCATCGGAAGCCGGTCGCGGGACCGGTCACGAGAAGGGGCCGGGGCGTACCAGTTTGGCGGCCTGGGCGGCGGCGACGGGGCCGATGCCGTACGAAGGGCAGAGCGCGGCGAGCGGGCACACGCCGCAGGCGGGTGTGCGGGCGTGGCAGATGCGGCGGCCGTGCCAGATCAGGCGGTGGGACATCATCGTCCAGTCGCGTTTCGGGATGAGCCCCGCGACGACGTGTTCGATCTTGACCGGGTCGGTCTCCTCCGTCCAGTGGAACCGGTGGACGAGCCGCTGGAAGTGGGTGTCCACGGTGATGCCGGGGACCCCGAAGGCGTTGCCGAGCACCACGTTGGCGGTCTTGCGGCCGACGCCCGGCAGCGTGACCAGGTCCTTGAGCTTGCCGGGGACCTCTCCGCCGTAGCGGTCGCACAGGGCCTGGGCCATGCCGACGATGCTGTTGGTCTTGGCCCGGAAGAACCCCGTGGACCGGATGATGTCCTCCACCTCGGCCCGGTCCGCGCCGGCGTAATCCTCCGCTGTCCGATATTTCGCAAAAAGCGTTGGAGTAACCATGTTGACTCTTTTATCCGTACACTGCGCAGATAAGATCGTCGCGACCAGCAGCTCCAAGGGGTTGCGGAAGTCGAGTTCGCAGTGGGCATCTGGGTAGGTTTCCGCCAGGATGCGATCCATCCGCCGAGCGCGACGGACCAGGGCGAGCGGGGATTCACCAGCACGACCGACGTTGCGAGGCACCTGGACAGCCTACGCGTACGGCCCCCTTGAGAGCCGCTCGGTGGGATAGGTCACAATGACTGCGTGAGCCGTGAAACAGGAGGCACTGTGAACACCGACGACGTGCTGGGCAAGGCGCCTCTGTTCTCGGCGCTCGACCGCGAGGGCGCTGCCGCGCTGCGCACGAGTGTCTCGGAGGTCGAGCTGTCCAAGGGGCAGACGCTGTTCAGCGAGAACGAGACCGGCGACCGCCTCTACGTGGTGCTCGAAGGAAAGATCAAACTGTCCAGGACCGCGCCCGACGGCCGGGAGAACCTGCTCAGCGTGCTCGGTCCGGGCGAGATGTTCGGCGAGCTGTCACTGTTCGACCCCCGCCCCCGTACGGCGTCCGCCACCGCGCTGACCGACGTCCGCCTGGCCGGGCTCGGCCACGACGACCTGCGCCCCTGGCTGACCGGCCGTCCCGAGGTCGCCCTGCACCTGCTGCGCGCCCTGGCCCAGCGGCTGCGCCGTACCAACGACGTGCTGGCCGACCTGGTCTTCACCGACGTCCCCGGGCGGGTCGCCAAGGCCCTGCTCGACCTGGCCGAGCGCTTCGGCCAGCGGATCGACGACGGCGTCAGGGTCCACCACGACCTCACCCAGGAGGAGCTGGCCCAGCTGGTCGGCGCCTCCCGCGAGACGGTGAACAAGGCCCTGGCCGACTTCGCCCAGCGCGGCTGGCTGCGCATCGAGGCCAAGGCCGTGGTCATCATGGACCTGGAGCGGCTGCACAACCGCTCACGCTGAGCGGCGGCCGGGCCGGGCCTGGATCTAGCCGTCGAGATAGGCGAGCTGGGCGCGGACCGACATCTCGGCGGCGGGCCACAGCGACCGGTCGACGTCCGCGTAGACGATCTCAACGATCTCCGCCGGCGTCCTCGCGCCCCGCTCACGCGCGCTCCGGATCTGGTCGAGCCGCTGCCTGCGGTGGGCGATGTAGCCGTCCAGCGCGCCGATCGGGTCGGGCAGCACCGGACCGTGGCCGGGGAGCAGCGCCTCGGCGCCGACCCGCTCGGCCGTCGCACGGAGCCGGTCCAGGGAGCGCAGATAGTCGGCGAGATCGCCGTCCGGGGCGATGACGGTGGTGCCCCGGCCGAGCACGGTGTCCCCGGTCAGCATCGCCCGGTCCTCCGGCAGCCAGAAACAGAGCGAGTCGAACGAATGGCCGGGGGTGCCCACGACGTGGAGCTCCAGTCCGCCCGCGGTGAGCACGTCGCCGTCGGCGAGACCCTCGTCGCCGAGCCGGTGACCGGGGTCCAGGGCCCTGACGGGCGCGCGGACCAGCTCGGCGAACCCCTTCGCGCCGCCGCTGTGGTCGTGGTGCCCGTGAGTGAGCAGGATCGCCGTCACCCTGCGCCCGCGGAGATGGTCGGCGACCCGCCGCAGATGCGGCCCGTCGTCCGGCCCCGGGTCGACGACGAGCACGTCCTCGCCCCGGCCGATCACCCAGGTGTTGGTGCCGTCCAGGGTCATCGGGGACGGGTTCGGGGCGAGAAGGCTGAGCGCGTGATCCGTACCGGACCCGTCGGGCCCGTCGAGGGGGATCCGCAGGCCGCTCATCCGGTCCCCGCCGCGGACGCCCCGCGCCCGGCGGCACGCCCGCCACGCCCGCTCATGAGGGACCGAACCCGTAGTCGTCGTCGAGCACGATGCGCATCTCCCCGTCCACTTCCGCGACCCCGGGCATCAGGGTGACGATCTCACGCTCGACCGCGAGCACCTCGGCCACGGTCCGGTAGTCGCGCAGCTCGCCGAGCGTGCGGTAGGTCGGGGGCATCAGGAAGATCTGACCGTTCTTGGCCTGGTCGACCGCGTCGGCGGGCCGCGCCCAGGTGACCTGGTCGGCCTCGCCGCCGACGTCCCGGGTGCGCTGGCCCGGCGGGAGCGCGGCGACGAAGAACCGGGTGTCGAAGCGCCGGTGCTCGACCTCGGGAGTGATCCAGTGCGCCCAGGGGCGGAGCAGGTCGGAGCGGAGGACCAGCCCGCGTCCGTCCAGGAAGTCGGCGAACGACAGGCTCCGGTCGATCAGGGCGAGCCGGTCGGCCTCCCAGTCGTCGCCGGTGGTGTCGGCCACGACGGACTCCGGTGACGGCCCGGCGAGCAGCACGCCCGACTCCTCGAACGTCTCCCGCACCGCGGCGCAGACCAGGCCGCGCGCGATCTTCTCGTCAGCGCGGAAGACCGCCCCCCACTCCGCGGGCGAGGGGCCGGCCCAGGCGACCGCGTGGTCGGTGTCGCGGGGGTCCACCGAACCGCCGGGGAAGACGTAGGCCCCCGCCGCGAAGGCCATGCTCGCCTTCCGCCTCAGCAGGTAGACCTCGACGCCCTCGCGGAGGATGACCACGGTGGCGGCATCCCGGGCCGGGACGGGTGCCAGCCGCCCGGCCAGGATGTCGCGCGCACGCTCACCGAACTCACCAGGGAGCGGAAAACCACCCATTTCAGACCCTCCACCCGAACAACACTCGGTTTCGGGGTCCATCATGTGGCACGGCCGCCGCCCCGGACAATCGTCAGCGGACCTCGGCGATCAACTCGACCTCGACCGGCGCGTCCAGCGGGAGGACGGCGACGCCGACCGCGCTGCGGGCGTGCTTGCCCGCCTCGCCCAGGACCTCGACGAGCAGCTCGCTGGCGCCGTTGACGACCTGCGGCTGACCGCTGAAGGCGGGGTCGCTGGCCACGAAGCCGACGACCTTGACGATCCGCACGATGTTGGACAGTCCTCCGGCCGCCGCCGCGGCCGCCGCGAGGGCGTTGAGCGCGCAGATCCTCGCGAGCTCACGGGCCTCCTCGGGGCTCACCTCGGCACCGACCTTGCCGGTCGCCGCGAGCTTGCCGTCCACCACCGGGAGCTGGCCCGAGGTGTAGACATAGTCGCCGGAACGGACCGACGGGACGTAGGCCGCCAGCGGCGCGACCACCTCGGGCAGCGTCAGGCCGAGCTCGGCCAGCCTCTCCTGCGCGCTCACTGCTTCGGCCGCTTCAGGTAGGCGACCAGCTGCTCAGGGTTCGGCCCCGGCACGACCTGGACGAGCTCCCAGCCGTCCTGGCCCCAGTTATCGAGAATCTGCTTGGTCGCATGGACCAGCAGAGGCACCGTTGAGTACTCCCATTTCGTCATGTGGGACACATTAGCGAGGCCGCCCCTCCCGGCGTTTCCGTACGGCCTCCCGGCGGCGTCCCCGAGTGGGCAGGATCACTGTGACAATCCACACCTGTAGCCCCGTCAGTGCACAGCCCCGACGAATCGTCAGGTGGCTGTTGGGTAGCCTTCGAAACGTGAGAGCTCGCGACACCGATTGGGACGGCGTACGCCTCCACGTCGTCACCGGCAAGGGCGGCACCGGGAAGACCACGGTGGCCGCCGCCCTCGCCCTCGCCCTCGCCGCGGACGGCCGCAAGGTCCTGCTGGTGGAGGTCGAAGGCCGGCAGGGAATCGCGCAGGTCTTCGACCTGCCGCCGCTGCCGTACGAGGAGAGGAAGATCGCCGTCGCCCCCGGCGGGGGCGACGTCTACGCGCTGGCCATCGACCCCGAAGAGGCCATGCTCGACTACCTCGAGATGTTCTACGGCATGCGCAGGGCGGGCAAGGCCCTGACCAAGATGGGCGTCGTCGACTTCGCCACCACCATCGCCCCCGGCTTCCGCGACGTCCTGGTCACCGGCAAGACGAGCGAGGCCGTCCGCCGCAAGGGCAAGGACGGCCGGCGGATCTATGACGCGGTCGTGCTCGACGCGCCGCCGACCGGCCGGATCACCCGTTTCCTCAACGTCACCACCGAGGTGGCCGAGCTGGCCCGGATGGGCCCGATCAAGAACCACGCCGACCTGGTGAACGGCGTCGTGGCCTCCCCCGAGACCGCGGTGCACTTCGTCACGCTCCTGGAGGAGATGCCCGTCCAGGAGACCCTCGACGGGCTCGACGAGCTCCGCGCGGCCGGGCTCCCGCCCGGCGGGATCTTCACGAACATGGTCAGGGAGTCGCTGCTGCCCGCGTCCGTCCTGGACGACGTCGGCAAGGACCGGTTCGACCCGGCCGAGCTGGCACTCGGGCTCAAGGCGTCCGGGCTCGCGGACGGCAGCTCCGACGCCGCCGCCGTGGCCGAGGCCCTCGCCGAGGAGATCGCCGAACACGCCCACCGCACGGAGCTGGAGCGCCGCGAGAGGCTGTCGCTGGCCAAGGCGGGGCGCCCCCGATACGAACTGCCGCTGCTGGCCGACGGGGTGGACCTGGCCGGGCTGTACGAGCTGGCCGAATCGATCCACACCCAGGGAGCAGCATGAGCGAGCGCAGCGAGCGGTCCGTCAGGCAGCGGACCGTCCCGGTTCTCGACCTCGACGCGATCATCGACGACCCGGGCACCCGGATCGTCGTCTGCTGCGGCTCCGGCGGCGTCGGCAAGACCACCACCGCCGCCGCGCTGGGGCTGCGCGCGGCCGAGCGCGGCCGTTCGGCCGTGGTGCTCACCGTGGACCCCGCCCGGCGGCTGGCGCAGTCCATGGGCCTGACCGAGCTGGACAACACCCCCAGGCCCGTCGCGGGCGTGGCGGGCGAGGGCCGGCTGCACGCCATGATGCTCGACATGAAGCGGACCTTCGATGAGATCATCGAGGCGCACGCGGACCCCGACCGAGCCCGCCAGATCCTGACGAACCCCTTCTACCAGTCCCTGTCGTCCAGCTTCTCCGGCACGCAGGAATACATGGCCATGGAGAAGCTCGGCCAGCTCCGCCGGTCCGGCGACTGGGATCTGATCATCGTGGACACCCCGCCCTCCCGCTCCGCGCTGGACTTCCTCGACGCCCCGGAGCGCCTGGGCCGCTTCCTCGACGGCCGGTTGATCCGGCTGCTGATGGCCCCCGCCAAGGCCGGCGGGCGCAGCGCCTTCAAACTGCTCAACGCGGGCTTCGGCATCGTCGCCGGGGCCATGACCAAGCTGCTGGGCGCGCAGGTGCTCAAGGACCTGCAGACGTTCGTCTCCGCGCTCGACGCCGTCTTCGGCGGGTTCAGGGTGCGCGCCGAGCAGACCTACCGGCTTCTGCAGGCCCCCGGGACCGCGTTCGTCGTCGTGGCCGCGCCCGAACGCGACGCGATGCGCGAGGCGTCGTACTTCGTGGAGAGGCTGGCGGAGGAGCGCATGCCCCTGGCCGGGCTCGTGGTCAACCGGGTGCACCTGGCGCCCGCCGCCATGCTGTCGGCGGCGCGGAGCACCGCCGCCGCCGAGGATCTGGAGTCGCGCGGCGAGCACGAGCTGACCGCCGCCGTACTGCGGCTGCACGCCGGCCGGATGCAGCTGGCCGCCCGCGAGCACCGCGAGCAGGAGCACTTCCTGTCGGCCCATCCCACGGTGCCCGTGGCCCAGGTCCCCGCCATGCCGGAGGACGTGCACGACCTGGAGGGGCTGCGCCGGGTGGGCGAGCTGCTGGCCGCCCAGCAGGGCCTCGGCTAGAACCGCCGTGTGCCCGTGGCCTCTCGCGTATACGCGAGAGGCCACGGGCACACGAATGTACGGCCGGCGTGACGCGCCAGCCGTACGGGATCAGCGCGAACTCAGCCGGCGATCAGCTCGTTCGTCCGTTCGTACTCTTCTTTGGCCAGCTCCAGCAGGTCCCGCCAGGAGTCGACATCCGGTCGCCGACGCAGCAGCGCCCGGCGTTCGCGCTCGGTCATCCCGCCCCACACCCCGAACTCGATGCGGTTGTCCAGCGCATCGGCGAGGCACTCGGTCCGGACCGGGCATCCTCGGCAGATCAGCTTTGCTCGGTTCTGGGCAGCGCCCTGAACGAACAACGCGTCAGGATCCGCACCCTTACAGGCCGCACGGGAGGTCCAATCCGTGATCCACATTCGACCCCACTCCCCTTAGGTGGTCAGTCGTGACTTGGGGCCGACGGGCGCGGGCGTCGAGCCTCCGTATTCAATTGCCGCAGAAGGAGAACGTACGCAACCAGACGTTCGGGCCGACAGACCCCGGCGGGACCAATTTCTCGCATGGTCATCAGCGGCCATCTGGCCGGGAATGACTAGTCACCTGCCCCAGTACGTACTCGACGCGAACTGAAATAGTGTTCCGTTACCGTTTGGGCCATCCGTCCGACGTACCCTTGAACACGTGCAGGCTCAAGGCAAAGATCAGAAATCGGCGTTCGGCAACGTACTGCGGCTGGTCGCCGCTGCCGCCGCCACAGGCGTATTGGTCGCTGCCATCGCGCTTCCGGCGGTGGGCGGCGCGGGGATGACCGTGAAGTCCGCCACGGAGGAGCTGCACCTGCTCCCCGAGGAGCTCAGCGAGCCCCCCCTCGCGGAGAAGACCACCTTGCTCGACGCGGACGGCAAGCAGTTCGCCCAGTTCTACTACGAGAACCGCGAGTCGGTGACGCTCGACCAGGTCGCCGACATCATGAAGACCGCGATCGTCTCGATCGAGGACTTCCGGTTCTACGAGCACGGGGCCATCGACCTGGAGGGCACCTTCCGCGCGGCGGTGAAGAACACCACGGGCGGCGGAGGCATCCAGGGCGGCTCCTCCATCACGCAGCAGTACGTCAAGCAGGTGCTGGTCAACAGCGCCGAGACGAAGGAGGAGCAGCGGGCGGCCATCGCCCCGACCTTCTCCCGCAAGCTCAACGAGCTGCGCTACGCGATGGCCATCGAGGAGAAATACACCAAGCCGGAGATCCTTGAGCGCTATCTCAACATCTCCTACTTCGGCGCGGGCGCCCACGGCATCCAGGCCGCGTCCAAGCGGTTCTTCGGCAAGCCCGCCGCCAAGCTGAACCTGTGGGAGGCGGCCACCCTCGCCGGGGCCGTGCAGAACCCCAGCGGGACCGACCCGAACGCGGGCAAGGCGAGCCGCCAGCGGCTGCTGGACCGGCGCAACACCGTCCTGGACCGGATGAAGGAGCTCGGCAAGATCACCGAGCAGGAGGCCGCGGAGGCCAAGGCCAAGAAGCTCGGGTTCAAGGACACCCCGGTCCCCGGTGGCTGCGACGAGAGCGCCTACCCCTACTTCTGCCTCTACGCCCAGTACGAGATGCTCAACAACGAGCAGTTCGGCAAGACCGCCTCGCTGCGCAAGAAGCAGCTCCAGCGCGGCGGCCTGACGATCAAGACGACGCTCGACCTGCAGGCGCAGAAGGCCTCCGAGAAGGCCATTAAGGCGTACGTGAAGGCCAGCGACCACCCGGTCGCCGCGCAGGCGATGGTCGTCCCCGGCACGGGCGCCATCAAGGCGATGGCCGCCAGCCGGAAGTTCGGGCAGAACAAGAAGAAGAACGAGATGAGCTACAACCTCGCGGCCGACGTCATGCACGGCGGCGGCGCGGGCTTCCAGGCCGGCTCCACGTTCAAGCCCTTCACCCTGCTCACCGCCCTCGACCAGGGCATGAAGCTCAACGACGGCAACACCACCGGCGCCGGTTACCGGGCGCCCAGCCTCAGCTCGTTCCGCGACTGCGAGGGCAACCGGGTCGGCGACCCCAACCACGAGGTCCGCAACTCCAGCGAGGGCGGCGGCGGCTTCAAGTCGCTGACCACCGGCACCCTGAACTCGGTGAACACCTTCTTCCTGAAGCTGGAGGAGAAGGTCGGCCTCTGCGAGGTGGTCAAGACGGCCAAGAAACTGGGCATCAAGCGGGCCGACGGAGCCAAGCTGAAGGAGTTCGAGACCTTCACCCTCGGCATCAACGAGATGGACCCGGTGACGGTGTCGGCCGCCTACGCGACGATCGCCGCCCGCGGCACCTACTGCAAGCCGATGGCCATCACCGAGATCCGCGACCGCAACGGCAAGGCCACGCCGTACAAGCCCAAGTGCAGCCAGGTCCTGGACGAGGAGGTCGCCGACGCGGCCACCCACATCATGTCCAGGGTGTTCACCGATGGCACGATGCAGGAGGTCGGCGGCATCGGCCGGCCGGCGGCGGGCAAGACCGGCACCACCGACGGCTACACCGCCGCCTGGTTCGCCGGCTTCACCCCCGACCTCGCCTCCGCGGTCAGCCTCGGCGACCCGCGCGGCGCCTTCAAGCACGACCTGGTCGGCGTGACCATCGGCGGGCGTTACTACGGCTACGTGTACGGCGCGTCGATCTCCGGCCGGATCTGGAAGAGCTCCATGCTCGGCGCGCTGAAGGGCATCGACCCGAGCTCCTTCACCCCGGTGAACATGAGCCGCTTCGGCGGCTGCTCCGGCCTCTGCGCACCGCCGCCCACCAGGAAGCCCGGCACCACCGACGGCCACGGCCCGGGCAACGACGACGGCAACGTCGTGATCACCGGAGACGGCAACGGCGGCTTCATGAACGAGGGCGACATCGGCGACAACAGCATCCCCGTCGTCCCGTAGCCCCCGCGGAGATCGCCCCGTAGCTCCCCCGCGAAGACAGAGCCCGCACCGACGCCGGAGCCCTCCCTGAGGCATCAGGGAGGGCTCTCGCCGTACCGGGGACCTTGATCCCTCAGGCGGGCCCGCAACCTCTCTCCGACCGGCAGAGGGACGCGCAGCCCCTTCCAGGCCGCGGTCGCGCAGGCGCGCCCTTCGGCGGACCGCGGTCCGCCGGAGGCGCACCCCACTCGGACCGCCGTCACTCGGACCGCCGTCACTCGGACGCGCGGCCCACCCGGACCGCCGTCCGGACGCGCGGTCCGCTCAGGCCGACAGCCGGGCGCGTACGGCCTGCGCCACCCGGCCGCCCTCCGCCCGCCCGGCGACCTTGGGGTTCAGAACCTTCATGACCTGCCCCATCGCCTGAGGCCCGGCGGCACCGGTCTCGGCGACGGCCTCGTCCACGAGCTTGCCGAGCTCCTCGTCGGAGAGCTGGGCCGGGAGATACTCCTCCAGCACGGCCTGCTCGTCCACCTCGGCCTGCGCCTGCTCCGTGCGGCCGGCGCCACTGAACGCCTCGGCCGCCTCGCGGCGCTTCTTGGCCTCCTTGGTCAGCACCTTGATGATCTCGTCGTCGGAGAGCTCGCGCGCCGTCTTGCCCGCGACCTCCTCGACGTTCACAGCCGCGAGGGCCATGCGGATCGTGCGGGTACGGACCTCGTCCCTGCTCTTCATGGAGGCCGTGAGGTCGGTCTTCAGCTTGTCCTTCAATGTGCTCATGCGGTCCATCTTGCCGTCTCACCAGCTCCGCCGTATCCCAAGTTTCCTTCAGGGAGCCCGATGTCGGGCATGATGAGGAGGTGAGGAAAGCAGCCGCGGTGCCCCTGTCCCTGCTCGGTGTCGGCATGGCCGGCCTCGCCTACGCCTCGGTCGTCGAGCGCAACGCGTTCCGCCTGCGGCGCTTCGACGTGCCCGTGCTGGAGCCCGGCCGACGGCCGGTGCGCATCCTGCACCTGTCCGACCTCCACCTCACCCCGGGCAGGCGGATGCTCATCAACTGGGTGCGCTCGCTGGGCGACCTCAAGCCCGATCTGGTGGTCAACACCGGCGACACCATCGCCCACCCCGACGCGGTCCGCCCCCTCCTGCACGCCCTGGAGCCGCTGCTGTCCCGTCCGGGGCTGTTCGTCTACGGCTCCAACGACCTCTACGCCCCGCGCCCCAAGAACCCCATCCGCTACCTCTGGCGCACCTCCAAGGGCGACCACGGCCAGACGATCCCCTCGCTTCCCTGGGAGGAGCTCGGCGCCGGCATGGCCGTCGAGGGCTGGCTGGACATGAACAACACCACCGCCCGGATCAAGGTCGGCGACCTCGACGTGGCCGTGGGCGGCATCCACGACTCCCACATCAACCTCGACCGCTACGACATGATCGCCGGTCCGGCCCCCGCGGAGGCCGACCTCCGCCTGGGTGTCATGCACTCCCCCGAGCCCCGCAACATGACCCGCTTCGCCTCCGACGGCTACCAGCTGCTGCTCGCCGGCCACACCCACGGCGGCCAGCTCTGCATCCCGTTCTACGGCGCCCTGGTCACCAACTGCGGCATCGACCGGGCCCGCGTCAAGGGCCTGAGCCGCCATGACTCCGCCTACCTCCACGTCTCCGCCGGCCTCGGCACCAGCCCCTACGCCCCGGCCCGTTTCGCCTGCTTCCCCGAGGCGAGTCTCCTCACGCTGGTGCCCCGCCGCCGAAGTGACGCAAGCACCCGCGAAGTCCGCTAGACTTTCCCAAGCACGAGCAAGACCGACGTGCACCGGGGTGTGGCGCAGCTTGGTAGCGCGCTTCGTTCGGGACGAAGAGGTCGCAGGTTCAAATCCTGTCACCCCGACGTAGTGTTTCCCGAGGTAAAAGGCCTGACCCGCTTACGCGGGGAGGGCCTTTTCGCTTTGCCCGGAAGAAATCGGAGACGATCTTCGCGGCCCTTCCCTTCCGCCAGACCGCGAGCTCGCGGTCCAGGAACGGCACCTGCGACGTCGGCCAGAGCTCGAACCGCTGAGCGATCTTCGTCCAACTGTCACCGCTCGCGGGGCGTTGTGCTTTCAGGGGGTACTGAGCGAAGAGGAGATGAGATGGCCCCGCTCCTATGGATCGGGGCGGGGCCGGTCCGGCAGGACCCGGTGTGGACGCTGCCGGAAGGATGGCCGCCGCCCTTACGGGGAAGAGGACGGGGCCGGTCCGGACTGGAGGTACGGGGGCGACCTCACTGCCGGACGTATAGGAGCGCGGTCCCCCGCCCCCGCCCCCTCAGACAAGGACGGGGGACCACTTGCCTCACGTGCCGCCCTCCAACACGTGGGCCGACCTGGGATTTCGGCGCCTGCGCGCGCCTTGCCCGGGCTGCTGCACCTGGCCGCCGCGTCCACGGCGGCACGACGGCCAAGCGGTCTATGGGCTGTAGTCGCCGTATCTCTGGATGATCACAGCCTGCTTGTGCAGCGCTGCCAGAAAGTCCTGGTAGGTGGTCCGGATGAACGACTCCACCGCGCCGGCGGACAGCATGGCGGCGGTGAGCCGCAGGGTGCGGCGGGCGTACCAGTGGCCGAGCTGGGACAGGTACACGATGTGCCAGCCGGGGTAGGTGGATTCCAGAATCTGGCGGCGCTGCGCGTCCGGGTCGACGATCACGACGCTGCCGCCGTTCTGGTTCGGCGCTCCTGCTCGGCGAGACATTCGGCCAGTCTCGCCGGAGTATCGGCGTCTACAGTGCGAGCGCATCCGCTCATGGCCTCAGCCTTGTTGGGCGCGGCGTGGCGGGTGGCCCACCAGCCCCCGGTGTTGCTACGCCAGATGCTCCAGCCGCGGAACCGCTCGGCGAGCAGTGTCCTGACGGTCTCTTCCCAGTCCGCGCGCCTTGGCCTCATCGGTATGTGAGACAGCGGCCGTGCTGTCCGGGGTGCGGTAGGCGAGGTGAAACAGGCCGGTGCTGTAGTCGACCAGTAGACCCACCTCGGTGCCGTCCCAGGTGGTCGTGAGGACCCGTTCCTGATGGCTGAGGAGGCTGTCAGTGACCGCCCGCCAGAAAGCTTGCTCGGCCAGGGCGGGTGTCGCGTAGGACTCGCCCTTGGAAACGCTGTCGTTCAGGAGCACGACGGTGAGGGCCGGCTGATCGAGGAGGTGCCAGTTTTCGTCCCGCCAGGAGTAGGACAGGCGAGCGTGATGTGCCGGATCATGGGGGACAGCCATGGGCGCTCCGAATAGGGGCCGTATACGAGATTGATAAGTTCGTATACGAACTTTCCTGACCGTGTACGCTCCTGTCAAGCCAGATGCGAAATCAAGGAGGCGAACGGTGACCGAGCGGCCACACGCCTACCTCCGCGTGGCCGATGATCTGCGCGAACAGATCAAAACGGGCGCCCTCACGCCAGGTCTCAAGCTTCCGCCCCAGCGACTGCTGGCCGAGGAGTACGGCGTCTCCGACATCCTGATCAGGCGAGCGCTTGAGATCCTCCGCAACGAAGGCTTGATCGAGTCCAGACAGGGGTCGGGCACGTTCGTCCGAGAACGCCCGCCTGTCCGGCGCATCTCCATGGATCGTTACCTGGTCGACTCCGGCCCGCAGGAAACGCCGCAGACGTCGTTCACTCACGACGCTGGAATCACCTGGTCGCAGTACCGGCTGGACAAGGCATTCGCATGGATCGAGGCCGACGAGCGCCTGGCGGAGCTGTTCGGAGTCGACGTCGGCGCCCGAGTGCTGGAGCGCCGATTCGTTTTCTATGCCGTCGGCGAGCCGTCTCAGATGTCCCGCTCATGTCTGTTGGCCTCCGACGTGGAGGGCACGCCGGTCGCCGATCCTCGTCATGAGCCGTGGCCGGGTGGCAACACGGGTCAGCTACGGAGCCTCGGAATCAAGGTCGACAAGATCAGAGAGACCACTGCGGTTCGCATGCCGACGCCAGATGAAGCCGAACGGCTCGGGATCGGTACGGGTGTGCCCGTCTTCTCCATCACGCGGCGGACCTACGCTCAGGGTCGCGTCGTTGAGGTAGCGGACCCGATCGTCATCCCAGGCGATCGTGCAGTCCGCGAGGACAGCATCGTGCTCTGAACCGCCGGCCCGGCTTTCGAGCCGGTCTACTCCTGACGGATCGCCCCGGAGTGATCCGCACCCCCGCGAGAGCTTGGCAGAAACTCGGGAGAGATGATCTCTATCTCCACCTCGCCGTACCTCGCTCCACCCGCGTCCACCTCTCCCCGCCGGAGCCCCTCTCCTCACGCCTTAGGAACTGCCTTGCGCACCCTGGTCTGGCCCCTCTTGCTGGTGATGGTGCTCTCCGCATGCAGCAGCAACAACCGCGTGTCCCCGGAAGAGTTCCAGGGCCGCGCTCGTGAGGTGGCGGGCCGCTGGCACGGTTCCGAAGCCGACCGCACCTGGAGGGAAGGCTTCGTGCCACTGTGGGGACTGAATGTCGAGCAGCGGAAGCCGATGCCTGACTGGGTGCGTGTGAGCAAGCACAACGGCGTATTCGTCTTGGACGCCGATCTGTCCACGGACTCCCCGTCCAGCGGGCGGCTGCGTCGGCCGGCCGGATCCACGATGACGGTCCCCCTGGTCACAGCGGCCGCAGCGTACGCGGAGCTGAGCAAAGCCCCTGACTTCATCGAAGAGGAGTGCCCGACCAAAGGCTGCATTCCGCTACGGGTCACCCACGCCGAACTCGGCGAGGTACCAGTGATCACCAGCTGGGGCACGGTTCAGGTGCCCGCCTGGCACTTCAGAGTGAAGGGCGTCAAGGAGAGGTTCAGCCACGTGGCGGTGCATCCGTCGGCGATCACCCCTCGGCCGGTACCGAGGAAGAACGAGTACGAGGAGGTCCTGGCGCTTCACCCGGTGGTGACGGTGAAGGCGTCCTGGACGCCGGGCATGTCCTTGACGGCTCCGATCACCACTCGCGCGTCACCGCGATCCGTAAGCCTGATGTAGTAATTCTCCGCGAAGTTCGATGTCCTGAACTTCCCCCGGGCCCAGAAGTGCTCGAACACCCGCTTGGCGTGTGCGGCGTCCTCGACGTAGATCTGCTCGACCTGCCGCATGCCGCTCAGCCGGCCCTCGATCGCGGCCTTCTCCTGCCGCGTGACGGGCCCGCGTTTGGCGCAGGGCCCCTCATACGGTTTCTGTTTTCCGCACAACGTGACCCTGATGTCCGCCTTGCCCTTCCAGAAACGACCGCCCAAGACGTAGACATTGGAGACGCCCGGGATCTTCTTCATCGCGGTTCGGAAGGGCGCGATGTCGGCTCGCCGATGGAGCGTGCCTTTGAACGACTCCGGCATGTCACCGGGCCCCAACACCGAGAGCAGTGTCTCGTCGTCGGCGATGTCCTCCTTGAAAATCGCCCATGCCTGCGCGCGGGTCTCGAACCTCGCCTCCGCCACCTGCGGCATCGCCTCCAGTCTCGCCTGGAGCGCGCGCCGCTGCTCCGCTGTGATCGCCCGCTCGCGACAGTTGTCGAAAGAGTCATCAGACCGACACAGGAAGAGGGTGAAATCCGCTCCCTGCGGCCAGGGCCCGTCCGGTGGCGGGGACAGCTTCTGCCCACCGGCCCAGGGTGCGTCCGGCGGAGACGCCTGGGCAAGCACGCGGCCGGGGTCCCCGATCGCGGCGTCGGCCGCTCCAGTCGACGTCATGGCGGTGACAGTGACGACAGCCGCGAGCACAACGCGCCGGGCAGCGGCCCGGAATCCGCGCACCCTGGCTTCAGAAGGTGTCTTGTCCGATTCCACCCGCCCGAATATGACGATCTTTCTTTTCCATGGCAAGTCCTCCGGGCAGACCGCCATGGCTCAGCCTTCCGCACCAGTAGCACGCGCGCGTCCTCCATGTCCCGGGTCAGCCGCGTGGCGAGCGGGACGCGCCGCGGAAATAGGCGTTCGCCTCCGGGCTGAACATCATCGCCATGGCCGACAGGACAGCCACGAGATGCACGATCCGGCTCCCGGCGAACACGAACGCCATCGTGTCGGCGTCCGCGACGGCTTGGCCGATCGAATGCCCCTCAAGGAGCCACCGGACCGGTTCGATCACCAGCGAGACGGTGCCGAAGACACCGAGGGTCAGGGCGAGAGCGATGCGCGACCAGGGACGGCCCTGCCGCAGGCGCACGGCCATGAAGATCGCCGCGGCGAAGACCGCCAGCCGGAAACCCAGGCCCGGGACGAGGTCGGTGAAGGAGGCAGATCCGTCGGCCAGCACGCCGGTGACGGCCAGGGCGGCCTCGAAGGCGCCGGCGCCCACGGCGGTGAACCAGAGTGCCGACGCGGTCCTGACGGTCGCGGGAACGGTTGACGGGCGGATCGCGGACTGTGGGGCGTGCTGCGTCGACATGGCGGATCCCTCAGGTGGTGGCGGACGGTGACACCGAGTCAGGTGGTGGCGGACGGTGACACCGAGTCTTCACCGCGCACCGGGCCGGATCACGCCCGTCCGCACCCCGGTCCGGGGTGGGGCGGCCCCTACCTCGGACCAGGGTGCGCGGCCCGCGTGGCGCCGGGGCACTTCTCCGGCGGACCGGGCGGCCATCTCTCCGAATACCACCCACGCCAAGCCTCATGGGATGGTTGCGCCTTATGAGCAGATCGTTGAAGATAACGCGCGTCCTCCTGGTAGCTGCTTTCGCCGCCGGACTCACCGCCTGTTCAGGAGAGGGCGACCCGTCCGCTCCCCCCGCTGCTCCGACCACGTCCGCGTCCGCGGCCGCTTCCGAGACCGCCCCCGCGGAGCCCACGGCCCCGGCCGCCTCGGCGTCCTCGCCCGGTCCCGAGGCCGCCCCCACGGCCCCGGCCGCCTCCGCGGAGCCCACGGCGGAGGCACCGGGCGACGGAGCCGGGGACACGGGGCCCGCCATGCACCTGATCGGCGCGCTCAGCGCGAGCCCGACGCGGCCTGGCTGGATCACCGTGCAGCTCGACGCGGGCGACGCCCAGCCGGTCATGCTCAGCCCGGAAGCGGTGGTGCTCGACCTGCGGGGAGCGATCTGCGACACGGGCGCGGTCCCGCACAAGTGCACCGCGGCCCAGCTGGAGAAGGCACTCAAGAAGAGCGGCGTCCCCTACGCCAAGGTGACACTCAAGAGCGGGGTGGCCGTGCAGGTCGAGGAGCTCGTCCAGGAATGACGGAATGAGCCCGCCGGCCCGGGTCAAGAGGGGGATGCCCGGCGGTTCCGGCGCGACCGGGAGTCCCCTTCCGGAGGCTCTTCAGCGCTCTCATCAGGGGCTGCCGGCCCACGGGACCGGGCCCGGCGTGCTCCCGGAGACCTCTCTCCGATATGTGCCGGAACCGATACCCTCGGCCACATGGGAAGACCGTCTCGGCACGACATCGACCGGCTGCTCGACGTCGCCGCCGAGCTGGTGGCCGCGGGCGGTCCGAGCGCCGTCACCGTGTCGGCGGTCGCCCGCGCGGCCCGCGCCCCGAGCGGTTCGATCTACCACCGGTTCCCCGGCCGTTCCGCCATGCTCGCCGCGCTGTGGCTGCGCACCGCCGAACGGTTCCAGGAGGGCTTCCTCGCGGCCCTGAACGCCGATCCGCCGGCGCGGGCGGTCCAGGACGCGGCCCGCCACGTCGTCACCTGGAGCCGCGCCCACCCGGACGAGACGCAGATCCTGCTGTACGGCCCCGCCGACTTCGACGGGGCCAACTGGCCGGCCGAGGCACGCGAACGGCTGGAGCAGGGCAACGGCCGGGTCACGAGCGCCCTGCGCGGCCTGGCCGGGCGCCTGGGAAGAGACGAGCCGCACGACGTGGAACGGCTCCTCCTGGCCACGGTGGACCTTCCGTACGCCACCGTCCGCCGCCACCACCGGTCCGGTGAGCCGATCCCCGCGTACGCCGAGGACCTCGTCACCGGCTGCGCCGCCGCCCTCATCGCCGAGACGGCCGGCGGCACCACCACCGTGCCCAGGTAGCGGGGCACCGCTGAGGGTCCGCCCCTCATGCCCTGTGCCGGCATGGTGTCCTCACCCGGCTCCCGTCCCGGCCGGGCGGCGGTAGATCACGAAACGCACCGGGCAAGCGCCGCGAACGCATGAACCAGCCGCGAGGAAAAGCGTTCACCCACCCCCTGCGGGCACACCCGCCACACGTCCGTCGGTAACCGCGGTTACCGCCTCTCGCCGGCGACGTGTTTCGGGAACCCGCCTTCCCGTCACACGTCCGTCCGCAAGCTGATCCGGCCGAGCTGGTGGTCGAGGACCGCGGCCGCCTCCGCGACGCCCAGTTCCCCGACCAGCACGCCATCGGCCAGGCCGCGCGCGAGCCCGAGAAGCACGTGGGCCTCGGCACCGGCATCGACGCCGGGTTCCGAAGCGGTGGCGGCCACGAGCGCGGCGATCTCGCGATGGACCGCGTCGCCGCCTGCACGGTACAGCCCGCGTACATCAGGGTCGGCGACGGTCCTGGCCAGAAACGCGTGTCCGGCGAGCAGGAGCACGGGAGCGCGCGCGCCTAGCTCGACGATGGCGAGCAGCGTGCACCGCAGCGTGTCGGCCGGGCTGTCGGCGTCCCGCAGCGCCGCGCGAACATGGCGCTCGATCTCCTGCCTGAGCAGGTGTGCGCTCGCGCGCAGCAGGTCGGCCTTCGCCGCGAAATAGTGCTGCACGAGCCCTTTGGAGACGCCGGCCTCCTGTGCGACCCGCCCGATGCTCACACCGGCCAGGCCGTCCTGAGCGCACAGCCTGAGAGCGGCATGGGCGATCTCCGCCCGCCGCGCCGCGTGGTCCACCTGCTTCGGCACGGTCAGGCCTCCCCTCTTTGCGATATGAGCGTATCGTGACATTGATGCGATACGATCGTATTGCAAAAGGCGAACGGAGGATCCCGTACGTGAACGACCTCGTGGAACCCAACATCGGAGCCGTGTTCCGTCGGCGACGGCTCGGCCACTTCCGCGACGCGTCCGCCTTCGCGCGCTACCGGAACGCCTACGACCGGGCCATGGCCGAGCTTCCCCAACCCGATCAGATCCAGGACGTGGCGACCCGCTTCGGGACCGTCCGGGTCTATCGCTTCGGCACCGGCGACGGCGCACCGCTCCTCCTGCTGCCGGGACGTACCGCGGCCACCCCGATGTGGGAGGCGAACCTGGCCGGCCTCGTCGCTCACCGGCCGGTCTACACGGTCGACCTGCTCGGCGAGCCCGGCCTGTCGGTACAGACCCGGCCGTTCACGCGTGCGGCCGACCAGGCCGACTGGCTGGCGGAGCTGCTGCCCCGGCTCGGCCATGACCAGGTGCATCTCGTCGGAGTGTCCATCGGCGGGTGGAGCGCTTTTCACCTCGCCCTGCACGTCCCGGAGAAGATCGCCTCAGTGAGCCTGCTCGATCCCGCCGTGCTCTTCGGCCGGTTCACCTGGAAGGTCGTCGTCGTTTCGCTGGGCTCGGTGGTGCCGTTCTTCCCCGAGTCGTGGCGCCGGAGGCTGCTGAGCTGGATCTCCGGCGGGGCCGACGCCTCCGACGACGAACCCGTCGCCAACCTGATATCGGCCGGGATGCGGGACTTCGCCGCCTTCCTGCCGCCACCGACGTACCCCACGGACGACCAGGTGGCCGGAGTCGACGTGCCGGTGCTCGCCCTGATCGCCGGGCGCAGCATCATCCACGATCCGCGCAAGGCCGGCCTGCGTGCCCGCCGCCTGCTCGCCCGTGGCGTCGTCGAACTGTGGCCGGACGCCTCCCACGCCATCAACGGCGAGTTCCCCGAGCGCGTCAACGCCCGGGTCCTCGCCTTTGTCGACGAGATCGACCGCACCGGCCACACCGGCGACACGCCGTGATGACACCAGCCGGTGAAGCGCGCCCCCGGCGTCGGCAACCTCCTGGACAAGCTCGGCGCCCGCGACCGCGCCCAGGCGGCCGTTCTCGCCTACGAGCTCGGCCTCGCCGGCACCGGCGTTGCGAAGGCGACAGACAGCCGCCGGCATCGAGAATGATCGAGAGCCTGGCGCTCATGACGCCGGCCGGCCTGATTACCCAGTACGCGCCGGCTCGGCGGGCGGGACCGGCCGCGGCTCGGCCGCCGGCAACGGCGGGCAGACCTACCCTCCCCCGGTAATCCACAGCTCCCCCGCATCGCTCCCGTTCTGCCGGGCGCACGAAAGGCTTACCGCTTTTAGGCCCGCTTTTCGGCCGAGATGATCATGTGAGTGCCGAAGAATCTTTTCCGCCACGCTATGGAGCTGAAGCCGACCCGGCGGAGAATCGCGGAGACCTCCTGCGGCGTCATGAAGCCGAGCGTGGATTCCTGCAGGTACGCGTACGACTCTCGATCGCGTGCGACCAGGTGGCCGAGAAGGGGAATCACGATCCGGACCCCCAGTTCCACCGGGTGGCGGAGCGGTCCGCGCGGCGGGCAGGTCTCCAGGATGACGACCCGGCCTCCGGGTTTGAGCACGCGGTACTGCTCTTCGAGCACGCGCTCGACATTCTCCACGTTCCGCAGGAGATAGCCGTGCGTGACGGCGTCGAAGGACTCGTCGCCGAAAGGCAGGTCGTTCGCGTCCGCCTGCTGCCACGTGATGGCGGAGGCCCCCGGTTTCCTCGCCGCCTCCGCCAGCATCCGCTCCGAGAAATCGACGGCGTGCACGGTCGAGTTCGGATATTTCTCCAGTGCGGCGAGAGCGATGACGCCGGTTCCGGTGGCGATGTCGAGCATGCTCCCACCTGGCGGGACTTTCGCACCCGCCGCGATCTCACGGCACCAGGCGGCATGCCGTCCCAGGGTCATAAGGCGATTCATCAGGTCGTAGTAGTCAGTGATCTTGTCGAACGTCCGCTGGATCTCCTGGCCCTTGGACGACGGCGTTCCCTGTGCTGGCATCTGTGTGGCTCCTCAGTCGACGGCCATTGTGCCGGAGGTCATCACCGGCGCTCTTCCCCCGTCCGGGGGATCCCTGGTCGGGTGGGATCCCCCGGACGGGTAGCGGCCGCTCCCTGCTCGGTGCGCGAGATTCTCGGGTCGGTGACCGTCCCGGCGAAAGCAGCCATTCCTCACTGCCGTGAACCAGGAAGGGGACTTGGATCTTGAGCAACGCCGGTCACAGCAGAAGAACCGAGTTCTTCGTCGGCGGGTCGCGGTGTGCCCTGACCTGGTTGACGCCCGTGCCGAGCACGGTTGCGGTGTCGTCTGCGACGAGCCCGGCGAACGGGATGCCGTCGGCGTGGACCTCGGCGGTGGCCAGGGCGACGGTCTGGGTCAGGCGCTCGGTGAGCCATTCGGGTTCGGTGGCGTTCGGCATCGTGGATCAGATCCCTGCGGCGATCTTGAGGAGGGCGACGCCGCCGATGATCGCGGCGAACGAGCCGAGCTTGGCGGGGGTGATCTTCTCCTTGTAGATGAGGGCGCCAAGGATGACGGTGCCGATGGAGCCGACGCCGGTCCAGATGGTGTAGCCGACGCCGACGTCCAGTGTTTTGAGGGCCAGGCTGAGGGTGAAGATGCCGCCGGCGGCCGACAGGAGTGTGAAGACCGACGGCCAGAGCCGGGTGAAGCCTTGGGTGGCGTTGGTGCCGAGGGCGAAGCCGATCTCGAAGACGATCGCGATGGAGAGGTAGATCCAGGCCATGGTGACGTTTCCTTAGGTGTGAAGTGACGGGAGGTATGAAGTGACGGGGGGTGTGAAGTGGCAGGGCGGGGTGGTCAGGCCGCGGACGGTTTGCCGGCGGTCGGGCGGTCGGAGAGCTTGAGGCCCAGTACGCCGCCGATGATCAGGGTGAAGGCGAGCACCTTCCAGATGGTGAACTCCTCGCCGAAGATCACGGAGCCGAGCACGACCGTGCCGACCGAGCCGATGCCGGTCCAGATGGTGTAGCCGACGCCGACGTCCAGTGTTTTGAGAGCCAGGCTGAGGAAGAAGATTCCGACGGCTGCCGCGGCGGCTGTGAGCAGGGACGGCCCCAGTTGGGTGAAGCCCTCGGTGGCGTTGGTGGCCAGAGCGAAGACGACTTCGAAGACGGCGGCGATGAGCAGGTAGATCCAGGCCATGGGAGACGCTCCTATTTGCATGTATGTGCAAGTTCTGACGAGACAGAATGTTGCATGTACATGTATGCTTCTGTCAAGCCGGTCCCAGGAAAGATCGGGAAGGCCGTACGAACGAGGAGGTCTCATGCCTGCCGCAGTCCCCGCCCCGGTTGCCGCCCCGCCCGTCTCGGACCTCGCCGCGACCTGGCAGCACATCCTCCTGCTGCACGCCCGCGTGGAGAGCAGACTCGCCGCCGCGCTGCAGCGAAGGCACGGCGTCGGCCTGTCGGAGTTCCGTGCGCTGGGCCATCTGGCCGCCTCCCCCACCGCCGAGCTGCGCATGCAGGAGTTGGCCGACAAGATCGGGCTCAACCAGAGCTCGGTGACCCGCCTGGTCGCCCGGCTGAGCGCGGCGGACTTCGCCGTCCGGGATCTGTGCCCGGACGACAAACGCGGCGTCTACACGGTCATCACCGAGACGGGCCGGACGAGATACGCCGAGGCGAGCCGCACCTATGAGGAGACGCTGAACGCCGCCGTGGAGGAAGCGGGGCAGGCGGACCCGCACCTCGCTGCCGCCCTCACGGCGTTGGGCGCCGCGCGCTGAGTGCCTACGTCCGCGGCTCCGCCTTGTTGACCGCAGCCGCGGGTCGGCGGACCGACTCGCGCCGGGGTTCGGAAAACACCGGCCGGAGCCGGTTCGGTGGAATTTCGGCCGAGACCGCGACCACCCCGGCCGGTGGCACCCGCTCGGGGGAGGGACGGCTGGAAGGGAGGCTCGGGGGAGGGGGGACGCCGAAAGGGGTCCGGCTCGGTGAGCCGGACCCCTTTTCGGTGGTCGGTGAGTCAGCCGGCTGTCGATCAGCCCGCGTAGACCGGGTAGCCGTAGCCGACGACCTGGGACTTGGGCCGGACGCGGTGCTCGACCTTGCCGTTTCCGGTGTTGCCCTCGATCGTGCTGATCGTGCCGTCGCCGTTGTCCTTCTTCACGAAGCCGACGTGGTCGATGCCGCTGATGCGCTTGCCGCCGTTCCAGTCGAAGTAGACGACGGCGCCGGGCTTGGCGACGGTGCCCCAGTGCTTGTTGTCCTTGAACCACTGGGCGTGGGCGACGGTGTAGGCGTCCCAGCCCATGGTGGGCCGGATGCCGGCCTGCTCGCCGACCCAGGAGACGAACATCGCGCACCAGGGGGCGTTGGCGTAGGCTCGCGGGCTGCCGCCGTCACGGGCGACGGTCTCCTTGGCGCGGGGAGAGGCCACATACCAGGACTGGAACTTGGTCCCGCCGCCCTGGGAGTTCTCGGAGATGCCGACCTGCTTGGCGGCGAGGGCCAGGACCTGCGCGGCCGTGACCTTGGGCAGGCCCTCGGCGGCGACCTGGAGGGGGGTCCTGTTCGCGTTGACCGGCTGGGCGACCTCGGCGGGGGAGGGGTTGAGGTGGCTCTGTCCAGGGGTGTCCGCCAGGGCGGAGGGGACCGCTACGAGGCTGCCACCAAGGGCGATGGAGGCGCCCAGAACGAGGTGGGTCAGGTGACGGGTCTTGGGGGTGAGGCGGTTCTTGGCCATGCGGGGGTGTGACTCCTTGCTTCGCTTCTCATTCCGCCTACCGGGTTAGCTGACGGGTTCGGGCTGGGAAGTGCCCTACGGCGCGCGGAGGCGCCGATTCACCCCAAGAACGGTGGTTCCCCGGTTCCGCGAGATTCGCGGATTCGGCGGCCGTGATCACCGGGCGGAGCGATCCGCTTGGGTGCAGCACGGTCGGGCAATGTATTGGCAATGCGTAGGACTGGTTGGTCCTAGGCGTTCACCAGGAATGAGTAGAAGCTACGTGAACCGGACAAACGATTACAAGTCCGGCACATTGCCCTGACTTGGGAATACGTCTGAATCGAGGGGGAAGACTTGGCCGCACTCAAGATCCTCGGCGAGGCGTCCGGCGGCCGGTGCGGGGCCGGGAACGCCTGCGGAGCAGGCATTTGCGGGCGTCGGCGCCGGCGGGGAGCCGCCGGGCCGGTCTTTCCCCGCCCCCCGGTTTCACCATCATCGTAGATCTTTTGTCTTGACCCTGTTTTACCTGCGAAAACACCCGATTTGATCAGGTGGTGGCCGTGGACCAGGCGTGGATCAGCGGCAGCAGCACCCGGTCGACCGTCTCCTCGGCGAAGGCGTCGTCCAGTGGCTCTCCGGTGATGAGGAGCCGGTGCCAGACCAGCGCCTCGGTGACCTTCCTGATCTCGCCGGGGTCGGCCCCGCCCGGCAGCTCGCCCCGCTCGCGGGCGCGGTCGAGGAGCGGGACGGTGCCGGTGATGTCGGGGCGCGGCACGTTGGCGCGCAGGGCGGCCGCCAGGCCGGGGGCGGTGAGCAGGGCGGGGACCAGCGCGAAGACCAGGCCGTGCTGCTGCTCCAGGGTCCGGCAGAATCCGGCCACCACCGCCACGAGGTCGCCGCGCATCGACCCCGTGTCGGGCGGAGGTGCGACGTCGATCTCCAGATGGTTGCAGACCAGGTCCACGACCAGGGCCTCCTTGCCCGGCCAGCGGCGGTAGATCGTGGCCTTGCTCGCGCTGGCGCGCTTGGCGATCTGGTCGACGGACATGCGGTCGAATCCGACCTCGGAGAGCAGTTCCATGGTCGCGTCGAGAATCGCCCGCTCTCGCCTGGGGTCGAGCCGCAAGATGCCTCCGGTGGGCTACGAGTGCTGTGTGATCGTCTCGAATCGTACGCTTGTGAGCTCCTCCGACGTCTCCCACAGCCGCCGGGCCACGATCTCGTCCAGCGCCTTGGGCGAAGGGGTCAGCGCCTTCGGGCCGGGACCGATGAACTGGCCTCCGGTCACCTCGGGAGAGGTGGCGGCGTAGAGGGAGGGGGCCGCGCCCCTGTCGGGAGACTGGAGCGCCAGCCGCATGAGGGCGTTGGCCGGCCGGGTGAGCACGCCCAGCTTCATGATGCCGGTGGCCGTGGCGCCGGGGTGGGTGGCCACGCTGAGCAGCCGTCCCCCCGCCCGGCGCTGCAGTTCCAGCGTGAACAGCAGGTTGGCCAGCTTCGATCTGCCGTAGGCCGAGAACCGTCCGTACCCGCGCTCGAGCCCCAGGTCGTCGAAGTCGATTCTGCCCAGGCTGTGCGCGTCGCTGGAGACCGTGACGACCCGGGCGCCCGGTCTGGCGAGCAGATGGGGCAGCAGCAGCCCGGTCAGCGCGAAGTGGCCCAGATGGTTGGTGCCGAACTGCATCTCGAAGCCGTCGGCGGTGGTCCGCCGAGGAATCATGCCGATTCCTGCATTGTTGACCAATATGTCGATCGGTCCGTCGAAGCCGGCCGCGAATCCTCGCACCGAGCCCAGGTCGGCGAGATCCAGCGCTCTCAGCTCGATCCGCGCGCCCGGTGCCTCCGCCCGGACCGCCTTCACCGCCGCCTCCCCCCTGGCGAGGTCGCGCGCGGTCATGATCACCCGGGCGCCGCGCCCGGCCAGTCGTGCCGCGGTCGGCAGCCCGATGCCGCCGTTGGCGCCGGTGACCACCGCGGTGGAACCGGTCAGGTCGGGGATGTCGTCCGGAGTCCACATGGCCTGTCTCCTCTGAGGTGGGCGATCGGGATGGGAGGCGTGGTGTACGAAACCGTTCCGTACACCACGGTAGATCGTTCCGCACCGGGCGCGCAAGTGGGCGTATTCGGGTGTTCACCCGCAGTTCCTGGACGTGTAAGACATCCGGGTTACGGTGAGGCGGTCGTGAACGGGTCATCGTCCGGCGTGGAGAACGGCCGGGACCACGCGCGGGAGCAGGGTTCGGCCGTCGCCTGGGTGGAGTCCCCGCTGCAGATGCTCTGCGCCGTGGAGGCCCACCACGCCGGACTGCTCGGCGCCCGTACCCGGGTGCTGCCCCGCGCCGGTCTGCGCCCTCTTGTCGTCACCCGCCGCGAGATCTCCCGGCTCGGCCTCCCCGGCGGCCTGGAACTGGCCGCCCCCGAGCCCGAGATGCCCAGACCCCGCCGGGGCACGACCTGGGTGGTCGGCGACGCCTTCTCCGGCAAGGTGCAGTTCGGCTGGCTGACCGCCCTGCCGGGACGCATCGTGATCGTCGACGACGGCCTGGCGACCATCAGGCTCCTGGAACTGCTCACCGGGCGGATCTGGACGCCGCTGCTACGGGCCCGCGCCACGGCGCGCCCGCTCGGGTCCGGGCTCAGGAGCGCGCTGGGAACGGCGGCCGGCCTGCGGCTGCGCGCCGCCGCCCGATCCGGCCGGCTGTCGATCTTCACGGCCCTGCCCGTCCCCGCCGAGCTGGCGCGGGCCGTACGGGACAGGGGCGCGGAGCTGGTCGCCCACGACTTCGCCTGGCTGCGGTCGCAGCCCCTGCGCAGGCCCCGTCCCGAGGAGCGCACCGTCGTGCTCGGCACCTCGCTGGTGCGCAACGGCCTGATCCACCGCGACCGTTACTTCACCTGGCTGGCCGGGCTCGGCTCGTCCGAGCCGGTCGCGTACTTCCCGCACCGCAGGGAGGACCCCCATGATCTCGCCCGGGTCGGGGAACAGCCCGGGATCACCGTCTACGACGGCGGGATCCCCGCCGAGATGACCCTGCGCGGACTCGCCGCCGAACAGCGGGTGCTGAGCCTGCCGTCCACCGCGGTCACCTCCCTGCGGGTCCTGCTCTCGGCCCGGGGCGTGGCCGTGGAGACGGTGGACGTCCCCGAGGAGTGGTGGACCGCCCAGGCGGCGCCCTCACTCCGTTCCCACCTGTCGATGTTCGCCCATCACGACACTGGAGCTACAGCGTGAAGGTCCTGGCCGTGGCCGACTCGGACTCCTACCTGAAGTGGGCCGCCCACCTGCTCGGGGACCTGCCTTCGAGCTGTACGGCGGAGCTGACGGTGATCCGTACGCCCATCACGCCCTCCCCGGCCCAGATCCACGCGGCCGTCGCGGGTGCGGCAGCCGATCCGCCCGTGCTGTCGGCCCGTGCGCTGCGCCGGGCCGCCGAGCGGTTCAGGCCGGACGTGGTGCTCGTCGCCTGCACCGGGCCCGTGGTGGACGTGCTGGTCAGCGAGGTGCTCGCCGGTCTGACGCCGAGACCGGTGTTCATCTCCGGGCTGCCGGGGATCTCCATCCCGGCGACCGAGAAGGCATGGGTGTTCCGCAGCGGATGCGACCTGTTCGTCCTGCACAGCGAGCGGGAGGTCGAGGAGTTCTCGGCGCTCGGCCGGGAGCTGGGCGGAGGCGGGGCGGTGGGCCTGACCCGGCTGCCGTTCCTCCACGGCGGCGAGGAGGTCCCCGTCACCGGCCCGCGCGACCGGGTGGTGTTCGCGACCCAGGCCAAGGTGCCCAGGCGCAGGGAGGAGCGCGAGCGGATCCTGCTCGCGCTGGCCGCGCTGGCCGAGCGGCGGCCCGACCTCGACGTGGTGGTCAAGCTCCGCGCCCTGGACACCGAGCGGCAGACCCACAACGAGCGCCACCACTACCAGCGCCTGTGGCAGTCACTGGCCGACGGCGGCCGGGTCAGTCCCGGCGCCGTGCGGTTCGCCGTGGGGCCCATGCACGAGCACCTGGCGCACGCTGCCGGATTCGTCACGGTCAGCTCGACCGCCGCGCTGGAGGCGATCGCCCAGTCGGTGCCCCTGCTGGTGCTGTCGGACTTCGGGGTCGGCGCCGAGATGATCAACCTGGTCTTCGAGGACAGCGGCCTGCTCGGCACGCTGGACGACCTGTCCGAGAGCCGCTTCCGTACCCCGGACGAGGCCTGGTGCCAGGCCAACTACTTCCACCCGCGTGGGGAGAGCGACTGGGTGTCCCAGATGGTCACGCTGGTCGCCCAGGTCCGTGCGGGACGCCGGGCCCCGGCCCGGTCGCTGCTCGACGGCCCGCAGCACGTCGCCGCCCGGCGCCGCGCCCGCCTGCGGGTCGAGGTCCCGCCCAACGTGCTGCGCGTCGGCTACCGGGCCAAGCGCCGGATGCGCCGCTACCTCAGGGCGCTGGGCTGACGGACTCGCACGTGGTTGGCCGGGTTCCGCCCGCCGGAGCAGGCCGCGATGCTCGTCGAACGGCTGGGGCCCCGGGCTGAAGGACGTGGTGTCGCTGCCGGCGTCGGGGTCCACGGTCGACGCTCTGGCCGCGTCGGCGGCGGAGACCGTCATACGAGTGCGCGGTGTGGTGTTCTGTGCCGAGCCCTGATTTCCCGCTGGAACCATCCGGAGAGAAGCCTGATCGGGGGCGGTGGGCCGTACGGGTCAGGAAAGCGCTCGGGACAGGCGGTGGCGGAGCCTGTCCAGAGCGCCGGGCTGCCGGGCGGAGGGCGCGGGGGCCAGCCCCAGGGCGGCCAGGCGCTGCCGCTTGAAGTAGCGGGCGGGCCCGTGGGCGTCGAGGTAGGCGGCGGCCTGCTCGCGCAGGCCGGGGTGGGTCTCGCTCCGCATGCAGTAGCCGACGGCGCGGACCAGGGCCTGAAGGTCCACCGGCGGCGGCTCCTCCAGCGTCCCGTCGGCCGACAGCCGGGGGAGCAGGGCGTCGGTGATGGTGGCGGGTATGCGGTTGCTGTTCTCGTACGGCGAGAGCCGTTCCAGGACCAGTTCCCCGCCCATCGCCGCCACCGGCAGGCCGAAGTGCCGCCTGGCGGTGATCAGGGCGGTGGAGAAGCACCCCACCACGAGGGCGGGCCTGAGCGCGGCGAAGCACGACTCCGCCGCGACGCCCTCTCCCGCCACCGCCAGCCGCACGCCCAGCTCTGCGGCCGTCTCGCGGAGGCGCTGGGCGTGCCGCCGCCCGGCGGCCGGGTGGGGCTTGAACAGCACGGTGCCGAACCCCCGGGCGGCCAGGCCGCGCAGCATGTCCGCGTGGAGCCCGGCCTCCTCCTCGGGGGTGACGATGTCCAGCGCGGACAGGTACTGGCCGAGGATCATCGGCGGCCCGGCGGGCAGGTCCCGGGTCTCCTCCCCGGCCGCGCCGCTCTGCGCGATCACGTCGAGGAAGGCCCGGTCCGGAAGGGTCTCGGCGGGCACGCCGTACTCCGACAGCAGCAGCGGGGACAGGCCCGGCACGAGGTCGAGGTGGAGCAGGCGGGTGATCCGGCCGGAGATCTCCGACGGGAGCGGGTCGCGGGTGGGACCGTAGCTCATCAGGCCGTCGGAGTAGACCGTGATCGGGCAGTCCTTGACCAGACCGGCGAGGGTCCGCGACGGAGGGACCGCGACGGACTCCAGGATCAGCTCGTCCGGGCCGCCGTCCAGGGAGAGATGGGACAGCAGCAGGCGGCCCAGCATCGGGACCTCGATGATCCGGGCTCTCCAGTCCGACGGGTGCAGCGGGGCCACGACGTCGTTCCACGACCGGACCTCGTCGAAGCGCGGACGCAGCGCGGCGAAGCCGGGGACCTGGTCCAGGGACGGGGTGATCTCCGGGATGGCCGCGTTGTTGGAGACCAGCAGGATCCGGCGGCCGTCGCGCGGTCCGAAGCGGCCGTCGTCGATCGCCGCCGCCAGCGTCATCGCGCCGAACAGGGTCGAGGCGTAGAAAAGCTGCGTCACCGGGCCTCCAACAGCCGCCGCAGGATCTGGTCGCGTTCCGGGTCCAGGCGTGTCCCGGCGAGCAGGTCCCCGGGCAGCCGCCGCAGGGCTTCGACGCCGCGCCGCTCGAAGCGGGCGCGGAGCTCGGGGGAGAAGCGGTCGGCCAGCTCCAGGTGGTGGGCCAGCAGGGCGCAGAAGGTGCGTGCCGCCTTGGGCGCGAACTCGTCCTCCAGATCGGCGAAGACGAGGTCGAAGGCGTCGAAGAAGTGCAGCTGCCGGGCGTCGCCGATCCGGGTCAGCGAGCCGGGCACCATCCGCCGGTAGAAGAGCCCGGCCAGCGAGACCACCCCGAACGAGCTCGCCTGACGGTGCAGCCGCCAGATCCACGGCCGGTCCTCGGCGGTGTGCAGGTGCCCGGGGAAGGTCAGCAGGTCGCCGAGGTCGCGGCGGTAGATCCCGGCCCAGGCGTAGGGGTAGTCGACCATGGTCCTGACCTCGGCGGGCAGGATGTGGTCGCGCGGCTTGAGCACCACCTCGCGGGGGGCCGGCGGCGCCCGGTGGATCACCCGCCTGCGGCCCTCCACCTGGACGTGGTCCACCCGGACGAAGTCGCAGCCGAGCCGTTCGATCGCCCCGACCAGGTCGGTGAGGTAGCCGGGCGCCAGCCAGTCGTCGCCGTCCATGAAGGTCAGGTAGCGGCCCGAGGCCAGCGACACCCCGAGGTTGCGGGCGTCGGCCAGCCCCACCGGCCTCTCGTTGCGCAGGACGACCAGGCCGGGCAGGTCCTCGCGGAAGTCCTCGATGATCTGCCCGGTCGCGTCCGCCGATCCGTCGTCCACCACGATGAACTCGAAGTCCCTGTGCGCGTTCCTGATGAGCGAGGTCAGCGCGTCGGAGATGTAGAGCTCGACGTCCCGCACCGGGACGACGACGGACAGTTTGATCAAGTTTCTCTTTCCCATCCGGAATCCGGTCCTCCGCGAGGACAAGCGGCGCCGCCTCCGGCGCGGATCACACGGTGACGCGGCGCAGGCGGGACTTGGGGGCCTCCTCGCCGGGGAAGACCCGCTTGACGCCGTCCCCGAGCGCGGTCTCGATGATGCGGATGTCGCGGACCAGGTGCTCCAGGCCGGCCGGCTCCAGCGAGGCGGCGTGGTCGGAGCCCCACATGGTGCGGTCCAGCGTGATGTGCCGCTCCACGGTCACCGCGCCGAGGGTCACCGCGGCGAGCGAGATCTGCAGGCCGCGCTCGTGGCCGGAGTAGCCGACCGGCACGCCGTACCGCTCCTGGAGGGTGACGATCGTGCGGAGGTTGGCCTCCTCCGGGGGGAGCGGGTAGGTGGAGGTGGCGTGCATCAGCACGAGCTTGGAGGTGCCGAGGATCTCCACCGCCCGGTCGATCTCCTCCAGCGTGGACATGCCGGTGGACAGGATGAGCGGCTTGCCGGTGGCGGCGAGCGCGCGGAGCAGCTCCAGGTCGGTCACGCCGGCTGAGGCGATCTTGTGGGTGACCACGTCCATGGACTCCAGGAAGTCCACCGACGGCACGTCCCACGGCGAGGCGAACCAGTGCAGGCCCCGCTCCCGGCAGTGGGCGGCGATCTCGGTGTACTCGTCCAGGCCGAACTCGGTCCTGAGCTTGTACTCCATGTAGGTCATCTCGCCCCACGGCGTCTGCCGGATCTGGTCGCGCTGTTCCAGCGGCACGCAGATCTCCGGGGTGCGCTTCTGGAACTTGACCGCCTGGCAGCCCGCCTCGGCCGCCACGTCGATGAGCCTGCGCGCGATGTCCAGGTCGCCGTTGTGGTTGATGCCGATCTCGCCGATCACGTAGACCGGCCGGCCGGCGCCGACCAGCGCGTCGCCGATCTGGACCGGCCTGGCGACCGGGGTGAGCCGCAGCTCGGCGCGGGGCGCGGGAGCGGGCACGGCCGCGGTCTCCGGGCGGGCCGCGAGGACCCGGTCGCACAGCTCCCGTACGGCTCCCGCCCCGCCGGGCCTGGTGAGCACGGTCCGGGCGGCGGCGCGGACCAGGGGGTGGGCGTCGGGGACCGTGACGGGCCAGCCGACGTCGCTCATCGGGCCCAGGTCGTTGACGTCGTTGCCGATGTAGGCGACGCGGGCCGGGTCCAGCCCTTCGATGGTCAGCCAGTCGCGCAGCACGGTCCGCTTGTCGGTCAGGCCCTGCAGGACCGGCACGCCCAGCTTGCGGGCGCGGGCGGCGACCACCGGGTTGTGCTCGGTGGACATGATCATCAGCTTGACGCCGGACCGGCGCAGCAGCGCGACGCCCATGCCGTCGGAGCGGCTGACCGCGACCATCTCGCGGCCGTCCTGGTCGACGTAGGCGCGGTCGTCGGTGTGCACGCCGTCGAAGTCGGTGATCACGGCGTCCACGTCGATCGGCTCGGGCCGGTCCACGAACGGCGCCAGCGCCCGGACGATCTCCAGGTCCTCGGCGGTGTCCACCTCGACGGCGTGCCGCGGCGGCACCTCCTGGACGGCGACGGCGCCGAAGAAGCGGTGGCCGTGCTCGCGCAGGCCCTCGGCGCGCATCACGTAGAACGCGCCGGTCTCACGGAAGTGCGGCTCGCGGTCCTGCCGGCGCGGCCGGAAGGACGGGTCGTGGTTGACGCCCGCGCCGGCGGCGCTCCAGAGGAACTCGTGCGTCCGCAGCCCGGAGAACACCACGTCGGCGGTGCCGTCGAGGACCTTGACGATGGCGGTGTCCAGGTCGGCGGGGTCGATGAAGGCGCTGGTGCACTGCACCAGGACGACCACGTCGGGGCTGTCGGACATGTGGTCGAGCACGTGCAGGACGGCCGACTCGCTGGAGGCGGTCGCGTCGCTCAGCTCCTCCGGCCGGTGGATCACGGTCGCTCCGGCCTCGCGGGCCACGGCGGCGATCTCCGCGTGGTCGGTGCTGACCACCACCTCGTCGATCAGCTCGGCCCGCACGCAGGCCTTCACCGCGCGGGCGACCAGGGGAGTGCCGCCCACCGCGGCCAGGTTCTTCAGCGGGACGCCCACCGAACCTCCACGGGCGGGGACAACGGCCAGGACTCGCAAGGTGGCTCCTCATGACATACGGCGAACGCCCCTGAACTGGGGTGTTTGAGGAACGCTAGTCACGGGGGTGGCCGGACAGGGGTGCCTGAGCTGAACGTCCAGAGTCGCCCGCCTGAACTTTCCGGGCGAGGTGGGAGCTCCGACACGGAAGGCGCCGCGGACGGCGTGAGTGCTGTCCGCGGCGCCCGTCATCCGGGGCGGTCCCTACTCGGCGAAGCGGCTCCGCGCGTCGTCGGAGGCCTTCTTGGCCCTGTCCTTGGCCTTGTCCGCCGCCTCCTTCGCCTTACCCTTGGCACGGTCGGCCCGGCCCTTGTCGGCCAGCCTTTCGTTGTCGACCGCCTCCCCCGCGGTCTCCTTGACCTTGCCCTTGATCTGGTCGAAGTTCGTCATCTTGCTCCCCCGTAGTTCAGGACCGATTGGTTATTTCCTCTCATAGCCAGATATGAGGTCACTAACCGTCACTTAACTAACTTTAAGTGACGAAATGCCTACTCATGGTGACGGAATGCGATGGGGGTCAGGCTGTCACGCCGATGGAGCCCATGAGCATCGGGAGCGCGCGTTCCAGGCCGCGCTGCCAGTACGGCCAGCTGTGCGTGCCGGGGCCGTAGAAGTCGACCGCCACCTCGGCGCCGTCCGCCCTGGCCCGCTCGGTGAAGGTGACGGCCTGGCGGAGCAGGGAGGTCTCCCCCTCGTCCACGGAGGCGGCGGGGGAGTCCAGCGGGCCGGGGGAGCCGTCCCCGCAGGAGACGAAGAGCCGCACTCCGCGCAGCCTCCCGGTGAGGTCGGACGGGTTGTGCGCGGCCCACTCCGGATCGCCCGGATCGCCCCAGAGCTTCCCGGAGTCCTCGCCGCTGCGACCGAGCAGCCAGTCGACGCCGCCGTTGCCGTCGCGGGTGTGCAGCACGCCCGAGAAGGAGGCGGCGGCCTGGAACATGCCCGGATGGCGGGCCGCGTAGGACATCGCGCCGAACCCGCCCATGGACAGCCCGGCCACCGCGCGGCGGTCCCCGGCGCCGTAGTCGCGCTCCAGGATCCGGCGGACCTCGGTCAGGTGGAAGCTCTCCCACCCGGGCCCATCGCGCCAGTCGGAGTAGAAACCGACCTCGCCGCCCTCGGGCACGACCACGACCGCCGGGTAGCGCGAGGTGAGCCTGGCGGCCTCCCCCCGGGTGACCCACGCGTCATACTCGGACTGGCAGCAGCCGTTCAGCAGGTACAGCACCGGCCACGGCCCCGAGCCCGGCCGCCAGCCCTCGGGCAGCAGCACGCGGACCATGCCCTCGCGGCCGAGCGCGGCGGAGGAGATCGTGAGCACGTGGTCGCGCTCGCTCAGCCGTTCGACCACGACGCCGGGCGATCCGCCGCGGCCGTCACCGCCGGGCAGGTCGCCGGAGGGTCCGGACGAGAAGGGTGTCAGCAGCGCGACGAGCACGGCCGTCACCGCCGCTCCGGCCAGCAGGAGCACTCCCAGGCGTACGGCTGTGCGGTTCACACGCCCAATCCTGGCGTTTCATCGGTGCCCCGTGAAGCCCGTCGACGGGATCCCCGGGATCGGTGCGGGCCGAATCCCGGGCAAACCCGTCGACCGGATGCCCGGACCGTCGACCGGATGCCCGGGGTCGGCGTGCCGGTCCCGGGGGTCAGCGCGGGCGCATCCCCGGGACCCGCGGGCCCTCGCCCTCGCCCTCGGGACCGGGTTCCGGTGTCAGGTGGCGCAGGAACCACTCCTGGGCCAGCCGGGCTACCTGCTCCAGCGTCCCGGGCTCCTCGAAGAGGTGTGAGGCGCCCGGAACCGTCTCCAGCCGCGTCTCGCCGCCCAGCCTGGCGGCCGCCTCGCGGTTGAGTTCGGCGACGACGGGGTCGTGCCCGCCGACGATCAGCAGCGTGGGCTGGTGGACCGAGCGGAGCGCCTCGCCGGCGAGGTCCGGCCGCCCGCCACGGGAGACGACCGCCTTGACGAGGGCGGGCCGCGCCGAGGCGGCGACGAGCGCGGCCGCCGCGCCCGTGCTGGCGCCGAAGAGCCCGGTGCGGAGGCCGGCGGTGGGCGGGTGCCGCACCAGCCAGTCGGTCAGCGCCACCAGCCGGACGGCGAGCATGCCGATGTCGAAGCGGAACTCACCCGTGCGGGCGTCGGCCCGTTCCTCCTCCGGTGTGAGCAGGTCGGCGAGGACCGTGGCCAGACCGGCCCTCTGGAGCTCGCCCGCCACGTGACGGTTGCGCGGGCTGTGGCGGCTGCTGCCGCTGCCGTGCGCGAACAGCACCATTCCGTGCGCCGGTCGCGGCACCACGACATCGGCCTCCAGCACGACGTCGGCGGCCGGGATCTCCAGGCGCTCAAGGTTCATCCGGACGGCGTTCATGGTGTCCTCCCTCGGATGAGGGGACCCGTCCCCGCCCCCGGGGCGGGGAGGCCGATCCGCCGCCGATCGGCGTGGTCCGTTGCTCTCCCCCGGATATGCCCGAATTGCGGCGGGCGAGACGGCGGTCCGGGGTGTTTTCCCGCCGGAAGGGATGCCCCGCCACCTGGCCGCGTGATCCCGCGCCGCCCTGCCCGCCGCCCGCCGCCGCGTGGGCGGGCCGGCCGTCCGCCGGCCGGATGTCCGGCACCGGAGGTTCGCTGACCGGACACTCAATCCGAAGGAGAAGAGCTGCGGTAAGACCAAATAGATGATACTAAAACGTTCTATCTCAACCTCAACGGCCGCTGGGAGTACGCCATCACCGCGCCCGTGCTCACCCCGCTGCGGCTCGGCGACCGCCGTCACCGGTGGTTCGGGCGTGCCGACGCCCAGGGCCGGGCCCGCTTCCGCACCGAGCTCCGCGACACCGTGGAGCACCTGCGCAATGTGGTGAGCCTGGCCGTCTGGGTGCCGTTCAACGAGGGCTGGGGGCAGTTCGACGCGGCGCGGATCGCCGCCGAGGTCGCCGAACTCGACCCCACCCGCACGGTCGACCACGCCAGCGGCTGGCACGACCAGGGCGGGGGCGATCTGAAGAGCCTGCACGTCTACTTCCGCCGCTTCCGCGTGCCGCGCCGGCGCCGCGGCGACCGGCGGGTCCTCGTGCTGTCGGAGTACGGCGGGTACAACCTGCGGGTGGACGGCCACGCGTTCAACGACAAGGACTTCGGCTACCGGCGGTACGGCTCGGCCGAGCAGCTCGGCGAGGCGTTCAGCCGCCTGCATGCCGAGCAGATCGTCCCAGCCATCCGGCGGGGCCTGAGCGCGACCGTCTACACCCAGCTCTCCGACGTCGAGGACGAGCTGAACGGGCTGCTCACCTACGACCGCGAGACGCTCAAGCTGCCCGCCGAGCTGGTGCGGTCGGTCAACGCGCTGCTGCGGCTGGAGTAGGCGCGCCGCTGCTGGCGGCGGACAACTGGATCGGGGCGCCGGAGACCGGCACGGGGACGGGCCGCGCCCCCCGGCCCCCTTCCGGGGCCGCGGGCGGTTCGCGCGCCCCTCCCCGGGGTACGTCGGTGCCGCCGGCCACCTCGCACGGGGGTGGGAAGGGGCGGGCGAAGGGGGAGAGGGATGCGCGGACTCGTGTGGATGAAGGACGGGGGCGCCGAATACGCCGAGGTGAGCCTCGCGTCGGAGCTGACGGCGGTCGGCGTGGCGATCGGGACGGACCCCGCGCCCTACCGCCTGGAGTACACCCTGCGGACCCTCCCCGGATACATGACCGAGCTGCTCTCCGTACGGGCCCATGGCGCGGGCTGGCACCGGGCGCTCGACCTGCGCCGCTCCGCCCACGGCAGCTGGTCGTGCGAGACGAAGGAGGAGGGGCGTCTCGGCGGGCCGCCGCCCGGCGGGGACATGAACGTCCTGAACGGCGCGCTCGACTGCGACCTCGGGCTCTCGCCGCTGACGAACACCATGCCGGTGCTCCGTCACGGCCTCGACAAGTGCGAGGGGCGGATGGACTTCGTCATGGCCTGGGTCCAGGTCCCGCACCTGCACGTGATCCGCCACCCCCAGCGCTACACCCACCTCGGCGCCGGCGCGGTGCGCTACGAGAGCGAGGGCTTCGGCGCCGACCTCACCTTCGACGCCGACGGCATCGTCACCGACTACCCGGGCCTGGCGAAGCTCGTCGCCCCCTGACGGCCCCTTACCCTCTCCGGCCGGCACCCTCCAGCAGGACGGCGTCCGCCTCGACCTGGACCGCGTCCAGGTCATCGGCGATCTCGGCGCCCGCGACCGCGTCGGGCAGCGCGTCCTCCATGCGCCGCAGCGGCCGGTACCACAGCCCCAGCGCGCCCCAGAGCATCAGCAGCGCACCGCAGACGACCAGCAGCAGCCCGACGCCGCGCCCCGGCCCCACTCCGACGATGTCACCGACGACCGTGTCCGCGAGAGGGCCACCCGGGACGAGCAGCGGGCCGAAGACGTCGTCGGCCAGCGACGGCGCGGTGAGGAACGCCACCGGCGTCATCGACACCGCCAGCATCTGGTTGGTGGCCAGCACCCGGCCCTGCAGCTCCAGGCCGACCTTGAGCTGGATGAGCGCCAGCCAGTGCGCGTTCAGCACGGTGAGGAACACCCACGACATCAGCCCGCCGAAGGCCGCCAGCGCCAGCGAGGGCCGCAGCCCGACCAACAGCACCCCGGCCCCGAAACCGATCACGAAGCCGACCATGCCGATCGCGCGACGCTCGGTGCCGCCCCAGAACACCATGACCAGCGAGCCGAGCACCGCGCCCACGCCCTGCATCGCGGTCACCGCGCCCACGCCCGCGACGTCGCCGAACGACAGCACCGCGGGCACGGTCACGGCCAGGGCGAGCATGTTCAGGTAGTTCATCACGACGAAGAACCCGATCATGATCATCAGGGGGCGGCGCCGTACGAGGAAGCGCCAGCCGCCGATGATGGCCTGCCCGAAGGACTCCTCCAGGCGGTGGAACAGCCGGTCGGGGAAGCGGACCAGCAGCAGCGTGCCGAGCCCGGCGAGGAACGTGACGATGTTCACGGCCACCACGCCGTGCAGCCCGACCAGCGCGATGAGCGCGGCGCCGCCCAGCGGGCCGATGAGCATGCCCAGACCGGTACCGAGGTTCGCCACCGCGTTGGCCTGCATGAGGTACGGCTTAGGGACCAGCTGCGCCACCGCCGCCAGGTAGGCGGGCCGGTGGAAGGCCGTCACCAGCGACAGCAACCCGGCGATGATCCCGACCTGCCAGACCTCCAGCCGCCCCAGCCACAGCAGGATCACCAGGATCGCGGTGGCCGCGGCTGAGACGCCGTCGCACACCAGCATGACCCGCCTGCGGTCCACCCGGTCGGCGACCGCGCCGCCCAGCGGCGCCGCCAGCAGCGACGGCAGCAGCGCGAGCATGCTGACCAGGGCGTAGTCCAGCACCCGGCCGCTCTCCTGGTAGGCCCACACGCCCAGCGCGAAGGAGGTCAGCGCGGCACCGAGCAGCGACACGGTCTGCCCGGCCGCGACGGTGTAGAAGCGGCGCAGGTCCCGGCGGGCGCTCCGGCCCGCGACCTCGACCTCCCCGACCGGCTCGGGCAGGTCGCCGCCGGCCCAGCGGTCCAGGTGCTCGGAGATGTGCCGGGCCAGGGGCTCGGCCTGGTGCTTGATGAAGTAGTGGCCGGCCCGGGGGATCGTGGCCAGCCCCACCCGGTCGGCGAACGCCCCCCACTCCCGGTAGCGCTCCTGGTAGAGCTCGGTCGCGCGGTCCCGCTCGCCGATCACGCACAGCAGCGGCGCCTTGAGCCTGCGCTCCTCGCCGGCGGGGGCGTCGAGGTGGCGGCTGAACCAGACCTGCGCCTCCTCAACGTCGTGCCGCAGGCCGCGCAGCATGATCTCGGTGTCGCCGAAGTCCTCGTCCAGGGCGCCCAGCGTGCGCAGGAAGTCGCGCTGGGTGCGGTCGGAGGCCCAGCGGTGGGCGGGGAACCTCCGGTTCCACCAGGCCGACAGCCGTCCGGGCAGTCGAGCGTCGGGGAAACTGCCGCCGACGAAGACGCCGGCGACCGGAGTCCCGGACGCCTCCAGCCGCAGCGCCAGCTCGGTCGCGGCGGCCGAGCCGACGCAGTGGCCGTACAGCACGATCGGGCCGGAGATCCCGGCCAGCTCGGCCACGATCCGGTCGGCCAGCTCCGGCATCGGCAGCATGGCCTCGTCGGGCCGCGCCGGGTCGTGCCCCGGCAGCTCGACGGCGAGCACCGCCGTGGTGGGGGAGGTGCGGGCCAGCGCGGTGGCGAGCGGCTGGTAGGCGGCGGCCGAGCCGCCGCCGTAGGGCAGGCAGACGACGGTACGGCTCGCCGTGCGCGGACCGGCCAGCCGGTGCAGCAGCCCGGCCGGGGCCTCGGCGCCGCCGTCGAGGTGGGCGGCCAGCTCACGGACCGTGGGCCGGGTGAACAGGTCGATCACCCGCAGCGCCGGGTCGATCTCCCGGACCGCCCGCACCGCCCGGAAGGAGTCGCCGCCCAGCGTGAAGAAGTCGTCGTCGACGCCGACGTCCGCCACGCCCAGGACGTCCGCCCACACCGCGGCGATCCGCACCTCGGTCGGCGTGCTCGGCGCGACCCGCTCCGCGGCGGGCGCCGCCTCGGGGATCGGCAGGCGGGCCCGGTCGACCTTGCCCAGCGGGGTGAGCGGCAGCTCGTCGAGGACGACGATCGCGGACGGGACCATGTAGTCGGGCAACCGCTCGCGCAGCCCCGCCCGGATCACGGCGAGGTCCACCGAGGCGGGTGCGATCCAGGCGGCCAGCCGCCGGGAGCGTCCCTCGCCGACCGGCAGCACCGCGGCCTCCCGGACCCCGGGCTGCTCCTGCAGCGCGGCCTTCACCTCGCCCAGCTCCACCCGGAAGCCCCTGATCTTGACCTGGTCGTCGACCCGGCCGAGGAACTCCACCAGCCCGGCGGAGTTGAGCCGGACCCGGTCGCCGGTGCGGTAACAGCGGGCGGTTCCGGTCACCGGGTCGGGGACGAACCGCTCGGCGGTCAGGTCGGGGCGGTTCAGATAGCCGCGGGCCAGACTGGGACTGGCCACCCAGAGGTCGCCCGGCACCCCGGCGGGCAGCGGACGGCCCGCGGGGTCGACCACGTAGCAGTCGACGCCGGGCAGCGGACGGCCCAGCGGGACCGACCCCGCCCCCGACGGCGGGTCGGGAACCCGGCCGCCGAGCACCGAGACCGTCGTCTCCGTCGGCCCGCAGTGGATCTGCACCTCCAGGTCGGGGCGGGCCACGCGGATCCGCTCGGCCAGCTCCCACGACGTCGCCTCACCGGCGAGGATCAGCAGCCGGCGCGGCAGCATCCGGGCCAGGTCGCCGTGGGCGGCCAGCAGCTCCAGATGGCTGGGCACCATCTTGATCACATCGACGGGATGCGTCGCGAGATAGGCGGCGTACGCCACCGGGTCGGTGGCGGCCTCCTGGTCCACCAGATGGACCGAGGCGCCCCGGATGAGCGCGCCGTACAGGCAGGTCATGACCAGGTCGGAGGCGATCGTGGAGACCAGGCCGTAGGACTCGTAGGCGTCGGGCACCAGTTCGGTCAGGCCGTACAGGTAGTGCAGCGCCGACCGGTGCTCGATCGCGGCGCCCTTGGGCCGCCCGGTGGAGCCGGAGGTGAAGATCACGTGCACGAGGTGGCCGGGGGTGACGTCGACCTCCAGGGGCTCGTCGGGCCCGGCGGCCAAAAGGTCGGGCAGGACCAGTGCGCCGGGGACCCGGCCGGCGTGCTCGCGATCGGCCAGCACGACCCGCGCGCCGGCCGTCTCCACCATGTAGGCGAGGCGGTCGTCGGGGTAGACGGGCTCCATCGGCATGTAGGCGCCGCCCGCCCGCAGCACGCCGAGGAGCGCGGGGACCAGCCCGGCGTGCCGGTCGACCAGCACGCCGACCGGCACGTCCGGCCCTACCCCGGCCGCGACCAGGTGGCGGGCCAGGCGGTTGGCCAGCCGGTCCACCTCGCCGTAGGTGAGCGATCCGGAGGCGTCCACCGCGGCGATCGCCTCCGGCGTGCGCCGCGCCCGGTCGCCGACCACCGCGTGCAGCGGCCGGGTCAGGTCCATCGGTATCCGCGCGCCCGCGGCGACGGGCCCGGTCACCGGCTCCAGCGGTACGGCCGCCGCGGGCGCGTCCAGGTCGGCGAGCATGCCCTCCAGCAGGTTCAGGTACCAGCCGGCCATGCGCCGCACGGTCGGCTCGTCGAACAGGTCGGTGCGGTAGGTGAGCTCGCCGTCGTACTCCTCGCCCTCGTTGACGAAGGCGAGATTGAGGTCGTACTTGGTGGTGCGCGGCGCGGGTGGCGCGTGCTCCACGACCAGGCCGGGGAAGTCCAGCGCCCGGGGGCGGTCGTCCAGGACGTTGAGCAGCGCCTGGAAGATCGGCGTGGTGGCGAGGCTGCGCTCGGGGTGCAGGTGCTCCACGATCCGCTCGAAGGGCACGTCGCGGTGGGTGAGGGCGTCCAGCACGGCGCCGTTGGTCCGGGCCAGCAGCTCGCGGCCGGTCGGCTCGCCGGACCTGTCACCGCGCAGGACGAGCGTGTTGACGAAGCAGCCGAGCATGTGCGCGGTGTCGGGGTGGAGCCGTCCCGCCTCGGGCACGCCGACCGGCACGTCGTCGGTGCCGGAGATCCGGCCCAGCAGCTCCTGCCAGGCGGCCAGCAGCACCATGAACGGGGTGCAGCCGGTCTCGGCGGCGACCCCGCGGATCCGGGCGGTCAGCGCAGGCGCCAGCCGTACCGGGACGGCGGCGCCCGACCAGTCGGCGATCGACGGCCGGGCCCGGTCCACGGGCAGGTCCAGGACCGGTTCGAGCCCGGCCAGCCGTCCGGCCCACCAGGCGAGGTCGCCCTCCGGCCGCCCGGCCAGCCACGCCGCGTAGTCGGCGTACTGCACCTTCGGCGGTGCGGGCGGCTCGGCCATGCCGAGCCGTGCCGCGTACAGGGCGGCCAGCTCGGCCAGCGCCAGGTTCCGCGACCAGGCGTCGAAGGCGATGTGGTGCACGGTCAGCGCCAGGACGTGCTCGTCGGCGCCGGTGAGGCGGAGCAGCAGGGCGCGGGCGGGCGGCTCGGAGTCCAGCGCGAACGGGCGGGCGAGCTCCTCCTGCAGCCGCGCCTCCAGCAGATCGTGGTCGTCGAGGTCCTCGACCGTGATCGGGACCCGGTCGGCGTCGACCGGGGTGGCGCCCTCGTCGGTGACCAGGCTGCGCAACACCTCGTGCCGGTCCGCGAGGTCGCGTACGGCGCCCAGCAGCGCGGCGGTGTCCAGCGGGCCGCGCAGCCGTACGGCGGCGGGCACGTTGTAGGCGGCCCGGTCGTCGAGTTGGGCGAGGAACCACAGCCGTGCCTGGGCGGGTGACAGCGGAGCGGGGCCGCCGGCCGCCTCCCTGACGGGGATCGCCGGGGCGGCCTGGGCGGCGGTGCGGCGCGCGGTCGACAGCCGGGCCGCGAGGGCGCTCCGGCGCTCGTCGCTGACGGTCATGAGATCTCCTTCGCCGGTTCCGCGACCAAGGTGCGGTGTCTGCTGATGGTCTCGACAAGCTCGGTCATGAGTCCGCCTCCAGGTCGGCCAGCAGCAGGGCCTCAAGTCGCGCGGCGTAGTCGGCCAGCCTCCGCCGTTCGAACAGCAGGCGCACGGGCACCCGCAGGTCCAGGGCGGCGCTCAGCCGGGCCGTCACGAGGGCGACGGCCACGGAGTGACCGCCGAGCGCGAAGAAGTCGTCGTGCGCGCCGAGGTCGGAGCGGCCCAGCACGGCGGCCCACACCTCGGCGACCAGCAGTTCGGCCTCGGTGCTCGGCGACACCCGCGAGGCCGCACCGCCGGGTTCGGGCAGAGCGGTGCGGTCCACCTTGCCGGAGGCCGTGACGGGCAGGGCGTCCAGGAGCACCCAGCGGCGGGGGACCATGTAGTCGGGGAGCCGGGAGCTCAGACGCCGCTCCAGCTCATCGGTGCCGGTCCCCGGCGGCGCGACGAGGTAGCCGACCAGGTGGTCGCCTCCGTACACGGTCACGGCCGCGTCGGCGACGTTCTCGCGGAGCACGGTCTCGATCTCGCCCAGCTCGATCCGGTGGCCGCGGACCTTCACCTGCTGATCCCGGCGGCCGAGGAAGTCGAGCGTGCCGTCGGGCCGCCAGCGGGCCAGGTCGCCGGTACGGTAGCGGCGCCCGCCCAGCGGGTCCTCGGTGAAGGCCGCGGCGGTCAGCTCCGGCCGGCCCCGGTAGCCCCTGGCCACGCCGGCGCCGCCGACCCACAGCTCGCCGGGCCTTCCGGCGGGCAGCACGCGGCCCGCCCGGTCGAGCACGTAGGCCCGCTCCCCGGCCAGTGGCGTGCCGATCGGCACCTGGTCGCCGACCGGGGCCGTGACCTGGAGCATGGTGGAGTAGATCGTGGTCTCGGTGGGGCCGTAGGCGTTCCACAGTTCGGCGACCCGCTCCAGCAGGTCGCCGGCGAGGGCGGGGTCGAGCACCTCGCCGATGCTGACCACGCGCACGTCCCCGCCGCGCCAGCCGGAGGCGACCAGCATGCGCAGCGTCGTCGGGGTCGCGGTCATCAGCGTGACCCCCGCCTCCTCGATCCGCCGCGCGACGGCCCGCCCGTCAAGCGCGTCGTCACGGCCCAGCAGCTCCAGCCGCAGGCCGTGGCAGAGGCTCACCCACAGGTCGAAGCCGAACACGTCGAACGAGAACGGGGTCAGGCCGAGCATCACGTCGTCGGGCCTGATCCCCGGGGCGATCGTCATCGAGGCGACGAACGCGGCGAGGTTGGCGTGGGTGACCTCGACGCCCTTGGGCCTGCCGGTGGAGCCGGAGGTGTAGAGGACGTAGGCGAGGTCGCGGGGTTCCACCCGGGAGGGATCATCGGGATCCGTCCCGTCCTGTACGGCTTCCGCCGAGGGCAGTCCGGCCAGATCGACGACGGTGTCGCCCAGCTTCCCGGCCACCGCCAGCCCCTCGCCCGCCGCGATGATCACCTTGATGCCGGCGTCGTCGACCTGGTGGCGGAGCCGCTGGAGCGGGTGGCCGGGGTCGAGCGGAACGTAGGCGGCACCGGCGAGCAGCACGCCCAGCAGCGCCGCGGGGAGGTACCGGTCGCGGGGCAGGCACACGCCCACGCAGGCGCCCGCGGCCGCCGGGCCGAGCGCCGCGGCCACCCGTCGCGACCAGCCGGCCAGCTCGCCGTAGGTGAGGACGCCGCCGGCGTCGACGACCGCCGGGGCGTGCGGGCGCCGTACCGCCTGCTCCAGCACCGCCTCCACCACGGTCCGCGGCACGTCGGCGGGCAGCGGCACGCCGGTTCCCGCGGCCAGCAGCGCCGCCCGCTCCTCGGCGCCGACCACCTCGAACGCCGACAGCGGCCGGTCGGGGTGGGCCGGCGCGTCCACCAGCAGGCGGACCAGCCGGTCGGTGAGGACCTCGGCCCCGGCCCGGTCCAGATACTCCACGTCGTACTCGACCTGGAGCTCGGGCCCGGCCGCCGTGGCGTTGACGTAAACGATCAGCGGCGCCTGGGCGCTGCCCGCGTCCAGCTCGCCGATCAGGTCCACGCCCACGCCCTCGCGCTCCAGGGAGAGGGGGACCTCCGACGGCTGGATCGAGAGCGTGACAGGGGTCAGCACCGCGCCGGGCGGGCGCTCGACGCCACTGGCCTCGGCCCGCTCCCACGCGGACAGCGCGCGGTGGTCCATCACGCGGGCGGTCACGGCTCCCGCGTGCCGTACGGCCGCGCGCAGCGACAGCCCGTCCTCCAGGCGCAGCCGCACCGGCAGCACGTCGACCAGCACGCCGACCACGGCCTCCAGGCCGGGCTCGGCGCGATCGGCCACGGCGGCGCCGAGGACGACGTCCCGCCGGTCGGTCAGCCCGGCGACCAGCATGCCGAGCACGGTCAGGTAGACCGCGAACGGGGTGGCGCCGCAGTCGGCCGCGAGTTCGCCGACCCGCGCGACCGTCGCCGGGTCGATCGGGCGCACCAGGCGCTCGCCGCGCAGGCGGCTGGGGCCGTCGTCCGGGCGGGGCAGCAGCTCGTACGGCGGGACCGCCCCGGCGAGCTCCTCGGCCCAGAAGGCCCGCAACGCCTCGGCGTCTCCGGCGGTCGCCTGCTCGCGCAGCGCGACGTCGCCGAGCTGGAGCGGCGGTTCCGGGACGCCGCCGGAGTGGGTGAGCCCGTCGAGGAGCTCCCGCATGACGATCCCCAGCGACCAGCCGTCGAACGCGGTGTGGTCGGTGAGGAGCACCAGCTCCGCGCTGTCCGGTCCCGACCACAACAGGGTGGCCCGCAGCAGCGGCGACACCCGGGTGATGTCGAAGTCATGGGCGACCGCGGCCCGCCGCAGCGCGTCGGCCTCCTCCGCCGAAGCCGGGCGGTGCTCGTCCAGCGGCACCGCCACCGGCGGCCCGATCTCGACGGTCGCGTTGTCCACGGCGACGGCGCGCAGCGCCTCGTGGCGGCGCACGATCGCGTCCAACGCGGCCCGCAGCGGCTCCGCAGAGGTGAGGCCGCGCAGCCCGAGCCGGAAGGCGATGGCGGTGGCGCCGGGGTTGTGGCTGACCTCGCGCAGCAGGAGCATGCCGCGCTGGTCCCCGGTCAGCGGGTAGCGGATCCGCCCGGCATGGCGGACCAGCGGCGTCACGGCGGCCGGGGCGGCCTCGGCGACGTACGACGCCAGCTCCGCGACCGTGGGCCGTGCCAGGAACGTCGTCAGCGGGACGTGGACCCCGAGCGCGTGCTCGACCCTGGCGCAGATCTTGGCGGCGGCCAGGGAGTGCCCGCCCAGGTCGAGGAAGTGGTCGTGGACGCCGATCCGTTCGGCGCCGAGCACCTCGGCGGTGATGGCGGCGAGCCGCCGCTCGGTCTCGTCGCGGGGGGCGACGTACTCCTTCCGGGCCGCGTCCACGGTGGCGGCGGAGGCCGGGGTGGGGGAGTCCGGGGCGGAGGAGAAGGTCACCGCGGGAAGCCGGGAGCGGTCGGCCTTCCCCGTGGGGCCCACGGGGATGGCGTCGAGGAACACGATCCTGGAGGGGATCATGTAGTCGGGCAGCCAGTCGCGCAGCCAGGACCGCAACCGCCCGTCGTCGAGGCCGGGACCGGCCGGTTCGACGTAGGCGACCAGCCGCCGGGTGCCCTCCTCGTCGATGGGGGCGAGCACGACGGCGTGGTTCACCAGCGGGTGGCGTACCAGCCTGCCCTGCACCTCGCCCAGCTCGACGCGGAAGCCCGCGACCTTCACCTGGTCGTCGATCCGCCCCTCGTAGAAGTGGACTCCGCCCTCTCTGCGGACCAGGTCGCCGGTGCGGTAGTGGCGCACGCCTCCGGCGTCGGTCACGAACCGCTCGGCGGTCAGCTCGGGCCGGTTCAGGTAGCCTCGGCCGACCAGCGGACCGGCCACCCACAGCTCGCCGAGCTCGCCGTCGCCGAGCGCCTCGCCGCCGGCGCCGCGCACCGACAGCTCCGACCAGGCGTACGGCGTGCCGATCGGCGGCTCGCCCGTCTGGTCCCTGGCGATCTCGTGAGCGCAGCAGTGCACGGTGCACTCGGTCGGTCCGTACAGGTTCATCATGCGCCGCACGCCGGGGTTGGCGAAGACGCGGTCGGCCAGCGCCCGGCTCACCGGTTCGCCGCTGGACAGCACCGTGCGTACCCCCGGGGGCAGCGGTTCCCGCAGCAGCGCGGTCAGCGCCGAGGCCGCCGCGCTGATCATCGTGACCTCGTCCCTGGCGGGCAGGGTGTGCAGTGCGAGGGGGTTCTCCGCCATGATCACCGTGCCGCCCAGCAGCAGGGGGAGGTAGAGCTGGGGGACGGACGGATCGAAGCAGACCGAGGTCGAGGCGAGGAACCCGGCCAGTTCCTCGGCGGTGAAGTGGTCGGCGTCCCAGCGCAGCAGCGTCATCACGTTGCGGTGTTCGATCACGACGCCCTTGGGGCGGCCGGTCGAGCCGGAGGTGTACATGACGTAGGCCAGGTCGGCCGGGTCGCTCGGCAGGTCCGGATCATCCTGCGGACGGTCACCGACCGTGTCCACCAGGATGAGGTCGCGCCCCGGCAGCCGCGCCGCCAGCGCCGTGGAGGTCACCACGTGTGACACTCCGGCGTCCTCGACGATGAACTCCAGGCGGTCGGCCGGATAGGCCGGGTCAAGCGGCACGTAGGCGGCGCCGGTCTTCCAGACGCCCAGCAGCGCCGCGATCAGCGTCTCGTCGCGGTTCAGGCACACGCCGACGGTCGATCCTCGCCTTACTCCCCGGGAGGCGAGTTCGTGTGCTATCCGGTTGGCCTGGGCGTTGAGGGCGGTGTAGGTCGTGCGGGTCGTCCCCGCGATGATCGCCGTGCGCTGCGGGGTCCGCCGCGCCTGCTGCTCGAAGGCCTTGTGGACAGGTTCGAGCAGGGCAAGTTTGCCAGCCACCTCTGATCTCCTCTTGGCGTACGGAAAAGGGGGCATAGGCCGTACGACGGCAAGGGTGACAAAGGGCGTTCTGGCAAGGTAGGGCAAAGATCGTTTTGTTACCTTAACGGTATTGGTTAGGACAAATTACCCATGGATGGGATTCGGCGGCCCCGTGTGCCGTGCTGCGGACGCGGCCCCCGGGAGTTCGCCGGCCGCCGTCGCGGCCGGCGAACCATGACCTACCTCAGGTACGGCCCCGCCGTACCGACCTTGCCGGGCGCCGGGTTGCCGGGCAGTGACAGGACGTAGGCCCGCATGTTGCCCTTGCCGCCGCCGGTGATCGTGAGCGTCCCGCCGGTCACGGCCTTGCTGTCACCGGTGACCGCGTCGACGTAGGTGCCGTTCGGGACGCCGGTGAAGGTGGCGCCCCCGGAGACCGAGACCAGCACGAAGCTGTCCACCGCCCCCTGGGTGAAGCGGCGCTTGTAGGCCATCTGGCCCGTGACGCCCTCGGTCGAGTACTGCCCCTTCTGCAGTGCCGGGATGGCCCGGCGGATCTGGTTGAGCCGCTGCACGTGCTTGACCAGCGGCTTGTCCAGCGTCTGCGCCACCGCGCCGGTGGCCGCGGAGACGACGCCGAAGCCGGAGGCGGTGACGCTGCCCGCGAGGTGGTCGCCGTAGTAGGCGCGGCCGGTGGTCGCCAGCGGGCAGGTGGGCCCGCAGTCGATCCGCTGCCCCTTCTGGAACTCGATCTCCGAGCCGTAGTAGAGCGTCGGGATGCCGCGGAAGGTCCACATCAACGACATGTTCTCCGCCCACGCGTCGGTCCCGCCGGTGTAGCGCTCGTTGGACTTGTTGGGGCCGTAGTCGTGGGAGTCGACGTAGACGGTGTTGTAGGTGGCGTCGTTGTAGCTGTCGTCGGAGTCCTTGCCGTTGTTGAAGGCGTTGGGCGCGTCGCCGAAGTTCATGTGCATGCGCATGTCGATGACGTTCATGCCGGAGAACTTCGAGCGGTCGGGCGCGTGGTAGGCGTTGCCGCGCAGGAAGGCGTTGTCGGTGGTGGGCTGGTTGCCGGTGCCCATCAGGTTCTCGTAGTCGAACTGCTCGACGACCGCCCTGGCGTCGTCGGGGCTGAACTCCCTGCGCTCCTTCCAGGTGTAGAACTGCGCGGAGTGGTTGACCGAGCCGCGGTTCCACTTGTCGTTGACGAACGCCCCGACCTCGCCGAAGACGTAGAAGTCCTTGCCCTTGTCCCCGTGCGCGGCCACGGCGTGCTGCCGCAGGGCCGGCAGGAAGCGGCGGTTCCACATCAGCCGCGATACGTGCACGGCGGTGTCCACGCGGAAGCCGTCGACGCCCATGTCGATGTACTTGTTGTAGGCGTCGATCAGGTAGTCCTGCACCGCCTTGTTCTCGGTGTTGAGGTCGGCCAGGTCGTCGTGGAGCCAGCAGCTCTTGGAGTCCGAGCCCTCCCAGTTGCCGATCCAGCACTGGTGATAGGACTGCGCGGGGAACATGCCCGAGGTGGGGCTGGGCCACTGGCAGTTGTGGATGGTGAAGCCCTCGGGGCTCTTCCACTGGGTGGGCGTGCCGTAGTCCCTGCAGGTGTTGCCCGCCGGGGCCGCGGTGGACCACAGGTCGCCGTTGTACGGCCTGCCCTTGGCCATCTCGTTCTGCCTGGCCGTCATCTCCGGGTCGTCGCCCTGGTGCTCCTCCATCGGGTCGTACTCCTTGCCCGGGACCTTCTCGCTGTAGAGCCACTTCCACTGCTCGTCACGCGCGCCCCACACCGGGGGGACGTACAGCCCCTTGGCTCCCCAGCGGGAGCTGTGGTTGTAGACCACGTCCTGGAAGATCTTGATGCCCTTGGCGTGCGCCTTGTCGATCAGGTCCTGGTAGGTCGCGCCGGGGGTCTCCAGCCGCGTGTCGACGCGGTGGAAGTCCCAGCCGTGGTAGCCGTGGAAGTCGTAGTCGGAGCGGTTGAGCACGACCGGGGTGATCCACAGCGCGGAGAAGCCGAGGCCCTTGATGTAGTCGAGCTTGTCGATCAGGCCCTTGAAGTCGCCGCGGAACATCGGGTCGTTGTTCCTGGCGTTGCCCGAGACGGTGTGCCGGCCGCCGCCCCGGTTGTTGGAGGTGTCGCCGTCGTTGAAGCGGGCGGTCATCACGAAGTAGATGGAGTCCTCGCGCGGGTCGCCGCCCAGCGGCGGGACGGCGACGCCGGCCAGGCCGACGACCGTGACGATGAGCAGCCGGAGAGCGCGTCGGGGGGATGAGCGCATGGGGTCTCCTCCGTGCGGAGCGGTGGGGCGGTCCCGGGCTCACCGGAGCACGGGACCGCGAGGGGCCCCGGACTCCACCGGAGTCCGGGACCGCGAGGGGGTGGTCCCGGGCTCTACGGGAGCCCGGGACGGCCGATCGGGCCGCGGCCCGGCCGGATGGTCAGCGCCAGGTGTCGTCGCGCGTCACGGCGCCGCCGGACGGGGTGGTGAAGGAGCGGTTAGGGTCGCTCTCCCAGGTCACCGAGCCGTCGGGGTTCTTCTTGACGTACTTGTAGGAGACCGCCGTGCCGGCCGGCAGGCTCACCGTGGCCTTCCAGACCGGATAGCTCGCCGACGACAGCGCCACGGCCTTGGCGGGGTCCCAGCCGCCCAGCTCCTCGACGTCGCCGACGACGAAGACGTTCTGGCCGTAGTAGGTCGTCACGTTCGCGTTGAAGGAGGCGGCGACCTCGCCCGGGTTGACCGTCGGGGTCGGGCTGGGGCCGGGGCCGCCACCGGTGTGGATGGCGACCGCGCCCTTGGCGGGGACGGTCACCGAGGCGGTGCCGTTCGAGCCGACCGTCACCGAGCCGCCGCCCAGGTCGTCGGCGTAGGTCCCGGCGGGCAGGCCGGTGCTGAAGGTCCGGGTGACGGAGCCGCCCTCGTTGTTGATCGCGACCCAGCCCTTGCCGCCGCGGCTGAAGGCGATCACGTTGTTGCCGTTGTCGTACCAGTTGCCGACCGGGGTGCCCGCGACGGCCCGGTTGAAGCCGACCATCCCGCTCATCTGGCGGTGGAAGCAGGTCCACCGCCCGTTGCCGCAGTCGGCGTCGGTGACGAAGCCGCCGTTGGCCGACGGGGGGCCGCCCTCGCTGTTGTTCCAGGTGAAGCCGGAGTAGACGCGCGGCGTGCCGTACGGCCACGCCAGCATGAAGACGTTGGCCAGCTTGTAGGCGGCGCCGTACTTGTAGTTGAGGGTGGAGCCGTTGCGCTCGGTGTCGTGGTTGTCGACGAAGACCACGGCCTTGTCGCTGGGCACCGACAGGCCCCAGCTCTGGCCGAAGGTCGAAAGCCACTTGATCTGACCGGTGAACTGCTCCTTCATCTTGCGGCCGTACACGAACTCGTGCACGTCGCCGATGCCGGTGTACTGGCTCGGTGTGACCGCCTCGTTGTCGCCCTGGATGACCTCCTGGTGGATGTACGGCGAGCCCCTCAGCTTGGACTTGATCGCCGCCAGGTCGCCGGGGTTGATGTGCTTGGCGGCGTCGATGCGGAAGCCGTCCACGCCGAGGTCGGTCAGCTTGTTGAGGTAGCCGGCGATCTGGTCGCGGACGTAGTCGGAGCCGGTGTTGAGGTCGGACAGGCCGACCAGCTCGCAGTTCTGCACCCGCCAGCCGTCGTTGACGTAGTCGCCGTTGTTGATCCCGCAGGTGGGGGAGTGGAAGTCCCAGGAGGAGTAGAGCCCGGGGTAGTTGTACTTGCCGAAGTCGTAGCCGCCGTAGCTTCTGCTGCCCTGGCCGGTCATGTGGTTGACGACCGCGTCGGCGTGGACCTTGACACCCGCGGCGTGACAGGCGTTCACCATGTTCCGAAACGCGTTCTCGTCGCCGAACTTGCTGGTCAGGGTGTAGCGGGCGGGCTGGTAGATGTCCCACCAGACCGAGCCGCCCTTGCTCATCGAGTCGCTGGGCGGGGAGACCTGGACCGCGCCGTACCCGGCGGGGCCGAGCACGTCGGTGCACTCGCGCGCGACCGAGTTCCAGTTCCAGTTCCACAGCTTGACGATCGGGCCGGGCGTGGGCGGCGCCGCCTGGGCGGGGGTGCTGAGCGCCGCGGGCACCACCACGACGGCGCCTGCCAGGGCGCTCAACACCGTGGTGACAATGACTTTGTAGGATCTCATGCGGGGGCCTCCAGGGTTGTGGACGGGTTCCCTTGATCGGGCCGGGTGCTGCAACACCCGGCCCGAGCTCTTCTCCGGTCAGGACCGCACGAAGACGGCCACCGTGCGGGCCGGGACCGTCAGCGTGCCGGTGGTGGGATCGAAGGTCGACTGCTTCACGACGGCGTCGTCGCCGGCCGTCTGGACGGGGTGGAGCGTCACCTGGGCGTCCTTCAGCGCGGCCACGGTCTGCGGCTGCGCCTCGGGGGTCGCGTTGAAGACGACGGTGATCGACTTCCAGCGCGGGTCGATGCCCGAGGCGTCCAGGTGCATGGTGACGACACCCGGGGTCTCCGCGGCGCCGCTGGTCGGGAAGGTCAGCCGCTTCTGCACCTCGGCCAGGGAGCCGAGCGCGAAGGCGGGCGAGGAGGATCGGATCTTCAGCAGCTCGCCGTACCTGGCCCGCGCGGAGCCGATCGAGGCGCAGTCGGGCCGGAGCGCCGGGTCGGCGAGCAGCGGCCTGGCGTAGGCCCACTTGTCCTCGTTGTCGGCCCTGGGCGGCAGGCCCGCGCCGAAGCCGTTGCCCTGCGAGCAGTCCCACAGCAGCCGGTTGAACCAGTCGCCGGAGTCGAAGGAGTTGCGGTCGAGCGACTTCGAGCGCAGCCGCTCGCTGCCCGCGTGGACGAAGGAGGTGCCCTGCGCCAGCACGGCCGTGGCCAGGGAGAGCGACTGCATCCGCACCCGGTCGGCCATTGTGGTCGCCTGCGGCAGCTTGTAGGCCAGGGCGTCGAACAGCGTCTCGTTGTCGTGGGCGTCCACGTAGGTCACGACCTCGCCGGGCGAGGCGGTGTAGCCGGCCGGGGAGCCGTTGTAGTCGACCTCCGAGCCCTTGACCTGCCTGCCGCCGGAGGCGGTGAAGGTGTAGTCGCGCAGGTTGCCGGTGAGCCCCACCTTGATCAGGTCCTGGTAGCCCAGGAGGCGGGCCCGCTGCTGCTCGGCCGTGCCGTTGGCCGGCGATCCGTTGGGCGCGCCGGCCAGGCCCGAGCCGAAGCCCTGGACCCGGGGGTCGGCGTCGAAGGGGCTGCCGCCGCGCACCGCGTCACGCAGGCGGTCGCTGAAGGTGCCGATCCCGGTGCCCGCCATGTTGAGCTGGGTGGCCTGCTCGAAGCGGGCGTCGTCGGCCACCTCGCCGAAGTTCCAGCCCTCGCCGTACATGATGATCGACTTGCCGTCCACGCCGTCCTTGGCGAGGGTCAGCCCGTCCAGGGCCTTGCGGACCGCGAGCATGTTCGCCTTCGGGTGGTGACCCATCAGGTCGAACCGGAAGCCGTCCACCTTGTAGTCGCGGGCCCAGGTGACGACGGAGTCGACGACGAGCTTGCCCATCATCGCGTGCTCCGGCGCGGTGTTGGCGCAGCAGGTGGAGGCGGCCACGGCGCCGTCGTCGAGCAGCCGGTGGTAGTAGCCGGGCACGATGCGGTCGAGCACCGAGGTGGGCTCCTGGCCGGCGGCGTGGGTGTGGTTGTAGACCACGTCCATGACCACCCGCAGCCCGGCCCCGTTCAGCCCCGCCACCATGCCCCGGAACTCCTTGATCCGGCCGGAGCCGTCCGGGTCGGACGCGTAGGAGCCCTCGGGCACGGTGTAGTGCCGCGGGTCGTATCCCCAGTTGAAGGCGTCCTTGGCGGCGACCTTCGCGACGCAGGCCTGCTGCTGGTCGGAGTCGGCGGGCATCGAGGCCAGGTCGCAGTCCGGCTCGGCGCGGTCGGACTTCCTCTCAGGGACGGTCGCGATGTCGAAGACCGGCAGCAGGTGCACGTGGGTCAGGCCGTCCTCGGCGAGCTTGCGCAGCTCCTTCATCCCGGCGCCGTCCCCGGCGAACGCCGCGTAGGTGCCCCGCCGGTCCGCCGGGACCGAGGCGTCGGAGGCGGAGAAGTCACGCACGTGCAGCTCGTAGACCGACGCCCGGTCCTGGGGCACGGCCTCGGGCTTGGCCAGGGAGGACCAGCCGCCGGGCGCCAGGGACCGGTCGGACAGGTCCACCACCTGGCTGCGGACCGAGTCGGCGGCCAGCGACAGGCTGTAGGGGTCGGTCACCTCGTTGGTGACGACCTTGCCCGCCGCGGGGGAGTAGACCGTGACCAGGAAGGTGTAGTAGCGCCCCTTCCAGGAGGGCAGGCCCCGCACCGACCAGACGCCGGTCTCGTCGTCGCGCCGCATCTCGTGGACGGTACGGCCGCCGCCCGCGGCGTCGCGGTGGAGCGCCAGCTCGACCTTCCGGGCGGTCGGCGCCCAGACCGACAGCCTGGGGGTCCCGCGCCAGACCGGGCCGAGCTCGGCGCCGGCCGCCTTGGCGTAGACGTCGTCGAGCACGCCGGGGATCTGCACGCCGGTGGCGGTGAGCAGGACACCCGAGGCGTCCCGCTCGACGGCCACGACCTGGCCGCGCAGCGCCTTGCCGATCAGGCCGGCGTCGCGCGGGTCCACCTTCAGCGCGGTGTGGCCGGCCAGGTGCGGCCACTTGGCCCTCTGCGCGTCGGTGAGCGCGCCGGGGATCAGCCGGATGATCCGCAGGTCGCCGGTGAGGTCCCCCTTGGCGTAGGCGATGTCGCCCTTCTCCGAGAAGGCCAGGGAGTGGTGGAGCGAGGCGGACGGCTCGACCTTCCAGGCGACGGTGTCCCGGTCGATCCAGTGGGCCGCCGACTTGCTCAGGTCGGCGTCCGCGCCGCGGGCCGGGGGCTGGGGCAGCAGGTGGCCCTCGGTGGCCGCCACCCGCCAGACCTCGTGGCCCGCGGCGGTGAGGTCCAGTGCCTGGTTGTCCGGCAGGTCCTTCTCGTCACCCTTGTGGATGATGTAGCTCACGTTCTTCGCCCCATCGGTCAGGGGGACGCGGAAGTGGACTCCGAATCCGTCCTCACCCGCCGGCTGGAGCGGGGTGGCCCACTCGGTGGGAGTGGCCACGTCACCCCACAGGTGTAGTCCCCAGCCCTGGTAATTCCCGTCCGGCCGGTGGTAATGCAGTATCGCGACGTTCTCGGCCGCGGCCCGGGTCGGATGGACCTCCGCCACGCCCGAGCCGACGTAGGCGTCCGGCTGGAGGGCGGGGGTGAACGTCTGGTCGGGGCCGGGGTCCTTGGTGTCACCCTTGTGGATGATGTGGTTCACCGGGGCGGAGGCGTTCTTCAGCGGGAGCTTCCAGAACGCGCCGTAGGTGTCGGTGCCGTCCGGCGGGCGCGGCGCGGCCCATTCGGTGGGCACTCCGTCGGCGAGCCCGTCGCCCCACAGGTGCAGGCCCCAGCCCTGGTAGTTCCCGTCGGGGCGGCGGTAGTGGACGGTCGCGTAGCCCTGGGCCGCCGCGCGGGAGGCGTGGGTGGCGGGGTCGCCCGACGCCAGCCAGACCTCGCCGGTCCTGGCCGGGTTGACGACGCGGTCGCCGCCGTCCTTCTCGTCGCCCTTGTGGACGATGATCCCGACGTTGGAGGCGCCGGGCTTCAGCTTGATCCAGGCGAACCTGCCGTAGGAGTCCTCGCCGGTCAGCGGGAGCGGGCTGCCCCACTCGGTCGGCTTGTCGACGTCGCCCCAGACGTGCAGGCCCCAGCCGTCCGCGTCCTCGCGCTGGTAGTGCACGACCAGCCAGTCGCGCTTGACCGCGCCGGGCTCCTCCGGGGCGGGCTCGGGGCCGACGGCGGCCGTCGCGGTCGCCGAGGCGAACCTGCCGGCGGAGTCCTTCACGACCGCCTTGTAGGCGATCTCCGTGCCCGCCGGGATGTCGCGCAGGTCGTGGAAGACGCGGAAGGTACGGCTCGCGCCCGGCACGGCGTTGGGCGCGTCGTCGGTGCCGAGCACCCGCCAGGAGCCGCCGCCCACCTTGGCGGCGAAGGTCACCTGATCGAAGCCGGTCCCCGGCACGGTCGCGGTGACGGGGATCCGGCCGTCCTCGGCGGTCCCCCTGATCTCGGCGCCGGGCAGGGCGATCGAGACCGCCGGGGCCGCCGCCGGGGCGGCGAGCCGTGCCGAGGCCCGGTAGACCACCGACGACAGGGCCGGCACGGTCACCGCCAGCCTGGTGTCCGCACCCGTCGTGAGCGCCGCGGCGGCCTCGCCGTACACCTTGGTGAAGGCCGCGCCCGCCGAGAAGGTCGGCACGTTCACGGCCGCCGGCTGCTCGGCGTTGTTGACCGCGACGACGTATTCGACCTGCGCCCTGGCGTCGATCCTGGAGAAGGCGTAGACGCCGCCCTCGGCGAGGCGCTCGATCTGGGCGCCGTCGGCCAGGGCCGGGTGGGCGTCACGGAGCCTGGCCAGGGCGGAGATGCCCTGGTAGAGCGGGTGGCCGGGGACGAAGTTGTCCTGGGCGTGGGTGGCGTCGGTGCCGATCAGGTCGTCGCTCAGGTAGCTGCCGGTCCGGGAGGCGAACATGGAGGCGCGGGCGTCCTGGTCGCCTCCCTTGCCGGTGAAGCCCTGCTCGTCGCCGTAGTAGACAACAGGCTGGCCCCGGGTGAGATACATCAGCTCGTGGGCGAGCAGGTCCCTGCGCAGGAGTTCGGAGTCGGCGGCGCCGGGGTTGTCCTGGGCGACGAACCTGCCGATGCGGCCCATGTCGTGGTTGCCGAGGAAGGTCGGCAGCGACGCCGCGTTGCCGTCGGCGTCGGTGTGGTGGTCGTCTCCGGCGAAGAGCCGGGCCAGCCTGGCGGCTCCGGCCGTACCGCCGCTGAAGGAGCGGGCGGCCTCCTGGAACGGGAAGTCCAGGGTGGCGTCCATCCCGCCGCGGGTGGAGTAGCGGCTGGTGAAGGCAGGGTCGCTGGAGTAGACCTCGCCGAACATGAAGAACCGCTTGTTGCCGAGTCCGGCCGCGTAGCCGCGCAGGGCGGGGGAGAACCTCTCCCAGAACTCCATGTCGACGTGCTTGGCGGTGTCGATGCGGAAGCCGTCGAGACCGGTGTCGCGCACCCAGGTCGTGTAGATGTCGGTCATGCCCCTGACGACCTCGGGCCGTTCGGTCCACAGGTCGTCGAGTCCGAAGAAGTCGCCGTACTGGTCGTTCTCGCCGCTGAAGGTGGAGTCGCCCCGGTTGTGGTACATCGTCGGGTCGTTCAGCCAGGACGGGGTCTTGGCGTTCTCGGGCGCGACCGGCGTGTAGGGGAAGGAGCCGGTGCCGACCTTGGGGAAGGTGTCCCCGCCGGCGTATCGCCGGTCGTCGAACGGCCTGCCGTCGACGTCCACGTAGGGGTAGGCCCCCTTCGACCGGTAGGAGGAGGTCTTCTCCCGGTAGTCGATCACGTCGGCGGTGTGGTTGGTGATGATGTCGAAGAAGACCTTCATCCCGCGCCGGTGCGCCTCGCGTACGAGCTGTTTCATCTGGGCGTTCGTGCCCAGGTGCGGGTCGATCCGGGTGAAGTCGGTGATCCAGTAGCCGTGGTAGCCGGCCGAGGCGTTCGCGCCCGTGCCCTGGACGGGGCGGTTCCGGAACGCCGGGGTGATCCAGATCGCGGTGCTGCCGAGGTTCTTGACGTAGTCGAGCTTCCCGAGCAGCCCCTTGAGGTCGCCGCCCTGGTAGAAGCCCTTGTGCGTGGGGTCGTAGCCGGTGGCGTTCCGGTCGCCGGACAGCCCGCCCCGGTCGTTGCCGGTGTCGCCGTTGGCGAACCGGTCGGTCATCGCGAAGTAGAAGCGCTCGCGGCTCAGGTCGGCGCGGAGCGCGTCCCGGGCGAGGTCGCGGTCCGCGGGCGCCGCCGTACGGCTCAGTTCGGAGATCACGGGGGCGGCGGACGGCTGGGGCGCCGCCACGGCTCCGGCGGGCGGGGCCGGTGGCCGTGCCGCCGCGGCGGGGGAGAGGGGTGCGGTGAGGGGGATGATCAGGGCCGCGGTGAGGACGGCACCCGACAGGAGGGTCGCTCTCGCGCGTCGTGGGAGGAGTGGCCAGACCACCGGGGGGCCTCCGCTGAGTTGTTTCGAGGGTGTTGCCCGGAAGTTACTCACTGGACATGATCTATGCAATCCCTTGCCGAAATTTTCTGAATCGTGATGATTTCGGGAGATGTCAGAGAGGGGGAACGTCCCGGCCGGAAGTCCCTCGCGGGGACGGATGTGCCGTCTGAGCTGCAAGTATCTTCAGTGACACCGGCAATGGAGGGGTTGTCGCCTCCTGTCCCCTTGGCGGAGTATGTAACAACTTTGCAGACTCTTGCAGAAACTTCTTCCAATGCGGTTCACGTCGGCGTAACGTCCGGCGTACTCCAAACCCGGCCCGATGGCTTCCCCCCTCCGGACCGGTCCCCTGAGCTATGAGGAGAAATGATGCGGCGAGCCTTCCCGGCTGCGACGATCGTCGCGGCACTCGCCCTGGCGGTCTCCGCCTGTGGTGGCGGCGACAGTGGCTCGGCGGCGGCCCCCGCCCAGTCCGCCGCGGCCGATCCGTCGAAGATCAGCGGCGAGATCACCTGGTGGGACACCGTCCGGCCGGACAGTGAGGGCCCGACGTTCCAGGCGCTCATCAACGAGTTCCAGGCGAAGTACCCCAATATCAAGGTCAAGTACGTCAACGTCCCCTCGGACCAGGCGCAGAACAAGTTCCAGACCGCGGCGCAGGCCGGCTCCGGGGCGCCGGACGTGATCCGCTCCGAGGTCGCCTGGACCTCCCAGTTCGCCTCCCTCGGCTACCTCCAGCCGCTGGACGGCACGCGCGCCGTGGAGAACGAGGCCGACTTCCTGCCCAGCCCGCTGAGCAGCACCAAGTACAACGGCAAGGCCTACGCGGTACCGCAGGTCACCGACACCCTGGCGCTGCTGTACAACAAGAAGCTGCTCAAGGAGGCCGGCTGGGACAAGGCGCCCACCACGGTCGAGGAGTTGAAGAAGGCCGCGCTCGACGTCAAGGAGAAGACCGGCGTCAACGGCATCGCGCTCAACGTCGACGCCTACTTCCTGCTGCCCTTCATGTACGGCGAGGGCGGCGACCTCCTCGACGTCCAGAACAAGAAGATCGCCGTCAACTCCCCGGCCAACGTCAAGGCCATGGCGGCGGTCGACGACCTGATCAAGTCCGGCGCCGCGCCCAAGCCCGCGATCCAGGACAGCTACGCCAACGCCATGACCGCCCTCAAGGACGGCAAGGCCGCGATGATCTACAACGGCCCCTGGGCGCTGTCGGAGGTCTACCAGGGCAAGGAGTTCAAGGACAAGGAGAACCTCGGCATCGCCCCCGTCCCCGCGGGGTCGGTCAAGGCCGGCGCTCCCACCGGCGGCTGGAACTACGCCATCTACGCCGGTTCCAAGAACCTCGACGCCTCCTACGAGTTCGTCCGCTTCATGAGCACCCCCGAGGCCCAGGCCAAGGTCGCCAAGGAGATCAGCCTCCTGCCGACCCGCGCCTCCGCCTACGACAACCCCGACGTCCAGGGCAACAAGGACGTCGCCACCTTCAAGCCGATCATCGACACCGCGGTCGCGCGTCCGTGGATTCCCGAGGGCGGCCAGCTCTTCCAGCCGCTCCTGGAGGGTTACCAGTCCCTGGTCGGCGGCAAGACCTCGCCCGAGGACCTGGTCAAGACGGTGGACGAGAAGTACCGCGGCATCTTCAAGGACTGGAGCTGATCCGTGGCGACTTCCACTGGGCGTGTGACCGGCACGGCCAGGGACCGGGCCGCGGGCGCCGACGGCGCCCGCGGCCGGGGCCGCCCCAAGAAGGCCGGCCCGGTCCGGCGGTCGATGTCGCAGCACTGGTACGCCTGGGCCATGGTCGCCCCGGTCGTCGTGGTCACCGCCGCGCTGATCGGCTGGCCGCTGGTCCGGGGGGTCTACCTGTCCCTGACCGACGCCACCGAGGCCACGATGGGCCGGACGATCGGCGTCAACGTGATCCCCTCAACCTACGGGTTCACCGGGCTCGACAACTACGTCGACATCCTCACCAGCGGCCTGTTCTGGGACAAGCTGATCTGGACGGTCGTCTGGACCGTCGCCTGCGTCGGGCTCCACTACGGCCTCGGCCTCGGCCTGGCCCTGCTGCTCAACCGGAAGATGCGCTTGCGCTCGGTCTACCGGCTGATGCTGATCCTGCCGTGGGCGATCCCGTCCTTCGTCGCCGCGTTCATCTGGCGCTACCTCTACAACAGCGACTACGGCGTCATCAACGCGATGCTGAAGGCGGCGGGCCTGGGCGCGGTCGGCTGGCTCGACGACCCGACCACGGCGAAGCTCGCGGTCATCGCGGTCAACGTCTGGGTGGGCGTGCCGTTCATGATGGTGGCCATGCTCGGCGGGCTCCAGTCGATCCCCGGTGAGCTCTACGAGGCGGCCGAGGTGGACGGCGCCACGCCGTGGCAGCGCTTCCGCCACATCACCGTCCCCGGTCTGCGCATCGTCTCCAGCACCGTCGTCCTGCTGGGCACGATCTGGACGTTCAACATGTTCCCGCTGATCTTCCTGATCACCGGCGGAGGCCCGGGCAGCTCCACGGAGATCCTGGTGACCTACGCCTACCGCGAGGCCTTCACCGGCATCCGCAACTACTCGGGCTCGGCGGCATGGGGAGTGATCATCCTCCTGCTCCTCGTCGTGATGGCCCTGGTCTACCGTCGCGCGCTGCGCAAGCAAGGGGAGGTCTGGTGAGCACCGCCACCGCAGGTCCCGCGAGGCGCCGGCGCGCCCGCAGCCGCGAGGAGCGCGGCATCGGCAGCTCGATCCTGCTGCACGGCACGCTCATCGTCGCCTCCCTCATCGCGCTGTTCCCCATCGTGTGGCTGGTCCTGACCTCGCTCAAGCCACGCGACGGCTGGCTCTCCAGCGAGCTGAAGTTCTTCGACAACTCGTCGCTGGACAACTACACCCGGGTGCTGACCGAGACGCAGTTCCCGAACTGGCTGCTCAACTCCGTGATCATCGCGGGGCTGACCACGGTCATCGGCGTGTTCCTGGCCTCGACGACCGGGTACGCGATCAGCCGCTTCCGGTTCCCCGGCTACCGCGGCGTCATGTGGATGCTGCTGATCACCCAGATGTTCCCGGTGGCGATCCTGATCGTGCCGCTCTACAACCTGATGGCGGGTCTCGGGCTGCTCAACCAGATCCCGGGCCTGGTCATCGCCTACATGACCGTGGCGGTCCCGTTCTGCGCGTGGATGATGAAGGGCTACTTCGACTCCATCCCGCGCGAGATCGACCAGGCCGGCATGATCGACGGGCTGACCCCGTTCGGCACCTTCTGGCGGGTCATCCTGCCGCTGGCCCGGCCCAGCATCGCGGTCACCGCGTTCTACTCCTTCATGACCGCCTGGGGCGAGGTCGCCTACGCCTCGGTCTTCATGACGGGCGAGGAGACGCGCACCCTCGCGGCGGGCCTGCAGCAGTTCGTCGGCCAGCACTGGTCCGACTGGGGCCTGCTGACCGCCTCGGCCGTGCTGATCGCGCTGCCCGCCGCGGTCGTCTTCCTGCTCGTCCAGCGCCACCTGGTCGCCGGGCTCACCGCCGGCGCCACCAAGTCGTAACACCATCGTGCTATCACGTCCTGACATGTCACTTGATCGGGGGACCAATATGACCGAGCTCGTCCACGCGGACCATGCCAGCGCGACCGCCACCCGGTGGTGGCGCGACGCGGTGATCTACCAGGTCTACGTGCGCAGCTTCGCCGACGGCAACGGCGACGGGATCGGCGACCTGCTGGGCGTGCGGAGCCGACTGCGGTATCTGGCCGATCTGGGGGTCGACGCCGTCTGGCTGACCCCGTTCTACACCTCGCCGATGGCCGACTTCGGCTACGACGTGGCGGACTACCGGGACGTCGACCCGATCTTCGGGTCGCTGGGCGACGCCAAGGCCCTGATCGACGACGCGCACCGGCACGGCCTGCGGGTGATCGTCGACGTCGTGCCCAACCACACCTCCGACCGGCACGTGTGGTTCCAGCAGGCCCTGGCCGCCGGGCCCGGCAGCCCCGAGCGGGAGCGGTACATCTTCCGCCAGGGCAAGGGGGAGAGCGGGGAACTGCCGCCGAACGACTGGGAGTCGGTCTTCGGCGGCCCCGCCTGGACCCGGCTGCCCGACGGCGAGTGGTACCTGCGCCTGTTCGCCCCCGAACAGCCCGACCTGAACTGGGACAACCCCGAGGTTCACGCGGAGTTCGAATCGGTCCTGCGCTTCTGGCTTGACCTGGGCGTGGACGGCTTCCGCGTCGACGTGGCGCACGGCATGGTCAAGGCCGACGGCCTGCCCGACGTCGGCCACCCCGACCAGGTCCGGATGATCGGCGCCGACGTGGTCCCGTTCTTCGACCAGGACGGCGTGCACGAGATCCACCGCGGCTGGCGCAGGCTGCTCGACTCCTACCCGGGCGAGCGGATCGGCGTCGCCGAGGCGTGGGCGCCGTCCCCGCAGCGGCTGGCCAACTACGTCCGCCCCGACGAGCTGCACCAGGCGTTCAACTTCCACTTCCTGAACACCCCGTGGGACGCGGCCAGGTTCCGCACGGTGATCCAGGAGTCGCTCGCCACGGCCGGACTGGTCGGCGCGCCCACCACCTGGGTGCTGTCCAACCACGACGTCAAGCGGCACCTGACCCGCTACGGCGGCGGCGAGACCGGTCTGCGCCGATCCCGCGCCGCGGCCCTGCTGACGCTCTCCCTGCCCGGCTCCACCTACCTCTACCAGGGCGAGGAGCTCGGCCTGCCGGAGGTCCTCGACCTGCCGGAGGAGTTCCTGCGCGACCCGCAGCGGCTGCGCAACCCCGACGACGGCCGCGACGGCTGCCGGGTCCCCATCCCGTGGGCCGACGTCGAGCCGCACTTCGGCTTCAGCCTGCCGGGCATCGAGGAGTCATGGCTGCCCATGCCCGCCTCCTGGGGCCCGCTCAGCGTCCAGTCCCAGCTCCGCGACCCGCTCTCCACGCTGCGCCTCTACCGGACGGCGCTGGAGATCAGGCGGGCCCGCCGTTCCTTCGACGACGCGCCGCTGACCTGGCTGGACTCACCCGAGGGCACGCTGGCCTTCACCCGGGGCGACGGCTTCGCCTGCACGCTCAACCTGACCGGCGAGCCGGTCGAGCTGCCCGCGCCCGGACGGGTCCTGCTGGCCAGCGAGGAACCGGTCGTCGACGGCGACGCGGTACGGCTCGCGCCCGACTCCGCGGTCTGGTGGGAACGCGATGGCGTATAGCGGCGGACCGCCGGGCAACGGCGCGGCCAGGCTGGCCGACATCGCCGCGCAGGCGGGGGTGAGTGAGGCCACGGTCAGCAGGGTGCTCAACGGCAAGCCCGGCGTCTCCGCCGTCACCCGGCAGGCCGTCCTGGCCGCGCTGGACCTGATGGGTTACGAGCGGCCGCAGCGGTTGCGTCAGCGCAGCAACGGGCTGATCGGCCTGGTCACCCCGGAGCTGGACAACCCGATCTTCCCGGCGTTCGCCCAGGCCTTCGAGAAGGCGCTGACCCAGCACGGCTACACCCCGCTGCTGTGCACCCAGCTCCCCGGCGGGGCGGTGGAGGACGAGTTCACCGAGCTGCTCGTGGAGCGCGGGGTCAGCGGCATCATCTTCGTCTCCGGGCTGCACGCCGACATCACCGCGCGCTCCGACCGCTACACCCAGCTCATCGGGCAGGGCGTGCCGATCGTCCTGCTCAACGGGCACGCCGGCGACGTCCCGGCGCCGTTCATCTCCCCGGACGACCGGGCCGCCGCGCGGCTGGCCGTACAGCATCTGGTGGATCTCGGGCACGAGCGGATCGGCCTGGCCGTCGGGCCGGGCCGGTTCGTGCCGGTGATCCGCAAGATCGAGGGTTACCGGCAGGCGATGGCGCAGCTGCTGGGGGCGGGCGAGGTGGACGAGTTGATCTCGCATTCGCTGTTCTCGGTGGAGGGGGGTCAGGCGGCGGCGGCGCAGTTGCTGGAGCGGGGCTGTACGGGCATCGTGTGCGCCTCGGATCTGATGGCGCTGGGGGCGATCCGGGCGTGCCGGGATCGGGGGTTGTCGGTTCCGGCGGACGTGTCGGTGGTGGGGTTCGACGACTCGCCGCTGATCGCCTTCACCGACCCGCCGCTGACCACCGTGCGCCAGCCCGTCCAGTCGATGGTGACCGCCGCGGTGCACACCCTGCTGGAGGCCGTCTCCGGCGCGCCCATGCAGCATTCCGAGCTCATCTTCCAGCCGGAGTTCATCGTGCGGGGCTCGACGGGCTCGGGCCCGAAGATCCTCCGCTGACCCCTTCCCCTCCCGGAGACCGGCCGATCCGGCCGGTCGCTCTCCTCGGTATGGTGATCATCATCGGTATGGTGATCATCCGGGCCGCCCGCGGCCCGGCGTCACTCTCGTTCGATCCCCCCCGCTCGCGCCCGCCCAGGAGGCCGGCATGAGTGTGCACGACCCGGCTCCGCTCACGATCCCCCGGCTGCTCGCCGCGCGGGCGGAGACCGATCCCGACAGACCCGCCCTCGTCGCCGACGGACTCGGCGACCTGACCTTCGGCCAGTGGGAACGGCGCTCCGACGCCGCCGTCCGCGGCCTGCTCGACCTGGGACTCCGTCACGGGGACCGGATCGGACTGCTGTTCGGCGGAGACGAGTGGACCGAGTTCGCGGTCGCCTTCTGCGCGGTGCTCAAGGCCGGTGGCGTGGCGGTGCCGCTCTCCGCCCGCCTCAGCGGCCACGAGGTGCTCGACACCCTCGGACGCTGCGCCGCCACGGGCGTGCTGCACGGTCCGGGCACGCCGGCGCTCCAGGACCCCGGCCGCTGGTGGACGACGACGCCCGAGACCGCCGGCGGCTCACCCGTCGGTGGCCCAGGACCTCGCCGCGGCCTTCGCCGGGGCGACCCTGGTCAACTACTACACCTCGACCGAGGCCGTCCCCGCCCAGACCACCATGATCGTCGATCCCGCCCGGCCCACCTCGCTCGGCCGGGCCACCGACCTGGGCGACCTGCGCATCCTCGGCCCCGACGGCCGGACCCTGCCGTCGGGGGAGACCGGCGAGGTCTGGCTCCGCTCCCCGGCGGCCCCACGTTCCTACGTGGGCGACCCGGAGGGCAGCGCGCTGGTGTTCCGCGACGGCTGGGTCCGGATGGGCGACGTCGGTCACCTCGACGCCGACGGCTACCTCTACCTGTCCGACAGGGAGAGCGACGTCATCAAGTCAGGGGCGCTGAAGGTCTCCACCGTCCAGATCGAGGCCGCCCTGCACGAGCATCCGGCGGTGGCCGAGGCCGCCGTCGTGGGCGTGCCCCATCCGGTGATGGGCGCCATGCCCGCCGCCGCGGTACGGCTGGCGCACCCGGTGCCGGTGGACGAGATCCGCGACTTCCTCTCCACCCGGCTGGCCCGCCACGAGCTGCCCACCCGGATCGTCGTGGTCGACTCCTTCCCCCGCAACGACATCGGCAAGATCCTCAAGTCCGGGGTGCGCGACCTGTTCGCCGCCCGGGGCCGGCGGGTCCCGCTCACCTCCGACCAGGAGACGCGCCTGGCCGTACCCCGGACGCGGGAGGAGACGGTCCGGGTGGCGATGCGGGTCCGCGACGCGGTGGACCCCGGGGTGCTCCGGCGCGCGCTCCGCGAGGTCGCCGCCGCCCACGAGGCGCTCAGGCTGACCTTCCCGTCCGCCGGCGGCGCCCACGTCGCCGAGATCGCCCCGGAGATCGAGCCCGACCTGGTCCGCCTCCCGCCTGCCGGACCACGCCCGCCACGGTGGCGCTGGTCTGCTGGGCGGCGGCGGTCTCCCCGGTGGGGGAGGTGCCGGATCCGGTGGTGCTCGTGCGCGAGCCCGGCCGGGCCGAGCCCGCCCACGCCGGCATGGTCGGCCCGCTCGCGCTGGACGTCCCCGTCCGGATCGCGCTGCCCGGCGGCCTCGACGACCCTTCCGACCTTCTGAGAACGGTGGAGTCGGCCGCGACCCGGCCGTTCCCGCCGTCCGGGCCGCACACCGCCCGTTTCCTCTTCGAGGGCTTCAGACCCGAGCCGTACCTGCCCGGCCTGAAGTCCGAGCCCCACCCGCTGCCGGTGGCCGCACCCGCCGACGGCAGGCCCCTTCTCACCCTCACCGAACAGCCGGACGGATCCATGTCCGGCGTCTGCGCCGGACCCGCCGCCGAGCGTCTCGGCCGGCGGTTCCAGCGCCTGTGCGACGACCTCCCTGTCTCCTGAGCTCCCGCGGCCTTTCGGCCCTCCGAGCTTTCAGCACTGATCGGAAGTGATGTCAGTGACGTCCGAGATCGACTCCCCACCCGTCCCGGCCTCGCTCGCCCAGCAGGGAATCTGGTTCAACGAACGGCTGGGCGGCGTAGGGACCGTCTACACGATGCCCTTCTCCGTCACCTTCGACGGCCCGCTCGACGTGCCCGCCCTGACCGCCGCCTGCCGGGCGCTGATCGACCGGCACCCGATCCTGGCGAGCACGGTCCGGGAACGGCAGGGCGTGCCGTACGTCGTGCCCGCCGCCACCCCGCCCGTGCCGGTGGTCGCCGACGTCACGGCCGCCCGGCGTGACGACCTGATGAGGGCGGAGATCCTGCGCCCCTTCGACCTGGCCGCCGGTCCGCTCGTGCGGATGACCCTGTACGTCGAGGCGGCGGGCCGGGCGACGCTGCTGGTCGTGGCGCACCACCTCGTCTTCGACGGCGAGTCCACGTCGGTGTTCCTACGGGACCTGGCCGAGCTCTACCTGGCCGAGGTGACGGGAGTCCCCGCCGACCTGCCCGCGCTGGACCACGACGGGCTCGCCGGGCGCGCCGCGGCCAGGGTCGAGGCCGGACTCTCCTTCGCCCGGGAGTTCTGGAGCTCGCGGTGGCGCCCGCCCGCCGAGGTGATCCTGCCCGGCGTGGCCGGAGCGGTGCCCGCGGTGGACGAGGGTGCGGCAGTGGAGTTCGCGCTGCCGCAGGAGTCCCGGGAGGCGCTGGCCCGGCTGTCGGAGGAGATCGGGGCCGGCAGGTTCGAGATCGTGCTGGCCTCGCTGCACGTGCTGCTGCACCGGTACGGCAACGCCGAGCCGACGGTCGCGGCCGACCTGGGCACCCGCTCGCCGGAGACCCGCGACCACCTGGGCGCCTTCGTCAACGAGCTGCCCGTCACGGCCGGGCTCCGGCCCGAATGGGGCTTCCGCCGGTTCGTGGCGGACCAGCGCTTCGGGTACGGGCTCCGCTCCGACCTGCGCGGCCTCTTCCGGGTCCGGGAGGTGCCGCTGTCGCGCGCGGTCAGCGGGGTCAAGCCCGGTGTCGCGCTCGCCCCGATCTCGCTCGGCTACCGCAGGCGCGAGGCCGCGCCCGCCTTCCACGGGGTCGACGCCCACGTGGAGTGGGCGCTGTTCAACCACACCGTCCGCGGCGCCATGCGCGTGCACATCGTGGACGGGCCCGACCGGTTCGGCGTCATCCTCCAGTACAACCCGCGGATCATGGCCCGCGAGGACGCCGAGCGGGTCGCCGCCCACTGGCGCGCGCTGCTCGCCGCGGTGGCCGCCGATCCCGACATGCCGCTGGCCGAGCTGCCGATGCTCGACGCGGAGGAGACCGGGCGGCTGCTGTCACGGTGGAACGACACCGCCGCCGGCCATCCGCCGCTCACCCTGCCCGAGCTGGTGGCCGCCCAGGCCGGCCGTACCCCGGACGCGACCGCGGCCGTGTGCGGCGCGGAGACGATGACCTACGCCGAGCTCGGCGCGGCCGTGGACGGCCTGGCCCGGCGGCTGCGCGGCGCCGGCGTGGGACGGGGGACGCTGGTCGCGGTCCGCGCCGAACGCTCACTGACCACCCTGGTCGGCCTGCTCGCCGTGGCGCGGGCCGGCGGGGCCTATCTCCCGCTCGACCCGGACCATCCCACCGAGCGCCTGCGCCTGGTCCTGGAGGACTCCGGAGCCGCCCTGCTCCTGGCCGGCCCCGGCGGGCACGACCGCCTGGCCGGCTCCGGCGTGGCCGTCCTCACGCTCGACGCCCCCGGCCCGCGGTCCAGGGCAGGCGCGCCCAGCGCGGGAGAGCCACGGGAGGACGGTTCCGTCCCGGAACGGTCCGGGGAAGGCGCGGGAGGGCAGGGGGAGGGCGGACTCGCCTGGCCGGAGCCCGGCGACCTCGCCTACGTCATCTACACCTCCGGCTCCACCGGCCGCCCCAAGGGCGTCGAGATCCCGCACCGGGCGCTGACCAACCTGCTGCTGGCCATGCGTGACCGGCTCGGTTCCCGGCCGGGGGACGGCTGGCTCGCCCACACCGCGCTGTCGTTCGACATCTCGGCGCTGGAGCTCTACCTGCCGCTGGTGACCGGCGGACGGGTCGTCATCGCCCCGGACGCCGCGGCCAGGGACGGGCGCGAGCTCGTACGGCTGGCCGCCGAGGGGGTGAGCCACGTGCAGGCGACCCCGTCCGGCTGGCGGATGCTGCTCGACGCCGGGTTCGACCTGCGCCGGGTGACCGCCCTGGCCGGCGGTGAGGCCCTCCCCGCCCCGCTGGCCCGCGAGATCCTCAGCCGGACCGGCCGTCTGATCAACGTCTACGGCCCCACCGAGACGACGATCTGGTCGATGAGCGCGGAGATCGCCGAGCCCGTCACGACCGTGCCGATCGGCGTTCCGCTGGCCAACACCCGGGTGCACGTGCTGGACGAGCGGCTCGGGCTGCTGCCGCTGGGCGTGCCCGGCGAGCTGTGCATCGCCGGTGACGGCGTCGCCGACGGCTACCGCAACCGCCCCGAGCTGACCGCCGAGCGGTTCGCCGCCGACCCGTTCGGGCCCGGGCGGCTGTACCGCACCGGTGACCGGGTGGTCAGACGGGCCGACGGGCAGATCGAGTTCATCGGACGCCTCGACGACCAGATCAAGCTCCGCGGACACCGGATCGAACCGGGGGAGATCGAGTCCAGGCTGCTCGAACACCCCGGCATCCCCCGCGCGGCCGTGGTCGCCCGGGAGGACGACAAGGGGGAGCGGCGGATCGTCGCCTACCTGGAGTGCGGGCAGGTCCCCGGCGACGTGCGCGAGCACTGCGCGCAGACGCTGCCCTCCTACATGGTCCCGGCCGGCTTCGTCGCCCTGCCCCGGCTGCCGCTGACCCCCAACGGCAAGCTCGACCGGTCCGCGCTGCCCGCGCCGGACCTCAGGGAGAGCGGGGCCGGCCCGCACGGGACCGCGCCCGGCGTGGCCGGGCCGCACTCCTACACCGGGGTGGCGGCCGAGCTCCACGAGATCTGGTGCGACGTGCTGGGGGTCGAGGCCGTCGGCCCGCAGGAGGACCTGTTCGAGCTGGGCGGGCACTCGCTGACCATCACCCAGATCGCCTCCCGGGTCCGCCTGCGCCTGGGCGCGGACCTGCCGCTCCACATCTACTACGACGAGCCCACGATCAGCGCCGTCACCGCCGCCGTCGAGCGCCTGACCGGGAAGAACTGAGCCGGTGCAGACACGACTCCCCGACGCCGCCCGCACGGACGGCGTCCCGCTCTCACCCGGTCAGGAACGGCTCTGGTTCCTGTACCAGCTCACCCCCGGTGACGCCTCCTACAACGTCTACGTCTCCGAACGGCTCCGCGGGCCGCTCGACCCCGGCGCGCTGGTCCGCGCGTTCGACGAGGTCGTGGCCAGGCACGCGGTGCTGCGGACCCGATACCCGAGCCAGGACGGCCGCCCGGTCCAGGTCGCCGATCCGGCCGGGCCCGGCCTGCGGTACGTGGACCTCTCCGGCGGGCCGGAGGGGCAGGCCCGGGACGCGTCCGGCGGGCCGGAGCGACGGGCCCGGGACCTGGTGGCCGAGCTGACCAACCGGGGATTCGACCTCGACGGCGGTCCCGTGCTGCGGGCCGCCCTCATCCGGCTGGCCGCCGACGACCACGTCCTGTGCCTCGTCATCCACCACATCGCGGTGGACGGCTGGTCGCTGGGGGTGCTCCGCGCGGAGCTGACCGCCCTGTACGGGGCCTTCGCCGCCGGGCTGCCCTCGCCGCTCCCGCCGCCCGCCCTGCAGTACGCCGACTACGCGCTGGCATGCCGGCAGGACCCCGGCCGCGAGGAGGACCTGGCGTACTGGCGGACCAGGCTCGCCGACCCGCCGGTGCTGGCGCTGCCCACGGACCGGCCCCGGCCCCGGGTCCGGACGGCCAACGGCGCCTACGTCGCGCGCCGCATCCCCGGCCCGCTGGCGGCGGAGGTCGCCCGGCTGGCCAGGACCGAGCGATGCACGCTGTTCATGACGCTCACCGCCGCCTTCCAGGCCCTCCTGGCCCGCCACACCGGCCAGGACGACGTCTGCGTGGGCACCCAGGTCGCGGCGCGCGACCGGCCCGAGCTGGAGGGGATGATCGGCTTCGTCGTCAACACCCTCGTGCTCCGCGGCGACCTGTCCGGCGACCCGTCCTTCCGCGACCTCATGCGCCGCACCCGGGCCGCCGCGCTGGAGGCCTACCAGCGGCAGAGCACGCCCTTCGACACGCTGGTGAACGAGCTCGGCATCGACCGGGACCTGTCGCGCACCCCGCTCTTCCAGGCGCAGCTCGTCCTGCACAACCAGTCCCAGGCCGGCCCGTCCCTGCCGGGGATCACCACCGAGCTGTTCGACGGCGGGTTCGCCCTGGCCAAGTTCGACCTGTCCCTGGAGATCGCGCAGGAAGAGGGGGAGCTGCGGGCGCACTTCGCCTACAACAGCGACCTGTTCGAGCCGGCGACGGTCGAGCGGCTGGCCGCCCGCTTCGAGGCCCTGCTGCGCTGCGCCGTCGCCGACCCGGGCACCCGGCTGTCGGAGCTGGAACTGCTCGACGACGACGAGCGCCGGCTCATCCTGGAGCACTGGAGCAGGCCCGGCCCTCCGGGGCGCGCCGACGCCTCCGGCGGCCCGATGTCCCCGGACGGTTCCGGCCCGCGCCAGGACGCCGACCCGCTCCAGGACTCCGGCCCGCCTCAGGGCGGCGGGCTCCGGGGCTCCGGGCCGTTGCGGGGTGTCACCACCCTGCACGGGCTGGTGGAGCGGGCGGCCGCCCGGACGCCCGAGGCCGTCGCGGTCGTCTTCGGCGACGACGCGCTGACCTACGGGGAGCTGGACGCCCGCGCCGACCGGCTGGCGGCGGTCCTGCGCGGCCACGGGGCCGGCCCCGGCCGCCGGGTGGCGATCTGCCTGGAGCAGTCGCTCGACCTGGCCGTGGCCGTGCCGGCCGTGCTGAAGGCGGGCGGCGCGTACGTGCCTCTCGACCCCGAACAGCCCGCCGACCGGCTGGCCCACATGGTCGCCGACTCGGGGGCCGGGGTGCTGGTGACCACCCGCGCGCTGGCCGATCGCGTGTCCGCCGGGATCACCGTCCTCCTCGACGGAGCGGAGGGGACCGCGGTCCTCCCCGACGGGCGGGAGGAGATCAGCGGCCTCCTCCCGCCGGGGGAGGCGGGCCCGGACGACCTGGCCTACGTCATCTACACCTCGGGCTCGACCGGCCGCCCCAAGGGCGTGGCCGTACAGCACCGGCAGGTGCTCAACTACCTGGCCGACGCGCACGAGCGGTTCGAGGTGGTGGACGGGGCCGGGTACGCCCTGCTCCAGTCGCTCTCCTTCGACTTCGGAATCACGATCTTCTACCTGGCGCTGGCGACCGGAGGGTGCCTCCACCTGGTGCCGTCCCGGATCTCCGGCCCCGACCTCGCCGACTACGCGGACCGGGCCCGGATCGACTACCTGAAGATCACCCCGTCCCACCTGGGCGCCCTCACCGCGGAGGTCGACCCGCGCCGGCTCCTGCCCCGCCGCCTGCTCATCCTCGGCGGCGAGGGGTCGGCCTGGGAGTGGACCCGCGAGCTGGCCGCCCTCGGCGTCTGCCGGGTGGTCAACCACTACGGCCCGACCGAGGCCACGGTCGGCGTCACCACCTACGAGGTGGGAGCCGGCGACGACGTCCGCGGGCCGGTCACCCCGATCGGGCGGCCGCTCGGCCACGCGCGGACCTACGTCCTGGACGGGCGGATGCGGCCGGTGCCCATCGGCGTGGCCGGCGAGCTGTGCCTCGGCGGGGACCGGCTGGCCCGCGGGTATCTCGGCCGCCCGGACCTGACCGCCGAGAAGTTCCTGCCCGACCCGTACGGCGGGCCCGGCGACCGGCTCTACCGCACCGGCGACCTGGCTCGCTGGCTGCCGGACGGCAACCTCGAGTTCCTCGGCCGCCGTGACCTCCAGGTGAAGATCCGCGGCTACCGGGTCGAGCTGGGCGAGGTCGACGAGGCCCTGCGCGCCCTGCCGGGCGTCGCCCACGCCGTCGTCGACGCGCGCGGCGGGCCGGGGGCACTGGAACTGGCCGCCTACCTGGTCGCCGCCGACGGGCCGGCGCCCCGGCCCGGGGTGGGGGAGCTGCGCAGGCTGCTGCAGGCCGTACTGCCCGACTACATGGTGCCGACCCGCTACGTCTGGCTGGACCGGCTGCCGCTGAAGTCGCACGGCAAGGTCGACCGCGCCGCCCTGCCCGAGCCCGAGACGGCCCGGCCCGACCGGGAGGCGGCGTTCGAGGCGCCCTCCGGGATGGTGGAGGAGGCCGTCGCGTCGGCCTTCGGCGAGGTGCTCGGCCTGGACCGGGTCGGCGCCGCGGACGACTTCTTCGACCTGGGCGGGCACTCCCTGCTCGCCGTGCAGGTGGTCGCCCGGCTGCGCCGCCGGCTGGACGGGATGCGGCCGGTCAGCGTGATGGACCTGTTCCAGCACCCGACCGCGCGAGGCCTGGCCACCCTGGTGGCGGCGGGCGACGACGGGCCGCGCGGCCTGCTGTACGAGCTGACGCCCAGGATCGCCGCACCCGGGCTGACGCTGGTGTGCGTGCCGTACGGCGGCGGCAGCGCGGTGGTCTACCAGCCGCTCGCCGACGCCCTGCCCGCCGGATGCGCGCTGCACGCGGTGGCCGTGCCGGGCCACGACCTCGGCCTGGCCGAGGAGCCGCGCCCCCTCGCCGAGGTCGCCGCCGAGTGCGCCGCGGAGATCCTCCGGAAGGTGACCGGGCCGCTGGTGCTGTATGGGCACTGCGGGGTGGGCGGCGCGCTCACCGTCGAGATCGCCCGCCGGGTCGAGGCCGCCGGACGGCTGCTCGACGCGGTCTACCTCGGCGGCCTGTTCCCCTTCGCCAGGCCCACCCGAGGCGTGCTGGGCCGCTGGGCGCGGTTCACCGGGCTGGAACGGCTGCGCGGCGACCGGGGCCAGGTGAACTGGCTGACCGGCATGGGCGCCGACCTGTCCGGCCTGACCGAGGAGCAGCTGGCGTTCGTCGTGCGCAACATGCGGCACGACTCCAGGCAGGCGGAGGAGTACTTCACCCGCCTGGTCGAGGAGGGCGCGGAGCCGCTGAGCGCCCCGATCATCTCGGTGGTCGGCGAGCGCGACCCCAACACCGAGTTCCACGCCGAGCGCTACACCGAGTGGGACTTCCTCTCGCCGCGCACGGCGCTGGCCGTACTCGACGAGGGCGGCCACTACTTCCTCAAATACCGGGCCGAGGAGCTGGCGGAGATCGTCACCACGGTCCATCCGGCTCTCACCGCGCCCGCCGTGCCGGAGCCCGCCACCCCCACCTGGCGCGTGGCCGGCCGCTCCGACTCCTCGGCCCCCTCCGCGCCCGCGCGGCGGGGGACGGCGGCCCCCGAGCCCAGCCTGGGCCGGTTCCTGGCGGTCGCGATCGGCCAGCTCGTCACCATCGTCGGCGCCACGCTGACCGAGTTCGCGATCCCGATTTCCACCTATCTGGACAATCGCTCCCTCACCCAGTTCGCCGTGCTCCAGGTGCTCGCGCTGATCCCGGGCATCCTGGTGGCCCCGCTGGCCGGGGCGGTGGTGGACCGGGCGAGCAGGCGGGCGGTCATGCTCGGCGGCAACATCGCGGCGCTCGCCGTGCAGCTGCTCACCGGGACGCTGCTGTGGACCGGCGAGCTGGCGGTCTGGCACCTGTATCCGCTGCTCACCGCCCTGTCGATCGCGCTGACCTTCCAGCGGCTGGCCTACGTCTCGGCCGTACCGCAGCTCGTGCCCAAGCGCTATCTCGGCCATGCCAACGGGGTGGTCCAGATGACCACCGGCGTCGCGCAGTTCGTCGCGCCGCTCGTCGCGGTGGGACTGCTGGCGGCCGTCGGCCTGGAGGGGATCCTCGCGCTCGACGTCGCCGGATACGTCGCGGGGGTGATCGTGCTGCTGTGCGTCGGCTTCCCGGCCAGGCTGGCGGGCGAGCGCCGCGAGTCCGTCGGCGCGGAGATCGCCGGAGGGTTCCGGCTCCAGATGGGACAGCGCGGCTTCCGGGCCATGCTCGTCTTCTTCGCCCTCTTCAACCTGGTGCTCTCGCCGGTCTTCCTGCTGTTCTCGCCGCTGACGCTGTCCTTCGGCACGCTCGCCGACGCCGGATACGTCGCGCTCCTCGGCGGGGCGGGAGCGGTGACCGGCGGGCTGGTCATGAGCGTGTGGGGCGGACCGGCGCACCGGCGCATGCACGGCGTCCTCCTGGGGACCCTGGCGCTCGCGGCCTGCTGCCTGGTGACCGGCGCGCACGGGTCACTGCTCTTCGTCGGGTTCGGCGCCTTCGGGGTGGCGTGCTCGCTCGCGCTCGTCAACGGCGTCTACGCGACCATCGTCCAGGTCAAGGTGGCCCAGCGCTTCCACGGGCGGGTCTTCGCCCTCAACCAGATGGTCGCGCTGTCGACCATCCCGCTCGGCGTGGCCGTGATCGCGCCGCTCGGCGAGCGTCTCCTGGAGCCGATGTTCATGCCCGGCGGGCTCCTGGCCGGCACGGCCGGCGCCGTCGTCGGCGTCGGGCCCGGCCGCGGTATCGCGTTCATGTACGTGGTGTGCGGCCTGCTGGTCGCCCTGATCGCCCTCGTCGCGCTGCGCAGCCGGACGCTGTCCCGGTTCGACGACGAGGTCCCCGACGCCGTCGCCGACGATCTCGTCGGGATCCAGGCGCTGAACGACAGAACCGGCACGACCGAGCGGAAGGAAGCCGTCCCGTGTCCCTGACCGTACCCGCCCTCCACGTCAACTGGACCGGCCCGCACCGGGCCGGCCTCCGCCGCCACCGGGACCGGGTCCTGGAGAACGGCCCCTACGGCATGCCGGTCGAGGAGATCCTCACCTGCGTCCACAGCGCCCACGCCTGGCGGGCCTTCCACGGCGGCGTCGAGCTGGTGACCGACGAGCTGGGCGCCTCCTACGCGGCGGCGCAGGGGCTGGACGCGCTCTACGACCGGATCGACACCGCCCTCGACGCCCTCGACGCCCTCGACGTGGACCCGCTGTTCTACTTCGCGGCGGGCAAGAGCTACGCGGCCCGGCTGCGCGCCGCCCCGTTCGCCGTCGTCGACACCGACCTCTACCTGCGCCGCCCCGTCGACGGGCTGGAACGCGGCGGGTTCGTCTTCGCGCACTGGGAGTCGGTGGGCAACGCCGTCTACCCGCCGGTCCCGGAGGTCCCCAACCAGGCCGGCCTGGACCTGTCGCGCTGGACCTTCGACACCCCGGCGGCCAACATGGCGGTCTCGGTCTTCCTCGACGACCGCCACCGCGCCGAGTACGCCGAGGCGTCCATGGCGTTCATGACCGGCAACGCCGGGCCGTCGGACACCGCCCCCATCGTCCGCCAGACCTTCGCCGAGCAGCGCATCGCCCCCGCGGTCGCCCGCTCCCTCGGGGTGGACCTGCGCCCCGTCACCGAGCGTTTCTGGATCGTGGAGACGGAGGAGTGGGACGGCCCCTCCTACGCCGACCGCTTCCACCACACCTGGAACCAGAAGCGGCTGCTGCGCCAGTTCCCCGAGCTGCGCCCGGCCTACTGGCGCTACCTGCTGGAGGACCTGCTGTGGCGCTTCCCCGGCACCGGCGACCTGCTGCTGTCGGTGCCCGCGCTCAAGGAGTGCGCCGACCTCGTCCGCGCCGTCCGGCGCGACCTGGCCGCCCACGGCCCCAGCCTGATCGAACGGAGCACCCCGTGACCGCCCCGACCACCGAGACGGAGCTCGTCGCCCTGTGGCGCCAGGTGCTCCGCGTGCCCGACGTCGCCCCCGGCGACAACTTCTTCGAGCTGGGCGGCGACTCCTTCCGGGCCGCCCAGCTCGCCGGCCTGGTCGGCGCCCGCCTGGGGGTGCCCGTCACGCCGGCCCTCGTCTTCGACCGGCCGGAGCTGGCCGGGCAGGCCCGCTGGATCGACGACGCCCGCGCCGCGGGGCCCTCGGCCGCCGCCGGGCCCGCGACCGGCGGGGGAGCGCCGCTCAGCACCCAGCAGGAGGACTTCCTGTACTGGATGTTCGAGAGCGAGCCCGTCCGCGACATCGGGTCCTGCGCCACCGCGATCCGGATCCGCGACGCCTTCGACGTGGCCGTCCTCACCCGCGCGCTGGAGGCGGTGATCGCGCGGCACGAGCCGCTGCGCAGCGTCGTCACCGCGTCGGGGGAGGTGGTCGTCGCCGACGAACTGCCGCCCGAGGTGGCCGAGGCCGTAGCCGAGGGGCGGACGCCGCAGGAGCGCGAGCGCGACGCCGAGCGGATCGTCTGGCACGAGCGCATGCGTCTCGACGACGTTCTGCGCGGCCCCCTCGTGCAGGCCCTCGTCGTGCGTCTCGGCGAGGACGACCATGTGCTGGTCCTCGCCGTGCACCACTTCGCCTTCGACGGCTTCTCCCTGGGCGTCATGCTCCGGGAGCTGGGCATCGTCTACTCGGCCCTGCGCACGGGCTACCCCAGCCCGCTGCGCCCGCTGCCCCTGTCCTACGCCGACTACTGCGCCTTCACCCGCGAGCAGTGGCCGCGCAACCAGGTGTACTGGGACCAGGCCCTGGAGGGCGCCCCCCGCGAGCTGACGCCCTTCCCCGGCCGCAGGGAGACCACCCTGTTCTCCCGCCGCAGGCACGCCTTCGAGATCGACGCGGAGCTGGCCGGCCGGCTGCGGGAGACCGCCCGGGCGCGCGGCGCGACCACGTTCATGGCCGTGGCCGCGTGCTGGACCTGGCTGCTGCGCCAGTGGACGGGGATGACCGATCTGGTGGTGATGTCGCCCGTGCCCGGCCGTACCGCGCCCGAGCACGAGACGCTGATCGGCTGCCTGGTCCAGTCGCTCATCCTGCGCCTGGACGCCTCGGGCGACCCCTCCTACGGCGAGCTGGTCGACCGGGTCCGGGAGGTGTCCGTGGGGGCGGTGGCGCACCAGTTCCACGCCTACCAGGACGCCCGGCTCCGGGTGCCCTTCCCCTCGCGGATCCACTACGAGAGCTTCGGCGCCCCGCACTTCCCCGGCCTCATGTCCGAGGCCTTCCCCTTCCCCCGTGAGCAGGAGGGGCTGGAGTGGGGCGCCAACCCGGGCGAGGTCGACCTCAGCGCCCCGGAGCTGATCGTCGAGGAGCAGCGGGACGGCTCCATGCTGGCCGCCGTGGTCTACAACCACTACGGCTACGACCCCGCGACGGCCGCCGAGCTCGCCGGGGCCTTCCAGGAGTACGTCCGGGCCGCCGTGGCCGATCCCGGCTCCCCGCTGCCGCCGCTGCCCGCGACGGCCCGCCACACCGGGGCGGAGGCATGTCAGGGCTGATGTTTTCCGGCGGCAGGTCTTATCCTGGACATCTCCCCGGAACCTTCGTGAAACCTGTCTAGGACACCCTGATGTCCGAAGAGAGGTGATCCACAATGATGTTGCGGCTACGGGTGTCCTTTCCCGATCGCCCGGGTGCCCTGGGTCAGGTCGCCCGGGTGCTCGGCACGCTGGGGGCGGACATCCTCCAAGTGACGGTGCTGGAACGGGAGACCGGCCGGGCCGTGGACGACTTCACCGTCTCCTGGCCCGGCGCCGCCGACGCCGACACGGTCCGGGACCGCCTGTCGGTCATCCCCGGCATACGCGTCGAGGCCGTCTGGCCCACCCGTGAGATCCCCGGCGCCGCCCCCGACTACGACCTGCTGAAGCACGTCGCGGCCGACCCCGGCAGGGCCTTCGCCACCCTCGTGGACGCCGCGCCCGGCCTGGTGAGCGCCGAGTGGGCGGTCACGGTGTCCTCCGGGACCGGTGAGCTCGTCCATCGCAGCTGGCAGGCCCCCGCCTCGCTCGACGAGACCGGCGGCCTCGCCGGCGTCAAGGCGGGCGACCTCACCCCCCTGCGCCCCCTGACCCTCGCCGCGGGCCGGCACTGCCTGATGAGCCTGCCCGTGCCCGACGCGGGCCTGCACCTGATCCTCGCCCGCACCGACGGGCCGGCCTTCCACCGGGCGGAGCTGGACCGTGCCATCCGCATCGTGGAGATCGTCGCCATCCTCGGCCGCTGATCCGCGCGGCGGGCCCGCGCCGGAGGGCGTACGGCGCCGTGCCGGCCGGTCAGCGGTGCGGCGGGTCGATGCGGGAGCCGTCGAGGGCGAAGAGCATCAGGCGGGTGACGTCGACGCCCACCCGGGCCGGCTCACCGGCCCGCCAGACGGGGCGGGAGCCGACGCGGACGATGAGGTCGGCCCGGCGGTGGGTGCCGGCGCCGACCTGCTCCTGCGCCTGAATGGGGGCGGGGTCGAGCCCGGCGCCCGGGATCAGACGCCTGAGGACCGCGCGGGCCCGGCTGCCCGGAGCGGTGGCCGCCAGGTCGCGGGCCTTGTGGCGGGGGTCCGGAGGCTCGGGGACGGGCACGGTGGGGATGCCGCTCTCGACGTAGGCGAGCCACTCGTGGCCGTGGTATTCCAGGGCCCGGACACGGCCGAGGAAGACGGGGCCTTCGAACGTCTCGGGGACCGGGGCCAGGCAGTCCGGGCGCAGGCCCACGATGATCTGGCGGCCGACGTGCTGGGAGATGGCGTAGGCCCTGGGATCGGTCCAGGGGATCGTGATCTGGTGCACCCCGAAGTCCAGCAGGATGAACTGGTTCTGCGGGGTGCGCACGGTGGCCGCGAGCAGGTTGAGCTGCTGGGAGCTGAGGAAGGCGGCGGTGAAGGCGGTGGCCGGGTCGTTGTAGACCTGGCCGGGGGTGCCGAGGTCCTGGAGCACGCCGCGGTTCATGATGGCGATCCGGTCGGCCAGGGTCAGGGCCTCGACCTGGTCGTGCGTCACGTAGACCGTGGTCACGCCGAGGGAGCGGACCAGGGAGGAGATCTCCATGCGGAGCTCGGTGCGCATGCCCGCGTCGAGGTTGGACAGCGGCTCGTCCATCAGGAAGAGCGAGGGCTGGCGGACGATCGCCCTGCCCATCGCGACGCGCTGGCGCTGGCCGCCTGAGAGCGTTCCAGGGCGACGTTCGAGGGTCTCGTCGATGTGCAGCGCCTTGGACAGTTCCGTCACGCGTTCCCTGACCATCGCCGGGTCCGCCTTCGCGATCTCCAGGGGGAAGGCCATGTTGCCGCGTACCGTGCGGTGCGGGTAGAGCGCGCCGTTCTGGAAGACCATGGCGACGTCCCGGTCACGCGGGGCGAGGTCGTTGGCGAGCGTGCCGCCCAGCCAGAGGTCTCCGGAGGTCACCTCCTCCAGGCCCGCGATCATCCGGAGTAGGGTGGACTTGCCGCAGCCGGACGGCCCCAGCAGGACGAGGAACTCCCCGTTTTCGGCGCGCAGGTTCATGCGGTCAACCGCCAGGTACCCACCGGGGTAGACCTTGCTCACATTGTCGAGGACGACGGTACTCATGCGCGCTCGTTCCTCCCGGGTTCCGCTGCCCGGATCCAGCCGTGTGATTGATGAGGTAGTACATCGCGCCACTTGCCCATGTGTCCATAGATGTCGTTGGAAATTGCACATCTGCTGGTTACTTCAGTTTTTCTGATGAGTAGCTATGTCGCGCATCAGGGGTTCGGCCCTCCCAAATGAGCGCCACGGCCGTCCGGGAGAGTGGGGATGTTACAGTTTGCGAAAAGTTTCGGAAACGAATTTCACTCCAGGGCGCCGAATGTCGTTCAGCTTGCGCCCAATTCAGCCGCATGGTGGGGTACCTCTGATGGACGGTGAACTCACGCATACCTCCCGGTCCCGCCCCGACGGCGTGGGTATCCGGCTGGCCGACATCGCCGCGCAGGCGGGGGTGAGTGAGGCCACGGTCAGCAGGGTGCTCAACGGCAAGCCCGGCGTGTCACACGGGACCAGGCAGGCGGTGCTGACCGCGCTGGACCTGATGGGTTACGAGCGGCCGCAGCGGTTGCGTCAGCGCAGCAACGGGCTGATCGGCCTGGTCACCCCGGAGCTGGACAACCCG
>NZ_FOQY01000004.1:0-353490 GCF_900113865.1 Streptosporangium canum | reverse complement strand
ATGGCGCTGGGGGCGATCCGGGCGTGCCGGGATCGGGGGTTGTCGGTTCCGGCGGACGTGTCGGTGGTGGGGTTCGACGACTCGCCGCTGATCGCATTCACCGACCCGCCGCTGACCACCGTGCGCAAGCCCATCGGCGCGATGGCCTCGGCCGCGGTGGCCACCCTCCTGGAGGAGATCAACGGCATCCGGAGCAGGCACATCGAGCTGATGTTCCAGCCCGAGCTGGTCGTGCGCCGCTCGACCGGCTCCGGCCCGCTGGTCAACCGCTAGACGTACCGCCCGCGAGCGCCGCCGGCCGGATCGGGCCGTGCCCGGCTGATGGGATCATGAAGCTATGCAGACCGCCTACGACGTCGTCGTCATCGGCGGGACCGGGGTGGACACCACCGCCTACGTGCCCGCGCTGCCCCTGCCCTACGCCGACACCTACGCCGTCCCCCCGATGATCGATCGGATCGGCAACACCGGCAGCGGCGTCGCGCTCGGCTGCCACACGCTCGGGCTGCGGGTCAAGCTGGTCGACCTGATCGGCGAGGACCCGCAGGGCCGGTTCATCCGGGCCCACATGGAGGCCCGGGGAGTGGAGTTCGCGTGGGCGCCCGCCCCCCAGGGCACCCGGCGCAGCGTCCTGCTGGTCGGCCCCGACGGGCGGCGGCTGTCGCTGTTCGACCCCCGTGACGCGCCCGGCGAGCGGCTGCCCCGGGAGCTCTACCTGGCGGCGGTGCGCGAGGCCCGGCACGTCCACGTGTCGCTCACCGGTTTCTCCCGCCACGTCTACCCCGACCTGGAGGGCGGGTCCGTCTCCACCGACCTGCACGACTGGGACGGGGAGAACGACTTCCACAAGGACTACGCCTACTCCTCCGACCTGGTCTTCCTGTCGAGCACCGCGCTCGGCTCCCGCCGCGAGGCCGTCATGCGCGACATCCTGACCGGTGGCCGGGCCAGGACCGTGATCTGCACGGCGGGCGCCGAGGGCTGCCACGTCCTCGACGCCGGCGGGTTCCGGCACTTCCCCGCCGCCCCGCTGCCCGGCCCGGTGGTCGACAGCAACGGAGCCGGGGACGCGTTCGTCTCCGGCGTCCTGTACGGCCTGCTCTCCGGGCGGTCCCTGGACGACGCCGTCACCCTCGGCGGCGTCGCCGGGGCCCACGCCTGCACGTCGGCGGGCACCCACGAGAACCCCATCGACGAGACGGCCCTCCTCGGTCGCGGGGAGGGTCTCCTCCGCTCCTCGCCGGCGTGATGTCCTGTCTTACCCGTGACGCCCCGCCTACCATGACTTTAGGTCATATATTACTACACTGAGTAGTTATGGGGGCGGCGCGGGAGCAGACCATCCGGACGCTCATCCCGGCGCGGATCGACCGCATGCCCTGGTCGCGTTTCCACACCAGGATGGTGGCCGCGCTCGGGGTGGCCTGGGTGCTCGACGGCATGGAGATCACGATCGCCAGCGCGGTCGGCGACGTCCTGCGGGCGCCGGAGACACTCGGGCTGACCTCCACCGAGGTGGGGTTCGCCGCGACGGTCTACCTGCTGGGCCAGGTGACGGGCGCGCTGGTGTTCGGCCGGCTGTCGGACAGGCTGGGGCGGCGCAAGCTGTTCGTCTTCACGCTCGGGGTCTACCTCGTCGCCAACGGTCTCACCGCGCTCTCGTTCGACTACTGGTGGCTGCTGCTGTTCCGGTTCATCGCCGGGACGGGCATCGGCGGCGAGTACTCGGCGATCCACTCGGCCATCGACGAGCTCATCCCCGCCCGCTACCGCGGCCGGATCGACCTGGCGGTCAGCGGCACCTACTGGCTGGGCGCGATGATCGGCACGGCCTCCACCTTCGTCCTGCTCAACCCCGGCCTGCTCCCGGTGAACGTGGGCTGGCGGCTCGGCCTGCTCATCGGCCCGCTGCTCGGCCTGGTGATCTGGGGCCTGCGGCGGCACCTGCCGGAGAGCCCGCGCTGGCTGGTCATGCACGGCCGGGAGCGGGAGGCCGAGGAGGCGATCAGGGAGATCGAGGAGCACGTCCTGGAGCCCGGCAAGAAGCTGCCGCCGGTGGACAGGCGCAAGGCCCTCGAGATCCGGCCGCACGGCCCGGTCCGCTACCGCGACGTGATCCGGGTGGTCTGCAGGGACTACCCCAAGCGGTCCGTCCTCGGCGCCACCCTGATGATCAGCCAGTCCTTCCTCTACAACGCGATCTTCTTCACCTACGTGCTGGTGCTCTCGAACTTCTACGGGGTCAGCGCGTCGGACGCGTCGAAGTACCTGTTCCTGTTCGCGCTGGGCAACCTGCTCGGCCCGTTCGTGCTCGGCCCGCTGTTCGACACCGTCGGCCGCAAGCCGATGATCTCCTCCACCTACATCCTCTCCGGGCTCCTGCTGGCCCTGACCGGCTGGCTGTTCAAGGAGGGCATGCTCACCGCGACGACCCAGACGCTGCTGTGGGCGGTCATCTTCTTCATCGCCTCCGCGGCGGCCAGCTCCGGCTACCTGACCGTCAGCGAGCTGTTCCCGCTGGAGATCCGGGCCCTGGCGATCGCGGTGTTCTTCGCGATCGCCCAGACGTTCGGCTCGCTCGGCCCGACCGTCTTCGGCGCGCTGATCGGCGACCAGGCCCACCCGGAGCCGACCCGGCTGTTCTACGGCTACCTGTTCGCGGCGGCCATGATGGTGTTCGCCGGGATCATAACGATCTTCCTCGGGGTGCGGGCCGAGCGGGCCTCGCTGGAGGACATCACCCCGCCCCTCTCGCAGGTCGGGTCATAGCGCGGCGAGCAGGGCCGCCGCCCGCTCCCGGTAGGCGGCCACGTTGCGCATCTTGACGTGCTCGTAGCCGCGGATCACCTCCGGCAGCTCGGCCAGCTCGCGGACCCGCTCCCCGGTCTCCGGGCGCAGGTGAGAGAGGGCGAGGTGCACGTCGCGGGTGTACTCGGCGACGAGCTCGCGCTCGGTCCTGCGCACCCCGGCCATGCCGAACGGGTCCAGCCGGGTGCCGCGCAGCCCGCGCATGCCGTACAGCAGGCGGAAGGCCGGGTCGAACCAGGCGCCGAGACGGATCTTGCGGTTCACGCCCAGGGCGCGCAGGAACGGCGGGTGCAGGTTGTAGGAGATCTTCGCGCCGGGGCCGAACTCGGCGGCGACGCGGGCCCTCTCGGCCGGGTCCAGGTGGAGCCGGGCCACCTCGTACTCGTCCTTGTAGGCCATCAGGCGGTGCAGGTGGCGGGCGTAGGCCTCGGTGATCGGGCACTGCTCCGCCGAGGTCTCCCGCTCCAGGGAGAGGACCGCGCGCACCGCGTCGGCGTAGCGGGTGGCGTAGCGCAGGTTCTGGTAGGCGACGAGGTCGGCCACCCGGACCGTCAGGATCCGGTGCAGCTCGGTGCCGGTCGCGGCGACCGAGTCGACGAGCCCGGCGACCTCGGGGCTCGACGGCCGCCCGGCCGTCGCGGAGGCGCCGGTCGCCCGTGCCACGGACTCCGGGTCGGCGACGACGGCCCGGCCCCAGTGGAAGGCGGCGATCGTCCGCTCCGCGCTCCTGCCTCCGCCCAGGCGGATGGCCCGCTCGATCGACTCCAGGCTGAGCGGGATGAGCCCGCGCTGCCAGGCCGCGCCGACCACGATCGTGTTGGCCGGCATGTGGTCGCCGAACAGCCTCTGGGCCACGTCCTCGGCGTCGAGATAGACGTTCAGCTCGCGCCGGGTGCGCGACTCCAGCGCGCCGATCGGCGAGCCGAGGTCGGTGACGTGCGTGGACGGGTTCAGGACCATGGAGCCGGTGGGGACCAGGCTGGTGGAGACCACCGCGACGGTCCGGTCACGGTCGGCGCCGCTCAGGTGCTTGGGGTCGGTGGCGCCGATCAGGTCGAGCGCGAGATAGGCGTCCACGCCGGCCGTGCCGGCCCGCCCGGACCGGTCGTCGCCGCCCTCGAAGATCAGGATGTCGGAGACGACCGTGCCGCCCTTCTGGGCCAGGCCGGTCTGGTCGAGCCCGCGTGACTGCCTGCCGTCGAACATCGCGGCGGTGCCGAGGATCTGCGCCACCGACACCACGCCGGTGCCGCCGATGCCCACCAGCCGGATCATCGTCTCCCCGGTGCGCGACGGCGGCGCCGGCAGCGACGGGGGAGCCGGTACGGCGGCGCGCCTCCCGGCGGCCCTGCCCGGCGTGACGGTCAGGAAGGAGGGGCAGTCGCCCTCCACGCAGGAGTAGTCCTTGTTGCACGACGACTGGTGGATCTCGGTCTTGCGGCCGAACTCGGTCTCCACCGGCAGCACCGACAGGCACTCGGACTTCTGCCCGCAGTCGCCGCAGCCCTCGCACACCCGCTGGTTGATCGCCACCCGCCTGACCGGGTCGGGCAGGGCGCCCTTCTTGCGCAGCCGCCGTTTCTCGGCCGCGCACTGCTGGTCGTGGACCAGCACGGTCACGCCGGGGATCGCGGCCAGCTCACGCTGCGCGTCCTGCAGCGCGGTGCGGTCGCGGACCTCGGCGATCCGGGCCAGCCTGACCCCCCGGTAGCGCTCGGGCTCGTCGGTGGTGACGATCACCCGGCGCACGCCCTCCACCTCCAGCCAGCGGGTCAGGTCGGCCACGGCGAGGGAGGGGGTGATCGTCTGGCCGCCGGTCATGGCGATGGCGCTGTTGTAGAGCAGCTTGTAGGTGATGTTGACGCCCGCGCCCACGGCGGCGCGCACGGCGAGCGAGCCGGAGTGGTGGAAGGTGCCGTCACCCAGGTTCTGGAAGATGTGCGGGGTGTCGGTGAACGGCGCCTGGCCGATCCACTGGGTGCCCTCGCCGCCCATCTGGGTCAGGCCCGTCAGCGTGCCCTTGCCCTCGCGGTTGAGCACCACCATCGTGTGACAGCCGATCCCCGCGCCCACCGGGGCGCCGTCCGGAACGGCGGTGGAGCGGTTGTGCGGGCAGCCCGAGCAGAAGAACGGGGTGCGCTCCGCGCCGAGCAGCTTCAGCGGTGCCGGCCGGGAGATCACGGCCAGGCCCTTGGCGATCTCGGCGCGGCCGTCCAGGCCCTTGCGGCGCAGCCGGAAGGCGATCGCCTTGGCGGCCAGGTCGGCGTCGACGCCCCCGGCCCGCGGGATCAGGGCCGCGCCGTTCTCGTCGAGCTTGCCGAGGACGCGCGGGGCGTCGGCGGTGCCGTACAGGACGTCCTTGACCAGGGTCTCCAGCAGCGGGCCTTTCTCCTCGACGACCAGGATCTCCTCCAGGCCCCGGGCGAAGGTCCGGACGATGCCGGGCTCCAGCGGCCAGAGCATGCCGATCTTCAGGATGCGGACGCCGAGCTCGGCGGGGTCCACGCCCAGCTTGCGGAACCCCTCGCGCACGTCGTGGTAGGCGGTGCCCGAGGCGACGATGCCGAGCCAGGCGTCACGGGGGTCGACGGTGATCCGGTTGAGGCCGTTCTCCCTGGCGTAGGCGCGCGCCAGCTCCAGACGCGGGCCGGTCAGCGTCCGCTCCATCTCCAGCGACCAGGGAGTGAGCAGGGTGGCGTCCGGCGTGTGACGGTACGGCCTGCCCTCGTATTCGACGACCGGCATGACCGGGACCACCCGGCCGGGGCCGACGCCGACCGTGCCGGTGCCGTCCACCACGTTGGAGACCGCCTTCACCGCCACCCACAGGCCGCTGGCACGGGAGGCCGAGATCGCGTGGCGGCCCAGGTCGAGCAGCTCCTGCACGCTGCCGGGGTGGACGATCGGCATGCCCAGCGCGGCGAGCGCGCTCTCGGTGGCCGAGGGCAGCGTCGAGGACTTGCATGTGGGGTCGTCGCCGCAGAAGGCGATCAGGCCGCCGTCGGGGTGGGCGCCGACGAAGTTGCCGTGCCGGAACGCGTCGGCCGCCCGGTCGACGCCGGGGGCCTTGCCGTACCAGACGCCCAGGACGCCCGCCTTGCGCGGCCGGGGGAGCGTCGGCACGAGCTGGCTGCCCCAGACGGCGGTGGCGCCCAGCTCCTCGTTCTGGCCCGGCCGGTGCACGACGCCGAGCGGCCCGGCGTGCTGGTGGGAGCGGGCGAGCTCCTGGTCGAAGCCGCCGAGCGGGGAGCCGGGGTAGCCCGACACCATCGTGCCCGTGTCGAGGCCGGCGGAGCGGTCGGCGCGCATCTGGTCGAGGATCACGCGGACCAGTGCCTGCGTGCCGGTCATGAAGACCCGGCCCTCGTCGAGGACGTACCGGTCGTCGGGCGTCACCTCACGGGCATCGGCGAAGATCGTCATGAGCGTGGTCCCGTCTGTCTGCACCGCTTCGATTGCCCGCAAGGTTATGTCAGGTGGACCGAAATTCGATGTCAAGATTTATGGTGATTACGCTGTTGGTTAGCATCGGTTGCCATGGATGCAACGGATCGCGCAATTCTTGGTCTCCTGCAGGTGGAGGGGCGGCTCAGCAACCTCGAACTCGCCGAGCGCGTGCGGCTGACCCCCTCGCCGTGCCTGCGCCGGGTCCGCAACCTCGAGGAGGCGGGGGTGATAACCGGCTACCGGGCCGTGGTCGACCCCGCCGCCGTCGGACGCGGGTTCCAGGTCCTCGCCTACGTCGAGCTGGAGGGGCAGGACGCCGAGACCGTGACCGCCTTCGAGACGGCGGTCATGGAGATCGACGACGTGGTCGAGTGCCTGCGCATGTTCGGCCGCCCCGACTACGTGCTGCGGGTCGCCGTGCCCGACATGGACTCCTACAGCCAGCTCTGCCTGGAGAAGCTCGGCCGCCTGCCCGGACTCGACAAGCTCACCTCCCAGATCGCCATGAAGGCCCTCAAGCCGGGTGGTGTCCTGCCGCTGTGAGCCGTGCGGCCGGCAGGCGTACGGCGATCATGGCGATGTCGTCCTTGCCGTTGGTGGCCAGCTCGGACAGCAGCGCGTCGCAGAACGTCTCCAGGGGCTCCCCGGCGAGCGCCGCGGCCTGGCGGCACAGCCGGGCCAGCCCCTCGTCGATGTCCTCACCCGGACGTTCGACGAGGCCGTCGGTGTAGAGGAGCAGCGTGCCCTCCGGCGGCAGCGGCTCGATGACGCTGCTCCGCGGCAGGTCGGGGAGCAGGCCCAGCAGAGGATCGGCGAAGCCGTCGAGGAAGCGGCCCTTGCCGTCGCCGGTGACCAGCAGAGGCGGCGGATGCCCGGCCACGGAGTGGTTCAGCTGCCAGCCGCCGTCCTCGGAACTCTCCACGCGCGCCAGGACGCAGGTCGCGGTCTGCTCCTCGTAGAGGGTCTCCATCGCGAGGTCCAGGCGTCTGAGGATGTCGCCGACGGGCTCCTCGCGGTCGACGGCCAGCCCCCGGAGCAGGTTGCGGATCTGGCTCATGGCGACGGCGGCGGGCAGGTCGTGGCCGGCCACGTCGCCGATCGTCAGCATGGTGGCGCCGTCGCGCAGCCGGAAGCAGTCGTACCAGTCCCCGCCGACCTCGGCGGCGGCGGCGCTCGGCCGGTAGCGGGCGGCGATCCGCAGGCCCGGCACGGCGGGCGGTTCCGGGAGCAGGCTGCGCTGCAGGGCGAGCGCCACCCGCTTCGTGCGCCGGAACTCGATGGCGTTGCTGAGGGCGTCGTGCGCGTTGTCGAGCATCTGGTCCATCAGGGCGACGTCGGCCGCGCTGATCGGGGGGCGGTCACCGCAGACGGAGGCCACCACCACCGCCGCCACGGTGCCGTCGACGACGACCGGCACGAGGACCACGCTGTTGGCCTCGGCCGAGACGAGCCAGGCCTCGGCCCCCGCCGGTGCGACACCGGGGGCGGGGCGCCCGGTGGGGAACGTCCGGTGGATGGGGCGGCGGCGGCGCACCATGCGGGTGAAAACGGTGTCGGGGGCGAAGATCTCCTCGCCGTGCTCCGGAAGCTCGGGCAGGCCGGGCCGGGCGGCGGAGGCGACGAGGTGCGCCACCAGAGGGGCGTTCTCGGGGCGGTCCGGCGAGTCGGGCAGGAGGTAGATGATGCACCCGTCGGCCAGGTCCGGCACCATCGCGCGGGCCAGCGCGGAGAGCATCTCCTCCAGGCGGATGACGTCGGCGGTGGCGGCGGCGGCGCGGTTGAGCAGCTCCCAGCGCCGGTCCTCCTGCCACGCCTGCTCGATGTCGGTGCAGCTGCCCACCCATTCCACCACGGTGTCGCCTTCGAGCACCGGTACGGCGCGGACGCTGAAGTGCCGGTAGGTGCCGTCCACGAGGCGGATCCGGTGGATGTGCTCCCACAGGTGGGGCACCTCCCGGGTCGCCCGGGACCATGACTCGGCGGTCGGCTCGCGGTCGTCGGGATGGACGGCCTCCAGCCATCCCTCCCCCTTGAACTCCTCCCACGACTGCCCGGTCACCCGCTCCCAGCCGGGGCTCGGTTCGATGATGCTGCCGTCGGCCGCGGTCACCCAGACCATCTCCGCGCCGACGCTCCCCAGCTTCTGGTAGCGCTGGAGAAGGCGGCGCCGCTCCTCGGAGAGGGCCTGGATCCGCTGCGCGGCGCTGACCTGCTCGGTCACCTCCACCGACACCAGCAGCACCCCGCGCTCGCCGCCGCCGAGAGAGATCTCCGAGAGGCTGAAGGTGAAGAAGCGCTCCTGCGGGCCGGTGTCGGCGTAGGCGAGGGCCACGGGGGCGTCGGTGACGGTCACGGGCTCGCCGGTGCTCAGGACCTGGTCGGACAGCCCGAAGTAGTAGTCCCGATCGACGTGGTCGCTGAACGCCTCGCGAGCGAGGGCCCAGAGCGATCTGTCGCCGAAGACCGACCGGTAGACCGCGTTGGCGTACACCAGCCGGTGGTCCCGAGCACTGGTGACCGACACCCCGACGGGGGCCGGATCGAACACCTCCAGCCCCAGCCCGCTTGATCTCTCCCCCCGGGCAACTTTCATCGTGCCTTCTCTGGCCGAAGAACGCATGTGCGCCGGCGTTGGACTCTGCCTGCGCACTTCCCCCTGATTGAGTCGCATACCCAGACAGTTCGGGCCTATACACACGATGGGTGGCATCGAGCCGGAAAGATCTACGCTATGCCCGCAGGAGCAGCCTCCCCGTGCGGAGGCGATCCTAGAGCGAGTCGCCCTTGATCCGGGTCAGGAAGGTGGCCCACACCTCGGGCGAGAACAGCAGAGCGGGACCGTCGGGGTTCTTGCTGTCGCGGACGGCGACGACGCCGGGGAGGTTGACGGCCACCTCGACGCACTCGCCGCCGTTGCCGTTGCTACGGCTGCTCTTGCGCCACCGGGCACCGGTCAGATCCATGAACTCATCCTCTTCTCGATAAAGGCCGCGGAGGCGGCCTGTGGGAGTGCCCAGGAACGCAATGCGTCGAACTGGGCCGACAGGGGGTCGACCCGGGCGGGATCGGTCAGGAGTTGCGCGTTCTCCGCGTTCTCCATGTACACCACATCGGGCGCTCCCTTGAAGGAGAGGACCAATATGGGTCCGGCCAGTCCGGGGTAGGCCCCCACCTCGAAGGGGATCACCTGAAGGGTGACCCGTGGTCGCGCCGTCGCCTCCAGCAGGTGCCCGAGCTGCTCTCGCATCACCCGGGCACCTCCTATGGGGCGCGACAGCACGGCCTCGTCCAGCAGGACGAAGAGGATCGGCGGGTCCGGGCGGTCCAGCAGCCGTTGCCGTTGCATCCGCACCGTCACCATCTCCTCCACCTGCTCGGCGGTGTCGAACGGCCGACCCAGGCGGGTCAGCATCCGCGCGTAGTCCTCGGTCTGCAGCAGCCCCGGCACCACCGCGAGCTGGTAGTTGCGGAGCGTGCGCGCCTCCCACTCCAGCTCGAACAGCGAGCGGACCCAGGCGGGCGAGGACTCCCGGCCGATCAGCGGCCAGAGCTTGATGAGCGTTCCGCCGGTCTCCAGCACCTCGTCGCATCGCTGCGCGAACTTCCTGGTCGGGGCGCGCATGGCGGTCTCGACCAGGCCCACCAGAGAGGTGGAGTAGGTCGTCCGCTTCGCGAGCTCCTGCTGGCTCCAGCCCATGGCCTCTCGCAGCCGGCGAAGCTCGGAGCCCCAGTAGGCCATCACGCTGGCGCTGGGATCCAGCTCGTTTGGGGCGGGCATGGGGGCTCCCGTCCTTTCGGGTCCTACATGTGCCGGGGTGGGTCCCACAGTGAAACCCAACCAAGTTGCATGTGTCTCTTAGTAATCGAGCACCTACCGAAAGTAATCATCCCACGGCACCCTGTGTAGGGGAAACGGTTCGTCGTTTTCACCGAACGCCGAGAGGAGGTGGGCAATGGCGAACCTCCGAGGCGTGCTCGCGGGAACGCCCGCCGTTCACGCCGCGTGTCTGCTCCGCGACGAGCTGGTCCGGCACGGCGTCGAGGGCGACGTTCACGACGGCTACGGCCTGGCGCTGGTGTCCGTCTGGGCCGACCTGGTGGTCTGGACGGACGGCATGGTCTACCGCTGGTGGACCGGGCGCCTGTCGCCGAGGACCAGGCGGCGGCTCTACGCCGTCTACGGCCTGGACAACCCGGCCGCCGTCGCCCGCGTGGTGGCGCTGCGCTACGCCGAGCTGAGGGAGAGCCATCCGCGCTCCGGGCTGATCGCCGAGGCTCTCCGCTCCCGCCCGTACGGGCGGGAGGGGGCGCTGACGGGTCTTCTCCGGGCGGCCGTCGAGACCACCGGGTGTGACGAGCGGGTGCGCCTCCCCTCGGTCCCCCTGCCGCTGGACGCCCTGCACGGTCAGTGACACCTGCATGGTCAGACACCTGCACGGTCAGACACCTGCACGGTCAGTGACGCCTGCGCGGCCGGTGACGGGAGCCGGCCGGTCGGGTCCGTCCGGCCGCGGGACCGCCCGCCCGCCCGTCTGGGCGGGCGCCGCCGCGAGCGTGAGCGGCGGCCTGTCCGGCACGCGGGGCCGGATCCGCCCGCGCGCCGTACCGGACGGATGTCAGCCGGCGTCGGCGGCGAGATCGACGACGGTGGTGAGGACGACGACGGAGTCCTCGTCGGCCTCCAGCGAGTGCCGCCGCCGCGGGATCGGCGCGATCTGCCCGGTGGCCAGCCCGACGGCCCCCTGCTCGTCCAGGATCCGCACCCGTCCCGACAGGACGTGCAGGCTCGCGGCCGGCGGGGCCTCGTGCTCGCCGAGGGCCGACCCCGCGGTCAGCGCGACGATCGCCTGACGCAGTGGGCCCTCGCGCAGGAAGGTGCGGGCGCTGCGGCCGTGGGAGCTCTCCCGGGCGAGGGCCAGATGCTCCTCACCGAGGGCCAGTACGTCGATCATCAAATCTCCTTGCGCGTGGAGACCCCGGCTTCAGCCGTGGGGAGGAAGCCAATGGTATTCCTCCTGCTTCTCCTGGCATCTGCCCCGCCCGGACGGAGGACATCACCAGGGGGCGGTAAAGTCATCCGCCCGGCACGGGCACGTCGAGTCCCGCAGCCGCCCGACTCGCCGCCGTGCCCGCCGGCGCCGTGATGGACTGCTCCGGTGCAGGCCACCGGAACCCGTAGTCGCCGAAGGGATCTCTGATCATCATGTCGACGCGGTTCCGGGGAGGGCTGACGGCGGCCGCGGGTGCGCTGACCGCCCTCGTCCTGGCGGGGCACCGGCTGCTGCCGAACTGGCGGGGGATGGGCAACACGCTCGACAGCGGCCTGCCGTGGCTGGGCCTCGCGGTCCCCCTCCTGGCCCTTGTCGCGTTCGCCCGCCGGTCATGGCTCGCGCTGGCGGGAGTCATGATCCCGGCCGTGATGTGGGCGGTGATGTTCGGGCCCGCGTTCGTCCGCACCGCGGCCACCGGACCGCGGGACCTGCGCGTGGTCCACCAGAACGTCAGCTACGCCAACGGCGACCTGGCGGCGACCGCCAGGGCCCTGCGGGCCACCGGCGCGGACATCCTCGTGGCCGTGGAGGTCTCCGACGACCCGGTGCTGGAGAACGGGACGATGGATCCCGCCTTCGCCCGGGAGATCGACCCCGGTTACCCCTACCGGTTCCCCGACAATCCGGGGGTGGCGGTGTGGAGCAGGTATCCCTTCGACGGCCTGCCGCGGCCCGTGTCCGGAGTGCCGCGCTCGCAGCATGCCGTCCTCCGCACTCCGCAGGGCGAGGTCAGCCTCTACGCGGTGCACCTCGCGTCCTTCCGCCCCGCCCAGCCGTCCGTCATCGCCAACCGCAACACCGAGGTGAAGGCACTGGCCCGTGCGGTCCGGGAGGATCCCAGCCCTCGGATCATCGTCGTCGGCGACCTGAACACCGCCACCACCGACCGGGAACTGGGCCACCTCACCGCGCTCCTGTCGTCCGTGTCGGAGAAGGCCGGCACGGGCCTGCAGTTCACCTGGCCCGCCGTCCTGCCCGCCGTCCGCCTGGACCACGTGCTCACCCGAGGCTTCACGACCCTCGACAGCCGGGTGCTGCCGATGTCGATCAGCGACCACCGTGCGATCCTGGCCGATCTGAGGGTCTCCGGCCGGTGGGCCTCACGCCCGGACGGATAGGGCCCGCTCGCCTCGGATGGTGCCGCCGGCCCCGCGGCCCTGTCGCCCCGGGTGACCGCCGGTCCGTCCTGCGGCCCTACCGCCCGTCCCGTTCCCCCTCCTGACGGCCGTCCGGTTCCCCGCCCCGCGGTCCGTCGAAGCGGATGGCGCGCAGCAGGTCCGAGGCGGGCCGGTCGAGCACGGTGACGCCTGCCGCGGGCGGGAGGGCGCCGCCGCGGGCACGCTCGATGAGCACCCGCCAGCGCCGGCAGTGCCGGGCGAAGCCGGAGGCGGTGACGACCCTTCCACGGGAGAGCTGCCCCGCGCGTGCGATCTCCGGCTCCACGTCGAGCATGATCAGGTGGACCTCGCTGCCGACCCCGCGGGCCAGCCAGGCGAAGCCGTACAGGATGTGCGGCCAGGTGCCCCGGGTGTGCGCGACGACGCCGTGCCCGCGCACCACCGCCCGCGCGATCCGCGACACGTGTGTGGCGTGCACGATCGGGGTGCGGATCCGCGGGGGGATCGGCCCGAGGTAGCGCGCCCACCAGTTACGGGACTGCCGCGAGTCGATCACCCACGCCTCACCGGCACGGACCGGCCCCCTCTCGTCGCCGCGCAGCCCGTACAGCCGGTCCAGCAGGGTGCTCTTGCCCGCGCCGGGAAGCCCCGCCAGCAGCACCAGTGATCCGGGGGGATAGTTCAGCTCCTCGGCGGACGCTCGGCCGGCCGGGGTGGTCGTGGCCATCGCGTGCACCTCACAGGGGTGGGGGACTTGTCTCGTCATGCGTCTCGCGGCCTTCCAGGTGGGCGGAAACGGGTTCGCCTGCGGTCCGGTGCCGCAGGGACAGGACGGACCGGGTGAAGGTCGGGCGGGGTTATCGATGGCGCGTGTCCGCCGGTCCGGACGCACGGCGGCCGGTGCGCGGGCGGGGGGCCGTGACGGCGGGCGCCGGGCGCACCGGGCGGGAGGGGGCGCGCCCGGTGGCGAGGCCGGCGACGGCCGGGGACGGAGCCTCGGCGGGGGAGGTCTCCCGCGGCCGGGGCGGACCGGCGGCCGTCGGAAGCGGTCTGTCAGCGAGCATGGGGACTCCTCGAATGCGCTTGGCCATTCGAGGTCTCCTTCACCCGCATGTCGCGGGCGACCGTCCGGGGATGCCGTAGGGCGTCCGTACTGACCGGGGCGGTTCTTGGGAAGTACTCCCCTCGTCCTCCCAGGTTAGGGGACTCCGGCCGGTCACTCCACCTGTCTGCCTGATCCGCTCCGCCGATATGTCTGTCTCGCGATGCATATGTCATCAATTGGCCACGGTCATCCCGTGCCGCAGAGGACACCGGCCGGAAACGCGGGCCGGAGCGGAGGACCCGCCGACGCCGGAGAGAGCGGTCGCGGGGATCCGGTCAAGGCCGACGCGGGTTTTGCGGATCTGGAAAGTTCTCAAATTCCCATAAGTCGGCTTGCTTGCTGCCGGAAAAATTGAGACTTGTCTTAACCATGTGACGTGTGAAATTTTACATACGATTAGCCGTCCGGTCGTTGACCAGACGGGATCGCTCCCTTCCCCCCCAGGAGTGACATGCGCAGCGAGTTGCGCCGAACGATCACCCGGATGGTGCTCGTCGGCTCCGTTCTCGGCTTAGGCATCGGCACACAGATCGTCTCCGCCCCACCGAGCACGGCGGTCGTACGGACCGGCGGGCCCGTGGCCGACCGGGACGTCTCCGGCGCCCGCGACGAGAGGACGCCGCACGTCCAGCACAAGCCCCTCACCCCCGACGAGCTTCCGCCGCTGTCCGCCTTCGTCGAGCAGCAGCGCGACGACTACGACGCGCCACCGGACACCGGGAAGCAGCGCGCCGCGGCGGCAGCGGTGTGCGACGTGGCGAACTTCACCGGCCAGAGCGGCGCCGCCCTGGTCACCGCCATCAAGAACGCCGACCCCACCTGCGTGAACACGCTGTTCAGGCTGACCGGCGCCGAAGCCCGCGCCACGTTCGCCGAGACGAAGATGGTCACCGCGGCCACCGCGCTGCGGGACAACGCCGTCGCCTACGCGGGTGACAACAGCACCGGCACGCTGCAACTCGTGCTGTTCCTGCGGGCCGGCTACTACGTGCAGAGCAAGGCCGACAACGGCATCGGCGCGTACGGCACGGCGCTGCGGAGCCCGGTCCGCTCCGCGCTGGACGCGTTCTTCGCCAACGGCCGCTCCGGCGACGTCAACGACGTCAACGGCGACACGCTGAACGAGGCCGTCATCCTCATCGACAGCGCGCAGGAGAACACCCGCTACATCTACGTGGTCAAGCGGCTGCTGACCGCCTACAACAGCTCCTACAACGCCTACAAGTACATGCGCAGCTCGGTGAACAGCGTCTTCACCGTGCTGTTCCGCGGCCATTACGACCCCGCGTTCGTCACCGCCGTCACCAATGACCCCAGCCTCCTGGACGTCGTCAACGGCTTCGCCGTCGACCACTCCGGCCTGCTCGGCGGGGACTACTACTACCTGCCCTACAACGCCGGCCGTGAGCTGAGCCGGTTCGTCCAGTACGCCTCGCTGCAGGCCAAGGTCCGTCCCATGGTGAAGGCCCTGATCGGCCGGAGCGCCATCACCGGCCCGACGGCCAAGATGTGGGTGGCCCTGGCCGACATGGTCGACTACTACGACAACGCGAACTGCTCCTACTACGGCGTCTGCGACTACCGGGCGCAGATCACGGCCACCGTGCTGCCGATCAGCCATGACTGCGGCCCCACCCTGCGCATCCGGGCCCAGGACATCACCACCGCCCAGCTCGACGCGAGCTGCGCCAGCCTGGCCGGCCAGGACGCCTACTTCCACAGCCTCGTGAAGGACAACGGTCCGGTCGCCGATGACCGGAACACCTCCCTGGAGGTGGTCGTCTTCAACTCCAGCGTGGACTACCAGACCTACGCGGGCGCGCTGTACGACATCGCCACCAACAACGGCGGCATGTACCTGGAGGGTAGTCCCGGCGTCGCGGGCAACCAGCCGAGGTTCATCGCCTACGAGGACACCCGGGTCCTGCCCGCCTTCGCCATCTGGAACCTGAACCACGAGTACACGCACTATCTCGACGGCCGCTTCGACATGTACGGCGACTTCAACGCCAGCCAGTCCACCCCGACCACCTGGTGGACCGAGGGCTTCGCCGAGTACGTCTCCTACTCCTACCGCGACGTCGTCTACGACGCCGCCATCACCGAGGCCGCCAAGAAGACCTTCACCCTGCGCGAGGTGTTCGACACCACCTACGAGCACGAGGACACCACCCGCACCTACCGCTGGGGCTACCTCGCCGCCCGCTACATGCTGGACAAGCACCCGGCCGACGTCGCCACCGTCCTCGGCCGCTACCGCGCCGGCGACTGGAGCGGGGCCCGCTCCTTCCTGACCGGCCTGAACTACACCGCCGACTGGAACACCTGGCTGACCGCCTGCGCGAGCGGCGCCTGCGGCGGTGACGGCACCCCGGCCAACACGGCGCCCGTCGCGGCCTTCACCACCGCCGTCAACGGCGCCACCGTCGCCTTCACCGACGGCTCGACCGACGCCGACGGCACCATCGCCTCACGCGCCTGGGACTTCGGCGACGGCGGCACCTCGACCGCGGCCAACCCGTCCAGGACGTACGCCGCTTCGGGCACCTACACCGTCCGGCTGACCGTCACCGACAACGGGGGCAAGACCGGCACGATCACCAAGACCGTCACCGTGACCGCGCCACTGCCGCAGTGCGCCGGCTCCGACGTCCGCATGCTCGGCAGGAACTGCGTCCGGACCGACGTCGCCGCGAACACCGGCAGCCACTCCTACCTCTACATCAACGTCCCCGCCGGAACCGCCCAACTCAAGATCACGACCTCCGGCGGCACCGGCAACGCCGACCTCTACTACAGCCCCGGCTCCTGGGCCACCGCGAACAACTACAGCAAGCGCTCGGCCACCGCGGGCAACGCCGAGACCCTGACCATCACCTCACCGCGGGCCGGATACCACTACATCACCCTGTACGGCACGACCGCCTTCACCGGAGTGAGCGTGAGCAGCGAACACTGACCCGCCTCCGACGAGCCCTCCCCGTCCGTGGACGAGGAAAGCCCATGGCCGCCGGGTAAGGCGGCCATGGGCCGGGTTCCATGAGCGTCCACACCGGGTCACGGCGACTCATGGCCGCAGGCGGACCAAGGGAGGAGGCGGTCCGCCTGCGAGGTTCGGGGGCGGGTGCGCCCTAGCGGAGGGCGGCCGCCTCGGCGGCCAGCTTCTCGATCCGCGCGTAGTCGCCGGCGGCCAGCGCGTCGGCGGGGGTGAGCCAGGTCCCTCCCACGCAGCCGACGTTCGGCAGCGCGAGGTAGTCGGGAGCCGTCGCGAGCCTGATCCCGCCCGTCGGGCAGAACCGCACGTCCGGCAGCGGCCCGCCGAGCGCCTTCAGGTACGGCAGGCCGCCGGCCGCCTCGGCCGGGAAGAACTTCATCTCCGTCAGCCCGCGCTCGGCCAGCGCCATGACCTCCGACGCGGTCGCCACGCCGGGCAGGAACGGCACGCCGCTCGCCTCCATGGCGTCCACCAGCTTCGGCGTGCTGCCCGGGCTGACCAGGAACCGGGAGCCGGCCGCCACGGAGGCCGCCACGTCGGCCGGGGTGCGGATGGTCCCGGCGCCGATCACCGCTTCGGGCACCTCGGCGGCGATCCGCTCGATGGCCCTCAGGGCGTCGGCCGTGCGGAGGGTCACCTCGATGACCGGCAGGCCGCCCGCCACCAGGGCGCGCGCCAGGGGCACCGCGGTCTCCAGGTCGTCGATCACGACGACCGGCACGACCGGGGCGATGTCCAGCAGACTCATACATACTCCATGTTCGACAGGCGCTGGTTCAGCCAGGCCGCCGCGCCGACCAGCGCGGGCTGCGGGGCCACGATCAGCGTCGTGGCGATGGCGGACAGGTAGTCGTTCAAGGTCGGGGTAGCCTCGAACCGGCGGCGGAAGTCGCTGGAACGGACCCGGTCCACGATACGGGGCAGCACGCCGCCGCCCAGGTAGATCCCGCCACGGGCGCCCAGGGTCAGCGCGACGTTCCCGGCGAAGGTGCCGAGCATGCCGCAGAAGACCTCGACGGTCTCCGCGCACAGCGAGTCGTCCAGCCGGGCCACGATGTCCGAGGCGGACAGCCGCGGCGCGTCCACGCCGTGCACCAGCGCGAGACCGTGGTGCAGCCGGGTCAGTCCCGGCCCCGACAGCAGGTGCTCGGCCACCACGTGCTCCAGGCCCTCGGCGCGCAGCGCCTGGACGATCGCGTGGTCGCGCTCGTCCAGGACCGGCACGGTGACGTGCCCGCCCTCGCCGGGGATCGGCACCCATCCCTCGACCGCGGGCACCAGGCCTCCCACGCCCAGCCCCGTTCCCGGGCCCAGCACGGCCTTGACCCCGCGCGACGGCTCGGGGCCGCCCAGGGAGACCAGGTCGTCACCCGCCAGGTGCGGCAGGGAGGCAGCCAGCGCCTCGAAGTCGTTGAGCAGCTCGGCGTTCGGGATGCCCAGGTCGCGTACCGAGCCCGCCCAGCCGGCGTTGGTGAGCCGGTAACGGTCGCCCTCGACCGGACCCGCGATCGCGATGCAGGCCGCTCCCGGCTGAACTCCGCCCGCATGGTCTGCGAGATAGGCGGCTACGGCTTCGGGGAGCCCGTCGTGATCCGCTCCGGCCAGTACGGCCACCGCCTGCGGCTGCCCGCCCGGCTCCGTGACCAGTCCGAACCGGGCGTTGGTGCCGCCGATGTCGGCGACGAGCCAGGGAAGGCTCACCAGGCCTCCCTCACCGGGCTCGTACGGGGGACGTTCTGCCCGTTCACGGCCGGACCCGGTTCGCGGCGGCGGCGACGCCCTCGGCGTGGCCGTTCAGGGCGAAGATCCCCGCGCCGCGCTCGGCGGGGCCCGCCGTACGGCGGAAGGCGGCGAACAGCTCGCGGCCGGTGCCCACCCACTGGGCGTCGGTGAGCGGCGCGCCCTGCGGCGTGCGGGCGGCCAGTTCCTCCGCCGGGACCAGCAGCTCCAGGGTGCCGGCGGTGGAGTCGAGGCGGATCGGGTCGCCGTCGCAGACCAGCGCGATCGGACCGCCGTGGGCGGCCTCGGGCGACAGGTGGATGGCGGCCGGGACCTTGCCCGACGCGCCGGACATGCGGCCGTCGGTGACGATCGCCACCCGCTGCCCCCGGTCCAGCAGCACCGACAGCGGCGGGGTGAGCTTGTGCAGCTCGGGCATGCCGTTGGCGCTCGGCCCCTGGTAGCGGATGACCGCCACGAAGTCCTGCCCGTCCAGCTCGCCCGCCTCGAAGGCGCGCAGCAGCTCCAGTTGGTCGTCGAAGACCTTCGCCGGGGCCTCGACGACCAGGTGCTCGTCCTTGACCGCGGAGACCTTGCTGACCGCGCGGCCCAGGTTGCCGTCGAGCATGTGGATGCCGCCGTCGGGGGAGAAGGCGTCCGAGACGGGACGCAGCACGTCGGGGTCGGTGCTGCCGCCGGTGCGCTCCTGCCAGACCAGCTCGCCGTCCTTGAGCTCGACGGACGAGCGGTAGTGGTCCAGCCCGCGCCCGGCGATCGTCAGCACGTCGCGATGGAGCAGCCCGGCGTCCAGCAGGTCGCCGATGAGCACCTGCATGCCGCCCGCGGCCTGGAAGTGGTTCACGTCCGCCTGCCCGTTGGGGTACATGCGGGTGAGCAGCGGCACCACCTTCGACAGCGCGGCCAGGTCGTCCCAGAGCAGGTCGATGCCGGCCGCCGCGGCGATGGCGACGATGTGCATGGTGTGGTTGGTCGAGCCGCCGGTGGCCAGCAGCGCCACGCAGGCGTTGACGATCGCCTTCTCGTCGACGACCCGGCCCACGGGGGTGTACTCCTCGCCGTGCGCGGTTAGCTCGACCGCGCGCCTGCCCGCCGCCTCCGTCAGGGCCTCGCGCAGCTCGGTGCGCGGGTTGACGAAGGTGGAGCCCGGCAGGTGCAGGCCCATGACCTCGATCATGACCTGGTTGGAGTTGGCGGTGCCGTAGAAGGTGCAGGTGCCGGCGGAGTGGTAGGACTTCGACTCGGCGTCGAGCAGCTCGTCCTTGCCGACCTTGCCCTCGGCGAACAGCTGACGGGTGCGGGCCTTGACCTTGTTGGGCAGGCCGGAGGTCATCGGCCCGGCCGGCACGAACACCGCCGGCAGGTGGCCGAAGTGCAGCGCGCCGATCAGCAGGCCCGGCACGATCTTGTCGCAGACGCCGAGCATGAGCGAGGCGTCGAACATGTCGTGTGAGAGCGCGATCGCGGTGGCCATCGCGATGACCTCGCGGCTGTAGAGCGACAGCTCCATGCCCGCGCGGCCCTGGGTGATGCCGTCGCACATGGCCGGCACGCCGCCGGCGAACTGCGCGACGCCGCCCGCCTTGCGGACGGCCGCCTTGAGTACCGCCGGGTAGGTCTCGTACGGCTGGTGCGCGGACAGCATGTCGTTGTAGCTCGACACGATCGCCACGCCGGGCTTGACGTTGGCCCGCAGGTCCAGCTTGTCGGAGCGGCCCGCGGCGGCGAAGCCGTGGGCCAGGTTGGCGCAGCCCAGGCTCGCCCGGGCCGGTCCGCGCAGGCGGGCCGCCTCGGCCTCGGCGTCGAGCCGTGCGAGATAGGCGGTACGGCTGGCGCGGCTGCGCTCGACCAGGCGGTCGGTGATCTCCTGGATGACGGGGTTCATCCGGCCTCCTCTGTCTTCGTCGGTTCGGTCTGCGTGTCGTGCTCGTTCCGCGCGGTCGTTCATGCGAGGTCCTCCTCGTGCCAGAAGCGGCCGCTGCGCAGGACGAGTTCGTGGGCTCCGGCCGGTCCCGGGGAGCCCGCCGGGTACGGCTCGGGTGGCGTGCCCCACGAGTCCCACTCGCGGAGGATCGGGTCGATGAAGCGCCAGGCGGCCTCCACCTCGTCGCGCCGCATGAACAGGGTCGGGTTGCCGGTGAGGACGTCCATGAGAAGCCGCTCGTAGGCCTCGGGCACCCGGGTGGTGAAGGTCTCGGCGAAGCTCAGGCTGAGCGGGACCGGTTTGAGAGCCACCTCGCCCGCGCCCGGCTCCTTGGCCATGATGTGCAGCTCGATGCCCTCGCTGGGCTGCAGCCGCAGCACCAGGCGGTTGGGTGCGCTGCCCGCGAAGATCGAGTGGGGCACGTCCTTGAACTGCACCACGATCTCCGAGCACCGGTACGGCATGCGCTTGCCGGTGCGCAGGTAGAACGGGACGCCCGCCCAGCGCCAGTTCTTCACCTCGGCGCGGATCGCGGCGAAGGTCTCCACCTGGCGCGAGGCCTCGGTCGGCGCGGTGTTGTCGGGCTCGTCGAGGTAGCCGGGGACCGGCACGCCGCCGGACTCGCCCGCGGTGTACTGGCCGCGGACGGTGAAACGGTCGACCTCGCCGCCGGTGATCGGCCGCAGCGACTCCAGGACCTTGACCTTCTCGTCACGGATGGATTCGCGGTCGTTGCGCGACGGCGGCTCCATCGCGACCAGGCAGAGCAGCTGTAGCAGGTGGTTCTGCACCATGTCGCGCAGCGCGCCCGCGTGGTCGTAGTAGCCGCGGCGGCCCGGCGTGCCCACGGTCTCGGAGGCGGTGATCTGGACGTGGTCGATCCAGAGGGAGTTCCAGATCGGCTCCAGGAAGGCGTTGGCGAACCGGAGGACGAGCAGGTTCTGGACGGTCTCCTTGCCCAGGTAGTGGTCGATGCGGTAGATCTGCCGCTCGTCGAAGATGGCGCCGACCTCGTCGTTGATGCGCTGCGCGCTGGCCAGGTCGCGGCCGAGCGGCTTCTCCAGCACCACCCGCGAGGCGGGGGTCACCAGACCGGCGCGGTGCAGTTCCCGGCAGAACGGGCCGAACGTCATGGGCGGGCTGGCCAGGTAAAACACCCGGTCCCGCTGCTCGTGCCCGGCGAGCATGCCGGTGATCTTCGCCCAGCCGGTCGTGTCCTCGCCGCCGATGTCGACGGAGACGTGGTGCAGGCGGCCGAGGAAGCGCTGCCAGGTGTCCAGGTCGTCCACCGGCACGGAGCCCCGTACCTCGGCGTCCACCTTGCCGCGGAAGTCGGCGTCGTCGAGCCCGCCGCGCGACATCGCGATGATGCAGGTCTCGGGGGACAGGCGCCCGTCGCGGTCGCAGTGATAGAGGGCCGGGAGAAGTTTCCGCATGGAGAGGTCACCTGTACCGCCGAAGACGATCAGGTCGGCGGATTGCGGGTTCTCGGACATGGGGAGTGCTCCGTAGTGATCTACCGAAATTGGGGATAGATCGGACAGTAGTCACATCTTGCGCTCTACACAAGCGGAGTTTTGTAATCCGAGATGAGAAAGATGGAAGTTTTCATTTCCTAAGTGGGTGTGATTCACTGGGCCGATGTCTCGACGTCCCGCTGCCGCGCTCGCCACCAGCGGTGAGGTTCTCCGCCTCATCCGCGCTGGTGAGGCTGTCACGCGCGCGGACATAGGGCGGGTGACCGGCCTGTCCCGGCCGGCCGTCTCCCTGCGTGTCACCGAGCTGCTGGACCGGGGCCTCGTCGTGGAGGACAGCGAAGGTCCCTCCACCGGCGGCCGGCCCCCCCACCGGCTGGCCTTCAACGCCTCCGGCGGCATCGTGCTGGTCGCCTCGCTGGGCGCGAGCCGCGCGCAGATCGCCGTCTGCGATCTCGCCGGACGCGAGCTGGCCAGGGAGAGCCTGGCCGTCGACGTGGAGGAGGGCCCGGACGTCGTCCTCCCCCTGGTCATGGACACCTGGAGCGGGCTGCTCGCCGGCCGTCCGCTCTCCCAGGTGCGCGGGGTCGGCCTGGGCGTCCCCGCCACGGTCGAGTTCGCGGCAGGCCGTACCGAGAGCGCCCGCATCATGGCGAGCTGGACCGGCGTCGCGGTCCCGCCGATCATCGCCGAACGCTTCCCCGTCCCCGTCTTCCTCGACAACGACGTGAACGTCATCGCGATCGGCGAGCACCGCGCGGTCTACGCGGGCGAGGCCGACGACCTGCTGTTCATCAAGGTCTCCACCCGGATCGGCTCCGGCGTCATCGCGGGCGGCGAGATCCTGCGCGGCGCGCTCGGCGCGGCCGGGGAGATCGGGCACATCCCGGTCCGCGACGGCGGGGGAGTGCTGTGCCGCTGCGGCAACATCGACTGCGTCGACTCGGTGGCCAGCGGCACCGCGATACTGCGCGACCTGCGCGCCCGCGGCCACGAGGTGAAGACCCTGGCCGACGTGGTGAGTCTGGTGCGGGCGGGCGACGCCGAGACCATGACGGTGGTCCGCAACGCGGCCCGGATGCTGGGAGAGGTCGTCGCAAGCGCGGTCAACCTGCTCAACCCCGCCGTGGTCGTCCTCGGCGGCGACGTGGCCGAGACCTTCCAGCCGATGGTGTCAGGCGTGCGCGAGGTCGTCCACCGCCGCTCGACCGCCCTGTCCACCCGCAACCTGCGGATCGAACGCAGCCGCCTCGGTCCCGGCGCGGGCATCGTCGGCTGCGCCCACATGGTCCTCGACCACATCCTCTCACCCGAGGCCGTCGACTCCCTCGCCTGACCGGGACGCCGGGCGAAGCGCGACCGCGCCGCCGCGAAAGCGTCACCGGGCCGCCCCGCCGGTCCGCCCGTAGCCTCAACCCGCTTCCGTGGTGGTGTCGCCGGGAGTCCGCGACTGGCGGTGGAGCGCGAGGGCGATGTCCACGATCGCGATCACGGCCAGCACGGCCATGGCGATCATCAGCCATTTGAGGCCGGCCACGAGACCGAGCACGCCGATGGCGATGATCGCTATCAGGGCGAACGAGCCCAGGCGGATGTGGACCACATCTCGCGGTGTCGCGCGGACCATGGGCTTACCGGTCTCGGACGTCTCCTCAGGCTGTCCTTCGAAAGTCATTGTCCCCTCCTTCGATCAGACGCACCCCGTACCCGGATGTCCGCCTGTCATGTCATGCGTGTGGTCTCTCCTCAAGTGCCCTCACCAGTCCTTCGGGATCGGCGAGGGTGAGGGTTGCACCGGGATGGGGCAGCAGCCCGCCGGGCAGGAGCGCGGGCACCGGGGTGCGGAAGCGGACGCAGACGCCGCGCCTGGGATTGGTGCCGAAGGTGACTCCCCGGTCGGCCAGTGAAAGGTGCACTCCGATGACCTTCAACGTCGAGTAGGGGCCGGTCAGGGTGGTGCCGGCGACATTGGACAGGGGGGTGCGCAGCAGCCAGTGACCGAAGCGGACCGTGAGCGCGCCGTCCTCGACGAGGGCGAAGGCCCGCCCGGGAGTCACCCCGAACAGCCGGAGGGGGATCCTCCATGACGGCTCGATCGCGAAGTCGAAACGTGGCATCGGTCAGCGGTCCCAGGGAGGGGCCTCGTCCATCTTGGCGTAGTACTTGGCCAGGTGGGACTTGATCCGCTCGATGTCCTCCTTGGGCACGTCGACCCCGCCCCGCGCGCCCTGTACGACCGCGCCGGCGGCCATGACGGCGCGCGGCACCGCCTTGAGCCCGCCGTCGACCACATCGGCGATCGGCAACTTGTAGCTCCCGAATTCGTCGGGGTTGTCGCCGTCGTACCAGATGTGCGCCTCACGGTACTTCGCGGTGGGCTTCTCCTCGGCCCCCGCCCACGCGCGGACGCGCTTGTCCGCCTCGTCCGAGTCCCAGTGCCGGTCCCGGTCGGCGAGGGGGAGATCCTGAAATCGCGTCACTGTCACGGTGGTGTTCCTTTCCTCCAGGAGGTCCGTACCCGGCTGTCCCACTCCATGTCTGGTGGGCGGCATATTTAGTCCTTTGTCGGGGAGAGGGGGTGGCATGACCGATGACCGTGAAGTGCGTGAGCAGGCCGGCGGACACGACCCCTCGCAGGAGGACCCGGCGTCCGCGGCTCCACGGGGCGCCGACGAGGAGGAACCGGCTCCCGCGGCTCCGCAGGACGGGGAGGGGGCGGCGCCCGAGGCTCCGCAGGGTGGGGAGGGCCCGGTGCCCGCGGCTCCACGGGGCGCCGATGGGGAGAGCCGGGTCGTGGCGGAGAGGTCGGGGGCCGATACCTCTTTCCCCGATCGTCCGCTCCTGGCCGACCCCGACGACGCGCGCAACCCCGCGGGGGCCGACGAGGAATCGGGTGAGGGTGTTCCCCAACCCAAGGTGGGACCGACGTCCTGAGCGGTGGACCGACGTTTTGAGCGGGGCGGCGCGACGCGAAGGAGGCCCCGAGGGTCGGGGCCTCCGCCGTGGACTCATCCGGTCGGTCCGGATGGCGGTCAGCTCTTGAAGGCGTCCTTGACCTTCTTCATGCCTTCCTTCGCCTTCTCCCCCGCCTGCTTGAGGTTGCTGTCGGACTGGTCGGCCTTGCCCTCGGCCTCAAGGCTCTCGTTGCCAGTGACGCGACCGGCGCCTTCCTTGACCTTGCCTCCGAGCTCTTCGGCCTTGTTGGAGATCTTGTCGTCAGCACCCATGGTGTGATTCCTCCCTTTACGCGAAGTTCTCTTCGTGCAGTGATACTTAGTGTCCGCAGATGAGAGGGGTAAACATGGGCCACGCGGTTCCCGTGGCGACGATGGGCGACATTCTCGTGCCGGGGGAGCGGCCTCCCTGGCGCGTCCTGCTCCTCTGCGGCGCTTCCGGGGCGGGCAAGAGCCGGGTCAGCTATCCGCTGGCACGGCACTACGGGACGCCGATCGTCGAGGTGGACGATCTCGTCGAGGCGCTGCAGGCCATGACCACACCACAGCAGCAGCCGCTCCTGCACCACTGGCGCACCCACCCCGGAGCCGCGCTGCTGCCCCCGGCCGACGTCGTCGAGCTGCAGATCGCCATCGCCGAGGCGCTCGTCCCCGCCGTGGACGCGGTCGTGGGCAACCACCTGGAGACCGACACCCCTGTGATCATCGAAGGGGACTACCTGCTGCCCGCGTTCGCCGTGCGCGACAGCTTCGCCGGCGTCCCGGCGGGCGGGCAGGTCGCCGCCGTGGTCCTCCGCGAGCCGGACGAGGCCCAGCTCCTGGAGAACTACCGCCGCCGCGAACCCGGCGGCGGCGAGCAGCTCCATCGCGCCCGGGTGAGCGCCCTGCACGGTGAACGCCTCGCCGCGCAGGCCGCCGAGGCGGGTGTCCCGGTGGTGGCCGCGCGCCCCTGGAATGACGTGTTCCGGCGGGTCGTCACGGCCCTCGGCGGCGCGTCCCTCCCGGCGGCGACCGCCCCCTGAGGAGCCCGGGACGGTCTCGCGAGGTCCGGAGGGCACCATGGCGAGCGGCCACCTGGCGGACACCGCCGACCACCGCTGGAACGGCAGGTCCCTGGCCGGCTGGGAGCTGGCCAGGGAGTACGGCTTCACCGACGCCGACGGCTCACGTCCGGACTGGGGCCGCTACTTCGCCGACGCCCGGCGGGGTGCGGCAGGTGACCCGCGGGACTGCCGGTGGTCCCATGGCGCGGCGGGCGACCCGCGGGACTGCCGGTGGTCGCCCGCGATGTTGCGGGCCGGGACGGGCAGCCCGTCGAAGAGGCGGTGTGGGCCTTTCCCGGCACGGCTCCGATCGCCGGCTTGTCGGGATAGCGTGCATCCATGATCAGAGATGTCTCGTTGCCGGATGGCTGGGAGCCAAGGGTCCGGCACGCCCTCGACGGTGTGCTGCCCGAGCTGCGGGCCGCCCCGCTCCGGCCTCTGGGAGCCGGGCTGGACAATGTGACGCTGCTGTTGAACGAGCAAATCGTCCTGCGGTTGCCGAAGAACGCCGACGGGGCCGAGAGCGTCGAGCGAGAGGCCCGGCTGCTCCCCGAGCTCGTCCTCGACCTGGCCATTCCCCGGTTCCTGTTCACCGCGCCCAACCCGCTCGGGCCCGGCTCCTTCTGCGGTTACCCCCTGGTCCCCGGTGAGGTGCTGTCCCCGGAGCAGTGGCACGCCCGGGGGCTGGTCAGCCGACCGGGGCCGGTGAGGCAGGTCGCCGCGGCGCTCGACGCCATCCACGACTTCCCCGCGGACAAGGCGGAGAAGCTCGGCGCGCCGGCGTGGGACCTGCGGGAGGACTTCGCCGAGGATCTGGCCGCCGTCCGGGAGGAGGTGCTCCCCCGGCTGGAGGCGGGGAAGAGGCGGGTGCTGCTCGCGGCATGGGAGGGCTATCTCGAGGACGACGGCAACTTCGCCTACCCTCCCACACTGACGCACGGCGACCTGAGTCTGGACCACCTGCTCGTCACCGGGGAGGAGATCACCGGGCTCATCGACTTCGGCGACGCCGAGGTCGGCGACCCCGACTACGACCTGGCCTACCTGTGGGCCGAGGCGGGGGAGGATTTCGTACGGCGGGTGCAGGCCTGTCGCGGCCTGCCGTTCACCGGAGGACTCGCCCGGAAGCTGGACTTCTGGGCTCTGGCCGAACCGGCGCGGGACGTCGTGTACGGCCTGGAGATCGGCGAGCCTGATCTGGTCGACGACGCGCTGCGCACGCTCCGCGCCCGGCTCGCCGCTGGGGCAGGGCGGGGGCGCGGCGGTGTGTGACACGGATCGGTGTGCCGGTGGAGCGGGTCAGGCAGGCGAGGGACTCTCTGATCTGGTGGCTGGCCCGGCCTGTCTCAGCCGCCGACGTAGGCCGCGAGGCGGTCGCGGGACGACGGACGTGCCCGGCCGCGGAGAGCGCCCTCCAGGTAGGGCGAGCGCCCTCCGGCACCGGCCGAGCGTCTCAGTGCTCGTCGATGACCTGGCCGTTCTGGGCGGTGTTGTCCTTGGTGAGGGCCATGGTCAGCGGCGCTTCGGAGAAGGTGGGCAGGGCGGCGAGCGCGGTACCCAGCTGCTCGGCGCTCTCCCAGTGCCAGGTGTCGGTATAGGTGCCGTCCTCGAGCTGGACGAGGGTGGCGTGGGTGAGCCCGGGGTGGCCCTCCCGGACGGTCGCGATCAGCGAACTGCGGCGGGCCAGGAACTCCTCGAGGTCGGCGCCGGCGACGGAGTAGCGGTGGGTGCGGACGACAGACATGTCGGTTCTCCCTTCGGTGAGTGGCTTACCAGGTGCCGGCGACCTGCCGGATCGGGGCGTTGAGGCGGTTGAAGAGGTTGGTGACGGCGGTCATCATCAGGATGGAGGCCAGCTGCTTCTCGTCGAAGTGGTCGGCGGCGTTGTTCCACACCTCGTCGGGGACCGCGTCGGTGCGGTCGGCCAGCCGGGTGGCGGCCTCGGCCAGTTCGAGGGCGGCCCGCTCGGCGTCGGTGTAGTAGGGAGCCTCGCGCCAGGCGACCACCAGGCCGACGCGCTCGTCGCTCTCGCCGAGCTTGCGCAGGTTCTTGTAGCCGGCGTCGACGCAGAAGCTGCAGCCGTTGATCTGGCTGACCCGCAGGTGGATCATCTCCATCAGCTCCTGGGGCAGTCCCTGCGACTGGGCGGCCTGCATCAGCTCGAAGATCGGCTTCTGCGCGGCGGGGATGATCGTGGCGGGGTTCTTCATCCGGGCTTCCATCGTGTTCTCCTCCGGTCTCGGTCTGTGTGAAATCAGACTGGCTGCCCGGATTGATACATTCGCTGTGCACTCACGATGCGATGCCATAGAGGAACGATGCTGCGCTTCACCCTGCTCGGCCCAGTCCAGCTGATCGTCGACGGCGAGCCACTCACGGGCATCGCCCCACGCCACCGCGCGGTGCTGGCCTACCTCCTGCTCAACTCCGGCCGCGTGATCAGCATCGAGCGGCTGATCGACGCGATGTGGGGCCACGACCAGCCTGACACCGCCCGATCGCAGATCCACGCCTCGATCACCGCGCTCCGCAAGGTGCTGCGCGGTGCGGGAGCCGTACAGCTCCTCCAGACGCGGTCCGGTGGCTACGTCGCGCAGCCCGAGCCCGGGCAGGTCGACGCGCAGGAGTTCACCGAGCTGGTCGCCGCCGGCGAGCTGCGCGAGGCGCTGGATCTGTGGAGCGGCGAGGCGGTGGAGGACGTGCACGCGCAGTACGTCGGCGGCGTCCGGGCGCTCTGGCACGACCGGCGGCTGTCGGCCTACGAGCGCCTGGTGGAGGCCGAACTCGCCGCCGGGCGGCACGGCGACCTGCTCGACGAGCTGGCCGCCCAGGTGGCCGCCGCCCCGCTGCGCGAGAAGCTCGCCGGCCATCTCGTCCTGGCCCTGCACCGGGCGGGACGGCAGGCCGACGCCCTGGCCGCGGCGCGTTCTCACCGTACGGCTCTCGCCGACGAACAGGGCCTGGATCCCGGGCACGCGTTCACCGAGCTGGAGCGGGCGGTCCTGGCCGACGATCCGGCGCTCCGCCTGGCCGACACCGCACAGCCGGCTGAGCCTGCGCAGCCCGCGATGGCACGGCGCTCCTTCCTGCCCTACGACATTCCCGATTTCTCCGGACGGACCGCCGAGCTGGAACGGCTCGTGGGCGAGCACCACGGGGTGGTCACGATCGACGGCATGGCCGGGATCGGCAAGACCACCCTCGCCGTCCACGTGGCCCACCGGCTGGCCGCCCGCTATCCGGACGGCCGGCTCTTCATCGACCTGCGGGCGCACACCGCGGGCCGGGAGCCGGTCGACGCCGCGGCCGCGCTGGAGGCCCTGCTGCGCCAGCTGGGGGTGCCCGCCGACCGCATCCCGGTCACCCTGGGCGAGCGGAGCGCCCTGTGGCGCGCCGAGCTGGCCGATCGCCGTGTGCTGGCCGTACTGGACAATGCCTTGGACGCAGACCATGTGCGCCCCCTGCTGCCGGGGCACTCCGACACCCTCGTCCTGGTCACCAGCAGGCGGCGCCTGGTCACTTTGGACGGCGCGCAGGCGCTGTCGGTCGACGTGCTGGGCGAACAGGACGCCGCCGGGCTGTTCGAGCGGATCGTGGGCGAACGCGCCCGCGACGAGCCGGAGGCGGTCGGTGAGGTGTTGCGGCTGTGCGGGCATCTCCCGCTCGCCATCCGGATCTCGGCCGCCCGCCTCCAGCACCGCCCGCGCTGGACCGTCTCCTACCTGGCCGGCCGGCTCCGTGACCATCGCCGGCTCCTGGACGGGGTGTCGGCGGCCTTCGCCCTGTCCTACGAGCAACTCGACGAGGCCGAGCAGCGCATGTTCCGCCTGTTCGGGCTGGTGCCCGGGCGCGACATCGATCCGTACGGCGCGGCCGCGCTGGCCGGGATCGCCGAGGAGGAGGCCGAAGAACTCCTCGAAGGACTCCTGGACGCCCACATGCTGCTGCAGCTCGAACCGGGCCGCTACACCTTCCACGACCTGCTCCGTGAGCACGCGCGCTCGATGGCCGAGGACGACGGCGCCGTCCCGGTCCTGCAGCTGCTCACCTACTACCTGCACCGCTCCCGCGCCGCCGTGGACCGGCTCTTCCCCGACAGCCTCAGCCACCGCGAAGGCATCCCGCGGCCGACCACCCCGATCCCGCCCATCGGCGACGCCGAACAGGCGATCACCTGGCTGGACGCCGAACGCGGCAACATCATCGCGACCGCCGTGCACGGACCCGAGATCTGCGTGGGCATGCTGGCCCTGGCGCTGCGCCCCTACCTCGACCGGCAGGCACACCACGACGACGCGCTCACGCTGCAGACCCTGGCGCTCCAGCGCGCACGCAAGCTCGGCCACGCCCACCGCGACTTCGAGGTGCAGGCGCTCAGCGACCTGGCGTGGACCTACTGGCGGCTCGGCGAGTACGAGCGCGCGGAGGAGCACGCCCACCTGGCCCTGGAGGCGTGTGAGGAGCCGTACGAGCGGGCCAGGGCACTGCTCACGCTGGGGAACGTGGCCCTGCGCCGGCGGCAGGACAAGGAAGCCGAGCAGTATCTCACGCAGGCGCTCGACCTCACCCGGATCGGCGCCGACACCTGGGGCGAGGCCCACGTGCTCGGTATCCTCGCCCTCGTCCTGGACCGGGCCGGCCGCCCGCGGGATGCCCGGCGCCATCTCGACGTGGCGCTGGCGCTGCACCGCAAGGTCGGCAACCCGGCCGGCGAGGCGGTGATCCTCAACCACCTCGGCGTCGTCCTCCGGCATCAAGGCGAGCTCGCTCAGGCACGCACCCGCCACGAGCGGGCCGCGGCCCTGTACCGCGAGCTCGGCAACACCGCCGACGAGGCGGCCGCGCTCAACGGGCTGGCCGAGGCGGCGGGCGATCCGGCCCGGGCGGTCGAGGAGCACGCACTCGCGCTCGCACTCGCGCTCGCGACACGCAACCGGCCGGAACAGGCGCGTGCTCACGACGGGCTGGCGCGCGCCCACCTCGGCCTCGGGCACTCGGAGCAGGCGGGCGAGCACGGACGGCTGGCCCTCGGCCTCTACGAGGAGCTCGGTGTGCCGGAGGCCGAGGAGATCCGCACCTTCCTGATGTCCGACTGCCGGGCCTGATGTCCGACTGCCGGGCCGCCGGTGCCGGGGGCGGACTCCCAGCGATCGAGCGGCACGCGATCAGCCACGCCGCGGGGTGACGAGGCCGGATTCGTAGGCGAAGACCGCGAGCTGGGCGCGATCCCTGGCCCGCAGCTTGGTCATCGCCCTGCTGACGTGCGTCTTCGCGGTGGTCGGGCTGATCACCATGTGTGCGGCGATCTCGTCGTTGGACAGGCCGCGAGCCACCAGCGCGGTGACCTCGCGCTCGCGGTTGGTCAGCACGTCGAGCCCCACGGGCGCGGGCTCGGGGCGGCGGGCGACGTACTCGCCGATCAGGCGGCGGGTGATCGCGGGGGACAGCAGCGCGTCGCCGCGGGCCGCGACCCTGACACCCTGCAGCAGGTCGACGGGCTCGGTGTCCTTGACCATGAAGCCGCAGGCGCCGGCGCGGAGCGCGTTGAAGACGTACTCGTCGAGGCCGTAGTTGGTCAGGATCACGACGTGGACGGCGCTCAGCCGCTCGTCGGCGGCGATCAGCCGGGTCGCCTCGATGCCGTCCATCACCGGCATCTGGATGTCGACGAGGGCGACGTCGGGCCGGTGTTCGAGGGCGAGCGCGACGGCTTGCTCGCCGTTCGCGGCCTCGGCCACCACCTCGAGGTCGTCCTCGATCTCCAGCAGGGCCCGGAAGCCGCCGCGGATGAGCGCCTGGTCGTCCACGAGCAGCACGCGGATCACGATGATCCTCCAAGGGGAAGCTCGGCGCGTACGGTGAAGCCGCCCCCAGGGCGGGGTTCGGCCCGCAGCCGGCCGCCGAGCGACGCGACGCGCTCGCGCATGCCGAGCAGGCCCGTGCCGGGCACGGGTGGCGCGTCCGGGTCGGCCTTGCCGTCGTCGTCGACCTGCACGACCAGCTCCTCGTCCGTGTAGTCGATGCGCACCGCCGCGGCCGCCCCACCGGCGTGCCTGGAGACGTTGGTGAGCGCTTCCTGGACGATCCGGTACGCGGCCCGGTTCACCTCGGCCGGCAGCTCCCGCCGCGTGCCGGAGGTCGTCACCGTGGCCGGCAGCCCGGTCGAGCGGGCCCGCTCCACCAGGTCGTCGAGCCGGTCGAGGCCGCTGGCCGGGACCTCGCCGTCGGAGCGGTCGGAGTCGCGCAGCACCTCCAGGGTGGCGCGCAGCTCGCGCATGGCGTCGCCGCTGGCTTCCTGGATGGCCAGCAGCGCGGGGGGCACGTCCTCGCCGCGCTTGCGTGCCAGGTGGACGGCCACTCCGGCCTGGACCTTGATGACCGAGATGCTGTGGGTGAGCGAGTCGTGCAGTTCCCTGGCGATGCGCAGCCGCTCCTCGCCCGCGCGGCGCAGGGCCGCCTCCTCGCGGGTGCGCTCGGCCTCGGCGGCCCGCTGCTCGGCCTCCTCCAGGTACGCCTGCCGGTGCCGGATCATCGCCGCCGCCACGCCGGCCGCCACGAACCAGCCGATCAGCAGTGCGGCGCTGTGGAGATTCTGCCCGGACCCGTCGGCGTCGGGCAGGTGCGCCACCAGGTCGACACCCAGGAAAAGCACGCCCGCCAGCGCCGGGGCCAGCCGATGGCCGGCCCTGACCGCGCCGAACACCGACACCAGCACGGGAAAGGCGGTCGGCGGGCCCGGCTGGATGTGCGCCGCGACCACGAGCATGCAGGCCGTACTGACGAGCAACGACACCAGGGGCGCCCGCCGCCAGGCGACGAGCGCGAGCGAGCCGGCGAGGGCGGCCGAGAGATCCAGCGCGCCCGCGCGCGGCGTGTTGAGCACGACGACCGACAGCAGGACGGCCATCACCCCGGCCAGCAGGCCGTCCTGGGCGAGCGGCCGCCACCGGTCCGTAAACCTCATTTGCGTAGATTAAGGGCTTTTCCGCCGGGGGCCCTCCGTCGTATGTCGTAATAAATCACTACTCCCAGGGATGTAGTGGGGCCGACTCTGCTTCCCAGGTGCCAGGCAGAGGAGTCTCCCTGGGCATGATGACCGCTGACCGGCCTGGACACCACGATGGCCGGCATGCACCCGATCCAAACCGTTACCCCGATCGATCTCTTCGCGTCCTCCATCCGCCTTCACCAAGGCGGCGAGATCCACGCCGGGAAAAGATCAACGGACTCCGGCCAGGACGGCTGGCAGCTGACGGCCTTTCACGCGAAGACCGGCGCCGACGTCCACGCCGACCACTGGGAGGTCCACCCCGAGGCCGAGGAGGTCGTGTCCTGCCTCATCGGGAAGATACGCCTCTACCTCCGTCCGGAGCGGCCCGGGCAACAGGAGGAAGAGATCAGGCTGACGGCCGGCACCGCCGCCATCGTCCCGCGCGGGCGATGGCACCGCATCGAGCTGGACATCCCCAGCAACATCATGGCCGTCACCCTGCCGCGTGGCAGCCGGCTGGAGAAGCGGACCGAAGCCTAGGCCGGTCCCCTCCACCCCTGCCCTCAACCACCATCGGCTCGGCCACGGGTCTGGTCACGACGAGATTGACGAAAACGGGAGAGCGATGAACGCCACCGACCTCGCCGAGGCGAGGGAGCGGCCCACACCACCACCGGAGGCCGGCTCCGCGGCCGGACAGAGCCTGGCAGGGCTGCTGCTGCGCCCGCATCTGCGGAGTTTCGCCGCCGTGGTGATCCTGCAGGTGATCGGTGCTGTCGCGGGTCTGGCGCCGCTGCTGGCGGTCGTGGAGTTGGGCCGTGCGCTGTTGGCGCCCGGCCCGATCGATCACGGCCATGTCTGGTCCGTCGTGGTCGTGGGTGCGGCCGGCCTGTTCGTCCGGCTGCTGTTCACGGCCGCGTCATCCGGAATCGGGCACCTTCTCGACGGCCGGGTGCAGCTGTCGTTCCGCCGGCAACTGGCCGCGCGGCTGGGACGCGTGCCGATCGGCTGGTTCTCCCGGCGCCGGACCGGCGAGCTGGCGAAGGTGGTGGGCCAGGACGTCAGTGCCGTGCACCCGTTCATCGCCCACACTCCCGGCGAGCTCGTCGCCGCGTTCGTGGTGCCGCTGGTGTCGCTGGTCTACCTGGGCCGCGGTCGCGCTCTACGCCGCGCTGCGCTACACCAGCGATCTGTCCGGGTTCCGCGTCGGGGCCACGATGGTGCGTGGCATGTATCACCGGCTCGGCGAGCATCTGGCCCGATTGCCGCTCGGCTGGCACAGCGCCGGCCGCGTCGGGGAGGTGTCGGTCCTGGCCGGCGAGGGCGTCCTGCGGGCGATGAGCGTGATCGCGCATCTGCTGGCACCGTTCATCTCCGCCTGCGTGACTCCTTTGACGATCGTCGCCGTGATGCTCGCCTTCAACTGGCAGCTGGGGCTGGCCGCGCTGGTCGCCGCACCGATCGTGGCGGCGATCCAGATCTGGACGGCACGCTCGACGGCCGCCACCGACGCGCAGCGCCACGAACGCGACACCGAGGCCACCGGGCGGGTCATCGAATACCTCCAGGCCCAGCCGGTGCTGCGCGCCGGCGGCCGGAGCGGCGAACGCTTCACGTCGCTCGACGACTCGCTGCGGGAGGTGCGGCGCGCGTCCCGCCGTACCGTGCTGGCGACGCTGCCCGGCACGGTGGGCCTGACGCTCACGGTGCAGGCGATCTTCGCCGTGCTGCTGGTGTTGGGCACCTCCCTCGCACTCGGCGGGACTGTCGGCGCGGCGGAGATTCTGACGATCCTGGTGCTGGCCGCCCGCAGCGCCGATCCGCTGCTGTCGCTGGCGGACATCGGCGGCAAAGTACGCGGCGCACGTGCCGAGCTGGCCAGGCTCGACACGGTGTTGCGCACCGAGCCGCTGCCGGAAGCCCCCGAACCGATCCAGCCGGCAGGCCATGGCCTGGAGTTCGAGTCCGTCACCTTCCGGCACGGCGACCGCACCGTGCTCGAGGAGGTGTCGTTGTCCGTGCCCCAGGGGCAGCGCGTCGCCGTTGTCGGAGCGTCGGGTGCGGGCAAGAGCACGCTGCTGCAGTTGCCGGCGCGTTTCCACGACGTGGACGCGGGCGCGGTGCGGGTGGGGGGCGTGGACGTGCGCGCGATCAGCACCGAGGTGACCTCCGCGCTGGACCCGGTGAACGAGGCGGCCGTCCACGAGGGGATCGAGCGGCTGATGGCGGGCCGGACGGTGGTGATGGTCGCGCATCGGATGCGGACCGTCCGACGCGCCGATCGCATCGTCTTCCTGGACGGCGGCCGGATCGTGGAGGAGGGCAGCCACGACGAGCTGCTACGCCACGGCGGCCGCTACGCCGATTTCTGGAACATCTCCATGACGCCGGCAGCGAGGGAATAAGCCGGTTTGACGGCAGACCATCATCAAATCTCCTTGAGCGCTGACCTCGTGGGCCGCCCGCGCCTGTCCGGAGGTTCGAACCGCGGGACGAATGCCGGGACGGCGCCCGTGCCCCTGACGGGGGCCGCGGCGCCGTCCCGGACGCGGGATGACCGGACGGGTCATCCGCAGTGTTCGAAGGGGCTGTTGTAGGCGGATGAGCCTGCCTTGCCGCCCCATTTGACGCATTTGCCGGCGGCCGCGGCGCGTACCGGGCCGGCGTAGTAGGTGAAGCTCCCGCTGTCGGTGACGCGGGTCTTTCCCTGCACTTCCAGGTAGGCGGTGGTGGCGGTCGCCGTGCCCAGGGAGGACTTCTTGATGGTGGCGACGCAGTTGTTGCCGTTGGCGCTGTTGTAGAGCAGGTGGGCGGTGCCGGCCGTGCCCAGGGCGGCGGAGTCGATGACGGTGTAGCCGCTGCCGCAGACCGACTGCGCGGTGTGCGGGTTCGTGCCGCCTCCGCCGCCGCACTTGTTCTTCGAGGTGAGGGTCTGGGTCGGGTAGCCGAACGTGGACCCGTTGAAGACGGCCTTGCGGATGTTGCCGGGGTAGCCCTCGCCCTGACGCACCTCGTAGTGCAGGTGGGCCGAGATGTTGTTGCCCGGCTTGCTGGTCTTGCCGACCGCGCCGATCTTCTGGCCCTGGGAGACCTTGGCCCCCGCGCTCACCGATCGCGAGTTCAGATGGGCGTAGAAGGTCGTCCAGCCCCCGCCGTGGTCGATCTTGACCAGGTTCCCGTATCCGTTGGTCGATCCCTGGTGGGAGGAGATGACCACCGTGCCCGCCGCCGCGGCGACGACGGTGTCTCCCAGGTCGGCGTCCGCGGAGCCACCTCGGTTGAAGTCGATCTCGTAGGCCCTGTGGGCGCTGCTCGCGCTGCTGTTGCCGGCCCAGGACTGGCCGCAGGGGAAGGGGAGCTGGAAGTTGGTGGACGCCAGGACCGTCACCGACTGCTCGGCCACCGCGGCCTCGTTCGGCGGGTCGTTGTTCTCCCCGGTCGCGGCGGTCGGCGTGGGCGTCGGGCTCGACTGCGTGGCCGTCGGGCTCGGTGTGGGGACGGCCGGCAGGGTCGCGGCGGCGGCGGCGGACGTCGCCGCACCCGATCCCAGGCCGAGCAGCAGGACTAATCCCGCCGTGAGCACTCCGTCGAGTCTCATATGGATCCCTTCTGCGGTGCGGGGGGTGAAGGTCCGGCCCGCGCTGTGCGCTGTCCGCCGGACCCGTCGAAAGGCTCTTGCTGGGGATCAAGAGTGCGAGGAATCCATACAAAGAACATCCGAAATCGGTATAAAGGGCTTCCAGCGCAACAACAACCGGTTGCCAGCCTCCGTTGAGGAGTACCTGTGTCATGGTGGTTGATAAGCCCGTATTCAACATTCTCGGTTCTCTGCGGGTCCGGATGCCGGAAGGGACGCTCCCCATCGCGGGGACGAAGCCGCGGGTCCTGCTGGCCTCGCTGTTGCTCAGCGCGAACCAGGTAGTCAGTTCGGACCTGCTCGTGGAGACGCTGTGGCCCCAGCGCCGCCCGCAGTCCGCCCTGGCGAACCTCCGTACCTACGTCAGCTTCCTGCGCGGCGCCCTCGGCACGGCCGACGCGCGGATCCTGGCCAGGCCGTCCGGCTACGCGGTCGAGCTGCGGATCGACCAGCTCGACGCGCTGCTGTTCGAGGACCTGGTCGCCCAGGCACGGGCGGCGGACCGTAACGAGGAGGCCGCCGAGTACTTACGCCGGGCGCTCGCGCTCTGGCACGGCACGCCGTTGAGCGATCTGCCGGCCAGCCCGCAGTGGGACGGGCGGCTGCGCTCGCTCACGGAGGCGCGATTCGGCGCCGTCGAGGACCTGGCCGCCATGAGAATGGCGCGAGGGGAGTACCCGGCCGCGATCGGTGACCTGCGGGAACTGGTCAAGATCCATCCCTTCAGGGAAGATCTCTGGCGGCAGTTGATGCTCGCCCTGCACGGGAGCGGACGGCAGGCCGAAGCGCTGCAGGCCTACACCACCGTCAGGCAGCAGCTGGTCGACGAGCTCGGCGTCGAACCGGGTCCGGACCTGCGCACGGTGCACGCGGCCGTCCTCGCTGGAGAGCTCCCGCCAGCCGTGCCGGCCGCCCCCGCTCTCCAGCGGCCTCCGGCGCCCTCCGTGCGAAGCGTGATCGCGCCCCAGCAGCTTCCGCCGGACATTCCGGACTTCACCGGTAGGACAGACGCCGTCGCCGCCCTGACGCGAGCCCTGTCGCCCAAGGAGCGGCCGTCGGACGAGCCGCCGTCGATCGCGGTGGTCATGGGGCCACCGGGCGTGGGCAAGTCGGCGCTCGCCGTGCACTGCGCGAACGCCGTACGGGCCGACTACCCCGCAGGCCAGCTCTACCTCGGCCTCGGCGGTACGGCCGCCGCCCCCACCGACCTCGGCGAGCTCCTGGCCGAGGCGTTGCGGGCGCTGGGGGCCGGTGCGGCGGATCTGCCGCCCACGGCGCACGAACGCTCCGCCCTGTACCGCTCCCTGCTGGCGGAACGTCCCATGCTCGTCCTCCTCGACGACGCCGCCGACGCGGCACAGGTGCGGGCCCTGCTTCCCGGCAACGGTTGCGCGGTGCTCGTGACGAGCCGGCGGCGGATCACGGAGCTGCCCAGCTCGCTGCAGCTGGAACTGGGCGTCCTGTCGCCCCCTGAGGCCGAGGAGTTCCTGGGGAGGATCGTGGGCGTCGAGCGGCTGGCCGGGGAGCGGGAGGCCGCCTCGGCGATCCTCCACTCCTGCGGGTACCTGCCGCTCGCCGTCAGGATCGCGGGAGCCAGGCTCGCCGGCCGGCCCGGCTGGCCGCTGAGCGTGCTGCGGCAGCGGCTGGACGACGAGTCGAACCGGCTCGACGAGCTGAGAGCGGGCGACCTGGAAGTACGGGACTCCTTCGACCGCAGCTACCGGCAGCTCCCCGACGACGTGGCCAGGACCTACAGGACGCTGGGACTTCTCGGCCCGCAGTCCATGCCCGGCTGGGTGGTCGACGCCGTCCTGGACCGCCACCGGGCCGAGACGGTGATGGACGCTCTCGTGGACGTGAACCTCGTGCAACTGGCGGGGACGGACGCGATCGGCCAGCGCCGTTACCGGCTGCACGACCTGGCCCGCTGCAACGCCAGGGAGAAGGCCGGCGGCGACGGCGAGCGCCATACCCTCGCCAGGGTGCTCGGAGCATGGATGACCGCCACGGAACAGGCCTCGTCGCGACTGCCGACCACGCTCTTCAGCCTGACGTCCGCGGCGGCGCCCCGGTGGGACCGGGCGGGAGAGACCCTCAGACGCCTGACCGCCGACCCGCTGCCGTGGTTCGACGCCGAGCGGGAGTCACTGGTGGCGGCGGTACGGCTGGCCGCCGACGCGGGACTGTCGCACGCCTCGTGGGGTCTCGCCGCGGCGCTCGTCCCCTACTTCGACCTCAACTGCCGGTTCGACGAGTGGCGGCACACGCATCAGGTCGCGCTGGACTCCGCGCGCATGGCCGAGGATCTCAACGGCGAGGCCGCCATGCTCCGCGGCCTGGCCCAGGTCTGCCTCTACCAGGATCGATACGCCGAGGCGAGAGAGATGTTCCGGCGATCTCGGGTGATCTTCCACGAGCTGGGCGACAGGCGCGGAGAGGCGATCTCGATCTGCGGGCTGGGAGCGGCAGACCAGTTCTCCGGCGAACACATCAAGGCACTCGGATACTTCCGGCAGGCCCTGGCCATGTTCCTCGTCATGGACGACAGAAGCGGTGAGGCCTACGCCCGGCAGGCGATCGGGCGGGTGTACCTGGCGCTGCGAGATTTCCACCGGGCCGCGCAATGGCTCGGGGAGGCGTTGTGGCTGGCCGAGGAGCTCGGTGACGCCCACCGTGAAGGGGGCGTGTCCATGCAGCTCGGGCGGCTGTACGACCTGGTGGCCCAATCCGACGAGGCGATGCGCGTCCAGGGGCGCGCGCTCGACATCTTCGAGACGCTCGGCGATCGTCACTGCGGTGCCTACGCCATGCGGAGCCTCGGTGGGTTGCAGGTGAAGAAGGGCGATCGGTCCCGTGGCTCCGACCAGCTGCAGCGCTCACTGGCGATCTTCCAGCAGCTCGGCGACCGGAGCGGGGAGGCCGCCGCGTTCCAGACGCTCGGCGAGCTGCACCAGTCGGCGGGCCGCGCCACTCTCGCCCAGCACTACCTGCACCAGGCCCGCACGTTACGGCGAGAGTTGCGGGGCGGCGCGGGAGGCGGGCAGGGGCCCGTGCTGATGGCCTCACATCCCTGAGCGCGGGAGCATCTTGCTTCGCGCCTGGGAACCGGATGGGCAGAACTCGGCCTCCAACACGGTCTTGGACATGTCGAGCGAGTTGTGCCGGCCGTACTGGTCGATGGTCACGTTGGTGGCGATCATGTGCTCGGCGTCCCGGGTGCCCATCGCGAAGGAGAACCCGCCGGTGATGGCGCCGCCGATGCCCCAGACCTTCACGCCGCATGACAGCTCCCACGAAAAGACGCCGGTACCGTACGTGGTGTCGGGGATCCATGTGTCCTTCCAGGTGCCGTCCGGCATCTTGATCCCGGTCTTGACCATGGTGAACATCTCCCGCTGCTGGGTGGGCGGGAGAAGCTTGCCGCGCAGCAGCGCGCTGACGAACCGGTGGAGATCACCGACCGTGGAGACCATGCCGCCGGCCGCCCAGCCGGTGGTGGCGCTCTGGTCGGTCACGTCGTAGACCTTGGCGTCGGTTTCGGTGGCGAACAACGTCGAGTAGTGCCGGGGGTGGGGGCCGCGTATCTTCGTTTCCTTGCCCGGCAGGTACGTCCCGGTCAGGCCCAGGGGGCGGACGATTCGCCGCTCGATCTCGCCGGCGAGCGTCTTGCCGGTGACCTTCTCGACGATCATCCCGGCAAGGATGTAGCCGGTGTTGGAGTACACGAAGCCGTCACCCGGCGCCTCGAAGGAGCGCGGATTGCGCAGGCCGATCTTCACGAGCTGCTCGGGCGGGTAGGCGTCGTAGCGGTGCTCCAGCCACGCGGGGCCGGAGAACTTGGCGAACTCCTCCTTGTCGTTGCCGTAGTTGAAGATCCCGCTGGTGTGGTTGAGCAGGTGCCTGACGGTGATCGTGCCGCCGTCGTTGTCGTTGCCCTCGACCAGGCCGGGCAGCCACTTGTCCACGGTGTCGTCGAGGCTCAGCTTCCCTTCGGCCGCCAGCTGCAGGACAACGGTGGCCGTGAACGGCTTGGCGGCGCTGCCGATCCGGAACCGATCCTGCGGCTGACGCTCGCGGCCGGTCCGGGTGTCGGCCACCCCCGCCGAGCCGAACCACCGCCCACGACGGTCGCGAACCTCGGCGACCATGCCGGGCGCACCGCCGTCGGTCACGGCCTGGTCGAGCGCCTTCTGGACCTGGGCGTGGCCGGGGGCGTCCGCCCTGGAGTCAGCTGCCGCGGGGGCCGCCGTCGCGGCCCCCGCCAACGTCACGGCGGTGATGAGCAGCCCCGCCGTCGAGGGGAGGGATCTGGCCATGTCGATTCCTTTCAGGCGAGGGACATCAGCGCAACACCGATCGCCTCGCTCGCGATAGTACTTGTTTAGCGCAGACCAAAAGCTAGCTTGCATTTACAAAATCTGCAACAACAACCTCAAAAGCCTCCTGTTTTGCCAGGTAGAGCCTCTGGGGCTTGCAATGAGCCTGTGAATGAATGCAAGACGCATGAGCGTGCTTGCAATGAGGTGTCGATGAACGCAATACTGTCCATCTGCCCGCGGACACATCGACGGGCTGGCACAGCGACAGGAGGCGAAGGCCCGATGCCGGGAGGCAGGCTGACTTACCAGGACCGCCGGCACATTGCCGCGGGGCTGACCGAAGGACTCACCTACACCGAGATCGCCAAGCGCCTGCAACGGCCGATCTCCACCATCACCCGCGAGGTGACCCGCAACGGTGGAACCGACAGCTACCAGGCCGACCGGGCACATCAGGCGACCGAAGGCCGGGCCCGCCGGCGCAAGCAGGCCCCCGCCACGGCCCCAGCGCCACCGGCTGCCACCGGCGCGCCCGGGCGAGACCCCCAAGCGGTTCACGCCCTGGAGGAACGATTCACCGCAGTGATGATCGCGACAGGGCTGCCGAGAATGATCGCCCGGGTGCTCACCTGCCTGTACACCACCGACAGCGGCAGCCTCACCGCCGCCGAACTCGTCCAGCGTCTCCAGGTCAGCCCGGCGTCCATCTCCAAGGCCATCGGCGAACTCGAACGGCACGAACTGATCCGGCGCGAACGCGACCCCCGCCGGCGGCGCGACCGGTACGTCATCGACCCCGACGTCTGGTACCGAGCCTGGCTGGTCAGCGCCCGGCAGAACGCCGCCATGGCCGATCTCGCCCGTGACGGAGCGGAAATCCTCGACTCCACCACTCCTGCCGGCGCCCGCCTGCAGGACATGAGCCAGTTCTTCGAGCACGTCAGCCAGAACCTGGTCCAGGCCGCCGAGCAGTGGCGGCAGGATTTCATGTCGAGGCGGCCGACAGATCGTCAGAGCGGAGCACGACCCCAGGCAGATGTCACCGCCCAGCCCGCCCTGCTCGACGGGGCTGGACGGTGACGGGTCCGGACAGGGGCGGGTCAGGACAGGAGGGTCTCTCCTATCCATCCGCCGGGTGCGCATCCGGGAGGGATGGCGAAGACCGCTGATCCGACGGGGGTCGTCCACTCGTTGAGCAGGTCGGCCTCGGCCAGTCTCTTCTGGACGGGGACGAACTGCCGGTCGATGTCGGCCTGGTAGGAGGCGAACAGCAGTCCGGAGTCGGCGTGTCCCTCGGGGGTGAGGCCCTCGTCGTAGTTGTAGACCCGGCGCAGGATCCGCATGCCCGGGTCGGTGACGTGGGCCCGGCGGATGTGGGCGTATTCGGAGATGACGGGGAAGCCGACCGCGTTGAGTCTGTCGAAGTCGGGCTCGTCGCGCTCCCTGTGCCCGGTCAGCGGGGCGCCGGTGTCCAGGCGGCGGCCGATGGTGAACTCCTTGGCCACCCGGTCGGCGGCGTCCCAGGTCTCCAGTTCGAGGTGGATGCGCCGCAGCACCAGGGTGGTGCCGCCGTGCAGCCACCGCGGGCCGTCGCCGACCCATACGGCCCGGTCGAAGTCGGGCGTGCCGGGCTGGGGGTTGACGGTCCCGTCCAGCTGGCCCATGAGGTTGCGCTGGGTCGTGCCGGGGGCCGCGGCCTGCGGGCTGCGGCGGAATCCCCGCTGGGTCCAGCGCACCCGGGCGAAGGAGCGGGCGTCCTTGACCGTCATGCGCAGGGCGTGGGCGAGGGTGACGGGGTCGTCGGCGCAGATCTGCAGCAGCAGGTCCGCGCCGCCCCACCGCTTGTCCAGCTTGTCGATCACGAATGGCGGCAGGGGCGTCACCGACGCCGGCCGCCGGTCCTGGACGCCGGCGGCGGTGAACAGGCCGGGGCCGAAGCCGAAGGTGACGGTCAGCCGGGCGGGAGGCGCGGCCAGTTCCGGTTCGGTGTCGGCCAGGGCGGGGCGGCCCTGGGTCAGGCGGCGGGCGTCGTCGGTGAGCAGGCGCATCATCCGCACGACGGCTTCGCGGCCGGTGCCGGGCAGCAGGTCCAGGCCGACGAACACGGCGTGGGTCTGGGGGACGGTGGCGATCCCGGCCTGGTGGGGGCCGTGGAAGGGCTCGGTTGCCGAGGCGCCGGAGCTCGGGGGAGCCGTTTCCGGCGCGGTGGGGGGGACGGCCGGGCCGGAGAGGGCGACCTGTCCGGGGGCGCACCCCGCGAGGGCGCCGGCCGCTGCGGCGGCGCCTCCCGCGAGGAGTCCCCTGCGTGTCAGTCGGGGGTCTGGCATGGGATGTGTCCTCGGTCAGCCGTGGCTCTTGTTCATGTCCTTGCCGGGCTGGTAGTCCTCCTTGCCGCCGGCGAAGTCCTTGCCGACCGCGGTGAACTCCAGGGTCTCGCCGCCCTTGAGGGTGAGGGTGAAGGGGATCTGCGCGCCGGGCTTCACCTCTTCGGTGACGCCCATCAGCATGATGTGGTCACCGCCCGGCTGGAGCTGGTGCGTGCCCCGCGCGGGGATCACGAAGCCGCCTTCCTTGGGCCGCATGACCATCTTCCCCTTGGCGTCGACCACCTCGTGCAGCTCGATCTTCGGCGACAGCGGCGAGGCCCCGGAGACGACGGTGATGTCGCTGTCGGTGTTGTTGACCAGGGTGCCGAAGGCGGCGCTCATCCCCTTCTTGGTGGTCTTCACCCACGGATCGGTGATCGCGACGGGCGGAGCGGCGTCGGCCGCGGCGGGGGCGGTGGCGGGGGCGCTCGCGGCCGCCGGTGCGGCCGCCTTCCCGACGGGCTGCTCGCTGGACTGCGCACCGCAGGCGCTCACCGACGCGGTGGCGAGGGCGGCCAGCAGGCCGGCGGAGAGAACACGACGAACGATCATGAAAAAGCCTTTCAAGGTGTACGGCGCGGCGGCCGGAGCCGGGCTCGACATGCCGCCGGAAGGCGCCGAGAGGTCAGGTGAGACACCCGGCACCGCACGTGCGGTCCGGGATCGTCGGATCGGGTGGCCCGTCAGGCCGTCGGAGGGCGAGCTCGCCGGAAGTCGTCAGAGGACCGCTGGGAAGTCGCCGGGGGACGGGTCGCCGGCGGAACGGGCGAGCCCATCGGAGGTCTTCCGGGACGCGGACGGTGCCGTCGCGGGAACGGGCCGGTCAGAAGGGCGTGACGGGGCGAGGCGCCGGCGGGCCTCGCCGGCTCACCACGTGCCGGAGCGGGGAGGGACGGAGCGTGGCGGGCCCGTCCGGGTGCGCGACCGCCGAGGGCGGCGCCGGCACGGGGGAGGGGGCGCCGGTGAGGACCGGGCCGAGCCGGGCGCCGAGCCGTCGCAGCAGCGCCCAGAGCAGGGCTTCGCCGCGGGCGAGCCACAGTGAGGTCAGTCCCACCGCCCAGCCGTGCATGACCAGCATGGCGAGGCCCGGCAGCAGACCTGAATGCGGGTGGGTGAGGGCCTCGTGGGAGACCGCCGGGGCCGTCGTGGAGAACAGCAGATGCAGTGCCACCTGCGTGCTCCCGAGGAGGGGCAGGATCACCCCCGTGCCGCGTTCACGCCCGGTCAGCGGGAGTGCCGCCGCGAACGCCAGCGCGAGCCCGCCCGCCGCGCTCCACGCAGGCATCACGCCCCCACCGAGCACGTGCGCGATCATGCCCAGCCCGAGGGACACCACGGCGAAGGCCGAGGTGCGGGCCAGGCGGAAGGGCACGGTCGCGGGCATGGTGCGGCCATCATCACACACGGCCCGGTCGCCCCCCACCCCAGATCCCACCCCTGAACCGGTCGTGTCGCGGACCCGTGAATGAATGCACGTGCTTTGCGCTGTCAGCGGAAAGCGCTGAAAGCGAACGGACTGAAACCGTGGCGTGGCACCGCGTTATGGTCGCAGGGATTCTCCATTCGTGAATTCTGGATTCGGGGTAGGTGAAAGTGATGACCGGTCCACAGCCCGTGTTCGAGGACCCGCTGTACCAGCGGTTGCTGCGTAAGAGGATCGTCGTGCTCGGCACCGAGGTGAACGACGAGGTGGCCAACCGGATCTGCGGGGAGTTGCTGCTGTTGTCCGCCGGGGACGACAGGAGTGACATCTGGCTCTATATCAACTCGCCCGGTGGCTCGGTGTCGGCCGGAATGGCGATCTACGATGTGATGCAGTACATCCCGAATGACGTCGCCACCGTCGGTATGGGCCTGGCGGGCTCGATGGGGCAGTTCCTGCTCTGCGCGGGCGCGCCGGGCAAGCGGTACGCGCTGCCGCACGCCAGGATCATGATGCACCAGCCGTCCGGCGGCGTCGGCGGCACGGCCAGCGACATCGTCATCCAGGCCGAGCAGATGCTCTACACCAAGCAGATGATGAGCGAGCGGATCGCCTTCCACACCGGCCAGCCGCTGGAGCAGATCGAGGAGGACTGGGACCGGGACCGCTGGTTCACCGCCACCGAGGCCAAGGACTACGGACTGGTCGACGAGGTTATCCGGAAGACCAGTGAGGTCCCTTCGGCAAATTAGTCATTTGCTGTCAAGGAAATCTTCTCGCTCAATTCAGGCGTGTCCTGGAATGGCATTGAGTTTTTCCTGACGGCGGTGGGCGGGCTCGCCGTACGGCCGGTGGCGGGCCCCGGCAAGGGCTTGGCGGGCCGTCTCCTCCGGAAGCGGCCCGTCACCTCATGTGTCCCCGTCTCCTCCGGAAGCGATCCGTCACCTCGCCCGCCCCCGTCACCTCGGCCGGTCCTGCCACCTCGGCCGCCCCCGTCGTCTCGGCCGGTCCTGTCCTTCGGCCGTCCCCTTTCTCGTGCGCGGGGGCCGCGGTCAGTGGTGGCAGAGCAGGCAGCGTAGAGCCCGCTCCAGGGAGCCGGCGTCGGTGATGGGGGCGGGCCAGGGCAGGCGGACCAGGGTGGGGTCGTCGATGCCGGAGCGGATGGTCGCGCCGAAGCGGTCGAGCTCCCAGAGCCACGCCTCGGAGACCGGGTCGGCGAGCATCGAGCGCAGCGCGGTCTCCAACTGCCCTCGGTGGGTGGCGTTGACGTGGTGGAGCATGCGCTCGGCCTCGCTCATCAGCGGGTCGGGGCCCGCGTCGAGATACTCCTCGGCGTCCAGGACCCCTGATTCGGGGCCGGTGAGATAGATCACCTGACCGACGTCGACGCGGAGCAGCCGGGGGCCGTCGGCGCGCTCCAGCGCGTCGAACAGGGCCTCGTCCGGGCAGCGCTCGGCGATCGCCACCGCGCTCTCCCGCGCCTCGGCGGCCGGTACGGCCTGCACCCAGCCCTGCACCTTGAGCAGGCCGCGCGAGAGCTCGAGCCCGCCCAGGGAGCGGGTCGCGGTCAGGTCGACGGTCACCACCGGCTCCTCACGCACCTCATAGAGCGGGTCTCCCGGCAGCACCAGCAGCACCGGACGCCCCGCGCCGTCCACGCCGCCCCTGGCGGGCATGGCGGGTAGGGCCGTGCCGGCGAGGGACACGTGGGTGGGGGCGGCGGTGGCGGCCAGTGTGCGGACGCGCTCAGGGACCGGCGGAGCGGTGACGGGCTGCTGCATGGACCGGCTCTCCTTGAGATCGGGGGACTCTTTCAACTAAGGTTAGGCTTACCTCAATAAGGCAAACCTAACCACAAAGGAGTGATCGTGCGCTACACCGGACCCAAGGTGCGCCTGTCCCGTCGGGCCGGCGTCCCGCTGACCCGCAAGGCGGTCCGCTACTTCGAGGAGCGCCCGTACCCGCCGGGTGAGCACGGACGCAAGACCAACCGGCGGCAGACCGGCGACTACGGGTTGCGGCTGATGGAGAAGCAGAAGCTGCGCTGGTACTACGACGTCTCCGAGCGGCAGATGCGCCGTTACTGGGACATGGCGCTGCGCGGCACCGGCCGTTCCGGTGCGGAGCTGGTGGTGCTGCTGGAGAGCCGTCTCGCCTCGCTCGTCCTCCGTGCCGGCCTGGCCCCGTCCATCTACGCGGCCCGCCAGTACGTCACCCACGGCCACATCACTGTGGACGGCCGCAAGGTGGACATCCCCAGCTACCTGGTCAAGCCGGGTCAGGTGGTCGCGGTGCGGCAGAGGTCCCGGGCGATGCAGCCGTTCGTCGCCGCCGCCGAGGGCACCTACGCCGACGACCGGATCGCCCCGTACCTGAACGTCGACCACGCCGACCTCCGCTTCACCGTGGTCGGCCGCCCGGCGCGCGAGCAGATCGTGGTCCCCGTGGACGAGCAGCTCGTGGTGGAGTTCTACTCCCGCTGACCCATGCCGCCGAGTGGCCGGGTCACCCGGTCACCGGCCGCCGGATCCCGGGCCGCCTGCCGTCCGCCGCCGGTCGCCGGTCATCGGTCCGGCCCTCCGCCGTCGGCCAGGTCGTCTGCCGCCGGTCATCGGCCGCCGGTCCGTCCGCGTGCCGATCCGCGCCGCCGGGGCGCCGGGGCGGCCGGGCTCCTGTCGCCGGCCCCCGCCCCCGCCCCCGCCGCTGCCGCCGTCACCGTCACCGGGATCCGCTCCCGCAGCTCCCGCACCTCCGCCCTGAGCGCGGCCAGCTCTGTGAGCACGGCCACGCCGAGATCCTGGGTGGCCTGGACGGACTCCTCGGCGTGCTCGTCCTCCATGGCGCTGACCACCACCGCGATGAACAGGTTCAGCACCACGAAGGTGCACACCAACATGAACAGCACGAAGAACACCCAGGCCGACGGATGCTCGTCCATCACCTCCCGGGTGATGTCGGACCACGCGTCCCCGGTCATCATCTGGAACAGGGTGAACAGCGAGGTGGGCAGGTCCCCGAAATACTCCGGCGCGGTGGCGTGATAGAGCTTGGTGCCCATCACGGCCGTGACGTAGAGCACCAGGCCGAGCAGCACCACGATCGAGGTCATCCCCGGCACCGCGGTGAGCAGGGCCGTCACGACCCTGCGCAGGCTCGGCACCACGGAGATCAGCCGCAGCGCCCGCAGGATCCGCAGCGCCCGCAGCACCGACAGGCCCCCGGCCGTGGGGAGCAGGGAGACCGTGACGATCATGATGTCGAACAGGTTCCACGGATCCCGGAAGAACCCCCGGCGGTAGACGTACATCTTCGCGACCAGTTCGAGCACGAAGATGTAGAGCGCCAGATGGTCGACGACGGCGAGCGCCGTGCCGTACCGCTCGACGGCCGTGACGGAGGTCTCCAGCCCCAGCGTGGCGGCGTTGATCACGATGATCGCGATGATGACCTGATGGAAACGCGGGGCCTCCAGGGCCGCGCGGACACGCTCGCGCATCGGCACGGACGACTCCCCGAAGGTCTAGGGCCGAGTGAACTGCGCGTAGATCATATCGCTTGAAAGATCTTCCTATCCGTTACGGCGGCGGCCCCGCCCCCGCCGGCTCAGATCACGGCCGCGACCGGGGGGAGAGCCGGAAGACCCGCAGCTCGCGGCCCGACTTCTCGCTGTAGCGGTCGTAGACGGGCCAGATCCGCAGCAGCCGGGGCCAGGCCTCGGCCCGCTCCGGGCCGCTCAGCAGGCGGCCGGTGACGGGGATCTCCCGGCCGCGGAAGCTCACCGTGGCCTCCGGCGTCCTGAGCAGGTTGCCGCTCCAGCCCGGGTGGTGCGCGCGGCCGAAGTTGGAGCCGACCACCAGGAAGCCGCCGCCGTCCTCGGGCAGGCAGGCGAGCGGGGCCGCGCGGAGCTCGCCGGACTTGGCGCCGACCGTGGTGAGGACGAGCGTGGGGATCATCTGGTCGCTCATCACGGCCCTGCCCCGGCTCAGGCGGTGCACGGCCCGGTCCAGCCGCGGCACGATCTTCGGTCCGAACCTCGCGAACGCGTCGGTCCCCGCCAGCCACTGGAAGAACGGTCTGAGCAGCCCGATGAGGCGTCGGCCCACAGTGATCTCACAATCCCGCGCCGCCCCGATCCGATTTCCGCCTCACCGTAGAGCCTAGCAAGCGTTAGGTCAAATCCATGGCCCCGCCGCCCCGCGAGGCCTCCTCTCGCCGGACGCGGTAGCCGCCGATCCCCGACTCCAGCAGGTGGAAGGCGTGGTCGGCCTGTTCGCGCAGGTCCGGGGTGATGGCGGCCACGCTCTCGCCGGCGAGCATGCGCCGGACGGCATAAGCCGTCAGTGCGCGGAGCGTCGCGCAGATCTGGCCGGCGACGAGCGCGGGGGTGAGGTCGTCGGGGTCGGCGCCGGCCTCGTCGGCCAGGGTCCGGGCCAGGGAGTCCGTCCGGAGGTCGTCCATCTCGCGCAGCCGGGCGACGAGGGCCGGGCTGGCGCTGACCATGCGGTGGAAGGCGTCGCCCCCCTCGTGGACGCCGTACCGCCAGTGACCGGTGTCGAGGGCGTCCAGGAAGTCGCGCCGCAGCGCCTCCGCCGCGCCCTCCCCGGGCCTCCGCTCCCGCATGACCCTGCCGAGCAGGTCCACCACCTCGTCCCGCCGGTCGAAGAGCAGGTCCTCCTTGGCCGGGAAGTAGTTGAAGACCGTGTTGACCGAGACGTCGGCGGCCCTGGCGACTTCGGCGACGGTCACGTTGTCGAACCCCCGGGCCATGAACAGCCCCGTCGCGACGTCGGAGATGCGCAGCCGGGTCTCTCGCTTCTTGCGCTCCCGCAGTCCTTCGCTCATGAGCCCATTCTATGGTGCCGGATGAATTTTGCAGTCACACCAAAATTGGTGCTACTTTAAAAATGGAGGCGATCAAATGATCAAGACATCGGATCTGAGCAAGACCTTCCCGGGCGGCGTCGAGGCCGTCCGGGGTGTGGACCTGGCCGTCGAGGCCGGGGAGATCGTGGGCTTCCTCGGCCCCAACGGCGCGGGGAAGACGACCACCATGCGCATGCTGACCACGCTGCTCCGCCCCACCGGCGGCACCGCCACGGTCGCCGGGCACGACCTGCTCGCCGATCCCGAGGGCGTGCGCCGGCGCATCGGCTACGTGTCCCAGAACGGCGGGCTCAGCCCGGCCAACCCGGTGGGAGAAGAGCTCGAACTCCACGCCATGCTGTACGGCATGCGCCCCGCCGAGGCGCGCGAGCGGGTCCGTGAGGTGCTCGACGACCTCGACCTCACCGGGCTGGAGACCCGGCCGGGCGGCGCGCTCTCCGGCGGCCAGCGCCGCCGGTTCGACCTCGGGTTCGGCCTGGTCCACGGCCCGTCGCTGCTCTTCCTCGACGAGCCCACCACCGGCCTCGACCCGCAGAGCCGGGCCAACCTCTGGGACCACGTCAGGCGCCTGCGGGAGGAGCGGGGCCTCACGGTCTTCCTGACCACCCACTACCTCGACGAGGCGGACGCGCTCGCCGACCGGCTGTTCGTCATCGACCACGGCGTGATCGTCGCCGAGGGCACCCCCGCCGAGCTCAAGGGCGGCTCCGGCACCCTCGACGACGTCTTCCTGTCCATCACCGGCCGATCCCTGAGAGAGGAGCCGGCCCGATGAGCATCCTCCGCGACACCTGGCTGATCTTCCGGCACAACGTCCGGATCTCCCTGCGGCAGAAGGCCGGAATCGTCTTCGGCGTCCTGCAGCCCCTGCTGTACCTGGTGCTGTTCGGGCCGCTGTTCGCCACGATCGGAACCTGGGAGACGCTGATCCCCGGCCTGCTGGTCCAGGTGGGGCTGCTCAGCGCCGGCATGGCAGGCTTCGGAGTCGTCTTCGACGCCAGGTCGGGCGTGCTGGAGCGGCTGCGGGTCACCCCGGCCCACCGGGTGGCCCTGCTGCTCGGCCGGGTCCTGGGCAGCTCGGTCACCCTGCTGATCCAGTCGGTCATGCTGATCCTGGTGGGGTACGCCTTCGGCATGCGCGCGGCCGTCCCCGGGGTGCTGGCCGGGCTCGTCCTCATGGCGCTGCTGGGGGTGAGCCTGGCCGCACTGTCCAACGCGATCGCGCTCACCATGAACCCCGACCTCTTCGCGCCCGTCATGAGCACCGTGACCGTCCCGCTGGTGCTGCTGTCCGGCGCGTTCCTGCCGATGTCGATGGCGCCCGGCTGGCTGGACGCGCTGTCCCGGCTCACCCCCTTCCGCTACGTGCTCGAAGCCCTGCGCGAGCTGTTCGCCGGGCACTACTCGACCTGGACCGTGGCCGCGGGCGTCGGGGTGACCCTGGTGCTGTCGGTGATCTGCGTGGCGGCCGGGACCCGCGTCTTCAACCGCGAGAACGCCTAGACCCCCGCCGGTCCGGGCGCGGCCCCGCCTCAGTCCGGCGGCCCGAAGGGCTCGATCCTCGGGTCGGAGTAGGGGCCGCCGCCCGCCGCCGGGTCGATCCGGCGGGCGGCCTCCTCGGCCACGCGCAGGCCGTACAGGCCCTGGCCGGGGTCGATGAGCACCAGGCCGTAGCCGGAATCGACCTCCTCCTCCGTCAGTCCCAGGCGGCGCATTGCCTGTGCGAGCGTCGCCTGGGAGTGGAGCCGTACGGTGACGAGTCTCATGCCCTTACGCTACGCGCATCGCTCTGCGCCGCAATGACGCGAGCACCCCCGGTGTGTCGGTGACGCCGTAGCCGTAGTCGTAGTCGAACCCGATGTCGCTGCGGTCGTCGGCGGTGCGGCGCAGCAGGGTGCGCAGCTGGGCGGGGGAGAGGGCGGAGACGGGCCACCGGGTGCGGATGGCCGCGACCAGGCCGGCGGCCACCGGGCAGGCGGCCGAGGTGCCCGAGTCGGGCTCGCCGGCGCCGAAGGCCTTGGAGCCGGAGAAGTGGGTGTAGGAGCAGATGTCGGGCTTGCGGAGGGCGAGGCGGCCGGGCCCCTGGGAGGAGTATCCGACCCGCTGCCCGCCGGTGTCCACACCGCCGATGGACAGCACGCCCGGGTGGGAGTTGGCGCCCGCGATCGGCCGGTCCGGATAGGCGCACCGGCCGTCCCTGCAGTCACGCCCGCAGTTGCCGGCGGCGAACAGCACGTCGGCGCCCGCCTGCTCCAGGCTGGCGACGATCAGGTTGAACGGGTGGGCCGGGTTGTCGGAGTAGTTGCCGGGATGACCGACGGGGAAGTCCCAGCGGGGGGAGAAGGAGCCCCAGCTGTTGCTGATCACCAGGGACCGTGTCTCCGCGGGCTGGGCCTCCAGGACGGTGCGCAGGTGGGCGAAGGCCGCCACCGCGTCCGACAGCAGGCCGTCGAGGGCCGAGCCGCCGGGGCGCTGGGAGAGCAGCACGGGGATGTCGATCAGTGTGGCCCGCGGGGCGGCGATGAGGGTGTCGAACGCGCACATCGTGCCGTGGTTGACCTCGAACTCGCCCGGCCTGCCGGTCACCCCGTCGGGGTTCCAGCTCCGCTCCTTGTCCAGCAGCAGGTCCCGGCCGAGATGGCGGGCCACGTGCGCGGCGTTGATGCCGGTGTCCAGCACCGCCAGCGCCACGCCTGAGCCGTCCAGGCCCTCGGCGTGCAGCTCGGCGACGTGCAGCAGCCGCTCCACGTCGTGCCAGTCGCCCACCGGGGCGTCGCCGCCGCAGGTGAGGTTCGACTCGATCACCGGGTCGGCGAACACCCCCACGACGTCGTTGCGGAGGGTGGGCAGCAAGGTGACCCGGGTGGACAGCTCGTCGTCGGAGATCTCCCCGCGGACCATGACCGAGGCGTCGTCGGCGGAGAGGGAGAAGGTCAGCGACTGGTTCAGGGACAGGGGGTCGCCACCGGCGGCGGGCACCGGCCGCGGCACGGCGACCGGCGTGAACGAGGGGTCCAGGACGACCCCGGGCAGGCCGTCGGCGACGTCGGCCGTGGTCGCGGTCACATCGGGATCGGCCACCGCCGCGACGACGTCCGGGGAGGGGCGGAGCTGGATCAGGACCCGCATGGTGCACCACCAGGGTTCGGGGGGAACGGACCCCTCCACGTTCCTTCATCCGCCTCGATCGCGTCCACCCATTCAAAGCATCCTGCATCGGTATCCGCCCACCTAAACCCCGCAAACCGCTGACACTTATTTCCTTCCATGGGGGCAGGGCGGTCACTAGCGTTGGACGGCATGACCGCAGCGGCGGAGACGACGCCACCCCCTTATCCCGACGCCCCGTCCACCCACTGGCTGAGCACCCGGCCGAGGTTGATCGTGGCCAGCGCCTTCATGCTCTTCCTGGAGCTGGCGCTGATCCGATGGACCGGATCGAACATCGTTCATCTGAGCTATTTCACGAACTTCGTCCTGCTCGGCTCGTTCCTCGGCATCGGGCTCGGCTTCCTCCGTGTGGGACGCACGACGAGGCAGCCGTACTACTCGCCGATCACCCTGGCCGTCCTCGTGCTGGTCATCCTCTTCTTCCCGGTCACCGTGGACCGGCAGACCGAGGGCGTCCTGTACTGGACCAGCCTGGGCACCAGCGGGCCGCCGCCCTGGCTGATCCTGCCGGTGATCTTCGTGGCGGCGGCGATCGTGCTGATGGGCCCGGCCGAGCTGGTCGGGCGGTGCTTCCCCGAGCTGGACCGGCTGGAGGCCTACCGCTACGACCTGGTCGGCAGCCTCACCGGCATCGCGCTGTTCACCGCGCTGTCGTTCCTGAGCGCACCGCCGGTCGTGTGGGGCACGATCGCCGCGTCCGCCTACCTCGTGCTGCTGTGGCCGCGCACGGCCTGGGGGCGGCTCGCGCTGGCCGTCCCGGCGCTGGTCGTGGTCGGCGCCCTCGCGGTGGAGACGCTGACGGCGGGGGCGCTGTGGTCGCCCTACTACAAGGTGACCTACAAGCGGCTCGACTATGCCGGCGTCCCGGTGATGGACATCCAGGTCAACGGCATCCCGCACCAGCAGGCCGTCCCGGCGCGGAACCGGCTGGAGTGGGAGCGGCAGTACGCGCTGCCGTACGAGCGGGCGGCGGCGCAGAAGCTGGACGACGTCCTGATCGTCGGCGCGGGCAGCGGCACCGACGTGGCCATCGCGCTGGCCAAGGGCGCCAAGCGCGTGGACGCGGTGGAGATCGACCCCAAACTCCGCGAGCTGGGCGGGACCTACCACCCCGACAGGCCCTACGCCGACCCCCGCGTCACCACCGTCGTCACCGACGGCCGCGCCTTCCTGGAGCGCACCTCCGGGAAGTACGACCTGATCCTGTTCGCGCTGCCCGACTCGCTCACCCTGGTCTCCGGGGCCAGCTCGCTGCGGCTGGAGAGCTATCTGTTCACCCAGCAGGCCATGGAGGCGGCCAGGGACCGCCTCAAGCCCGGCGGCACCTTCTCGATGTACAACTACTACCGGGAGAGCTGGCTGGTGGACCGGCTCGCCGCCACCATGCAGGCCGCCTTCGGGCACAAGCCGTGCGTGGACATCGTCAGCGAGACCGGCCAGCAGGCCGTGATCACCGCGGGCCTCAGCGCGCGGACCCAGAGCTGCGGCGCCGAGTGGGCCGGCGCGACCGCCCTCACCCCGCCGCCGACCGGCGACGACCGGCCCTTCCTCTACCTGAAGGACCGGACGATCCCCCAGATCTACCTCATCACCCTCGGGCTGATCCTGCTCGTGAGCGTGTTCGCCGTCCGGGCGGTCGCCGGGCCGTACACCCGGATGCGTCCCTACGCCGACCTGTTCCTGCTGGGCGTGGCCTTCCTACTGCTGGAGACCAGGAGCGTGACCGGGTTCGCGCTGCTGTTCGGCACGACCTGGGTGGTGAACGCGATCGTGTTCGCCGGGGTGCTGGTCGCCGTGCTCGCCGCGGTGGAGGTGACGCGCCGCTTCAGGACCCCGCCGGTGCCCGTCATGTACGGCGTGCTCCTCGGCGGGCTGGTGCTGGCCTGGCTGGTGCCCAACTCCTGGCTGCTGGGCCTGCCGCTGCCGCTGCGGGCGGTGGTCGCCGTGGTCGTGGCGTTCCTGCCGATCTTCGCGGCCAATGTGGTGTTCGCCAAGCGCTTCGCCGACTCCAGCGACGGCACGACGGCCTTCGGCGCGAACCTGCTGGGCGCGATGGTCGGCGGCTGCCTGGAGTATCTGGCGCTGGTCATCGGCTACCAGGCCCTGCTGGTCGTGGCGGGCCTGCTCTATCTCGGGGCCTTCGCCCTGCTTCCCCGGAGCGCCAGGGCCGCCTGAGCGCGGCGGGGACGGTGAGAGGACTGTGGCCCGGCTCCCCAGGGGGAGCCGGGCCACAGCGGCGTGCGCGGGAGGTCAGAACCCGCAGAGCTCACTGAGGGACTGGGCCGCCTTGCCGTTCTGGGTGGGGGTCTGGCTCGGCCGGACCGTCACGGACCTGGTGGGGGTCGGGTCCGGAGTGGGGCTGGCGCCGCTCGCGCCAGGGGAGGCGGTCGCGCCGGGGGAGGCCGTCACACCGGCGGCGAGGGCGCGGCGGGAGGGCTGGGCGGACTGGCGCAGCGCCCTCGCGGTCGCGGTACGGATCTTCTGCCAGTCGGGGGAGCCGGTGTAGAACTCCGGCGGCACGAACTGCAGGCTGGTGATCCTGGCGTCCTTGACCTTGAGAGCGAGGTCGGTCACGTGCTCCAGCAGCTCGCGGGGGATGTTGGTCTTGGCCATCCGCTTGGCCACATTCGCGACCTTGACGAAGTTGGTGAGCACGACCGACGGGGTGGCCTGCTGGGCGAAGGCGCCGATGACGCACCGCTGGCGGGCCATCCGGGAGAAGTCGTCGCTGCCGACGCGGGAACGCCCGTACCAGAGCGCCTCCTCGCCGGACAGCGTCTGGTAACCGGCCTTGATCGTGCCCGCGGTGCCGTAGAGCCCGCCCCACGGGACGTCGTTCTCCACCCGGATCTTCAGCCCGCCGATGGCGTCCACCAGGTGGGCGAAGCCGAACATGTTCACGAGGGCGTAGTAGTCGATCTGCAGGTTGAGCGTCTGGCCGATGGCGTTCATGAGCGCCCGGGGGCCGCGCTGGTCGTTCTTGCCCGGCACGATCTCCGGATGGTCCTCGCCGTACTGCCAGACCTCGTTGAGCAGGCCGCCGTTGGGCAGCTCGCGCATGAAGCCGTTGGGGAAATGCTTGGCGAGCGGGGTGCCGGGCCTGAAGCGGACGTGCTGCAGGTTGCGGGGCAGGCTGAACATGACCGTGTTGCCGGTTTCGACGTTCACGCTGGCCACGTTCATGCTGTCGGTCCGCACGCCCTCCCGGTTGCCGGCCCCGTCACCGCCGATGAGCAGGAAGTTCACCTGCTTGCGCCCGCCCCACGGGTCCTCGTGCTTGATCGGGGCCACCGCCGTGTCGTCCTTGACGCTCGGGAAGATGGCGTTGACCGTCTCCTTGGCGGTCAGCACGGTGCTGGCGGTCAGCGCGAACGGCGCCATCACCGACACGCACAGCACGCCCACCACGATGCCCGAGACGATCTGCCCCCTGCCGGTCAGCCGGTTGGGCTTCAGGGAGATGTAGGACGACAGCACCAGCAGGAACCAGCCGAGCGCGCCGAGCACGGCGACGATCACCCCGGTCAGGAGCGCGCCGTCCCGGGTGGCGAAGCCGAAGTTGCCCGATCCGGCCAGGGCGAGACCGCCGACCAGCGCGGCCACCAGCAGCACGCCGAAGACGCCGAGCAGGATGTAGCCGGTACGGCGGCGCCCGGCGCGCAGGTGCGCCGCGCCGGGCAGGATCGCCGACAGCAGGGTCCAGCCGATGAGCGAGGCGGTCGTCAGCGGCTTGGCGAACTGCGGCCGGTTCTTCGAGGGCGGGGCGGACAGCGGGGGCTCGGCCGCCGGCGCCGGCGTCGGCCTGCTCACCCGCACGGTGTTGTCGGCCGCCTGCGCGGGCTCGCGGTCCTGTCCCGCGTCCCGCGCCTGCTCGGGCTTCTCCACCCGCACGGTGTTGTCGGCCGCCTCGGGCTCTCGCCCCCGGCCGGTCTCCGGCAGCCCTGAGGCCGGTGTTTCAGGGGCGCCCTGCGCGCCGTCGGCGCCGGGCTGTGCCTCGCCGCCCGCGCCGCGCCGCCGGGTGCGCCGTTTCCCGCCGTTATCGGCGGAATCCCCCGAGTCCTGCCCAAGGTGCATCGTCACACCGCTTCCTACGTCTTATCCCAGTCCACCTGGCAAAACAGCCGAGGGGCCCCGATTACACAGAATTGCCAGGATTCTAGTCCCCATACCTGGACATGACAGACAGATGGCCAATTCTCGGTTAACGGTCATCTAAGCTACGACGTCGACGAGGACGGGGCCAGCCAGGTGTTGCACTGGAAGGTCTTGTTCTTCTCGTAGCCCTGGCGGAACCAGCGATTGTTGTTCGCGGGCGAGCCGTGGTCGCGGGGGTAGCCCGGCCAGTCGCCGACCCGCGAGTAGAAGTAGTAGAGCGTGTTGCGCCGCGCCGGGGTGACCGGGTAGCTGGCCGAGACCGAGCGCATGAACATCGCGCCGAAGCAGGTGGCCTGGAGCTCGAACCGGCGGCTCAGCGCGAGCTTGCCGCTGCGGCTGGTGGAGCGCGTGGTCTGCCGCCACCAGTCGTCGGACAGGCCCGACAGCTGCTGGACGTGATGCCCGTACTCGTGGGCCATCATGCTGATGACCCCGCCGTGCCAGTCGGTGATCTGGCCGTACCCGCCGGAGTTGCCGGACCCCTTCGTCATGGCCGTGGTCGAGGCGTAGATGGTGGTGTTGCGCGGGCAGTAGTACGGCACGATGCTGCCGGCCGAGGGGAAGTCCCCGCAGGCGCCGCGCCCCCGGCTGGAGGTGACGGCGTAGCCCGGGGGATGCCAGGTCATGCCCCGAGCGCGCATGATCTGCGACCAGCCCCTGTCCAGGCACTTGGAGGTCTTCAGGATCAGCGCCTTGAGCTGGCTGTGGCTGTAGATGCTGGGCGAGCCCACCGGGCAGTTCACCCTGGGCAGGCCCCCGGCCCGGTAGAGCGTGTTGTTCTTCAGGGTGGTGTTCAGGATCTGCCGCCTGGCCGGGGGAGTGACCGTGGACTCGGTGGGGCGCGAGTCGGTGGCCCGCGGGGAGGCGGTGCTGCTCGTGGGCCGCTCGAACGGGGTGAAGGTGGGGATCGCGACCGGCGAGACCGGGTCCGCGGTGCGGCTGCCCTTGATCAGCGCCCCGACCACCACGAGCCCGACGAACACCAGCGCGACCACGCCGAAGATCCCGCCGATGATCGCGCCGGCGCCACCGCCGGAGCGGGGGCGCTGCGGCTGCCACTGGGGCGGCGGATACGCCGGCGGCCGGTGCCGGGGGTCCGGCGGCGGGGGCGGCTGCCGGTCGTACGGCATGGGCCCCCGCGGCGGATACCCCTGGCCGGGCGGGGGCGGATAGCCGGGCGCGGGGTGGCCCCGAGGCGGCCCCTGCGGCGGTCCCTGGGGTGCGGGCGGGTGCGGCGGATAGCCGTAACCGGGGGGCGGCCCCTGGTTCGGCGGCTGCGCCGGAGCGGGCGGCGGATAGCCGTAGCCGGGCGGCGGCCCCTGGACCGGCGGCGGGGGATAGCCCTGGCCCGGAGGCGGAGCCTGCGGATAGCCCTGCGGCGGGCCCTGGGGAGGATAGCCCTGCGGCGGCGCCTGGGGCGGCGCGGGAGCCCAGGCGGGCGGCGGCTGGACAGGGTACGGGTTGCCCTGAGGCGGAGGTGGAGGTGGGAGAGGAGGGTAGTGCCCGTTGCCTGTCACGCTGTCTCCCGTTAACCCGAGCGTCCGATATGGCGCGAAAGCCCGGACCTTTGCCGAATTTGGGGCGTAAGCATACTGATTTCTCACCCGTCACGGATGTCGCTGCGTTCGATTACATTCCGAAATCATCCGAGGTGATCTCCGCGATGTGCAGGACCGATCCCAGCCCGGTGATTTAGCTTCAAAGCCATGAATCTGCAGCAGCTCCGCTATGTGGTCGCGACAGCGGAGCACCGCACCATGACCGATGCGGCCAGGTCGCTGTACATCGCACAACCTGCGCTTTCCCGTGCGATCAGAGACCTCGAACGAGAGCTGGGGATGACGTTGTTCGCCCGTTCCGGGCGGGGCGTGGTCGTCACGGCGCAGGGGCGCCGGGTGGTCAAGCTCGCCAAGGAGGCGCTCGACGCGGTCCGCGAGATCGAGGCACTGTCCAGCCATGGCCATTCCGAGGCGGAACTGCGTATCGCCTCCACCCCCAGCCTTGAGCCGGGGCTGGCCGGACGCCTCCTTCCCGCCTACAGCGCCGAGCACCCCGGAGTGCGCGTGCACATCGTCCGCTGTGACGGGCGGGACGGCGTGGTGAACGCCATCAGGGATCAGCGGGCCGATCTCGGCCTGACGGACCTGCCCGTCCCCGCCGACCTGGTCAGCCACCCGCTGGAGCGTCAGGAGATCGTGCTGATCTCCCCGCCCGGCATGGACCTGCCCAACCCGGTGCCGATGAGCAGGCTCAACGGCATGCGGCTGGTCCTGCCGATCCCCGGCAGCGCCCGGCGCAGGGAGTTCGACGCGCTGTTCGCCAAGTACAGCGTCACCCCGGTGCCGACCGTGCAACTGGACGAGCGCGGCAACTGGCTGAACACGGTCCGCTCGGGCGCGGCCTCCCTGCTCTGGTACCGGGGGATGGCCGAGCAGGCCACCCGGGCCGGGCTGGTGGTCCGCCCCCTCGATCCCTCGGTCCGCCGGGTGATCGCCATCGTCCACGCGCGACGGCGGCTGCCCGCCATCGCCCAGGAGTTCCTGTCGGTGGCCGAAGGTGGGTCGGCCGCCTAGGACCTAGCGTCTGTTCTTCCCGAACCCCCCAGAGGCGGCGCAGGTGGGAGCGCCTGCCTCTCCGACACCGGGCGGTAGGCTCGGTCTCGATGACTATCTTGCGCCTGCGTGGCCGTGAGTTCCGGCCCGGCGAGTTCGCGATCATGGCGGTGGTCAACCGTACCCCGGACTCCTTCTTCGACAGGGGGAGGACGTACGGCTTCGCGGCGGCCCTGGAGGCGGTGGACGCCGCCGTCGACGGCGGCGCGGACATCGTGGACATCGGCGGCGTCAAGGCGGGCCCCGGAGACGAGGTGGACCCCGCCGAGGAGATCCGCCGGGTGGCCGACCTGGTCGCGGCGGTCCGGGAGCGCCATCCCCAACTGATCATCAGCGTCGACACCTGGCGTGCCGAGGTCGGCGAGGTCGTCGCGGAGGCGGGCGCCGACCTGCTCAACGACACCTGGGGCGGGGTCGACCCCGCCCTGGCGGAGGTCGCCGCCAAGCACGGCATCGGGCTGGTCTGCGCGCACGCCGGCCGCGTCGTCCCCCGCACCCGCCCGCACCGCATCGCCTACGACGACGTGGTCGCCGACGTCGTCGCCTACACCGTCGACCTGGCCGAGCGGGCGGTCGCCGCCGGGGTCCGCAGGGAGTCGATCCTGATCGACCCGGCGCACGACTTCGGCAAGAACACCTGGCACTCCCTGGAGGTCAGCCGCCGGCTGCACGAGATGGTGGCCACCGGCTGGCCGGTGCTCGTCGCCGTCTCCAACAAGGACTTCGTCGGCGAGACCCTCGGCGGCCTCCCGGTCGACGAGCGCCACGCCGGCACCATGGCGACCCTGGCGGTCTCCGCCTGGCAGGGCGCCAGGGTCTTCCGGGTCCACGACGCGGCCTCCGCCCGTACCGCGCTGGCCGTCGTCGCCGAGCTGCGCCGGTAGCCCGTACCGCGCCGGCCGTCGTCGAGCCGCGCCGGTAGCCCGTACCGCGCCGGCGGTCGTCGCCGAGCCGCGGCGACGGTCCCGCCGCGGGCGGGACCGTCGCCCTGGTCGCGGCGGATCGTTCCGTCACCTGCCGCGCGCGGTCACGGTCAGGCGTAGATGACCGACAGGAACCGGATCAGGACCGCCTCGCGCCGGTCGGCCGGCAGCGCGTCCAGGACGGCGTTCACCACGGCCATCTCCGGCTGCCCCGAGCCGCCGAGGTCCACCCCGACGGCCGCCGCGAGCTCGCCGAAGGCGGCGTCGTCCAGGGCGTCCAGGTCCAGGCCCGCGACGAGGTCCACCAGCCCCTCGGGCAGCGCCGCCGGACCACGCTCCCGCGCCGCCTCGGCGGACTCCGCGATCACCTCCAGCATCGCCTCCACCCCCCGGAGGGTCACCCCGGTCACGGTGATGTGGATGTTGGCGGGGATCCCCGCGTAGGAGAGCTGCGGCTGCAGGAACCAGCCGCGCTTCCTGGCCTCGTCGGACAGCACGAACACGTCCACCTCGTCCGAGCCGAAGGCGACCAGGGCCGACTCCGGGTCGCCGAGCACCCTCAGGCCCGGGATCCCGGCGACGCCCTCGCGGAGCCGCCGGGCCGCCGCGAGGGTGGCGCGGCCGAGTTCGAGGTAGCCTTCCCGGCCGAGGGCCTGGAAGGTGGCCCAGGCGCCGCCCAGCGGGCCGGCGGACTTCGAGCTCTGCACGGTGGCGTTGATGACCGTGTAGCCGGGCCACGACGCCGAGGCGAAGTAGGCCTTGCGACGCAGCGCCGGATCGGCGAACAGCACCACCGAGGCGCCCTTGGGGGAGTAGCCGAACTTGTGCAGGTCACAGGAGAGCGAGGTGACGCCGGGCACCGACAGGTCGAACGGCGGGACCCGCGCCCCGGCCTCGCGCAGCCACGGCAGCAGCCATCCGCCCACGCAGGCGTCCACATGGCACAGCACGCCGCGCGCGGAGGCGGCCGCGGCGATCTCGGCGACCGGGTCCACCACGCCCTGCGGGTAGGACGGCGCCGAGGCGACCACCAGCACCGTGTCCTCGGTGATCGCCTCCTCGACGGCCGCGACGGAGGCCCGGAACGTCACCGGATCGACCGGTACGGCGTCCACCGCCACCCCCAGGTAGTGCGCGGCCTTGTGGAAGGCCGGATGCGCGGTGACCGGGACGGCCATCCGGGGACGGCCCCCGACCGGCCGCGCGTCCCGCGCCGCCTTCACAGCCAGCATGATCGACTCGGTGCCGCCGCTGGTGAAGATGCCGGACCCGCCGCCCAGCAGCTCGGCGACCGCGCCGACGACCTGCTTCTCCATCTCCACCACGCTGGGGAAGGCGGTCGGGTCGAGGGTGTTGACCTCCAGCATCTCGAAGTAGGCGCGGGCCGCGGCCTCGTGCACCTCCGGTCGCCCGGTGTCGTAGACGTACGCGGTCACCTTGCCCCCGCGCACCGGCAGGTCGTCCTGCTTGAGCCGGGAGATCTCAGCGAGCAGTTCCTCGATGTCCCGGCCCTTCTCAGGCAGGCTCATGAATCTCCTTGGGGGATACGGCCCGTGTGAGCCGGTGATAGGCGATGACGAGAGGGAGGCTGAGCAGCATGAGCGCCGCGGGGAGGGCGGTGAAGCCGAGCAGCAGGCCGGTCAGGGCCGAGCCGGGCTGTGCGGCGGGGGCCGCGAGGGGGAGTGCTCCAAGGTCAAGGAGGGTCTCCGGGGAAGGCGACGGTGCGGTGGATCATCCGGTGCAGGAGGGCGCGGAACCTGCGCAGGACCTCGGGGTCGTCCATGTACCGGCGATTGCCGTGCTCGTCGAGCACCCCGCTCTGGGAGAAGCCGTTCACGCACCAGAGCATCGACCACAGGAGGTATTCCATGTCGACGTCGGGGTCGATGTGTCCGCCGGCCATCGCGGGGGCGAGCGCGGATTTGGCGAGTTCGCCCATCGGCCGGGTGTAGCGCAGCTCCAGCTCGGTGACGTCGCTGGCGTCGGAGAGCCACCGGTGCATCCACAGGGCCGGGATCTCGGGGTGGGCCACGCACAGGTCGAGGTACTGGTCGATGATCCGGTGCACCAGGGCGGACGCCTGTTCGGGGCTCGTCACGGGAGCGCCCTCGATCGCCTGCCGCAGGGAGGCCAGCTCGATCTCGTGCACCCAGTCCATGACCGCGAGATACAGCTCGCGCTTTCCTCCGGCCCGCTGGGTGAGTGTGGCGACGTCCATCCCGGCGGCCTCGGCGATCTGGCTGATGGAGGTCGCGTCGTAGCCCAGGGCGGCGAACAGTCGGGTCGCGACCCGCAGGATCAGCTCCCGCTGGCCGCCATCAGCGGAAGTCATGAAAATGACGTTAGATCCGAAAACACGCCCCGGCCAATCACTGGATGGACAAGCCTCCGTCAAGATAGCGGAAGTCGTACGGGGGCCCGTGTTCCGGGGTGGTCTCCCGGCGCCGGACCACGTCCACGGGGTGGTCTCCCGGTGTCAGATCGCGTCTTCGGGGAGGTCCCCGGGCAGGGTGAGCACGCAGTGCACCATCTCGTGCAGGTAGGCGCGGAAGCGCCGCAGGGTCTCCGGGTCCTCGGGACCCACGCGGTTGCCCTCGTCGTCGAGCACCCCGCCGCGGGAGAAGGCGTGGGTGCACCAGATCACCGACCAGATCACGTACTTCATGTCGGGAGAGCCGCGGGTCAGCGGTTCGAGGGCCTCGGTGACGTACTGGACCAGCGGCTGGACGTACTGGCGGTCCAGCTCGGTGACGTCGCTGGCGTCGAACAGCCAGCGGTGCATCCAGAGCGCGGGGAACTCGGAGTTCTGGGCGCAGAAGTCGATGTAGTCGTCGATGAGGTGGTGCACGGCGGCCGAGGCCTCCCCGGGCGCGGCGGCGGCGATCTCCCCGACCGACCTCTCCAGGCCGGCCAGCTCGGCGTGGTGGGCGCGCTCCATGACCGCGAGATACAGCTCGCGCTTGCCTCCGGCCCGCTGGGTGAGTGTGGCGACGTCCATCCCGGCGGCCTCGGCGATCTGGCTGATGGAGGTCGCGTCGTAGCCCAGGGCGGCGAACAGTCGGGTCGCGACCCGCAGGATCAGCTCCCGCTGACCGCCATCAGCGGAAGTCATGAAAACGACGCTAGATCCGGAAACGAGGCCGGGCCAATCACCGGACGGGCAAACCTCGGTCAAGATAGCGGAAGTCGCACGACGGCCCGCAGACCGGGGCGGGCGTCCTCCAGATGGACCGCGCCGCCGTGGGCGTGGACGGTCTCGCGGACGATGGCCAGGCCCAGCCCCGCCCCGCCCTCGTCGCGGCTGCGCGCGCTGTCCAGCCGGGTGAACCGGTCGAAGACCCGTTCCCGATCGGGCTCGGGGATGCCGGGGCCGTCGTCGGTGACGGTGAGCACCGCGTCGGCGCCTTCGGCGCGGAGCTCCACCGCCACCGGGGCGTCGGTGTGCCGCAGCGCGTTGTCCACCAGGTTGATCAGGACCCGCCCCAGGTCCAGTGCGGCCCCGGCCACCACGATCGCCCCGTCACCGACCTTCACGGTGACGGCCTCGCCGTACCGCTCGACGGTCTGGGGGACGAGCTGGTCCAGCTCCACCGGCTCCCTGCGGGACGGCGCGCCGCCGCGCTCGTCCAGGCGGGCCAGTGCGAGCAGGTCCTCGGCCAGCCGGGCCAGGCGCATGGTGTCCTCCAGCACGCCCTCGGCCGTCTCCTGCCAGTCCTGCCCGTGCGGATGGCCGAGGGCCACCTCCAGCTGGAGCCGGATGCTGGCCAGCGGGCTGCGCAGTTCGTGCGCCGCGTCGGAGACCAGGGCCCGCTGCCGGGCGTCGGCCTTCTCCAGCCTGGCGAGCATGTCGTTGAGCGTGACGGCCAGGCTGTGCACCTCGTCATGGGCCTCGGGCACCGGCAGGCGCCGGGAGCGGGCGGTGTCGGTGATCTCCTCCGCGCCCCGGCGCAGCGCGGCGATGGGCCGCAGGGTCCTGCCGATGATCATCCAGCTCGCCCCGCCGAGCAGCACCAGCAGCAGCGGGGTGCCGACGACCAGGACGTGCCCGGCCGTGGTGATGCTGGTCTGCACCTCGCTGAAGGGACGGGCGGCGATCACCGTCAGGCCCCGGTCGGCGCTGAGCACCCGCACGCGCAACAGGTGCGGGATCCCGTACGGCCCGCCGTCCAGGAACCGCGCCTGCCCCTCCCCGATCGCCGCCGCCCGCCCCCCGGCGTTCAGCAGCGGGACCAGCCGGTCGGTTCCGGTGGTGGCATGGGTGATCCGCCCGGCGGCGTCGACGACCTGCAGGAGGGTGCCGTCCGGCGAGGTCATCTCGTCCGGCAGCCGGTCGGCGTCGGCCAGCGAGACCGTGTCGCGGGCCCGCTGGTAGATCGAGTCGTCGATGGTGGCGATCAGCGACCTGCCGAGCACGCTGATCATCACGTAGGCCGAGAGCATCAGCGCCGCGCCGAGCGCGACCGAGGCCACCGCGGTCAGCCGGAAGCGCAGGCTTTTACGCCGCCACCAGCCGGCCGTGCGCGGTCCCCGGCGGACGCGCTCGCGGGGACGCGGATCAGCCGCCATCGCCGGCCAGCCGGTATCCGGCCCCCCGCACCGTCTGCAGGGCGGTCCTGGAGAACGGCACGTCGATCTTGCGGCGCAGGTAGCCGACGTAGACCTCGACCACGTTGGGGTCGGTGTCGAAGGTGTCCCAGACGTGCTCCAGGATCTCCGTCTTGGAGACCACCTCGTCGTGGCGGCGCATCAGATACTCCAGGAGCGCGAACTCCCTGGGAGTCAGCTCCACCGGCGTCTCGCCCCGGGAGACCCGCCTGCGCGCGGGGTCCAGCGACAGGTCCCCGGCCCGCAGCACCGACGGGCGCCGGTTGGCGCCGCGCCGCAGCAGCGCCCTCAGCCTGGCCACCAGCACGACGTAGGAGAACGGCTTGGTCAGGTAGTCGTCGGCGCCCAGATCGAGCCCGTCGGCCATGTCGTACTCGCCGTCCTTGGCCGACAGCATCAGGATCGGCACCCAGTTCTCCTCGGCCCGCAACCGCTTGCAGACGTTGTAGCCGGAGAGCCTGGGCAGCATGATGTCCAGCACGACCACGTCGTAGTCGCCCTGCCTGGCCAGGTGCAGACCGTCCTCGCCGTCGTGCGCGAGATCGACCGCGAACCCCTCGGCCTGCAGTCCGCGCTGGAGCGCCGCGGCCATCCGGCGCTCGTCCTCCACGACGAGAACCCGCATCCTCCACCCCCTCCGGTGTCCGCCCCATCTTCGGCCAGCACGCCTGAGAGGCGGCTGAGAACCCTGTGAGCCCTCTCAGTCTGTCTCAGCTCCGGCACAGGAGCGGTCACGCAAGCTACAGATGTCAGGGATTGACGGCATACGGTGAAGGAGTGACATGTCAGAGCAGACGAGACGGGGCCGCGCGGTGAGGTGGGGAGTGCCGATCGCCACGGTCGCGCTGGTCGCCGGGGCCATCGGCGCGGGTCCGGTGATCGCGGCGGTCCAGGGGGATCCGGTGCTGCCCGAGCGCACCGCCGCGCAGTTGCTGGCCGACGCCGTCCGGGCCACCGAGTCCGGTGTGAAGCCCATGTCGGGCACCGTGATGCAGACCGCCTCCCTCGGCCTGCCGGGACTGCCGGAGGTGGCGGGGATGGGCGGCACGTCGCCCGCGGCCCTGCTGGCGGGCTCGCACGAGCTCAAGGTCTGGTACGGCGGCGAGGACCGGTTCCGGTTCGCCCTCCCCGGGCGGATGAGCGAGACCGACCTGATCGTCAACGGCGACCAGGCCTGGCTGTGGGAGAGCGGGACCAACAAGGCCACCCGGATCAAGGGCGCCGGCCAGGCGGGGCCGGACCATGACAGGGCCCTGCCCATGGCCACCACCCCGCAGCAGGTCGCCGACGAGGCGCTGAAGCGGGCCGAGGCCGGCACCGCGGTCAGCGTGAGCAACACCGAGAAGGTCGCCGGCAGGCCGGCCTACCAGCTCGTCCTGACCCCCAAGGACGGCTCCTCCCTGGTCAAGGAGGTCAAGCTGGCGCTCGACGGCGAGACCTTCGTCCCGCTGCGGGTCCAGGTCTACGCCAAGAGCGCGGCCGAACCGGCCTTCGAGATCGGCTTCACCTCGGTGACGTTCACCCCGCCCGCTCCGGACAACTTCACCTTCACCCCGCCCGCGGGCGCGAAGGTGGAGGAGAAGTCGCTCGCCGACCTGGGCCGCAGACCGGAGGCCGGTCAGGAGCGGGCCGAAGCGCTGAAGAGCGAGATCACGACCGTGGGCGAGGGCTGGACCACGGTCGCGGTGCTCCCGTTCTCCACGCGGGACCTCACGGATCCGGCTCAGGGGCAGGACGGCCGGCCCGGCGGGCAGGACGCGACCATGGTCGCCGACGCCCTGCTGAAGTCGGCCAGGCAGGTCAGCGGGGCGTGGGGCAGCGGCAAGGTCATCCAGACCAAGCTGGTCTCCGCGCTGCTGACCGACGACGGCCGCCTGCTGGTCGGCGCGGTCACTCCCGAGAAGCTGACCGAGGCGGCCGGGCGGAGATGAGCGGGACGCGGAGACCTGCGGGGGAGCGGTGCTGACCGTCCGCGAGCGGACGCCGTCCGCCACGCTCCCCGCCGAGGACTGCTCGATCGTCACGCGCGGGCTGACCAAGCGTTTCCGGAGCGGTCAGGTGGCCGTGGACGCCCTCGACCTGGCCGTGCCCAGGGGGTCGGTCTTCGGCTTCCTCGGCCCGAACGGCTCGGGGAAGACCACGACCATCCGCATGCTGCTCGGCCTGGCCGCGCCGACCGGGGGCACCTGGGAGCTGCTCGGTACGCCGATGCCGGGTGGCATGGCCGCCGTGCTGTCACGCGTGGGGGCGCTGGTCGAGGGGCCGGCGTTCTACCCCTACCTGTCGGGTGAGGCGAACCTGCGCCGCTACGACGCCGCCGACCCGGCGGCCGACCCGCGCACGGCCTCGGCCAGGATCGGGCTGGCCCTGGACCGGGTCGGGCTGGCCGCCGCGGCCCGCAAACGCTACCGGGCCTACTCGCTGGGCATGCGCCAGCGGCTGGCGATCGCCGCGGCGCTGCTCGGGCCGAGGGAACTGCTGATCCTCGACGAGCCGACCAACGGTCTCGACCCGCAGGGCACCCGCGAGGTGCGGGGGCTGATCAAGGAGATCGCCGCCGGGGGGACGACCGTGTTCGTCTCCTCCCACCTGCTGGCCGAGGTGGAGCAGATGTGCTCCCACGTCGCCGTCATGCGGACCGGGCGCCTGGTCGCCCAGGGGCCCATCGCCGGGCTCCGGGCCGGGGAGGCGGTGCGGATCCGGGTGGAGACGCCGGACCTCGCCGAGGCGGCGGCCGTACTGGCCGCCTCCGGGCTGGCACAGGTCCGCACCGGCGACGGCGAGGTCAGCGCCGAGCTGGGCTCGGACGCTCCGGAGCGGATCTGCGCGGCGCTGGTGGCCGGCGGTGTCGCCGTACGCGGCCTGGCCGTGCAGCGGCCGAGCCTTGAGGACGTGTTCGTGGGCCTGACCGGAGAGGGTTTCGATGTCAACGGTTAGCGGGCAAGAGGCCGTGTCCGTCGGGACGGGCGCCGCGCCGCTCCCCGGGGCGCGGGCGGTGGGCGCCCCCCGGGCGTGGCTGCGGCTGCTCGGCTCGGAGGTGGGGCTGACCTTCCGGCGGCCGAGGAACATCGCCATGCTGGCCGTGCTCGCCCTGGTTCCGGTGCTGATCGGCGTCGCGCTGCGGACGTTCGGCGGGCCGGGCGAGACCGAAGGGGGCCCCTCGGTCTTCGGGCAGGTCACCGGCAACGGCCTGTTCCTCACTTTCGCCGCGCTCTCGATTCTGGTGCAGCTGCTGCTGCCGGTCGCGGTCGCGGTGGTCGCCGGAGACTCGGTCGCCGGGGAGGCGGGCCTCGGCACGCTGCGCTACCTGCTGGCCGCCCCGGCCGGCCGGACCCGGCTGCTGGGCGTCAAATACGCCAACGCCGTCGTCTTCTGCCTGGCGGCCGTCGCCGCGGTGGCACTGTCGTCGCTGCTGGTCGGGGTGCTGCTGTTCCCGGCCGGGCCGATCACGCTGCTGTCCGGGGGGACGATCCCGCTGCTCGACGGCGTGCTCAGGATCGGCGTCGTCGTGCTGTACGTCACGGCGGGCATGGCCGCCCTGGCCGCCGTGGCGCTGGCGTTCTCGACGATGACCGAGGTGGCCGTCGGCGCCATCGCCTCGACGGTGGGGCTCGTCGTCGTCGTCCAGGTGCTCGGCGTCATCCCGCAGCTCTCCGTGTTCCAGCCCTACCTGCTGACGCACTGGTGGAACGGCTTCGACGGGGTGCTGCGCGATCCGATGGCCACCGGCGAGATGGGCCAGGGCCTGCTGGTCTTCGCCGCCTACATCGCGGTCTTCGGCTCGATCGCCTGGGCCCGCTTCACCGGCAAGGACATCACCTGCTGAACCTGCCGACCCCCGACCGGCGGGCCGTGCCCGGGTCCGCCGGTCGGGATCGTCCCCCGGACGGGGACGCCTGCGCTCTCTGCGTATTTCTACGTGGTCGGGCGCGCCCGGACATGTGATCGTCCATGGACCGGCCGTGCGGGTTCCGCGCCGCCGTACACAGGCGATGGGCACCCGAGGGCGGGAGCGTCGATGGACGAGGCGCGCGAGCGGATCCCGCTCGGCAACCGGCGGCTCTTCGGCACCGGGGATCTCGACGAGGCCCGCGAGCGGGTGGCGCGCGTGTTCTGCCCGCACCGGCTGGAGCTGACCGGTGAGGTGTCGCGGCTGGCCGCGCGGTTCCACTCCGCCCAGCTCGGCGCCGTGCGGATGAACTACCTGGACTACGGGACGGACGTCCGCATCGAACCGGGGGAGCTGGAGTCCTTCTTCCTGGTGCAGATCCCGCTGGCCGGGCGGAGCCTGATCCGGTGCGGCGGGCAGGAGATCGTCTCGACGTCCCGGCTGGCCTCCCTGCCGTCGCCGTCGGAGCACCTCGACATGCGCTGGGAGGCGGGCTGCCCCCAGCTGATCGTCAAGTTCGACCGGACGGCCGTCGAGGGCGCGCTGGAGCTGATGCTGGGGGAGCGGCTCGACCGGCCGATCGTCTTCGACCTGGGCATGGACATGACGGCGGGCTGGGCGCGGGCCTGGCGGTCGATGGCCGACCTGATCATCGGGGAGGCCGAGCACGGCGACGGGCTCGCCGTGCAGCCGCTGGCGATCGCCCATCTGGAGAACGCGATGCTCACCTCCCTGCTCACCATGCAGCCGTCCAACTACCGGGCGCGGCTGAACACCCCCCGTCCTCCCGCCGTGCCCAAGGTGGTGCGCCGGGCGATGGAGTTCATCGACGGCCACGCCCACCAGCCGCTGACGACCGACGACGTGGCGCGCGCGGTGGCGGTCAGCGGCCGATCGTTGCAGGAGGGGTTCCGCCGCCATCTCGGCCTGACCCCGATGACCTACCTCAGGGACGTGCGCCTGGGCCGGGTCCACGAGGAACTGGTGACCGGCGACCCGGCCCGGTGCACCGTGACCGGGGTGGCCGCGCGATGGGGCTTCCTGCACCAGGGGCGGTTCGCCGCGGCCTACCGCGCGCGGTACGGGCAGACGCCCTCGCACACGCTGCGCGGCCGCTGACGGCCCGCGGCCCGCGGCGGGCCCGGGAACTCCGCGCCAGGCGGACGGAGTCCGCGCTGAGCGGATAGCCCGTACGGCGCCGCCCGCCGTACCTTTTCACCAGGCGCCGCGGCCGGCCACCTCCCTCACCGGGAGCCTCTCGGACCTCCTTCAGACCTTCGGAAAGGACATGTCACCATGCGTAGAATCCTCGTCGTCGGAGCCGGTCAGGCGGGCCTCCACCTCGCCGCCGGCCTGCTGCGGAACGGTTACGACGTCACCGTGGTCTCCAACCGCACCCCGGATGACATCCGCGACGGCCACGTCATGTCGGGCCAGGTCATATTCGGCACGGGCCTCGGCCATGAGCGCGACCTCGGCCTGGACCTGTGGGCGGACGACTGCCCCCCGATCGACGGGATCCAGTTCACCGTCCCGGGCCCCGACGGCGGCAGGGCGATCGACTGGGCGGCCCGGCTGGACACGCCCGCCCGCTCGGTCGACCAGCGGCTGAAGATGCCCGCCTGGATGGCCGAGGTGGAACGGCTCGGCGGGAAGATCGTCATCCACGACGCGACGGTGGACGACCTGGAGACCTACGCCGCCGGGTACGACCTCGTCCTGGTCGCCGCGGGCAAGGGGCCGATCGCCTCGCTGTTCGAACGGGACGCCTCGCGCTCGCCCTACGACGCCCCGCAGCGGGCCCTGGCCGTCACCTATGTCACCGGCCTCACGCCGCGACCCGAGCACTCCGCGGTCTGCTTCAACCTGATCCCCGGGGTCGGGGAGTACTTCGTCTTCCCCGCGCTCACCATGACCGGCCCCTGCGAGATCATGGTGTTCGAGGGCGTTCCCGGCGGGCCGATGGACTGCTGGGCGGACGTGCGCACCCCCGCCGAGCATCTGGCCAGGAGCCGGTGGGTCCTGGAGACCTTCCTGCCGTGGGAGGCCGACCGCTGCGGCGGCGTCGAGCTCACCGACGAGCGGGGCGTCCTGTCCGGCCGCTTCGCTCCGGCCGTCCGCAGGCCCGTGGCGACGCTCCCCTCGGGCGCCGCGGTCCTCGGGGTCGCCGACGTCGTCGTGCTCAACGACCCGATCACCGGGCAGGGCGCCAACAACGCCGCCAAGTGCGCCGCCTCCTACCTCGCCAGCATTCTGGAGCGCGGCGAGCGGCCGTTCGACAGGGCCTGGATGGAGGGGGCCTTCGAGCGCCACTGGGAGGACGCCCGGCACACCACCGCCTGGACGAACGCGCTCCTGGCGCCCCCGCCCCCGCACGTGCTGGAGATCCTGGGCGCGGCCGGCCGGCTGCCCGAGGTGGCCTCCCGCTTCGTCAACGGCTTCGACGACCCGTCGGACTACGCCGGCTGGTTCATGGACCCCGCCGGGGCGGGCGAGTACCTGGCGCGGATCGGCGCCTGAGGAGATGTCATGAGATCTCTGCGCGACGCGTTCGGCCAGTTCGCGACCGGGGTGGCCGTGGTCACCACCGTCACCCCGGACGGGGACCGGGCCGGAGTCACCGTCAACTCCTTCACCTCGGTCTCCCTCGACCCGCCCCTGGTCCTGTGGTGCCTGTCCAGGAACGCTCCCAGCGCGCCGGTCTTCCTGCGGGCCGGGCGGTTCGCGGTCAACGTCCTGGCCGCGGGGCAGGACCACCTGTCACAGCGGTTCGCCAGGCCGATGCCCGACAAGTTCGCCGGGGTGGAGACCCGTCCCGGCCCCGGCGGGCCGCCGCTCCTCGTCGGGGCCCTGGCCCACTTCGCCTGCCGTACGCTGACCACCCACGACGGGGGCGACCACGTCATCTTCGTCGGCGAGGTCGGCTACTTCCAGCGCTCGGAGGGCGAGCCGCTGGTCTTCCACGCGGGCGGCTACGGCGAGTTCGCCGGGGCGGACCGGGCCGGAGTCCGGCCCGTCCTGGCCCGCCCGGCGTAGACCCGCCCGCCCGGCGTGGCCGGCCGGGCGGTGAGATCCACTCGCCCGGCGCAGGTCCACTCACCCGGCACGGGTCCGCTCACGGGCGCGGCTCCGTGCCGGGCGGCGGCGTCAGGTCGCGACGGCCTTCAGGCAGACGTCCAGCCGCTCCCGGGCCTCCGCGTCGTCGATCGCCGCCAGCACGGCCCCGTAGTCCTCGGCCGCCTCGGCGTAGCGCGCCGCCTCCTGGTAGACCACGGCCCGGTTGAACCGGATCGCGGGCGTGCCGGCCAGTTCGACCGCCCGGTCCAGGTCTCCGGCGGCGCCGGCCAGGTCGCCGGCCTCGAAGGCCAGTTCGCCCCGGGCGGCCCACGCCTCCGCCAGGGCGTCGTCACGCCGGAGCGCCGCCGCCAGGGCGTCGCGGGCGGCGTCGGCGTCGCCCCGCTCGGCGAGCAGCTTCCCCTTCAGGCAGAGCAGGTGGGCGTTGTCCGGGGCGAGGGCGAGCCCGGCGGTCGTGACACGCCAGGCGGCCTCGGCGTCGTCCAGCTCGTGCAGCAGCCCGGCCAGGTTCACGTGGGCGTCCACATGGCCGGGATCCAGTTCGATGGTGTAGACGAAGTCGGCCACCGCCCCCGGCACGTCGCCGAGTTCGAGCCGGGCGTCGGCGAGGTTGTAGTAGGCCTCGGGGAACGGCGGGGACAGCCGCAGAGCGCGCTCGTAGGCGGCGACGGCCTCCTCGTTACGGCCCAGGCGGCGCAGGATGTTGCCGATGTTGAAGTGGTGCTCGGGGAACTCCGGGTCGAGCTCGACGACCATGGCGTAGTCGGCCAGCGCCTCCTCCAGACGGCCCGTCATGCCGAACACCTGGGCGCGGTTGTAGCGCAGCACGGCGCGGTGCAGGGCGTGCTCGTCCGCTTCGAGCTCCCGGTCCAGCCGGGCCATCCCGTCCTCCAGCAGCCGCAGGGCCACGTCGGAGCTCTTCTGCCGCACCTCGACCAGGGCCAGCCCGTTGTTGGCGAAGACCGAGTGGAAGGCGCGCTCCTTCCGGTCGCCCAGCAGCGACGCGATCGCGACGGACAGGTTCATCCAGGCCCTGGCCTGCTGGTAGTCCCGGCGCTCCTCGGGATAGTGGCGGGCGTAGAGCATCGCGGTGCCGTAGGCGAGGTCCATGTGCACGACCGGGTCCTGGGTCACCCCGCGGGCCTCGTCGTAGATCGCGTTCGCCTCGTCGGCGCGGCCGAGCGAGGCCATGCAGGTGCTGGTGGAGTTGGTGAAGTACCACCAGAGCTCCTCCTGCGCGGGCCGGTCCACGATCGCGCGGGCGCGCAGTCCCAGCTCGACGGCCGCCTGGTAGAGACCGATGTCCTTGCAGTGCTGGAGCGCCTTCCGGATGGCGTCCAGCCCCGCCCCGCGGGGGTCGCTGCCGTGCTCGGCGTGGTAGGGGACGGCGCCGAGCAGCAGGGAGAACTCTCCCCGGCCGGCCAGCAGCGCCGCGCGCTCGTCGTGCAGGCGGGCGCGCTCCTCCCGGGGGAGCCGTTCGTAGGCGGCGAGGAGTTCCGGGTCGTCACCGGTGCCGTCGCCGGCCACGTAGTCCCAAGCTTCCCCGACCGCGGAGGCGGGAGAGGCGGGGCAGTCGACGGGCTCGGCGTGGGCCGCCAGGACGCTCGCCAGCGAGACGGCGATCTCGCCCGGCGGGTCGGCGACCGGGTCGGGGCCGGTGCCGACCACGACGGTCAGCTGCCCGAGGTCGCTGCGGCGCAGCAGCACCGCGGCGAACTCCTGGTCGGTCGGGTCGGCCTGGTGGATGTTCTCCAGGACCAGGGTGCGCGGCCCGCCGCCGGCCGCGGCGAGATAGTCGCGGAGGAACTCGGCCAGGCCGTTGGAGACGTTCAGGGTGTGCAGCCGGGAGTAGAAACGCGTGCGCTCCTTCTCCCCGACGCTCCACTCCAGGGTCGACCAGGCCGAGGGCACGACGCCGGCGAGCTCCGGCGTGCTGGTCAGCAGCTCGATGTTGTGGGCGGGGCCCAGCTCGGGACGGAGGGCCAGGGCCTCCGCGGCGATCGACCGGATCAGCGTGCCGGCGGCGGTGTAGGGGCCCCGCAGCCGCCGGTGCGCGTCGATCACCGCCAGCGTCGGCGGCAGGTCGAGCCCGTCCCTGGACCGGTCGCGGTCGCGGCGCCGGGCGCCTCTGAGCCAGTAGTGGTTGCCCATGTGATGAGTCCCTTCAGGCGATGACGTGGGCGAGCCGCCGCTGCGCGCGCCGATGCCGGCGGTCACGGATCATCAGCCAGGCGATGATCACGAACTGCAGGACGACCAGGCCGGAGAAGACGGCCGAGTCCAGCAGTTCCTCCCAGCCGACCTCGCCGCCGCCGGTGAAGCGCCCGAGCACCCCCACGAGCATCCGGTAGCCGATCGGGACGGCCGCCAGGGCGAAGGAGCCGATGCTCACCGCGTAGCCGACGACGATCAGCCAGGAGTACCAGCGCGCCGTACGCCGGTCGGTCTCGTGCCAGCCCGACTCGTCGACCAGGCGCCCGGTACGGCCCAGCAGCCGGTTGACCCGGTTGCGCAGGTACTGCTTGGCGGTGTCGTGCAGGTCGACGCAGCCGAGGGCGGTGGATATGAGCACGTACAGGTCGGTGCGGAGATAGAAGGAGAACTGCCAGACCACCCGGATCAGCACCGCGAACGCGATCGCCAGGCAGACCTTCCCCCCGAGGGAGAAGGCGCCCGAGGGCTCCCGGGTGAGGTCGGCGACGAGGGTGAGCACGGCCATGACGAGCACGTCGGCCAGCATCCCGGCCAGGATCGGCAGGTATCTCCTGCGGCGCGGCACGGCGACCAGGCCGGGCAGCGACGTCTCCAGCACGATGAAGTAGAGCCTGCGCCCGATCGTCAGGGTGGAGCGCAGCCCCAGGCGCCGTCCGGCCAGGGCGTGGAAGGCCTCGTGCAGCAGGAGCTGGGGGATGGCGAAGACGAACAGCGCGGCCTGGACGACGGTGTAGTAGTCGGTGAAGAAGACGTGGTTGTAGGTCGGCGCCAGGTCGGGCCGCCGGACCATGGTGACCAGCGCCCACGCGGTGAGCGCGGCGTAGGCGATCCAGGCCGGGGGCGAGAAGAGCGCCGCGCCCAGCCGTTGCCAGCGCACCGGGGCCGGGGCCGTCTCCGCCGCCGCGACCGTCTCCGCCGTGTCCGCGGGCCTGACGAACTCCAGCTCTCCGAGGGCCGCGATCACGTCGTCCATGTCGACGCCCTCGCCGTACTCGTCCAGGTACCAGGCGGCCGTGTCGCGCGGGGTGGCGCCCGCCTCCAGCCTGCGCACGATCTCGGCGCCGTCGGCGGGGAAGATGCCGTAGGAGTCGATGTCCGGCCTGCCGACCGTCACCTCCTCGCCGTCGGCGAGGTAGACGAGCTGGTGCAGCGGGAGCGGTCGGTCGGGGTCGTAGCCGGCACTCGCGGTCACCACGGGGCCTTTCCGTGCATGGGGGCGGAAGGAATCGTGCGGGTGCCGGCAGGCACCCGCACGGGGGTCCCGCCTAGTTGGGCACCTTGTAGATCGAGCAGGCCGCGGCGGTCAGGCGGATCGGGCCGACCTTACGAATCTTGATCTTCTTCATCTGTGCACCCCCTCCCTGCGTCGAAGGTTCCGCATCACCATGACCGGTGGTGCTGGAGCGCCGCCGACGCCGTACTGGACGGGAGATCCCCTGCGGAGGTGGGGGGATCCAGCGGGGTGCCAGCGCGGCTCCAGTGGCCGGACTTTGACAGGTCGGGCCCTCGCACATGACTAGGTCAAATCGTATGATTCTCTGGTTTGCGCCATCCGCTGCGGGTCTGACCTGGATGGGGATATGACGGACATACGGTTCCGCCTGCTTGGTCCACTCCGGATGTGGAGGGGAGAGACCGAAGTCAAGATCGGCTCGGACAAGCAACGGGCCGTGCTGGCCCTGCTCCTGCTCCGGGCCGGATCGCCGGTCAGACGTCAGGAGATCATCGACACGCTCTGGGGCGACGACACCCCCGAGTCGGTGGTCAACCTGGTACAGACCTACGTGGGGAGGCTGCGGCGCCAGATCGATCCGGGCAAGGGCGCCTATTCGGCCTCGACCTGGCTGGCGGGGATGGGCACCGCCTACGTGGTCCGGCTCGACCGGTGCGACGTCGACCTGGTCCGCTTCCGCGCGGGGGTGGCGGGGGCCCGCTCGGCCGCGTCCCCGGAGGAGTCCCTGGCACTGCTGCTCTCCGCGCTGCGGATGTGGAACGGGCCATGTCTGGCCGACCTCGACCACGTGCTGCGCGGCCACCCCTGGGTCCGCGCCATCGAGCACGAGCGGATCGACACGCTGCTGGAGGCCGCCAAGACCGCGCAGCGGCTCGGCCGGTCGGCCGACGTCATCCCGCAACTGCGCGCGGTCGCCGCCGCCGAGCCACTCAACGAGGCCGTCCACACCTCGCTCGTGCTCGCCTTGGCCGCGTCCGGGATGCAGGCCGAGGCACTGGCCGAGTACGGGCTCATCCGCCTCAGGCTGGCCGAGGAGCTGGGCGTCGACCCCGGATCCCAGCTCCGCGACGCCTACTTCCAGGTGCTGCGCCAGGAGACGCGCTACGAGGGCGCCGGCGTCGCCGAGCCGCCCTGCCCGTCCCTGCTGCCCGCCGACATCGCCGACTTCACCGGCAGGGAGAAGCTGGTCGAGCAGCTGGGCGCTCTCATCGCCGACCGCAGGCCTGGACCGATCCCGGTGTCGACCATCACCGGCAGGGCGGGCGTCGGCAAGACGACGCTGGCGGTGCACCTGGCGCACCGAATGAGCGGCGACTTCCCCGGCGGCCAGCTCTACGCCGACCTCCGGGGCTCCGCGGAGCAGCCCGCCGACCCCTCCCGGGTGCTCACCCGGTTCCTGCGCTCGCTGGGCATCGGCGGCCAGGCGATCCCCGAGGACGCGGACGAGCGCGCCGAGCTGTACCGCACGCAGCTCGCCGGCCGCCGGGTCCTCGTCGTGCTGGACGACGCCGCCGACCAGGCCCAGGTACGGCCGCTGCTGCCCGGCTCGCCCTCCTGCTCCGTCATCGTGACGAGCCGGTCCCGGATGGCCGGCTGGCCCGGCGCGCACGCCGTCGACCTCGACCTGCTGGAGCCTCACCACGCCGGCGACCTGCTCGCGGTGATCGTCGGCGCGGAGCGGGTCGCGCCCGAGCCCGAGGCCGCCACCGAGCTCGTCCGGCTCTGCGGACGGCTGCCGCTGGCCATCCGGGCCGCCGCCACCCGGCTCGCCGCCCGCCCCCACTGGACGCTCGCCAGGATGGCCGGCCGCATGGCCGACGAACGGCATGGCCTCGACGAGCTCTCGGACGTGCGGGCCACCCTCGCGCTCGGCTACCGCAGGCTCGACGAGCCCGCCCAGCGGGCCCTGCGCCTGCTCGGGCTGCTGGACCTTCCGACCTTCGCCCCGTGGCTGGTCGCGGGGGTGCTGGAGGCGTCCACGGAATCGGCCGAGGACCTCATCGACGCGCTCGCCGACGCCTACTTCCTGGACACCGCCGGGGTCGACGCCGTCGGCCAGCCCCGTTACCGCTTCCACGAGCTGGTGCGCCGCTACGCCCGGGAGCTGGCGCTCAGGGAGGAGAGCGAGGCCACCGTCAGGACGGTCGTCATCCGTGCCCTGGCCATCCTGCTGGCGCTGGCCCAGGACGCCGACGGCCGCCTGCCGTACACCGTCCGGGCGCCGCTCTACGGGCGGTCGCCGCGCTGGCCGCCGCCGGCGGACGTCCGTGAGCCGCTGCTCGCCGACCCGCTGGCCTGGTTCGACAGCGAGCGGCCCTGCCTGGTCGCCGCGGTGCTGCAGGCGTCCGGCCTGGGCCACGACGAGCTGGCCTGGGAGCTGGCCGCCGCCACGCTGAACGCCGCGATCATCCGGACGCCGTGGGCCGAGATCGGGGCCACCCACCGTTCGGCGCTCCTGGCCTGCCGCGCCACCGGCAACAGGCGCGGCGAGGCGGTCATGCTGCGCGGCCTGGGTGAGCTGGACCACCACCTGGGGCGGCGGCAGGAGTGCCTGGACACCCTGAACCGTGCGCGCGTCCTCTTCGCCGAGATCCGCGACGCCCCCGGCGAGGCCGACACCGCCGCCCGCCTCGACGTGCTCCGGGCGAGGACGGCGCAGGCGACCTGACTTCACCGCGACGGCCCCGCGGAGAGGACTCCGCGGGGCCGTCGCCTCTGGTCCTGGCGCCTCAGGAGACGCGGTTGCCGCGGCGCAGGCCGAGCACGCCGACCACGAGCCCGGCGAGCCCGGCCAGCAGGCCGGCGCCGCCCAGCAGGCGGGCGGTGCCGTCGGAGGAGTCCGCTCCGGCGGCCGCGACCGGGACCATCGTCGGCACGGAGAAGGTGGCCGCGGCCGACGGGGCCGCGACCGGGGCCGGGGCCGGGGAGGCCGCGCCGTGGCCGTCGCCTCCGGCGGAGGCGGGCGTGAGCTTCAGGACCGGGGCCGGGCGCTCGGGCTCGGAGCCGTCGGCCTTGGGCTCGTCGTCCCACTTCACGACCTCGCCGCCGCTGTAGGTCTGGGTCGCGGGGAAGACGAGGTGGTCGGTGTCCTTGGGCAGCGCGCCCATGGACACCTCGAACTCCTGGAACTGGCCGGGCCCGATCTTCCCGCCCGACCAGGTGATCTTCGTGACGGCCTCGGTGATCTCGCCGTACTCGGTGGTGACGGGTTTGGGCAGCTTGCTCTCGGTTACCTTGACCTCCCAGCCGGGCAGCGGCTTGACCGAGACGAACGGCAGCGGGTGGTCGGTGGGGAAGGCGATCTCGACCTTGTTGGTCGAGGCGTCGTCACGCTCGTTCGGGACCCGGAAGGCGACCTTGCTGAAGCCGCCCTGCTCGGCGCTGCCGGGGTTGACGGTCACGTGGGCGAGGGCGGGCAGGGCCAGCCCGAGGGTGAGGGCGGTGACGCCGGCGGTCACGGCGACGGCACGGCGGCAGGCGGAGGAAAGCGACACGGGGGTTCTCCACTTCGATGCATGGGCTTCGAGCACGCCGGGGCGCGCGAAGCGGGAAAGGGGGATGGCTTCGAGCACGCCGGGGCGTGCGAAGCGGGAAAGGGGGTGGGAGGAGGGTCAGCGGGCGGGAAGTGGAGGACCACGCCTGCTGACGGTGTGACGGAGGACGGCCCGCGCGGGAGTGGGCACGACGGCGGGGACGGCCGCGCGCGCGGGAGCGGCGGGCGCCACGGGACAGGGCAGCAGCCGGAGCGTCGCGCCCAGACGTCCTCGCGCCGCGCGGAGCAGCGCCCACAGGGCGCCCTCGCCGCGTGCCAGCCACCAGCCGGTGATCAGCGTGGCGGTGAGGTGCGCGACCAGCATGCCCAGGTCCTCGCCCAGCCCCTGCCCGTGGGGGTGCGCGGTCAGTGAGATCCCCGAGGGGTCGCCGTAGGCGAACAGCTCGTGCAGGAAGAGCTGCATGGCCGACAGCCCCACGCTGATCGTGGCGGTGGACCGCTCGCGTCCGGCGAGCAGGACCGCCAGGGCCGTAACCGTCGCGGTCCCGGTGGCCATCGCCCACGGCGCGGGTCCCGAACCGCCCGCGGCCAGGTGGCCGAGAGCGGCGAGCATCACGCAGACGGCCGAGAAGGCGGCCGCCCGCGTGAGGCGTAACGGGAGTCGAGCATGCATGGTGATACATATGCTCTCACGCACCCCGCAACGCCTGCCGTTTAATGGCATTTGTCGCTATGGTTGCCGCGACCGTGACAAGCGTAACCAGCCGAGGCGGTGGTGATGCGGCACTTCTCCGGGCTGCTCGTGGGGTTGGTCATGACGGCTGCCCTGCTGTTCGGCGGGGGCTGGGCGGTGCAGGAGGCCGGTGCGGACGCCGTCGCGCTCTCCGGCGAGAGCGGTCCGCGGATCTGGATCGTGCTGGGCGTCATGGCCGGGATCGGCCTGCTGTTCGGCCTGGTGGTCGCCGGCCGGGTCTCGCCGCTGGCGACCTTCGTCCCGTCGATGGTCCTGCTCTCCTGGAACGTCGTCTACGCCCTCGACGCCAAGCGCGCCGCCGGACTGATCGCCGACGCCGTCTCCCTCCACCCGGCGCTCGCCCCGGTCGGCCGGGGCGCGGCCCCGCTGCTCGCCGGCGGCGTCTACGCCCTCCTCGGCGTGGCGCTCTTCGTCCCCGTCCTCATGCCCTCCCGCTGGTCCGGCCGGGTCCGCGAGGACGACGACGGCTACGAGCGCTCCAACGACGAGGGCTACTACTAGCGGGCGCCGCGAACGACAGGCCCGCACTGCCGTAGAGGAACATCACCTCGGCCAGGCCGAAGCCGGCCAGCGACCCGGTGTGCTCGAAGATCACCCAGATCGCCAGGACGTCCAGCGCGTTGACGGCGAACGAGCCGATCACCATCGCCGACCAGGGCAGCGCGCCGGCCAGGGAGCCGAGCCAGCCGGGGAACAGGTTCAGCGGCAGCACCAGTGCCTGCATCGGCCGCCGGTCCGGATGCGGGTCGCCCAGGTGTTTCGGGCCCGATTCAGGTCCGTCGAGTTTGGGAAGGTCGGATGGTGAGGTTGTCCAGTGGTCCGGCCGCTCCGTCGATCCGGATCGCGGTATGGGATAATTTCCGCTAGTCAGACAGCCTTTGACCTGCTCCCCCCCTGGCTCGATAGGGAGAGAGGACAGGCATGGACATCACGCCGCAGGCAGTCGTCCTTCCGAAGGAGACCGACCTCCTCGAACAGGGGAAGTACGGTCCCGTCTTCCCGAAGACCCCGGCGTGCTACGGGTTCACCATCATCGCCGACGTCAAGCCCGGCCGGGCCGAGGCGATCCGCAACTACGGCCATACGCTGGCCAAGGCGCTGGAGGCCGACCCGCGGCTGCTCGCCCCGCTGAAGCTGCACTACCTGCGCTGGGTGCTCTTCGACGACGACACCCGGTTCATGTACCAGGCGATCTTCGACACCGACTTCGACAAGTACACCGAAGACGCCATCGCGCTGTTCACCGCGGCGGGAGTGAACACGGCGTTCGAGAACCTCGAGGGGTTCCCCGAGGACTGGAAGACCAACCCCGAGGCCTTCGTCAGGTTCGTCCGGGAACACCACTGCCCGAGCTTCATCGAGTACGGAGAGTATCCGTACGTCACCGCCGATGAGATCAAAAAGGCGCTGCGGGTCAAGAGCGCGCTGTCGGAGATGCTCGACCAGTTGCAGTGAGTCAGACCTCTGCCCGTATGCCCCGTTGTCGATCGGAGACGAGATGAGCGGATCCAGGACCGCGCGCACCTACAACCAGAACCATGTGCCCCGCCCCTACACTCCGGGCCGACGACGGTTGAGCATCTACGTCTCGTGGAGCTATCCGGCGGAGGCGGGCAGGAATCCGGCCGAACTCGACAACCGGTTCTCCACGATGACCGAGGTCCGGCGGGTGAACTGGCCCGCCTACGAGGAACCGAGGTGGTCCGATCCGCTCCGGTTCCAGCAGGGCGTCGCCGGATCGCTGGAGTTGTTCTTCTGGGGCTGGGCGCCGTTCCAGCAGTTCGCCGAGGAGACCACCGGCCACCCCGTGCCGGTGTACCAGCGCATCGATCAGGCCGGTTTCCCGACCCCGCTGGACGAGCGGGTGCTGGCCGACACCGACACCCTGCTCCTGTTCGGGCTGGACCACATGATCACCGGCCAGGATCCCGCGCCCGAGGAAGTCGAGGCGGTACGGCAGTTCCTCACCCGGGAAGGCACCTGCCTGGTTCTGGGGCCGCATCACGATGTCGGGGCATCGGACGATCTGGCCGTGCGCGACATGGAGTACCACCACCACGGCGACCCCCTGGTTCCCCGCCAGCAACGCTTCGCCCGGTATGTCCGAGGCTTGATGCGAGAGCTCGGGGTGCCCGTCGAAAACCGCTACGGGCTGCGGCCCGCGGTGCGGGAGGCGAAGAAGATCGCGCCGCTGTCCGTCGCCAGGGACCTGGACACCAGGGGGTGGCTGGAGGGGGTGACCAACTTCAACTTCCACATGCACCTGCCGCACTACGCCGTGACGACCGACGATCCGGACGTGGTCCATGTGCTGGGCAGGCAGCCGATCGACCCGTCCCGGCCGCCGCATCCCTTCACCGAGGCCGGCAACACCGAGTTCAACATGTTCCTGTGGATGCCCCCCGGCGGGCAGCGGGCCGGCGATGTGCTGCTGGCGGACTCCACGGTCTTCAGCTCGCTGTTCGGCGGGGACGAGAGTCTGCGCGCCTTCTGGAGAAACATCGCCTCGGCGAAGTAGCGCCCCGGGGAGGGAGGTATCCGTGACCGGACAGACGCCTGCCGCGCTTGAGCTCGACGACATCCAGCGCGGGGTTCTCAGCCCTCGGCCGACCCCGTATGCGGCGACCTACATCCTGTTCCGCATCGACGATCGCGCGCACGGCCGGGAGCTGATGCGGCGGGTGAGCGCGGTGGTGACCTCGGCCGCCGACACGACGAGTCCCCTGGGCGAGACCTGGGTGAGCGTCGCGCTCACCTTCCACGGCCTGAAGGCGCTGGGGGTGCCGCGGGAGGCGCTGGAGACGTTCGCCTGGGAGTTCCGGCAGGGGATGGCGGCCCGAGCCGCGGCGCTGGGCGATGTCGGCGAGAGCGGTCCGGAGAACTGGGAGACGCCGCTGGGCACGCCCGAGGTCCACGTGGTGCTGGTGGCGCTCGCACCGGACAGCGCCCGGCTGGAAGCCGCCGTCGACCGTGCCCGCCCGGCGTATCACGCCCTGCCGGGCATCACAGCGATCTGGCGGCAGGACTGCCACGCGCTGCCCACCGAGACCGAACCCTTCGGCTACCGCGACGGCATCAGCCACCCGGCCGTCGAGGGCAGCGGCTTCGCCGGATCCAACCCCCTGGAGACGCCGCTCAAGGCCGGGGAGTTCGTGCTCGGCTACCGCGACGAACTCGGCGGTGTCCAGGCCCCGCGACCCGAGGTGCTGGGGCGCAACGGCACCTATGTGGTCTTCCGTAAACTCCACCAGCGCGTCGCCGCCTTCCGCCGGTATCTCAGGGACAACTCCACCGGCGGCGAGGACGAGGAACTGCTGGCCGCGAAGATCATGGGACGCTGGCGCAGCGGCGCGCCGCTGGCGCTCAGCCCGTCGCGCGACGACCCCGGCCTCGGCGCCGACCGCGGCCGCAACAACGCCTTCCTGTACGAGCAGGACGACCCGATGGGATTCACCACTCCCGGCGGCTGCCACATCCGCCGGGGCAACCCCCGCGACGCGGCGGTGGCGGGGGTGCCGAGGCTGCACCGGATGATCCGGCGCGGCACCGCCTACGGCCCGCCGCTGCCCGAGGGGGTGCTGCGGGACGACGGGGCCGAGCGTGGGCTGATGTTCGCCTTCGTCGGGGCGCATCCGGGGCGGCAGTTCGAGTTCGTGCAGTCCGAGTGGATGAACGACGGCGTCTTCTTCGGTGCGGGCGACGCCAGGGACCCCGTGATCGGTTCCAACGACGGTTCCGGTGACTTCACCATTCCCCAGCGGCCGCTGCGGCGGCGCCTGCGGGCGCTGCCGCGGTTCGTCGTCACACGCGGCGGTGAGTACTGCTTCATGCCCGGGCTGAACGCCCTGCGCTGGCTCGGTGATCTCAAAGACTGAAAAAGCATGAGCCGGGCGCCGCCCGGACACGGGGCGCATCGGGGCGGAGGCTTCATGGACACGATGCAGCTGCTGGTCAACGCGGTCACTGTGGTCTTCATCGCGGCCACCATGTTCGCCGCCGGTCTGGGTACCACGCTGCCGGCGCTGCGCGCGGTCTTCGCCACCCCGTTGCTGCCGCTGCTGGCGCTGCTGGCCAACCTGGTGGTCATCCCGCTGCTGGGCTGGGGCGTCGCCGCGCTGTTCGGCCTGTCCGCGGCGGCGTTCATCGCGCTGGTGCTGGCCGCGTCCTCGCCGGGCGGGCCTCTGGGAGCGAAACTGAGCGCGCTGAGGGACGGGGATGTGGTCGCGGGCACGGCGATTCAGGTGCTGCTCGCCGCCGTCGGCAGTCTCACCTTCGGCCTCACGGCCAACGGCGTCCTCGCGCTGGCCGAGGTCGGCGGGGGGATCTCCATCGACGTCGCCGCGCTGGTGCGGACGGTGGCGATCTTGCAGCTCGTGCCGTTCGCGGTGGGGCTGTCCCTGCGCCACTGCACACCGCTCACGGCCCAGTCGTGGCACGGTGCCGCCGCGAAGGTGTCGACCGTGACGTTCGTGGCCGTGTTGGCGGGCATGCTGCTGGGCAACTGGCAGGCCGTCGTCGCGCTGCTCGGCTCACGCACCCTGCTGGCGGGGGCCGTTCTCGCCGCTGCGGCGTTCGCCACCGGTATGGCGCTGGCGACCGGGCCGCCGGCGCGCCGCGCCGGCATGGGAGGCGTCGCGGCGGTGCGCAACGCCGGGCCCGCGCTGGCCGCCATCGGCATCGCCTTCGACGACGATCCGGCCATCTTGGCGGCGTTTGCCGGGGTGCTGGTCAGCGGTATGGCCGTGGCCCTGCCGATCGCCGCGGTGCTCAGTCGCAGACGGGGCGCCACCCCCGCATGAGGCGGGCGGTACCGTTCAGGGAGGTGAACGGAGTCGAGCCGCTCCCGGAGGGCCGGGGTCACGTATGTGTGGGCTGCGCCGCTGTCGTCTCCGGGGTGGGGAGTCGGTGCGGTTCGTAGTGGACGACCGTATGGCCGCTTCCGAGGCCCGCGCTTCTCTGCGACTCCGTCAGGGCGTCGTGGAGATGCCCCCAGCCTCCGGAGCGGTCATCCCACCCCTGGCTGTGGTCCTGTCTTCTGTGACGGTCCCGCCATTCGTCGTGCAGGTCGTCCAACTCTCTGTGGCGCTCCCGCAAGCTTCTGTGGCATCTGACGCCCTTCCCGGATCTGCAGCAGATGAGAGGGCCCTTGCGCCGGCAGGGCCCGAGGTTGGAGATGTCCCGCTGAGCGGAGGCCGCCGTCACCGCCTCGGTGGAGCCCGAGATCGCCGCCACCGCCGAAACGCCGGTCGGCCAGAGAGTGACTGCGGCGAGGATTGCCGCGCCGAGCGCTGACGACCGTTTGCCGTTCAAGGACGTCTCCTCCCGGTGGGACGCACAGCCCTGGTGCTGGAGCCGCGCGAAGCACGAACCGGCCAAACCTCATTTTTCCGACATTTCGCTTATGCGTCCATACTGTGTCGCGGCTGTTCATCGGCTGACCGGGAAGACCAGGTCCCGTTTGATTACCCTCTGTGCGCTTTCGAGCCGTCGGCTGCCTTGTGCGCGGAGTGGAACGCGGCGGACAGGCCTGTCGTTGAGGAGCGTGTCGCCAGGTACGCGAGGCCTGTCCGTCACGATAGGGTCACCGCCGGAGTGGAAGGATATTCTGCGGGAATCCTCCTTACCGGAGGTCCGCATGCACGATGAGATCGACGTGGACGTTTGCCCCGGCTACCCCGTGAGCTGGCAGGCCGCAGCCCTCAACACGGTGATGCGCGGCACCCTCAAACCGATCTCCGGCCTGCTGCTCAGAGCCGACATCGGCGTCGTCGCGGTCTCCCGCGTCGTCGCGCTGGCGGACAGGATGCCGCTCCCCGTGCCCGCCCACGTGAGCGTCGTGCGGGAACCGGTCGGGACGTGTTCCGGCGAGTGGGTCCGCGCCGGGCGGCCGCTCGACGCGGGTGACGAGAGCAGGGTCGTGCTGTACTTCCACGGCGGCGGCTACTTCCTCTGCTCTCCGGCGACGCACCGGCCGATCACCTGGCGCCTGTCGGCCGCCGCCGGGTGCCCGGTGCTGGCCGTCGACTACCGTCAGGGGCCGGTCCACACGCTGGCCGAATCCCTGGAGGACGCGATAGCGGCCTACATGTGCCTGCTGGAGCGCGGCCACGACCCGGCCGGCATCCTGTTCGCCGGTGACTCCGCCGGCGGCCACCTCACCCTGGCCACGCTGCTGGCGCTGCGCGACAGGGGCCTGCCGCTGCCCTCGGCGGCGGTGTGCCTGTCGCCGTGGACCGACCTGACCGACACGCCCCGCCGGGCCAACCGCATGCTCGACCCGATGATCCCGGCGGGCCGGGTCGGCTGGCTCGCCCGCCGCTGGACCGCCGGCCTCGACCCTCGCGACCCCCTGGTCTCCCCGGTCTTCGGCGACTACACCGGCCTGCCGCCGCTGATGATCGTCACCGGCTCCACCGAGGTCCTCCGCGACGAGGGGCGCCGCGTCGCCGAGCGGGCCCGCGCCGGCGGGGTGCCGGTGACCTACGAGGAGTGGCGCCGCATGCCCCACGTCTTCGCGATCCTCGCCGACGTCGTCCCCGAGGCCCGCCAGGTCTTCCGGCACATCGCCCGCTTCCTCACGGCCGTGCGGAATCTCCCGGCGCGGGACCTCCCCGGCCCTGGCCCCGGACTCCCCGGTCCCGGACTCCCCGTGCGGCCCGGCTCCGCCGCGGCCTGAGAGGCGATCTTCTCCCTGGTCACGCCGGCACATCCGGTACCGGCAGGCATCCGGGACATCACCGGTGGCTTACCCCGAGGGATCATTCGCCTTACCTGTTCATACCCCTTATGGCAGGTCGGCGGCGAAGGCCGCTCGAATCCCGCCACAGTGTGCTTGCCGGAGTGCGTACACGAGAGGCTCAACCAGGATGGCGCGTGGCGGAACTGGTCCCTTGAACGGCATGCCGCCCGGGGTGCGGCCGCTGACGGTCGGGGACCCGGTCATCATCGGCCGTTATCTCCTGCTCGGCCGTCTCGGCGTCGGCGGCATGGGCGTGGTCTACCTGGCCGAGCATCCGCAGGGCGGAGTGGTGGCGCTCAAGACACCACATTCGGTGCATCTCAACGATCCAACGCTCCGCGCCCGTTTCGCGGAGGAAGTGGAATTCTCCCGGCGGGTGGTGCCTTTCTGCACCGCCGCCGTGGTCGAGGACGGCACCGACCGGGACCGGCCCTACCTGGTCTCCGAATACATCCCCGGGCCGGCGCTGTCCCAGGTGGTGTCCGAACGCGGCCCGCTCACCCCGGACCTCGCCTACGGCGTCGCCCTCGGGGTGGCCGCCGCGCTGGTGGCGGTGCACGAGGTGGGGCTGGTCCACCGCGATCTCAAGCCCGGCAACGTGCTGCTGTCGCGCACCGGCCCCCGGGTGATCGACTTCGGCATCGCCAGGGACGTGGACGCCCTGGCCGCGCATACCCAGGCCGGGCAGGTCATGGGCAGCCCCGGCTGGGTGGCCCCCGAGCGCCTCACCGGCGGTCCCGCGCTGCCGGCCTCCGACGTCTTCGCCTGGGGCTGCCTGATCGCCTATGCGGCCACCGGCCACCATCCCTTCGGGGGCGGCGAGCCCGACGCGCTGGCCCGGCGCATCATGGTCGAGCCGCCGCGCGTCGCCTCGGTGCCCGCGCTGCTCCGCCCGGCCGTCGAGGCCTGTCTGGCCAAGGAGCCCGCGCGCCGGCCCCGGGCCGCCGACCTGCTCGGCGCGCTGCTCGCGGCGGGTGGCGTGGGAGCCCCGTGGGACCTTCGCACGGCGGTCGCCGAGGTGCTGGCGGAGATCTGGACACCGGTGCCCCACCCGTCCGGGACCGGCCCGGTACGGCCCGCCTCCGCGCAGTCGTGGGAGGGGTCCGAGGTCCCGGCCGGGACCTCCCGCAGGGCGGCGTCGCACAGGGCCGCGCACCTGTCGCAGGCGAGTTTCGCGGCGCTGGCCACGCTCTCCATGGCGGCCGTCACGGTGGTCGCCGCCGGGAGCGGCGGAGCAGGCGCCGGCGACGGCGCGGACCCTCCCGACCTGGCGCCGATGGTGATCCCCGCTCAGGAGAGCACCGTGGGCTCCATCTCCCGGGGCGCCCGGCCGCCCGGCGGCAGGCAGCAGCCCACGCGGGTGATGACGCCCTCCACGGTCCTGGTCACCACGACCCACACCGTCTCGGCGCCTCCCGTGAGCGACGGCCGCGAGGAGCCCCGGCCCGGCCGGTCCCAGGATGACGACGGTCCCTCCGGCGAGGGCGGGTCGCAGACCTGCGCGGACGTGACGGCAAAGGGCAAGGGCCAGGGCAGGGGCGACAAGGACCGGGACTGTCCGGCGACGCCGGGCGCCAGCCCCAAGCCCTCCTTCACCCAGATCCCGCAGACCGGTGACGGGGAGAGCCCGGGGCCCTCGCCGGCCCCGTCCGTCACGGCGACCGCGTCCTCGCCGCCGCCCAGCATGAGCCCCTCGGTCCAGATCGGCGGCTGAGGCGGCCCCCGATCCCGCCGTCCGCCTTTCCCTGGCTGCCGTCGCCCAGACGGGCCCGGGGCGGAGCGGCACATCGGTTAAGGTGATCGGCGCGTATCGAGTCATAGGGGGAGATCAGTGGACCAGTCCGTGCCCGGTGTGGTTGAGCTGAGCGGTGTCGGCGTGCGGGCGGTCGGCCGGGCCCTGCTGGCCGGCATCGACTGGCGGGTGGAGTACGGCCAGCACTGGGTGGTGCTCGGGCCCAACGGGGCGGGCAAGACCACGCTGCTGTCGCTGGCCGCCGCCGTGCGGCATCCCACCGAGGGCACCGCCACGGTGCTCGGCCAGCGGCTGGGCCGGGTCGACCTGAGGGAGCTCCGCCGTCACATCGGCCTGGTGGCGGCCAGCCAGCGGCTCGTCGACGAGGACCTGCTGGAGGAGGAGGGCGCCACCGCGCACACCGTCGTGCTGACCGGTCACACCGGGACCAGCGCCCCCCTGTGGGACCGGTACGGCCCCGCCCAGCACGAACGGGCTCACAGCCTGCTGGCGGACATGGGCTGCAAGGACCTCGCCGACCGGCTCTTCCGCGTCTGCTCCCAGGGGGAGCGGGCCCGGGTCCGGGTGGCCAGGGCGCTGATGGCCGACCCGGTGGTGCTGCTGCTGGACGAGCCGTTCGCCGGTCTCGACCTGCCCGCCCGCGAGGATCTGATCACCGCCGTGGAGGACCTCGCCGCCACCCGCCCGGCGCTGACCACGGTCACGGTCACCCATCATCTGGAGGAGGTCCCGGCCACCACGACCCACGCCCTGCTGATGCGTGACACCCGCATCCATGCGGCCGGCCCGGTGGCGGAGATCCTGACCGGCGAGAACCTGTCGGAGTGCTTCGGCCGTCCGCTGCGGATCGACAACCTCGACGGGCGCTGGTACGCCCGCGCCGTACGCCGCTGAGCCGTACGCCGTCGAAAGAGGGCGTACGTCGCTAAAAGCAGGTGAGAACGGGGTGATCTCCCCAGGCTCCTGGGGAATGGACAACCTCCCCGGGGCCGTCGCCTGTCCCGGCCCGCCTCCGGTGCCCAGGCCCGGAGCGGGGGAGCGGTCAGTCCTTCTTACGCTGCCGGATGAGACCCATGAATCCAGGGCTCGGCTTGAACTTGGCCGTCCAGGTCTCGGCGATCTCCAGAGGCTCGCCGGTCTGCGGGTTGCGTCCGGTCCGCGCCGGCTTGTGCACGATCTCGAAGGACCCGAAGCCGGGGATCGCGACCTTGTCCTCGGCCGCCACGGCCGTCTGGATGGTCCCCAGGATCGCCTCCAGAGCGGCGGCGGTCTGCCGCCGGCTGAGCCCCGCCTCGGCCGCGGCCTTCTCGATCAGCTCGCGCTTGTTCATATGCATAGTTAACGCCATCGGGGCCGGATCCATCGAGCCCCATCCTCCCCTCGCGTTCCTCCGCGCTGGAGGACGGCCAGGTTCCGGGGGTGTGGGCGTGCCCTGCCAGGCCCCGGGTCCGGTGGTCTGCGGCGGCCCGGCGGTGCGGAGTGCCCGCCGCCCCAGGCGAGGCGGCGGGCACTGCGCGGTTCAGCGGTCGGACTGGGCGGCCAGCCGTTCCGCCTCCTCGTACAGGGCCTCAACGAGGAGGAACTCCAGTCGGAGGTCTTCGTCAACGAGGCCGTCCAGAACTTCCATACGGGCCTCCCTGTCTAGACCGACGTCTCAGGAATCCCAGAAGTTCACGCCGATACCGAATCGGACTCGGCTGTGACCAATACTTGATCGTCGGGACGCCGGATCCTACGTCTCGACGAGCTCGGCCAGGTTCACGAGCCGGCCGACCTCCCGCACGTCCATGCAGTAGGCGAGCACCATTCGCTGTCCACCGATCCGCTGGGTCACGCGCAGGCACGGGAGATCGTTGAGCATGATCGCCTCGACTTCGATGCCGTCCGGTCCTTGCCAGATACCCATGAGGACGAGGCTACGAAGAGTCAGGTAAGGCCAGGGTAACTGTCTGGGCATATCGTGATGGTCTGTACCGGACGCACTACCTTTCCCACAGTTAGGCGATGATTAGCCGAGTTGCTGTGGGTAACAGAACGTCATAATCCGAGTAATCGAGGAGAAGTCAACATGGCTCTGCCTAAGCTAACCCCCGAACAGCGTCAGGCCGCCCTTGCCAAGGCCGCCGAGACCCGCACGGCCCGTGCCAAGCTTCTGGCCGAGGTCAAAGCCGGTTCTGTGAGCCTTGAGCAGCTGCTGGGCCGCGACGACGACATCGCCAAGCGCATCAAGGTGTCGCAGGCGCTGCGCGCGCTGCCCGGCATCGGCAATGTGAAGGCCGCCCAGCTCATGACGGAGGCCGACGTGGACGAGGCCCGTCGTCTCGGTGGGCTCGGTGCCCAGCAGCGCCGCAAGCTGATCGAGGCCGTCGCCGGCTGATCCGCCGGTACGGCGGGGCCCGGCCACGCAGCGGGCCGTACCGCTTGAACCGCTCCGGGACCGGGTGACCGTCCGGGAGCGGGCGGCGGCTTCAGGGCCGGACGCCCGGCAGTGAGAGGCCCCGCCGGACGGACTCGGGGGATATCCGTACGGCGGGGCCTCGTCCTACGACCTGGTCACCGAGCTCGCCCGGGAAGGAGTCCCATGCCCTGGAAACGCCCGGGCGAGCTCGGGGTCCGAAGGGTCAGTGAGCCTTCTCGAACTGCTCCTCCTCCGTGGAGCCCCGCAGGGCCGTGGTGGAGGATTCCGGCGCGATGGCCGTGCTGACCAGGTCGAAGTATCCGGTGCCGACCTCGCGCTGGTGGCGGGTGGCGGTGTAGCCGCGCGACTCGGCGGCGAACTCGGCCTCCTGGAGCTCGACGTAGGCGGTCATGCCCTCCTCGGCGTAGCCCTGGGCCAGGTTGAACATCGAGTAGTTGAGCGAGTGGAAGCCCGCCAGCGTGATGAACTGGAACTTGTAGCCCATGTGGCCGAGCTCGCGCTGGAACTTGGCGATGGTCGCGTCGTCCAGGTGCTTCTTCCAGTTGAACGAGGGCGAGCAGTTGTAGGCCAGCATCTGGTCGGGGTAGCGGGCCTTGACCGCCTCGGCGAACTCGCGGGCCACGTCCAGGTCCGGCAGGGAGGTCTCCATCCAGAGCAGGTCGGAGTGGGGCGCGTAGGCCAGCCCCCGGGCGATGCAGGAGTCGACGCCGTTGCGGACGCGGTAGAAGCCCTCGGCGGTGCGCTCGCCGGTGGTGAAAGCCTGGTCGCGGGCGTCGACGTCGGTGGTCAGAAGCGTCGCGGCCTGGGCGTCGGTCCGCGCGATGATCAGAGACGGGACACCGAGAACGTCGGCCGCGAGGCGGGCCGCGTTGAGGGTCTTGACGTGCTGGCCGGTCGGGATCAGGACCTTGCCGCCCAGGTGGCCGCACTTCTTCTCGGAGGCGAGCTGGTCCTCCCAGTGCACGCCCGCCGCACCCGCGGCGATCATGCCCTTCATCAGTTCGAAGGCGTTGAGCACGCCGCCGAAGCCCGCCTCGGCGTCGGCCACGATCGGGGCCAGCCAGTGCGGCGCGTCCTCGTTCCCCTCCGACCAGGTGATCTGGTCGGCGCGGAGCAGCGCGTTGTTGATGCGGCGCACGACGGCCGGGACCGAGTTCGCCGGGTAGAGGCTCTGGTCCGGGTAGGTCTGCGCGCCGAGGTTGGCGTCGGCGGCGACCTGCCAGCCGGACAGGTAGATCGCCTTCAGGCCCGCCTTCACCTGCTGCACGGCCTGGTTGCCGGTCAGCGCGCCGAGCGCGTGCACGTAGTCCTCGGTGGTGAGCAGGTCCCACAGCCGTTCGGCGCCGAGCCGGGCGAGGGTGTGCTCCTCCTGGACGGACCCCCGGAGCCGGACCACGTCCTCGGCCGTGTAGGTCCGCTCGGTGCCCTTCCAACGGGGGTTGGTCTCCCAGTCGCGCCGCAGCTCGTCTGCGGCTCCCTTGAGGCGATCGTTCATTTTTTCACTCCTTGTCGTCCCCTGGGTGCCTTGCTCTGAGTGTGTGCTCGGGCGAAACGGGCAAACAAGGCCGATCTTGATGAAAAAACCTCTGTTTTTCTCGTAAGGCGAATACTTGTCGGTATTCAGAAGAGAAGAATTTAAGAGTTTGCGCTATGGACTAGACCAATCCTGTGATGTGGATCATCGAGTCCGGGGGAGCGTTGAAATAACTACGGAAATTTCGTTTAACATCGTGCTATGGCATCGTTGGTCGGTGAAGAACCGCTGTCCTTGACGCAGGAGCTCGATCTCATCGCGTTCGGCCAGCGCCTGAGACACCTGCGCAAACAGCGCGGTCTCACCCTCTCCGACCTGGGCGAACGCGTCAGCCGCGCGCCGAGCCAGCTCTCCCTGCTGGAGAACGGCAAGCGCGAGCCGAAGCTGTCCCTGCTGAAGTCCCTCGCCGCCGCGCTCAACGTGCCGGTCGAGGAGCTGCTCCGCCGCCAGGCGCCCAGCAGGCGGGCGCAACTGGAGATGGCCCTGGAGGAGGCGCAGCGCGACCCGCTGTACGCCGGACTCGGCCTGGCCAGGCTGAAGGTCTCCGCGCGCGTCCCCAACGACGTGCTCGAACACATCCTCGGCCTGTACGGCGAGCTGCGTTCCCGCCAGGCCAAGGGCACCGCCACCCCCGAGGAGGCGCGGGTGGCCAACGCCGAGCTCCGCCGGATGCAGCGCGAGCGGGGCAACTACTTCGAGGAGATCGAGAAGGCCGCGGCCGAGGCGCTCTCCGCGGTCGGCTACCGCACCGGCGCGCTGTCGCAGAGCACCGTCCAGGCCCTGGTCACCCACTTCGGCTACACCGTGCGGACCGTCCAGGACCTGCCGCGCACGGTCCGCTCCATCACCGACCTGCGAAACCGGCGCATCTACGTCAAGCATGAGCAGCTCGGCATGCACACCCCGCGCACGATCCTGCTGCAGACCCTCGGCCACCTCGCCCTCGGCCACCACAAGCCCCGTGACTTCGCCGACTTCCTCCGCCAGCGGACCGAGGCCAACTACTTCGCCGCCGCCGTGCTGGTGCCCGAGGCCACCGCCGTGCCGTACCTGAGGGAGGCCAAACAGGACCGCGCGCTGAGCGTGGAGGACCTGCGGGACGTCTTCGCCGTCTCCTACGAGATGGCCGCGCACCGTTTCACCAACCTGGCCACCCACTTCCTGGACCTGGTCTGCCACTTCGTCCGCAACGACGCCGGCGGGATCATCTACAAGGCCTACGAGAACGACGGCATCGTCTTCCCCGCCGACGAGCAGGGCGCGATCGAGGGCCAGCGGATGTGCCTGCAGTGGTCGGGCCGGCAGGTCTTCCGCTCCCCGGACAGGTTCTCCGTCTTCTACCAGTACTCCGACTCGCCCACCGGCACCTACTTCTGCGTCGCCCACGTCGATCCCTCCCGGGAGCGGGACTTCGCCATCACCCTCGGCGTGCCGTACCGCGAATCACGCTGGTTCCGCGGCAGGGAGACCACCCACCGCACCAAGTCCGGCTGCCCCACCGGCGACTGCTGCCGCCGTCCGCCCGCCGAGCTCACCCAGCGCTGGGAGGGTTACGCCTGGCCCTCGGCCCGCGGCAACTCCCACGTCCTGGCCGCCCTGCCGCCCGGGTCCTTCCCCGGCGTGGACGAGGCCGACGTCTACACCTTCCTGGAGCGTCACGCGCTCGAGTGACCCCGCGACAGGACGAGCGACGGGTGGCCGAAGAACTGGTAGGCGGGCCCCGTGGCGGGGACCTGGCAGCGCAGGGAGCGCAGCACCTCGGCCGGGGGCTCGCCGCCGAGGCAGCGGCGGTAGAACTCCGGCGCCAGGCCGTCGCCGACGGGCCAGAGCGGGGCGACGACCCCGCTCGCGCCCGCGAGCAGGAACGCCTGGCAGTCGCCGGGCTCCTCAAGGAAGACGAACGGGCCCTCGCCCATGCCCCGGCTCAGGGAGTCGAACGCCGAGCCGCCGGATGTGAAGTGGATCATGTCCGGTGGGTCGCCCAGCATCGCCAGCACGTCGCCGAGCACCGGCGTGACCCGGGCGGCGCCGTAGGCGGTGACCAGCGGGTGGACCTCCGCCCCGCCGTGCACGACCGCCATGCTGTCGCCTCGCGCGCGCACCGGCGGAGGCAGCTCGGGGCGCCGCCCGCCGAGGGGCCAGCGGCCGATCGCCGTCTGGCAGTTCAGGAAGGCGGGGACGGAACGGTCGAACGGATGCTCCAGCGTGGCCAGCTCCCAGGGGATGTGCGGCTCCTGGGAGAGGACCAGCACGCTTGGGCGGCGCGGAGCCACGCGCCCGGCCACCGCGTTCAGCAGCTCCCAGAACCCCCGCGGGATCTCCGAGGCGACCTGCCGGCCCATCTCCTCGACCGTCCGCGCCCGCTCCGCCACATGCCGCCCGAACTCGGAGGTCCGCATCCCCAGGTCGCACGGCTCCGCCTGGTCGGGGGTGGTGAAGTGCGGGGACTGGTAGGTCCACCACAGCAGCCCCGGCCGGTCGCCGTGGACGATGACCACCGTGACGTCCGCGGGCTCCCCGCCGCCGGCCACCCGCACCCGGGTGCCCGCGACCGGCTGCGGGACGCTCTCCCGGCCGAGCTGGCCGGGGGAGTCGAGGACCGCGAGCGCGCGCACGCCGAACCCGGTCACCTGACCGCCGATCGAGTGGACCACCTGGATCTGCCGGGCGAGCGCCGGCTGGTCCTGCGGGAGGGCGACCAGGCGGACCGTCGCCCTCGGGTACGGCGAGGCCCCGTCGACGCGGAGCCGCACCCGCCACCCGCCGGGCGCCTCGAACCCCTCGGCGATGATCTGGATGTCCAGGTCGGCCGGCTCGTGGGTGAAGGGCGCCTGCCGGCCGTCGGGCACCGCTCCGGAGGCGGGAGCGGCTCCGGGCGGGGCGTCGGCGCCGCCGGGGGCCCCGGCGCCGGGGAACGGGCCGGTCCCGGATGAGTCGCCGCTGGGGGAGAGGCCGACCTCGATCTCGATCCCCCAGCCCGCCACCACCTCGCCGGGCGCCTCGATCAGCGGGAACGCCTCCCACTGCGGCCCGGTCGGAGCCGGTTGCCTGCGCCGCCTGCGGAAGGCCCCGGTCAGCCGGCCGAGCACGGAGTGGCCACGGTCGGGCGGGAGCGCGGAACCTGGCTGCGTGTCCGGGCCATCCGGGCCAAGGGAACCCGGCGGCAGGTCCGGGCCGGTGAAGCCGGTCGGCAGGGGCGGGCCGGTGGGTAGGGCCGGGCCGGTGGGGCCAGGCTCGGGGGGCGGGCCGGTGAGGCCCGGTGACGACAGGTCCGGCATCTCGGTCAGGGCCTGCTCGTTCAGGCGGCGCAGCAGGGCGAACCGCTCCCAGGCGGGGCCGTACTGGGCGAGGAGCATCACGATGACGTCGGCCAGCGGCCCCGGATCCTGCCTGCCCTCCTCGGCCAGCAGCGGGTCGAGCCGCTCCCGCAGCTCGACGGAGGCCGCGCCCAGCAAATCGTCAAGCTCGTCGCGGACGGTACGGGCCGCCCTCATCACCGCCACCGGTTCCATGCCGCCCCCCTCGCATCGCCCTGCACCGATCTTCCCACCTGTGGGGACAGGTCGGGATCGGGTACCCGGTGACAATCGGCGCCACATAGGGTGATAGCCGTGAGTGCCGAGGTGATGGGAAGGGTGGGCTGTGCTGCCTGAGGTGGAGGCATGGCTGCGTGGGCACACTTCATCATCGGACGACTGGTCGATGCCGTGGCTGCTGGAGGCCAAGGGCGACACGACGGTCAGCGTCGTGCTGCCCGCCCGCGACGAGGCGGAGACGGTGGGGGAGATCGTCACCGCGATCCGGCGCGACCTGATGGAGGCGGTGCCCCTCGTCGACGAGCTGGTGGTCATCGACTCCCGATCCGTCGACGACACCGCCGTGCGCGCCGCGCGGGCGGGGGCCAGGGTGATCGCGCAGGACGACATCCTGCCCGACCTGAAGCCGATGGACGGCAAGGGGGAGGCGTTGTGGAAGTCCCTCGCCGCGACCTCCGGTGACCTGCTGGTCTTCATCGACGCCGACCTGCGCGAGTTCCGAACGTCGTTCGTGACCGGGCTGCTCGGCCCGCTGTTCGCCGACCCGGTCGTGGCCTACGTCAAGGGCTGCTACGACCGGCCGCTGCAGAACGTGCAGAGCGGCGGCGGCCGGGTCACCGAGCTCGTCGCACGGCCCCTGCTCAACCTGCACTGGCCGTTGCTGGCCGGGTTCGTGCAACCCCTCGCGGGGGAGTACGCCGGACGCCGGTCCGTGCTGGAGCGGGTTCCGTTCGTCACCGGCTACGGCGTGGAGCTGGGCCTGCTGATCGATCTGCTCGACCTGGCCGGCCTCGACGCCCTCGCCCAGGTCGACCTGGGCCGCCGCGTCCACTCCCACCAGTCGACCGAGGCGCTGGGCGGCATGGCCTCCCAGATCCTGCAGACCTCCTGGTCCCGTCTCGAACGTCAGAACATGATGGTCTCGCTGCACACGCCGTCGCTCCGGCTGGCCCAGTTCCGCCGGGGCGCGACCGGCCATCACGCGACCGTCCGCGACGTGGCCGTGGCCGAACGTCCCCCGATGATCACCATCCCCGGATATCCCGCCGCGCTGGGACGGTGATCGCAGCCGCCGTACGGCGAGCCGTTCACGGCGTGCGGCGGGCGGCTGAGGGTGTGCGCGAGCCGGCCGCGCCGTACGGCGAGCCGTACCCCGTGGGCGCGCGTCCGTCACGGGTTGCGCGGAGGGGCCCGCCCGTCGGTAAAGTAGGGGGTGTTACCGGTGGTAACGCTTCCTGGGAGGGGTGCACGATGAGCGAGACCGGCTTCTGCCCGGAGTTGAGCGACGACGTGCGAGAGGTGCGCGACTGGGTGCACGATTTCGCCCGCTCCGTCGTCCGCCCGGCCGGCGCCGAATGGGACGAGCGCGAGGAGACGCCCTGGCCGGTCATCCAGGAGGCCGCCAAGATCGGGCTCTACTCGCTCGACTTCTTCGCCCAGCAGTGGTTCGAACCGAGCGGCCTCGGCCTGACGGTGGCCTTCGAGGAGCTCTTCTGGGGAGACGCGGGGATCGGCCTGTCCATCGTCGGCACCGGCCTCGCCGCCGCGGCCCTGTCCGCGGGCGGCACTCCCGAGCAGATGGGGGAGTGGCTGCCGCAGATGTTCGGCACCTCCGACGACGTCAGGCTCGGCGCGTTCTGCGCCTCCGAACCCGACGCCGGCTCCGACGTGGGGGCCATCCGCACCCGCGCCGTCCCCTCCGGCGACGACTGGATCATCAACGGCGTGAAGACCTGGGCCACCAACGGCGGCATCGCCGACGTCCACGTCGTCGTCGCCTCGGTGGACCCCTCGCTGGGCACCCGGGGCCAGGCCTCCTTCGTCATCCCTCCCGGTACGCCCGGGCTCGCGATGGGGCGCAAGTTCGGCAAGCACGGCATCCGCGCGTCCCACACCGCCGAGGTGATCCTCGACAACGTGCGCGTGCCCGGCTCGTGCCTGCTCGGCGGCAGTGAGAAGCTCGACGCCAGGCTGGCGCGCGTCCGCGCCGGCGAGCGCGCCGGCGAGCAGGCCGCGATGCGGACCTTCGAGACCACCCGTCCGTCGGTGGCGGCGATGGCGGTGGGCATCGCCCGTGCGGGATACGAGTACGCCCGTGACTACGCCGGGGAGCGCGAGCAGTTCGGCCGCAAGATCGGTGAGAACCAGGCGATCGCCTTCCTGCTGGCCGACATGGCCACCCGCGTCGACATCGCCCGCCTGATGACCTGGCGCGCGGCCTGGATGGCCCGCAACAACCGCGCCTTCGGCCAGGCCGAGGGCTCGATGTGCAAACTGGTGGCGGGCGAGGCCGCGGTCTGGGTCACCGAACAGGCCATCCAGATCCTCGGCGGAGCCGGCTACACCCGCGAACACCCGGTCGAACGCTTCCACCGGGACGCCAAGATCTTCACCATCTTCGAGGGGACGTCGGAGATCCAGCGGTTGATCATCGGCCGCGCGGTCACGGGACTGCCCGTCCGCTGAGACGGCGGTCGCCGGATCATCGGGGCGGCATCGCACCGACCAGCCGCCGGACCGCGTCCACGTCCCCGGTCACGGTGAGCGTGCCGTCCTCGATCGCCGACTCCAGCGGGCGTTCGTGGCTCAGGACGGACTGCAGCGTGTGGTAGTCGCTCGCGACGTGCACGTCCGCCGGGTCCGGGGTCTCGCCGCGCGCGACCGCCGTCAGTTCGCCCTCGGCGACCTCGACACGGTAGACGTCCCGCTCCAACCGGATCAGGTAGATCGCCGACCACGGATCGTCCGGCCGCGGGACGAAGAAGGCCCGCAGCCCCAGGAACACGGTGTCGGCGCTGATGTCGCCCTCCAGCGGCACGACGGGTGAGCGCATGCCCCACGTTCGCAGGGCCGCGAAGACCGGCTCCAGCTCGGTGCCCCACTCGGTCAGTTCGTACAGCCTGGTGGCCGCGGGCGGCGGCTGCGCGCGGCGGCGCAGCACGCCGACCGCCTCCAGGTCGCGCAGCCGCTGCGCGAGCACGCTGGGGCCGAGGCTGGGCAGGGCGGCCTGCAGATCGGCGTAGCGGCGCGGGCCGAGGCGCAGTTCGCGTACGACCAGCAGCGCCCACCGCTCGCCGATCATGTCGAGGGCATGGGCGATGGGGCATGCCTGGCCGTACGTCCGCTTCCCGGCCCTGCCGAGGGAGTTCTTCTCGGATCCCATCGCCACCTCGCCTGTCGTCGTACCGCTACTTCGAAAATCGTAGCAAGAACTTCGAATTCCGAAGTATAGTCGGCGCAGGCCACGTCCCCTCAGCCAGGAGGCATCTTGTGAGCACCGTCCCGCCGGCGTCGAGCCCGTTCCGGGCCGTCCCCGAGAAGATCGTCCGGGCCAACGGCGTCGACCTGGCCACACAGGCCTTCGGTGACCCGGCCGCGCCCCCGATCCTGCTCGTATCTGGGGCGGAAGCCACCATGGACTGGTGGGACGACGACTTCGCCGCCCGGCTCGCCGCAGCCGGCCGGCACGTCATCCGTTACGACACCCGCGACACCGGCCGCTCCACCACGTTCCCGGTCGGCGCACCCGCGTATACGCAGGACGACCTGCTCGCCGACGCGCTCGGCGTGCTCGACGGGTACGGCCTCGCCTCGGCACACATCGTCGGCGTCTCCATGGGCGGCGGGCTCGCGCAGCGCCTCGCCGTACGGCATCCCGGGCGGGTGCTGACGCTGACCCTGATCTCTACCAGCCCCGGTGGTCCCGGCGGCCCGGAGAACCCCGATCTTCCCCCGATGAGCGAGGATCTGGCGAAGACGTTCGCCGAGCCCGCGCCCGGCCCGGACTGGGCGGACCGCGACGCGGTGATCGGCTACTTCCTCGCCGCCGAACGCGTCTTCGCCGGCACGATCCCTGTCGACGAGGAGCGGGTCCGCCGCACCGCGGGCCGAGCCTTCGACCGCAGTCCGGTCCCGGCCGCCGCGTCCAACCACTGGATGATCGAGGGCGGAGAGCCGGTCCGGTCCCGCCTCGGCGAGATCACCGCGCCGGCCCTGGTGCTGCACGGCACGGCCGACCCGCTCTTCCCGTACGGCCATGCCGAAACTCTGGCCCGCGAGATCCCCGGCGCCACGCTGATCCCGCTACCCGGGATGGGCCACCAGATGCCGCCGTACGAGGTCTGGGACATCGTCATCCCCGCGATCGGCGCGCACACCGGTCACGGCCAGGGGTTCGTGGTGACCCCGTAGGCGAAGCGGTACTCGAAGTCACCGGACTTGGCCCAGGTCACCGTCGAGCTCCTGCCCTCGACGGCGGTGATGCGGACCGAGCCCAGCTTGTCGTCGCCGATCAGGTCCTCCTCCTGCAGCTCCAGGGTGAGTTGCTCGTTCGGGGCGGCCGTGAGGGTGGCCCAGTTGATGTTGTGGTCTCCCGCCGCCCGCTCGTTGCTACCGGGCGGGCAGGCGGCCCTGGTGGAGTCGAAGACGATGCAGTCGTTCTGCGCGACGCTGATCCCCGGATACTGGCTGGGCCAGACCAGGCCGTTGCCGCTGCGGAGCATGTAGAGCTCGTCGTGGCCGGACTCGGAGATGTCGGCGGCGTACAGGCTGGCGATGCGGACGAGCAGTTCGCCGGAGCCGCGGTGGGCGTCGGCGGGTGCCGCCTGCGTCAGCGGCAGCACCAGAAGGAGTCCTGCGACGGCGGCGGTTCTGCGCCATGAGTTTGTCATGCCCTCAGCCTGATCCGCTCCACTTGGAAATCGATTGGATCGCAGTTGTGATGCCTCCACCGCCCATGCCGCGAGAGACGGCCGGCCACGCCGGCGCGTCCGGGGTGGGTCAGGCCGTACGGCGGGCGAGGAGGTGGGCCTGCGGGAAGCCCCGCAGGGGGTCCTCGCCCGGAGCGATGACCAGCCGGGCCACCTCGGTGAGCCCGGCCGTGAGCAGCAGCTCGGCCACGCGGTCGGGGGAGTACCGGTAGGCGAGGGACACCTTGTGGTCGAACGCCTCCGCCAGCTCGGTGGGGTCGTCGTATCCCTGGAAGGCGAGCAGCAGGTGGCCGCCGGGCACGAGCACGCGGTGGAACTCGGCGAGCGTCGCGGGCAGCCGCTCGGGCGGGGTGTGGATGATCGAGTAGTTGGCGAGGACCCCGGCCAGAGAGGCGTCCTCCACCTCGAGCGCGTCCATCAGCCCCACCTCGAAGCGGAGCCCCGGATGGGCGCCGCGGGCGAGGGCGACCATCTCCGGCGACAGGTCGACGCCGAAGGCGGTCACGCCGAGGGATCGCAGATGCGCGGTGACGTGGCCGGGGCCGCACCCCACGTCCGCCACCGGGCCGTCACCGGCGGCCCGGACCAGCTCGGCGAAGGCGGAGATCATCGCGTGGTTGAGCGGGTCGGCGTGGAAACGCTCGGGGATGGTCTCGGCGTAGAGGGCGGCGGAGGTGTCGTAGGCGGCGCGGGTGGCGGTGAGAAAGTCCGGCTCGGTCATGGATGGTCATGCTAGAAGACCATCGGAGGGGATGGGACCTGAGCGGCGCTACCCGCGCCACCGGGCCGCCGGACCCGGCGCGCCGGGACGGTGGTGCCGTCCCGGCCCGCGGAGCCGTTCAGGCGAGGGCGGTCGCGGCGGGCGCGCGGTGGGAGAGGAGGGAGTCGCGGATCTCGCCGGCGCGGACCGCGGTGGTGGACAGCAGGGTGGAGGAGATGCCGTGGGTGTGTTCGGTGCCGCCCTGGAGGTAGATGCCGGCGGTGACCTGAGGAGCGGTCTCGACGCGGTGGTCGCGGCCGACGCGGACGGCGTCCTCGTCGTCGCGCAGGCACAGCTTGGCCGTCTCGCCCAGCAGGGCGCCGATGTCCTGGGAGCGGTAGCCGGTGGCGTGGACGAGGACGTCGGCGGTGAGGACCGTCCGCTCGCCGGTGGGCAGGAACTCCACGGTGACGTCCAGGCGGTCGTTCAGGGCGCGTACTTCCCGGATGCGGGAGACGTTGAGGATGCGCAGGCGCTCCCGGTCCTGGACCTTCTCGCGGTAGGCGGTCGCGTACAGGGACTGGATGAGATCCGTGTCGACCACCGAGTAGTTGGTGCTGCGGTGGTAGTCGAAGAGCGACTGCTTCACCCCGGGCGGGGCGTTGAAGTAGACGTCGACCGCTTCGGGATCGAAGATCCGGTTGGCGAAGGGGCTGTCGTCGGCCGGGGTGTAGCCGTATTTGGCGAAGACCGCGTAGACCTCCGCCCCGGTGAAGGAGCGGTGCAGGTAGTCGACGGCCTCGGCGGCGCTCTGCCCGGCGCCGAGCACCAGGGCGCGCCGGACCGGGGCGCCGGTGCCGGCCAGCTCGGCGACGCGTGGGATCAGCTCGCTGTTGTGCCAGATCCGGTCGGAAAGGACGGTGTCCGGTGGCAGACGGGGTTCCAGACCGGTGGCCACGCAGACGTTGCGGGCCCGGCGCACCACGGTGCGGCCCGGGTCGTCGGGGTGACGGCTGATCACGTCGAGCCAGCGGATCTCCCCGTCCTCCGTCACCACCGGTTCGACGGCCAGGACCTCGGCGGAGTAGCCGACCAGGTGGTGCACCCGGGCGGCGGCCCACTCGAAATAGTCGTGGAACTCGATACGCAGCGGAAACAGGGTTTTCTGATTGAGGAAGTCCGCCAGCCTGCCGCGCTCTTTCAGGTAGCAAAGGAAACTGAACTCACTTGTTGGATTACGCATTGTGACGAGGTCTTTCAGAAAGGAGACCTGCATCGTCGCGTCGTCGATGAGCATCCCCCGATGCCAGCCGAAGTGCGGCTGTCTCTCCAGGAATCCGGAGTGTAACCGCTCGCCGGGCGGGGCCGTCGCATTGTGCTCCTCGACGGCTATGGCCAGCGCCAGATTCGACGGTCCGAAACCGATCCCCAGGATGTCGTAGATGCTGTCCGGCCCACTACGCAGTGTGTTCACCGCGGCATCGCCTCCCTCTGCGCGTCATATTTTAAATAAGGTTAGCCTTGCCTTGCAATGATGTGTTTCGAGGAGAGGATCCACCATGCGGGTCGTCATGTTCGGCTACCAGACGTGGGGCCACCGCACGCTGCGGGCTCTGCTGGACTCCGACCACGAGGTGGTCCTCGTCGTTACCCATTCCAAGAGTGACCACGCCTACGAGAAGATCTGGGACGACTCGGTCGCCGAGCTCGCCGAGAAGCACGGTGTCCCGGTGCTGCTGCGCTACCGGCCCGACGACGAGGAACTGCTCGCCGCCCTCCGCGACGCGGCACCGGACATCATCGTCGCCAACAACTGGCGGACCTGGCTGCCGTCGGAGATCTTCGACCTGCCCCCGCACGGAACGCTCAACGTCCACGACTCGCTGCTCCCCGCCTACGCCGGCTTCTCCCCGCTGATCTGGGCCCTGATCAACGGGGAGAAGGAGGTCGGCGTCACCGCGCACCGCATGAACGCGGAGCTGGACGCGGGCGACATCGTGCTGCAGCGGGCCGTGCCGGTGGGGCCGGACGACACCGCGACCGACCTGTTCCACCGGACGGTCGACCTGATCGAGCCGATCGTGCGCGAGGCGCTCGACCTCATCGCCTCGGGCAGGGCGCGGTGGGTCGCGCAGGATCGCAGCAAGGCCAGCTTCTTCCACAAGCGGTCGGTCGAGGACAGCCGGATCGACTGGAACTGGCCGGCGGAGGATCTGGAGCGGCTGGTACGCGCCCAGTCGGACCCGTATCCCAGCGCGTTCACCTACCACCGCGGGGAGCGGATCCGCATCGTGTCGGCGGCGGTGTCGCGGGCCCGCTACGGAGGCACTCCCGGACGCGTCTTCATCCGCGAGGGGGACGGGGTGGTCATCGTCGCCGGCGCGGACGCGCGGAGCGGGCGGCGGCCCGGACTGGTCCTCAGGCGGCTGCGCACCGAGGACGGCACGGAGCACGCGGCCGCTGACTACTTCCGGACCATGGGCGGCTATCTCACCTCGCAGCCGTGAACCCGGACCATGGGCGGCTATCTCACCTCGCGGCCGTGGACGCGGCGCCCGCGCCCGCCGGAAGGCGTCCGCCGCCGGACCGGAACCCGTCGCCTCCCGGTCCTGCGCGGCGGGGCCGCTGACCGAGGAGGCGGTCCGGGACCCCGCCGAGACCTGGTTCCGGGTGGTGGAAGCCCCGGTGGTCCGCACCCGGGCGCCGGCCGCCACCCCCTACGCACAGCAGAGGAGAATCCGGCATGAGCAACCCGTTCGACGATCCCGAAGGCGTCTACACCGTTTTGGTCAACGATGAGGGACAGCACAGTCTGTGGCCCGACTTCGCCGAGGTCCCGGCGGGTTGGGTCGTCGTCCACGGCCCAGGCGCCCGTCAGGAGTGCCTGGAGCACATCGAGGCCAACTGGACCGACATGCGGCCGAAGAGCCTCATCGAGCCGTAGCCGCGTGCGAAGGGGCCGGGCCGCGCAACACACTTCGTGGCCCGGCCCCTTCGCACGACGTCGGACGCCTGAGCGGCCGTTCAGGTGTTTGCACGTGGAGTAATCAACTATCTACTCTGCGTATGTGATGTGGGCCGGGCGCCGGGACTCGACCGTCCGGCGGCCTCGGGCCCGGCCGACAGGGTGCGGACCGTGGGGAGAGATCATGATCCGAAAGCGAGTCGCGGTCCCGCCGGCCGGCGGGCGCCCCGCCGGGGCGTGCCGGTCCGCCAGGGGCCGGGTGGCGGTCGGCTCCTCCCGTGGCGGACCCGGCGGGGCCTCCGTCACGTGCCCGCGGAAAGCGGCCGGGAAGTAGCCGTGAGGCGGCCCGCCCCCGGCCCGGGGCCGATTCCGCCGGCCGGGGGCGGGCAGCCCCGGGTGGGCTACGCGCGGACTCCGGGGCCCGGCCGTCCCGGCCGGACTCCGGCGCGCCGGTCCGGAAGGGCCGGGGGAGACCTGCCCCGATGGGCGCGGATCGGGCGGGGGGCGGCACGGGTCTTGCTGCTGTCGGCCCTGGTCGTGGGCGGAGTGGGACAGGCCCCCGGTCTCGCCCGGACGGCTTCGCCGACATGCTGGACACCCGGTGTGGTGTCCCATCGGGGCTACTGGGCCGGGGGCACGGAGAACACCGTCCGGGCGTTCGAGCAGGCGCTCGCGGCGGGCTCCGGGCGGGTCGAGCTCGACGTGCGTTTCACTGAAGACCACCAGCCGGTGCTGATGCACGACGCCACGGTCGACCGGACCACTTCGGGCACGGGCCGGGTCTCCGGCATGACGCTGGCGCGGTTCCGCGAGCTGCGCACCGCGGACGGCCAGCGCCCGCCGACTCTGGCCGAAGTCCTGGAGCTCCTCCGGGGCGGAGCCGAGGAGGCGCTGGTCGAGCTCAAGGAGGTCCCGGACGCCGAGGACCTGCGCTCCCTGGAGGACGACTACGACCGGTCCGGCGCCCACCGGTGGGCGAGCCTGATGTCGTTCTCTCCCTCGGCCCTGGAGGCGGTCAGGTCCATCCCCGCCCGCAAGGGTCTGCTGTCCACGGCCGCACCGCCGCTCTCGCTCGCCGGGAAGCTCTCCTTCGTCGGCGTCAGGTACGACAACCTGAGCGAGGCGCTGACCCGCGAATACCGGGACCACGGCATGGCCGTCTACGCCTGGACGCCCGATGACGAGAGCGCGTGGCGGCGCCTGGCGGGCTACGGGGTGGACCGCGTCATCACGAATGAGACGTCCGCCTATCTGGCATGGGCTCGGGAGGCGTGCCAGCCGTGAGGGCGCGGAGGGCCTCGCGGCACCGGTCGCCGCAGGTTTACTATCGACCGATCCGCCCTACCTTGGTGTTGCTATGCAAGGTCACGGCCTACCGTGCTCTGCTTGGGATGGCAACCGAGATCCAGACATCGGGTGGCAGCTCCGGCCGACCCGGTAATGACAATCTGCCTACCAGCAGCCGAACCCGATGGCATTCCTCGACAGTGGTCATTCGCCCCGCGGTCCAGACCGAACGTCGGCACGATATGGCCTCACCGGGGTTTGGCGACACTGTAACGGATCGACAGCACCGGGCCCAGCACAGGCCGAAACGCGGCGCCGCGCACCGGACTGGAAACGCGCCTGCCGGCCCCCTGGGGCCCGTTTTCCATGGGTGTGACATCGTCGCAGGTCAGATGCTATGTAAGATCCAACGCTGTACGTAGTCGTCCCAGGTTCACGGGGGTTATATGCGGAATGCAGGGCAAGGCGGTCGTCCACCGTGGGTGTGCTCGCTCCTGCGGGAACTGGCATGATCGACGGCATGAAGTCGCCGGCATCGCCCCTCGCGGAGCCGGACGGTCCGCCGCGTTCCGGCAGCGTCCCCCGCCCGGATCCGCTGCTCGCGCCGTCCGGCGAGCCCGCCCTCTCCGACTGGTCGCTCGATCCGGCCGTCCGGCACCTCAATCACGGATCGTTCGGGGCCGTTCCGCTCGCCGCCCAGCGCGCGCAGCGCGAGTACCAGACGGTCATGGACGCGAACCCCTGCGCATGGTTCACGGACGTGGTGGGCCGCGTCGGCGCCGCGCGCGCGGAGATCGCCGCCTACCTCGGCGCGAGCCCCGACGCGACGGCTCTCGTCCCCAACGCCAGCGGCGGCGTGAGCGTGGTGTACGACAGCGTGCCGGCGTGGCGGGGGATGCGGATCGTGACGACCGACCACGGCTATGGCGCGGTCCTGATGGGGGCCGGGCGGCTTGCTCGCCGGTGGGACGGTTCCGTGACCACCGTGCACATCCCCCTCGACGCCACCGACGACGAGGCGTTCGCGGCGGTCGCCGCCGAGATGACGGACGACGTCGCCCTCGTCGTCATCGACCATGTCACATCCGCGACCGCCCGCCGGTTGCCGGCCGGGCGCGTCGCCGCCCACGGCCGCGGTCTCGGCATCCCGGTGCTCGTCGACGCCGCGCACGCGCCCGGTCTCGTCGCGCACCCGCTGGCCGGCATCGACGCCGATTTCTGGGTCGGCAACCTGCACAAGTTCGCGTGCGCGCCGCGTGGAACGGCGGCCCTCGTCGCTTCGGGGCCGCACGCGCAGTCCCTGCACCCGCTCGTCGACTCGTGGGCCGCTCCGGAACCGTTTCCGGCGCGCTTCGACCAGCAGGGGACCATCGACGTGACCTCGTATCTCGCCGCGCCGGTCGCGTTCGCCACCGTCGAGGAGCACTACGGCTGGGACGCGGCACGGCGCTACATCGCAGAGCTCGGGGACTACGCGCAGGCCATCGTCACCGAGGCGTTGTCCGGGCTGACCGGCACGGACGCGTCGGCGCCGGTCGGCTCGCCCGTCGGCGGCCTGCGGCTCGTCCGCCTGCCGCGTGGAGTGGCGGCGGATCAGGAGGCCGCCCACGGACTGCGGCACGACATCGCCGTGCGGCTCGGCATCGAGACCGCCGTCACCTCATGGAGAGGTCACGGATTCCTGCGGCTCTCCACGCACGTGTACAACACGGCGGAGGACTTCGAGGACTTCGTCGAGCGCGGCGTCCCGTTCATCGTCGAACGGAGCCGCGCGGCGCGCACGGGGTGACGCCACGGGCCCTGGTCCGGCGCGGCCCGGCCACGGGACCGGCGGGGTCTCCCGGCCATGGCGCCGGGAGAACTACGGCCGGGGCGCGCCGTACCAGCGCCATGAGGTGAGACGCGGGTGCCCGGCGAGCTCGGCGCGTCCGGTGGCCCACAACAGGGTGGTCCAGGGGTCGGTGGTCGTCGGGGCGTCCGGGAACAGCCGGGTGAGCACCCGCGAGCACAGATCGGCGGGCGGGGTCCAGGCGAGCCCGAGCCCTCCGGCCAGATCGTGGGTGTGCACCAGGGTCTCCACCACCCCCATCGCGGCGAAGCCCTCCGGATCCGACGCCCCGAAGTCGTGGTGAGCGCGGACCCGCGACGGCGTCGTGCGCACCATGGCGACCAGTAGCGCGCCACTGGCCTCCAGGACCTGCAACAGCCCGGCCGGCCCCGCCGCGCGGTCCGCGTGGATGGCGTTCCGGGGGCCTCCGGGCCTCCGGCTCTCCCACACGAAGGGCACCTCGCGGTCCAGGGGCGGTGTCCTGAGGCCCAGCTGGGCGGCATACGCGAAGAGGTCGTCGCTGAGGTGCTCGACGGTCTCCCAGCAGCCCCACTCCAGCGAGCCGGCCCTTTCCTCCCAGGCTTCCGCAGGCGCCTCCCGGAGGGTGCCGACGGCGAGCCGGACGGCCTGGTCGAGGTCGTCGGCGGTCACAGGGGAGGGGGACGGTCCGGTTTCGGTCGATCGGGGCACGAGGGAACCGTATCGCGGACGCTGGGAGCCGGGTCCTCCGAGGAGGGGGCGGAGAACCCGGTGCCGTCGGCATCGCGGCGTTCTCCGAGGTGACGGGGGATTCGGCTAGCCTGAGGGCACGATGAACCGTTTGACGATGTCAAGGGGTGAGTTCGACCTCACCCGCTTTCCCGATGATCCCCGTGACATGCTCCGCGCCTGGGACGCCGCCGACGAATACCTGCTGCGGCACCTGGACGGAATCGACGACGATCCGACGGACCTGTCGGGCACCGTGGTCGTGGTGGGCGACCGGTGGGGTGCCCTGGTCACCGCGCTGGCCGGTCACCGCCCCGTGCAGATCACCGACTCCTTCCTCACCCAGGAGGCGACCCGGGGCAACCTGAAGCGCAACGGGATCGACGCGGACATGGTGCGACTGCTGTCGACCAGGGACACGCCGCCGGAGCGGATCGACGTGCTGCTGATCCGTGTGCCCAAGAGCCTCGCGCTCCTGGAGGACCAGCTGCACCGGCTCGCACCCCACGTCCACGCGGGCACCGTCGTCGTCGGCACGGGGATGGTCACCGAGATCCATACCTCGACCCTGAAGCTGTTCGAGCGGATCCTCGGGCCGACCAGGACGTCACTGGCGGTCAGGAAGGCACGGCTCATCTTCTGCTCGCCGGCCCCTCAGCCCGTCCGGGACGCCGGCCCGTGGCCGCGGAGCTACGCACTGCCCACCGGCATCGGAGCGGCCTCGGGCCTGACCGTCACCAACCACGCGGGCATCTTCTGCGCCGACCGCCTCGACATCGGCACCCGCTTCCTCCTGCGGAACCTCCCCAGCCGCCGGGGCCCCGAGCGCGTCGTGGACCTGGGCTGCGGCAACGGGGTGGTCGGAGTGGCCGCGGCGCTGGCCAACCCCGGAGCCGAGGTGATGTTCATCGACGAGTCCTACCAGGCGGTGGCCTCGGCGGAGGCCACGTTCCGGGCGAACGTCGGCGCGGACGCCAGGGCGAGGTTCGTGGTGGGCGACGGCCTGTCGGGCGTGCCGGCCGGGACGGTGGACCTGGTGCTGAACAACCCGCCGTTCCACACCCATCGGGCGACGACCGACGCGACGGCCTGGCGCATGTTCACCGGGGCGCGCGCCGCGCTACGCCGTGGCGGCGAACTGTGGGTGATCGGCAACCGGCACCTCGGCTACCACGTGAAGCTGCGCAGGATCTTCGGTAACTGCGAGGTCGTCACGAGCGACCCGAAGTTCGTCATCCTGCGGGCCGTCAAAAGCTGATCGCCCCGTTCCCGCCCGCCCGTGCCGACCGGCAGGGAGCGGCGGCCGGGCCGCGGCCTCCGCCGGTGATCTCGGGTACATCGTATTTTAACCATCCAAAAGCTTGAAAAATCGACAAGATCGATTCACGATTCTCCACGTGGGATGTAAAGATCATGCGCATCCCACGTCGCTTTCCCCGGCGGGACACTCCCGCCCGGCGTGAAGGAGATCGTGTGTCCCATACCCCCCGGCACTGGCGAGCGGTCCTGATCGGGTCCGTCGCCGCCCTCGCGCTCATGCTCCCCCAGAGCGTGGCCCAGGCCGCGCCCGACCCCGGAAAGATCCACAAGACTGTCCAGGCGGAGTTGGCCGCGGACGACAAGGCCACCTTCTGGGTGCGGCTGAAGAACGACGCCGACCTCAGCGCGGCCCGCAGTGCGAAGACCAAGACCGAGAAGGCCAGGCAGGTCTTCCGGGCCAAGACCGAGGTCGCCACGTCATCGCAGGCGGGCCTGCGCAAACTCCTCACCGCCGAGCACGCCGACTTCACCCCGTTCTGGATCGCCAACGCCGTCCAGGTGACCGGCGACGCCAAGCTGGCCGAGGAGATCGCGAAGCTGCCCGAGGTGGAGCGGATCGAGCCCGGCCGCGTCACCAAGCTGCCCGAGCCGCTGCCGGGCAAGGAGACGGCGAAGGTCGACGCGGTCGAGTGGAACATCGACCGCGTCAACGCCCCGAGGGTCTGGAGCGAGCTCGGCACCCGCGGTGAGGGCGTCGTCGTGGCCAACATCGACTCCGGCGTCCAGTTCGACCACCCGGCGCTGGCCGCGCAGTATCGCGGCAAGAAGGCCGACGGCAGCGTCGAGCACGACTACAACTGGTTCGACCCGGCGGGGGTGTGCCCGAGCGCCGCGCCGTGCGACAACAACGACCACGGCACCCACACGATGGGCACCATGGTGGGCGGCGAGGGCGCCAACACCATCGGCGTCGCCCCCGGCGCCAAGTGGATCGCGGCGAAGGGCTGCGAGACCAACAGCTGCTCCGACGCCTCGCTGCTCGCCGCCGGACAGTGGGTGCTCGCGCCCACCGACCTGAACGGCGACAACCCGCGCCCCGACCTGGCGCCGGACATCGTCAACAACTCCTGGGGCGGCGCCGGCTTCGACGCCTGGTACAAGGAGATCGTCGAGGCGTGGGTGGCGGCGGGTATCTTCCCGGCCTTCTCCAACGGCAACGTCACCGGCGCGGGCTGCAACTCCAGCGGCTCGCCCGGCCAGTACGGCTCCAGCTACAGCGCCGGCGCGTTCGACGTCAACAACGCCATCGCGAGCTTCTCCACCCGCGGTTCCGGCGAGAACGGCGAGATCAAGCCCAACCTCGCGGCGCCCGGCGTGAACGTGCGCTCGTCGGTGCCCGGCGGTTACGACTCCTTCTCCGGCACGTCGATGGCCAGCCCGCACGTGGCGGCCACCGTGGCGCTCATGTGGTCCGCCTCGCCGGCCCTGCAGGGCGACATCGCCGCCACGCGGGCGCTGCTCGACCGGACCGCGATCGACGTCGACGACACCCGCTGCGGCGGCACCGCCGCCGACAACAACGTCTGGGGCGAGGGCAGGCTCGACACGTTCGCCGCGGTCCAGGCCGTCCCGGTCGGGGCGCTCGGCGCGCTGCAGGGCACCGTCACCTCCGGCGGCTCGCCGGTGGCCGGGGCGACCCTCGCCGTCACCGGGCCGCTGGGCCGTACGGTCACCACCGCGCAGGACGGGACGTACGCGCTGCCGCGCCTGCTGGCGGGCGACTACCAGATCACCGTCAAGAAGTTCGGCTACGACGACGCGACGGCGACCGTCACCGTCGTGGCCGACCAGAGCGTCACCAAGGACGTGTCGCTGACGCAGCAGCCCGCGGGCACGGTGTCGGGGACGGTCACCGCCGCGGGCGCACCCGAGGCGGGCGCCACGGTGGCCGCGGTGGGCACGCCGGTCAGCGGGGTCACCGACGCCGCGGGACGGTACCGGCTCACGCTGCCGAACGGCGGCCACGAGCTGAGGATCACCCCGGTCTCCCGGTGCGCGGGCGCTCTCACCGTGCCGATCACGGTGAACGGCGACCTGACCAAGGACGTCGACCTGCCGCGCCGCGCCGACTCCTTCGGCTACACCTGCGCCGCCGCCGCCGAGGCGTACGTCGCGGGCACCGACAAGCACGCGCTCACCGGCGACGACGCGGCCCAGCCGGTCACGCTGCCGTTCACCTTCCCGTTCTACGGTGGCGGCTACACCAGCGGCTGGATCAGCAGCAACGGCTTCCTGAACTTCGCCGCCAGCAGCACCACGGCCGGCAACAGCGCCCTGCCCTCCGCCGCCGCGCCCAACGCGGCGATCTACCCCTACTGGGACGACCTGGTGCTGGACGACCAGTCGGGGGTCTACACCGCCACCATCGGAACCGCGCCCAAGCGCACCTTCGTCATCGAATGGCGCAACGCCCGGTTCTACTCCGACGCCGCCCCGCGCATCTCCTTCTCGACGCTGCTCGGCGAGGACGGTTCGATCGGGTTCCGCTACCGCGGCATCACCAGCGAACGCGCCTCCGGGACCAGTGCCACGGTGGGCATCGAGAGCCCGGGCGGCACAGACGCGCTGCAGTACTCCCACAACAGCGCCGCGCTCGCCGACGGCCAGAGCCTGACCTTCGCCGCGAGCCGGCACGGGCTGCTGACCGGCACCGTAACCGACGCCAACGACGGCAAGCCGCTGGCGGGCGCGACGGTCAAGGTGGGCGACGTGGCGACCTTCACCACCGGGGAGAGCGGCACGTTCCTCGGGCAGGTCCTGGTGGGCGACTACCAGGTCGAGGTCTCCAAGGACAACTACGGGACCTTCACCCAGGAGGTCACCGTCACCGCCGGAACCCTGACCCGGGTCGACACCGCCCTGGCCACCGGCCGGGTGACGGCCTCGGCCGGTGAGCTGACCCTGGTGATGCCGGCCGAGTCCACCAGGACCGGCACGGTCGATCTGGCCAACCTGGGAGGCGCCACGACCTACACCGTCGTGACCGACCCCGCCCAGGGCTGGCTGAGCGTGACGCCCGCCGCCGGCGAGCTCGGCTCGGGCAAGTCGGTGACGTTGAAGGTCACCGCCTCCAGCGCGGGCGTCCAGCCGGGCGCCGTCCGCACCGGCAAGCTGCTGGTGCGCTCGGCGAGCGGCCGCAACCCGCAGATCGAGATCACCGTTACGGTCGTGGTGCCCAGGCACCAGGTCGCCGTCGACGCGGGCGGCACCAAGGACGTCGTCGACGCCGCCGGCGACCGCTGGACCGCCGACCGCAAGTACAGCGTGGGCGGCCACGGTTACGTGGGCAGCAACAAGACGAACACGACCAGCAAGACGATCAAGGGCACCACCGAGCAGGCGCTGTTCAAGAGCGCTCGGGAGTCGATGCTGGAGTACCGGTTCGACCAGGTGCCCAACGGCACCTACACCGTCGAGCTGGGCTTCGCCGACACCCGGGACACGCGTGCGGGCAAGCGCGTCTTCGACGTCCTCGTCGAGGGCCAGCTCGCGATCCCCGCGCTGGACCTGGCTCTGGAGACCGGCACCTACACCGCCGTCAACCGGCAGTACACGGTGAAGGTCACCGACGGCCAGCTCAACGTGCGCTTCGCCGAGCGGGTCGGCAATCCCATCGTCAACGCCATCCGCATCTCCGAGCGTCCCGACAAGACCGCTCCGTAGCGGTCCGAACCGCCGCCGGCCCGTCCCGCCCCCGTGGCGGGGCGGGCCGGCGCCTGTCAGGGGACAGGTATGGGTAGGCGTTTCATTGCACGGCGCCGCAGGATTGCAGCGTTCCACTGCGTTCCAAGCAATTTCCCTGCAATTCGCTCAGAGATCGTTGGAGTGCAATGTGACATGTGACAGCTTATAAATCACGGGCGTCCGGCAATGGGGCCGGGCACCCGACCCCAACGGAGGAATCGATGAACCAGATCGTCAACCGCGGTCTCGCGCTCCTGATGGCCGGGGCCGCCATCGCGGGCGGGCTCGCCATGAGCGCTCCCGCCTCGGCCGCGACTCTCACGACGACGACCACCTGCAGCACCGGCGGCCCGATCCAGGGGCTGACCGTCAAGGCGTGTGTGGACGTCACCGGCGCTCAGGTGCGGGTCTACGGGATGGTCGGCGCCGTCGGCATCTCCGAGCCTCCGGTCAACCCCCGCAGCGTCGGCGCGGAGGTCTCCGGCACGATCGTCGGCGGCGCCCTGCTCGGCTCGGGGAGCCAGGCGCTGAGCATCTGGAACAACTCCTTCACCGTCGAGGGCGTCACCACGACCGTGGCCTCCGGGACCACGGTCCGCGCCAAGGTGGTCATCACCCCCGGCCCGGCGGGCCCCGGCGGCGGCGGCACGCCCCTGCCCGGCCCGAACTCCGTCTCCGTCGACGTGCCGGTCGTCTACTGATCCGGACCGGGACAGCTGAACGGGACAGTTGAATGAGCGGGGGCGCGCGACCGAGGTTGCGCGCGGCCACGGTCGCGCGCCCCCGCGCTCACCCGGCCGCGGCGGCGGGTGGCCGTCACCGGACGCCGGGGCCTGGGCGAGAAGACCGGCCAGGCGTTTCCCGCCGGTCTCGCCGTTCGGGTTCAGCGGGGGCGCGCAGGTTCGCGAACACGGATTCCCGGTGGTCCGGCTACAGCGTGAACCCGGCGGGGAAGGGGTCGTCGGGCGACAGGAAGTACTGGGCCGTGCCGGTGATCCAGGCCCGTCCGGTGACCGCCGGGACGACCGCCGGCCGGCCGGCCACCGTCGCCGGCTCGACCAGCCGCCCGGTGAACATCGAGCCGATGAAGGACTCGTTGAGGAAGTCCGCGCCGATCTCCAGCTCGCCGCGCGCGTGCAACTGGGCCATGCGGGCGCTGGTCCCCGTGCCGCAGGGGGAGCGGTCGAACCAGCCGGGGTAGATCGCCATGGCGTGCCGCGAATGCCGCGCGTCCGAGCCCGGAGCGGTGAAGTGGACGTGCCCGACGCCGCGGATCCGGGGGTCTTCGGGGTGTACGGGCTCGTCCGCCGTGTTGATCGCGTCCATCGTCGCCAGGCCGGCCGCCACGATCTCGTTCTTGGCCTTGCGGTCGAACGGCAGTCCGTAGTCGTCGAGGTCGACGATGGCGTAGAAGTTGCCGCCGTAGGCCAGGTCGTAGCGGATGCTCCCGAACCCCGGCACCTCCGCCACCGCGTCGAGCCGGTCGCTGTAGGCCGGGACGTTGCGCAGGGTCACCCCCCTGGCCACCCCGTCCTCCACCGCGACGTCCACGACCACCAGCCCGGCGGGGGTGTCCAGGCGCACCGTCGTGACGGGCTCGGAGACCGGCACCATCCCCGTCTCCACCAGCACGGTCGAGACGCCGATCGTGCCGTGCCCGCACATCGGCAGATAGCCCGACACCTCGATGAACAGCACCCCCCAGTCCGCGTCGGGACGGGTCGGCGGCTGCAGGATCGCACCGCTCATCGAGGCGTGCCCGCGCGGTTCGTACATCAGCAGGGTGCGCAGGTGGTCGAGGTGCTCCCGGAAATGCACGCGGCGCTCGGCCATGGTGGCGCCCGGGATGACCCCGACGCCACCGGTGATCACGCGGGTCGGCATGCCCTCGGTGTGGGAGTCGACCGCGTGGAAGATTCGCTTGGTGCGCATCACCCCTCCAATGTCTTCATCATCTGAACACGGACATATATGGCATTTCTTGGCGTGAAACGGACGGCCGTCACGTCAAGGATCGACGGCCTGCCCTGCCCTTTCCGGGTGCTGTTCGGTGGCACCGTGGTCAAAGGCGTGACGCCGCCGGCCGAGGTGCCGTCGGCCGGGGCGCCGCGAGCAGAGGCCCGCGAGTAGAGGCCCGCGAGCAGGGGGCCGTCAGCCGGGGAAGTGGCAGGCCACCTTCCTCTCCCCGGGGCCGTGGATCTCCAGCGGAGGGGCCTCGGTCCGGCAGATGTCCCGGGCCAGGGCGCAGCGGGGATGGAAGGAGCAGCCCGGGGGAGGGGCGGCCGGGCTCGGCGGATCGCCCAGCAGGACGATGCGCTCGCGGGTGAGCTCCACCTCCGGGTCGGGGACCGGCACGGCCGACAGCAGGGCGCGGGTGTAGGGGTGGGCCGGGGCGGTGTAGACCGACTCGCGCGAGCCGATCTCCACGACGCGGCCGAGATACATCACCGCGACCCGGGCGCACATGTGCCGCACCACCGACAGGTCGTGGGCGATGAACAGGTACGCCAGCCCCAGCTCACGCTGGAGGTCGACGAGCAGGTTGACGATCTGGGCCTGGATCGACACGTCCAGCGCCGACACCGGCTCGTCGCAGACGATCAGCTTCGGCCGGGACGCCAGTGCCCGGGCGATGCCGATGCGCTGGGCCTGCCCGCCGGAGAACTCGTGCGGGTAGCGGTCGGCGTGCTCGGCGCCCAGCCCGACCCTCTCCAGGAGCTCGATCACGCCGCGCCGGTCCAGCAGCCTCAGCGGGCCGGAGACGATCCGCTCGACGGTCTGGCGGGGGTTGAGCGACGCGGACGGGTCCTGGAAGATCATCTGGATGTCGCGGCGGAGCGGGCGCAGGGCGCGCGGGCCGAGGTGGGTGATGTCGCGGCCGTCGAAGGTGACGGTGCCGCCGGTGGGTTCCAGCAGGCGGACGATCATCCGGCCGGTGGTGGTCTTGCCGCAGCCGGACTCCCCGACCAGGCCGAGGGTCTCGCCCGGCCGCACGTCGAAGGTGACGCCGTCCACGGCCTTCACCCCGGTCCGCCCGCCGAAGGTCATCCGCAGATCCCGTACGGCCAGCAGCGGCGTGGTCCGGTTCGCGGTGTCCGGCCCGGTGAGGAGCTGTTCGGTCATCGCCGGCCTCCGGAGATGTCGATGAGATGGCAGGCCGTCCGGTGAGTCGCGCCGCCGGGACCGGCGGGACGCGGCTCGGGGGCCTCGGTGACGCAGGCGTCGTCGGGGGCGGCGGCGTAGCGGGCGCAGCGGGGGTGGAACCGGCAGCCGGACGGCGGCGCGAGCAGTGACGGCGGGTTGCCGGGGATCGCCGGCAGCCGGCCCCCGTCCTCCTCCTCTCCGGCCGTCAGCCGGAGGACCGAGGCGAGCAACCCCCGTGTGTAGGGGTGGCGAGGGGACCTGAAGATCTCCCGGGCCGGGGCGTGCTCGGCGGTGCGGCCGCCGTACATCACCAGGACCTCGTCGGCGACCCGCGCCACGACGCCCAGATCATGGGTGATCATCATGACCGCGACGGCGCGGTCCTCCTGGATCTTCCGGATCAGCTCCAGGATCTGCGCCTGCACGGTCACGTCCAGGGCGGTGGTCGGCTCGTCGGCGATGAGCAGGTCCGGTTCGCAGGACAGAGCCATCGCGATCATCACGCGCTGCCGCATGCCGCCGGAGAAGTGGTGGGGGTACTCATCCGCGCGCCGCCTCGGCTCGGGGATGCCCACCTCGGCGAGCATCTCCACCGCGCGCTCGCGCGCCACCCGGCGGGAGGTGCGCAGGTGGAGCCGGTAGGCCTCGGCGATCTGCTCGCCGACGGTGTAGAAGGGATGCAGCGACGACAGCGGATCCTGGAAGATCATCGCCATCCGGCGGCCGCGCAGCTCGCGGACCCGGGAGGCGGGCGCCCCCACCAGCTCCTCGCCGTCGAAGACGATCGAGCCGGAGACGGCGGCCTCGCGGTGCAGGCCCATGATCGCCAGCGACGACACCGACTTGCCGGAGCCGGACTCGCCGACGACGCCGAGCGTGCGGCCCCGCTCCAGGCCGAAGCTGATCCCGTCCACCGCGGTCCCGGCGGGGAAGCTCACCCGCAGGTCTCTGACTTGGAGGATCACGCGTACCTCACTCGGGGGTCGATCAGCGCGTAGACGAGGTCCACGCCGAGGTTCGCCAGGGTGATGAAGAAGGCGGCCAGCAGGGTGACCCCGAGGACGACCGGCTGGTCGGCCTTGAAGATCGCGTCATAGGTGAGCTGGCCGACGCCCGGCAGGCCGAAGACGTGCTCGGTGATGACGGCCCCGGCGAGCAGCCCGCCCAGGTCCATGCCGAAGATCGTGACGATCGGGGTGAGCGCCGAGCGCAGGCCGTGCTTGGTGACGACGGTCCGCTCGTGCAGGCCCTTGGCCCGGGCCGTCCTGATGTACGGCTCCGCCATCGTCTCGATCATCGAGGCCCGGGTGAGCCTGGCGTACATGGCGGCGTAGAGGCTGGCGAGCGTCATCCAGGGCAGCAGCAGGTTGCCCGCCCACGCGGCGGGGTCCTCGGTGATCGGCCGGTAGTCGGGATAGGGCAGCCATTCGAGCTGCTGGACCAGGACCAGCAGCAGCATCATGGCGGTGAAGTAGACCGGCACCGAGGCGGAGGCGAGCGTGGCCGCCATGAGTGAGCGGTCGAGCACGGTGCCCCGGCGCAGGGCGGCGACCAGCCCGACGGCCAGGCCGCCGGCGAGCCAGAGCACGGCCGAGCCGACGGCCAGGGAGACGCTCACCGGCAGCCGGTCGGTCAGCAGGTCCCAGACGGGCAGGGCGTTCTGGTAGGAGTAGCCGAAGCAGGGGACGGAGCACTCCAGCGCCGCCGGGCCGGTGCCCAGCGTACGGCCGGCGAAGATGCCGGCCACGTAGCCGCCGAACTGCTCGTGCACCGGCCGGTCCAGGCCCATCTGCTCGCGGACCAGCGTCACCTGCTCCGGGGTGCAGGTCTTGCCGCAGGCATGGGCGGCCGGGTCCGAGGGGAGCAGGTAGAAGATGGCGAAGGTCACCGCGCAGATGACCAGCAGCACACCCGCCACCGCGGCGAGCCGCCGCAGCGCGTAGAGGGTCATCGGCCTGGCCCCTTCGGGTCGAGGGCGTCGCGCAGCGCGTCACCGAGCAGGGTGAAGGCCAGCACGGTGAGGAACAGGCACACGCCGGGGATCATGAAGTAGGTCGGCACGACCTGGTACCAGAGCAGCCCGTTGTCGATCATCTGGCCCCACGACGGGGTGGGGGGCCGCACGCCGACGCCGAGGAAGGACAGCGCGGCCTCGGTGCCGATGTTGGCCGGGATCGCCAGCGTCGTGTAGACGAGGATCGGCGCGGCCAGGTTGGGCAGGATCTCCTTCAGCAGGATGTGCGGCCCCATCGCCCCGTTGACCCGGGCGGCGTCCACGAACTCGCGGTGCTTGACGCTCAGCGTCTGCCCGCGGACGATGCGCCCGACGTACGGCCAGCTGAACATGCTCATGATCAGCACGAGCAGCAGGACGCGGTTGGCGTCCGGCGCGATGGACAGCAGCGCCAGCATGAAGATCAGGCTGGGGAAGGACATCACCAGGTCCATGATCCGGCTGAGCACGGTGTCGACCTTGCCGCCGAAATACCCGGCGACCAGGCCGACCGCGGTCCCGGCGAGCACGGTGACGGCCGTGGAGGCCACCGCGATCAGCAGCGACACCCGCGCGCCGTACACGATGCGGCTGAAGACGTCGCGGCCGTTGCCCGGCTCGACGCCGAGCCAGTGCTCGGCGCCGATGCCGCCGAAGTCGCCCTTGGGGACTCCGCCGAGCGCCTGGTCGATCGCGGTCTTGTCGAAGGTTTCGGGCTCCCAGCCGTTGAGCCTGGTCAGCAGCGGGGCGGCCAGCGCCATGAGGACGAACAGCACCACGATGGCGAGACCGAAGAGCGCGGCCGGGTCGCGGCGGAGCCGTTCGCAGGCGATCCGCCCGGGGGAGCGGCCGCGGACGGGCGGGGCCGCGGCACCCGCCGCGGCCCCCTCCTGAACGGTGGTGCTCACTTCCTGATCCCGAGCGTGGCGTAGTCGAACTGGCCGGACCAGATCAGGTGGCCGAACGCGCCGCCGACCTTGGAGCCGGCGAGCAGCGGCTTGCGGGCCCAGACCAGGGGGATCATCGGGGCCTTCTGCATGATCGCGGCGTCCAGGTCGACCCAGGCGCGGTCGGCCGCCTTCAGGTCGGTCATGGCGTAGATCGCGTCGATCCGGTCCATGGTCTCCTGGTCCTTGAACAGCGACATGTTGCCGCTGTTGCCCTTGTCGGTGATGGTCCGGCCGTCGAACATCATCGGGATGAAGGAGGACCCGGACGGGTAGTCCTGGCACCAGCCGTACAGGGCCATGCCGTCGAACTTGGCGGTGTCGCCGATCGTGTCGTAGAAGACCGACGGGTCGAAGGTGTTGATCTCGGTCTCGACGCCGACGCGCTTGAGCGACTCCTGGATCGCGGTGGCGGCCACCTTGTCGCCGGTGGAGGCGTACATCTTGATCTTCACCGGGGTCGCCACGCCGGACTCGGCGATCAGCGCCTTCGCCCTCTCCACGTCGCCGGTCGCCGGGATCTTCAGGGTGTCCTGGGCGACGCCGCCGGACAGCGAGGGCGGGAGGAAGGCGGTGGCGATCTCACCTGCGGCCGGCCCGCCCTGGGTGGTCTGGTAGCTCTCCTTGTCGATGGCGTACTGCAGGGCCAGGCGGAACTTCGGGTTGTCGAAGGGCGCCATGGTGTTGTTCATGGCCAGGGTGTCGGTGCAGCCCCGGATCTCGTTGTGGAAGCGCGCCTTGACCTTGGGGTTGGTGAGGATCTTGGAGAAGCTCTCGCCGTTGACGTCGGCGTAGGTGACCGCGGTCCGGTCGTCGCCCTGGTCGGCGATGAGCCGGTCCACGATCACGCTCTGCCGCAGGCCCTGCTTGACGACGACCTTGTCCGGCAGCGCCTTGCGGACCTGGTCGGTGGCCGGGTCCCAGTGCTCGTTCCGGCTGAGCACGAGCTCCTTGCCCCGGTCATAGGTGTCGATCTTGTACGGTCCCGAGGAGAAGACGCGGCTGTCGTACTGGGCCTTGGTGTCCTTGGCCCGCGGCACCGGCGCGAAGGTCGGCAGGGTGGTGTAGTACGGGAACTCGGCGACGGGACGCTTGAGCCTGAAGACGATGGTCCTGTCGTCGGGCGTCTCGATCGACTTCAGCGAGCCGTCCTTGTAGGGGCCCTTGTACTTCTCGGCGTCCTTCAGGACCAGGCGGGCGTAGTTGGGGCCGCCGGGCAGTTCGGGGGCGAAGGACCGCTCGACGTTGTACTTGACGTCGGCGGCCACGATGGGCGAGCCGTCCTCGTACTTCAGGCCGTCCTTGAGGGTGAAGGTCCAGGTCTTGCCCTCGTCGGACATCTCTCCGGTGGTGGTCGCCAGGTCCGGGACGACCGCCAGGCTCGCCGCGCCCGGTTCGGCCTTGTAGGTGACCAGGGAGCGGTAGAGGTAGCGCAGGCCGAAGTCCATCTCCGGCATCGTCCAGTTGCGGGTCGGGTCGAGGTGGGCGAAGTCCTGGTTGGACAGGATCGTGAGCGTCCCGCCCTTGCCGGCCGCACCGGTGGAGGGCTGCGAGGCCTCCCCGGATCCCTGGGAGGCGGGCGCCTTGCCGCCCCCGCAGGCCGTGGAAACGGACAGAAGAGCTGCCGCGAGCAGGCAGGTGCCCACTGTGGTCTTTAACGACATATGCCACTCCGGGTAACCGAGAGAGAAGGGGGTGAGTGACACGTAACATAGTAATGTGAAATATTATTGACAATAGGGCGTTATCAACCCGTGGCCGTTCTCGCCGGGCGGATCCAGTCGGCGGTGCGGAGAAAAGGCTTCTGGTCTGGCAATTCACCGCCGCATTCGATGAAGCGGGCGGGTCGGCCGGAAAAGGGGTATATGGAGCCTGTCTAATGGCAGTAGTCCCCTAAAGTGAATGAAACGGGCATAAAGCGACAAAAGTGCATTCATGGTCCGCAAGGGGTCGTAGGGTCGCGCCGTCGGTCCGCCCCTGTCTGGGAGTGCGGGTGGCCCCCTGTGCGACCGCCGCCGGCCCTTCGCTCCGGCCCTCTCCGGGGGGCACGGGTGGTTCCCTGCGTGACCGCCGTCGCCGCCCCCTGCGATCCGGCCCTGCCTGGATAGGGTCTTGACCCTAAATTGGTAGCTAAAACTCCAATTTGGTAGAGTCGTGCCGTGCGACTGACGAAGTTCACGGACCTGGCCCTGCGCGTCACCATGCGCCTGGCGGTCGCCGAGCAGGGGGTGAGTCTCACCACCAGGCAGGTGGCGGAGGCGATGGCGATCCCCTACACCCACACCGCCAAGGCCATCGCCCGTCTCCAGCACCTCGGGGTGGTGGAGGCCCGCCGAGGGCGCGGCGGCGGCCTGGAGCTGACCGGCGCCGGCCGTAAGGCTTCGCTGGGCTGGCTGATCCGTGAGCTGGAGGGCGAGGAGGAGGTCGTCACGTGCGAGGGGGAGACCCCTTGCCCGCTGCGGGCCGCCTGTCGCCTGCGCGGCGCGCTGCGCGGCGCCCAGCAGGCCTTCTACGCGTCGCTTGATCCACTCACTGTGGACGACCTGATCGCCTCGCCGACCGGGCCGGTCCTGCTCACCCTCGGATGATCGGCGGAGTGCGGCCGATCCCTGCCGCACGCCTTTAAATATGAAGATCAAATACTAATTTGGAGGATGTTGTGCTCTCCCTCGAGTCGGCCGCGACCGTCCGCGCCACCCTGCCCGTGATCGGCGGCGCCCTGGAAGACATCACCGGGCGGTTCTACGGGTCGATGTTCACCGACCACCCCGAGCTGCTGCGCGACCTGTTCAACCGGGGCAACCAGGCCAACGGCGAGCAGCGTGGCGCGCTCGCCGGATCGATCGCCGCCTTCGCCGCCCTCCTGGTGGAGCGCCCTGACGACCGGCCGGACGCGATGCTCGCCAGGATCGCCAACAAGCACGCCTCGCTCGGGGTCAGCGCCGAGCAGTACGACGTGGTCCACAAATACCTCTTCGCCGCCATCGCCGAGGTGCTCGGCGACGCCGCCACCCCGGAGGTGGCGCGGGCGTGGGACGAGGTCTACTGGCTGATGGCCAACGCGCTGATCGCCCTGGAGGCGGATCTCCGGCGCGCCCCGGGCGAGAGCTGGCTGCGGGCGACAGTGGTCGAGCGGCGGCGCGAGACCGCCGACGCGATCTCCCTCACCCTACGACCGCCGATCCCCCTGTCCTTCAAGCCCGGCCAGTACGTCAGCGTCGCGGTCACCCTGCCCGACGGCGCGCGGCAGATCCGGCAGTACAGCCTGTCGTGCGCCCCCTCGCGCGGCGACTGGCGGATCACCGTCAAGCGGGTGCGCGGCGGCGGCGCACCGGACGGCGAGGTGTCCAACTGGCTGCACGCCAACGTCCAGGCCGGGGACATACTGACGATCTCCGCGCCGTTCGGCGACCTGACCCTGCCCGAGGGCGACACCCCACTGCTCCTGGCCTCGGCCGGGATCGGCGGCACCCCGATCCTGTCGATGGTCGAGCATCTCGCGGCCACCGGCTCCGCCCGCCGGATCACCGTCGTCCACGCCGACCGCGCCCCCGCCGACCACGCCCACCGGGAGGAACTCAAGCGGCTGGCCGCGGACCTGCCCGGCGCCACCCTGCACCTGTGGTACGAGCAGGCGTGCGGCTGCTCCTGCCCACCGGAGCCCAACATCGGCCAGGTCGACCTGGCCCAGGTCGAGCTGCCCGACGGGCTGTCCGCCTACCTCTGCGGGCCGCTGCCGTTCATGCGCGGTGTCCGCTCCGAGCTGCTCCGGCGCGGAGTGCCCGCCTCGGACATCCACTACGAGGTGTTCGGCCCCGACCTCTGGCTCGGTCAGGACTGATCGGAGCCCACGTCCCGGCGTCCGCGCCGCCGGGAGGAGACATCCTCGGGCGAGCGAGAGGACGCCGCCGGCCGGGGACGCCCGGAGACCCGCCGGGGGACCGTCAGGCGAGCGGATGCACCTCGGGGTGCGCGTCCCACCAGCGCCTGAAGATCGGGTTGTCGTCCACGTGGGCGGAGTAGGCTGCCGCGAGACCGCGGTAGACCGCCGCCGCCTGCCCGTTGCTCAGCCGGTCGCGCCGCCAGGCCACGACCAGCCGGGCGACCTGGGGCTGCCCGGCGAGGGGGCGGACGACCGTGCCGGGCGGCGCGGGCCAGGAGGGATCGACCAGGCGTACCCCGTGCCCGGCCGCGACCAGCGGCCGCCCCGCGCCGCTCGGGGCGTCGTAGCGCACGTTGGGCTCGAACCCGACGGCCCGGCAGGAGGCCCGCAGCGCGGCGAGTGAGCCGTCGTCGGCGCCCGGCGGGCTGATCCAGGACTCGTCCTTCAGGTCGGCGAGGTGGATCTCCTCCTGTCCGGACAGCCGGTGAGCCGCCGACAGGGCGATGAATATCGGATACCGGGGGATCAGGGTACGGCTGACGACCGGCGCGGTCAGGGGGACGTCGAACCCCTCGATGATGCCCAGCAGCGCCGCGTCGAGATGGCCGTGGGTGAGCGCCTCGGCCAGCAGCGCGGTGGAGGGCTCGATGCGCAGCGAGATCTCGTGGCTGGGCAGCATGTCGCCGACCCGGTCGACGACGCTCGCGACGCAGGCCAGGTGGACGCAGCCCAGCCGGAGGACCCCGTCCGGGCCGGAAGGACCGCGCAGGTCGCCGAAGAGCGTGTCGACCTCCGCCAGGACGATGCGGGCGCGGGCGATGACCTGGCGTCCCAGGGGGGTCGGCTCCACCCCGGAACGGCTCCGTACGAAGATCGCCTCGCCGATGAGGTCCTCGACTCGATGAAGCTGGTTGGTCATGGCCGGCTGTGACAGGCCCAGCCGGGCCGCGGCCCGCGTGACGCTACCCGTATCCGCTATCGCACAGATCATACGGAGATGCCTGATATCGAGGTCCATAGCCAAGAATTATGTGGCGCGTTATGACGGCTGGCCGCATCCGGCCATGAGACTTCGGGCAACGCACCCCTCCGACCCTCCGGGTCTGGGACCCCGGAGTCTCGTGCTCCGCCCGTCGGGCCAGGCGATGCCGCCGTTCCTCCCCTGACCGACCTCTCATCGCCAAACCAACCTCGCATTCCATCAGGGATACCCCCCGGAGGTTTAGTTGAGATTCACGCCATCCCTACGCGCGTTCGGAAAACACCTGCCCGCACTGCTCGCACCCGTGCTGGGCCTGGGACTCGTCCTCCAGCCGCTGGCGGCCTCGCCCGCGAGTGCCGCCCCGGAGCCCCCGTCCGCCGGGGTGCGCGCCGCCGACGACGGATCGCAGCACGTCCAGGCGTCCCCCCTGGCGGTCAAGGAGCGCCCGCCGCTGTCGGCCTCGAAGGACGCGCTCCGGCGAGACCTCGACAAGCCCACGCCCACGCCGGAACACCCGAGGCCCTCGGCGAAGACGAGCAAGTCCGCCAAGACGACCGCCGCCGCGGCGGCGTGCAGCGCGAGTGACTTCACCAGCCGCTCCGGAAGCGCCCTCGTCCAGCAGATCAAGGCCTCGACCACCGACTGCGTCAACACCCTGTTCAACCTGACCGGCGGTGACGCCTACTACGCGTTCCGCGAGTCGCAGATGACCAGCGTCGCCTACGCGCTGCGCGACAACGCCGCCTCCTACCAGGGAGACAACAGCACGAGCACCGCCCAGCTCGTGCTCTACCTGCGCGCCGGCTACTACGTGCAGTGGTACCACCCCTCCACCGTGGGCGCCTACGGGCCCTCCCTGAAGACCGCCATCCAGTCCGGACTCGACGGGTTCTTCGGCAACTCCCGGTCCTCGACCGTCAGCGACGCCAACGGCGAGATCCTCGCCGAGGCCGTCACCCTGATCGACAGCGCCCAGGAGAACGACCGCTACCTCCACGTCGTCAAGCGGCTGCTCAACGGCTACAACAGCTCCTACGACGCCAGCTGGTGGATGCTCAACGCGGTCAACAACGTCTACACGGTGCTCTTCCGCGGCCACGAGGTTCCGGCGTTCGTCACCCTGGTCAAGGCCGACCCGAGCGTCATCGACACCCTCAACGGCTTCGCGCTGAACCACCTCAACCTGCTCGGCACCGACCGCGACTACCTGACCGCCAACGCCGGCCGGGAGCTCGGGCGCTTCCTCCAGCACTCCACGCTGCGGACCAAGGTCCGGCCGATGGCCAAGGACCTGCTCACCCGCAGCAACATCACCGGGACGACCGCCCGGCTGTGGGTCGGCGTGGCCGAGATGACCGACGCCTACGACAAGGCCAACTGCTCCTACTTCGACACCTGCAACCTCCAGCAGGTCCTCGCGCAGGCCATCCTGCCGGTCAACCACACCTGCAGCCCCAGCATCAAGATCCGCGCCCAGGAGATGACCTCCGCGCAGCTCGCCGCCAGCTGCACCAGCCTCATCAACCAGGACGCGTACTTCCACAACCTGGCCAAGGACGGCAACCGTCCGGTCGCCGACGACAACAACACCACGATCGAAGTCTGCGTCTTCGACTCGAGCACCGACTACCAGACCTACGCCGGCGCGATGTTCGGCATCGACACCAACAACGGCGGGATGTACCTGGAGGGCAACCCGGCCGCCGCGGGCAACCAGCCGCGCTTCATCGCCTACGAGGCAGAATGGGTCCGGCCCGCCTTCCAGGTCTGGAACCTGAACCACGAATACACCCACTACCTCGACGGCCGGTTCAACATGTACGGCGACTTCGAGGCCGGCATCAGCACCCCGACCATCTGGTGGATCGAGGGCTTCGCCGAGTACGTCTCCTACTCCTACCGCAAGGAGACCTACGACGCCGCGATCACCGAGGCGGCCAAGCAGACCTACGCGCTCAGCACGCTGTGGGACACCACCTACGACAACGACACGACCCGCATCTACCGCTGGGGCTACCTGGCGGCGCGGTACATGTTCGAGAAGCACCCCGCTGACGTCGCCACCGTCCTCGGCCACTACCGGACCGGTGGCTGGAACTCCGCCCGTAACTTCCTGACCTCGACGATCGGCACCCGCTACGACAGCGACTGGCGGACGTGGCTGACGGCGTGCGCGTCGGGCGGCTGCGCGGGCGGAGGCGGCGGCAACCAGGCGCCGAGCGCGAACTTCACCTTCACCGTCAACGGCCTCGCCACCATCTTCACCGACACCTCGACCGACTCGGACGGGACGATCGCGTCGCGTCAGTGGAACTTCGGCGACGGCACCTCGTCGACCTCGGCCAACCCCTCGCACACCTACACCACCGCGGGCACCTACACGGTGCAGCTGACCGTCACCGACAACGCCGGCGTCACCGCCACCGCCGGCAAGCAGGTCGTGGTGACCTCCGGCGGCTCCTCCGCCCCCGAGTGCACCACCGGCAGGGCCGACGAGCTCGGCCGGAACTGCAAGCGCAGCAACCTGTCAGCCGCCGCCGGCGACTACAAGTACCTCTACCTCTACGTCCCGGCCGGCACCGCCAAGCTGACCATCACCTCCTCCGGCGGCACCGGGAACGCCGACCTCTACTACAGCCCCACCACCTGGGCCACCACGTCGACCCACACCCAGCGGTCGACCAACGCGGGCAACGGCGAGACCCTGACCGTCACCAACCCCCCGACCGGCTACCACTACATCAGCCTCCACGCGGCACAGGCCTTCGCCGGGGCCGCGGTCCAGGTCGACTACTGACGTCGCCGTAGCGGTCCGGGCCTGACGGCCTGACGGCCGCCCCAGGGCGGACCGCGACGGAGACGAGGGCGGAGGGCCCCACCCCAGGTGGGCCCCTCCGCTCCGCCGTGTCCTGGCGCCCGCGGCCGGACGCGCCGAACCGATCGAGGGCCGAAAGTCCCGTGGAACAGGGACTTCGGGGCCGGACGGGCGAGCCGTACGGCACTGCCGTACGGCCCCGGAAAACGAGGTAATTGAGGCACAGCAACCAGAGCCCGTCAGAACTCGAGGAGACCAGTCATGGCGATCACCGAAGGCGGCCACCGGGCCGGCCGTGCGGATGCCGTCGAACCCGTCGCTGCCGCCCGTCCCGTCGACTACGTCTGGGCGATCGCCCGGATCTTCCTCGGCTGGACCTTCCTGTGGGCTTTCCTGGACAAGCTCTTCGGCTGGGGCTTCGCGACCCCGGCGGAGCGCGCCTGGATCAACGGAGGCAGCCCGACCACCGGCTTCCTCAAGGGGACCGGCGAGAACGCGCTCGGCGGTCTCTTCAGCAGCCTGGCGGGGCAGGTCTGGGTCGACTGGCTGTTCATGCTCGGCCTGCTCGGCATCGGCGCGGCGCTCATGCTGGGTGTGGGCATGCGCGTCGCCGCCGTCACCGGGGGCCTGCTGCTGGTGCTCATGTGGGCCGCCGCGCTCCCGCTGGACACCAACCCGTTCATGGACGACCACCTCGTCTACGCCGTCGTGCTGGCCGGCCTGGCGCTGGCGGGTGCCGGCGACACCCTCGGCGCCGGAGCCTGGTGGGGACGGACCCCGCTGGTGCGCCGCCACCCGATCCTGAAGTAGACGATGACGGCCGCGGACACGGACGCCCACCCCGCACCGGGGCGGGCGTCCCTTCTTTCTGATGCCAGACTCATAGGCATGGCAGAGATCGAGCCCGGTGCGTTGATACCCCACATGCGATTGGACGAGCTGCTCTCGGAGCTGCATGTCCGGCTGGAGGCGGTGCTGGCCACCCGTGACCGGGTGCACGCGCTGCTGAACGCGGTCGTGTCCGTGGGCAGCGACCTGGACCTGGAGACCGTGCTGCGCAGGATCGTGGAGACCGCCACCACCCTGGTCGACGCCACCTACGGCGCGCTGGGCGCGATCGGCGATCAGAACACCCTGGTGCAGTTCATCCCGGTGGGGCTGACCGAGGAGGAGATCGCCAGGATCGAGCACTGGCCGCACGGGCTGGGACTGCTGGGCCTGCTGATCAAGGAACCGCGCCCGCTGCGGCTGGCCCACATCTCCGACCATCCGGAGTCCTACGGGTTCCCGCCGGGCCATCCGCCGATGGGGTCGTTCCTGGGCGTGCCGATCCGGGTGCGCGAGGAGGTGTTCGGCAACCTCTACCTCACCGAGAAGCGCGGCGGAGGGGCGTTCGACGCCGAGGACGAGGCGATCGTCAACGCCCTGGCCACCGCCGCCGGAGTGGCCATCGAGAACGCCCGGCTGTATGAGGACAGCCGGCGGCGCGAGGTGTGGTTGCAGGCTTCGGCGGAGGTGACCACCAGCCTGCTGTCGGGAGCCGAACCGCAGGAGGTGCTCACTCTGATCGCGCGCCGGGCGCGGCAGATGGCCGGCGCCGACATCGTGGCGGTGCTGCTGCCGGACGAGACCGGGCAGGTGCTGCGGGTGATCCTCGCGGAGGGGCCGGCCGGCGACCAGGTGGCCCACGGGGAGGCACCCGTCGCGGACTCCCTGGCGGGCCGGGCGTTCACCAGCGGCGAGCCGCTCATGGTCGCCGATCCCGCCGAGGCGCACAGCCCGATCGCGATCGCCGGCTACGCCTCGCTCGGCCCGGTGGCCGCCGTGCCGATCGGCGCGGCGGGAGGCACGCGCGGGGTGCTGTCGCTGGGCAAGCGCTTGGGCCGCGCCCCCTTCAGCCAGACCGAGCTGCGCACCCTGCACGCCTTCGCCGGGCAGGCCGCGGTCGCGCTGGAGCTGGCGGAGAGCCGGATGGACGCCGAGCGGCTGGGGCTGCTGGAGGAGCGTGACCGGATCGCCAGGGACCTGCACGATGTGGTGATCCAGCGGTTGTTCGCCGTGGCGATGACGCTGATGAGCACGGTGCGGCTGGTCGACAGACCGGAGGCCTCGGGGCGGCTGCAGAACTCCATCGACGAGCTGGACGGCACCATCCGGCAGATCCGCTCGACGATCTTCGCTCTGCAGACCTCCGAGCGGGGCGCCGACTTCGGGGTGCGCTCGCAGATCGTGGAGCTGGTGGAGGGGGCCCGCGCGCATCTGGGCTTCATGCCGGGTCTGAGCATGGAGGGGCAGCTGGACGGCAGGGTGCCGGGGCCGGTGGCCGAGCATCTGCTGGCCGTGGTCCGGGAGGCGCTGTCCAACATCGTGCGACATGCCAGGGCCGCCAGGGCCGAGGTGAGCGTCGAGGTGGCCGACGGCCGGCTCGTCCTCGTCGTGTCCGACGACGGGGTCGGCATGGCCGAGGACGGCCGGCGCAGCGGGCTGCGCAACCTCCAGGAGCGCGCCGAACGGCTCGGCGGCTCCTTCACGGCCGAGTCGCCGGAGGGGGGCGGCACCCGGCTGGTGTGGAGTGTTCCCCTAGGGTGACGCCGGACGCGACGGCCCCGGTCCCGCCCGGTACGCGTCGCGACGGCCCGGGTCCCGCCCGGTCCGTGTCACGGCGGCCGGGAAACCGCCCGGTCCGTGTCACGGCGGCCCGGGGGCAGCCCGGCTCACGTCACGGCGGGAGGGTGCTATCCCCCCGGGCGGTCGGCCTTCAGCCGTGCCGCCAGGGCGGCCGCCTGGGTACGGCGCTGCATGCTCAGCTTGGCCAGCAGGTTCGAGACGTAGTTCTTGACGGTCTTCTCGGCCAGGTAGAGCCGTTCGCCGATCTGCCGGTTGGTCATCCCCTCGCCGATCAGCTCCAGGATGTGGCGTTCCTGATCCGACAGGGCGGCCAGCGGGTCCTTCCGGACGGCCTGCTCACGCAGGCGCGCCAGCATGGAGGCGGTGGTCTGCGGGTCCAGCAGCGACTGGCCGGCGGCCACCGTCCGCACGGCGCCGACCAGGTCCGAGCCGTGGATCTGCTTGAGCACGTAACCGGACGCACCCGCCATCACCGCGTTGAACAGGGCGTCGTCGTCGGCGAAGGAGGTCAGCATCAGGCAGGCCAGCTCCGGCATGGCCGAGCGCACCTCCCGGCACACGTCCACGCCACTGCCGTCGGGCAGGCGCACGTCCAGGACCGCGACGTCCGGCCGGAGCGCCGGGATGCGGGCCACCGCCGACGCCGCGGTCCCGGCCTCGCCGATGACCTCGATGTCGCCCTCGGACTCCAGCAGCGCGGCCACGCCCCGCCGTACCACTTCATGATCGTCCAGCAAGAACACGCGAATCATAGTCTGAACGCTAGTGCCCCCGCGGCGTCGAAGGTAGGGACCAAGGTCCCCGCGGCCTCGCCCGGGGGTCCCCGGTGGGTGACAGGGGTCGGAAGTCCCTGACGGCCGGGTCTTTCGGCCGCTGTGGAAAACGCCGGGGGACGGTCGGATGGAAATGTAAGGGAGAACCCGAGGAGGACGACATGACAGCGCATGTAGTGGTGGGCGTGGACGGCTCACCTTCTTCGCGGGCCGCGGTGGAGTGGGCCGCCGACGACGCCGTGCGGCGTGGATGTGCTCTGCGGATCGTCCATGTGTGCGAGCCGTGGGTATACGACATTCCGCTGCAGACCCCACCGGGTTTTCGCGACTCGGTGATCGAGTCCTGCCAGGGCGTGCTGGAGAGCGCGGCCCGCCTGGCGCGCGAGCGCGCTCCGGGGATCGAGGTGGACGCCGCGCTGGAGACGGGCCACCCGGTCGAGATCCTGCGGCGTGAGGCCGTGGACGCCGAACAGGTCGTGCTGGGCAGCCGGGGCCGGGGCGGATTCACCGGGCTGCTGCTCGGCTCGGTCTCCCTGGCCCTGGCCGGGCACGTGGCCGCGCCGGTCGTGGTCGTCAGAGGATCGCAGGAGCGCACCCACGGCGTGGTCGTGGTCGGGTTCGACGGCTCGGCCCACGCGGCGGCGGCCCTGGAGTACGCCTTCGAGGAGGCCGCCCGGCGCGGCGCCCGGCTGCACGCGATCCACGCCTGGCAGATGCCCGTCCTGGGGCAGGGGGCCACCCTTTACGCGCCGCTGGTGGAGGAGATCTTCGCCAACGAGGAGCGGGTCGCGGCGGACACGCTCGGTCCCTGGCGGGAGAAGTACCCGCAGGTGGAGGTCGAGGAGACGGCCGTCTGCGGGCACCCCGTCGCCGCCGTCTGCGAGGCCGCGGAGGCCGCGGACCTGGCCGTCGTCGGCTCGCGGGGACTGGGCCGGGTCGGCTCGGCCGTACTGGGGTCGGTCGGCCACGGGGTCCTGCATTACGCCCGCTGCCCCGTCGCGGTCGTGCGGGCCCGGGAGGAGGCGTGATGGACGTACGCGAGCTCACGGTGGCGCAGGTGATGAGCAGGACGCTGGTCGCCGTCGAACCCGACGAGTCCCCGCTGATGGCGTGGGAGATCATGCGCCGCGCCGGTGTCCACCACCTGCCGGTCGTCGACAGGCGCGGCTGCCTGCGGGGCGTGCTGACCCGGGAGGACCTCACCGGCCGCTGGTCCGGTGGCCCGGCCGAGCAGTCGCGCGCGCGGGTCCACCCGCTGCTGGCCGAGCGCCGCTGCCCGCACACCACGCTCGACGCGCGGCTGGCCGACGCCGCGGAGTCCATGATCGGTGCCGGGGTCGACGCGATCCCGGTGCTGGGGGAGTCGAACAGGCTGGTGGGGATGGTGACGGCCACCGACGTGCTGCGGGCCGTGGCCGGCCGGATCACCGGGAGGCAGGACTCTCCGGAGCTGATGACGGGGATGTTCCGCCTGGTCCCGGTCCTGCCCCGGGATCAGGAGGAGTGACGCGCGTCCGTCCGTCCACCCGTGACTGCGACGGATCCACCTGCGACTGTGACGGAGTTGAAGTCATGAGCGCTCGCACCACAGAGGAGATCACCTCGGCGATCCGCGCGGCGGTCCAGGCCGCCGGGTGGGCGCCGTCGGTGCACAACACCCAGCCCTGGTCCTTCGCCGTCGACGGCGAGGAGATCGCGCTGCGGGCCGACAGCGACAGGAAACTGCGGCTCAGCGACGCCATGGGCCGGGAGATGCTGATCAGCTGCGGCGCCGCCCTGATGAACCTGCGGCTCACGCTGAGCGCGCTCGGCTGCGAGCCGCGGGTGCGCGTGCTGCCCGACCCCGACCGCCCCGCCCTGCTGGCGACCGTACGGGCGGGGGAGGCCGTCGCCGCCGACGAGCACACCCGGCTGCTGCACGCCGAGATCGAACGCCGCCGCACCCACCGTGCCGGATTCACCGACCTGCCCGTGCCGGACCGTCTGATCGAGGCGCTGGTGGCCCAGGCGGAGGCCGAGGGGGCACGGCTGACGCCGGTCCGCTCCGAGGCCGCCGTCCGGGTGCTCGCCGCGCTCACCTGCGCCGCCCAGGACGTGCAGTCCCAGGACCGGCTGCTGACCCTGGAGATGATCAGTTGGGGCCAGCCGCCGGGCAGCTCCCGCGGGGACGGGGTCCCGGCGGGGGGCTACCCCCGCGAGCCCCGGCGGACCCATCCGCACTTCGCCCAGCGCGACTACGCCCACGGCCACCCGTGGGGCAGTGACACCGATCAGTTCTTCTCCGCCTCCACCGGGACGGTGGCGGTGCTGACCACGCCGGCCGACACCCGTGAGGACTGGATCACGGCGGGTCAGGCGCTGCAGCGGGTCCTGCTGCACGCTTCCGCCTACGACGTCCACGCGGCCTTCCACACCCAGGCGCTGGAGATGGTCCACCTGCGGGAGTTCCTGCGGCAGGAACTGCTGTCGGGCCGGTACCCTCAGATGATCATGCGTCTGGGCTACACCTCCGACGACAGCGAGGGCGTCCGGCGGCCGGTCACCGAACTGCTGAAAGAACGATCACGATGACGGGGATCCGGCGGGCGCCGCTCAGGTGAGGGCCCGGTCGGCCAGGAGGTCCACGACGTCCTCGAAGCGGTTGCGGCGCCGGTAGGCGGCACGCTGCCGGTCGGCGCCCGTGCCGCGCAGCCGCAGAGCCCGCAGGCCCGCGCGGACGGCGCCGTCCTCGCCGGAGGACTCCAGCGCGGGTGACACGTACTCCATGAGCTGTTTGATCTGCCCGCTCGCCGGGATCAGCCGCTCGTCGACGCGGCCGCTCACGTCGACGCCGTCGCCGCGCAGGCCGTACCGCGCCGCCCGCCAGCAGGCGGCGCGCAGCAGGTGGTCGCCGACCGCGGGGGCGGCGCGGCCCCTGCGCAGGTCGGTCAGCACGGTCGCGACCAGGGCCCGGACCAGGGCCGCGAAGAGCACGGTGTCGTCCACGGTCGGCATCACGTCCGCGACGCGCACCTCCACCGTCGGCACGTGACGGGACGGGCGCGCGTACCAGAACAGCATGCCCCCGTCCAGGATCGCCCCGGTCTCGCGCAGGCCCTCGACGGTTTCCTCGTACTCCTCCCGGCTGGACAGGTACGGCGGCGGCCCCGCCGTGGGCCATCGGGCGAACAGGGGGGTGCGCCAGCTGGCGTATCCGGTGTCCCGCCCCCGCCAGAAAGGGGAGTTGGACGAGAGCACCAGCAGGACAGGCAGCCATACCCGCAGGTGGTTGACCACCTGAACCGCCTCCTCGGGGTCGGGGACGCCCACGTGGACATGGCAGGCGCACGCGCTCTGCTGGTCCAGCAGCGGCCCGAACCGCTCGGCGATCCGGTGGTAGCGAGGGCGGTCGGAGACCGGCGGAGGCCCGGGGTCGCCCAGCGGCACCGTGCCGCTCGCCACCAGGCGGCAGCCGTTCGACTCGGCCGAGGCGGCCACGCTCCGTCGCAGCCGCAGCAGCTCCTCGCGCAGCGACCCGATGTCCCGGCACACCGCGCTCACGCTCTCGACCTGCGCGCGTGCCAGCTCCGGCTCCATCCGCCCGCCTCCGGAGACGGGTGCCGTGCCCTCCAGCACCGTCTCCGCCCGCAGGACCGCGTGCCGGGTGGTGACGTCGGCCAGGAGGAACTCCTCCTCCACGCCCACCGTCAGCTCCGACGCCCGCATGTCACCTCCGGTGAGGTCGCGCCGGCGTAGGAGCGGAACGGCGGCATCGCGTTTTTCCCGAACGGGTGGTCTGACGTGTCCGTCGTTCAAGCTTCCAGGCCTTTTATGATTTCGTCAACATATCAAGGTCCAGGGGTTCCGAATGGGATGGCTCCGTAATTCGAAGTGCCGGCGCCGTCCGGCGGAACATGTCGTATTCGATATTTCGGCCTGTTTCTTGCCGTTCAAAAGGCGGAGCCGGTTGCCCGGTGTCCGAATATCGATGCGCATACCTGACAGGGTGTTTCCCCGGTTTCTTCTCCAGGGAAAAGCCGGGAGCGCGTTCAGCCGGGAAAACCATTGACCTCACCGATTCGGAAACGGCGGTGTGAGCACGGAGGCCGCACCGTTCCCGCCGGTCAGGCGGATCGACGCGGCGGGGCGGGGGCGGTCAGGTGCCGTCCGAGCCACCCGACGACGTTCCTGACGAAGGACACCCGGTTGGCGCTCCGCCGGATCTCGTGCCCCTCGTCGTCGAACAGCAGGAAGTCGCAGGGCACCTCGCGGGCCCGCGCCGCCTGGAGCACCTGTTCGGCCTCGTATACCGGCACGTTGGTGTCCTGGGCGCCGTGCACGACCAGCAGCGGCGCGGTCAGCCGGTCGAAGGAGTGCAGGGGCGACAGGGCCCGCAGCAGGTCCCGGTCGGCGGTGGGATGGCCGTACTCGCTGACGGCCGCCGCGGCGATCCACGGCTCGGTCCGCGCGTAGAAGGTCGCGAAGTCGGCCATCCCGCAGACGTCCACCCCGGCCCGGAAGAGGTCCGGGTGGGTGACGAGGGCGGCGAGTGTCAGGTAACCGCCGTACGACCGTCCCATGCAGGCGATCCGGGCCGGATCGGCGGCCCCCAGCCGCACCAGCTCCGAGGCGCAGTCGGCGACGTCGTCGATCGCGCGGAAGCGGAGCGCGTGGTTGTCGGCGTCGCGGAAGGCCCGCCCGAACCCGCTCGACCCGCGCACGTTCGGTGCGAACACCCCGATCCCGGCGGCCAGCAGGTCCTGGAACAGCGGGGTGAAGGTGGGACGCGCCTGGCTCTCCGGCCCGCCGTGCAGGTAGACGACGAAGGGCGCCGGGGCCTGGACGCCCGGGACCCGGTAGAGCCAGCCGGTCAGCTCCAGGCCGTCACGCGCCCGCAAGCGCACCGGCTCCGCCCCGGCCGGCGCGCCGAGCGGGCCGGCCCCCGCGACCCGCCGGTAGCCGCCGGTCGCCAGATCGCACAGCAGCACGTGGGAGGGGTGGCCGGGCCCCTCGGCCGCCAGCACGGCCCGGCCGCCGTCCAGGGACATCCTGATCGAGGACACCACCTCGGCCGGAGGAGGGGGGAGCGGGCGCACCGCGCCGGTGCCGGTCTCCAGCACCTCCAGCTCGGAGCGGCCGCGGACGTTCCAGAGCAGGACGGCGCGGCGGCCGTCGGCGCTCAGCGCGAACCGGTCCAGCTCGGCGTCCGGGCGCTCGGCCAGCACGACCGCCTCGCCGTCCATGCCCACCGCGATCAGCGCGGCCCGGTCGCGGCCGGCGTCGGACAGCAAATAGGCGGTCATCCCGTCGGGGGAGAGCGCGCCGTGGTCGGTGGAGCCGGGCAGCCCCGCCAGCAGCGGCCGCTCCCCGCCGCCCGGCAGGCCGTTCCCGGCCCCGCCTCGAAGACCGGCGGGAGGGCCCGTGGGGAGGTCCGCCACGTACATCCGCCGGACGCCGCGCGGGCCGCGCCGCAGCAGCAGCCGTCCCTGGTCGCGGCTCATCGCCACCGGGTGCGTCAGCGACCCCGCCGCCACGACCTCCCGGCCGCCGGTGTCCGCGTCGATCAGCACCGCCTCCGTCCGGCCCGCCGCGGAGACCTCGGCGACCAGGAGGACCGCGCCCCGCCCGGTCCAGCGCACGAACGAGGCCGACCCGCCCGCGGGGGAGGCCAGCGGGCGCAGGTCGCCGCCGTCGGGCCGGACCGTCCAGACCTGCGTGTGCTCTCCGCCGCCCGGCACGAGGAGTACGGCCAGCCGCCCGGCGTCGGGAGACCAGCTCACGTCGGCGACGGGCTCCGGGCCGGTGTCGACCGGCCACGCCTCCGCCTCCCGCCCGAGGGGCTGGATCCAGACGCGCGGCGAGCCGTCCCGGTCGCAGACGAAGGCGACGGCGCCCGCGTCGGGCGCCAGGGCGGGCGTCCAGCAACTCCAGGCGGCGAGGCCCGGATCGACCGCGGGGTGGGGACGGGCGCCGAGGATCTCCGTCATCGGACTCCCTGGGCCTGCAGCCACAGCTCCAGGAGTCCGAGCTGCCACAGCGCGTTGGCCCCCAGGGTCGTCCGGTGCTCGTCGGGCGCGGCGAGGAGCCTGTCCACGTACGGCCGGTTGAACAGGCCGCGGGACCGCGCTGCCTGTCCGGTCAGCGCGTCGCGGACGAGCTCCAGGAACGGCCCGTGGATGTGCCGGATGGCGGGGACCGGGAAGTAGCCCTTGGGCCGGTCGATGACCTCGGCGGGCAGCAGCTTGCGGGAGGCGTCCTTCAGCACGCCCTTGCCGCCCGAGGCGAGCTTGAGCTCGGGAGGGCAGGCGGCCGCCAGCTCGACCAGCTCGTGGTCGAGGAACGGGGTCCGGGCCTCCAGCCCGTAGGCCATCGTCATGTTGTCCACGCGCTTGACCGGATCGTCGACGAGCATGACGGAGGTGTCCAGGCGGAGCACCGCGTCGAGCGCGGTGTCGGCGCCGGGCATCGCGAGGTGGCGCCGGACGAACTCGCCGCTGACGTCCTCGTCCGTCAGGTAGTCCGGCGCCAGGACCTCGGCCAGCGCCCCGTGCGGCCGGTCGAAGAACTCCCTGGCGTACGTGCCGGCGGCCTCCTCGCGCGGCAGGCCGGCCATCGGCGGGTACCAGCTGTAGCCGGCGAACACCTCGTCGGCGCCCTGGCCGGACTGCACGACCTTGACGTGCCGGGAGACCTCCTCCGACAGCAGGTGGAAGGCGACGCAGTCATGGCTCACCATCGGCTCGCTCATCGCCCCCACCGCCCGCTCCAGGGCGGGCAGCAGGCGCGTGTCGTCGACGAGGATGCGGTGGTGGTCGGTGCCGAAATGCCTGGCGACCAGGTCGGAGTAGGCGAACTCGTCCCCCGACTCGCCGCCCGCGGCGTGGAAGCCGATGCTGAAGGTCGACAGCCCCTCCTGTCCCTCCTCGGCCAGCAACGCGACGATCATGCTGGAGTCCAGGCCGCCGGAGAGCAGCACGCCCACCGGCACGTCCGCGACCATGCGCCTGCGTACGGCCACGCGCAGCCGGTCGAGCACGGCCTCGTTCCACTCGTCGGAGGTCAGCCCGGCGTACTCGGGCAGGGCCGACCGGGTGTGGGGCGGCCGCCAGTAGCAGTGGTCGGTGACCGTGCCGCCGGCCTCGACGGTGCGTACGGTCGCCGGGGGGAGCTTCCGCACGCCGGTGAGGATCGTCCGTTCGGCCGGCACCACCGAGTGGAAGGTCATGTAGTGGTGCAGGGCCACCCGGTCGATGTCGGTGCCCACCCCTCCGCCCGCGAGCAGCGCGGGCAGTGACGAGGCGAAACGGAGCCGCGCGGCGTCCTGGGCGACGTACATCGGCTTGATGCCCAGCCGGTCCCGGCCGAGCGTCAACCGGCCGGTGTCCCGCTCGAAGACCGCGAAGGCGAACATGCCCGTGAAGTGCTCGACGCACTCCGGCCCCCAGCGGTGGAAGGCCTTCACCAGCACCTCGGTGTCGGAGGTGGAGAAGAAGCGGTACCCCTCGCCCCGCAGTTCCTCGCGCAGCTCCCGGTAGTTGTACAGGCAGCCGTTGAACACCCCCGTCAGGCCGAGGGCGCTGTCCACCATCGGCTGGGCGGCCCTGTCGGACAGGTCGATGATCTTCAGGCGCCGGTGGCCCAGGGCGACCGGCCCCAGCGACCACAGGCCCGATCCGTCCGGACCTCGGTCGTGCATCGCGTCGGTCATCCGGCCCACGGCGCCGACGTCGGCCGCGCGCCCGTCGAACCGGATCTCACCACTCAGTCCGCACATCGGTTATCCCCTCGGAAGCCACGTGTCCTTGGAACCCCCACCCTGGGAGGAATTGACGATCATGCTGTCGGCCGGCGCGACGCGGGTCAGCGCCGCGGCGGGCACCACCGCCGTCTCTCCCAGGCAGACGAATGCCCGCAGGTCGACGACGCGCGGGCTCAGCCGCCGCCCGTCGAAGGCCGGATGGGTCGACAGCCGGACCGTCTCCTGGGCGACCCACCGGTCGGGCGAGGCGAGGATCCTGTCCCGGGCCTCGCGGAGCTCCCCGGGGGAGGCGTCGGGGCCGACGACCACCCCCTGCCCGCCGAATCCGTCCACCGGCTTGACGACCAGCTCGGCCAGCCGGTCCAGCACCTGCTCGCGGTCGCCGTCGTCCCGGCACAGGTAGGTGGTGACGTTGTCGATGAGCGGCCGCTCGCCCAGGTAGTACTCGATGAGGCGGGGCACGTACCGGTACAGGCATTTGTCGTCGGCGACCCCGTTGCCCGGCGCGTTGGCCAGGACGACCGCGGAGCGTTCGGCGGCCTCCAGGATCTCCTGCCCGGCCGGGCCCGCGAGCAGGTCGTTCTCGTCGATCCGGCGGTAGATCACGTCGATCCGGCGGCCGGCGGCCTCGACGTGCCCGTTCCTGACGGTCAGGTCGGCCGGACCGGCCAGGACCGCCCCCATCTCCTCGGCGAGCATCCGGTGCTCGTAGTGGGCGGAGTCGTCCGGCCCCCCGGAGACCACGGCGATGGTCCGCGGGTCGCCCGTACCCGCCGCCGCCAGCAGGGCCTCCCGCAGCACCCGCAGGCCCTCCTGCGGGTCGGCGAACCCCGGGCCGGGGACGAGCTCGGGCAGCACCTCGGCCATCAGGCGCCGGTTGGCCACGGCGTACCCGATGCCGGAGGGCACCCGGAGGTTGTCCTCCAGCACCGCCCACCGGCCGACGTCGTCGCGGACCAGGTCCAGCCCGGCCACGGCGCAGCGTACGGTGCCGGGCGGTATCCGCCGCCCGGACCCCCGGTAGCCGGGCGACTCGTCGACCACCCAGGCGGGGAGCACGCCGTCCTCGATGATCTGGCGCCCGCCGTACACATCGTGCAGGAACGCCTCCAGCGCGCGTACCCGCTGGGGCAGCGCCCGCTGGATCTCGGCCCACTCGCCGGGCGGGACCAGCCGCGGGACCAGGTCGAAGGGGAAGATCCGGCTCTCGTCCTCGCCCTCCACCTGGAAGGTCATGTCGTTGCGGCGCTGGTAGCGGTCGCGCCGCTGCTCCCTGTCGCGCAGGCCGTCGGGGCCCAGGCGGTCGAGGGTCCGCAGGACCGGCTGGTAGGGCTCACGCACCGTGCCCTCGATGATCGCCTCGTCGCCGGGGGCGTCGTAGCCGTCGAGCAGGCTGGTGCGCATCCGCGGCGTCGGCCCGCCGAAGGCGGCCTCCCACTCCTCGGAGCGCGTCTCGGCGATGACGAGGTCGACCACGTCCGCCAGCCGGCCGCCGCGGACGAACGCCCTCCGCTGGCGGGCCGAGGAGCTTCCCCGTCCCAGTGCCTGCCGGGCCAGGGAGGTGACGAGCTCCCAGTCGCCGGACTCCTCCAGCTGCGGCCGCAGGCCGTCCACCATCCGCCCGATCACCTCGGCGGCCGGGCCCGGCACGCCCTCGACCGGGTCGACGAGGTCGCCCTCCAGCCCGGAACGCGCCGCCCGCCAGGTCGCGGCGCGTACCATCTCCAGCCGGACCGAGCGGTCGGGCCCGCGCTGGACCGCTTCCAGCTCCCGGGCCACCAGGGCCCGGAACAGCCCGGCTATCAGCACGATGTCGCTCACGCGGGGGCAGGCGTCGCAGATCCGCAGCTCGACGGTGGGGACGTGCGCCGAGGGCCGGATGTCGAAGTAGATCATGCCGGGGTCGGTGATCACGCCCGACCGCACGAGATCGCCGACCACCTGGTCGTACTCCGCGGCCGACTCGAACCTCGCGACGGGCCCGGCGGTCGGCCAGCGCTGCCAGATGAGCGGGCGGTAGCTGGCGTATCCGGTGTCGGACCCCAGCCAGTACGGCGAGCTGGAGCTCAGGGCGAGCAGCGGAGGCAGCCAGGGAGCCAGGCGGTGGGCGACGGCGACGGCCAGGTCGCGGTTGTCGACCTCGGCGTGCACCTGGGTCCCGCAGATCAGCTGCTCGCGGGTGAGCAGCTGATAGTCGGCGAGCATCTGCTCGTAGCGCGGGTCCGGGGAGATCTTCAGCGCCTCCAGGTCCACCAGCGGCACGCTTCCGGCCGCCACGATCCCCAGGCCCAGCCCGTCCGCCGCCTGGATCACCGTGCGCCGCAGCGCGGTCAGGTCGTGCCCGAGGTCCTCCAGCCGGATGAAGGGCCTGCTGTTGGCCTCCACCACCGAACGCTGCAGCTCGTGGGTGAACCGATCCGCCGGTAACTGGTCCAGCAGCACGCCGGCCCGGGGGACGAGGCGCCGGGTGTCGACGTCGACGACGTGGAACTCCTCTTCGACGCCTACCGCGATCGGTCCCGCGAGACCCGCCATTTGACCACCTCAGAAGCCTGTTGTTTCGTCCGGATTCATCACCCTTTTCCCAAAAAAAGGTCTTTCGCACTTCAGGGGCCGTCCACGATGGCCGGAAAGATCACCTGGCGGGACCGCCGCCGAGGAGGTCCGGGATCGCCTCCCGGCCGGGTGGCTCGGGCCACTCCGCCGCCGACGGGGCCGCCGCCAGGCCCGGCACCGCGCACGCCGGCCAGTGCTCATCCGGGCCGTGCTCTCCGGCGTCCCGCGGATCACACGGCCGCGGAAGCGGAAGAACACCGGCGATGCCATGGGGTTCACCGTCGTCGACCCGGGAGGCAACTGGATCCGCGTCTTCCGGACGAAGGACTCGCCGTCCCCCGGCGGCTCCGGCGGCGTGGCGGCTGGACCGCTCGCGCGGGGTTCAGGGGGAGCTCGACGGCGATCCGCCCGCTGTCCGGCCGGTGGCGGCGCGGGGCGCCGGTTGCCGTCGGTGGTGTCGTGGGAGCGCCGGTTGCCGTCGGCCGCGGTGCCGTGCAGCGCCGGTTCGGCGGCTGGTCTCCGGAGGGGGAGCCGCGGTCGTCTTCACGCGGTTCGGGGTGCCGGTCGTGTCCTTGCCGGCGGTCGCCCGGGTGCCGAGGTGTCCGTCGGTCGCTCCGAGCTTTCTTCGCCGTCGTCCGGCGGGAGGGGGATTGTCGGTGAATCTTCGGGCCGGTGGTCCGGGCGGTTCCTGTGAGGTTTTCCGCTCTGTTTCTTCGGCCGTATTACGTTGATTATCTTATTTGCTTCCGGGCCGGTTCTCCGGGGTTTCTCAGAGCGACGTGGTGGCGGCCGCGGAGTCCCAGGTGGTGCCGTCCGTGGAGTCCCAGGTGGTGCCGTCGGTGCTCGCGGAGTCCCAGGTGGTGCCCTCCGCGAGCAGCGAGGCCGAGTCCCAGGTGGTGCCGTCGGTGGAGTCCCAGGTGGTGCCCGCCACGACCGACGAGGCCGAGTCCCAGGTGGTGCCGGCCACGGTCGAGACGGCCTGGCCGCCGATGAGGGCGGTGAATCCGATGGCGGTCGAGACAATCGCGGCCGAGATCTTGGCGGCGACGTTTAAATTGGCGGGGGAGGCGGTGGAGTTCTTCATTTCTTTTCTCTTTTCCTGAGTGGTTGTTCTCTTCCGGTACAACCAACTCTGCGCCTTCCGGGGTCCGTGGAACAGGCGGATCGGAGTCAGCAAGTTCCCCTCCGGTGGCAGCTTCCTGCCACCGGGCGCGGACCGGGTCGCGCCGCTCAGGCGTCGCCGTGCTCGGCGGCGGCCTCGCGTTCGTACGCCCGGAGGGTCTCGACGGACGTCTCCCGCTGCTCGTGGGTCAGCGGTTCGAGGGCCGTCCGCCACGCCTGGGCCCCTCGGGCGAGCCAGGCGTCGGCCGAGGCCCGGTTGGCCTCGGCGATGCTCACGATGGTGCGGCGGCGGTCGGCGTCGTCGTGCCGGTCCACGACGCCCTTACGGCTCGGCTCGCCGGCCATCAGGCTCACCGCGACCGGGCGAGCCGGAACCCGAGGTCGTCGACGCGAAAAGTCGGATGGCTCTTGCGGCGGCACGACGCCCGGCATCCGCGGGGGTGATCGTACGCGCCACCGCCGCGGAACACGCGGTACGGGCCGTAGACCCCGGGGTCATAGACATCCCAGCACCACTCCCACACGTTGCCGATCATGTCGTGGAGGCCCCACGCGTTCGGCGCCCTGGTCGCGACGTCGTGCACCTCGCCACCGGAGTTCCCGCGGTACCAGGCGATCTCGTCCAGCTCTCCGTAGCGGACGCCGGAGGTCCCGGCCCTGCACGCGTACTCCCACTCCGCCTCGGACGGGAGACGATAGCCGTCGGCCCCCCAGTCGCAGGCCACGTCCTGCCCGTCGGGGTCCTCGCCCGTCGAGTAGCAGGGTTCGAGCCCCGCCGCCTGCGAGATCAGGTTGCAGAACCGGACGGCCTCCTTCCAGGAGATCTCGGTCACCGGCGTCCGCGGCCCCGCCGGGCTCGCGGGCGCCTCGCCCAGAACGGCGCGGTACAGCTCGCGGGTCACGGGATACGGCGCCAGCCGGAAGGCCCCGACCTCGACCTTCCAGTCCGTCGCCGTGCCCTCGTCCCGCAGGACGATCTCCCCGGCGGGGATCCCGATCATGCGTTCGGCGATCGTCCGAGGCGCCGGTTCAGGTCCATCGCGTCCTGCGCGGCGGCCGGGCCGCACCTCGGCACCGGCACCCCGGCCCGCTTCCACGTCAGGCACCGCCGGCCTCCCGGGTGAGCAGGCCGTTGCCGCCGTCGAGTATGGCTTCGAGAAGACGCAGCACCTCGGCGGTGGCGGCGGCGCCGCCCAATATCACGATCTTCATGCGGTCACGGTCCTCGTCGTGGACGGTCTGGACGCGCATCGGGTGCGCGGGGTCGTGGGAGGTGTTCGCCCCGGCCATGACGAGCGTGCCCAGCCGGTCGGCCGAGGCCCGGTCGATGCCGTCGATCTGCACGATGCTCGACACCTCCACCCGCGCGACACCGGATCGGGCCGGTGCGGGCTGCGGCCGTCCGGTCAGCGCCTCAAGGTCGGCATGGGCGATCCGGTACTGCTTGCCGATCCGTACCGCCTTGAGGCGGCCGGCGCGGATGTAGCCGCGCACGGTGCGCACATGCAGGCCGAGCCGGTCGGCCACCTGCTCGACCGAGTACATTTCTTCCCTCATCAGTCCCTAACTTAAGCCATATAGGGAGTGATACGGAAGTTTGTTGCGCTATGCCGTACGCCATGGACGGGTGGCCCTCACCGCCTGGCCGCCGTCACTCCTCGGCGGCCGGGTCAATCCCGGACGGTCTCGGCCTTGTACGCGTGGGAGATCTGGGCGGCCACGGCCATGAGCGGGTCGACCAGGTGTCGCAGCTCCCGGACGCGGTGGGAGGAGACGACGATCCCCAGCGCCGCGACGGCGCGGCCGTCCACGACGACGGGCGCGGCCGCCGAGCAGGAGCCCAGCGTCATCTCCTCGTGGGTGGTCGCATACCCCCGGGCGTGGACCTGCCTGAGCTCGCGGGCCAGCCTGCCGGGCTCGGTGATGGTGTGCGGGGTGGGCCGCTCCAGGGTGCGGGACAGGTAGGAGGTGATGAACCAGTCGGCCTCGGAGGCGAGGAGCGCCTTGCCGACGCCGGTGGGGTGCATGGGCAGTCGGCTGCCGGTGCGGGAGAGGATGGGCACGGCCCGCCGGCCGTACACCTTGTCGACGTAGAGGACCTCGAGGCCGTCGCGGATGGCCAGATGGACGTTCTCGCCGGTGCCGGCGAACAGCTCCTGCAGCCAGGGATGGGCCACCTCCTGCAGCCGGTTGGCGGCGAGCTGGCCGAGCTCCCACAGCCGCAGGCCGACGTGGAAGCGGCCGTCCGGGGTGCGGCTGAGCGCCTGCCAGTCCTCGAGCTCGGCGACCAGCCGGTGGACGGTGCTCAGAGCCAGCCCGCTGCGCCGGGCGATGTCGGTCAGGGTGAGGCGCGGGTGCCCGGTGTCGAAGGCGCCGAGGATGGCCAGGACGCGGGAGGTCACCGACCGTCCCGGATCGCGCGAGCCGCCGGCCATCCGCTCACTCCTTCCACCCAGTGGGAGCGAAGGCTACACCTGCGCCGTGCGCGCCGGGGATGCTCATCCCATGCGGACTCCGGCCGGGCGGCGGGACACGACCTGCCCGGTCGCGGCGGCTCCCCCGTGAAGCCGGGCATCACCATGGAGGGCCTGGCGGCCGAGGTGCCGGGGCCGACGATCCCGCGACGCCGGCCGAGGGACGCCTCAGGCGGACTTCTCGGGGCGCTCCCATCCGCGGTTGGGCTGCTCGCGCGGGACCAGGGTCGGGTTGACGTTGTCGAGCACGGTGTCGCGGCTGACCACCACGCGGGCCACGTCGTCCCGGCTCGGCACCTCGTACATCACGTTGAGCAGGACCTCCTCGAGGACCGCGCGGGTCGCTCGGGCGCCGGTACGGCGGAGCAGCGCCTGTTCGGCGATCGCGCCGACGGCGCCCTCGGCGAACTCCAGCTCGACGCCGTCGATCTCGAAGAGCTTCTGGTACTGCTTGATCAGCGCGTTGCGCGGCTCGGTGAGGATCCGCATCAGCGCCGTCCGGTCCAGCGGCTGGAAGGTCGACAGCACCGGGAGCCGGCCGACCAGTTCCGGGATCAGTCCGAACTTCAGCAGGTCCTCGGGCATGACCTCGGCGAAGGCGTCCCGGTTCTCCTGCTCCTCCCGGGCGGGGATCGCGGCGCCGAACCCGGCGCCCCTGCGGCCGACCCGCTGCTCGATGATCTGCTCCAGACCGGCGAACGCGCCGCCGACGATGAACAGCACGTTGCCCGTGTCGATCTGGATGAAATCCTGCTGCGGGTGCTTGCGGCCGCCCTGCGGCGGCACGCTCGCGACCGTGCCCTCCAACATCTTCAGCAGCGCCTGCTGGACGCCCTCACCGGAGACGTCGCGGGTGATCGACGGGTTCTCGCTCTTGCGGGCCACCTTGTCGATCTCGTCGATGTAGACGATGCCGGTCTCGGCCTTCTTGACGTCGTAGTCCGCGGCCTGGAGCAGCTTGAGCAGGATGTTCTCGACGTCCTCCCCGACGTAGCCGGCCTCGGTGAGCGCGGTGGCGTCGGCGATCGCGAACGGGACGTCGAGCATCCGGGCGAGCGTCTGGGCGAGGTAGGTCTTGCCGCAGCCGGTCGGGCCGATCAGCAGGATGTTGGACTTGCCGAGCTCGACCGGCTCTTTCTCCGCGGGGTGGCGGCCGTTCCCGGCGGCTCCCGGCCGAATGCGTTTGTAGTGGTTGTAGACCGCCACCGAGAGTGTCTTCTTGGCGCTTTCCTGCCCGACGACGTACTGCTCCAGGAACGCGTGGATCTCCCGCGGCTTCGGCAGATCCCGCGGTCCGTCCTCAAGGGTTCCGTTGAGCTCCTCCTCGATGAGCTCGTTGCAGAGCTCCACGCACTCATCGCAGATGTAGACGCCGGCTGGGCCCGCGATGAGCTTGCGGACCTGCTTCTGGCTCTTCCCGCAGAAAGAACACGTCAGCGGGTCGCCTTTACCGATGCGTGCCACTCGGAAACCTCTTCTCAACGGTTGTGCGGACCGGAACGCGGAAGGGCCGGGTCAGGCCCGGGTCAGAGGGTGACGGGCAGTGCCGCCAGGCGCCACGTGCCCGGGTCGGGGACGCGCCCCGGGGCGCCGGCGAGCGCCAGGCCGGGGAAGCGGCGCAGCAGTGCGGCGAGCGCGACCTCGGTCTGCACCCGGGCCGGCGCGGCCCCGAGACAGAAGTGTGGCCCGTGAGCATATCCGAGATGTCCCGGCGCTCCTGCCTCGCGGCTGATGTCCAGCCGTTCGGGGGCGGCGAACACGCGCGGGTCGCGGTTGGCGGAGACGATGGCGGCGGCGAACACCTGGCCCCAGCCGACCGCTACGGCGGCGCCGTACTCCCGCCGGCGCGGGCGGTCGATCTCGGGAACGCCGCTCGCATCCGCTCTGACGGCGGTCATGAATGCTCCAGATTTCGAATGATCTAATCAGATGGTCTCATCATATGTACCGGTCCGAGTATCGTGGATCGGACGGACGGGCAATGCCGCGACGAGGAGGACGATGAACCGGCTCAACCGGGCGGAGCTGCAGGAACGCAACCGCGCCAAGGTGCTCGCCGCGGCCAGGGAGGAGTTCACCGAACGCGGCTTCCGCGACGCCAAGATCGACGGCATCGCCGAGCGCGCCGAGCTCACCCGCGGCGCGGTCTACTCCAACTTCCCCGGCAAGCGGGCTCTCTACTTCGCCGTCCTGGCCGACCTCGCCGAGCGCGCACCCGAGCCGCCGCACCCGGAGCCGGGCCGTACCGCCCGCGAGGCGCTCAGCGCGTTCGCCCGCGCCTGGGTCGCCCGGCTCCCCCTCGCCACCGACGAGCGGCCCGGCCCGGCCTGGCTCGGCATGGACCTGATGTCCGAGGTCATCGTGGACGAACGGACCCGGCGGCCGTTCACGCAGCTGATGAAGCTCGACGCGATCCTGCTCGGACTGGCCCTGGAGCGGCTGCGCCCGCCGGCGACGTCCGCCGGCCGCATGGTGTGCGTGGCCGAGGCCGCGCTCACGACCCTGCACGGCGCGAGCCAGATGGCCGCCGCCGCCCCCGGCTTCATCGAGCCCTTCAACGTCGTCGGCGTCTGCGAGCGGCTCGCGGACCTCGATCTGGGCGACGTGTGGCAGCCCCCGCACATCCCGTACATCCCGCAGGCCCGGCCCGCCGACGAGCCGTGGTCCCCGCCGCCCGCCGTGGACGTCGTCCGTGGCGGCCCGGCGCGGCTCGCGGGCGACGGCGTGGTGGCGATCCTCGGGCTGCACCGGCTTGAGGCCGCCGAGGAGGCGGTACGGGCCGCGGCGCCCGGGGCCACGGTCACCGCCGTCCTGGTCACCGGTGACCCCGGCGAGCTGGCGCCGCTGGCGCGGCTGGCCGTCGCCGACCTCTGCAACTGCCTGCGCCAGGCCTTCCCGCCGTCGGCCTGGCCGCGCCTGCAGGTGGTGTACGACGAGTCCGGCACCCTCGCCGCGGCGGCCGGTGTGCCCGCCGTCAGCGACGGGACCGAGGTCGCCGTCCGCGTCGAGGCGGGCCGGATCGTCGCCCGAGCCGACGGCCGCGGCGCCTGCCACGCGGCCGCGTCGGCCGGCGGGGCCGCACCGGCCGCCCAGGCCCAGCCGGCGCCGACGAGACACCACGGGTAGCCGGGCCGGGCCGCGGCCCCGGGTGGTGAGCTGTGCCGGTCTGCTCCGGCGTGATCACGCCGTGGAGGAGTGATCGTGGCCCGTGCCGGCGGGCCGTGCCCGCCGGTTTCCGGGCCTACCGGCCGGCCGGGCCGTCGGCGGGGTCGTCGGCCTCGACCTCCGGCGCGGGCTCATCACCGGAGCCGAGCTCCCGACGCAGCCGCTCAAGATCGATGTCGTGAGTGCCGTACTTCAGCTCGCGAGCCACCTTCGTCTGCTTCGCCTTGGCTCGACCCCGCCCCATGGCTGTACTCCCTCTACGCACGCAGGTCGCGCTCGACCTTTCGTCACTGTCGCATTACCGACTGACGCAGCTTGACATCCTAGGCCAGCTCTTGCTCGTCGCACCCGGCGCATCCCCGCTCCGCGCCGGCCTGGTCTGGCCCGGGATCCGAGTCGGCCGGGTGACGTCCGAGAAGATATCACTGCCCGCATCGTACCTAGAAACCTTATGATTTGAACAATTATGCAACTTGCCACATCATGAGTGTCATGCGCTCACTGTCCAGGTGCCGGGATTGGTCTGATCTACCGGGAGTGGGGGCATGAGCGAGTTCGCGGCGGAGCTACGGGCGCGCGTCGACGAGGTCGACGCCGAGCTGCGGGTCATGCGGCAGGCCTTCGACCACCACGCCGTCGAGGTTCTGGGCGGTCGGCTGGAGAACCTGCTGCGGATCGCCGACCGGCACGGCATCGACGTGCGGTACGCGGGCGGCGGGCCCGCCGGCGGAACAGGGTGACGGTGACGGTGCCCCTGTACCAGGCCAAGGCCGAGTTCTTCCGCACGCTCGGCCATCCGGTCCGCATCCGGGTGCTCGAACTGCTGCAGGACGGCCCCCTGCCCGTCCGCGACCTTCTGTCCGCGATCGACGTCGAGGCGTCCAGCCTGTCCCAGCAGCTGGCGGTGCTGCGCCGCACGGGGATCGTGACCGCCACCCGGGAGGGCCCCACCGTCGTTTACGCCCTGTCCACCGCCGACGTGGCCGATCTGATGGTCGCCGCTCGCCGGATCCTGGCCGAGCTGCTGGCCGGTCAGGGCGAGTTGCTGGCCGAGCTGCGGGCGGAGGCCCGCGGGTGAGCGCGGCCACCGGCGGCGTGCCGCACCGGGACGAGGCCGGCCGTACGTCCGACCTGGAGGCCGCCGCGGCCCCTCGGAGGAGGAAGACCCTTGAGGAACGGATCGCCGACCGTCAGGCGGAGCGGCCCGCGCTGAAGGAGGGCAGGCAGTTCGAGCACGGACCGGCGAAGTTCGTGTTCGTCTTCCTCATCGTGACCGTCGTGCTGATCCACCTTGTCGGCCTGGCCATCGTCATGGCGCTGGACCTCAAGTGAACGCGCCGCCGGGGCCGCCGGCGGGAAAATAGTAGGATGTCCTAGTATTTGTTAGGGCTTCCTAGTAATTTTGCGAGGCGTACTCGGCTGTCGGTCGAAGGAGTCCCCGTGCACGTTCCCGCCCATCCGGTCCGCGTCGTCACGGCGGCGGCGCTGTTCGACGGACACGACGCGGCCATCAACATCATGCGGCGGATCCTGCAGGCCCAGGGGGCCGAGGTCATCCACCTGGGCCACAACCGCTCCGTCGAGGAGATCGTCACCGCCGCGATCCAGGAGGACGTGCAGGGCGTGGCGATCAGCTCCTACCAGGGCGGCCACGTCGAGTTCTTCACCTACCTGGTGGACCTGCTGCGCGAACGCGGCGCCGGTCACGTCAAGGTCTACGGCGGGGGCGGCGGGGTGATCGTGCGGGAGGAGATCGACGCCCTGCACGCCCACGGCGTCGCCGGGGTCTTCTCCCCGGAGGACGGGCAGCGGCTCGGGCTGGCCGGGATGATCAACAAGGTCGTCGAGGCGTGCGACGTGGACCTGGCCGCGGGCGGGCCGCCCCCGCTCGCCGAGGTGGTCACGGGAGAGCACCGGGCGCTGTCCCGCGCGATCACGACGGTGGAGTCCGGCGCCGCGGACGCCGCGTGGCTGCAGGCGCTGCGGAGCGCGGCGGCCGGGCGCGCGGTCCCGGTGCTGGGCATCACCGGCACGGGCGGCTCGGGCAAGTCCTCGCTCACCGACGAGCTGCTGCGCCGGATCAGGATCGACTCCGAGGACAAGCTGCGCGTGGCCGTCGTCGCGGTCGACCCGACCCGGCGCAGGGGAGGGGGCGCGCTGCTGGGCGACCGGATCAGGATGAACAGCCTGGCCGGAGGCGGCGTCTATTTCCGGTCCCTGGCCACCCGGGGGGCGCAGGAGCTGCCCGCGCACCTCGGTGACGTGATCGCGGCCTGCCAGGTGGCGGGCCACGACCTGGTGATCGTGGAGACCCCGGGCATCGGGCAGGGCGACGCGGCGATCGTGCCGTTCGCCGACGTGTCGCTGTACGTCATGACGCCGGAGTTCGGCGCGGCGTCCCAGCTTGAGAAGATCGACATGCTCGACTTCGCGGACGTGGTGGCGATCAACAAGTACGAGCGCCGGGGCGCGGAGGACGCGCTGCGCGACGTGCGCCGCCAGATGGTGCGCAACCGGGAGGCGTTCGGGGTCCCGCCCGAGGAGATGCCCGTCTACGGCACGATCGCCTCGCGGTTCAACGACGCGGGCGTGACCGCGCTCTACCAGCGGCTCAGGGACCTGCTCGGCGAGCACGGGCTGCCCGCGACCCCGCGCCTGCTCCCCGAGGTGCACGGCAGCACCTCGGAGGTCACCGCCGGCATCGTGCCGCCGGCCCGGTCCCGCTACCTGGCCGAGATCGCCGACACCGTACGCGGCTACCACGCCCACACCGGCGCGCAGGCGGAGGCGGCGCGCCGCCGCCAGAGACTGGCCGCCGTCCGCGAGCTCCTCGCCGCCGAAGGCGCGGACACCGCTGCCGTGGACCTGCTCCTCGACCGCGCCGACGCCGAGGTCGATCCGGACAGCCGGGCGCTTCTGGAGGGGTGGAGCGCCACCGCGGACGCCTACCAGGCCGACGAGCTGGTGGTGAAGGTCCGCGACAGGGAACTGCGGACCCCGCTGTGGCGCCGGACGCTGTCGGGCAACCGGATTCCGCGCGTCGCGCTGCCGCGCCTGTCCGACCACGGCGACCTGCTGCGCTTCCTGCGCGCGGAGAACCTGCCGGGCTCCTACCCGTTCACCGCGGGGGTGTTCCCCTTCAAGCGGGACGACGAGGACCCGACCAGGATGTTCGCCGGAGAGGGCGACCCGTTCCGCACCAACCGGCGCTTCAAGCTGCTGTCGGAGGGCCAGCCGGCGACCCGGCTGTCCACCGCGTTCGACTCGGTCACGCTCTACGGCAACGACCCCGCGCTCCGGCCCGACATCTACGGCAAGGTCGGCACCTCAGGAGTGTCGATCGCGACGCTCGACGACATGAAGACGCTGTACGACGGGTTCGACCTCTCCGCGCCGAACACCTCGGTCTCCATGACCATCAACGGCCCCGCGCCCACCATCCTGGCCTTCTTCCTCAACGCCGCCCTCGACCAGGCGCTCGTCCGGTTCCGCGACGAGCACGGCCGCGAGCCCGCGCCCGACGAGGCCGCGCTGCTGCGCGCCCGGACCCTGGCCACCGTGCGCGGCACCGTGCAGGCCGACATCCTCAAGGAGGACCAGGGCCAGAACACCTGCATCTTCTCCACCGAGTTCTCGCTGCGGATGATGGCCGACATCCAGGAGTGGTTCATCGCCAACGGGGTGCGCAACTTCTACTCGGTGTCGATCTCCGGCTACCACATCGCCGAGGCCGGGGCCAACCCGATCAGCCAGCTCGCCTTCACCCTGGCCAACGGCTTCACCTACGTCGAGGCATACCTGGCCCGCGGCATGAAGATCGACGACTTCGCGCCGAACCTGTCGTTCTTCTTCTCCAACGGCATGGACCCCGAGTACAGCGTGCTCGGCCGGGTGGCCCGCCGCATCTGGGCGGTGGCGCTGAAGGAGCGGTACGGCGCCGCCGAGCGGGCGCAGAAGCTGAAGTACCACATCCAGACCTCCGGCCGGTCGCTGCACGCCCAGGAGATGGACTTCAACGACATCCGCACCACGCTGCAGGCGCTGACCGCGATCTACGACAACTGCAACAGCCTGCACACCAACGCCTTCGATGAGGCCGTCACCACCCCGTCCCCCGACTCGGTACGGCGGGCGATGGCCATCCAGCTCATCATCAACCGCGAGTGGGGCCTGGCCGTGAACGAGAACCCGCTGCAGGGCTCGTTCATCGTCGACGAGCTCACCGACCTGGTCGAGGAGGCCGTGCTCAGGGAGTTCGAGCGCATCTCCGACCGGGGCGGCGTGCTGGGCGCGATGGAGACCGGCTACCAGCGCGGGCGCATCCAGGACGAGTCGATGCTGTACGAGACCCGCAAGCACGACGGCTCCCTGCCGATCATCGGCGTCAACACCTTCCGCAACCCGCGCGGCGACTCCCAGCACGGCCCGCTGGAGCTGGCCCGCGGCACCGAGGAGGAGAAGCGGTCCCAGCTCGACCGGCTGCGCGGCTTCCAGGAGACGCACGCGGAGCAGGCCCCGCAGGCGCTGCAGCGGCTCCGCCGGGCGGCGATGTCGGACGAGAACGCCTTCGCGGTGCTGATGGACGCCGCCCGCGTCTGCTCCCTCGGCCAGATCACCGAGGCGCTGTTCGAGGCCGGCGGCCAGTACCGCCGCAACGTATGAGGGACGACACCGGCGCCACGGTGCCGGTCCCCGCGAGGGTGCGCCGCGTCGTCTCCCTCGTCCCCTCGCTCACCGAGACCGTCGCGGCGACCTCACCCGGGCTGCTGGTGGGAGCCACCGACTGGTGCAGCCGTCCCGCCGGCCTCGACGTCACCAGGGTCCGGGGCACCAAGAACCCGGACCTGGAGCGGATCGGATCGCTCCGCCCCGACGTCGTGCTGGCCAACTTCGAGGAGAACCGCGCCGCCGACCTCGACGCGCTCCGGGCCCGCGGCCTCCCGGTCTGGGTGACGGTGATCCGTACCGTGCGGGAAGCGCTGGTGTCGCTGGACCGCGTTCTCACCGGGGCCTGCCGCCTGCCCCGTCCGGTCTGGCTGGACGAGGCGGAGGCCGCGTGGCGGCAGGAGACCCGCGAGCGGTGGTGCCGGGCGGTCGTCCCGGTGTGGCGCCGGCCGTGGATGGTCGTCGGCGGGGAGACCTTCACCGGTGACGTGCTGGCCCGGCTGGGCGTCGAGAACCTCTACGCCGGCCATCCCGAGCGGTACCCGAAGATCCCGATCGACCGCCTGAGGGAGGCCGGGCCGGAGCTCGTGGTGCTGCCGGACGAGCCGTACCGCTTCACCGCGGAGGACGGCCCCGAGAGCTTTCCCGGCGTCGACGCGGCCCTGCTCGACGGGCGCTTCCTGACGTGGTACGGCCCCTCGCTCGTCGAGGCCCCCGCCGTGCTGTCGGCCCAGCTGCGCCGTACGGTCAGGGGCTGACCCGATCGGCCGGGATGAATCGGCTGACGCCCCGATCCCCGCATCCGGAAGGGGGCGTCACGGGCTGTGGAAGTCGTGCGGGGTGAAGAGGAAGGCAGGCCGGGGCGTGCTGGGGAGATGTCGAGGATCTGTCAGGTCCGGTGGAGCACGTCGAGCGCCTCACCCCTGCCTTGGTCGTCGCCGGCTCCGTCGAAGATCTTCAGCGCTTCCTCGGCCAGGTCGCGCGCGCGGCTCGCGGCGCCCTCCGCGAGGTTGACGCGCGCCAGCATCAGCAGCCCGTGCGCGTCGAGCAGCCGGTCGCCGAGGCGTACGGCGATGCCCCTCGCCCGCTGCGCCGCCTGCCTGGCGTCGGCGACCAGGCCCTGCGCCAGCCGTACCGAGGTCAGCTCCAGCAGCGCGTCCGCGTGCCGGTGGCGGTCGCCCAGATCGGCCAGGCGCGAGGCCGCGTCCGCGAGCCGTTCGGCCGCCTCCGTGAGGCGGCCCGCCCGGTGTGCCACCGAGCCCAGCGCGCAGATCGCCTCCGCGGTGTCCTTCGTGTTCTCGGCCACAGCCAGGCACTTGACGAGGCTGCGCTCGGCCTCGTCGAGTTTGCCCTGCTCCAGATAGACCTGGCCCAGCCTGCGCCGGGTGCGGGCCGCATCCCGCGCGGCGCCCTCGCGCAGGAAGGCCCCCAGCGCCAGTCTGAGCCGATCATGCGCCAGATCCCACTGCCGTTCGGCGCGGTGCAGGTCGCCCTGGTCGCGCAGGATCAGGGCGACGCCGCGGGCGCTGCCCGCGCGGCGGGCGGCTTCGAGACCGGTTTCGCAGATCCGCCGCCAGTCGTGCAGGAAGCGCTGCCGTTCGAGGAAGGGGGCGAGCAGGTGCGCCAGCCGCCAGCCGCCGTCCCACAGCCCGGCGTCGTGCAGGTCGCCGACGAGGTTCACCAGGAACACCCGCTCGGCGTGGAGCCACTCCACCGACTGCCTGATGTCCGTCGTCGCGGTGGGCGAGGAGGCCGGCTCGCCGGAGACCAGGGTGAATCGCGAGGCCTGAACCCTGGCCATCGCGACCGTCACGAGGTCCGACAGCGCCTCCCGGACGGCCTCGGCGTCCAGCTGTTCCCGCGCGAAGAGCCGGGTGAGGTCGTGCAGCCGGTAACGGACCTGGCCGGCGACATCGATCATGTGCGTCTCCAGCAGGCCCGCCTCCACCAGCGCCTCCGCGTGGTCGCCGAGGACCACGGCCACCCAGTCGGCGAAGTCGGGCGCCGACGGCGCGCCGAGCCGGCGCAGCGCGCGTCTGGCCGGCTCGGGAAGGCCGTCATAACCGAGGCGGAACACCCCTCGGACGGCCTGGTCACCCACACGCAGCCGGTCGAGCCGCCCGTGTTCGTCCTCCAGCAGGCCCACCAGGTGGTCGACCGTCCAGGCGGGGCGGGCGGCGAGCTGGGACCCGGCGACGCGCAGCGCGATGGGCAGGCCGCCGCACAGGCGCACGAGCCGTGCCGTCGCGGCCCGGTCCGCCCGCCGCGGCCCGATGAGCCTGGAGACGAGGTCGCAGGCGTCGTCATCCCCGAGCACGCCGACGGGCACGCGGGTCGCGTCGGTGAGCCCGCCGAGCGTGGAGCGGCTGGTGACGACAGTCGGGCACGACGTCAGCAACGGCCGGACCTGGCTCTCGTCGGCGGCGTTGTCGAGCAGCACGAGCAGCCGCCGGTTGGCCGCGTACGTGCGGAGCAGACGCTCGCGCCGCTCAAGGGTGGCGGGGACCGCCTGGGCGGGGCAGCCCAGCCAGCGCAGGAAGTCCTCTAGCACCGCGGCGGGAGCGGTCGTCTCGCGCAGGTCGGCGTAGAGGATCCCCTCGGGGAAGCGCTCCCTGTGCCGCCACGCGGCGTGCACGGCCAGCGCGGACTTGCCCACGCCCGCCTGGCCGTGCACGACGACCAGGTCGCCGATCACCCGGTCGACCAGATCCCGCCTGCCGGTGAAGTCGGCCACGTCGCGCGGCAGGAGCACGGGCGGGCCGGCCGAGACGTGCAGTGAGACATCGTCGTGGAGCATCCGGTGGTAGAGCAGCTGAAGCTCCGCGTCGGGCTCGATGGCGTGCCCGTCGTCGAGCTCGTCGCGCAGTGCGGAGTAGGCGTTCAGCGCGTCCACGCGGCGGCCACTGCGATAGAGCGCGAGCATGTACTGGCCGCGGAAACCCTGCCAGAGGGGATGCCGCGCGACCAGCCGCCGCAGCTCCGCGAGGACCTCACGGTGGCCGCCCGCGTCGAGTTCGTAGCCGACGCGGCGTTCGAGCGCCAGCAGGCGGAGCTCCTGCAGCTCCTCACGTAGCAGCCCGGTCTCCACCCAGCGCGCGGCGTCGGGGTCGACGTCCTCCAGCACCGGCCCCCGCCACAGGGCGAGCGCCTCCTGGAGATCCTCGCGCGACCCCCGCGCCACGAGCCGCCTGAAGCGGTCGACGTCGAGCTGGTCCTCCTCGATGGCCAGCGTGTAGGTTCCCGACACAGTGGTGATCACGTCTTTGCCGATCAGCCGCCGGAGCTGGCCGACGTACCCCCGTACGAGCGAGTCCGAGCGCTCCCCGTCCTCGCGGGGCCACAGCAGCGCGCGCAACCGCCCGACCGTCAGCGGCCGTCGCGCGTTCAGCACGAACATCGCCAGCAGATCCCTGTGTTTGGGGGCGGTCGGGGTCCGGTCCTCCGCGCCGTCACGCACCTCCAGCGCACCCATGATGCGAAATTCCATATGAATTTCCTCAATGCGACGGACAGATGATCAATTAGTGCTCAGAATTCCATATTGATGGTTCCTCTCGCTCCTTCCGACCCGCAGCGGCTGGGCCGCTACTGGCTGGCGGGGCGGCTGGGGGCCGGCGGGCAGGGAGTGGTCTACGAGGCCTACGGCGAGGGCGGCGAGCGGGTCGCGGTCAAGGTGCCCAGGGTCGACGACCCGGCCTCCCGGTCCCGGCTGGCCGCCGAAGCCGCGGCCGCGCAGCGGGTGGCCTCGTTCTGCACCGCCCGGGTCGTCGAGGCCCGCCTCGACGTGGCCGAGCCCTACATCGTCAGCGAGTTCGTCCCCGGCCCCAACCTGCGCCAGGTGATCGGGGCGACGGGCCCGTACGAGGGGGACGCGCTGCGGCGTCTGGCCGTCGGCGTCGCCACCGCGCTGGCCGCCATCCACCAGGCCGGGGTGGTCCACCGCGACCTTAAACCCGACAACATCATCCTGGGCCCCGACGGGCCGCGAGTGATCGACTTCGGCGTGGCCCGGCAGGTGGGGCCGACCACGACGGGTCCGATCATGGGCACACCCGGCTACATGGCGCCGGAGGTCCTGACGGGGCGCGGCGCCACGGCCGCCGCTGATGTCTGGGCCTGGGCGCTGGTGGTGCTCTTCTCCGCGTCGGGGCGCGACGCCGTACAGAGCCAGGACCCGATGACGGCCATCGGCGGCGTGCTCGGCTTCCGGCCCGATCTGCACGGCCTGGCGGAACCTCTCAGCGGGCTGGTGGCCGCGGCGCTCTCACGTGATCCCGCCCGGCGGCCCTCGGCCAGGGGCATCCTGCTCGGCCTGCTCGGCCTGCTCGGCGGCCCGGACGGCGATGACCTGCTGACCGAGGGCGGCGCCGAGGCCGCCTCGCTGAAGGGCCCGGCGGATCCGGACCTGGGCACGATCGCCGAGGAGCTCTTCGATGAGCTCTCCGAACGCGAGAGGGCCGTCGCGCCCGAGGTCTTCCTGCGGATGGTCGACGGCGACGGCACGATCAGGCGGGTCTCCCGTTCGGAGCTCCTGGACTCCGCCGACGTCGACGCGCTGCTGGCCCTCTACGGCGCCGCCGGGCTGATCGCCGAAGCGGATTCCGAAGCGGATTCCGAAGCGGATTCCGAAGCGGATTCCGAAGCGGAGGCCGCAGTGGCGTCCGCCTACACGCTGGCCAGACCCGCCCTGATCCAGGCGTGGCCGCGGCTGCGGCAGTGGGTGGCCGACAACCGCGAGGGCCTGCCCGTCCACCGGCGGCTGACCGAAGCCGCCCGGTTCTGGGACGGCCACGGCCGCAAGCCCGGCGACCTGCTGCACGGCTCCAACCTCGACAGGACCCTGCGGTGGGCGGCCACCGAGCGCAGGGACATCACGCTGCTGGAGCTGGAGCGCGAGTTCCTCGACGCCGCGGCGGGACAGTCCAGGCGGCAGTCCAGGCGCCGCGGCCTGCTCGCGGCCACGCTCGCCGTCCTGCTGGTGGCCGCGCTCGGCGGGCTCGGCCTGGCCGAGTACCGCCGGGGCGTCTCCGACCGGCAACGGGACGAGGCGACGGCCAGATCGCTCGCGCTGCGCGCCGCCGGCCTGCGGGAGAGCGACCCCGGGCTCGCGATGCTGCTGAGCGTGGCGGCCTGGCGGCTGGCTCCCGCACGGCCCGAGTCACGCGGAGCGCTCTACGAGTCGCTGTCCCAGCTCATGATCGATTCCTTCACCGACCCGCACGCGAGCCCCGACACGGTCTACGCCCTCACCCGCGACGGCCGCGCGCTCGCAGCCGTCCTCGGCGGCCAGGTGCGACTTTGGGACGTGCGGGAACACCGCCAGACCCGCGCCTTCTCCGGCGTGGGGACGACGATCAGGAAGGCCGCGCTCAGCCCCGACGGCAGGACGCTCGCCCTCCAGGACGATCGGAACGTGCGGCTGTGGGACGTCACCACGGGCAGGCCCGCCGGCGGCGGATTCGCGGCGGGGGTCGGGGAGTTCCAGCCGGGCGAGATGACCTTCGACCGCACCGGGCGGCTGCTGGCCGTGCCCGAAGGCGACTACGCGGCCCGATGGTGGGACGTGACCGGCCGCACACGGCTCCGCGCGGGATCGGGGGCGCCCCTGGACGCCGTGAACGCCGACCGCAGCCTCGGCGTGGTGTCCTCCACCGGCGGAGGCCGGGCCGAGCTGTGGGACCTGCGCAAGGGCAGGCGCGTCCCCGCCCCCTGGCTGCCTTTGAAACACCGTCTCGACGACGTCGAGTTCGGCGAGGACGGCCGCACCCTCGCGTTCGTCGTGAACCGTCCGTCGGAGAGAAAGGTGCAGGTGAGGCGCCTCCCGTCGGGCGACCTCGTGACGGACTACCTCGCTGGAGTCGCCGGAAGGCGGATCGCGTCCAGCGCCCGGTTCACGGCGCACTGGAGCCTGCTCGGAGAGCTGGCCGTACACCGGAGCGGCGACAGGCACATCGTCATGGAGCGACGGCTGCCCGAGGCGCCGGACCCCCTCCGCATCGACGAAGCCGACCGGGTGCTGCGCGTGGCGACGGGAAGAGGGAGGATCGACACGCTCGACATCTCACCGATGTTCGACAGCCCCGTGGCCGCGGGGGTGTCGTCCTACGGCGGCGCACTCCTGGGACCGGGTGGGCGGACCCTCGCGATCGGCACGGGCGACGAGACGCGGCTGTGGGACGTCCGTGACGCCCGGCAGGTCGGAGCGCCCCTCGCCGGGCGGGCCAATGTGTTCGCCTTCAGTCCCGACGGCGGGCGTGTGGCGATCGGCGACAGGACGGGCAGGCGGGTGCGGGTCGTCGAGATGAGCTCGGGCAGGCCGCTCACCGTCTTCGAGGTCGCGACCAGGCGGGCCACAGGCGTCGACGGCCTGGCGTTCAGCCCGGACGGCGGCACGCTGGCGGTCGCGGTCAGCGGGCGGGACGGCATCCTTCCCTTGGAACTGCGGAACCTGAAGACCGGTGCGGTCACCCGCACCGACGTGGCCGCCGGCGGTTCCATGGCCTTCCGCCCCGACGGCGGGCTCCTCGTGGCCGGCTCCGTCCCCGAACTCGTCGACCCGGCCGACGGCTCCCGGCGCCCGCGGCCGGAAGGCCTCGGCAGCCTCTCGGGCCCCTACGCCTTCCGCCCCGACGGCGGGCTCGTCGCCTTCAGCGGATCCGGCCGGATCTCCCTGTGGAACCCCGCTCTCACGTCCGCCGTCGGGGACCTTCCCGCCGTGGGCGAAAGCACCTTCCTCGCCTGGTCGCCCGACGGGCGCACGCTCGCCTCGTACGAGTCCGGTGACCGGATCCGGCTGTGGGACGTGCCGAGCAGGCAACTCCTCGGCGTCGTGTTCGACGGCCTGGCGGAGCCCGGCTTCCCAAGGAGCGCCTCGATGGCGTTCAGCGCGGACGGCGGGACGTTGTACAGCGTGACAGCGGAGGGCGTCATGCGACGGCACCTCCTTGACGAGGGGCGGGTCATGGTGGCCGTCTGCGCCAGAACGGGCCGGACCATGACCCCGCGGGAATGGCGGCTGCACCTCCCCGAGATCCAGCGCTTCGAGGTGTGCGGATGACGCGCTGAGCCGCCTTCGGCGTGCCGGTCACCGCGGGCTCCGGGCGGAGCGGCGAAACAAATCGGAAACCAAGGGTTGACGACCCATGTCGGCGGGCGTAACTTCCCGAATTAAATAAGAAAGTTTCTTGTTTGTTGCTTCCTTGACGGGCGGCTTTGACCGTTTCCGAGGAAGGTCGCGCACCCGTACAGATCACCGGGGGACCCCACGCCTCATTTGATCCTCTAGAGAGAGGAAACACGATGTCCCGTCTCCGTTCGTGGAGAGCAGTCGCCGTGGCGGTCGTCTACGCGGCCGCCACGGTGGGCATGGCCGCGGTCGGCACGCCGGTCGCCACAGCGGGCATGGCCGCGGTCGGCGCGCCGGTCGCGCATGCCGCGGCGTCGCTGTCCGCCAAGTTCACCGCCGCCGACCGCGGCACGTGGTGGCAGGGCGGTTACGAGGTGAAGAACGCGGGCGACACCGCCGCCACCACCTGGACCCTCGAATTCGACCTCAACACCGGCCAGTCCATCGGCAACTGGTGGAACGGCACGCCGACCGTGAGCGGCGCTCACGTGACCGTGCGGCCGTCGAGCACCAACGCCAACGTGCCCGCGGGCGGCACCACCGGCGGCAACAGCTTCGGGTTCGTCGGGACGGGGCCGAGCACCCCGCCCGCCAACTGCAAGATCAACGGTAACCCCTGCGAGGGCGGGCCTCCGCCGGACAGCCCGCCGACCGCGCCGGGCAGGCCCGTCGCGACCCCGGACACCACCAGCGTGGCCCTGACCTGGACCGCCTCCACCGACGACAAGCAGGTCACCGGGTACGACGTCTACCAGGGCAGCGCCAAGGTCAGGTCGGTCACGACCAACTCCGCCACGGTGGACGGCCTCGCGGCCGACACCGAGTACACCTTCACCGTGAAGGCGAGGGACAGCGCGAACCAGGAGTCGGCGCCCTCCCCGGCGACGACCGTGCGCACGCTCAAGGACCCGACCCCGGACACCGAGGCGCCGACCACGCCGGGCACGCCGACCGCCACCGGCAAGACGGCCACCGGCGTGACGCTGCAGTGGGGCGCCTCGACCGACAACCGGGCCGTCACCTCCTACGAGGTGTACAACGGCGACACGCTCGCCGCCACGGTGACCGGGACCCCGCCGGGCACCACCACGACGGTCGGCGGCCTCACCGAGGACACCGAGTACACCTTCAAGGTCCGCGCCGGGGACGGAGCGGGCAACCGGTCGGCCTTCTCCGGGACGGTCACCGTCCGGACCGACAGGCAGCCCACGGACCAGTCGGCCTGCCGGCCCGACGGGCTCTACCGGTCGCCCGGCGTGACCGGGGTCCCCTACTGCTCCGTCTACGACACCGACGGGCGCGAGAAGATGGGCGCCGACCACCCGCGCCGGGTGATCGGATACTTCACGAGCTGGCGGACCGGCCGGAACGGCGCCCCGGCCTACCTGGCGAACGACATCCCGTGGGACAAGATCACCCACATCAACTACGCCTTCGCGCACATCGACGGCCAGGGCAAGGTCTCCGTCGGCACCCCGGGACCGGACAACCCCGCCCTCGGCATGCAGTGGCCGGGCGTCGCCGGAGCCGAGATGGACCCGTCGTACTCCTACAAGGGCCACTTCAACCTGCTCAACAAGTTCAAGAAGCAGCACCCCGGTGTCAAGACGATCCTGTCGATCGGCGGCTGGGCCGAGACCGGCGGCTACCTCGACGACAACGGAGTCCGGCAGGCCACCGGCGGCTTCTACACGATGGCGAGCTCGCAGGCGGGCATCAACACCTTCGCCGACTCGGCCGTGAAGTTCATCAAGGACTACGGCTTCGACGGCGTGGACATCGACTACGAGTACGCGACGTCCGCCCCGAGCGCCGGCAACCCGGACGACTTCGCCTTCTCCAACCCGCGCCGCGCCACGCTGATGGCCGGCTACGTCAACCTGATGAGGACGCTGCGCCAGAAGCTGGACGCGGCCGCCGCGGCCGACGGCAAGTACTACCTGCTGACCGCCGCCACCAGCGCGTCCGGCTGGATCCTGCGCGGCAGCGAGAGCTACCAGGTCACCCCCTACCTCGACTACGCCAACATGATGACCTACGACCTGCACGGGGCGTGGAACCAGTTCGTCGGCCCGCTGCAGGCGCTGTACGACGACGGCACCGACGCCGAGATGAAGCACTGGAACGTGTACGGCACCTACAGCGGCATCGGCTACCTGAACGGCGACTGGGCCTACCACCACCTGCGCGGCGCGATCCAGTCCGGCCGGATCAACCTGGGCCTCGGCTACTACAGCCGCGGCTGGAAGGGCGTCACCGGCGGTACCGACGGGCTCTGGGGGACCTCGGCGCTGCCCAACCAGAACGACTGCCCGGAGGGCACCGGAGGCAAGATCGGCTCCACGGTGCCGTGCGGCGACGGCGCGATCGGCATCGACAACCTCTGGCACGACCTGGACAAGACAGGCAAGGAGGTGCCGGCGGGCGTCAACCCGGTCTGGCACTTCAAGAACCTGCAGGAGGGCAGGCAGGGCAGCTACATCACCCAGTACGGGCTCACCCCCGACACCGACCCGGCCGACCGCCTCTCCGGCACCTACGCCCGCAAGTACTCCTCCTCCATGGTCGCCCCCTGGCTGTGGAACAACGACAAGAAGGTCTACCTGTCCACCGAGGACGACCAGTCCGTCCAGGCCAAGGCCGACTACGTGGCCGCCAAGGGCCTCGGCGGCATCATGATCTGGGAGCTGGCCGGCGACTACGCCTACCGTCCCGAGCGTGACGGCGGCAGGGGCGAGTACTTCATCGGCGACACGCTCACCACGAAGATCTACAACACCTTCAGGACGGCCGCGCCGTACGGGAACCTGAAGGCCGGCACCAGGACGATGCCCGCCCAGACCCTGAACGTCCAGGCCGAGCTGTACGGCTTCGCGGTCGGAGACGCCAACTATCCGATCTCGCCCAAGCTCAAGTTCACCAACAACTCCACGACCACCGTCCCCGGCGGCGCCACGATCGAGTTCGACTACGGCACCTCCGCGCCGGCGACCATGACCCAGCAGACCGGCTGGACGCTCTCCACCGTGTCCACCGGCCATACCGGGCCGAACGCCGGCGGCCTCAAGGGCGACTTCCACCGGGTCCGGCTGACGGTCCCGACCTGGGAGAGCATCGCCCCCGGGCAGTCCAAGGAGGTCCAGCTCCGCTACGACCTGCCCATCGCCGGCCCGTCCAACTTCACCGTGACGTTCGGCGGCCAGTCCTACCGGATGGCCTTCGACAACCCGCGCTGACCAGCCCGCGGCGCGTTCGGCCCGGCCGTTCCCCGGCCGGGCCGAACGCGTCCCGCTTCACGAACGCGTCCCGCTTCACGAACGCGCTCCCGAGGGGCTCCGGCCCCGCGGCGGCGGCCTCGACGCCGGCTTCGGGATCCGGCCCCCGCCGGACACGCCCGGGTGCCGGCGCCCGCCGTACGGCCGCCTCGGGCCGGGGGTCACCCGCCGTTGCGGGCCGAGCCCCTGAGGTCCTCCAGGAGTTCGGCCTGCCCCGAGAGCACGCCGGTGAGGATCGACCGGGCCGTGGTCAGCAGCTCGGCTATGTCGGGACTGGCGAGCGAGTAGTAGACGCTGGAGCCCTCCTTGCGGGAGACCACCAGGTTGGCCCGCCGTAGCACAGCGAGCTGCTGCGACAGGTGCGCCGGCTCGATGCCCACCTCGGGAAGCATCTGCGCGACCGAGCGCTCCCGTTCGCTGAGCAGCTCCAGCACCCGGATGCGCGACGGATGCCCGAGTGTCTTGAAGAACTCGGCCTTCAGTTGGTACAACGGCCTGCTCACGGCGGCATTCTACCCGTGCCGGGCCGTCCGCCCCGCCGGTCGCGACCGGCACCGGAGCGCGGCCGCCGCCTCGGGGCGGTGGTCGTGCGCGGGTCCGGAACGGTGGTCGTGCGCGGGCCCGGCAGGTGCCGCACCCGCCGATTCCGGCCGCCCTCCGGTCGCCGTAGAGTGAGCGGGGCCGTATGGCCCTCTGCTACGGAGGGGTCGCTATATCCATGAACGACGAGCTGACGCTGATGGCCGTCCACGCCCACCCCGACGACGAGGTGCTCGGGACGGGCGGTCTCTTCGCCCGGTGCGCCGACGAGGGCATCCGCACCGTCCTGGTCACCTGCACGAACGGCGAGCAGGGTGACGGTCCCGGTGGGGTGAAGCCGGGGGAGCCGGGCCACGACGAGGACGCGGTGAGCGCGCAGCGGCTGGAGGAGCTCCGCGAATCCGTGGCCCATCTCGGGATCGACCACCTGGAGCTGCTCGGCTACCGCGACTCCGGCATGGTCGGCTGGGCGGCCAACGAGGCGCCGGGGGCCTTCGCCAACGTCCCCGTCGACCAGGCCGCCGGGCGGCTCGCCGCGTTGATGGAGCGCTACCGGCCGCAGGTCGTCGTCACCTATGACGAGAACGGCGGCTACGGCCACCCCGACCACATCCAGGCGCACCGGATCACCCTCGCCGCGGTCGAGGCCTGCGGCGTCCCCAGCAAGCTCTACTACACCGCGGTGCCCCGCGAGCGGGTCGCCGAGCTGTTCGCCTACCTCCGCTCGACCGGCGCCGCCCCCGAGGACCTGGAGCTCCCCCCGGACTTCGGCACCCCGGACGAGCAGATCACCGCCGTGGTCGACGTGGCCCCCTACGTCGAGCGCAAGCTCAAGGCGCTGGAGGCGCACGCGAGCCAGGGGGAGAACATCTTCCTGCTGCGCATGCCCGCCGAAGCGCAGCACCGGGCGCTCGCCCACGAGGCCTTCACCCGCCACCTCAGCCGCGTCACCGCCGCCGACCGCGAGGACGACCTCTTCGACGGGCTGCGCCGGGACGCCGCCGGATGACCGAGGCGGACCGGCCATGAGCCGCCGGCCGGCCTGAACCCGGCCGGGTCTCCGAAGGGGATCCGGCCGCCCGCCTGCTCCCGGTCTCCGCGCACCGGCTGTCCCACCCGTAGCCGGACGGCGTATGCCCCTCCGCCCCTCCGCCGCTAGTGTGCGAGGGGTGTATGTGAAGATCTGCGGGCTGCGTGAGCCCGAGCATGTGGCGGCCGCCGTCGAGGCGGGCGCCGACGCGATCGGCTACGTCCTCACCAGGAGCCCCCGGCGGGTCACCCCCGCGCGGGCGCGGGAGCTGGCCGCGGCGGTGCCCCCGCACGTGCTGACCGTGGCGGTGTTCGCCGGCGAGAGCACCGAGGAGGTCCGGACGGCCGCCCTGGAGGCCGGGGTGCGCGCCGTCCAGCTGCACGGCGACCACCCGCACGGGGACTTCACCGCGCTGAAGGACCTCGGCGTCACGCTGGTCCGCGCCGGAGCCGCGGACGCCGACCTGCGTTGCGGCGCCTTCGACGAGGACCTGCTCATCGTCGACGCGCCCAGACCCGGTTCGGGGGAGCCGTGGGACTGGGCGGCGGTGCGAGGACGCCCGGCGGGCCGCTGGATGCTGGCGGGAGGCCTGGACCCGTCGAACGTGGCCGAGGCGATCACCGCCGCCCGGCCGTGGGGGGTCGACGTGTCCAGCGGCGTGGAGGTCGCTCCCGGGGTGAAGGACGCCGGGCTCATCAGGGACTTCGTCGCCGCCGCCCGCCTTCCTCAGTGACGGGCGGCTCCCTTGTGGTCGTAGTCGAATTGCGCTGTCCGGAGCACTGACGTGTCCATGCCCTGCACTGACCTGGCCGTCCGAGTGTTGATCGCGGCCGACGCCTGCGGGGATCCTCCGGTGCCGCAGGCGGAGGTCATGGCGGCGGATACGGCTAGTGCGGCAATGAGGCGGATGGCTGGTGGGGGCATGCCGCGGATAAAAGCGTACTGCGCTCTAAAAATGGAGTCGACTTCATATTTGGGGTTGAGTTAGGCTTCCGGCCATGACCGAAGGGCTGCGAGAGCGGAAGAAGCGGCAGACGCGGCAGCGCATCTCCCGGGTGGCCACCGGCCTGTTCGTGGAGCGGGGCTTCGAGCACGTCACGATCGCCGAGGTCGCCGCGGCGGCGGAGGTGTCGGTGAACACCGTCTACAACTACTTCGCGACCAAGGAGGACCTCGTCCTGCCGCCGGAGGAGGCGTCGCCGCAGCGGCTCGCCGATATCGTGCGGGGCCGGGCTCCCGGTGAGTCCGCCGTACAGGCCGTGCTGGCCCGGCTACGTGACGAGGTACGGCGCCGCGACCGCAAGGTGGGGCTGACCGAGGGGTTCGGCCGGGTTCTGGAGATGATGCAGGCCGCACCCACGCTCACCGCCCGGCTGGCTGACCTCGGCGGGCAGATGACCGACGCGCTCGCCGACGCGCTCGCCGAGGAGACCGGGGCGGCGCCGGACGATCCGCTTCCCCGCGTGGTGGCCTGGCAGCTCGGCTGCGTGCACTCGCTGGTGTACGCCGAGATCGGCAGGCGCACCGCGGCGGGGGAGAGCCCCGACGTGATCGCCGAGGCGGTGCTGGAGCTCCTCGACGCCGTCGAGAGCCTGCTCGGCGAACGCGTCCTCACCTATGCCGTACGAAAGGACCAGCAGTGTTCAGAGTGATCATCTCCGGCAAGTTCGACGCGCTGACCGACTCCGGCCGCGACGCGATCCTCGCGGCGGGCGGCGCCGCGTTCACCGAGGCGGGCACGTTCACCCATGACGGGAGCCTCTCGGCGTTCACCTTCCGCTGCCAGCTCCCCGCGAGCCCCGGCGACGGCGAGAACGAGGCCACGGGACGGGCGATCGCGGCACTGGACGCGTACGGCCAGCGGTACCGGATCCTTCGCACCGCGGTGACGGACATGCGCGACATCAAGATCCGTCGAAAGGGCCGGGGGTGAGGACGTGGATCAAGCCCGGATCTGGCGGGTGATGGAGGGGTCGGTGATGGCGGTGTCGTTCGCCAGCAGGAAAGCCTTGCTGAGGATGAGCGCCAACCGGCCGTCCTCCTCGAAGGGAAGGAACAGTCCGGCATGGGGGTCGCGTCCGGAGACGATGCACAGGTAGGCGTCGTTGGGTTCCATCAAGATGTTCGCCGACCCCAGGTGGATCTTGTAGGTGCGTAGATCGCCCCGAACCACCAGGAAGCGGTCGGTCATGGTGCATCGGTCCGCGATGGTCGTACGCCCGATCAATCGGGACAGGGCGTCACGCCGGACCTGGGCGCTCTCGGCCAGGGCGCCGAAGCCGTAGGACTGCCAGTAGTCCCCCTGGCCGTTGGGGTCCAGACCGGTGGAGGTGACGCCGACGGCCAGGTCGGCGTCTCGCAGTGCCTCCGACAGGATGAGCGGAGGAACCTCGGCCAGCGGGATCGGCGAGACGCCGGCGAGGAAACGGATGTCGCCGCTGACGCAGATGGAGGCGGTGATGCCGTAGCCGTCGCGTTCGTAGGAGTGCTCGTCCAGGTGGAAGTCCCAGGTGGCGGTCAGGCCGCCGGGCAGCTTTTTGGCGGCGGTGCACTCGTCGGACCCTCCGGCCGGATCCCAGTGGCCCAGCGACATGCCCGTCCAGCCGCGATCGGTGAGCAGCGCCTTGGCCTGGCCGTACCGGAGCATGTGGTCGGAGAACCGACGCGAGTGGTCGCGCGTCTCCTCCTCGGCGGGGGTGAGCAGGTAGACCTCGCGGAAGGCCTGCTTGTACGGCTGGCGCAGCTCCTTGCCCTGCACCACCTCCCGCCAGGCGCGCACCTCCTCCAGGGACGCGCGGGCCGGATGCCACAGCCGCACCGGCACGTCCGGCACCGTCAACCCCAGCTCGGCGCGCCACACACCGGGCGAGACCTCGAACTCCCAGATCAGCCGATCGGTGACCGGGTGACCCTCCAACTGCCGGTACGGCGGAGCCGTCTCGCCGGCGCATCCGGCCTCCAGCGCCCTGACCAGGGTGGCCTGCTGCTGCGCGGTCTGCTTGGCCAGCTCGCGCAGCCGCTTGACCTCCTCGGGGTGCTCCCGTCTGACCGCCGCCGGGACCGCCTTCAGCTTCTTGTCCCCGTGCCACCACGACAGCTCGACCTTGCCGTCGGTCGAGATCACCGCCGTGTGCTCGCCGACGGCCTGCCGCAGCCGCCCGTCGGGTATCCGGAACGCCACCTCCAGCCGGTTGGCCAGGGCGGCCTCGATGCGCTTGAACATGCGGTCCAGTTGCTTGGGCACCCCGGCATGCCGGGTGGCCTGGCGGGCGGCGCGCAGCGCGGAGATCGCCTCGGGCGTCGGGTGCTCTTCCACCGCGCGGGCGATCTCGAACAGCAGCCCCTGCGACGGCAGGGTCTTGGCCTGGGTCGGAGCCACCGCGATCCCGCGCAGCAGCCTGTCCAGCAGCTCGGGCAGCCAGGGCTCGTCCCGCAGGAGCGCCAGCCGTACGGCCCGGCCGATGGTCCTCTTCTCTCCGTCGTCGAACGCCTTCTCCGCTCGGTAGGGAATCTCGCCGGCGTGGATCGCCGTGACGCGGGCCTCGGCCGCCTCCAGAGCCGTCCGGGCGAAGTCCAGGTAGCCGGGTTGACTGCTGAGCCATTCGATGACGGCGGGCAGCGGGGCGGCGTGGTCCGGCCGTTCTCGCATCGCCTTGGCCATCGCCTCGGCGAGCAGCGCCCGCAGCTCCACGTCCCAGCCGAACACCACCTCCATCTCGGCGACCGCGATCGGCCCACGCTTCTCCGCGAACTGGGCGCTCACTTCGGCGTCCATGCCCGCCAGCCCCGCCGCCGCCAGCACGGAGAAGGGTTCGTACAGTTGGTGTTCGTCCAGCAGGTATCCGACCAGCTCGCGGGCCGCCACGGCCAGCCGCTGCCCGTCGACCGCGTACGGCGCCGATATCAAGCTGCCGTCGACGGTCCGGACCGCCGCGCCCAGCCCGGCGCTCAACTGGGAGGCCTCGGGCCAGTATGTGGGGTCATTCGCGGTCCCAGTGATCAAATTGTGCAGGCGCTGCGCGAGGGGGGAGAGGTGCATGCCGATGGTTCCTGTCAGAGGTGGATCCGGCCGGTGATGGGCGGGCCGGTGATGGCTGTCGAACCGTCGCCGCGTCCAGGCCGATGCGGTGATCGGTTCAATCACCTCGTACAGGTCTCTACGAGGTGATTGCTACATGGCTGATTCGAGCTCGTCGATCAGATGAGATGACTCCGGCCCTGATCAGATGAACGGGCCGACGAGGTCGGCGAACTCCTCCGGGCCGACGATCCGCACGCCCAGGGTCTCGGCCTTGGCCCGCTTGGAACCCGCCTTCTCCCCGGCCACCAGCAGCGACGTCTTCGCCGAGACGCTGGAGGACGCCTTGCCTCCGGCGCGCTCGATCAGCTCGTTCATCTCGTTGCGGGTCAGCGCCTCCAGCGCTCCGCTCATCGCGCCGGTCACCACGACGGACATCCCGGCCAGCGGCAGCCCGGACGTGCCGCCCGCCTCCGGGTCCGCCTGCGCGTCGGCGCCGGGCTCGGCGGGTGGCGTCCAGCCCGGCTCGGTCATGGTCACCCCGGCCTTGACCAGCTTGTCGATGAGGTCGGCGAGCTCGACCAGCTCGGCCACCACCCCCGGCGCCTTCTTCGGGCCGATACCCTCCACCGCCTCGATGGCCTCGGCGTCGGCCGCGCGGATGGCGTCCATGCTGCCGAAGTGCCGGGCGATGCGGCGGCTCATGGAACGGCCGGTGCCGCGCACGCCCAGCGCGCAGAACACCCTGCTGAGCGGCTGCGCCTTGGCCCGCTCGATGGCGGCCAGCAGGTTGTCGGTGCTGGTCTCGCCCATCCGCTCCAGGCCCAGCACCTGCTCGCGGGTCAGATAGAACAGGTCGGCGAAGTCGGCGATCAGCCCGGCGTCCAGCATCTGCTGGATGCGGCTCTCGGCCAGGCCCTCGATGTCGAGCTGGTCGCGGCCGGCGGCGTAGCCGATGGAGGCGATCACCCGGCAGGCGCGCCCGCGGACGCACCGCCACCGCTCCTGGGAGGCGTCGATCGCGTCGCCGCAGGTCGGGCAGACCTGCGGGATCGCGATCGGCCGCTCGTCGCCGGTGCGCAGGTGCACGACCGGGGCCTCGACGCGGGGGATCACGTCGCCGGCCTTGTAGACGACGACGCTGTCGCCGAGCATCAGGCCCCTGCGGGTGATGTCGGCGACATTGTGCAAGGTGGCGTAGGTGACGATGCTGCCGTCGAGCTCGACCGGCTCCAGCACGGCGCGCGGGGCGATGATGCCGCTGCGGCCGGTGTTCCACTCGACGCCGACAAGCTTGGTGATCTTCTCGGTGGCGGGCAGCTTGTAGGCGATCGCCCAGCGGGGCGCGCGCGAGCTGAAGCCGGCCTGCGCCTGGTCGGCGGCGAGATCGCACTTGATCACGATGCCGTCGATGCCGAAGGGCAGCTCGGCCCGCTTGGCGGCGATCTGCTCGACCCGCTCCTGGATCTGCTCCAGGGTGGTGGCGACGATCCCGCCGACGTCGGTGACCGCGGGGGTCTGCACGCCCTGGCCGGCGACCCACGTCATGACCTCGCTGTGCGGCAGCTCGCGCAGCCGTACGGCGAGCTCGGAGGTGTCGTCGGGGTATGGCAGCGCGCCGTAGCCGAAGAACGTCAGCTCGCACACGTAGGGCCGGTCCTGGGCGCGCAGCGTGCCGGCGGCGGCGCTGCGCGGGTTGGCGAACGTGGTGCCGTCGTGCGCCTGGCGCTTGGCGCACGCGTCCTCGAACTGCGACGCGGTCATCATCACCTCACCGCGCAGCTCCACCGTGACGGGCTCGGCCAGCCTGGTGGGCAGCCCCACGATGGTGCCGATCGCGTGGCTCACGTCCTCACCCGCGGTGCCGTCGCCCCGGGTGACCAGCTGCGCCAGCCGTCCGCCGCGGTAACGCGCGGCGATCGCCAGCCCGTCGAGCTTCGGCTCCACGCTCCACTCCGTGACCGGCCGGCCCAGCCTGCGCTCCAGCGACGCGGCCCAGTCGGTCAGCTGCCCGGCGCCGAAGACGTTGTCCAGGCTCAGCATCGGCACCGTGTGCGGCACGTCGCCGACCACCGCGCCACCGGCCACCTTGCCCGTCGGCGAGGCCGGCAGCACCTCGCCGGGATGCTCGGTCTCATACGCCTGGATGCCCCGGACCAACCGGTCGTAGGCGTCGTCGTCCAGCGTGGACGTGCCGTCTCCGTAATATGCCGCGGCGGCGTCCAGGGCGAGCTGAACGGCTTCGGCATAGGCGCTCTGGTCGGCGAAAAGGGTGCTGGGGGGTGCTTCGGTCATGATCCCATCATCGCGCCCGGCACCGACAGTTTCCGGCCTCCGGGACGCGGCCCCGAGCCGGAGGGGGTGCCGGTGACCCTGTCCGGAGAGCGGGCTCCGGCCGTACCGGAGAAATGGCATGATCACATCCTGCGGTGGCGGAGAACTGCGAGCGGAAAGCAAGGGGCGGACATGCCTGAGGGTTGGGAGTGGGACGACACGCTGTTCCTGGGAGCGGCTCCCCACTACCAGCGCGGGCGGCTCCCGTATGCCCCCGGGCTCGCGGACACGCTCGCCGAGGCTCTGACGCTCGACGGCCGGGGACGTCTCGTCGATGTGGGCTGCGGGCCCGGCACCCTCGCGCTGAGCTTCGCGCACCTGTTCGGTGAGATCGTCGGCGTGGACCCGGACAGCGGGATGATCGCGGAGGCCGGGCGCCGGGCCGCCGAGGCAGGCGTAACCGGCAAGGCGCGATGGGTCCAGGCCCGCGCCGAGGAGCTGCCCGCGGGTCTCGGGACGTTCACCGTCGCGACCTTCGGCCAGTCCTTCCACTGGATGGATCGCGATCTGGTGGCGGCGACCGTCAAGGACATGCTCCGGCCGGACGGCGCACTGGTGCACATCTCGGACCTGAAGACGGAGACGCGATCCGTCGACGGTCTTCCGCATCCGGGGGTGCCCTACGCGGCCGTCAACGATCTGGTCGGGCGATACCTGGGGCCGGTCCGGCGGGCCGGCCGCGGGGTGCTGCCGCACGGAACGCCGGGCGGTGAGGCCACCGTGCTCAGCCGGGCGGGCTTCTCGGGACCGAGGCGGTATGTCGTGCCCGGGGGACAGGCGCTGGAACGCACCTGTGGTGACGTCCTCGCATGGGTGCTGTCACTGTCCTCCTCCACGCCGCACCTTTTCGGCACGCGACGCGGTGACTTCGAGGCGGACCTCGGACGGCTGCTGCGGGAGGTCGCGCCTTCGGGCCGGTTCTCCGAGCGTCAGCCGAGCACCGAGGTCTTCGTCTGGCACAAGCCTTCCCGATGACCGCACGGCCCGCTGGGGCACCCACCCCCCTCGGGACGCCCGCCGTCACCACATCTCGACGGCCGGATGGGCCGGACCGCTCCCACGACGGAGACACGGCGGTCCGTGGCCTCCTGATCGGATCCGGGCCTGGCCCGCTCCGGCCTGCCGGTGATATACACCCGTGGGGACTCAGGGGGGAACGGTATGCGCAGTCGATGGCTCCTCGCGTTGATCGCCACGGCGGTCGCGATCGTCGCCGTCGGCGTGTACGGGCTGGCGACCGCCCCGGGCGCCGTGATGACCTCGCCGTCACCGCGGCCGGGTGCCTCCGGCGAGACGACCGGGAAAGCGCCGCTCACCCTGACGTTCGAGCCCACTTCGGAGCCCACTTCCGAGCCGACCCCGACGGCCGGCCCGGAACTCACCACTTCGAGATACTTCGCCGCCTGGCAGAGCGGTGACCTCTCCGCCATGAACGGCCTCGTCGCCGATCCGCCGGCTGATTTCGCCGAGCGGCACCGGCGGTTCGACGCCGAGCTGCGGGTCTCGTCGCTGTCCCTCAACCCCGGCGAGCTGCGCCGTCAGGGCGAGGAGACGGCCGAGGTCTCCTTCCAGGGGGTGCGGGAGGTGACGGGGCTGGGGCGGTGGACGTTCTCCTCCGTCCTGCGCCTGGGGCTGCGGGCCGGCGCCTGGAAGGTGCTCTGGGCGCCCGAGACGCTGCACCCCTCGCTCAAGGACGGCGGGAGCCTGCGGCTCAGGGAGACCCAGGTCCGCAGGCCGACCACGCTCACCCGCGAGGGACTTCCCTTCCCCCGTGACAGCAGGGCGGGCGACTATCTCACCGGGCTGGGCGGGACGGCGGTGCTCCTGTCGCTGGAGGAAGCGTCTTCGGGCCGGGTGCTGCTGACCTCCCCGCCCCCGCCGGCCACGGGGACGGGGACGCGCACCACGATCTCCCGGTCCGTGCAGGCCGCCGCGGCCCGGGCACTGGACGGTCTCGGGCAGCCCGCCGCGATCGTGGCCGTCGACGTCGAGACCCGCCAGGTGCGCGCGGTGGCCGACACGCTGGGCGCCAAGCAGGCGTTCAACGGCCTCTACCCGCCCGGCTCGACGTTCAAGGTGGTGACCGCCGCCGCGCTGCTCCGCACCGGCCTGACCCCGGAGTCGCCGGTCGCGTGCCCGGCGGCCTACACCATCCCGAACGCCCGGAGCTTCACCGACGCCGACGGCGCCGACCACGGCACCGTCACCCTCACCACGGCTTTCGCACTCTCCTGCAACACCACCTTCGTCCAGCACGCCTATGAGCGGCTGCGCGACGACCGGCTGCGCGCCGAGGCCGCCGACCGGTTCGGGTTCCGGGAGAAGCCCGGCCTGAGCTCCTGCCGGATCCGGCCGTCCGCGGACCTGAACGAGCTGGGCTCCGACGCCATCGGCCAGAACTCGGCGCAGGCCAGCCCGCTCTGCATGGCCGAGGTCGCCGCGGCGGTCGCGAGCGGCGTCTGGAAACCCGCGATCATGACCGCCGAACCCCCCGCCGACTCACCGCCCCCGGTGCCGCTGGACGACGGCGTGGCCGCCGGCCTGCGCACGATGATGAGCGCCGTGGTCACCCAGGGGACGGCCGCCCAGGCCGGTCTCCCCCCGGACACCGCCGGCAAGACCGGCACCGCCGAGGTCGGCGGCGCGAAGTCCCATGCCTGGTTCATCGGCTACCGGGGCCCGCTGGCCTTCGCGGTCTTCGTCCAGAACGGCGGCGCCGGCGGCGCGGTGGCGGCGCCGATCGCCGCGAGGTTCCTGAAGGCGCTGTAGCGCGGAGGACCGGACGCGGGTAGCCGCCGAGGCGCACGGCGCTGGGGCAGGGGAGCGGACGCGGGGAGCCGTGGAGGCGCATGGTGCTGGGGCAGGGGAGCCGGGGAGGCATACGGCGCCGGGGAGGAGGAACGCCTCGGCGTCGCATGAGGCGGTGAGGCGCTCCGGGAGGTGTCGTCAGCTCTCCAGGCTCAGGGCGAGCCGGAGGGCCAGGCCGGTGTTCCTGCGGTAGCCGAGCCGGTGCACGGCCAGTTCCAGCGCCTCGCGCTGGCCGACGAGGACCACCCACGCCTTCGCCCTGGTGACCAGGGTGTACAGCAGCCTGCGGCGCAGCATCACGCCCCCGGCCTCGGCGACGATCGGCGCCACCACGAACGGGTATTCGCTGCCCTGGGAGCGGTGCACGCTGATCGCGTAGGAGTGGGTCAGCTCATCCAGCTCGTCGAAGGTGTAGGCCACGCTCTCGCCGTCGTCGGTGCGGATCTCCACCAGCCGGTCCTGCGGGTTCACCGCCGTGACCGTGGCGGTCTCCCCGTTGAACACACCCTTGTCGTAGTTGTTGCGGATCGGCATGACACGGTCGCCCACCCTGAAGACCGACGGGCCCGACCAGTGCTCGGCCGCGCCCTCGCGCGCCGGGTTCAGCCGCTCCTGCAGCCTGCGGCCGAGCTCCGCCGTGCCCGTCGCGCCCTTGCGCATCGGGCACAGCACCTGGACCTGGTCCCGGCCGACGTCCTGCTTGCGGGGGATCGCCTCCGTCGCCAGGTGGACCACCCGGTCGGCCACCTGGTCCGGATCGTCGAGCTCCTCGAACCAGAAACCGCCCCTGCCGGGCAGCTCGGGCAGCTCGCCCGCCCGGATCCGGTGGGCGGCCCGGACGATCCCGCTGTCCTGCGCCTGCCGGAAGACGCGGGTCAGCCGGATGCGCGGGACCTCCTCCACACGCAGCAGGTCGGCCAGCACGCTGCCGGGCCCGATGCTGGGAAGCTGGTCGCTGTCGCCGACCAGCAGAAGATGGCTGCCCGCCGGGATCGCCGCCGTCAGCCGGGTGGCCAGCTGCAAATCCAGCATCGACGCCTCGTCCACCACGATCAGGTCCGCCTCCGCGGGGGACTGCTGGAACAGCGTGCCCTCCTCCCGCTCCGGCTGCCGGGCGAGCAGCCGGTGCACGGTCATGGCGGGCAGGCGGGTGAGCTCCGACAGGCGCTTGGCCGCCTTGCCCGTCGGCGCGGTCAGGGTCACCGTGCCGCCCATCGCCCGCACGGTCGCCGCGATGACCCGCACCGTGTGGCTCTTGCCGCAGCCGGGACCACCGGTCAGGACGGACACGGTGCTGGTCAGCGCCAGGTTCACGGCCGCCCGCTGGTCCTCGTCCAGCCCCTCGTGCTCCTCGAACGCGCGCAGCGGCAGTGTCGAGCGGGCCCGCAGGAGCCTGGCCAGGTGCGCCGCCAGCGCCACCTCGCGGCCGTGCTGCTCCTTGGCGTACACCACCTGGCCAGGGCCGGCCGGCGCCGTCTCGACGACCACCCGGCGCTCGGCGAGCAGCGCGTCGACCGCCCGGCGGATCAGCTCCTCCTCCTGCTCGACCAGGCCGGCCGCCGCCGCGAGCAGGGCGGGCAGCGGCAGGAAGCAGTGCCCGTCGCGGGCGGCCGCCGTCTCCAGCCTGTCCAGGACCGCCGCCTTGATCCGCTGCGGGCTGTGCTCCGGCACCCCCGAACGCAGTGCGATCCGGTCGGCGGTGTGGAAGGCGATCCCCCTGACCTGGCCGATCAGCCGGTACGGGTCGCGGGTGAGGACGTCGCGCGAGTCGTTGCCGTACACCTGGTAGATCTTGGTCGCGAGCAGCGGGCTGATCCCGAAGCCCTGCAGGACGACCATCAGTGCGGCGACCTCTTTCTGCTCCGCCCACGCCTGGACGATCTGGGCCTGCCGCGCGGCGCCGATGTTGACGACTTCGGTGAGGCGCCCCGGCTCGGTGTCGATGACCGTGAGCGTCCGCTCGCCGAAGTGGCTGACGATGGCGTGGGCGAGCCGCGGCCCGATCCCGCGGATCAGGCCCGAGCCGAGGTAGAGCGTGATCGCGCGCACCGTGGAGGGGACCACCCGCTCGCACCGCCGGACCACCAGACGGCTGCCGTGGCGCGGGTGCTCCTCCCACTCCCCGGCCAGCCGCAGCGTCTCCCCGGGCTGAACCCCGGCCAGCGCGCGGCCCGAGGCGACGAACCCGGCCAGGCCCTCGGAGCTCATCCGCGCGACGGTGTATTCGTCTTCGCGGACGTACACCAGCTGCTCGACGGAGGCGTCCACGTCCGTCAGGTACGGCTTCGCGAGCACGGTCACCGTACGCTCCCCGGGATCATGTGCGGCATCTCACCGCAGGACACTAGCGGGCGGCTGTGACAGTCCGGGTGCCCGGCTCGCACCCGTCCCCTCCCCGGTCAGGGGCGCAGCGCCGCGAGCTGCTGCGCGAACGGGATGACGGCGTCGATCGGCTCGGCGGCGGCCGGCCTGCGCAGCACCAGATCGGCCAGCTCCTCCGCCGCGCGGGAGATGCGGACGGCGAGGCCCTCGGTACGGTCGTCCCCGCCCGTGCCCCAGTCCTCGGACGCGGCGTAGACGGCGGTGGGCACGACGATCGCGCGCAGGTAGGCGAACAGCGGGCGCAGGGCGTGCTCAAGGGCGAGCGAGTGCCGGGCCGTGCCGCCGGTCGCCGCGATGAGCACGGGCTTTCCGGCGAGCGCGGTGTTGTCGATCACATCGAAGAACGACTTGAACAGGCCGCTGTAGGAGGCGGTGAAGATCGGCGTCACGGCGATGACTCCGTCCGCCTCCGTCACCGCCTCGATCGCCTCACGTAGCGCGGCGCCGGGGAAGCCGGTCACCATGGTGTTGGCGATGTCGGTGGCCAGGTCGCGCAGTTCGACCACGCGCACCTCGGTCGCGCGCTCCTCCGCCAGGTGCCGCCTGGCCGCCTCGGCCAGGCGGTCGGCCAGCAGCCGGGTCGACGAGGGCTGGCTGAGGCCCGCCGAGACGGCCACGAGCTTCAGGGGCTTCATCTTTCCTCTTTCACGGGTGAGCGGGCGCTTCTGGGGGAGCGCCTCAGGGGTGACGGGGCGCTTCGGGGAAGCGCTCCGGGGTGCGGGCGCGGAGCGGTCAGGCCGGGGAGCCGGCGGGGACGGGGGATCCCTCGCCCGCCTCGGCGTCGCGGCGGGCGACCAGGGCTCCGTGAGTGGGCCCGTCCGGCACCTCGCTCGGCCGTCCGGCGGCGAACTCCCTGCGGAGCACGGGAACGACCTCCTCGCCGAGGATGTCGAGCTGCTCCAGCACGGTCTTCAGCGGCAGGCCGGCGTGGTCCATCAGGAACAGCTGGCGCTGGTAGTCGCCGAAGGAGTCCCGGAAGGTCAGGGTCTTGTCGATGACCTCCTGTGGGCTGCCCACGGTGAGCGGCGTCTGATCGGTGAACTCCTCCAGCGACGGGCCGTGGCCGTACACGGGCGCGTTGTCGAAGTAGGGGCGGAACTCCCGCACGGCGTCCTGCGAGTTCTTCCGCATGAACACCTGACCGCCGAGCCCGACGACGGCCTGTTCCGGAGTGCCGTGCCCATAGTGGGCGAAGCGCTGCCGGTACAGCTCGATCAGGCGGACGAAGTGCTCCTTGGGCCAGAAGATGTTGTTGGCGAAGAAGCCGTCGCCGTAGTAGGCGGCCTGCTCGGCGATCTCCGGGCTGCGGATCGAGCCGTGCCAGACGAACGGCGGCACGCCGTCGAGCGGCCGCGGCGTCGAGGTGAAGGACTGCAGGGGAGTGCGGAAGCGGCCCTCCCAGTCCACCACGTCCTTGCGCCACAGCTCGTGCAGCAGCGCGTAGTTCTCGATGGCCAGCGGGATGCCCTGCCGGATGTCCTTGCCGAACCAGGGGTAGACCGGCCCGGTGTTGCCGCGGCCCAGCATCAGGTCGACGCGCCCGCCGGCCAGGTGCTGCAGCATCGCGAAGTCCTCGGCGATCTTGACCGGGTCGTTGGTGGTGATCAGGGTCGTGGAGGTGGAGAGGATGAGCCGCTCGGTCCGCGCGGCGATGTAGCCGAGCATGGTCGTCGGCGACGATGGCACGAAGGGCGGGTTGTGGTGCTCGCCGGTGGCGAAGACGTCGAGGCCGACCTCTTCCGCCTTGAGCGCGATGGCGACCATCGCCTTGATCCGCTCGTGCTCACTCGGTGTCCTGCCCGTGGTGGGGTCTGTGGTGACGTCGCCCACGGTGAAGATCCCGAACTGCATCGTGCTCACCTTCCTCAATACCATTGAACTTTCAACTACCCCTAACGTCGTGGTGAGAGGATTATTCCCGGCGACCCGGCGACCCGGCGACCCGGTGGCTTGGTGGTCCGACGACTCGGTGGCTTTGTCGCCCGGTGGCCTGGCGGCATCGCGGGCGGCGCCCCTGGCGGCGGACGCGCGCACGGACCGCCGCCGTCGGCGGTCCGTGCGCGCGGGTACGGTCCGTCAGCAGTTGGGGATGTCGTTGCCGCTGTTGTCCTTGGCCACGTCGTTGCCCCACCGCGCGAGGTAGTACGCCGACACCCACTGGTTCTGCCACGGGCTGCCCGAGTCGAGGTCGGTCTTCAGCCACCAGTGGTTGTAGTCGCCGCCGACCTGGACGTTCGGGCCCCAGGTGCGGCAGTAGACGTAGTTGGTCCCCTGGTTCAGGCTCCCCGTACGCGTCCCTCCCGGAGAGGAGTGGCCCGGCGCCGCGGAATGCGTGTCGACCCAGTACTTGCCGGGGGCGGGGCCGCTCCCGCCGGTGACGTACTGCATGTACCTGGTCCAGTCCCAGTTCGGGCCCGGGTCGGTGTGCGTGGCGCCCGGCACCTGGTTGTGCCCGATGATGTGGGCGCGGTCCTTGGGGATGCCGTAGCGGTCGGCGATGTGGCGGGTCAGCGCGGCCGAGGCGCGGTACATCGCGTCGGTGAACCAGGAGGCGTCGCTGACGTAGCCCTCGTGCTCGATGCCGACGGAGCGGGTGTTGTAGCTCCAGTTGCCGGCGTGCCAGGCGACGTCCTTGTCGCGGACCATCTGGGTGACGGCGCCGTCGGAGGAGCGCACGACGTAGTGGGCCGACACGCTCGCGCTGGGGTTCTGGAACCAGGAGATGGTGCCGGCGTAGGAGCCCTGGGTGACGTGGATGACGATGCGGTCGATGGCGTAGGCGGAGGGGCGACTGGAGGCGGTGTAGTTGGCGGAGCTGGCGGCCACCCAGCCGGCGTTGGGGTAGTCGGGGGCGGCGAACTGGGCGTTGAGGTCGCGGGCGCGGGCGTAGGCGCCGCGCTCGGCCTCGACCTCCCGGGGGGCGACGGTGATGGTCTCACCGTCGCGCGCGGGGGCCCGCAGGCCCCTGCCGAGCAGCTCGTAGACGGTGTCGGCGTACAGCCGGGCCACCTCGGGGGTGGAGGCGTTGGCGTAGGCGGCCACGGCCGGATACCAGCGGCCGGCGTCCTTCCTGGCGGCGGCGTCGAGTCCGAGCGCGTCGGCGTGGGAGCGCAGGAGGGCGGCGCCACCGATGATGTTGGCCGCGTCGTCCTTCTGCAGGGTCGCGACCGGCAGTCCGGTGAGCTCGGCGGCTTTCTCCAGGGTGTGGGTGGTGGGGTTGGCGACCAGGTGCATGATCCCGTACCCGCCACTCGCGCTCGGCGCGCCGTTGTGCCCGTCGAGGTGGGTCTCGGCGTAGGCGAGGGCGACGAGCAGGTCGCGGGGGACGTCGTGGGCGGTGGCCGCGCGGGCGAAGGCCCGGGCCAGGGGGGCGGCCGGAGCGGCGCTCGCCCCCTGGGCGAGCACCCCCAGAAGGATGGTCATGGTCGCGGTCAGGACCACGGCTAATCGGTGTGGCGTGTGCGCCCGGGTGTTCTGCACGGGGCCTCCTCGGGGGCCTGGACATCCCTGTCTCACCTGATATCGGTTATGGCCGCACAGTAAGGTGAATTCATGACAAATGTAAATAATTGACATTACTTTATAAGTGAATGATAATTTTCTTCCTCGGTCGGCCGTGCCGCGTACAGCCGTTTCCGCTGGCGCCCGAAGCAGGCGTGGCCATAAATGCGAATAGTGGCGTGACCAATTCGGTGAAGATTTTTTTCTCACCGGATAAACCCCCTCTCACCTCGCAGGCAATTGAAATTCCAGTCATTGGCAAGTGTTCTCCGTCAATCTCGGGTCCTGCGAGAAACAACCCCGGCGACCGGGAGGGGTCCACGTGAGGACGCGTTCGGGAGATCCCGCCATCCTCTGCGACATCGTGACCGCCGAGCTCGGGCGCGCGAGCGCCCGGAAGTGGTCGATCACTGACGACGGACTCTGGTGCAAGGTCGCTCCGGACACGTACGCGATCCCCGACCAGGGGTGGAAGCTGCACGTCTCCGCGACGATGCTCTCCGCTCCCGTGGTGCTCTCCCGCGTCTCACGGGTGCTGGCCGGAGCCGGGTGCGCCTTCAAGTTCCCCGCCCGGCTGGACGACTACTGGAAATTCCTCGAACCGCACTGCAGCCGCGCGCAGGCCGGGAAGTTCATCACCGTCTACCCGCGCGACGACGCGGAGTCGGTCCGCCTGGCCGCCCTGCTGGACGAGGTCACCCGGGGCCTTCCCGGACCCGTGATCCTCTCCGACCGCCCCTACCGAGCGGGCGGGATCGTGCACTACCGCTACGGCGCCTTCCGCGGCCACCGGACGCTCGGCAACGACGGGTTCTACGAGATCCGGCTGCGCTCACCGGAGGGCCACCTCGTCCACGACGCGCGGGAGCCGCGCTTCTCCCCGCCGCCGTTCGCGGTCTGCCCGTTCGAGGCTCCGGCGGCGGGCCGCCGGCCCGGAGCGGCCGCGGTCATGCTGAACGGCCGGTTCGTCGTCCGCGAAGCCGTACGGCACGCGAACCGGGGCGGGGTGTATCTCGCCGAGGACACCAGGACGGGGCGCGAGGTGGTCGTCAAGGAGGGCCGCCCGCACGCGTGCGCCGATCTGAGCGGCAGGGACGCGCGGGACCGGGTGGCGACGGAGCGCTCCCGCCTTGAGGATCTCGCGGCGACCGGGGCGGTGCCGGCCGTGGTGGACTTCTTCGAGCAGGGCGGGCACGCCTTCCTCGTCGAGGAGCGCGTGCCGGGGATCACGCTGCAACGCTGGTCGGACGGGAACGCCGGTCCGCTGGGCGAGACCGGTTTCGGCAACGGGGCGGCGGAGGTCCTGCCCGTCCTCGGCCGGCTGGTCGGGCTGCTTAAGGCGGTGCACGGCCGGGGACACGTGTTCGGCGACCTCTCGCCGAACAACGTGATGCTGCTCCCCGGCGGCGAGCTCCGGCTCATCGACCTGGAGCACGCGGCCGTACCGGGTGACACCGTCATGGTGGGCGGGACCCCGGGCTACCTGGCGCCGGAGCTGGTGGAGCACGTCGGGGAGCCCCGGCCCGCCCCGGACGGCGGCGCCGACCTCTACAGCCTCGGCGCGATGGCGTACTTCCTCGCCGTCGGCGCCCACTTGGACCCGCCGGACCCCGACCTGGACCTGCCGGGCTCCGGCCGGGTCGCGGCGGTGGCCACCGCCAACCCCACGCTGGCCCTGCTGCGGCCACTGGCGGAGGGCCTGCTGGCGGCGGAGCCGGAACGCCGCTGGCCCCTGGAGCGATGCGAGCGCTTCCTCGCCGAACTCACCCCCAGGCCGAATGTCGTCGGGTTCACCTCCGGCGAGGTCGCCTCCGGGCCGGGCGCCGCGGAACCCACCCGCCGGAGTGCCGCCGGGCTCACACCCGAGCCGGCCGCCGGCGGGTCCGGGACCGGGCGGTCCGGCGGCGAGGCCCGGCTTTCCCACCGGATCGATCGGCTGATCGACGGCGGGATCGCGCACCTGGTGGAGGCGGCGGATCCGGGCGACGGCGGCCTGGCTGCGTGGTCCGACGCCTCCGGCGGGCCCGAAGCGGATCCGTGCTCGGTGCACGCCGGTGCGGCGGGCGTCCTCGGCGTCCTGACGCTGGCCATGCCCGCACCGGAGGCGGCCGGCGCGGTCGCCGCGCTCTCCCACCGGCTGCGGCTGCGGCTGGCGGAGGAGGACGCCTGGCGGCCCGGCCTCCACTTCGGCCGCTCCGGAGCGGTGTGGGCGCTGTACGACGCGGCGACGGCCCTGGACGACGCCGGGCTGGCTCGGTACGCGGTGCGGGCGGCGAGCCTGCTGCCGACGGATCACCCCAGCCCGGACGTGACGCACGGGCTGGCCGGATGCGGCATGGCGGTCCTGCGCGTCGCGCTGCGGTCGGGCGATCCGGCGCTTCGGGAACGCGCCGCCACGGCGTTCCAGAACCTGCACGACGCGCGGTCGTACCTGGACGGCCACCCGCAGTGGCCGACACCGCGGACGTTCGACTCCGGCCTCGCCGGAGCCAACCACTTCGGCTTCGCGCACGGCATCGCCGGGATCGGGACCGCGCTGCTCCACGCGGGCCGGGTCCTCGACCGGCCGGACTGGACGGCGACCGTGCACGAGGTCGCCCGCGCCCTCTACGCGCACGCGGACGTCGACGGGGACACCGCCTGGTGGCCGACCCTCCGCGGCGACCCGGGGACGGTGCGTCCCCGCAGGCCGTACTGGTGCAGCGGATCCTCCGGAATCGGCTCCTTCCTGGTGAGGTACTGGCACGCCACCGGCGACCCGAAGGCACTGGACCTCGCGCGCGGGGCGGCGGCGGCCGTGCACCGCACCCGATGGCAGTCGGGGCCGGTGCCGTGCCACGGGCTCCCCGGCGACGGCGAGTTCCTGCTCGACATGGCCGGCCTCACCGGCGACGACCGCTACCACCGGTGGGCCCGGGACCTGGCCGCCTGCCTGGAGTTCAGGGCGGTCGGCCGTTCCGGCCGGCTGCTCGTGCCCGACGCCCAGGCGGGCTTCTCACCCACCTTCCTCGGAGGTACGGCGGGCGTCGTCGCCTTCCTCCTCCGGCTGCGTCACGGGCATCCCCGGCTGTGGATGCCCGACGACGCCCCCAGGCTCGCCGTTCGCGACGGGACGGCGACGAAAGAAGAGCGGGCCGTATCAGAGGCGGTTCCGCCGACCACAGGAGGTGAAGACCATGTCCTTCGACGTTGAGGACCTGCAGGCTCTCCAGGAGCTGGAGCCGGGCGTCAACGAGGCGCTCCGGCTGACCAACTGCATCAGGCACTTCGGGTGCACCGACAACTGACGTGACGGGCGACTGAGGTAAAGGCCCCGCACTCCCGAACCCGGGACACTGCCGGCGAATTATCCAAAACGGAGCAGCCCCATGATCACAGCTGTGATCATGGGGCTGCTCTATGTGTTCTGGGTGGGAACGAGGTCTTCGGTGTCGTCGCGTCCGGCGGGTTCTGAGCTGATCCCTGCAACATCAGTAAGCGATGGGCCTACCAGCTGGACAAAACACGGATTGACGCGTGGCTGATGGGTGTGCCCCTCGCTCCGACGAGGACCTCACACTTCGCAGCGCTGGCTGCCTAGACGCCGGTCCGTCCGTCGACGAGCTCTCGCACGATGTCGAGATGCCCGTTGTGTCGGGAGACTTCTTCAATGAGGTGGAGGATCACCCAGCGGAGGTCCACGTGGCGGCCGTCGCGGATGGGACGCTTGGCCCTTGAGTTCAGGTCGTGGTCGGACAGCAGACGACGGTAGCGGTCGCTCTGCTCCTCATATTCGGCGAGAAGCCGGGGCAACGGAATGTCGACCGCGGTCCGCATCTCGGGGTCGGGGTCGTCGTCGCTCGCCTGTGTGAGCGGACCGGCGGGCTCCTCCCCCAGGAACATCACTTGGAACCAGTGGTGCTCGACCCACCGCAGATGGCTGATCAGCCCACACAGGGTCATCAGCGGTGAGTTCGGAAGCGGGGCCCTGCGGGCGTCGTCCGCGGACACGCCCTCGCACTTGGCTCGCGCCGTGTCACGGGCGTAGTCCAGGAAGGTGATCAGTTGCGTGCGCTCGTTCCAGGTGGGAGGCGTATCGGTTCGTGGCGTCATCGTGAGAAGTTTCCCGCAGGTCGGAGGGGCAGTCGAATGATTAATGAGCGGGACCTCGTTGAGCGCTGCCTCATCCGCCTCGGGCGGGGCGGGCGGGCGTGCGGCTCACGGGCCACCCCTCGGCGGCGGCGAGTTCCGCGTACCGGGCGGCGTCGCGCACCGCGGCGCCGCCCGGATCGTTGTTGAAGTACACATGGACGTCGCAGCGGTCGTCCCAGGCCTCGCCCAGCCGGCGCAGCCAGGAACGGAGCGCGCCGTCGCCGTACGCGGGCCAGGGGGCGGCTCGCCCCTCGTGGAAGCGGAGGTAACCCCAGTCGGCGGTCCGCCACAGGGGCGTCCGCGGGTGGCCGAGCCGGTCGGCCCAGCACAGGGCCGCGCCGTGCGCCGACAGCACCTCGCGCACGGGATCACTCCACCAGGAGGCGTGCCGCGGCTCGACGGCGACACGCACATCGGCGGGGAAACAGCGCAGGCACGCGCCGAGCCGTCCGGGGTCGGCCGTCAGCGTCGGCGGGAGCTGCAGGAGGATCGGCCCGAGCTTGGTCCCCAGCCCGTCGGCCGCCGCCAGCAGGCGCTCGACGGGCTCCTCGGGATCCTTCAGCCGTTTGACGTGGGTGAGGAAGCGGCTCGCCTTGACCGCCATGACGAAGGTGTCCGGGGTGCGGTCCCTCCAGTCCTCGAAGGTCCGGCGGGCCGGCAGCCGGTAGAAGGTGTTGTTGTTCTCGACCGTCTCGAAGCTCTCGCCGTACCGCTCCAGCCACAGCCGCCGGGCCAGGGCAGGGGGATACAGCACCCCGCGCCAGTCGGCGTACTGCCAGCCGGACGTCCCCACCCGCATCATCACGGTCCCGCCCCGTCGATCCCCGCCTCCTCCATGGGGCAGGATCTGCCCGCCACCGCCACCCCCGACACCACCCGCGGCCACACCGCGGGGGTGGCGGATACTACTGAGACAGCATGCGCCCGCCGGACCGCCGAAGGTGCGGCGGCGCGGCGGATCGGGGGAGCGGCAGATGGCGGATGACGACGTCCGGAGGCGGTCCGGAGAGCCCGCGATGCCCTCCGGCGATCCGCCGGTGATCCGGAGCAACGTTCCCGGCTCCTTCCCCTGGAGTGTTCTCCACGACCGGCACCCCGCCCTGATCCGGAAGGTCGGTGACGCCACGCCGTACGGTCCCGACCGCCGGCGCGCGCTCGACCTGCTGCTCAGGGAGATCACCGACGGGGTGATCGGTCCCCTGGAGGGGGCCGTGCACGACCGTGAGCTCTGGGAGAGCTGGGACCGGGGCCATGTCGGGGGACGCTGGGACGACGCGCCGTTCCTGTGGGCGGAGAGCTACTTCTACCGCAAGCTCCTCGCCGCGGTCGGATACTTCGATCCGGGGCCGTGGCAGGGCATAGACCCGTTCGAGCCCTTCAAACGGGCCGAGCTGCTCGGCAAGGGAGTCGACGCCGAGCTCCGCGCGCTCGACGGCCTGCCCGGCATGCCCGCGGAGGAGCAGGCGCAGACGCTGCTCCAGAGGGCGCTGTGGGGAAACCAGGCGGACCTCGGATTCCGCCTCTCCGCCGGAGGGGCGCAGGACGGCGGCCGGACGACGGACCTGCCGGCCGACGACAGCGACCTCCTCTGGTCGGCGGTGGACGGCCCGCGCCCCGCGCGGATCTGCTTCGTCGCCGACAACGCGGCAGGCGAGCTGCTGCCGGACCTCGCCCTGATCGATCACCTGCTGCACGCGCGGCAGGTGCGGGAGGTTCTGCTGCATGTGAAGCCCGTGCCGTACTACGTCTCCGACGCCGTGCCCGCGGACGTCATCGCCTGCGTGCGGCGGCTGTCGGCCGCGGGGGGCCGGGCGGGGGAGGCGGGGGAGCGCCTGTGGAGCGCGATGGGCTCGGGGCGGCTGGCCGTACGGGCACACGTCTTCTCGTGCGCGCCCCTGCCCTACAGCGAGATGCCCGGCGACCTGAGGGAGGAGTTCGCCTCCGTGTCACTGACGATCATGAAGGGTGATCTGAACTACCGGCGCCTCGTCGGCGACCGGATGTGGCCGCCGGCCACGCCGTTCGCCTCGGCCGTCGGATACTTCCCCGGGCCGGTGGCGGCCCTGCGCACCCTGAAGTCCGACGTCGTGGTCGGCCTCGGCGCCGACGTCGTCACGGAGCTGGACGCGAGCGGGCGGCCCTGGCGCACCAGCGGCACGCACGCCGTGATCCAGGCCAGGACGTAGCCGCGCGGGTGACGGCGGGGCGCCCGGGAACCGCGCCGGGGAGGGGGCGTCGCCCCGGTGAACGTGCCGGTGATCGGCCGTGGCGGTCACCGGCACGTGTCCCGGGGTGATCGGCCGTGGCGGTCACCGGCACGTGTCCCGGACGGCTACCCGAGGGCGCGGTCGAGGTTGAACGCGGCGCTGATCAGCGCGAGATGGGTGAAGGCCTGCGGAAAGTTGCCGAGCTGCTCGCCGGTCTGCCCGATCTCCTCGGCGTACAGGCCGAGGTGATTGGCGTAGGTGAGCATCTTCTCGAAGGCCAGCCGCGCCTCGTCCAGGCGCCCGGCGCGGGTGAGCGCCTCGACGTACCAGAACGAGCAGATCGAGAACGTGCCGTCCTGTCCCCGCAACCCGTCCGGGCTGGCCAGGGGGTCGTAGCGGTACACCAGGGAGTCGGAGACCAGGGTCCTGCCGAGGGCGTCGAGGGTCGACAGCCACTTCGGGTCGGTGGGGGAGACGAACTTGGCCAGCGGCATCATCAGGATGGAGGCGTCCAGGACATCGTCGTCGAAATGCTGGACGAACGCCCGCAGCCGGGGGGACCAGCCGCGTCGCATGATCTGCCGGTAGATCGCGTCGCGGGCCCGCTGCCAGCGGGGCGTGTCGGCGGGCAGCCCGCGATGGCCGGCCATCCGCATGGCCCGTTCGATCGCCACCCAGCACATCAGCCGCGAGTAGACGAAGTCCTTGCGCCCGCCGCGCGTCTCCCAGACGCCCTCGTCGGGCTGGTCCCAGTTGTCGCAGACCCAGTCCACCAGCGTGTGGATCTCCTCCCAGTGGTCGCTGGAGATCGGCTGGCCCATCTTGTCGTAGAGGTAGACGGAGTCGATGAGAGCACCGTAGATGTCCAGCTGGAGCTGGTGGACGGCGCCGTTGCCGGTGCGCACCGGGGCGGAGCCCTGATAGCCCTCGAAATGGGACAGCTCGACCTCGGGCAGCTCGGTGCGCCCGTCGATGCCGTACATGATCTGCAGCGGGCCCGACGGGCTGCCGCAGTCCCGGCTGACGTGCTCGGACAGGAAGTTCATGAACGCCGCGGCCTCCTCGCTGAACCCCAGCCGGAGCAGGGCGTACACGCAGAACGCCGAGTCGCGGATCCAGACGTAGCGGTAGTCCCAGTTGCGCTCGCCGCCGGGCTGCTCGGGGAGGCTGGTCGTCGCCGCCGCCACGATCCCGCCGGTCGGCGCGTAGGTGAGCAGCTTCAGCGTCAGCGCGGAACGGTGCACCATCTCCCGCCATCGGCCGCGGTAGCGCGACGTGGACAGCCAGCGCCGCCAGTACGCGACCGTGGCGGCGAACTCCTCCTCGGCCTCGGCGATCGGGCACGACCGGGGCTCCACGCCGTCGCCGAGCTTGTCGAGGGCGAAGACCGCGCATTCGCCCTCGGTGAGCTTGAACTCCGACCACACGTCCGGGCCGTCGGTCTCCATGGGCGCGCTGGCGCTCAGGGACAGCGAGAGCGACGGCGACTCGAAGACCGCCCGGCCGCCCCGCATGCTCAGGTCGTGCGACTGCCTGCCGTAGTCGAAGCGGGGCGCCACCCGCGCCCGGAACGGCAGCGACCCCCGCACGCACATCACCCGCCGGATCAGCCGGTGCCTGCCGTCCTCGGCCGAGCCGGCGACGACGACCGGCATGAAGTCCTGGATCTCGCCCACCCCGTCGGCGGCGAAGAACCGGGTGATCAGCACGTTGGTGTCGGGGAAGTAGAACTGCTTGGTCCGCGCCGGCAGGTCGGCGGCCAGCTCGAACGACCCGCCCCGGTCGGCGTCCAGGATCGAGGCGAACACGCTCGGCGCGTCGAAGCGTGGGCAGCAGTACCAGCCGATCGTGCCGCCGGTGTCCACGAGCGCCACGCTGCGCAGATCACCGATCAGCCCGTGGTCGGCGATCGGCGGGTAACGAGAGGCGCCCGCCGGACCCGGGCGATGAGCGGACCCCGCTGCCGTCATCTCGATCTTCCCACCGTCACAGCCCCGCACCTCACGCCCTCAAGCTACGTGCCGCGGAGGCTCGCCGGGGTCTGCGCCGCGTCAAGGACCTGGCAGGTTTCCGGCACCTTGATCCGCTGCCGGTCGGCGGCCTGCCAGTGCGAGAACGCGTCCTGCACGGTCTCCTCGGCGTCGGCGGCGGAGCCCAGCAGCCGGTAGGCCGGTGAGGCCAGCGGTTTCGGCCTGGCCTCACCGGCCTACCCGCTGTGGGGTCGAAGCGATCAGTGGCGGTGCTGTCCACGCGGACCACGTGAGGTGGTTACGCGAGCACCTTCCCGGCGATCGCGTCCGGCGCGGCGGCCAGGCGGTGCCTGCGCTTGGGCATGCCGTAGGTGGGGTGCGAGGTGGCCCACAGCGCCATCTTGAGTATGCCCGCTTTGATCCGTGCGGGCTTCCGGCCGCCCCTGTACTTCGGCTTTGCCTGCCCTGCGTCGCCGACCGTCTGCAGGATCCCGTCCCGCCGCCCGAGACTGATGTGGTTGTACGTGTAGACCAGCTTGATGTTCGCGATCGTGCGCCCGGTCAGGCGTCCCACGATCGCCTCGATAGCCTGCCGGCCGGTGTAGCCGGCCGAAGCGCAGGACATCGGCAGCGGCCGGCCGTTGTCGCCGATGGCGTAGGCGCTGTCACCGATGGCGTACACGTTCGGGTGCGAGACCGACCGCATGGTGCGATCGACGACGATCTGACCGTTCTCGGTGACCTCCAGTCCGCCGGCGGCGGCGAGGGGGCTGACCGCGAACCCGGCCGTCCACACGGTCGCGTCGGACGCCAGGGCGGTGGCGTCGGCGCACAGCACCCGCGTCGCTTCGACGGCTTCGACACCGGTGTGCTCCAGGACGGTGACGCCCAGCCGGTCGCAGTCCTGGCGTAGGCGGCCGCGGCCACCTTGTCGCCACGCGACAGGGTGGCCTCGACGAAGTTGCGGCCGAGGCCGCGAGGCTCGTGAACGCGGCCGGGCACCGCCCGCTCGGGCGAGAGCTACGGGACCGACCTCAGGGGGTCAGAGCCGCTGCCAGAGCACCGGGACGTTCGGCGGCTCCCAGCCGGGGAGCGCGGTGTGCGCCTGGATGCACCGGTAGCTCGCGCCGCCGTAGGTGACCTGGGAACCCACCTGGTAGGCGGTGCCCGCGGCCCAGGTGCCGGCCGGGGTCGTCGGGCCGGTGGTCGGGGTCGGGCTCACGGTCGGGGTCGGGCCGGTGGTCGGGGTCGGATCGGGGTTGGGGGAGCCACCGCCGACCTGCAGGTCGACGCACGAGTAGAACGCGTTCGGGGTGTCGGCGATGTTCCAGATCGCGAGGACCTTCTGCCGGCCTGACCTGCCGCCCAGGTTCACGCTGTGCGAGACCGTGGCGCCGGGCTGGCGGCCCTGGTCGTTGAACACCGCGATCCGGGTGCCGCCGACGTAGTACTCCCATGTGCTGGTGGCGTGGCGAGCGGTCAGCACCCAGTTGAAGGTGACCGAGTTGCCCACGCTCGTGGCCGGCCAGCCCTTGCTCTCGTTGTCGAGCTGGGCGAACCGGGAGTTGCCGCCGCTGCAGCTCCGCAGGCCCTTGGGCCCTTCCACGCTCTGTGGCTCATAGATGATCTCACCGCAGTTGGCCACGCGGCCCTGGGCGCACATGGCCTGCCTGCTCGGTGGCGACGATATGTAGCCGTGCGCGTGAGCCGGTGTGGCGATGAACACCGTGGCCCCGATGGCGATGATCGACGCTGCGAGGAAGTTGATCGTTCTTCGCACGTGGTACTCCTTTACTGGGGGGATAAGCCCAACGTAAAGGAAAGTTTCCTAACAGTAAATGCTTGAGTCATGCGATTCCCCGGCCTTCGCCGGATGCCCGGCGCCCTGCGCGGACTCCTCGGCGGCGAGACCCGGCCCGCCCGGCGGGCCACCGGCAGGCTCCGTCGGGTAGGACTGGGGGATGCTCATCTTCGGCCTCCGCACCGTGACCCACCGGCTCGGCGTGCTGACGCTCCTCTGCCGCAACTGCGGCAACACGGCGGCGCAGGTGCTGTCCAGGAGGGTCACCAAGTTCAGCCTGTTCTTCGTCCCGCTGTTCCCGGTACGGACGAAGTACGGAGTGCAGTGCACCTTCTGCGGGGCGTCCTGTGACATCTCGAAGGACGAGGCGGACCGTCTGGCGGTCCGCTGACGGTCGCCCCGTCCGCCGTCAGGTCGCGGGAACCGCCGCGACCGCCTCGATCTCGACCAGGACGTCCGGCCGGAAGAGGCCCGCCACCTGCACGAGCGAGCTCGTCGGCGGCCGCTCCACGTTGACGAACTCGTCCCGCACGGCCCGGATGACGGGCAGCGCCGAGGTGTCGACGACGAAGATCGTGAGCTTGAAAACGTCGTCCCAGGTCGCGCCGCCCGCTTCGAGGGCGGCTCCGACGTTCCGCATGGCCAGGCGCGTCTGGGCCTCCCAGTCGCCCGCGGCGGCCGGTGTCCCGTCCGCGGCGATCGGGACCTGGCCCGAGGTCCAGACGAGCCGGCTGCCGGCCGGGACGCCGGCGACGTGGCTGTAGCCGTTGGTCGCCGGCAGCGTCGGGGGAGTGCTGAAATCGATGTGCGTCATGGTGCCGTTCCCGGTGTCTCAGAGGTCGGACGGAAGATCACATGAGACTGTGCCATACGGGCCGGGACCGGGCGAAAGCTCCGGTGGCGTGTCCGGTCGGCCGGGGCCGCCGCCCGCGAGCGTGGGCGCGCCCGTCAGAACGGGGCGGTCCCGCCGGCGCCGAAGTGGGTCTCGTGATCCCACAGGTGGGTGCACGCCGGGCACTGCAGATGCAGGCGGCTGCCGGTGTTGCCGATGAGGTAGCGCCAGTGCTCCCCGCAGTTCCGGCCGTCGAGGCAGGCTCCGCAGTCCTTGTCGTCGCGGCAGCCGGGGCATGGCACCCAGGCCCTGCGTCCCAGGTCGGCGTGGGGATCAAGCGGCAGCATGGCCCGGCCCCCTTCGCGGGAGGACTCCGGCGGCCACGAGCATGTCGTAGGTCTCCTGCTGCCGCTCGTCGAGGCCGGAGTAGAGGAGGTCGTAGGCCAGTTCCTCGGCCCGCAGCACCGCCGGCGGGTCCCAGTCCGGTCCGACCGCCGCCATGACCGCGGCGCGCCGGCGGGCCTCCTCCAGGGTGAGGTCGATCTCGAAGGCGGCGGGTGCGCCGGGGTTTTCCTGACTCATGGCGCGACCTTCCGATGGGGTGGCGGACATGGTGTCCGGGTGATCGGCGGAAGGTCCGGTCTCCACGGGGGCGCGGTGAGGGCCGGGCCGGGGGGATTCTTTGCGATCACGCGAATGTGTGCGGGGATGTGGCCTCTTCTGAAAAGGAAGCCTTGTCCTTTATATACCTTATGTCGCTTTTCGTGCCTTGTTCGTGACGTAACTCACGGCGGCGTCCCCCAGGGAGGGGGACGCCGCCGGTGTTCTCAGTAGTTCGTCAGCAGCCGGTCGAGGACGCGGGTGCCGAACCGCAGGGCGTCCACCGGCACCCGCTCGTCGACGCCGTGGAACATCGCGGCGAAGTCCATCTCCGCGGGCAGCCGCAGCGGGACGAACCCGAAGCCCCTGATGTTCAGGTCGGCGAAGAAGGTCTTGTTGTCGGTGCCGCCCGACATGCAGTACGGCACCGCCCGGGCGGTCGGGTCCTCCGCCTTCAGCGCCGCGATCATCGATTCGACCAGCTCGCCGTCGAACGTGGTCTCCAGCGCGATGTCGTGGGTGATGTACTCACGCCGGACGTCCGGGCCGAGCAGCTCGTCCACCGTGGACAGGAACTCCTCCTCCAGGCCCGGCAGGAACCGGCCGTCCACCACGGCACTGGCCTGGCCGGGGATCACGTTCGCCTTGTAGCCCGCGGCGAGCATGGTCGGGTTGGTCGTGTGCCGCAGGGTCGCGCCGACGAACCGGGCCAGCGGGCCGATGGCCTCGATGATCGGCGCCGGATCCTCCGGGTCGAAGGGCAGGCCGAAGGCGTCGGCCACCTCCGACAGGAAACGGCGCACGGTCGGCGTCAGGTTGAGCGGCCACTCGTGCGAGCCGAGCCTGGCCACCGCCTTGGCGACCTCGGTGACCGCGTTGTCGGAGTTGAGCATGGAGCCGTGCCCGGCGGTGCCGCCGGCCACCAGGCGCATCCAGGCCAGGCCCTTCTGCGCGGTCTCGATCAGGTAGAGCCGCAGCGAGGGGTCGACCTCCAGGGAGTAGCCGCCGACCTCGCTGATGGCGTGGTCGACCCCGTCGAACAGCTCGGGGTGCTTGGCGGTGAGGTACTTGGCGCCGTACTCGCCGCCCGCCTCCTCGTCGGCCACCCAGGCGAAGACGACGTCGCGCCGGGGCTTGCGGCCCTCGGTCGCCATCTGCCGCAGGACCGCCAGCATCATGGCGTCCATGTCCTTCATGTCGACCGCGCCCCGGCCCCAGATGTAGCCGTCCCGGATCTCGCCGGCGAACGGGTCGACGGTCCAGTCGGCGGCGTCGGCGGGCACCACGTCCAGGTGGCCGTGGACCAGCAGCGCAGGCAGGCCGGGGTCGGAGCCCTCGATCCTGGTCACGACGTTGCCCCGGCCCGGCGCGCTCTCCACGTAGGTCGCCTCGGCGCCGACCTCCGCGAGCCGGGCCATGACGATCTCGGCGGCGGCGCGCTCGCCGGGGCCGCTGCCGTCCCCGTAGTTGCTGGTGTCGACGCGGATGAGCTCGCTGCAGAGCTCGGCTACCTCGGTCTCGGCGGGGGTCATTGGCACTCCAGGGTGAGCAGGCCCGACTTGCGTAGGTGACCACGCTTGTAGGCACGGGTGATGAGGGTGACGTTGACGTCGGTGACGTCGTCGAGCGGGCCGACGACGGCGGTGAGAAAGCGGTAGAGCTCCGCCTCGTGAGCCACGGCGACCTGAACGATCATGGTGTGGGTGCCCGAGGTGGCGGCGCAGTAGCGCACGCTCGGATGGGCGGCGAGCGTCTCGCCCACCTCGTCCAGCCCGTGGGCGCGGACCGAGAGCCAGAGCTGGGCCTCCACCTCCAGGCCGAGCAGCGCGGGCTCCACCTCCGCGCGCAGGTGCACGGCCCCGCGCTCCAGGAGGCTCGCGACCCGGCGGCGGGCGGTCGGCACGGACACCTCCAGCCGCTCGGCGATGGCGGTGAAGCCGATGCGGCCGTCGTCGGCCAGCAGGCCGACGATGTCCCGCTCGGCACCGGTCAGCTCAAGGCGCTCCGGGAGCGGGCCGGCCGGCGTCGGCGCGGTGGCCCTCAGGCGCGCGACCTGCTCCTCGCTGAGGTACGGCGCGTGCCACTCGGCCACCGTCTGGAAGGTGTGCAGCACGACCTGGGTCCGGGTCTGGGCGATGCCGGGGGTGGCCGGGATCTGCGCGGTCAGGATCTCGTGCAGGAGGTGCCTGGAGGGGGCCACCAGCTCGCAGCCGATGTCGGCGGCTCCCGTGACGGCGTAGACCGAACGGGTGTCGGGCCGGGTGGAGAGGGCCTCGGCGACCTGCTCCGCCGTACAGGGGCTGACTCGGACGTGCAGGTGCACCGGCGTGCCGAGCCCGCAGCGCAGCTCGTCGAGGATGGCGGTGACCCGCACCGCTCCGGTGGACATCAGCCGCTGGAGGCGGCGGGCCACGGTCCGTTCGTGCTCGCCGACGGCACCGCCGATCTCGCCCCACGTCGCGCGGGGGGCGACCTGGAGGGCGGCGACCAGGCGGCGGTCGAGATCATCCAAAATGGTCACGGAGGCTCGTCTATGTGTCGGAAATATAAAAAGACTTCAAGATGTTTGACTATTTCTATCATCTAGTTGCAGGGTAGGCGACTTGAGAGACTTCGTACACCACTAAGCCCGAGGAGTCCCCCGTGGCCACAGTTCCCCCCAGGTCGGCCCCGCTCGGCGTCCCACGGAGCCGGGTCCGCCAGTTGATGGCCGCCAACGTCGGCAACGTCGTCGAGTGGTTCGACTGGTACACCTACTCGTTCCTGGCGATCTACTTCTCGACCCAGGTCTTCCCCAAGGGCGCGGGCAACAGCATGGTGCCGTTGCTGAGCACGTTCGCGGTCTTCGCGGTCGGGTTCTTCATGCGGCCGCTCGGCGGGCTGCTCGTCGGCTCGTTCGCCGACCGGTTCGGCCGCAAGGCCGCCATGACCTTCACGATCATCCTGATGGGCGCCGGATCGCTGCTGGTGGCGGTCACTCCGACCTACGAGTCGGCCGGCGTGCTCGCGCCGATCATTTTGACGCTCGCCCGGCTGACCCAGGGCCTGTCGGTCGGCGGGGAGTTCGCCGCCGCCACCACCTTCCTCGTGGAGTCCGCCCCGCCCGGCAGGCGCGGCCTGTTCTCCAGCTTCCAGTACGTCAGCACCACCATCGGCCAGCTCCTCGCCTCCGGCCTCGCCGCCCTCCTCGCCGCCGGCCTGAGCGAGGCCGAGATGGGCTCGTGGGGCTGGCGCATCCCGTTCGTCGTCGGCGCCCTGGCCAGCCTCGTCGGGCTGTGGATCCGCAAGGGCGCCGAGGAGACCACGACCCTGGCCGAGGACATCAAGAACGGCGTGGCCGAGAAGCCGAAGCTCTTCGAGTTCCTGGTCCGCTACCCGACCAAGGCATTCATGATCGTCGGTATCACCATGGCGGGCACCGTCGCCTACTACACCTGGACGACGTTCCTGCCCACCTACGCCCAGCTCACGGTCAAGTTCGACAAGGCCGAGGCACTCCAGGTCGGCACGGTCTCACTGCTGTTCTTCATGGTGCTGCAGCCGCTGCTCGGCATGCTGTCGGACAGGGTCGGGCGACGGCCGATGCTGATCGCCTTCGGCCTGGCGTTCACGGTGCTGCCGGTGCCGCTGATGGGGATGCTGACCGACTCCTTCGCCAGCCTGCTGCTCGTCCAGTGCGTCGGCATGGTCTTCCTCGGCTGCTTCACCTCGATCTCGGCGGCGGTCAACTCCGAGCTCTTCCCCACCCGGGTCAGGGCGTCGGGCGCCGGCTTCCCGTACTCCCTGACCGTCGCGCTGTTCGGCGGCACCGCTCCGCTGGTGGGCACGGCGCTGGTCGACGGCGGCAACGCCGGGATGTTCGGGTGGTACATGTCGGCGCTCGCCCTGGGCTCGACCCTGGTCTACCTCTTCGCGCTCAAGGAGACCAAGGACCAGCCGCTGAGCTGACAGGCCGGCGGGCCGTCACCGCGCCCTGCCGGGGATCCCGCCCAGGGCGCGGGACAGCGCCGCCGCGCGCCTGGCGGCGGACCGGCTGCCGGTCCCTACGGGTGCCGCTGGGGGGCCTGCTTCACCTGGAGGTCCTCGAGCAGGGTCTGCGTGGCGGCGGCGACGGCGTCCACGGCCCGGTCGAAGGCCTCCGCGTTACGCGCGGACGGGGCGCGGAACCCGGAGAGCTTGCGGACATACTGAAGCGCGGCGGCACGCACGTCCTCAGTCGTCACGTCGCTGGCGTACGGTTCGCGAAGGGTTTTGATGCTCCGGCACATGGCATGACCGTACGACATGCCACCGACATCCCACCGGCATCCCGCCCCCGTGTTCCGTCGCCGATCCCGGCCTCGCGCGGCGAGACCGGGATCGGGGTGTGCTCCGCCCGCCGCGGGCGCCCTCAGCCGGCCGCCCCGGCCGCGGGAGACAGCATGAGCAGTCCCAGGCACATCTCGTCGCTGGTGCCCTCGCCCCAGACGACGTAGCGAGGCGGCAGGCCGCGCATCGCGGGCAGCATCTTGCGGAGGCCGGCGTCGTGGGTGCAGGTCACCCGGAGGGTGTCGCCGGCCTTGACGGCCACCGGCTCGGGCAGCGGGCGGATGGCCTGCTCGTCGAAGTCGTAGGCGGGGATGTCGAGCAGGGTCCGCGCGCCGGGCCGGCCGGGGTTGAGCTCCACCTTGATCGAACGTCCGAGCAGGTGCATGTGCCCGGCGACGGCGTAGACGGTGGCGGGCCCCTCGGCCTTCCGCTCGCAGTGCTGGGTGGCGGCGGCCACGGGCGGCCTGCCGCCGTTGCAGAACCCGTTGAGCTCGGTCACGGATCTCCCGGCCTGGTCCCCGAACCGGTGCACCACGTCGCGGACCGCGGCCTCGCGGTCGCACAGCGGGCCCGACTCCTCGGCGGTGCAGGGCAGCTCGACCGGCGCCGGCAGCTGGTCGGTGATCAGCGGGGCGAGGTCGGCCTCGCCGTCGGTGAGCCGCAGCCGGAGCCCGGACTGGTCGCTGCCGACCGGCTTGCCCTCGGCGGCGAGCAGGTTGTAGTGCACCTGGATGATCAGCTTGCTGCCGGCCGGCATCGGGTAGCCGACCTTCTGCGTGAGCAGCGTCTCGTCGGCGCCCGGAGCCCAGTGACCGACCCAGTCGCCGTCCTCGACGCCGGCGTCGCCGAAGCAGGTCCACCCCTCACCCGGCGTGCTCGCGTCCAGCTTTCCGGCCGTCTCGGCCTGCCCGGGGTCGACCCGGAAGATGATCGCGTGGTGGACGATGTCGGTGTTCTGCGGCAGGAACTGGCTGCCGGTGAGGAAGGCCCGGCCGGTCAGCCCGGGGTCGACCAGGAAGCAGCGGTATTCGTCGGTCCCCCCGGAGGGCGCCGACGGGGTGTACGGCTGCGGCAGCTTCAGGTTGACGAATCGCTCGGAGGCCCGCAGCGGCGCCACCGCCGGTGGCGTGAACGGTTTCCCGTGACCGCCGTGCGCCCCGGTCCCGGCCGCCGCGCTCGGGGCGTTCGAGGCGGCCGGATGCCGCTGTCCGGAGCATGACGCGATGAGCAGGACGGTGGCGAGCGCGATGGCCATCCCGGCCACCCACCGCACCGGCCGGACTGCGTGTCTCAAAACCCGCCCCCTGTTCTCCACGGGACCACCCGTGGGCTCCGACGCGTGCCGGGGCGGGAACTCCGGTCGGGTTCCGGACCCCGGGCGCTCACTCCAGAGTCCTCGCTCCCGGCGCGTTTTCCATCGGCCGGAAGGTCGAAACCACTCCTCCATGCGGCCGGTGGCACTCCTCCGTGCGACCGAGGACGCCGCTACGCCGCAGGTGGCAGTCGACACACCGTCCCCGCGCCCGCCCAGGTCACGCGACCGTCCCCGCTGCCCGGTCTCCCCGCCCGGCGGCGGCCGCGGAGATCGCCGTGGAGGACCAGGCCGTCCGGCTCGGGGCCGGGCTGACGAGGGACCGGCTCAGGGGGCGACAGGTCGTCCGGCTCGGGACCCGGCTGACGAGGGACCGGCTCAGGGGGCGATCGGCGGCCGCCGCTTGTGCTCGGTGAGCCGGTAGCGGCGGACGATGGCCTCGAGGGCGGCCCCGTCGACCGGCTTGCCCTCCAGAAGGTCGTCGATGTCGTCGTAGGTGACGCCGAGCGCCTCCTCGTCGGGCCTGCCCGGGTTCAGCGTCTCCAGGTCCGCGGTCGGGATCTTCCGGACCAGTGCGGACGGCGCGCCCAGAGCCTGCGCCACGGCCCGCACGCGCCGCTTGGTGAGGCCGGTGAGCGGGACCACGTCGGCCGCGCCGTCGCCGAACTTGGTGAAGAAGCCGGAGATCGCCTCGGCGGCGTGGTCGGTGCCCACGACCAGCCCTTCGTGCGCGCCCGCCACCGTGTACTGAGCGATCATGCGCTGCCTGGCCTTGATGTTGCCGTGCGCGAAGTCCTGGTGGTGCGCGTCGCGGAAGACCATGCCGCCGGCCAGCAGCGCCTCCAGCGCGGCGTCGCTGGCGGGCTTCACGTCGACGGTCAGGACCCGGTCGGGCCGGATGAACTCCAGCGCCAGCCGCGCGTCCTTCTCGTCAGCCTGGGCGCCGTACGGCAGCCGCATCGCGAAGAACGTCGACTCCCGCCCGGCGGCGCGGACCCGCTCGACCGCGAGTTGGCACAGCCGGCCCGCGGTCGTGGAGTCCACACCGCCGCTGATGCCCAGCACCAGCGAGCGCAGGCCGGCGGAGGTCAGCTGGTCGGTGAGGAAGGCCACCCGGCGCTCGATCTCCTGCCGTACGTCGAAGGACGCGCTCACCTGGAGATCCCGGGCGATCTCCTGCTGCAGGGATGTGGACGCCGGCTCGGTCACGGTTACTCCTCGGTCGGGCCCGTGGGCGGGGGCGGCACGCGCCGCCGGGCCGGGGCCACAGGCGCGTGCGGGGGACGGAGGCACTCTACGGGGAGCGAGTCGAGCACGTCGGCTCAGGTCCTCGCGGGGAGCGAGCCGAGCGCGTCGGTTCAGGTCCTCATCCGCCGCGGTGCCGCCGAGTCCACCGCCGCCCCGGCGGACGCCTCACCGCACCCGGCGTCCGCGGGGCGCGTGCCACGCGGTGGAGCGCCCCCTTCTAAGATCCAAGGTGTGGCGAAGTATTTCGATGTGCATCCGGACAGCCCGCAGCCCCGGCTGATCAGCCAGATAGTCGAGCTTCTGCACGCGGACGGGCTGATCGCGTACCCGACGGACTCGTGCTACGCGCTGGGGTGCCGGCTGGGCAACAAGGAGGGCATCGACCGGATCAGAGAGATCCGCAAACTCGGAAGTGACCACCATTTCACGCTGGTCTGCAGGGACTTCGCCCAGTTCGGCCAGTTCGTTCATGTGAGCAATGCGCTGTTCCGGTCGGTCAAGGCGGCGACCCCCGGCGGTTACACGTTCATCCTGCCCGCGACCAAGGAGGTGCCGCGGCGGTTGCTGCATCCCCGGAAGAAGACGGTCGGCGTCCGGATCCCCGATCACGTCGTCACGCAGGCGCTGCTGGCCGAGCTCGGCGAACCGCTGCTGTCGAGCACCCTGCTGCTGCCCGACGAGACCGAGCCGTTGACGCAGGGCTGGGAGATCAAGGAGAGGCTCGACCACGTGGTGGACGCCGTCATCGACTCCGGCGAGTGCGGCGCCACCCCGACGACGGTCGTCGACTTCTCGCAGGGAGAGCCTGAGATCCTCCGCCGGGGCACCGGCGACCCGTCCCTCTTCGAGTAGGCGAGCGAAGGGCCGGGTTCTCCGACGCGCCGGGGATGGGAGTCCGCGTGACCCCTGGCGACGCGGTGCGGCACACCAAGCACGTGGTGAGCGGGTCTCAGGCGGGCAGGGCCCCCGAGGGGCCCCAGCCCGGGACCTGGAAACGGGCGGTGAGCGCGGTCTCCGTCACCTCCTCGCCGCAGGCGCGGCAGACCACCACCGGGTCGAGATCGCTCCCGCAGGAGTGCCGGAACACCACCGACGGGCGCTCGGTGAGATGCCGGTCGCCCCAGCTCATCAGGGTGAGCAGCACCGGCCGCAGCTCCCGGCCCGCGTCGGTGAGGTGGTATTCGGAGCGGGGCGGACGCTCGCTGTAGGGGACCTTCTCCAGCACGCCCGCCTCGACGAGGGCACGCAGGCGCGTGGCCAGGATGTCGCGCGGAGCCCCGATGTTGCGGACCATGGCGTCGAAGCGCCGGACCCCCCAGAAGGCCTCGCGGAGCACCAGCAGGGAGTACTTCTCGCCGATCACGCCGAGCGCGTCGGCGATCGAGCAGGGACGGGGGTCGTGCATCCGCCCAGTTTAGGACAGCGCGTCAGGACAGTGCATTTGCTTATCCAACTCACCGGGTTATAGTTCGTCCAGTTTTCCAACTGACTGGCCGACCCGAGGAGCCGATGGACATGCGCGACGCCGTCATCGTGGAGGCCGTACGGACGCCGATCGGGAAGGGGAAGCCCGGCGGCGCGCTCGCCGGCGTGCACCCGGTCGACCTCCTCGCCCACACCCTGCGCACTCTCGTCGGCCGCTCCGGCGTCGACCCGGCACTCGTCGACGACGTGATCGGCGGCTGCGTCGACCAGGTGGGCGAGCAGGCGATGAACACCACCCGCTACGCCTGGCTGTCGGCCGGTTTCCCGGAGTCCGTCCCGGCGACCACCGTCGACCGCCAGTGCGGCTCCTCCCAGCAGGCCGTCCACTTCGCCGCCCAGGGCGTGCTCTCGGGGGCGTACGACCTGGTCGTGGCCTGCGGGATCGAGTCGATGAGCCGGGTGCCGATGTGGTCCAACGTGCCGCCGGGCGCCGACCCCTTCGGCCCGGGGCTGGCGGCCCGCTACCCCGAGGGGCTCGTCCCCCAGGGCATCAGCGCCGAGCTCGTCGCGGCCAAGTGGTCGATCGGCAGGGAGGAGATGGACGTCTTCGCCGCCTCCTCGCACCGGCGCGCCGCCCGGGCGCACGCGGACGGCCTGTTCGACGCCGAGCTCGCGCCCGTCGCGACGGACGCGGGCACGGTGACCGCCGACGAGTCCGTACGGCCGGGCACCACCCCCGAGATCCTCGCCGGGCTCCGCCCCGCCTACGCCGACCCCGCCTACGCCGAGCGCTTCCCGCAGATCGACTGGTCGGTGACCGCGGGCAACGCCAGCCCGATCAACGACGGCGCGTCCGCCGTGCTGATCGCCTCCGGCGAGACCGCGGCCCGGCTCGGACTGCGCCCGAAGGCGCGGCTGCACAGTTTCGCGGTGACCGGCTCCGATCCGCTGACCATGCTGACCGGCATCATCCCGGCCACGGAGAAGGTGCTGCGCCGGGCCGGGCTGCGGCTGGACGACATCGACCTGTTCGAGGTCAACGAGGCCTTCGCCTGCGTCGTGCTGGCCTGGCTGCGGGAGACCGGCGCCGACCCGGCCAAGGTCAACGTCAACGGCGGCGCCATCGCGCTGGGCCACCCCCTCGGCGCCAGCGGGACCCGCCTGATGACCACCCTCGTCAACGCCATGCACCAGCGCGGCGCCCGCTACGCGCTGCAGACCATGTGCGAGGCCGGCGGCCTGGCCAACGCGACCGTCCTGGAGGCCGTCACGTCCTGACGGCGGGCCCGGCTCCCGGAGCCGGCCCGGCTGCCGCTGCACGGCCCCGGCCTCTTCCCCCTCGCGCCTTCACCGGCACCTACGGCGAATGCCTCCTCGGAAAGGTCTCCGAGGTGTCCCCGCCGCCGCGTGAAAACGTCCGGTGCGGACCGCCCGTCATCCCGCGGCGGCGTCCAGGGAGCCGATCACGTCCTCGGAGACCTGTCCCAGCCGCTCACGCTGGGGGAAGTCGCCCACCGGCACCCGGGCCACCTCGCGCGCCGTCTCGTAGTCCACGACCGAGATCATGTCCTTCTCGCTGAGCGACACCGAACAGTGCCGGCCGTCGGCGGCCGTGGCCGTCCAGTACGGCAGGCTGCCGGTGTCGTAGTGCACGTAGCCCCGCGTGGTCAGCCCGGGGCGGTCGACGATCGCCACGTAGTCGTCGATCGTGCCGGCCACGCAGAGCTCGCCGCCGTCCGCCGACATCGCCATGCCGTGGTGCGCGGAGTTCTGCGGGTAGTCGTCGGCCGCGAGCCTGCCGCCCGCCTCGCTGAAGGGCATCTCCACCTTCCGGGTGATCTTCCCGGTGGTCAGGTCGACCTCGGCGAAGCCGTTGAGGTAGGAGAACTGGGCGTACATCGTCCGGTTGTCGGGAGTGAACACCGCGGGGCGGATGCCGTACTCGAAGGTGTGTCTCCTGATCACCTTCAGCGTGGCGCCGTCCACGACCGTGAGCTGCCGGGCGCCTTTGAGCGCGTTCAGCGACCGGGGCAGGGAGGTGACGCCGATGCTGGAGTTGTACAGGAGGCTGCCGTCGGGGGAGTAGTCGTTGGCGTGCGGGTAGGTGCCGGTCGGGATGTCGGTCACGAGCCGGCCGGTGGCGGTGTCGATCACCTGCGCCGCGGAGGCCGTCGTCGCCGACACGATGAAGTGCCTGCCGTCGGCGGAGAGCGCCGCGTGGTCGGCCTTGAAGCCCTCGATCTTGTAGCGCCACAGCATCCTCCGGCCGGCGAGGTCGAAGGCGACCGCGTCCGCCAGGTTGCCGCGGGAGACGTACAGCGTGCGCCCGTCGGGGGAGACCGCCATGTCGTCGACGAGCTTGCGGTATCCCTGGATCCGGTTGACCGCCTCGTATCCGGCGCGCTCGACCGGGTTCATCGCCCTCAGGCGCTCGTCGAGATCCGGGACCGCGTCGAACGAGCCCAGGTTGCGGTAGGTGCGGCCGTCGACGAAGCTGACCGTTCCGCCCTGGGCGTTGCCCACCAGGAGCACCTCCCGCAGGGACGCCGACCGGGCGGCGGTGGCGGGGCCGACGAGGGCCGCCAGCAGGACGGCGGCCGCGGAGAGCGGCATGACGGATTTCAGGGAAGGTGCGCGCACGGTGTCGCCGTCCTCTCGGTCGATGGGCACTTCCGTGAGCTCGCGCCGCGGGACCGGTCGCCGGAGCGGGAGGGGGCACCCGCCCCGACGGCCGGAATCCGTTCAGGCGAGAACGCTACAGGCGCCCGCGGACGGGCGCTTGTGGGCGCGTCAGCAATTCACGCGGCGGGATTGTCTCCGCCTGACAACCGGGTGGGGGAGGCGCTCCGGGTCGGCGGACGGTCAAATGTTCGTCGGTGAACGCGGGGATAAGCCGGATGGGCGGGCGGGTAGGACAGCGCCCGTGAACGGCGAAGCGAGCACCACGGGACCGGAGGCTCCGGGCCCGGCGGACGGACCGGCCGGTCCCGGCGGACCGGCGCGCTGAGCGCGGTCAGCGATGTCACCGTTCTTCCGGCGGGCCGCCGACCGGCTGACCGACGCCGCCCCGGGCTGGCTGGTGGAGACGGTACGGCCGGCGCCGGCGGCGCTGCGCTGGGAGCCGATGCTGCGCATGGCCGTGGCCGTGACCACCCCGCTCCTCGTGGGGCTCGCCGCCGGGCAGATCGCGCTCGGCCTGCTGCCCGCCATGGGAGCCATGTCCACCGCCATGGCCGACCGGGGCGGGTCCTACCGGGCCAGGATCATCCTGATGAGCTCGGCCGGCTCCGCCGGCGCGCTGGGATACCTCACCGGCGCCCTGACCCGCGGCCACGGCTGGTGGACCGTACTGGTCGTGGTGGCCGTCTCGCTGGTGTCCGCGCTGCTCAGCACGGGCGGAGGCGCGGGTTCGGCGGCAGGGCTCCAGCTGCTCGTGATGACCGTGCTCGGCACCGGCATACCGCTGCCGGGACCGCCCGGCCCGCACGCGCTGATGTTTCTGCTGGGCGCGCTGTGGGCCCTCGCGCTGGCGCTCGTCCACTGGCCGGCGCATCCCCGGGCCGCCGAGGAGGCCGCGGTCATCGCGGTCTACCGCGCCCTCACCCGGCTGTTCGCCGACCGCGGCCTCGGCACCCTGACGGCGTTCGACACCGCGCTCAAGAACGGCTACGACACCGTGCTCAGCGCCCGCTCCGCGGCGGCGGGGACGGATCCCGAGCGCACCCGCCTGGTCGCCCTGCTGAACCAGTCCTCGCTGATCCGCAACGCGCTGATCTCGCTGTGCCAGGAGGAACGCGAGCCGCCCGGGGACCTGGCGGCCGCCGTGGAGGAGGTCGCCGACTCCCTCGCCGGCGGGCCGGAGCCGCACGCGCTGCGGCACGCGTGCGACTCACCGGCCCTGCGCGCCCTGCACTCCGGCGCGCGGGGGGCGGTCGAGCTGGTCTCCGGCGGTGACATCGCGGCCGACCAGGTGCCCTACGAGCCGGTCGGGTACCGCTGGCGGCTCCGGGAACTGTGGGAGAAGATGTGGTACGGGCACCTCACCCGCGTCTACACGGTCCGGCTCTCGCTCTGCATGGGCGTCGCCGGCGCGGTGAGCGAGTTCGGCTGGTTCGAGCGGTCCTACTGGGTGATGCTGACCGTCGCGCTGGTGCTCAAGCCCGACTTCGGGTCGGTGTTCGCGCGTGCCGTGCAGCGCGCGCTCGGGACGCTCGCGGGCACGCTGATCGGCACCGTGGTGCTCCTCACGGTGCCGTACGGCCCGGCGCTCCTGGTCCCGATCGCCGTCTTCGCGGCGCTCATGCCGTACGGCATGCAACGCAACTGGGGTCTGATGTCGGCCTTCCAGGCTCCGCTGGTCCTGCTCCTGGTGGACCTGCTGACCCGCGGCGGCCCGATGCTGGCGGAGGTCCGGCTGGTCGACACCCTGGCCGGATGCGTGATCGTTCTCCTGCTGGGATATCTGCCGTGGCCGGCGAGCTGGGAGGCGCCGGTCGGGCCGAGGTTCGCCGACGCGGTGTCGGCCACCGCGCACTACATCCGGCACGCCTTCGACCCGGACGACCCCGGCAGGGCGCTGCTCCGCCGCAGGACCTATGACGCCCTCGCCGACCTGCGGACGGTCTTCCAGCGGGCGGTGACCGAGCCGAGGGTGGTCAGCCGGCGCATCACCACCTGGATGCCCGCGATGACCGCGCTGGAACAGGTGGCCGACGCGACCGCCGCCACGGTCGCGCGCACCGAACACGGGGCGCCGCCGCCGTCGGGCGCCGCCGTCGAGGCTCTGGTGACGTCCCTGGAGGACATCGCGGCCGACGTCCGCGCGGGGCGGACGCCGAGAAAGCCCGAGCTCGCCGACGAGGAGACCCTGGAGCGGGTGAACTCCGCCGTCCAGGGCCTGCGCGACACCGTGTCGGGGGAGCACCCGGACACCGGCGGCGGGGACGGCGCGGGCACCGGGGACGGAAGGTGATGCGGGCCCGAGGGAGGCCGGTCGCGCCGGGCAGGGGTCCCGCCCGGCGCGATGTGACCTACTACGGGCGATCGGTGTGGGCCCGGTGGCGCCGGTGGCCGCGGTGCCACTGGAGGCGGGTGCGCCGTAGCGGTCCGCGCGATCGAGGCATGGCGGGTCTCTACGACGCCCGGTAGCATCAGATGATCGGCAGGTAGATGGGAGTCGCGCGCGATGCGTGGTCTGGGAGACCTGGAGTCGGCGATCATGGACCGGCTGTGGTCCTACCGTCGGCCCGCGTCGGTCAGGGACGTGCTCGAAGATCTCCGCCGCGAGCGGGAGATCGCCTACACCACCGTCATGACGGTGATGGACAAGCTGCACACCAAGGGCCTGCTCCGCAGGGAGCCGGTCGGCCGGGCCTACATCTACCGGACGGTCGCCACCAAGGAGGCATACACCGCCGAGCTGATGCGCGCCACGCTCGCCTCGGGCGGCAACCAGGCGGCCACGCTGGTGCACTTCCTGGAGCGCCTCAGCCCGGAGGAGGCCGCCGCGCTCGAGGCCGCCCTGAAGGTCTATCCACCCGGAAGCCGGGCATGAGGGCTGTGGCGGAGGTCCGTCGGGCGGGAAGCCCGGTGTGACGGTCGCGTAGAAGGTCCATGGGCCCGCCCCGCTGACTCTCGGCCCCCAGGGTTCCGCGGCAGCCGGCCCGGGCGTCCGCCGACGGCCTTCCCCGGAGGGAATCGTCATCGACAACGATGCCTCGTAGTGGTGGTGATAGGCCAAGTCAGAGCGATTTCAGGGGAAATCTCTCCACTCAAGGCACTAAATGTCTGATTTGGCACAACGGTCGCCCTAGGGGCATCATCCTCTACTACCGTCCATCGGACGAGGGGCGCCCCGGCTCGACACGCCACAGCCGGCGCCCCACACCTCAGGGGAAGGGAGAAGCGTGACGGCTGCGTCCCGCGGGATTCGACGTCACGACGTACTCCGAACCCTGATCTCGGCGCTCACCGCTGTGATCCTGTGCGCCTGTCTGGCGTCGGCGGGTCAGGCCGACCCCAAGCCCAGCGCCAAGAAGCTCCGCAAGGAGCTGGCGCAACTGCAGAAGCAGTCAGAGGCCATGATCACCGAGTACTACAACGGCCGGATCGAGCTGCAGAAAGTGGAGAAGACCGAAAAGGTGGCGCGAGGCAACCTCAAGCGCGCGCAGCGGGAATTCGACCGGGCGGCGGCGGAGATCCGCATGCTGGCCGTCGAGCAGTACCGCAGCGGCGGGATGGGCATGACCGTCGCGCTGCTGGGGAACCCCGACCCGGGCGCCCTGCTGAACCGCCTGGCGCTCACCCAGCAGATCGTGAGCGAGCAGGACGCCAAGCTGCAGGGGTTCGCGAAGATCCGTGACTCCCACCGGGGCGCGCAGAAGATGGCCGAGCAGCGCGCCGACGCGCTCCGCGCGTCGCTCAAGAAGCTCGACGGCCAGAAGAAGCGCGCGGAGCGACTGATCGGTCAGATCAAGGACAGGATCGACCAGCTCTACCCCACCCCGGGGCTCAGGAGGGCCGACGGCACCTGGGTTCCCCAGCTGCCCTCGGGGCCGGACAACATCACACCGCGGATGCGGCTGGTCCGGCAGCTGATCGCGCAGCGCTTCGGCCCGCGGTTCGGCATCGGCTGCTACCGGGCCGACGGCGGCATCGCGGGCGGCGGGGAGCATCCCCTCGGCCGTGCCTGCGACTTCATGCTCAGCCGCGGAGGAGGCATGCCCTCCGGCGACGAGACCAGGCGCGGGCACGAGATCGCGGCATGGGCCATCAAGAACGCCCGGCGGCTCGGCATCATGTACATCATCTTCCGCCAGCGGATCTGGCACGTCCGCACCGGCAGCTGGCGGACCATGTCCGACCGCGGCGGCACCACCGCCAACCACTTCGACCACCCTCACATCTCGGTCTACTGATGTTCGAGGCGGCTGACCCGTACTCACGCGGGTTTTGTCCCTCTGATGAGGGCGAATCCCGGATCCCCGGTGCCCTCCCAGGCGTCGTCGATCGCTCCACGCCCGCGGTCCTCGCCGGACGGCAACGGCGCCGGCCACGGCTCAGCCGTGCATGATCCTCCGGAAGAAGGAGCGCCTGCCGCGAGGCGGTTCAGGGGCGGGCTTCTCCTCGGCGGGATGGCGGGCCCGCCAATCGCCGACGACCTCGTCCACATCGATGAGCGGCTGGAGAAGCGGCGGACCGGACAGGGGCTTTCCGTAGCTCTCACGGATCTTGTCGTTGATGTTCTCGATGATCCTGCGAGCCTCGGCCTCCGTCCGGGCGCCGACCGCCGCCGCCCGGGACTCCTCGGCCTCCTTGCGTAGCGCGAGCGTCCCCGGCAGCGGGAACGACAGGTTCTCCGCCTGCATCTTCTGCTTGATCCACCACATCTCGTCCTGCGGCCTGCCCTCGCCGGGAATGGGCTTGCCCGCGCCCGGCAGGTCGTCGAACTCCCCGCGCTCGGTGGCCTCACGGATCTGCCGGTCGATCCACGTCTCGAAGCTGACTCCGGGTGATTTGCGTTCCGTCACACCTTCACCTCCCAGGCCGCGATCAGTATCACCTTCGAGGATAACCAAGCGATGCCAGGAGGGCGGCGAGGAAGGCGCGACCCCGCCGGAGACGCTGGACAGATCCTCGACAAGTCCGGAGCATGATCTACGTCCAGGAGTCGTTCCACAACGAGCCCAGCGGGCGGACGCTCAGCGCTTCAGCGGAGGGAGGCGAACACCTCGTCGCCGGCCGCCGGTCATGACCGGCCACACCCCGGCCCGGCTCTGATCGTGCCCCGAAGCCCAGCCCGCCCTCATCAGCACCATCCCCCCGACGTGAGGATCCGAGGATGATCCGTTCAAGGGCCCTGCTGTCCGTGCTCGCCATAGCCGCGTCCGTGCTGCTGATCAGCGAGAACGCCCGAGCAGACACGGACCTGCCGCTACCGTCGGCGATCTTCCGTGCCACGCACAACAGCTATTCCGGCAACGTCGACGGCGCCAAGAACTCCATCGTCCACCAGCTCGACCACGGCGTTCGCTTCATCGAGCTCGATGTCCACGACAACGGGTACGCGACAGCGCACGACTACGCCATCGGCCACGACTCGCCCGGTGATCTGGTCGACCACTCCGGCAACCCGGCTTCAAACCTTCTGCGCGACTGGTTGAACGTGATCAACACCTGGTCCGAGCAGCATCCGGCCGCCGCCCCGCTCGTCGTCATGTTCGACCTCAAGGACGATCTGACCGACAACCCGTCGTTCGCCGCCGGCAACTTGGCCGCGCTCAATCAGGAGCTCGTCTCCGTCTTCGGGCCGCGGCTGCTGACGGCCGAGGACTACCCGGCGAGCCCACCGTCACTGGACGCGGTGCGCGGACGCGTACTTCCTCTGCTGTCCGGCAACGGGAAGAGCCGCACGGAGTACAGATGCGACCTCGGCCATGACCCGGCGGTCGCGCTCAACGCGAACGGGCAGATCGTCGAGGTGCACGACTCCGGCTCGGGTGTGCTCTGGTACTGGACCGGCACGTACGACGACGGTCGAGTGACCTGGCTCCGGCACGGGAAGTACGACACCGGCCGGACACCCGCCGTCGCGCTGAACGACAACGGCGACCTGGTCGAGGTCCACCAGTCCCAGAACGCGACCACGCTGTGGTATCGCGTCGGCCGTCTCGGCGCGGACGGCGAGATCAGCTGGTCCCCCAGCCGCCAATACGACAACGGTGTCCTGCCGTCGGTCGCGTTCACGGACCCGGCCGGCACGGAGCTGCGCGAGATCCACCGTAGCCAGAGCAGCAGTCAGAACTGGCGCTGGGACGGCGTACTGGACACCGGCACGTCGGCGGTCTCGTGGCGCGGGAACACGAAGACCTCCGACGCTCGCTTCGACAAGACCACCTCGATCCGCGGCACTTCGAGCGTGCACGTGTGGACCGGAGCAGACGGTCCGACTCCGGCGCGGACCCTGCGCGTAGACACCGACAGGTTCACCGGCGATCGCATCCGCTACCGGCAGATAGCCTTCGACGAGTTCCAGAAGGGCGACAGCGCGGAGCTCCAGCAGGGCGCCCTGTTCTACGCCGCACCGGCGACGGAGTCCGCCTTCATCACCTCGGCACGGCAGGCGGGGCGGCTCGTGCGCGGCTGGGACTTCGACACGGCGGGCATGGCGACAACCCCGTCGGCCAACCACCCGGCGACCAACCACCCCTACGACGCCTGGTACGAGAGCCTCCTCACCCGATTGGGCGCCGTCCGGTAACGCCTCCACCGGCGGGATCTCAGGGCATGAGCAGGCCCCAGTAGGCCGCCCACGGCACGAACGCCACCGCCGATGCGAGAGCCAGGCCGAGCCGTACCCGGTCCCCCCGGCCGAGCTCGCGGCGGGCATCGCTTCCCGGTCGAGGGTTCCCCACAGCGCGAGGACCGGCTGGTGGACGCGCTCCCAGCTCCGCGGGGGATCGTAGTCGGCCTGGGCGAACAGGCCACTGCCGATGCCGAAGCGGATGGCGCGCTCCTGCAGCATGCCGGTCATCGACCCGTGCACACCCGCGTACCGGCGACGTCGAACCCGGTGTCGCCGTCTCACGGCGGCCGTCCGCCGGCTCTCGGCGGGTTGGAAGCTCACTCGAATCGCGGTGGAAGCCTCCCGCCGTTCGATGATCTTGCCCGGAGCCCCCAAGGGATCCTCGAGCACGTGCCCGTAGTGCTGTCGTCAAAGGTTCGTGGCGAAAAGAGGAAAGCGCATGGACGAGGCGAGAGGCCACGGTCGCGGCCTGGAGGCGGAGGCCGCGCCCGGCCGGGTCTGCGGGCTCCGGGCGGACGGGGTCGAGGGCTCATGAGCTCCCAGCGGCCCGTGACCCGCGGTCCCGGCGAGAGCCACGACGCCGCCGGCCGGTATGACGGCGCGGTGTCGGTGCGCGCGATGCCGCGCTGGTACGTGACGCTCTTCGCCACCGACGCGCTCGAACGGTTCGGCTTCTACGGCATGCAGGCCATCCTGGTGCTGTACGCCGCGGCCTCCCGCGCCGCGGGCGGGCTCGGCCTGGCCAGGGCGGATGCCGCGGCGCTGTTCGGGGCGTGGATCGGCCTGATGTTCATCCTGTCGATGGCGGGCGGCTGGGCGGGGGACCGGCTGCTGGGCCAGCGGCCCGCGCTGCTGGCCGGGTGCGTGTTCAGCGGGCTCGGCTACCTGCTCCTGGCGATCCCGACCGGCGTCATGACGGCGGTCGGACTGTGCGTGCTGGCGGTCGGCGGCGGCCTGTTCAAGCCGAACCACCAAGCGATGATCAACCTGATGTTCGGCGGCAGCAGAGGACGCGAGTCGGGCATCTCGCTGATGTACGTCGGCGTCCAGGTCTCCGCGCTGCTGGCGCCGCTGGTCACCGCCTTCCTCGGCGAGCGGGTCAGCTGGCACCTCGCGTTCTCGGTGGCGGCGGTGGCCGTGATCGCCACCGGTGTGGTGTTCGCCTCCACCGGGGCGCAGTTCCACGGTGTCGGCGCCCGGCCGGCGAGGCCGCTCACGCCCGGGGAACGCCGCGTCCTGCTCACCCGGACGTCCGCGGCCGGCGTGGTGCTGGCCGGGCTGCTCGTCGTCATGGCGCTGGCCGGCGTGCTCAGCCCCAGCACGGCGATCATGATCACCGGCGTGCTGACCGTCATCGTGCCGCCCGTCGGCTACCTGACGCTGTACCGGAACCCGGAGCTCGGGGTGGCCGACCGGCGGCGGCTCCGCGCCTTCCTCGCGGTGCTGCTGGGCAGCACGCTGTTCTGGATGATCATCGCCCACGCGGCGTCGCTGCTCAATCTGTTCGCACGCGACCACGTCGACCTCGACGTGGTCGGCTTCACCGTGCCGGCCGGCTGGCTGCAGGCGGTGACGCCGATGTTCATCCTGGTGCTCGCGCCGATGATCGCCTCGGTGCTGCCCCGGATCGGCGGGCGGCGGCACGTCGCGATCAAGTTCGCCACCGGGCTGCTGCTGGTGGGCGGTGGTTTCCTGGTGATGTCGGTCGCGGCCGCGCTCGCCGCCGGAGAGACGAGGATCTCCCCGCTCTGGCTGATCGTGGTCTACCTGACGCACGCCTGCGGTGAGGTCGTCGTCGCGGCGGTGAGCATCTCGGCGCTGGCCGACGTGCTCCCCCGTCCGTTCATGGGGCGGGTCGTCGGCGTCTACTGGCTGTTCGCCGCGCTCGGCGGCGGACTGGGCAGCGGCGTCGTGCGCCTGAGCGAGGTCGTTCCCGAGACCGCCTACTACCTCGGCCTCGGTCTTGTCGCGGTGCTGGTCGGCCTCGGCTTCCTGCTCCGGCGCGCGGCGCTGAGCCGCGCGCTGGCGACGGACGATCACGTGGGCGCCACGGTGGGCTGACCGGGCCGCTCGCCTCCTCCACCGAAGTTCGCGGGACCCCGGGGCGCCGAAGTTCGGTGGACCCCGGGGCGCCGAAGTCCGAGGGACCCCGGGCGTCGCCGGCGACGCCCGGGAGGCCGGCGTAACGAGCGCGCCGCGGTCAGCGGGCGGCCACGCCCCGCCGCCCGCCTTCCCGGCGAGCCAGCCGGAGGGCCAGGTACGGAGCCGTCACGCTGTCCCGCGCACCCGCCACCACGTGCGGCGGACCGGCCGCGACGACGCGCCCGCCCGCCTCACCGCCGCCGGGCCCCAGATCGATCACCCAGTCCGTGCCCGCCACCACGTCCATGTCGTGTTCCACGAGCACCACCGTGTTCCCCGCCGCGACGAGCCCGCGTAGCTGTGCCACCAGCAGGTCGACATCGGCCGGGTGCAGTCCGCTGGTCGGTTCGTCCAGGACGTACAGGGTGTGGCCCCTGCGCACGCGTTGCAGCTCGCTGGCCAGTTTGACGCGCTGCGCCTCGCCGCCGGACAGGGTGGTCGCCGGCTGACCCAGCCGCAGGTATCCCAGCCCGACCTCCGACAGCACCTCCAGGCTCCTGACCGCGCCGGGGACGTCCCGCAGGAAGTCGCGCGCCTGCTCGACGGTCATGTCGAGCACGTCGGCGATGGAGCGCCCCGCCACCGTCACCCGCAGGGTCTCGGGGTTGTAGCGCGCGCCGTGACAGACCGGGCACGGGGCGGTCGCGCCCGGCAGGAACAGCATCTCGATGAAGATCGACCCCTGTCCCTGGCAGTTCTCGCACCGTCCGCCGGGGACGTTGAAGGAGAAGCGGCCGGTGTCCTCGCCCTCGCGGGCGCCCAGCTGTCCCGGGTCGTCGGCGTCGGCACCCAGGTGCTCAGCGACGACGCCGGTCAGCACCTGGCTCACCAGCGTGCTCTTCCCCGAGCCCGAGACGCCCGTGACCGCGGTGAAGGTGCCCAGCGGGAAGCGCACATCCAGGTCGCGGAGGTTGTGCCGGGTGATGCCGCGCAGTTCCAGCCAGCCGGAGGGGCAGGGCCGCCATCTCGGTGATGTCCCGGCCGGCGAAGCGTACGGCCAGCGCCTCCGGACGCAGCCGTCTGCCCCCGCACACCGGGCACGGGGAGGAGAGCAGGAACCGGGCGGCCCGCGCGCGCAGGGAGGCGCTCTTCGTCGTGGCGTAGGTGTGCAGCACATACCGCCGGGCGCTGGAGAAGGTCCCCTGGTAGTCGCGGGCCACCTTGCCGGGGTCACGCACGGGGTGGACGGTGACGACCGGCTGCTCGTCGGTCATCAGAATCCACTCGCGCCGCTCGGCGGGCAGCTCCGACCACGGACGGTCGACGTCGACCCCCAGTTCGACGAGGATGTCGCGGTAGTTCTTGCCCTGCCAGGCGCCGGGCCAGGCGGCGACCGCGCCCTCACGGATGCTCAGGCCGGGGTCCGGAACCAGGCTCTCCTCGCTGACCGTGTGCACCCGGCCCAGGCCGTGGCAGTGCGGGCAGGCCCCGATCGGGGTGTTCGGCGAGAAGGAGTCGGAGTCCAGGTGCTCCGCGCCGGGGGGATAGGCGCCGGCACGGGAGAACAGCATCCGCAGGACGTTGGAGAGGTGGGTCACGGTGCCCACCGACGAGCGGGTGCTGCCGCCGCCCCGCGCCTGCCGCAGGGCGACCGCCGGGGGGAGGCCGGTGATGTCGCCGACCTTGGGAGCCCCCACCTGCTCGATGAGCCGCCGGGCGTAGGGGGTGACGGACTCCAGGTAGCGTCGCTGCGCCTCGGCGTAGACGGTCCCGAAGGCCAGGGACGACTTCCCCGAGCCCGACCCCCGGTGAACAGGACGATCCGGTCCCGCGGCGCCTCGACGTCGACGTGGCGCAGGTTGTGCTCCCGCGCGTCCCGCACGCGGATCATGGGATCCGTCGCGTGATCGGGCGGGCCGTCCGGCGGGCGCGTCCCGGCCCGGTGCCGTTCCACCGGCGGACCGCGCGCTGTAGGTCGTCGAGCCCGCGAGGCCGTACAAGCAGCGTCACCGCAAACGCGTACGGCCCCCAGCGCGGTGCTGGAGGCCGTACGGGCGCCTGTCCGTCCGGAGCGGCGGCTTTACTTGAAGCCGCGCAGCCGCAGGCTGTTGCTGACCACGAAGACCGAGGAGAACGCCATCGCGGCTCCGGCGATCATCGGGTTGAGCAGGCCGAGCGCGGCCAGCGGCAGGGCGGCCACGTTGTAGGCGAAGGCCCAGAACAGGTTGCCCTTGATGGTGCGCAGGGTACGGCGGGACAGGCGGATGGCGTCGGCGGCCACCCGCAGGTCGCCGCGGACCAGGGTGAGGTCGGAGGCTTCGATGGCCGTGTCCGTCCCGGTGCCCATGGCCAGGCCAAGGTCGGCCTGGGCGAGCGCGGCGGCGTCGTTGACGCCGTCGCCGACCATGGCCACCGACCGGCCCTCGGCCTGCAGGCGCTTGACCACGTCGACCTTGTCGGCGGGCAGCACCTCGGCGATCACCTCGTCGATGCCCACCTCGGCGGCCACGGACCGGGCGACGGCCTCGTTGTCGCCGGTGAGCAGCACCGGGGTCAGCCCCAGGGCGCGCAGCTGCCTGATCGCCTCGGCCGAGGTCGGCTTGACGGTGTCGGCCACGACGAGGACCGCGCGGGCCCGGCCGTCCCAGCCGACCGCGACAGCCGTACGGCCGGCCGCCTGAGCCTCGGCCAGCTTGCGCTCCAGCTCGACGGGCAGGTGCTGCGACCACTCGGCCAGCAGCCGGGGGCGGCCCACCAGCACGGCGTGCCCGTCCACGACGCCCTGCACGCCGAGCCCCTCGACGTTGGCGAAGTCCTCGGGCGCGGGCAGCTCGCCGACCCGCTCGGCCGCGCCCCGGGCGATCGCCTGGGCGATGGGGTGCTCGGAGGCGTGCTCCAGGGCGCCGGCCAGGCGCAGCACCTCGTCGCGGTCCTCGCCGTCGGCGAGGTGCACGTCGACGAGGGTCATCCTGCCCTCGGTGACGGTGCCGGTCTTGTCGAGCACGACGGTGTCGATGGTGCGGGTGGACTCCAGCACCTCGGGGCCCTTGATCAGGATGCCGAGCTGGGCGCCCCGGCCGGTGCCGACCAGCAGTGCGGTCGGGGTGGCCAGGCCCAGGGCGCAGGGGCAGGCGATGATCAGCACGGCCACCGCGGCGGTGAAGGCCGCGCCGGCGCCGTCGCCGGTGCCCAGCCAGAAGCCGAGCGTGCCGACGGCCAGCGCGATCACGATCGGGACGAAGATCCCGGAGATGCGGTCGGCCAGCCGCTGCACCTGCGCCTTGCCGGTCTGCGCGTCTTCGACCAGCTTGGCCATCTGGGCGAGCTGGGTGTCGGAGCCGACGCGGGTGGCGCGGACGACCAGGCGGCCTCCCGCGTTGACGGTCGCGCCGGTCACGGTGTCGCCGGGCCGTACCTCCACCGGCACCGACTCGCCGGTGAGCATCGAGGCGTCGACCGCGGAGGAGCCCTCCTCGACCACGCCGTCGGTGGCGATCTTCTCACCCGGCCGGACCACGAACCGGTCGCCGGCCTTGAGCTGGTCGGACGGGATCCGGACCTCGCGGCCGTCGCGCAGCACGGCGACGTCCTTGGCGCCGAGCTCCAGCAGGGCGCGCAGGGCCGCCCCCGCGCGGCGCTTGGAGCGGGCCTCGAAGTAACGCCCGGCCAGGATGAACGCCGTCACGCCCGCGGCGGCCTCCAGATAGATGTTGCCCGAGCCGTCGGTGCGCTCGATGGTGAAGGCGAACGGGTGCGTCATGCCCGGGGTGCCCGCGCTGCCGAAGAACAGCGCCCACAGCGACCAGCCCAGCGCCGCGATCGTGCCGAGCGAGACCAGGGTGTCCATGGTGGCGGCGCCGTGGCGCAGGTTGGTCCAGGCGGCCTTGTGGAACGGCCAGCCCGCGTAGACCACGACCGGCGCGGCGAGCGTCAGCGACAGCCACTGCCAGTTGGTGAACTGCAGGGGCGGGATCATCGCCATCGCGATCACCGGCACGGCGAGCACCACGGAGGTGATCAGCCGGTCGCGCAGGGAACGGAGCTCGTCGCGAGGCTCCTGCGGCGCGCCCTCGGCGCTGGGCGGGGCGGGCAGCTCGGCGGTGTAGCCGGCCTTCTCCACCTCGGCGATCAGCGTCCGGGGGTCCACTCCCTCGGGGAAGGTGACCTTGGCCTTCTCGGTGGCGTAGTTCACGGTCGCGGTGACGCCGTCGAGCTTGTTCAGCTTGCGTTCGATCCGGTTGGCGCAGGACGCGCAGGTCATGCCACCGATCGAGAGTTCGACCGCGCCTGGGGGCCTGTCGTCGGTGAGGGAGGACATCACCTGCTCCTTTCGCTCTTCATGCCTGCGTCAGTGGTTGTGGGCGCCGTGCGAGCCGGACGTGGACGGTGTGGCCGTCGGCTCCGGGCTCGGGGCGGCCGGTGCCGGGAGCTCCCCGGCGCGGGCGGTGAAGTCCGCGGTGCGCACGGTCCCCTCGTGCTGGAAGTCCAGGAAGAGACGGTAGTCGCCCCGGCTGGGCACCTCGGCGTAGAAGGTGATCTCCGGTCCGGCGGGCGTCTTCCCGTCGCCCGGCTCCCCGTCGGGGTGCACGTGCAGGTAGGCCAGGTCTCCGGCGCGCAGCGCGACCAGGTGGCCGTAGGCGCCCAGGTAGGGCTGCAGGTCGGTGACAGGCTTGCCGTCCCTGCTCACCTTGAGGGTGAGCTTACTGGAGGCGCCGGGTGTCAGGTCGCCGTCCAGGGTGACGGTGTAGCCGTCGACCGTGGACGTACGGCCGGCGGCGGGCAGCGCCTTGGGCGTGTAGTCGCCCTCCGCGTGCAGGTCGGCGCCGAGGGTCAGGCCGGTGCCGCCCTCGGGGGCGAAGTCGGCGAACGCCCGGTAGGCGCCCGCTCCGGGCAGTGTCAGCTTCACCGACCACACGCCGCCCCCGGCCTCTTCGGGGTGCAGGTGCTGGAAGCTGCCCAGGTCGCGGGAGACCACGATGAAGTGCAGCTTCTTGTCGTGCTGCACCTGGTAGCCGGTGACCGGCCTGCCGTCGGGGCCGGTCACGGTGAACCGGAAGTCGGTGGCCTCGCCCGGCTTGACCGTCGTGGTCTCGGGGGTCAGGGTGTAGCCGTCCTGGGACATTTGAAGCCCTCCGGGGATGGATGTCTTGGTGGCGGCCTGGCTCGGGGCCGTCTCCGTGTGGGCTCCGTGGCCGTCGGCCGCCTGGCCGGGGGACGGGGGCGTATGGACCTGGTGGCCGTCCGTGGCGGGCGGGGGGCTGACGGAGCCCACGGCGCTGCCGGCTCCCAGCGCTCCACCGAAGATCACGGCGAGTCCGAGGACGTAGGCGCCGAGCTTGGCGGGTGTGTTCACGACGGGGTCACCACTTCGTATCCGGCCTCCTCGACGGCGGCCGTGATCGCGGCGGCGTCGGTGGAGCCCTCGCCGTCGACGGTGAGCAGGCCGGTGGCCAGGTCCACCTTGACGCCGGTGACGCCGGGGACCCCGCCGACCTCTTCGGTGACCGAGCTGACGCAGTGGCCGCAGGTCATGCCCTTGACGATGTATGTGGTGGTGCTCATGATGATCATCCTTCTTTGCGTGGATCCCTATGTGCGGATCCGTGAGTCGGTCAGGAACGGACGAGGCGGGCGATGGCGTCGGAGGCTTCCTTGATCTTGGCCTCGGCCTCGGGGCCGCCCTTGGCGGTGGCGTCGGCCAGGCAGTGCGCCAGGTGCTCTTCCAGGAGGGCGAGGGCGAAGGACTGCAGGGCCCGGTTGGCCGCCGACACCTGGGTGAGGATGTCGATGCAGTACTTGTCCTCCTCGACCATGCGCTGCAGCCCGCGTGCCTGGCCCTCGATCCGGCGCAGCCGCCGGAGGTGGTCCTGCTTGGTGTCGCTGTATCCGGCCATTTCCCCGCCTCCGGTCACTCTTGTCTCATCGGTTCATCCGTAACAACACGGTACCCCCCTAAGGTATTCCGGTGGGGGTGGGGGGTACCGTCCGGGAGCGATCCCGCTCCCTACGCGTCGAGCGACTCCGCTCGGGTGCCCGCGTCCGGCCGGGAGGCCGACCGGCGCCCGCGCATGAGCAGCAGGGTGAGCACGGCGCCCAGCGCCGCCACCGCTCCGGCCCCGATGAAGGCGCCCTGGAAACCGTTGGTGAGCATGTGCGGGTCACCCAGCTCGGCGGCCCCCCGGGAGGTGGCGATCGCGGTCATGACCGCCAGCCCGAGGGCCGAGCCGACCTGGTAGGTGGTGTTGACGATGCCCGAGGCGAGGCCGCTCTCCTCCGGTCGCGCCCCCGACATGGCCGACATCATCGCCGGGATGTAGGCCAGCGACATGCCGACCGCCGCGACCAGCGACGCGGGCAGCACATCGGAGGCGAACGCCCCGTCCGGCCGCACCAGGGACAGCCCCGCGACTCCCAGCGCCAGGATCACCAGGCCGACGACGATGAGCGGCTTGGCGCCGAAACGGCCGAGCAGCCGGGCGGTGACGCCGATCATGAAGATCATGATCGCGATGGTCATCGGCAGCAGCGCGGCCCCGCTGGGGAAGGCGCCGTACCCCAGGACCTGCTGCAGGTAGAGGTTGAGGAAATACCACATCGGGATCCAGGCCGCGCCGAGAAGCGCCATCGCCAGGTTGGCGGTGGCCAGGCCGGGGGCCTTCCAGATCTTCAGCGGCATGAGCGGCTCGCGGACGCTGCGCTGGATGACCAGGAACAGCCCGAGCAGGACGGCGGCGCCCACGCCCTCGATCAGCGTGACGGTCAGACTCTGCTCAGGAGCGCTGACGATGGTGTAGACGGCCAGCGCGATACCGGCGGTGACCGCGATCGCGCCCAGCACGTCGACCGAGCCCCGCTTGCCCTGCGTCGCAGGGAGCAGCGCGGGGACGGCGGCCAGGGTGGCCAGGCCGATCGGAACGTAGACGATGAAGACCCACGGCCAGCTCAGATACTCGGTGATGACGCCGCCGAGGAACACTCCGGCGGTGCCTCCGGCGGGCGCGGCGGCGCCGTACAGGGCCATGGCCTTGCCCAGCTCGCGGGGGTTGTGCCCGAAGAGCATCATGAGCAGCGTCATCGAGGCGGGGGCGATGAGCGCCCCGCCGACGCCCTGGACGGCGCGGCCGCCGATCTCGATCCAGGCGTCGCTCGCCGCCGCGGCGACGATCGAGCCGGCGATCAGGATGATCCAGCCGATGGTGAAGATCTTGCGGGCGCCGAACAGGTCCGACAGCCGCCCGCCGAGCAGCAGCAGGCCGCCGAAGGCGATGACGTAGGCGTTGAAGACCCACTGCAGGTCGCCCTGGGAGAAGCCGAGATCGCGCTGCATGTCCGGCAGGGCGACGCCGATGATGGAGGTGTCCATGATGACCATGAACTGCGCGGCGGCGAGCACGACGAGTGCCTGCCACCTGCGTGGGTTGACGGCGTTCATGCCGCACTCCTGGTTTCTCGCGTCCCGCCGGGTGGCAGGATGCGTGGTGGGGGATTGGTGTGATTCGAGTCGGACCGGCCCCGCGGTGGGCGTGCACGCCAATGCACGCCCACCACTTGTTCTCAGGACACGCTGGTTCTCAGGACACGCTGGCCGGTGAGGTGTCCGCCAGCGCGTAACCCGCCCGGTCCACGGCCGCGCGGATCTCCTCGTCGGAGAAGGTCGCCCCGCTGACCGTGACCAGGCCGGTGGCCAGGTCGACCTGGACGCCGGTCACTCCGCCGATGCCGCCGATCTCGGCGGAGACCGACGAGACGCAGTGGCCGCAGGTCATCCCGCTGACCGTGTAGGTCCTGCCTTCAGTGATCTCCACCTGGGCGGAGGCGCTGTCCTGGGTGCCGCACGCGCATGCCGTGCACATGGGTTTCTCCTCTCACGTGTACCCCGGCGGGGTATGTCAGTGACCGTAACATACCCCTAGGGGGTTCTATTTCTCAAGCCCGGGATTCACCGCGCCGCGGGCGGGCGGGCGCCGGGGGTCACACGTTCCCGCCGTCCGGCGGCCCCGATCTCGCCGGGAGAATCCGGCGGCACCCGATCCCGCCGCGAAAAGACGTGCCGATGGAGAACAACCCCGGGGTGTCGCGCATCTAACAGTTCATGATCAGAACGCCGGCCGGGCGCGCGGCGGTCGCCGGGGGCGGCGGCATCCGGCGGCTCCCGTGCGGGTCGCCGAGCGCTCCCGCGCGGCGCCGCGGCCCGTGCCGGGAGCCGCGGACGCCGGTTCCGGGGGGCCTGTGCCCCCTGCCGTGAACGGGTCGCCGGGCCGGGACGCCGGTCCGGCGGGGCTCTCCGGAGCTCCCTGAAAACCTCCCGGTGAGCGAGGGGCCTCGCCCACCGGGAGATCGTGTCCTTCCATGTCGCGAGCGCGCTGGGGCCGCTCGCGCCTTTTGATGGAGCAATCACTTGCTTGACAAAAAACGGGGGATCATCGGACTGGGCGCACTCGCCCTGACCGTCCTGACCTTCCTGACCCTTCTGGCCTGCGGGCCGGTCGAGTTCTCCCTGGCCGACAGCCGGGGCAGGGTCACCTGCCCGCGCGGCCAGTTCTCCACCGTGCCGGGGACCGACGCGATGAGAGGGCGGGTCGCCTTCGTCGGCCTTCCCCCGGTGGAGCTGGGCAGGGACATCGACTGGCGTGCCGACCCCTACCGGAACCGCTCGTGGGCGCTGAACCTGCACACCCTGCGGTGGATGGGACGGCTGGTCGTGGACTACGAGGCCACCGGGCGGCGCGAATACCTCGACCGGGCGGCCGAGATCGCCAGGGACTGGGTGCGCGACAACCCACGCGGAAAGGCCGGCATCAGCCCGTGGGCCTGGGCCGAGCACCCGGTCGCGCTCCGCGCCCCGGCCCTGGTCTGCCTCAGCGCTCACGTCAAGGACGACTGGCTGGCCGCCAGCCTGGCCGAGCACGCCGGGATCCTGGCCGACGCCGCCCTCTACAAGGGCGGCCACAACCACGGCCTGGACCAGGACATCGCGCTGCTGGGCATCGGCTGCCGCTTCGGCGAGCAGGAGTGGACGGCACTGGCGCTGCGCCGGATGACCGCCTCGGCCGAACTCGCCATCGACGCGCAGGGAGTGCTGCGCGAGCAGGCGCCGCGCTACGGGCTCTACGTCCATCAGCGGATGCGCGTCGCGATGGACGAGATCAAGGACTGCGGGGTCGGCATGCCCGCCGAGCTCACCCGGCGGTGGCGGTCGCTGGAGGACTACATCGCCCACGCCACCCAGCCCGACGGCCGCCTGGCGCCCATCGGCGACAGCCCGGCCGATCTGCGCCCCAAGGGGATCTCCACGGGAGAGGACACCGTGAAGGTGTTCACGGGCGGCTACGTCTTCGGCAGGACCGCCTGGAACGACGCGGACTCGGCCTACTACTCGATCAGGTTCGGCCCCGGGCGCGCGCTCCACGGGCACGAGGACCATCTCGGCGTGACCTACCACGCGCGGCGGCGCGACATCCTGGTGGAGGCGGGCTTCCACTCCTACGAGAAGACGCCCTACCAGCGGTGGACGCTCTCGCCGCAGGCCCACAACGTTCCCGTCGTGGTCGGCGCGGACTTCCGGGAAGGTACGGCGGCACGCCTGCTGGGGGAGACCGCCGGCCGTACGCGCCAGTCCTTCCGGTTCGCCGACGAGGCCTACGGCCTCACCCGTACCCGGTCCGTGCTGGTCGAGCACGGTACGGATCTGATGGCCGTACTGGACGCGGTCCCGCGGGGGCGGCAGGTGCGCCCGCTGTGGCACCTCGGCCCCACGCTCAGCGCGACCGCCGCCGGGGGCGGCAGGGTGGTGCTGGCCGACAGAGGCTGGCGGGCGTCGCTGATCCAGCTGGAGATGCCCGCGTGCAGGCCGATAGGCGGCCAGTCGGTCCGGTCCGGGGAGATCTCGCCCGGTTACCTGAAGAGGATCAAGGTCCCGACGGTGGTCTCCCCGGCGGCGGGAGCCCTGCTGACCGTGATCGTGCCGGGCGCCGCCGACCCGGAGATCTCCTGTTCCGGCGGGAACGTGCGGGTCCGCACCCCGGACGGCACGGTCTCCTTCACGGCCGGCGTCTCCACGGGGCTCTTCTGACGGTCTCCCGCCCCCGCCTGCCCGGCCGCCGCCCGCCTTCCGGTCCGGCGGCCAGGCCGGGGAGGCGGGCACGCCGGTTTTCGAGGGCGGGTGGCGGCGCCGTCAGGGCTCGTCCGGCGGAACCCCGCCCCCGTACGCGGCCTGTCCCTTGGCCAGCTCGGAGTGCCGGTAGGAGTATCCGAAGTAGATGACCAGGCCGATCAGGAACCACACCAGGAAGCGCACCCACGTCTGCCACTGCAGGAAGGTGATCAGCCAGAGCGAGAAGACGACGCCGATCGCGGGCACCAGCGGCATTCCGGGGCAGCGGAAGGTCCGCGGCAGGTCGGGCTGCCGGTAGCGCAGCACGATCACCGCCGTGCACACGACCGCGAAGGCGAGCAGGATGCCGATGTTGGTCAGCTCCGCGGCCTCCCGGATGGGGAGGAACCCGGCGATGAACGCCGAGGCGATGCCGACGATCCACGTCACGCGCGTCGGCACGTGCCGCGTCGGGTGCGTCTTGGCGAACCACTTGGGCAGCAGGCCGTCGCGGCTCATCGAGAACCAGACACGGCTCACCCCGAGCATGAAGGTGAACATCACGGTGAGGATGCCGACGATCGCCCCGACCGCGATCACGTCGGCCAGGCGGCTCAGGCCCACGGACTTGAACGCGGTGGAGAAGCCGCTCTCCTTGTCGATCTCCGTGTATTTCTGCATGCCCGTCAGCACCAGGCAGGCCAGCACGTACAGGACCATCGAGATGGCGAGCGAGTACACGATCGCCTTCGGCATGTGGCGCTGGGAGTCCTTGGACTCCTCCGCCGCCGTGCTCATGGCGTCGTAGCCGAAGACGGCGAAGAAGACCGTGGCCGCCCCGGTTATGGCGCCGCCGACGCCGTAGGGGAAGAACGGGACGTAGTTGTCGGAGTTGATGTAGAAGAAGCCGACGACGACGACCATCAGCACCACGGCGACCTTCAGCCCGACGACGGCCGTCTCGAACCGGGCCGCGTTCTTCATGCCGAGGTTCAGCAGGTACGCGATGAGCAGGCACAGTATGGCGGCGAACAGGTCGACCCGGTGCCCTTCCCCCGTCCCCGGCGCCCCCAGCATCCACGCGGGCAGCTGCGCGCCCAGGTCGCTGATCAGGAACGAGAAGTAGCCGGAGATGCCGATGGCGACGACCGCGACGATCGCGGTGTACTCCAGCAGCAGGTCCCAGCCGATGAACCAGCCCGGCAGCTCGCCGAGGACCGCGTAGCTGTAGGTGTAGGCCGACCCCGCTTTCGGGATGAGGCCCGCGAACTCCGCGTAGGACAGTGCCGCCGCCGCACTCGCGATCCCGGCGATCAGGAACGACACCACGACCGCGGGACCGGCCGTGCCGTTGGCGACCGTGCCCGCGAGCGTGAAGATGCCCGCGCCGATGATGCCGCCCACCCCGATCGCGGTGAGCTGCCAGAGCCCCAGCACGCGGGTGAGCTGCTCGCTCCTGCGGCCCTCCGGTTCCTCGATGTGTTCGATGGGTTTACGGCGCAGTACGCCTGATCCCGACCGAAATATGGCCATGGCGCATCCTCTCCGCAGACCCCAGCGGACTGTCTTGACCCGATATCGAGTCCGGTGAAGGGCTCTTACCCCGTTTCACCTGGGCCGATGCTGGAGACATCTGGTCCGGGGCCAGGCTGCGCCCATCAGCCGGCCGTCCCCGCGGACACCGATGATCATGCGGTGGCCGTCCCTCGCCCCTTCCGGCCGTCCGGCGGCCGGGTCGTGATCCCCGGACCCCGCTCCTCCGTATCCACGTCGTGCGCCGAGCCCTCCCATTAGTGTGGAGAGGGCCGATCGTTACCGGCTCGGGGGCTGTTAAGACGATTAGCCACATTTCCATATCGCCACGAGTGAGGCATGAGTGAAGACACCGTTCGCCGCCTTCCGGCTCCGAATCGCGTTCATCTTCCTGGCGGTAGCGGCTTTCGTCCTTGGCTATGTCGGCATGCGGACCTATCTGGTCTCCCGGCCGGAGTTCGCGCGCTCGCCGCTGGACATCGTCTATTACGATCTCCAGCTGTTCGTCCTCGATCCCACCCCCTTCGACGGCATGACCCCGCTGCCGTGGACGCTGGAACTGGCCAGGTTCATCGCGCCCGCCGTGACGATCTACGCCCTGATCGAGGCGGCGCGGCTCATGCTCACCGCCGAGATCCGGCGGATCCGGGCGCGGGAGGCGCGGCGGCACGCCGTGATCTGCGGGGAGGGTCCGATGGCCCGGGGACTGGTCGAAAAGCTGCGCGCCGCCGGGCGTGACGTCGTGGTGGTCACCTCCACCCCCGTCACCGTCCTGGACGACCCTCGTGTGCTCCAGGTGGTCGGCGACGCCCGCACCCCCGCCGTGCTCAAGGCGGCGGGAGTCGGCAGGGCCGAGGTGCTCTACGCCTGCGAGCAGGACAGCTCCACGAACACGGGGATCGCCCTGGCCGCCCACAGGGTCAGGCGGTCCGCCGCCGGCCCGCTGGCGGCCTACGTCCTCATCTCCGACCCCGATCTCTGTGCGGCCCTGCGTGCCCGCAGGCTGGGCGTGGTGGACCCGCCCGGCCTCCGGCTGGACTTCTTCAACCTCGACGAGCTCGCCGCCCGGGTGCTGCTGGACCGCGATCCCATCGACGAATGCCTGCCCGTCACGCTTGTCGGCCTCGACGGCTTCGGCAGCGCGCTGCTCGTCGGGCTGGCCCGGCGGTGGCGGCTACGGTCTCCGCAGTCCCAGCCGAGACTGCCGGTGACCGTCATCGACGCGGACGCCGACGCGGCGCTGTCCGTCATCCGCCGCAGGTGCGAATTCATCGACTCCGTCCTCGACCTCACGACCGTCCACCCTCGCCTGCTCGACTCCGGCGAACACACCCCCGCCGACGTGCCGCAGCGGGTGTACGTGTGCTACCGCGACGAGGACCTGGCCCTGAAGACCGCGCTGACCACCCTGCGGCTGTGGACCAGGTCGCCGCGCTCGCTCGTGATCCGGGTCGAACGGCAGGGAATGTTCGATCAGGCCTTCCAGGGAGTGAGCCTCCTGGAGGACCTGGCCGGTCTGCTGCGGGTGTTCGCCGTCACCGAGGAGGCCGGTGATCCGCGTCTGATCGCCGAGGACCTCATCGAGCAGCTGGCGCGGACCATCCATGAGAACTACGTCTACGACTGCCTCACGAGCGGCGAATCCCCGGAGACCAACGACTCGCTGGTCGCCTGGCCGAAGCTGCCCGAGGGCCTGAAGAGGGCCAACCGCGGCCAGGCCCAGGACATCGGCCGCAAGCTCAAGGCAGTCGGGGCCGTCCTCGCCTCACGGGTGGACCCCGGGATCGGGTTCGCCTTCACCGAAGCGGAGATCGAGCGGCTCGCCGCCATGGAGCACCGGCGCTGGATGGACGAGCGCGCCGCGGAGGGCTGGACCCACGGCCCCTCCCGCGACACCGTCCGCAAGCTCCACCCCGACATGGAGGACTGGGCCCGCCTCCACGAATCGGCCAAGGAGAAGGATCGCAACGTCATACGCCACCTGCCCGCCGTGCTCGCCATGGCCGGTTTCCAGATCGTCCGCCTGGAGGGGGCCGCTCCGGAGGTCCCGCGGAGCCCCCTGTGAGCGGTCAGCGGGGCAGTCCCAGCTCGCCCGCCCGCAGCCCGGCCTGGAAGCGGGAGCCGGCCTCGAGCTTGGCCATCAGCTCGGCCACGCGCCGCCGGTAGGTGCGTAGCGAGACGCCGAGCCGTTTGGCCGCCGACTCGTCGGTGAGTCCCGAACCGAGGGCTTCGAGGATCAGGCGGCCGTCGGCGTCGAGGTGGGGGACGTCGCTGCGCAGATAGGTATCGAGATCAACAGATTTGTCCCAGATCGCCTGGAACAGCGAATGGACGCCGTCGACCAGGACCTGCGACGTCGTCACGGTGTACTCACGGCCGGTGGGGGTCTCCCGGCCGGCGAGGATCATCACCCGCCGGTCGATGAGGATGGTCTCGTGCGGCAGCGGCGAGTCGCTGATCCGGACCAGAGCCCCCTTGCTCCGCACCAGCCGCAGGTGCGCGCGGGCCTCCTCCTCGGCGAGCGCCACCGGGCTGAGCAGCTTGCGAGAGGTGAAGCCCGGGGAATCCGCGGCACGCATCCTGTTCAGGACCGCAGCCCTGGCCTCCGGCTGCGACCAGGTCCTGAGGTCCCGGGCGGCGCACAGGAACTCGGTGTACGCGGACTCGAAGAGATGACCGGCACGCGCGATCAACTCCGCGTCCCCTTGGACGGAGAACACCTGTTCGTTCCGCATCCCGCCAGTCTGGCAGCAAGCTGCCACGAGTTCGCCGGGCGTCGTGACGACGGACACCATGGGCCTTATGACAATCAAGACTTTCTCCCTCGGCGGGGACCTGACCGTCAACCGGCTCGGCTTCGGCGCGATGCGCCTGGCGATGGGCACCTTCGGCGGCCCGCCGCGAGCCCAGGAGAGCGGCATCGCGGTGCTCCGGCGCGCCGTGGAGCTGGGCGTGAACCACATCGACACGGCCGGCTTCTACGGCAGGGGAGCGGTGTGGGCCAACGAGTCGATCCGTACGGCGCTGACCCCCTACCGTGACGACCTGGTGATCGCGACGAAGGTCGGGCCGCTGCGCGGGCCGGATGGTGTGCCGAGCGAGCAGGCGACGCCCGATCAGCTGCGCGGCCTGGTCGAGGCGGATCTGCGCTCCCTCGGGCTGGACCGGCTCGACCTGGTCTATCTGCGGGTGGGCGGGATGACCGGGCCGGGTGGCGAGTCGATCGCCGAACGGTTCGCGGTACTGGCCGAGCTCCGGGCGGAGGGGCTGATCCGGCACCTGGGCGTCAGCAATGTCGATGCCGCCCAGTTCGCCGAGGCCCGGGCGATCGCGCCCGTCACGGCGGTGCAGAACCGGCACACCGGCGACATGGAGCTGCTCGCGGAATGCGAGGAAGCGGGTATCGCGTACGTGCCGTACTTCCCGCTCGGCGGTGGCGGCAGCCCAGTCGACGCCGAACGGCTCGGCAAGGTCGCGGCACGCCTGGGCGCGACCACAGCGCAGGTCGCGATCACCGCGCTGCTGGCGACGTCGCCGTCGGTGCTGGCGATTCCGGGCACCGGTTCTCTCGACCACCTGGAGGAGAACCTCGCGGCGAACGATCTCAGCCTCAGTGACGAGGACCTGTCTGACCTGCGAGGCTGACGGGTCGGCACGGACAACGGCCCCTCGTCCGGGAGCGTCACGGCGTCGGCGCCGATACCGGCCTGCCCGAAACGGACGCCCCTCGGAAGGCTGGACGGCGCGGCCGTCCGTATCCGGCCGGGCCGGTGCCTGGGCTTCGGCATGTCCCGGATTCAGACCGTGGCGGTTCATCCGGCCACCAGGGGGATCACCACCAGCAGCAGGTCGGCCGCCAGGACCATGGACAGGCTCCGTTTACGCATCGTCCTCTCGTCGGGAAGGTTGTCGTCGGAGATGCCGGGCAGCAGGCCGAGCTTGTCGATGAGGAAAGCGGCGCAGGCCGCGACGCCCAGGAGTGACCACGCCGGGCCGTAGAGCCACCACAGGCCCCACCCGGCGAGCATCAGCGCGCCCGCCGTGGCCGCGCAGGCCACCAGCAGGGAACGGTAGGCGCCGTGCCGTACGGCGGGAGGGCGGTCACCGGCGGCGGCGTCTCCGGCCAGGTCCGGAATGGACCACCACAGCGAGCGTCCGAACAACAGCACCGCCAGGCCGGCGAACACCAGCCAGACGGGCGCGGGGACGTCCGGACGGAGGGCCGAGTAGGTCGACACACAGGGCAGGAAGGCGAAGGTCAGGGCGGAGTAGGCGGGGTTGGCGAAGCCGCGCCGCTTCAGGCGGACGGGTTCGAGGTTGTAGAGCAGGTGCAGGACGATCGCCAGCCCCACGCCGATCGCCACCGCCGGGCGGCCGAGTCCCACCGAGACCGCGGTCGCCAGCGCCAGTGCCAGCGTCTTCTCGATCGCGGCGCACCGGAAGGCCACGGCCGGGCTGAGCCGCCGGGTCGCGGTGGCGATGCTGTCCTTCCCCCGCGTATGGGTGTCCGCGCGGATGTCCAGCGCCGCGTTGAGCGGATTCTGCGAGACGACGGTGAGCAGGTTGGCCAGGAGAGTGACCAGTACGGGCACGGTGAACAGCTGCCGGGGGTCGGTCGCCGCGAAGCAGGCGCCCCAGAGCACATGACACGCGTACACCGCAGGGAAGGGGTATTCGAGCCGGTGGATGCGGATCAGTGCCCGTCCCTGCGTCATCGGCCGGCTCCGCGTGGTCAGCGAGGTCATGCGTCCACCTCATCCCTCGGTTCTCGTCACGGGGGCGCCCGCGGCCGTCCCGGACCGCCGGGGGCACCCGCCGACCGCCATCCTGAGCGGCCCGGGACCCATGGCGGGCCCGCGCGGGTTCGGCACCCCGGCCTCGGGGTTGAGGCAGCGGAGAGCGTGCCGGCGCAGCACCGCGGCGACGACCATCCGCATCTCCAGCATGGCCAGGTTCGCGCCGAGGCACCGGCGGGTCCCTCCGCCGAAGGGGAGGTACTCCTGGGCGGATCTCCGCGCGTCCAGGAACCGCGCGGGATCGAAGCGCCACGGGTGCGGGTAGGCCTCCGGATTGCGATGGGCCAGGGCGATGCACGGGGTGAGGCGGGTGCCCGCCGGCATGGGCCGGCCGGCCATCCGCCGGTCGGCGGTGAGCATCCGGTTGCCGGCGACCGTGGCGGGGGGAGAGATCCGCAGGGCTTCCTGGCACACCGCGTTCAGCAGGGGGACCTTCTCGGCGGTGGAGCCGTCGTCGCCGGTCGCGGCCAGCTCCTCCTGGACGTCGTGGCGGACCCGGTCGTCCCGGTGCAGCCAGAACAGGGTCCAGGCGATCGCGGACGCGGTCGTCTCGTGGCCGGCGAACAGCAGCGACACCAGCTGGTCGGAGAGCTCCTCGTCGCCGACGGGGCCGAGGGGCTCGTTTCCGGCGGACAGCCGTGCGGCGAGCGTGGACGGTCCCGCGGCCGCCGTCGCGGGACGCGCGGCCTCCAGGAGGCTGTGGACGATCTCCGTCCTGCGCCGCCGGAAGGTCCGCCACGGCGACGGCAGCGGCCCGGGCACCCGCAGGTGGCGGTAGGCGAGGGTGCGGGGCCGGGATCCGAGCGTGTACTCCACCCATCTCGTGAAGGGGCCGAGCGTCTCGTGCCCGGCGTGGCCGAGCACGATCTGCCCGATGATCCGGAGAGTCAGCTCACGGGTCCATTCGGGCAGGCAGAACACCTCGCCGGGGACCAGCCCGTCCAGCGCGGCGTCGACGGCGTCACGGATGGTGCCGTGGTAGGCGGCCAGCTGACGGCCGCGCAACGCCGTGCCCACCACCTTGCGGTAGGCCGCGTGCCGTGGCCCGTTGGCGAAGAGCAGGGAGTGGGCGCCGACCAGCGGTCCCAGGGTGTCGCTGCCCTCCAGGACCATCTGCTGCTCGGAGCGGAAGATCTCCCCGACGGTCTCGGGGTGCCAGACCAGCAGTCGCGGCTCCGGCGCCGAGCCGAGCTCGACCATGCCGGTCCCGTCGGCGGCGTGGGCGTCCAGGAACGACCGGGTGCGCAGGGCGAACCGGTATCCGTTGAGGTTCACGCCGCCACCCCCTCCGCGCCTGCCGGGGGGAGAGCACCGGGTGCGGGGGATGTCATCACTGCCTCTCCAGGATCCGGGTCCGGGCCAGGGTGCGCGCGGCCAGCGTCTCGGCCCGGATGACCGCGACGGGAGCGTAGAGGTCCTTGTCGTGCCACAGGGGCGGGTACCGCCGGGCGTCGCCTCGGTGATCGTGGCCGTCGTGCTCGCCGGGGCGGCCGTCGCCATGGTGTCCGCCGGGTGTGTCGGGTCCGCCGTGGTCGTCGGGGCCGTCGTGGTCGCGGTGGGCCACGTCGTCCTGCGCGGCGAGGAAGGCGTCGCCGCGCAGCACGGCGTGGCGCACCGCGCCGTCGTCGCGTCCGGGGGCCCGCAGCAGGGTCTGCATCGCGTACGCGGTCTCCTCGGACGTGCCGGACCACAGGCCCCATGACCCGTCGTGGCGCTGGGTGCCGAGCACCCATTCGGCGGCCGCGCGCAGCGCCACGGCGGATGACGCGTCCCCGTGGCGGGCCAGGGCCGAGACGCTGCAGACCGTGGCGTAGTAGGGGGAGGCGTGCCATTTGTCGATCCAGCTCCCGTCGGGCCGCTGCTGCCCGTGCAGCCACTGGGAGATCTTGCCGATCGCCCGCCGGTAGCGGGCCCCGTCCGCCGCGCCGGCCTCGTGGTCCCCGAAGGCCATCAGGATGTGGGCGTTGGTGCTGGTGGAAGGGGTGCGCTCGGCGGTGAAGCAGCGGAAATGCGTATCGGACTCGTAGGCCCAGAGGCATTCCGGGGACCGTGGCCTGCCGATGAGCGCCAGAGCGTGGAGCGCCCCGGCGGTGTCGTCCGAATCGGGCGGCAGGCCCGCGCCGGCGGGCACGCCGAGGTCGCCGAAGGCGGCGTGCAGGCTGTGGCCCAGCTCGCGGGGCGGCGTGGTGCCCGGGAACGCCTCGGCCAGGGCCGAGAGCACCCAGGCCCGCTCGAAGACGCCGATCGGCGTCACGCCCGGCACCGGGCCGTCGTGCCTGGCCTGCACGGTGTGCAGGTATTCGATCGCGCGACGCCGCTCCGTGCCCGCCCCGTCGCCGTCCCCGGCGCCCAGCCAGGCGGCGGTGGCGGCCGGCGAGCAGCCCACGGCCCCGCCGACGGGGCGCACCTGGGGAGCCTGTACGGCGATGCCTCCCAGTGCCTCCAGGGAGTGCCAGACCTTCGGGGGCAGCGTGTGCCCCTGCCCGGCGGCGTGGCGGAGCCGGTCGAGGGGGGCCGAATCCCATCCGTCGGGTGTGTGCAGGCGTCCCGAGCCGTGCCAGGCGTCCAGGCCGGGGACGGGGTGCTTCTCCAGCGCGTCCAGATGCCGGTTGATCTCGCCGACGAGCCAGGGGATGAGGAACTCCGCCCCGATGGTGTCCGGAAGGACGGCTCTCGACTGGGGGTCCAGCCGTGCGAACAGCGCGTGCAGGCCACGGTGCACGGCGCCCGCGACATCGCTGTGGCCGGATACGGCCCGCTCGCCGTGCCGGGCGGCGCTCACCACCGTGAGCAGGGCCTCGACCGCGCTGAGGGTGGGGACCAGCACGTAGGGGCCCGGCCCGCCCCAGGTGCCGTCCGGGTTCTGGCCCCGGATCAGGAACTCGATCCGCCGCCGGTGGCCGCTCAGCCACGGCGCCGACGCCACCAGCCGGGCCGTCTCGTAGACCGAGGCGGTGACCTGACCCATGGGATCGACGGCGATCTCGGCGAGAAGGTCCTGGGGAGAGACTCCGGCGGGACGTGCCGTACGCGTGGTGCTCATCCATTCCTCCGAGGGGGTGGGGTGTCTTCGGGGCCGGCGCCCACGGAGGGCTCCGGGACGTCGTCGCCTGCCTCGGCCTGCTCGGCGAGGCGCGTCGCCTCCTCGACGAGAGCTTCGATGATCTTCGATTCCGGGACGGTGGCGACGACCCGGCCGCGGACGAAGATCTGGCCCTTGCCGTTGCCGCTCGCGACGCCGAGATCGGCCTCGCGGGCTTCGCCGGGTCCGTTGACGACACAGCCCATGACGGCCACCCGCAGGGGCAGGGGGAACCCGTCGAAGGCGGCGGCGACCTGGTCGGTGAGCCGGTAGACGTCGACCTGCGCCCGGCCGCAGGAGGGGCAGGAGACGATCTCCAGCCGGCGCGGACGCAGCCCGAGGGACTGCAGGATCTGCGCTCCGACCCTGACCTCTTCCACCGGGGGAGCGGACAGGGAGACCCGGATGGTGTCGCCGATGCCCTCGGCCAGCAGGACGCCGAACGCGGTGGCGGACTTGACGGTGCCCTGGAAGGCGGGACCGGCCTCGGTGACGCCGAGGTGCAGAGGGTAGTCGCAGGACGCGGCCAGCACCCGGTAGGCGGCGATCATGGTCAGCGGGTCGTGGTGCTTGACGGAGACCTTGAGGTCGGCGAAGCCGTGCTCCTCGAACAGGGAGCACTCCCACAGGGCCGATTCGGCCAGCGCCTCGGGAGTCGCCCGGCCGTGCTTGGCCAGCAGCCGCCTGTCGAGGGAGCCGGCGTTGACCCCGATCCGGATCGGGATCCCGGCCGCGCCGGCCGCACGGGCGATCTCTCCCACCTTGTCGTCGAAGGCCCTGATGTTGCCGGGATTGACGCGGACCGCGGCACAGCCGGCATCGATGGCGGCGAAGACGTATCTGGGCTGGAAGTGGATGTCGGCGATCACCGGGATGGTGGATTTCCTGGCGATCCGCGGCAGGGCGTCGGCGTCGTCCTGGGACGGTACGGCGACGCGGACGATCTCGCAGCCCGCGGCGGTGAGCTCGGCGATCTGCTGGAGGGTGGCGCCGACGTCGGCGGTGACGGTGGTGGTCATCGACTGCACCGACACCGGGGCGCCCCCGCCCACCGCGACCCCGCCCACCTGGAGCCGGCGGGTCACCCGGCGCGGCCGCAGGACGGCGGAGGCAGGGGAGGGGGAGCGCGGGGCCGCGGGCGGGGCGCCGGTACCGGGCATGCCCAGGAGGACGGGGGCGCTCATGACCATCCTCCGACCGGCCAGGCCCCGCGCGCCGGTGAAGGGGCCGGGCGTCCGGAGACTCCCAGGCGGACGGCCTCCAGCACGGAGGCGGTGATCGAGCGGTGGTCCAGGCCGGCGGCGGCCAGCAGGCGGGCGCGCTCACCGTGGCCGACGAACTCCCTCGGCAGGCCGAGGGCGCGCACCGGCGTCGTCAGGCCGGCGTCGGCGCACGCGGCGGCGATCGCCGTGCCGACGCCGCCGGTACGCAGGCCGTCCTCGGCCGTGACCACCAGATGGTGCGCGGCGGCCAGCTCGACCAGCACCGGGGAGACCGGCGTCACCCAGCGCGGGTCCACCACCGTCACACCGACCCCGTGCTGCCGGAGCTGCGTGGCGGCGGCCACGCACGGTCCCGCGAGCGGCCCGACGGCCACGAGCAGGGCCTGGTCGCCGGTATGGGACAGCACGTCGACGCCGTCCGGACCGCCGAGCCGCCGTGGCGCCGCGATGTCGGGGCCGGCGTTGGCCTTGGGATAGCGGACCACGGTCGGCCCGCCGTCGTGGCCGACGGCCTCGTGGAGCAGCTCGCGCAGCCGGGTCGCGTCGCGGGGGGCGGCGATCCGCAGTCCGGGGATCATGCCGAGCAGCACCAGATCCCACATGCCGTGGTGGCTGGGGCCGTCCGGTCCGGTGATCCCGGCCCGGTCCAGGACGAACGTGACGGGGAGCCGGTGCAGGGCGACGTCCATCAGCGCCTGGTCGAAGGCCCGGTTGCAGAAGGTCGCGTACATCGCGACGATCGGATGCATGCCGTTCAGGGCGAGTCCCGCGGCGCAGGCGACGGCGTGCTGCTCGGCGATGCCGACGTCGAAGAAACGGTCCGGGAACCTGGTCGCGAACTCGGCCAGCCCGGTCGGGCCCGGCATCGCCGCCGTGATCGCGACCACGCCGGGATGCGCGGCGCCGATCACGGTCATCTCGTCGGCGAACAGCGACGTCCACGACGGCGGCGCCGCGCCGGCCGCGTCGCGCGGCCGACCGGTGGCCGGGTCCAGCACCCCGATCCCGTGCATGTGGTCGGCCCTGTCGTTCTCGGCCGGGCCGTACCCCTTGCCCTTGACCGTCACCGCGTGCACCACCACGGGCCGGCGCAGGGCACGGGCCTGACGCAGCGCTCCCTCCAGGGCGTCGATGTCGTGACCGTCGACCGGCCCCAGGTAGGACAAGCCCAGGCTTTCGAACACGTTGGGGCCGTCCGGCCGGGGGGAGGAGGCCCCGGAGCCCCGGCCGGACCGGCGCAGGGCGGCGAGGTGGCTCGCGAGCCCGCCGACGGTGGGGGCGTAGGAGCGGCCGTTGTCGTTGAGCACGATGATCGCGGGACGGCCGGGCGCGGCACCGAGGTTGTTCACCGCTTCCAGCGCCAGGCCGCCGGTCAGCGCCCCGTCCCCGATCACCGCCACCACGTGCCTGTCCGTGTGGCCGCGGAGCTGGAAGGCCCTCGCCAGGCCGTCGGCATAGGACAGGGCGGTCGAGGCGTGGGAGTTCTCGACGATGTCGTGGACCGACTCCGCCCGGCTCGGATACCCCGACAGGCCGCCGGCCTGGCGCAGCCGGTCGAAGCCGCCCTGGCGGCCGGTGAGGATCTTGTGTACGTAGGCCTGGTGGCCGGTGTCGAACACGATCGCGTCCCGGGGCGAGGCGAACACCCGGTGCAGCGCGATGCTGAGCTCCACCGCTCCCAGGTTGGGCCCCAGGTGGCCTCCCGTGGCGCTGACCTTGTCCACCAGGAACCGGCGGATCTCCCCGGCCAGTTCGGGAAGCCGGCCCGGTGGCAGGCGGCGCAGGTCGCCGGGGCCGTTGATCCGCGGGAGAAGGCCGCTCGTGGTCGTCGTGCCTGTGCCGGCGGCGCCGGTCGGCGTTCTCGCGGCGGAGGCGGCGTCCGGGTTCGCGCGGGGGACGGCGGTGGCGATGTCAGCGCTCATCGAATCTCCTTGAGTGTGGATACCCCCGGCTTCAGCCGTGGGGAGGAAGTCAAGGCGTACGCACTTCCTTGGGCGGGGCGAAGCGGACGGTTTCGGTGGTGTGGCGGTGCTCCTGGACCCGCAGCGGCCCCAGGCCGCGGAGAAAGGCGATGACCTCCTCCACCAGGTGGTGCGGGGCCGAGGCGCCCGCGCTCAGGCCGATCACGCGGGCCCCGCGGAGCCATCCGGGGTCGATGCCGCCGGCGTCGTCGATCAGATGGGCCGGGGTGCCCTGGCGCCGGGCGAGCTCGACCAGCCGTACCGAGTTGGAGGAGTTGACCGATCCGACGACCAGCACCAGGTCGGCGGCGGCGGCGATCCCCGCCACGGCGTGCTGCCGGTTGGTGGTGGCGTAGCAGATGTCGTCGCTGCCGGGCCCGGAGAGCGCCGGGAACCGGTCCCGCAGCGCTTCGACCACCTCGGAGGTCTCGTCCACGGCCAGGGTGGTCTGGGTCAGATAGGACACCCGGGTGGGGTCGTCGACCTCCAGGGCGGCCGCCTCGGCGGGGGTCTGGACCAGCACGCTCTGCCGCGGCGCCTCGCCGAGGGTGCCCTCGACCTCCTCGTGCCCGGCGTGCCCGATCAGCACGACGGTGTCGCCACGGGCCGCGAAGCGCCGGGCCTCGACGTGCACCTTGGTGACCAGGGGGCAGGTGGCGTCGACCACCCGCAGTCCCTTGCGCTCGGCCTGCGCCCGGACCGCCGGGGAGACGCCGTGCGCGGAGAACACCACCGTCTCCCCGTCGGGCACCTCGTCGAGTTCCTCGACGAAGACGGCGCCGCGCCGCCGTAGATCGGCGACCACGTGAACGTTGTGCACGATCTGCTTACGGACGTAAACGGGGGCGCCGCGGACGGCCAGGACGCGCTCCACGGTCTCGATCGCCCGCTCGACGCCGGCGCACAGCGAGCGGGGCGAGGCCAGCAGCACCGTCCGGACGGAGCCGTCCGCGGGCGTCGTCGTGGCGGCCAGGTCGTCGGCGGCCATGTCAGCGGTCCCGCCGGATGATCAGCTGGGCCAGCAGGCGGAGGTCGCCGGCCGCTTCCGGGGCGGGGTCGGCCTGCCGCAGGCAGGCCAGCGCGGCGGCGAGGTTGGCCTCGGCCTCGCGCTGTGCCCAGGCGCGGGCACCGGCCGCCTCGACGAGGTCGGCGGCATGGGCGAGGGACCGCTCGTCCAGGACCTGGTCGCCGTGGTACAGCCGGGCCAGCCGCTCGCCCGCGGGGGTGCCCGAGGTGAGGGCGGCGACCACCGGCAGGGACTTCTTGCGGCCGGCCAGATCGGAGAAGACGGGTTTGCCGGTGACCGCGGGATCCCCCCAGATCCCCAGGAGGTCGTCCGTGAGCTGGAAGGCCAGCCCGAGATGACGGCCGAACCGCCCGAACAGCCCGGCGCGATCCTGATCGGCGCCGCCGGCCAGCGCACCGATCTCGCAGGCGCAGCCCAGCAGCGCCCCGGTCTTGCCCGCGGCCATCTCGACGCACTGGGCGAGGGTGACGTCGGTGCGGGACTCGAACGCCAGGTCGGCGCTCTGTCCCGAGCACAGCCGTAGCAGTGAGCCGGTCAGCACCCTCAGGCCCGGGCTCCCGGCGAGCAGGTCCAGGGCGAGCGTCAGCAGCACGTCGCCGGCCAGGATGGCCTCACCGACCCCGAACACCGACCACGCGGCAGGTCGGTGCCTGCGGGTCAGGTCGCCGTCCATGATGTCGTCGTGCAGCAGCGAGAAGTCGTGAACCAGCTCCACCGCGACCGCCGCGGGCACCGCCGCCCGGACGACCGCCGCGTCCTCGCCGCCGGCCGCCCACGCCGACGCCAGCACCAGCGCCGGCCGGACCGCCTTGCCGCCGCCCTGTCGCGGGCGGCCTTCGGCGTCCCACCAGCCCGCGTGGTAACCGGCGATGTGGCGGATCTCCTCCGGCAGGCGGTCCACCGCGCCGCGGTGAGCCGGTCCGGCCAGCTCCTGGGCCGCGGCCAGTACCTCATGTGCCGATCGCGTGGTGCTGTCGGTGAAGCCGAGCACTGGTGCGGTCGTCACCACACTCACCTCTTTCCACTGTCCTGTTTTCCGGATTTCCGGGCGCCGCCGGAGCGGTATGAGCGGACGCGGCCGACGCCGCGTCCCTGCGATGAAGGGCAGGCTCATTTCCAGTACGGCCGCCGCCGCGACGTCTCGGAACCCCCCGGCGCCGGGGGATCGGTTTCATTTGCCGGCCGTGTTTCACGCCGGTGACCGAGGCCGCGGAACGCGCCTGCGGGCCGCCGGTGGAAGGAAAGGAAAAAAGGTGGAGAGCCGCACGGCCGGAGCGGCGTCCGCGCCGTCGTCGCAGATGGCAGCGGTGAGCCGGACGGCCGTCCCCGGGCGGGCGCCCACCGGCGGCCGGCCCGCCCGGTCCTGTACCCGGGGACGGAGGACTATTGTCGCCGCACCGGGTGAGAGGACCCGGATGGCGACAGGACACCGACCCAACGTCCGGCTGCGGGCCCTGCTGACCGAGACCGGGTGGACCGGCCAGCAACTGGCCGGCGCGGTGAACGATCTCGGCGTCGAGGCGGGGGTGACGCTGAGGTACGGCCGGGCGGCGGTCGCGCACTGGCTGGCGGGCATGCGCCCGCGCTCTCCGGTGCCGGACCTGGTGGCCGAGGCGCTGTCGCGCCGGCTTGGACGCCCCCTGAGCGCCGCCGCGATCGGCCTGGCCAGACCGGAGCGGGAGCCCCGCGCCCCCGCCGGAGCCGATGCCGGCGGCGCGACCTGGTGGGAGGCGGACGCCCTGGCCGGGCTGGTCGAGCTGCACGCCGGGCCCCGCCCCGGCCGGCGGCGGGTGCTGGAGGAATGCGTCTACAACCTGGCCGCGCTGTCCGTCCCCGGCTGGGCCGACGCCACGGTGGCGGCGCTGACCGCCGGCGGCGGCCGCGATCCGGCGCCGCGGATAGGCGCCCCGCAGGTGGAGGCGGCCGCGGCGATGGCCCAGGTGTTCTCCTACACCGACACGGCCTTCGGCGGCGGCCAGGCCCGCCGGGCCCTGTCGGGGTATCTCGCCGTGGACGTCGTGCCGTGGCTGCGGTGCCGGATGAGCTCCGCCACCCGCCGCAGGATGCTGTCGATCGCCGCCGAGCTGACCTACCTGTGCGGTTTCATGTGCTTCGACGAGCAACTCCACGGAGCCGCGCAACGCTACTACCAGGCGGCCCTGAGGCTCACGGCCGAGAACGGCGACGCGGTCGGTTACGCGGTCACGCTGCGGGCGCTGTCGGTTCAGGCCTACACCCTGGGACACCACCGGCACGCCCTCGACCTGGCCGAAGCGGCCCTGTCGGGCGTCCCGGCGGCGATCGAGCCCGGCACCCGGGCCTTCCTCCACGGGCAGGCGGCCGTCGCCGCGGCCGCGAGCCAGAGCGAGTGCCGCGCCGCGCTGACCCATCTCCGCGCGGCCGAGCACCACCTGGATCACGCCGCCGCCACGGCGGGGACCGGCGCGGAGACGGTGGGGGCCTACCACCAGGCGTCCCTCGCCCACCAGCACGCCGCGGTGCTGACCGCGCTGGAGGACCGGCCCGCCGCCGTCGAGGCCCTGACCACCTCCATACGTCACCGCCCGGCCACCGAACGCCGGGCCCGCGCACTCACCTCCGCCACCCTGGCGGTGCTCTACCTCGACCAGGGGCATCTGGAGCAGGCCGCGGCCACCTGGCACACCTTCCTCGACGACTATCCCCATCTGAGCAGCGGACGGACCCGCGCCGCCCTGGCGACGCTCAAAGCGCGGCTCCGCCCCCACCAGCGCAACACCCTCGCCAGAGGGGTGCTGCAGCGCGCCGCGGCCATGTGAACCGGCGGCGGGCGCGTGTACCGGCCCGCCCACGGGGAACCCATGGCCTGGCGGGTCGCGCGAGCCCGCACCGAACCCGAATCCGGCGCCGGTGGCTCGGCCTCCGGCACGACCGAGGACACCGCCTTGAACAGGACCAAGATCCGGGAACGTTTCGCCTGCCAGAAGGTGCCCAGGGGAGGAGTGGTCGTCGCCTCCTCCGTCGCCCACCCCGGCCGGGGGGTGATCGAGTGCCCGGCCGCGCCTGCCCTGGGCGCGGGGCTGGCCCGCGACGGGCTGCGCGTGCGCTACGCGCCGTTGACCGCGCACCCGGCCGACCGGCCCGCTCCCCGCGGCGGCCACCTGCTCGCCGTCTCCTACCTCGAACGCGACGGCCGTGCCGCCGGGATCGCGGCCGCCGTCCATCCCGACGATCACGCCGCCATCGAGGCGGTCGGCGATGCGATGAGGCGGTGGGAGGCCGCCATGCGCAGCCGCCGCGTCCTGCTGGCCGCCACCCGGCCGGCCTGTCCCGGTGCCCGGCGGGCCCTGGAGATCACCCGGGACACGGCCGGCGGCGGCCAGGCGGTGGTCGGCTACGGCCCCGTCACCGACGACCCCCACCAGGCCGGGGCCCTGACCCGCGAAGGCGTCACCACGGTCACCGATCTCGACCGGCTCCCGGAGGGGACCGGCGTCGTCTTTCCCGCCCACGGCGTGTCCCTGGCGCTGCGCGCCGAGGCCGCCGCCCGTGGCCTGACCATCATCGACGCCACCTGCCCCCTGGTGGCCGCGGCCCACACGGAGGTGGCGCGCTTCACCGAACGCGGCGACCTCACCGTCGTGATCGGCAGGTCCGGTGACGCCGCCGTCTCCGGCATCCTCGGCCAGGCCCCGGAATCGACAGTCCTGGTGGAGAGCGCCGCCGACGTGGAGCGGCTCCGGCCGGCCGATCCGGAGGCGATCTCCTACCTGGTCCAGACCGGCATCCCCATCGAGCAGGCCACCCCCGTCGTCGCCGCCCTCCGCGCCCGCTTCCCCGCCCTGCGAGGTCCCGACCCCGGTGACTTCTGCTACCACGCCTCCGACCGCGCGAGCGCCGTCGCCGCCGTCACCGGCGCCAGTGATCTCCTGCTCATCGCCGCGGGGGCAGGCTGCCCGGACGCCCGGCACGTCGTCCGCCTCGCCGAGCCGGCAGGCGTCCCGGCGCAGGTCGTCACCGGCGTCGCCGACCTGTGCCCGGACCGGCTGCGGGAGGCCGCCACCGTCGCTCTCACCAGCGCACGGTCGGCGCCGTCCGGGCTCTTTGAGCAGATCGTCACGGTCCTGTCCGGCCTGGGCCCGCTCAGCGTCGTCAACCGTCAGGTCACCAGCGACATCGTCACCGGCCGGGCGCGCACGCGAGCGTGACCGGGGGAGGGGCGGGCGCGTCGGCGCCGGCCAGGCGGGCCAGCCGGCGGTAGGAGTCGAGCCGCTCACCGTGGTCGAAGGTGTTCATGGTGACCAGCACCTCATCGGCGCCGCTGCGCCCGACCAGTTCCCGCACCGCGGCCGCGACCTCGTCCTGAGTGCCGTGGATCCGCCCCCGCAACGCCTCCTCGAAGAGGGCGCGTTCCCGGTCCGTCATGTCCGTGGCGAGGATCTCCCCGGCGGGGGTGAGCGGTGGGAAGACCCCGCGGGTGCGGGAGAAGGCGGTCGCCCACGCCTCGGGCACCTGCAGCCGGCGGGCCCGCTCGGCGGTCTCGGCGACCGCGATGTCGGCCGCGACGACGACGTACGGCCGCGCCGACCAGGCCGAGGGCCGGAAGTGCCCGCGGTAGCGGGCGATCGCCTGCAGCGTGCGCTCCCGGTCGCCCGCCGCCGCGATCACCAGCGGCAGCCCGTGCTCGGCGGCGATGTCCGCGCCGGCGCCCGTGGCGAGCACGTACGCGGGCACCCGCAGACCTTCCGCCGGAAGCGCGTGCACGCCCGGATGCGCCTTCTGGTCGCCGGTGAAGTAGCCGAGCAGCTCGGCCAGCTGGTCGCCGAAGTCCTCAGCGTCGTGCTTGTCGTGGCCGAGTGCGCGCCGGATGCCGCCGGTGAAGCCGACCGAACGGCCCAGGCCCATGTCGATACGGCCCGGGTAGAGCGATTCGAGGACGCCGAACTGCTCGGCGACGACCAGCGGCCGGTGGTTGGGGAGCATCACACCACCGGTGCCGACCCGGATGCGCGAGGTCGCGGCGGCGACGGCGGCGGCCAGGACGGTCGGCGCCGAGCCCGCCACCCCGGGCACCCCGTGGTGCTCCGAGACCCAGAAGCGGTGGTAGCCCAGGGCTTCGGTCTCCTGCGCGAACCTCACGGTGTCGCGCAGGGCCTGCGCGTGGTCGTGCCCCCGGCGGGTGAGGGAGCGGTCCAGGATCGAGAACCGCGTCGCCTGAAGTGCTGCGTTCACCCTCACTTCAACATCCTCCTCCTTAGGGGATTCCCCGGCCGGCTCCCGGAGGCCCCGGACGCGCGGGCCTCGCGGTGTTCTCCGGACATCCGGACGGGGGGCGTGAGCGAGGGAGGCGGGGGTGTGAGCGCGGGAGGAGACTCGGTGGGACTCCTCCCGCGCCGGCCGGGATCAGGCCGTCGCCGGGGACCGGGAGGGCGTGCGGGCCGCGACCGTGCGAGCCGGGGCAATCGTTGACTCAAGCGCTTGGTTGTTTTGGCGGATCATCCGGAAAACCCCCTTATCGCCGGCGGCGGCCGGCAGAGGCCGGCGGGGATTTCCGCTGGTCGAATTGTTTGTCGTGCGCCGGCCGGGTGTCCGTGCCCGGAGCGGCACGCCGGGGCCCGGCCGGTCGCGCCATATTAGGCGGTCCGGCGTGATTGGAATCAACGTGACGCCGTCCGGTGCTTTACGGTCTCCGGGTGGGAGGCCGGGGCTCGGGGAAGGGGTCTTCGCTGCCGTTCGGCCACCGGGCTGAGCTGCTGGAACAGCATTTGCGGGCGGTTCTGCGCGCGGTGTTCCGGGAGCTGCGGGATTACCGGTGATTCACCGGCCGGCGGTTTTTATCGTGCGGTGCTTATCTCAACAGATTCTCGTGGATTTACGGTGCGAAATCGTCGTCTGACCAAGGTATTTGACACAAAGATATTGACTGGCGATATGCGGCTATCTACTCTCGCGATGTCCGGTAAATTACAGAGGAGTGGTCGATGAAACGCCTCCGAAATCTCGTTCTCGCCGTGACCGCCGTCGTGCTGGCACTCGCGTTCGTCCCGACCTCCGCTTGGGCGGCCACCACCCAGATCCACAGGACCGATCAGTTCGGCTCGCTCTACTCCGGCAAGGTCCGGGCGACGCTGCTCGGCAGCGTATCGATCACCACCACACTCGCCACCGCCACCTGCAACGTCGGCATCATCGACGGCACCGTGCAGTCGGACGGCACCGCGCTGAACGTCTCGGCCTACAACTTCAGCAACAGCCCCGGCCCGCAGTGCCCCAACAGCGCCGGCGGCCAGTCCAGCGTGACCGCGGTCGGGCTCCCCTGGAACGGCGGCAACGTCACCTACGCCCCGGTTCTCCCCAACGGACGCGACGGCACCATAACCATCAGCGGCGTCAAGGTCACCTCGGTGAGCACCGGCTGGTTCGGCAGCATCAGCTGCACCTACAAGGGCTCCGGCGCCGGAAACAGCCTCGTCCTGGACGCCTTCAACTCCACCAACCCCAACCGTCCGGTCACCGGGGTGGTCCAGGCCCAGGCCAGGGCGGTCAACTACACCCTCAACAAGGACAGCGGCAGCCTTCTGTGCCCCTCCACGGCCACCTACAGCGCCACCTTCCAGCTTCTCGGTGAGACCGTCGCCAACTCGGGCGTCTTCGACCAGAAGCTCCACCTCACCGCCTGAGATCCGCGCGCTTCCCGAGATCTCCCGGGTGGTCTCGTCCACCCGGCAGGGCCGGCCCGCCTCTCCCGCGCACGCGGGGGAGGCGGGCCGTGACGTCTGCGGACCGCGCGCGGTGCGGAGGCCGCCGGCCCGGTCCGGGCAGTCCGAGGCTGAGGGGTCGCCGGCCGGTGCGGGGGAGGCCGAGGGAGGAGGAGGGCGATGGCGGGAGGTCCGATGCCGGGGGAAGGGCGTGGCGGCTCGGCCGCGAGGCCCGGGTCAGACGCGAGCACACGTGCACGACGCCCCCGGGTGGCTGGTGGCCTGACATGTCAGCTCGCGCATGGCCTGGTAGACGCAGAGCAGGGCCCAGATCTCCTGCGCCACCATCTCCGGGCTCCTCGACCGCAGCGTGATCGCCGGAGCTCTGCGGTCGGAGTGCAGCCAGGCCAGCGCGCTGTCCATGACCCACCGCTCGGCGTAGCGCGCCGCCAGTTCCGACGCGGACGCCTGCCTGGGGTCGACCAGCGTTGTGATCAGCCATTCCGCGCCGGGAAGGGGGATGACCCGGAGCGGAGCGCCTCCCAGGCCGGCCGGCCTGGACAGGTAGGACCCGTCCTCGAAGCTGCGTCCGATGGGCAGCGCGTCGGCCCCGGTGACCCCCCACAGCAGGTGCGTGCCGGTCTCGACCGCCTGGCGCCACAGCTCCAACCCCCAGGGGCCGAAGCGGGCGAGCAGCAGCATGTCGGACTCCAGGCACCGCAACAGCCGCCGGGCCAGGATGTGCTCCTCCACGGCCGAGCTGCCGAACGTCGCATCGATCAACGCGTGCGTGCCGTTCTCCGCCACGGCCACCACGCGGACGCGGGGGAACCGGGCCGCCCGGTCCGGATAGCCGAACACCGAGTTGTCGCGGGTCTCGGGAACCGCCAGCGTGGTGCCGTCCATCGTGACCGGACGGAGGCCGGCCAGCCGTGACAGGGAGGCCCGGGGTTGCGCCACGGGCCCGGTCACCCGGCAGAAGAGCACGCGCAGGGGCTCCGCGCCGATCCGTGCGCGGGCCCGGCTGATCGCCGAGGCACTGGGGGGCTCCCAGGTGTAGACCCAGCGCGACCGCCACGCCAGTCCGTTCAACAACAGGCGCATCACCTGGTCATAATTCTTGTCAGAGAACAGGCAAAGAGCCAGCACGTAATAAATAGTCAACCGGGCCGGCAGCGCCCGTCGCCGCCTCTCCGCGCATCCGCTGACCCCCACCACCTCGTCGAGCAGCGATATCGGAAAGACCGAGGTGAGAAAACCGATCGACAACTGATCTGCCAGCCGCCCATCATCTGACGGAGTCTTCACGTGCGTAACTTTGCCGGAAAGGGAGGCGTATGACGTTATAAGCAAGTGCTTGTCTTTTTAACCGAACCGCTTCGAGATTGACAAGTGATATGCGCCCGATGAAAGCGCTGTCACAGGCGACCCATCGGCACCCGGCGGGCTACGTCCGGTGGCTCTGGACGTCGTGCCGCAAGCCGGTGACCGGAGGGTGGGGAGCCGTCCAGGTCGCCAGGAGGTGGAGGGCCGCCTCGGAGGGGCTGCCGGGCTCGGTGGTGTAGACGCACATCGTCTGGTCGGCGTCGCCGGGGAAGGTGACCGACTCGTAGGACAGGACGAGCTCACCGACGACGGGATGGTGGTAGCGCCTGGTGCCATGGGGGCGTTCGCGCACATTGTGATCGGCCCACCAGGTACGGAACTTCTCACTTTTGACGGCGAGCTCGCCGACGAGCTCGGCGAGCTGGGGGTCGTCGGGGTGGCGTCCGGCGTCCAGGCGGAGGACGGCGACGGTCTCGGCGGCGACGCTGTCCCAGTCGACGTGGAGCTCGCGTGCGGTCTCGTCGAGGAACATGTAGCGGGCCATGTTGCGCTCGCGCTGCGGCAGGGCGTCGAAGTCGGTGATCAGGGCGCGGGCGAGGCGGTTGGAGGCCAGGACGTCCATGCGCCGGCCGAAGACGAACGCGGGGGCGGCGCCGGCGAGAGCGTCCAGCATGCGGTGCAGCCCGGGGCGCACGCGCTGCGGCCGGGTGGGGGCGCGGCGCCGGGTGGGCCGGGGCTTGGACCGGCTGAGCTCGAAGAGGTAGGCCCGCTCCACCCCGTCCAGCCGCAGTGCGCGGGCGACGGCGTCCAGGACGCTCTCCGAGACGTTGAGATGACGGCCCTGCTCCAGGCGGGTGTAATAGTCCACGCTGACACCGGCGAGACGGGCGAGCTCCTCCCGGCGCAGACCGGGCACCCGGCGGGTGCCGCCGGTGGCGGGCACGCCCGCCTGCTGCGGGCTCAGGCGTGCGCGGCGGGTGCGCAGGAACTCCCGGAGCTCGGCGTTGTGGTCCATGTCCTCCAGTGTGCGCCGACGGCCGCCGAGAGCCTGGTCCGGGGCCGTCAAGGCCCAGGGCCACTGTCCGGGGGCGGGGGCGTCAATGCGAGCGAGGGGAGGGCGTCCCGCGCCGTGCGGTCCCGCTCCGGCCAGGGGCGGGCTCCCATGGTGCCGACGCCCGCCCCCCGAGCCTCGGAGTCCTCAATTACGGCGGCCCAGCAGGGCGAGCTCCTCCTCGGTGAGGGTCAGGTCCACCGCGGCCACCGAGTCCAGGACGCTCTCGTGCCTGCTGGCGCCGGGGATGGGGATCATCACGGGGCTGCGCGCCAGCTCCCAGGCCAGGCACACGCGCTGCGGCGAGACCCCGCGCTCCGCCGCGACCCGTCCGAACGCCGCGTGCTCGCCGCCGAGGGAGGAGGCGGCGCCCATCCCGCCGAGCGGGGACCACGGCAGGAAGGCCACTCCCAGCTCCTCGCACACGTCGATCTCCGGCTCGCTGGTCCTGAAGCGCGGTGAGTACTCGTTCTGCACGCCGGCCAGCCGCCCGCCGAGGATGGCGTCGGCCAGCCTGATCTGCCCGGAGTCGGCGTTGGAGATGCCCGCCATGCGGATCTTCCCCTCGTCGAGCAGCTCGCGCAGGGCCTCGACGCTCTCCTCGTACGGCACCGCGGGGTCGGGCCTGTGGTGCTGGTAGAGCCCGATGGCCTCCACGCCGAGCGCCTTGAGCGAGCGCTCACACGCGGCCTTGATGTACGCGCGGCTGCCGTCGACGTCCCAGCCGTCGTCTCCGACGCGGGTGTGGCCGCCCTTGGTGGCCACCAGCACGGCGTCGCGGTCGCCGCCCCACAGGGCCAGCGCCTTGGCCACCAGGCGCTCGTTGTGCCCGACCTCGGCGCTGGTGGGGGTGTAGGCGTCGGCGGTGTCGATGAGGGTGACGCCGGCGTCGAGCGCGGCGTGGATCGTCCTGATCGACTGGTCCTCGTCCGGCATGTGCCCGGCCACGGACATGGGCATGGCGCCCAAGCCGATGGCGCTGACCGTCACGTTGCCGATGGTGCGTGTCTGCATGCCCTCCATCCTCGTCCCTGGAGTCGGCTCCAGGTCAACAGGGGGACACACGCGACGCGGGCCGCTCCCCGGAGGGAACGGCCCGCGTCGGATCGGTTCTGATCGGTTCGGGTCAGTTGATCGTCACGATCGTGCCGGCCCCGTTGGGGTACTCGATGTAGCCGGTCGCCGTCCGGTCCGGCTGGCCGGACCAGGTGGCCGTCAGCGGGAACGCCGTCCCCGGCGTGACCTTCGGCTTGTCGGGCGTCACCGTCAGCGCGCCGGCCCCGGTGCCGGCGTCCACGACGTTGACCTGCGTGCTGAACGGCGTCTCGGCGCTTCCCATGGTGAGCACGAACAGGGTGTACTTGCCGGGCCTGGGGTTGGCCAGGACCGCGCGGTAGTCCTCCCACGAGGTGACCCAGGCCAGGCCCTGCATCGCGCCGCCCTCGGTGTAGCCCAGGATGGCGGCGACCTCCGTCTCGGGGTCGCCGGGGATGAGCTTGAAGGAGACGGCCTTGGCGCCTTCGGGCACGACGACGGAGACTTCCTTGCCCCAGATGTCACTGGGACTCACGGTGCCGGGCACCGGGTCGGCGGAGACCGGCCCGTGGGCCTTGACGGAGAACTTCGACACGCCGGGGGTCACGTCGAAGGTGAGCGAGCCCGCCGGGCCCTCGCCCTTGACCTCGGCGGGCGCCTTGGCGCTCAGCGGGGTGACCATCACGGGGCTGCGGACGGCGGTGTCCTTGCTCCGCCAGGTCAGCGAGCCGACGATGGCGCCGGCGTCGGTCTGGCGCGTCATCTCCATGGAGACGGTGAACTCCTTGGTCTCACCCGCCTTCTTGAAGACCAGGGTGGAGGGCTTGACCTTGGTCTTGATGCCCGGCAGGTCGAGGTCCGCGTGGTAGACGCCGGGGGTCAGCGCGGTGACCTTGCGGGTGACGGTCCTCGAGCCGAACAGGGTGCCGACCGCGATGCTGGGGTAGTTCAGGTCGCTGGTGGCGACGGGCGCGGCGCCGGTGCCGGTCTTGACGCCCAGCCCCTCCAGGTATCCGTACCAGTCCTGGGCCGCGGCGTCGTAGACCAGGCCGGGCTTCAGCATGCGGGCGGGGTCGACGTGACCTGAGCCCTGCGCGAAGAGGTCGGGCGTCTTGGTGTCGTAGGTGGTGGTCATCATCGCCGACTTGACGGTGGCGGGTGACAGGAGCGGGTCCGTGCCCAGGTACAGGGCGGCCAGACCGGCGATGTGCGGGGTGGCCATCGAGGTGCCGGAGTAGAAGTCGAAGTCCTTGCCCTGGTTCCCGGGGGGCGCGACGGCGGCGAGGATCGACACGCCGGGGGCGGCGATGTCGGGCTTGATCAGGTCGCCGTTGTTGCTGAGGGAGGGACCGCGCGAGGAGAAGCTGGCGATCTGCGGGTATTCGACACCCTCGGTGGAGGAGGAGGGGAGCAGCGTCACCGTCGCGCCGGGGGTGGCGGCGTAGGCGAGGACCTTCTCGGTGTCGGGGGTGTTGATGTGCACGGTCGGTACGGCGTGCACGTCGGCGCCGGTGTCCTGGTCGCTGGGGTTGCCCAGCACCATGCCCACGCCGCCGGCGCGCTTGACCTCGGCGGACTTGTCCACGCGCGGGGTGACGCCGCGCACGCAGTAGATGATCTTCCCGGTGGCCTTGGCCGGGTCCAGCGACCCCTCCGCGCAGATCTCGGCGTCGGAGTCGGAGGCGGCGGCGTTCTTCACCGACACCGAGGTGGCCAGCGGCTTGGGCCCGAACGGCGCGCTGACGGTGGTGCTGGCGCCGCGGAAGGTGCTTCCGTCGCCCAGCCGCACCTCGCCCAGGTAGGGCGCGACGGTGCTCGCGGCGACGGTGGTCGTCCACGGGGCGGTGTTGTCCAGGGTGGAGGCGTCGGGGCCGGAGTTGCCGCCCGCGGTGGCGACGAAGATGCCGGCGTCCGCGGCGGCCAGGAAGGCCAGCTGGACCGGGTCGTCGGTGGAGGACTCGGACTGACCTCCGACCGAGTAGTTGATCACGTCGACGCCGTCGGCGACGGCCTGGTCGATGGCCTCGATGATGTCGGAGGTGTAGCCGGTGCCTCCGTCCGCGCCTTCCCACAGCGCCTTGTAGACGGAGACGGCCGCTCCGGGTGCGACGCCGGAGATCTGGCCGAAGTCGATGCCGTTGGCGGTGGCGGGGACGGCGTGGTTGCCCGCGGCGGTGCTCGCGGTGTGGGAGCCGTGCCCGCCCCGGTCGCGCGGCGAGGCGTACTCGCCGGTGGCGGCGGGGTCGTTGGCCTTCAGCCAGGCCTTGCCGAAGTACCTGGCACTCACCAGCTTCTGATTGCACAGATCGGCGGTGAACTCCGTGCCGGTCTCGCACAGGCCGGTGAAGGTGGAGCCGTCGGCCTTCCGCATGACCGTGGCCGTGCCCTGGCGGTAGGGCCGGTAGGGGTCGGCGGCGGTGGGCGCCTCGGCCCCGAGCGCGGGTCCGGCGAAGGAGGGGTTCTCCGGCCAGACGCCGGTGTCGATGACGCCGACCACGATGCCCTTGCCCGCGTTGGGGGCGCCGCCGAGCGAGGCCCATATGCCCTTGTCGCCTGACAGGCCGAGGAAGTCGCTGGAGTTGCGGTCGTCCAGAGCCTTGCGCAGGGTGTCCTGGACGACGGACACGACGCCGCCGGTGCGGTGCAGCTTGAGGGCCTGAGCGGGGGTGAGGTCGGCGACGAAGCTGTTGGAGGCGACGGAGTTGTGCCGCTGCGCGGTCGCGCCGACGCTGCGGGCGGTCTCGTCCTGGCGCTTGGTCAGGTGCTCGCGGTAGCGCTTGGCGCCGGCGCTGGCCGTGTCGACCTTCTTGCCCTTGCCCGGCTTGGTGGCGGCGAGGCCGTCCACGCCGCCGCCGTAGGTGGCGAGCGGCTGACCTGCGAGGGTGACGATGTAGGCGGAGGGGGTGCCTGCCGCGGCGGGTTCGGCGAGCGCCGGCGCCGCGACGGAGGTGGCCGCCAGCGCGGCGGCGAGCGCCATGGCGCTGTAGACGCGGGGGTTGCGGGACATTGCTCCTCTTGGGGGGGATGAGGCTGCCACCCGCCCGGCCAAGATCGCCGGAGGGGCCGGGAAGCAGTCAACGGCCTGCGAGGATCCCTTGTCGAGATATGGTTATGACATTTTCGGCCATATGGCCAAAAGGGACACGATTCGGTCAGGTGGTACGTGGAGGAGCAGCGGGTTCTCGACGGGGTGGGGGTCGCGGAGTTCGACGAGCGGGTGTACCGGTTGCTGCTGAGGCAGCCGGGCCGGCGCACCGCCGAACTCGCCGCCGCCCTCGGGGTCACCTCCTCACGGGTACGGCCCGCGCTGCGCCGGCTGGCCGAGGCGGGCCTGCTGCGCAGGACCGGCCCTGGCGGCTACGAGCCGGTCTCGCCCGAGGCGGCGCTCGGCTGGCTGGTGGACAGGCGCCGTCTGGAGACGGAGGCGAGCCTGGCCAGGGTGCGCACCACGGTGGGCGACTTCGCCCAGCTCTACCACTCGGGCCGGATGTGGGCCGAGCCCGCGGGCGTGGTGGAGATCCTCTCCGGTGAGGACGCCGTCAAGCGGCAGATGACCGAGCTGGCCCGCTCGGTCACCACCGAACTGCTCTGCTTCGACAGCCCGCCGTACCTGGGCCGCCCCGACGCCTCCCACGACACCAACGAGTCGGAGCTGGAGGACACCAGGGACCTGCTGGCCCGCGGCGTGGACATCAGGGTGGTGTACTGCCCCGGCTCGCTCGACAGGCCGGGCCGCATGGAGACCCTGCTGCGCCTGGCCGAGGAGGGCGAGCGCTCCAGGTTCCTGCCGCGCCTGCCGTTCAAGCTGCGCATCGCCGACCGGAGGATCGGGCTGCTGCCCTTGGTGGACGGCGTCTACGACAACATCGCGCTGCTGCACCCCTCGCGGCTGCTCGACGCGCTCATCGAGCTGTTCGACGTCTACTGGGAGCGCGGCCAGCCGCTCACCGGCGACTCCCCGCCGGCCGACGACAGACCCGCCGAGGAGGACCTGCTGGTGCTGCGGCTGCTGAACTCGGGGCTCAAGGACGAAGCCATCGGCAGGCACCTGGGCGTCAGCACCCGCACCGCGACCAGGAAGATCGCCGCGGTCGTGGAGCGGCTCGGCGTGACCACCAGGTTCCAGGCGGGCGTGGAGGCGGCGGCGCGGAGCTGGCTGTGAGTCAGGGGTGGCCGATAGCCTCCCCCGCGTGGCTGGTCACGTGAAGGCCGACGGCGGGCTGCCCGCGCCTGCGGACGCGGAGGGCTCCCAGACCGTCCCCGGGAGCGCGGGCATGCCCGAGTCCGGGGGACCCAGGAGTGCGGGCATGCCCGAGTCCGGGGGAATGGATCTGCTGGAGCAGCACCGGATCACCCTGACCGGCTACTGCTACCGGATGCTCGGCTCGCCGTTCGAGGCGGAGGACGCCGTGCAGGAGACCCTGGTGCGCGCCTGGCGGAGTCTCGACCGGTTCGACGAGGGCCGCGCGCCGCTGCGGTCGTGGCTTTACGCCATCGCCACCAACGTCTGCCTCGACATGCTGCGGGGCGCGCGGCGCCGGGCCCGGGCGATCGACCTCGGCCCGTCCGCGCAGGCCGGTCCCGACCTCGGCGCGCCACTCCCGGAGAGCGCTTTCGTCCAGCCGGTCCCGGACGGCCGTGTGCTGCCCTTCGGCGGCGACCCGGCGGAGCTGGCCGCGCAGCGCGACACGATCCGCCTGGCGTTCGTCGCCGCGCTGCAGGGCCTACCGCCCCGCCAGCGGGCGGTGCTGATCCTGCGTGACGTGCTGTGCTGCAAGGCCGACGAGGTCGCCCGGCTGCTGGACACCACTGTCGCGTCCGTCACCAGCGCGCTGCAACGCGCCCGTGCGACGCTGCGAGCCGCCCGCGCCGACCCGGGCGAGCCGTACCAGCCGATGGACCAGGCGCAGCGGCGCCTCCTCGCCCGGTACTGCGACGCCTTCGAGCGCTACGACATCGAGGCCATGATGGCGCTGCTGCACGAGGACGCCGTCATGTCCATGCCGCCGTTCCTGTGGTGGCTGCGTGGACGGGCCGAGATCCGCCGGCTGCTGCTCGCGGCCGGGCGGCCCTGCGCCGGCGCGCGCCTGGTGCCGGCCACGGCCAACGGCTCGCCCGCGTTCGCGCAGTACCGGCCGGCCGGGCCGGGCGGCAGGCTGGAGCCGTTCGCGCTCGTCGTCCTCACGGTCTCGGGCGGCCTGATCGTCGAGGCGACGACCTACCTCGACGCCGACCGGCTGTTCCCGCTGTTCGGCCTGCCGGACGCCCTGGAGGGCGAGGCGGCGTCCTGAAAGATCTCCCGGACGGGCGATGAGTTTCCGGCCGCCGCTCCGTATTACCCGGGTAACCGGTGGCGATCACCGGACCGGAACGAGAGGACGGCGACACGATGGCGGACTACGCGGATGTGAACGGCGCGCGGATGTGGTACGACGAGCGCGGCGAAGGAGAGCCGCTGGTGCTGCTGCACGGTGGTTTCTCCGACAGCAGGGACTTCGACGGCAACCTCGGCACGCTGGCCGGCCGCTTCCGGCTGCTGCTGCCCGAACGCCGCGGCCACGGCCACACCGCCGACGTGCCGGGGCCGATCACGGCCGAGGTGATGGCGCAGGACACCATCGCGTTCCTGGACAAGGTCGCCGACGGGCCGGTACGGCTGGTCGGCTACAGCGCCGGCGCGATCGTGGCGCTGCGGGTTGCCGTGCGCCGCCCCGACCTGCTCGACCGGCTCGTCCTTATCAGCGGCGCCTACGACGCGCAAGGAATGATCATTCGGCCCTCCGCCGGGGGAGAGCTGCCCCCGTCCCTGGTCGCGGCCTACGCGGAGGTGTCGCCCGACGGCGCCGACCATCTCCCGGTCGTGGTGGCCAAGATCGTGCGGGCGGTGGCCGAGGAACGCGGCCTGGCGCCGGCTGAACTCCGTGCCGTGACCTGCCCGGCGCTGGTCATGGCCGCCGACGACGACATCGTGACGTTGGAGCACACGCTGGAGCTGTATCGGGGCCTGCCCGACGCCGAGTTGGCCGTCATTCCCGGCGCGTCCCACCTCCTCCTCCACGAGAAGCCCGAGCTGTGCACCGGCCTGGTCGCCGACTTCCTGACCACCGCTCCCACGCCCACCTGGATGCCCATCCGGCGCGCCGGCGACGGCCCTTCGCAGGGCTGATCCCGGCCGATGCCCGTGCCGTACCGAGCGCCGTCCGGGTCGGCGCTCGGTACGGCCGCACTCCGGCGCGGGGCCGGCGTCCGGAACGGGGTGCCGGCCGCGTCCTGTCGGCCACCGTCCGGCGGGAGGGGCCGCACCGGGCCGCGCTCCGCCGGCGGCGGGCGGCCCGTCCCCGCCGGAGTCCGGCGAGGTACCGTCGTCTTATCGAATCTCAGCCACTGGGGGAGCCGCTATGCCAAGCGATCCCGACCACGTGCTCGACGCCATCGACGGAGTCGTCGACGAATGGCTCGCCATGAGCGAGGACTCCATGCGCTGGGCGCCACCGGAGAAGGCCCCGCCGAAGCCGCAGCTCGCGTTGCCGGCGCCGCCCCTGCCACGGGTCTCCGAAGAGTTCCTGCACGACGTCGGCGTCCTGTTCGGCGCGCATACGCAGGCCGTCGCGGAGGCGATGGCGGAGGTGTTCCGCCCGCTGGGCGAGGGGCTGCTCGACGCACTCACCGCGTTCCTCGACAGCCCCGCCGTACGGCAGTTCGTCGAGCTGGTCGAGCCGTCCGAGGAGTACGAGCTCCCGGGTCCCGCCGAGGAGCGCGACCTCCCGAGGCCCGCCGAGGGGGACGGGCTCCCGCCGGAGCCGCCCTCACCGCCGCCGGAGCCGCGATCGGACGGACACCCCTGAGGGGCGTCCGGGCGTTCCGCGATCCGTGCGCCCGCCCCGCCCCGCCGGTCGCGGCTCGGCCCCGGCTCGCGACCCGTCAGAGGCTCCGGCGCAGCTCGTAGGCCTGGGCGATCAGCTCGTAGGAGCGGATCCGGGCCGTGGGGCTGTGGACCAGCGTGGTGATCATCAGCTCGTCGGCCTCGGTGCGCTTGCGGAGCTCCTCAAGGCCCGTCCGCACCTGGGCGGCGTCTCCGTACACCACCTTGGACAGGTAGTCGTCCAGGAAGTCCTTCTCAACCGGGCTGTACGGGTAGGCCTCGGCCTCCTCGGGCGTGGGGACGGGCTGCGGAGCCCCGCGGCGCAGGCGCAGCATGGACAGCCCGCCCGAGCGGGCCATGCGGAGGGCCTGCTCCGGGGTCTCCGCGGCGACGGCGGAGACCCCGATCATCGCGTACGGCCGGTCCAGCACGGCCGAGGGCTGGAAGGAGGAGCGGTAGAGGTCCAGGGCGGGGATGGTGTTGGCCGCGCTGAAGTGGTGGGCGAACGCGAACGGCAGGCCGAGCAGGCCGGCGAGCTGGGCGCTGAAGCCGCTGGAGCCGAGAAGCCAGATCGGCGGACGGCCCGCCTCGGGCGACCGCGGGACGGCGACGACCCGCTCAAGCGGATGGCCCGCCGGGAACGCGTCGTCCAGGAAGGCGGTCAGCTCGGCGAGCTGCTCGGGGAAGTCGTCGGCGTCCAGGCCGTGGCGGCGCAGCGCCCGTGCCGTGGCGGGGTCGGTGCCCGGCGCCCGGCCGAGCCCGAGATCGATGCGGCCGGGGTGCAGCGCGTGCAGGGTGCCGAACTGCTCGGCGACGATCAGCGGGGCGTGGTTGGGCAGCATCACGCCGCCGGACCCCAGCCGGATGGTCGTGGTCGCCGCGGCCAGGTGGGCGATCAGCACGGCGGGGGAGGAACTGGCCACGGAGGGCATCCCGTGGTGTTCGGCGACCCAGATCCGGTGGTAGCCCAGCTTCTCCGCCCGCCTGGCCAGCTCGGTGCCCGCCCGCAGGGTCTCGGTGGCGGTCACGCCCGAGCCGACCGTGGCCAGTTCGAGGATCGACAGGGGAACGTCGGAGGTGCCGCGCGCGACGCCACGGATGTTGTCTTCAACCATGTCCACGGCAACTCCGACTAAGCGGAGGTTTATTCCGGTTAGTCGCCGGTACGGCCCGGCCGCCGGAGGACGGGTCAGACGGCGGCCGGCCGCCGGGCCGTGGAGGGCGACGCGTCGCCGTACCACCGGCGCAACCGCCGCAGGGGCCGGCCGTACCGGCCGTGACCTGGCCTTCGGCAGAAGAGGATCGGCAGTCCGTCTCGCCGTGCGGTGATTAGACCGGCGGCATCGGGGGCAGGACACGCAACATGGCACACGGGGGATGGATCTCCCGCTGGCCGGTGATCCGCCAGCTCAGGGGAGAGGACGCCAGGGGCGACGCCGCCCGGTCGGCACGGACCGACGCGCTGCGGCCCCGCACCGAGGAGGCCGACACGGTCGCGCGATCGATCTGCCCCTACTGCGCGGTCGGATGCGGCCAGCTCGTCTACGTCAAGGACGGCCAGGTCACCCAGATCGAGGGCGACCCCGACTCGCCGATCTCGCGCGGGCGGCTCTGCCCCAAGGGATCGGCGAGCAAGCAGCTCGTCACCCATCCCGGCCGGCAGACGCGCGTGCTCTACCGGCGGCCGCACGGCACCGAGTGGGAGCCGCTGGACCTCGACACCGCGATGGACATGATCGCCGACCGGGTGGTCCGGACCCGGCGGGAGACCTGGCAGCAGGAGGAGGACGGCAAGGTCGTACGGCGCACCATGGGCATCGCCGGACTGGGCGGGGCGACGCTCGACAACGAAGAGAACTACCTGATGAAGAAGCTGTACACCGCCCTCGGCGCGATCCAGGTGGAGAACCAGGCGCGTATTTGACACTCCTCCACCGTCCCCGGTCTGGGGGCCAGCTTCGGGCGTGGCGGCGCGACGGACTTCCAGCAGGACCTGGCGGAGTCCGACTGCATCGTCATCCAGGGCTCCAACATGGCCGAGTGCCATCCGGTGGGGTTCCAGTGGGTGGTCGAGGCCAGGGCGCGGGGAGCGAAGGTCTTCCACGTCGACCCGCGCTACACGCGGACCAGCGCGCTCGCCGACAAGCACGTGCCGATCCGGGCCGGGAGCGACATCGTCCTGCTCGGCGCGCTGGTCAACCACGTGCTCGTCAACGAGCTCGACTTCCGCGAGTACGTCCTGGCCTACACCAACGCCTCGACGATCATCTCCGAGCGCTTCCAGGACACCGAGGACCTGGACGGGCTGTTCTCCGGCTTCGACGCCGAGCACCGCAAGTACGATCCGTCGAGCTGGGCCTACGAGGGCGCGCGGGAGGAGGCCGCCGCCGGGCTGCGCAGCGAGCAGCTGGAGGGCGGGGAGGAACACACCGAGGCCGCGGGGCCCGACCAGTACGGCGCGGGCGGCGCCGCGATGCTCGGCAAGCCGCGCACCGACCCGACACTGACCCACCCGCGCTGCGTCTACCAGATCCTCAAGCGGCACTTCGCCCGCTACACCCCGGACCTGGTGGCCGAGCTGTGCGGTATCTCCCGTGCGGACTTCGCCGAGCTCGCCGACGCGATCACCGCGAACTCCGGCCGGGAGCGGACCACCGCCTGGGCCTACGCGGTCGGCTGGACCCAGCACTCGGTGGGCGTGCAGTACATCCGCACGGCCGCGATCCTGCAACTGCTGCTCGGCAACATGGGCCGCCCCGGCGGCGGCATCATGGCGCTGCGCGGCCACGCCAGCATCCAGGGCTCCACCGACATCCCGACGCTGTTCAACATCCTGCCGGGATACCTGCCGATGCCCCACGCCCACCGGCACCAGGGGCTGGACGACTACCTCGCCGAGGCCGGAGCCGACACCGGGTTCTGGGGCAGGAAGCGCTCCTACATGGTGAGCCTGCTCAAGGCGTGGTGGGGCGAGGCGGCCACCGAGGAGAACGACTTCTGCTTCGGCCACCTGCCGCGGCTCACCGGCGACCACGGCCACTACACGACCGTGATGGCGCAGATCGAGGGCACCGTGAAGGGCTACTTCGTGGTGGGGGAGAATCCCGCGGTCGGCTCCTCCGGAGGCAAGGCGCAGCGCCTCGGGCTGGCCAACCTCGACTGGCTGGTGGTGCGCGACCTGACGCTGGTGGAGACGGCCACGTTCTGGAAGGACGGCCCCGAGCTGGAGACCGGGGAGATGCGCACCGAGGACATCGCCACCGAGGTGTTCTTCCTGCCCGCCGCGAGCCACGTGGAGAAGGAGGGGACCTTCACCAACACCCAGCGGCTGCTGCAGTGGCGGGAGAAGGCGCTCGACCCGCCGGGCGACTGCCGTAGCGACCTGTCGTTCTACTACCACCTGGGCAAGCGCATCAGGCAGCGGCTGTCCGATGACGAGATCGACCGGCCGCTGCGCGAGCTGACCTGGGACTACCCGGAGGAGGGCGAGCACCGGGACCCCTCGGCGGAGGCCGTGCTGCGCGAGATCAACGGCACCGGCCCCGACGGGCGGGCGCTGTCGGCCTACACCGAGCTCAAGCCCGACGGCTCCACCCGGTGCGGCTGCTGGATCTACTGCGGGGTCTACGCCGGCGAGGTCAACCAGGCGGCCCGGCGCAGGCCGGGGCGCGAGCAGAACCGGGTCGCGCTCGAATGGGGCTGGGCGTGGCCGGCCAACCGCCGCATCCTCTACAACCGGGCCTCCGCCGACCCCGAGGGCCGCCCGTGGAGCGAGCGCAAGGCCTATATCTGGTGGGACGCGGAGAAGGGGGAGTGGACCGGGGACGACGTACCGGACTTCGAGCGGGACAAGCCGCCGGACTACCTGCCGCCCGAGGGCGCCAGAGCCGAGGCGGCGCTGGCCGGGACCGACCCGTTCATCATGCAGGCCGACGGCAAGGGCTGGCTGTTCGCCCCCGCCGGGCTGGCCGACGGGCCGCTGCCGGCGCACTACGAGCCGCACGAGTCGCCGGTGCGCAACACGCTGTACGGCCGGCAGGCCAACCCCGCGCGCAAGATCTACCGGAGTCCCGCGGCCCCCTACAACCCGCCGCAGTCGCCGCGCTTCCCGTACGTGCTCACCACCTACCGGCTCACCGAGCACCACACGGCGGGCGCCATGAGCCGGCCGCTGTCCTACCTCGCCGAGCTGCAGCCCGAGCTGTTCTGCGAGATCTCCCCGCAGCTCGCCGCCGAGGTCGGGGTGGTCAACGGGGGCTGGGCGACGATCGTGACGACGCGCACCGCGATCGAGGCCCGCGTCCTGGTGACCGAGCGCGTCCGCCCGCTCCGCGTCGAGGGCCGGCTGATCCACCAGGTCGGCCTGCCCTACCACTGGGCCTGGGGCAGCGGGGGCCTCGTCGTCGGCGACGTCACCAACGACCTGATGCCCCTGGTGCTCGACCCGAACGTCTACATCCAGGAGGGCAAGGCCGTGACCTGTGATCTGCGAGCCGGCAGGCGTCCCCGGGGGAAGGCCCTGCTCGACCTGGTCGAGGAGTACCGCCATGGCTGAGCGGATGGGGTTCTTCACCGACACGAGCGTCTGCATCGGCTGCAAGGCGTGCGAGGTCGCCTGCAAGGAGTGGAACGACATCCCCGACGACGGCTTCGTCTTCCGGGCCACCTCCTACGACAACACCGGGAGCCTGGGGGCGAGCACCTGGCGCCACGTGGCCTTCATCGAGGAGCGGAGCCGGGTCCCGGCCGATCAGGACCGGGACGGCGACGACGGGTCCGGGGGCATCGAGGGCTGGCTGATGTCGTCGGACGTGTGCAAGCACTGCACGCACGCCGCCTGCCTGGACGTCTGCCCGACCGGAGCGCTGTTCCGCACCGAGTTCGGCACGGTGGTGGTGCAGGCGGACGTGTGCAACGGCTGCGGCTACTGCGTGCCGGCCTGCCCCTACGGCGTGATCGACCGCAGGGAGCGCGACGGCCGGGCGTTCAAGTGCACGATGTGCTACGACCGGCAGCTCGGCGGGCTGGAGCCGGCCTGCGCCAAGGCCTGCCCGACCGACTCCATCCAGTTCGGGCCGCTGGACGAGCTGCGGGCCCGCGCGGCGGAACGGGTGGAGCGGCTGCACGGGGAGGGCAGACCGGAGGCCCGGCTGTACGGCGACAGCCCCGACGACGGCGTGGGCGGCGCCGCGGCGTTCTTCCTGCTGCTGGCCGAGCCCGAGGTGTACGGCCTGCCCCCCGACCCGGTGGTGACCACCCGTGACCTGCCGGCGATGTGGCGGTGGGCGGCGGGGGCGGCGCTCTCCCTCGTCGGAGCCGTCGCCGTGTCCTTCCTGAGCGGCGGTGTCCTTCCCGGCGAGGGGGCGACGGGCCGGACGGGTGCCCGCGGGCGTCGCGGGGGGTGGCGGCGGTGAGGCGGGAGGAGGCGATGGTGCCCGAGGCCGAGTTCCGGTCCTACTACGGGCAGCCGGTGATCAAATCCCCGGTCTGGCACGAACCACACATGCCCGCCTATCTCTACCTGGGGGGCCTGTCCGGAGCGGCGGCGGTGATGGGCGTCATGGCCGGGCTCTCCGGGCGCGACCGGCTCGCGCTCACCTCCAGGGTCACCGCGGCCCTCGGCGCCACCGCCGGGGCGGCCTTCCTGGTCGCCGAGCTCGGCAGGCCGGAGCGGTTCCTCAACATGCTGCGCGTGTTCAAGCCCACCTCGCCGATGAGCATGGGGTCCTGGATCCTGGCCGTGCACAGCGGGCTGACGGCGGTCGCGGCCGCCCCCGTGCTCCTCGCCACCCGGCCCGCTTCCCGGATCGCGGCCTCCCTGCCCGCCGCGGTCACCGCCTCCCTGCCCGCCGCGGTCACCGCCTCCCTGCCCGCCGCGGTCACCGCCTCCCTGCCCGCCGCGGTCACCGCCGTCCTGCCCGCCGCGGGCGACGCGGCGAGCCTGGCCTCCGGGGTGACCGGCCCGCTGATGGCCACCTACACCGCGGTGCTGCTGGCCGACACCGCCGTGCCCGCCTGGCACGAGGCCCACCGGGAGCTGCCGTTCCTGTTCGCCGGGAGCGCGCTGGCCGCAGCGGGGGCGGCGGGCATGCTCGCCACGCCCCGCGCACAGGCGGGCCCGGCCCGTGCCGTCGCCGTGCTGGGCGCCGCCTTGGAGACGGCGGCCGGCGCGGTGCTGGAGAGCCGGCTCGGCCTGGTCGGCGAGCCCTACCACCAGGGCAGGGCGGGCCGCCTGCTGCGAGCGGCCCGCGTCCTGACGGCGGGCGGCGGCCTGCTCGCCGCGGTCGCCGGCCGAGGCCGCGTCCTCACCGCGCTGTCCGGCCTCGCCCTCACCGCGGGCTCGCTGGTCACCCGCTTCGGCATCCTGGAGGCGGGCAGGGCCTCGGCCGCCGACCCGAAGTACACGGTGGTACCCCAGCGCCGGCGCCTGGAGGGCGAGGGCCGCGCCCCGGCGCGTGCCCCGGCCCGGATGTGGCCGTAGCGACTCAGCGCAGCCGCAGGGCCCGGCCGCCGGCGACGACGAGCTCGCCGATGACCGGGGCGCCGGGGATCTCGCCCGCCACGAGCAGCCCGCCGGCGGTCTGGGCGTCGGCGAGCAGCAGCAGGTCCTCCCCGCCGTGGCGGCCTGGGTCGAGACGCGGCTCCACCCAGGCCAGGTTGCGGCGGGTGCCGCCGCTGACGTAGCCGTCCCGCACCGCCTCGCGGGCACCCTCCAGGTACGGCACGGCCGCCACGTCGACCACCGCCGTGACGCCGCTCGCCCTGGCCAGCTTGTACAGGTGGCCGAGCAGGCCGAACCCGGTCACGTCCGTGGCGCACCCGGCGCCGGCGGCCAGCGCCGCCCGGGAGGCGTCCCGGTTCAGCGTGGTCATCGCGGCGACCGCCTCCGGGAAGACCTCGCCGGTCGCCTTGTGCCGGGTGTTGAGCACGCCGATGCCGAGCGGCTTGGTGAGGGAGATCGGCAGCCCCGCCCGCCCGCCGTCGATGCGCAGCAGCCGTCCGGGGTCGGCCAGGCCGGTGACGGCCATGCCGTACTTCGGTTCCGGGTCGTCGACGCTGTGGCCGCCCGCGACATGGCACGCCGCGGCGCGGGCCACGTCCAGGCCGCCGCGCAGCACCTCCTTCGCCAGGTCCATCGGAAGCCTCTCGCGGGGCCAGCCGAGCAGGTTGACCGCCACCACCGGCTCCCCGCCCACCGCGTAGACGTCCGACAGGGCGTTGGCCGCCGCGATCCGCCCCCAGTCGTAGGGGGCGTCCACCACGGGTGTGAAGAAGTCGGCCGTGGCCACGATCGCCCGGTCTCCGTCGATGCGGACCACGGCGGCGTCGTCCCCGTCGTCCAGCCCGATGATCAGCTCGCCGGCGGGGGAGGGGAGGGCCCGGCCGTCCGGGGCGTCGAGGAGTCCCGCGACGACGGCCTCCAGCTCGCCCGGCGGGATCTTGCAGGCGCAACCGCCGCCGTGGGCGTACTGCGTCAGCCGGACGGTCTCCCGCCCTGACCCCGGTGAGGACGGGGACGCCGGGACGCCCCGCTCGGTCGTTCCCTTCATGCCACTCTCCCTCTGCAGGACTCCGGCGGTCCGCGGGGAAGCGCGGCGCGCCGCCCCCCACCTGCCGCTTCAGTCCTACCCGCCTGCTGTTAGGTTCTCCCCTGGAGGCGTGTGGGCGCCTGGTGGCCCCCGCGGTCTTCAAAACCGACGAGGCCGAGGTCCTCGGCCTGGCGGGTTCGATTCCCGTCCGCCTCCGCCACCTGAGGAAACATGCGAACCTCGAAACGGATGCCTTCACCGGTCCGACCGGAATGATCTTTCTGAGAGGCCGAGGGGAACAAAAGGGGAACGCCGCGTCATGATCTTGCCTGTGCGGATTGCCTCCGTACGGGCAGGAGCGCGACGATCTTCTCCGCCGCGTCGTCCAAGCCGACCCGATTGAATCGCGCGGGGGAACATCAGAGTCTCCATGGAACTCCGCGCGGTTCACCAGTGCTGCGTGGATGGGCTTTTGTGACTGCTGGGACATCAGGGCATTCACTGTACGAAGAGTGAGGGGAGGTTTACTTTTCGTGATGACAGTGTCCTCGGCGATGGAGGTCTCGCATGAGCATGACCCAGTCCGGCGCCCTGCAGCTCGACTCCAAGAACCCTGTGGAGGAGACCGGGGGCAACACCAAGACCTTCACCCAGGTCACCTTTCCGACCCCCTTCCCTCAGGGGTCCCAGGTCGTCGTCATCCCCTTCGTCCAGACTTTCAATGGCCCCTACACGCCAGGCATCCGAATCGCGGACGTCACCCACCAGGGCTTCAAGATCCGACTCAATGAGGTCCTGGTGACCGCCTCCGTCAAGAGCGACGGCTACCACGCCACCGAGACCGTCGGCTGGATGGCGACGACGGTCTAAGGTCAGCCCCTTAGTGCGCCGCCCTCCGGTCCTCCGGAGCGGCGGCGAACGCTCCGGCGCGGTGGCGTAGTCAGTGAGGATCCGCGCGTACGGGCAGGGGAGCGCGGCAGCGCGGGAGCGGCTTGTGTTTCCGGAAGCTGTTCGGGGGGCTTGTGCGATCTCCGGGATTGCGTTTCCGGAAGTAACTCCCGGACTCTACTTCCGGAATTGCGGCATTCCGGAAGCTGGTCTCCGCGGCGTGTCGAGGCTGGGCCGCTTCCCGCGAACCCATATATCGACTATCGTCGATTAACGATGAATGAGGAGAAGGTGCTTCTGCCGCGCGCGGAGGCCGAGGAGTACGCGAGCTGGTTCAAGGCCCTGGCCGACGCCACCCGCATCCAGATCGTGTCACTGCTGGCCCGGCGGCACGCGCCGATGACGGTGGGCGAGATCGTGGCCGCTTCGGGCGTCGGCCAGTCGACCGTGTCGCACCACCTGAAGATCCTCGCCGAGGTGCGGTTCGTGCTGGTCGAGCGGCAGGGCACCTCCAGCCTGTACCGGATCAACGAGGCCTGCGTGAGCTGCTTCCCCACCGCCGCCGACGTGGTGATGGGAAACCCCGTCCCGGCCTCACCGGCCTGTGATTGAAGGAGAGTCGCGATGGCTCATGATGAGGTTGTCGAACGCTACTCCGGGCTTGCTCGGGCAGCGATGCTCGGCCGGGTGATCCTCGACTGCGGGGCGGAGGAGTTTGAGCGGGGCTGCTTCGGCACGGCCGGATACGACGACGCCACCGGCCTGCCTGAGGGGGCGCTCCGGGCCAGTCTGGGATGCGGTGATCCGGTGGCCGTCGCCGAGTTGCGCGCCGGGGAGGGCGTCCTCGATCTCGGCTCGGGCGGGGGCATCGATGTGCTGCTGTCCGCCCGCCGCGTCGGCCCGTCCGGCAAGGTCTACGGCCTGGACGCCAGCCTGGACATGCTGGAGCTGGCCCGCGCCAACGCCGCCGAGGCGGGCGCGACCAACGTGGAGTTCCTGCACGGCACGATCGAGGCCGTCCCGCTGCCCGACTACGCGGTGGACGCGGTCATCTCCAACTGCGTGATCAACCTGTCCGACGACAAGCCCGCCGTCCTGGCCGAGACTTTCCGGGTGCTGCGGCCCGGCGGGCGGTTCGGGGTGAGCGACGTGGTCACCGACGGCCCCGTCGATCCGGTGCGGCGGGCCGCCGCCGAGCGGCGGGTGGGCTGCGTCGCCGGCGCTCTCACCATCGACGCCTACCGTGACCTGCTCCGTGGGGCGGGTTTCATCGGCATCTCGATCCGGCCGACCGCCGACCATGGCGACGGCGTCCACTCGGCCATCATCCAGGCGCACAAGCCGGCCATCGGTCCCGGTTTGGAGATCAGGCCGATGCGCGAGGCCGATGCCGACCAGGTGCTGGCCATCTATCAGGCAGGTCTCGACACCGGGCAGGCCAGCTTCGAGACCCTGGCGCCGAGCTGGGAGGGTTTCACCGCGAGCAGGCCGCCGAATCTGCGCTACGTCGCCGTCGACACCGAGACCGGGCTGGTCGTCGGCTGGATCGCCGCCTCCCCAGTATCCGCACGTCCGGCCTACGCGGGAGTCGTCGAGCACAGCGTCTATGTCCACCCGGGCTGCCAGGCGCACGGCATCGGCCGGGCCCTGCTGGCCGCGTTCATCGCCGGATCCGAGGACGCCGGGATCTGGACGATCCAGTCCGGGATCTTCCCGGAGAACGCCGCCAGCCTCTCACTGCACCAGGCGCTCGGCTTCCGCGTGGTCGGCACCCGCGAGCGCATCGCCCGCCACCACGGCACCTGGCGGGACGTGCTGATGCTGGAGCGACGCAGTACAGCCGTCGGACGATGAACCCGGGCCGGTCAGGTCACGGCTGAGGTGCGGCGAGCTGACCATCGATCAGCGGCTGGCCCTGGCCACCGCGGCCCGCCGGCTGGGCGAGGAATTCACCGGCACCTTCGGCGCCGAGACGATCGAGCGGTTCCTGCACACCAGCTACGAGGAGTTCGCCACCCGGGCCGCCGTGGCCAACTTCCTGCCGCTGCCGGCCGAGCGCTTCGCCCGCCAGCGGCTGTACGCCCTGACCCGTGTCGAAGGCAGAAGTGACGGGCGGCCCATCGTGCTGTTCCTGTGCACCCACAACGCCGGCCGCTCCCAGATGGCCCCGGGGTGGTTTCGGCACCTGGCCGGTGAGCACGCGATCGCCTGGTCCGGCGGTGCGGAGTTCGCCGGCGAGATCAACCCGGCCGTGGTGGCCTCGATGGCCGAGCGTGGCATCGACATCTCCGGTGAGTTCCCCAAGCCCTGGACCGAGGAGATCGTGCGGGCCGCCGACGTCGTGGTCACCATGGGCTGCGGGGACGCCTGCCCGGTCTACCCCGGCAGACGGTATGAGGACTGGGAGCTCGACGATCCGGCCGGCAAGGGCGTCGAGGACGTCCGCCCGATCCGCGACGAGATCGAGCGCCGCGTGCGCGCCCTGCTCGCCGATCTCGGCCTCCTCTCCGTCTGACCGCAGGACCACGTATCGAGCATGAATAGATGTATGTCAATATAGACAGAGACTGACATCGACAGTCATCTATGCGAGGAAGGGAATCGATGGAGCCGCTGGAGCTTCTGGAGTGCAGCCCGCCACTGGCCCGCGAGCCGCTGAACGCCGAGCAGGCCGCCGGGGTGGCCCAGGTGTTCAAGGCCCTGGGTGACCCGGTACGGCTGCGCATCCTGTCGATCGTGGCCAGCCACGCCGGCGGCGAGGTGTGCGTGTGCGACATCACCGGCGCCTTCGACGTCTCCCAGCCCACTATCAGCCACCACCTCAAGGTCCTCAAGGAGGTGGGCCTGCTGGTCTCCGAGCGGCGCGCCTCCTGGGTGTACTACCGCCTGGTCCCGGAGGCGTTGTCGGAGCTGTCGGCCCTGCTGAACGTCCCCGCCACGGTCTGACCCCGCCCTGACGGTCTGATCCCGCCCTGAAGGAAGATCAAGGAAGATTCATGTCCTCAAGTACCCGCGCCCCTGCCGCCGCTCCCGCGGCGGAGGCGAGCGTGATCGGCAAGCTGTCCACGCTGGACCGGTTCCTGCCGGTGTGGATCGGTGTCGCGATGGCCGCCGGGCTGCTGCTGGGCCGCCTGGTGCCCGGCCTGGACGCCGCGCTGGACGCGATCCGCGTCGGCGACGTCTCGCTGCCGATCGCCTTGGGCCTGCTGCTGATGATGTACCCGGTGCTGGCCAAGGTCCGCTACGACCGCCTGGACACCGTCACCGGCGACCGGCGGCTGCTGATCTCCTCCTTGGTGCTCAACTGGGTGCTCGGCCCCGCGCTGATGTTCGCCCTGGCCTGGCTGCTGTTGCCCGACCTGCCCGAATACCGCACCGGCCTCATCATTGTGGGCCTGGCCCGCTGCATCGCCATGGTGCTCATCTGGAACGACCTGGCCTGCGGCGACCGCGAGGCCGCCGCCGTCCTGGTCGCCGTCAACTCGATCTTCCAGGTCGTCGCCTTCGGCGTGCTCGGCTGGTTCTACCTCGACATCCTGCCCGGCTGGCTCGGCCTGTCGCAGACCGCCCTGAGCGTGTCGGCGTGGGACATCGCCCAGTACGTGCTGATCTTCCTCGGCATCCCGCTGGCCGCCGGCTACGCCTCACGCAAACTGGGCGAGCGATCCAAGGGCCGCGACTGGTACGAGGAGCGCTTCCTGCCCAAGATCGGCCCCATAGCGCTGTACGGCCTGCTGTTCACCATCGTGATCCTGTTCGCCCTGCAGGGCGACACGATCACCTCCCGGCCCGGTGACGTCGCCCGGATCGCGCTGCCGCTGCTGGCCTACTTCTTCCTCATGTGGGGCGGCTCGTTCCTGGCCGGCCGCGCGATCGGCCTGCCGTACGACCGCACCACGACCCTGGCCTTCACCGCCGCCGGCAACAACTTCGAACTCGCCATCGCCGTCGCGGTCGGGGTGTTCGGCGTCGCCTCGGGCCAGGCGCTGGCCGGAGTCGTCGGTCCGCTGATCGAGGTGCCCGTGTTGGTCGCCCTGGTCTACGTCAGCCTCTGGGGCCGGCGTCTGTTCACGAAGGAGAACGCCCATGTCTGACAAGCCCAGCGTCTTGTTCGTCTGCGTGCACAACGCCGGCCGCTCCCAGATGGCCGCCGGATGGCTCACCCACCTGGCCGGCGACCGCATCGAGGTCCGCTCCGCCGGATCGGCCCCCGCCGAGACGATCAACCCGGTCGCGGTGGAGGCCATGCGCGAGGTCGGCGTCGACATCACCGGCGCCCACCCCAAGATCCTCACCACCGAGGCCGTCCAGGCCTCCGACGTGGTCATCACCATGGGCTGCGGCGACGCTTGCCCGATCTTCCCCGGCAAGCGGTATGAGGACTGGAAGCTCGACGATCCGGCCGGCCAGGGCATCGAGGCGGTGCGACCGATCCGCGATGAGATCCGCGCCCGGATCGAAAAGCTGATCACCGAGTTGGTCGCCGGGTAACCACCGCCCCGCCCCGCCATGCCTGGCGGGGCGGTGGTCGCAACGCCGCCCGTGCCTGCCGCTTAGTCCTGCGGCGGCTGCGCCAGCAGCCACACGGTGGCCACCAGCAATCGCGCGGCGGCCAGCAGTGTGTCCGGCTCGACGCGCTCGGGCGTCTCGGCCGGTGTCTGGTAGCCGGGCATGCCCATGCCGATACCGATCGCGGCCAGCCCGGCGGCGGCGTAGCGGCGGTTGTCGGAGGCCATCGCCCCGGCCCGCAGCGGCGCACCGGTCAGGCGGGCGGCCTGGTCCAGGGTGGCCAGCAGGGAGTGGGCGGGCCCGCCCGCCTCGACGGCGGCGGCCTGGTGCAGCTGTGCGGCTCCGTCGAGGTTGATCACGAGGGTGTCCGGCGGCAGGGTGGGGGCGTGGTGGGCCGACCCCCAGGCGCCGGCTTCCTCGGCGTCCAGGAAGGCCACCAGCAGCTCCATCCCGGCGGGCATGCGCGTGGCCGACAGGACGCGGGCGGCCTCCAGGACCGCGGCCACGCCGGAGGCGTTGTCGGCGGCCGCGGGCAGCCGGCGGTCGGGGTCGTCGCCGACGCCGTCGTAGTGCGCGGTCAGCAGCACCCGCACCTGGCCCTCGCCCCCGCCGGCACGGCCACCGCTGCGGCCTTGGTGGGGAGGGCGCGGGAGGCGGGCGTGGACGTTGTGGCCGCGGGTGGCGATCTGCCGCAGCGGCATCGAGCCGGTCACCTGGACCGGGCCGCCGGCCAGGGCTTCGGCCAGGCGGGCGTGCACCTCGTTGTGCAGGGCGAGGACGGGCACCTGGCGGGCGGGTGGCCCGGCGATCATCTTGGGCATCCAGCCCTCGGCGTCGGTGCCGCGCGCGCTCAGCACCCCCACCGCGCCGTGCGCCTCGGCCCGCTCGCACGCCTGTGCCCAGTCTCCGGCCTCGGCCAGCACCCACCGGCCGCGCAGCGCGCTCTCGGAGTGCCCGGCCAGCGGCGCGGCGTGCGGGTGCGGCAGCTCGGCGGAGGCCAGGTGCTCGACGAAGTCGCGGCGATGCTCCAGGCGCCGCGTCTGGCCGCCGACGCTCCATTCGAGGACGGGGGTGTCATACAGCTCGCGCACGTCCGCCACGTCGAACCCGGACAGCCGCACCTCGGCGCCCAGCTCGCCGAGCCGCTCGGCGAGCCAGGTGGCGGCGGCGCGGCCGCCGGGCGTGCCCACGCGCCGTCCGGCGTAGTGGTCGCCGGCCAGCTCGTGCACCGTGGCCTGCATCCGCTCGGCCGACACCGCTTCCAGGAGGGCCGCCAGATCCGCCGTCGGCCGGTCCATGGCCGAGGTCGTGGAGGTCATCCGCAGCATCCGGTGGAGGCGGCGTCCGCGGCCTGAGCGCCGACCGGAGCCGGGGCCTGGCCGCAGCAGCCGGCCTGGGCGGTCTGCTGGGCCGCGGCCGGGCTGCCGCAGCAGCTCGTGGCCGCCTGATCCGCCTCACTCGCGCTGGAGACGGTCGCGGGGGCTCCGCAGCAGCCTCCGGCGGCGGCCGGGGCGAACGCCTCTTCCAGGTTGCCGATGAAGCCGCCGCTGGTCGGGTTCGTCATCACGATCTCCGCTCGTCGGGCGACCGGAAGCGGCCGCCACTCGAAATAGTTAGATAAACGTCTAAGCAGCAGTCACGATCTCACATTGCTTAGATATTCGTCAAGATAGACAGGAATCGAATTAGGTGGATGACGGTGAGGCCGCAGACGCGCCCTGCAGCTGGGTGGTGATCTCGGCGGCGAGGTGGCGGGCGGTGCGGCCGGCGCCGATGAGGGTGGCCGAGGCGGGGCCGGTCCAGTCGCCGTAGCCGAGCAGGTGCAGGCGCGGCTCGGCCAGGGCGCGGGTGCCGTCGCGATCACGCCGCCGGGGCCGCGTAGCCGCAGCGGGGCCAGATGAGCCAGGGCGGGCCGGAAGCCCGTGCACCACACGATCACGTCGCACGCTGCCGTGCTGCCGTCGGCCCAGGCCACCCCGCCGGGGGTGATCCGGGAGAACGTCGGCTCGGCCTTGAATGCGCCCCGGTCGCGGGCCTCGCGCACGGCGCCGACGACCACGACATCGGCCAGGCGTGGGGCCGCGGTCATACGGTGATGAGTGCCACGTCCACCGCGCCGGCGGCCGGGGCGGGCGCGGCCAGGGGGGCGAACAGCGCGCCAAGCTTGTTCACCGCTTCGGGGATGATGCGGTAGTAGACCCAGGTGCCGCGGCGTTCGCCGTCGATCAGCCCGGCGGTGCGCAGCACCTTCAGATGGTGGGAGATGGTGGGGGCGGTCAGGTCGAAGACGCCGGTCAGGTCGCACACGCACGCCTCGCCGCCGGCGTGCGAGCCGATCATCGACAGCAGGCGCAGCCGTACCGGGTCGGCGACCGCCTTGAGCAGCACGGCCAGTTCGGCGGCGTCGACCTCGCTGAGCGGCTCGCGGGCGATCGGCGCGCAGCACTGGGTGGTGGCGGGGGCGGCCATGACGCGACTCCTTAATTCGATGTCGGTCTAAATTATAGGCGGTGGTAGGCGACCAGCGCGAACGCCGCGAGTGCGCACGCCAGCGCGACCGCGCCCATCACCCACCCGTACCCGGCCACCTGCGCCACGGCGACCGCGCCCAGCGGGGCGGTGGCCTTGGCGGCGACGGACAGCAGCGCGACGCGGCCGGACAGGCTGGCGTAGGCGGTGGTGCCGTACCGCTGGACGAGCAGGTGCGGCAGGGTGATGGAGGCGATGCCGAAGCCGAGGCCGAACAGCAGCACGCAGCCGATCGCCCCGGCGACCGCCCGGCCGAAGAGCGGCAGGAGCAGGGCGGCGACGCCTTGCAGGGCGAAGATCACGGCGGCGATGAGCGCGGCGGGCAGACGGGCCTGCAAGCCGGTGGTGAGAAGGCGGCCGGTCACCGACAGCACGCCCAGCAGCCCGGCGAGCGTGGCGGCCAGGACGGGTGAGTGGCCGAGGTGGATGAGGTAGGTGACCAGCAGCACCGCGATGACGGCGACCGCGCCGCCGCCGGCGGTGAAGGCGATCACCAGCAGCCAGAACGGCCGGGCCCGCACCGCCTGCCTGACCACGTCGGCGCGCCGGCCGGCGGCCTCGGGCGTGCGGGCCGACGTCGGGCGGCGGCGGATGACCAGGGCGTGCAGCGGGATGGCCGCCAAGCCGTAGACGAGCCCGAGCACCACTAGGGCGTGGCGCCAGCCGTAGGCATCGACCAGCAGGCCGGTGAGCGGGATGAAGATCGAGGAGGCGAACCCGGCGACGATGGTGAGCGCCAGGATGCCGCCCGCGCGGCCCCGGGCGTCGCCGCCGTACCAGGCGATGATGACGGCGAAGGCGGCCTCGTAGAGCACCATGGAGCAGGCGACGCCGATGGCCGCGAAGACCAGATACAGCTGCCACAGGCTGCTCACCTGCGACCAGGCCAGCACCGCGGCAGACCCGAGCAGCGACCCCGCGGTCATCAGCCCGCGCCCGCCGCGGGCGTCCAGCCGGCGTCCGGCCATTGGCGCGCACACCGCGGCGATCAGGACCGACAGGGTGAGCGCGGCGGCGACCTGGGCATCGGAGGCGCGCAGGTCGCGCGCCATCGGGCCGAGGAAGACCGAGAAGGCGTAGTACAGCACGCCGTAGCCGGTGGTCTGGGTGATGGCCAGGGCCGCGACGATCCTGCGGCCGTGCCGGGAACGCGGCTGACCGCCGCCCCGCAGGTCGGAGGCGGCGGTCTCGGGGGCAGCACTCACGCGGGTCCACTCGGGCAAGAGATGAGCGTCCTGCCCGTGGGCGTGGTGGCCCAGGCGCCGCCGGTCCGGGTGATGAAGCCCTGTGCCTCCAGACGCCAGACCAGCGTGCCGGCCATGCGGGTGATCGCGCGGGCGTAGCCGGGGTTGGGGCTCGATCGCCTGGCGCTGACCAGGTGGCCGGCCAGGCGTCCGGTGTCCAGCCCGTCATGTCCGCAGATGAGGGTCAGGGCTTCCTTCTGCGCGGCGGTGGGGTAGCCGTCCGACATGTCCGTCTTCTTTCTCAAGGGAAGGCTTGGGGAGCGGGTTCAGCCGCAGCAGCCGCCGCTGGAGGCGGAGACGGTGGCCAGCGGGAGTGGGGCCGACAGCAGGCCGCCGCTGATGCCGGTGGCCAGGCCGACCCGCTGCTCCTGGGCCTCGGCGAGATTGGAGGAGCACACGCCGGTCTCGGGCAGCTCCAGCTGCACGTCGCGGGCGGCCTCCCAGTCCCCGGCCAGCGCCGCGACCACGGAGCGGACCTGCTCATACCCGGTAGCCATCAGGAAGGTCGGCGCGCGACCGTAGGACTTGACGCCGACGGCGTAGTAGCCGGGCTCCGGATGCGCCAGCTCGTCCACGCCGTGGGCGGGGACGGTGCCGCAGGAGTGCTGGTTCGGGTCGATCAGCGGCGCCATCTGCCGGGGGGAGCCGAGGACCGGGTCCAGGTCCAGACGCAGCTCGCTCGTGATGGAGTGGTCGGGGCGGTAGCCGGTCGCGCTGACGATCCGCTCCACCCTCACGCTCTGCTCGTGGCCGGCCGGATCACGGCTGATCACCTCGATGCCGGCCTCGCTCTCGCCGACCCGGTGAGTGAAGAAGCCGGTCAGCAACGTGACGCGGCCGGAGTCGACGTGGGCGCGCAGCCGGGTGCCCAGCACGCCGCGGGCGGGCAGCGCGTCGGCGTCGCCGCCGCCGTAGGTGCGTCCCGCGCTGCCGCCGCGGATCGCCCAGGTGATCGGCGTGTTCTCCAACTCGGCCAGGGCCAGCAGCGTGGTGGCGGCCGAATGCCCGGCCCCGACCACCAGCGTGTGCTTGCCCTCGTAGCGGTCACGGTCGGCGCCGAGCACGTCCGGCAGGGCGTGATCGACGAACACCGCGCCCTCGCCGTGCGCGGGCAGACCGCTCGCCCCCAGCACGTTCGGGCTGGTATAGGTACCGGACGCATCGACGACCGCCCGCGCCCGCAGCTCTTCGCCGCCCTCCAGACGGATCAGGAACGGCACCTCCTCGCGACCTGCCGTGCGCACCCGGTCGTAGCCCAGCCGGCTGATCGCGGTGACCTTCGCGCCCAGGCGCACCTTGTCGCCGAACAGCTTGGCCAGCGGCGCAAGGTAGTCATCGATGAGCTCAGCTCCGACCGGCAGCCAGTCGGCGTCCGGGGCCGTCCAGCCGTCGGCCTCCAGCAGACGGCGGGCGGCGGCGTCGATGTCGTACTTCCACGGGCTGAACACCCGCACGTGCCCCCACTGCGCCACCGACGCGGCGACCCGGTCACCGGCCTCCAGGAGCAGGAAGTCGATGCCGCGCTCGGTCAGGTGAGCGGCGGCGGCCAGGCCGACCGGGCCCGCGCCGATCACCACCACAGGCAGATCGCCCGCCTGCCCGGAAGTGGTCTGCTGAGGGGTGGTGAACTGCTCGATCTCGACGGCGATGGTGCCGCAGCAACTGTCACTCATGACGGCTCTCCAGGTACGCGAGGGGGTTAGCGGAACGACTGGGACAGGGCGAAGACGCGGGCGCGCTCGATGGCGGCATCGGCGCGGCATTCGAGGTCACACACCTGCGAGGTGGCCTCGTCGAAGGTGACGTCCGATCGTCCGGCGGCCGGGCGGCGCCGGCGGGTGAACAGAGCGCGCATCGCGCACCTCCCTGGATAGAAGCTTGTCTAATCAGTGGCCATCATGCGCGACTGATTAGAGATCTGTCAAATTAGTCTTTGGTCTAAGCAGGAGTGGAGGGAAAGCCCGACAGGCTCAGGCGCGGACATGCTGACGACTGCGCCGCAGGTGGCGGGCGAGCCTCCTCATCACATGCCGGGCGTCGGCTCCGACCCCGCGCAGCGTGTTGGAGGAGGGCGTGCGCTGCCACTCCAGGCCCAGGTAGCCCAGGCCGGCATGGGTCAGCGACAGGCCACGGCGCTGACGGGGACGGCCATCGGCGCCCAGCGCGCCCAGCCCCTCCAGATAGGCCAGGTTCGGCCGGTAGCCGGTGGCCAGCAGCACCGCGTCGACGCGCTCGCGCCGGCCGTCGGGCCAGGTCACCTGATCGCCGTCCAGACGCGTGAACATGGCCCGGCATCGGTAGCGGCCCTCGCGCAGGGCGCGGCGGTAGCGGCCGTCGTCGAGCACCGGTGATGGCGGCAAACTCTCGGCGCAGGCCAGCGGCAGCCGGTCGAACCCGGTCGCGCGGAACCAGAAGTGCAGGTCCCGTCCCAGCGGGCGCTGGGCCACGAACCGGATCGGCGCCCGGCCGGCCAGCGTCACCCGCCGTTCGCCGGCCAGCTCGTGCGCGATCTGAACGGCCGAGTTGCCCGCCCCGACCACGATGACGTGCTCGCCGGGCAGCGAGGCCGGCGAGCGGTAATCGGCGGCGTGCAGCACCGGGCCGGTGAAGGTGTCCAGACCGGGCAGGGCGGGCCGGTGCGGGCGGGCGAAGGAGCCGCTGGCCGCGAGCAGAGCGGCGGCGGCCAGGTCCTCGCCGCCGTCCAGGCGCACGACGAAGCCGCCCCCGCCGCCGGCTCCGTTGGAGGTGCCGGCGGGCCGGACGGCCTCGACCCGGGTGCCGGTGCGCAGCTCGGCACCGCGCTCGGCCAGGGCGGTTGCGTAGCGCTCCAGGTAGGCGACCACCTCATCGCGGTGCGGGTAGCGCTCGGGATCGCCGGGGAAGGCCATGCCGGGCAGACCGCTGTAGCGGGCGGGCGAGAACAGGGCGAGGCTGTCGTAATAGCGCGGCCAGGACCCGGCCGCCCGGTCGGCGGCCTCCAGCACCAGGGGCCGCAGCCCCAGCTCAAGGGCGGCGTGTGCGGCGGCCAGGCCGGACTGCCCGGCCCCGACGATGAGGACGCGATGGTTGTCGGTAGACATGCCGCAGAACGTACCGTCATTTTCTAATATGTCAATAAGTTGATGTGAGGGGTAGGGTGCGAAGATCAGGAGGGAGCAGGCATGGCCGAGACCACGACATCACCAGCCGCGACGGCGGGTGCCACGTGCGCGCCGCAGCTGCCGCAGGCCGCCCAGGACTTCCTCAAGGCCCTCGCCAACCCCGGACGCCAGCAGATCATGCTGCTGTTCGCCCAAGGCGCCGAGCTGTCGGTCAACCAGGTCGCCGAGCAGGCCGGCATCAGCCAGTCCGCCGCCTCCCAGCAACTCGCCCTGCTCCGTCGCGGCGGCATCGTCACCTCCCGCCGCGCCGGTAAGGAAGTGCTGTATCGCGGCGACCGCGACAGCGTCACCCGCATCCTCGGCGACCTGCAGGACTACCTGAAATTCTGCTGCTGACCACCGTCGCCGGGCGGCGGGCTCAGCCGGTCGGGGCGGGCAGGTCGCGGAAGGGATGCAACCCGGAGCCGACATCGGCGTGGTCGATGCCACCGGCGTCGCGCTCCTTGGCCTGAAGGCCGGAGCGCTGCGGACACCCCTGACAGCGCCCGTCGTGGTCCGCCCGATGCCGCCGGAGGCTGAGAGCTCCTCCGGCGGCCGTCGTGAGCACCCCAGCTCCACCATCCACCGGCGAAACCCTGCCTGGTCGTTCGCGCAACAGACCCCTTTACGGGAACCAGGGCTCCAAAATCAGGTGTTCACCAGACCGGGGCAAGACCTCGCAAGGCGGGGATGGAGTCGTAGGGCCGAGCCTCTTCGTTCGGCTTGGTGCCCCGCATGACAGCTGATGCCGGGTTATGGGGATGAGCGATCCCGTCCCCGCAGCTCGGTACCGGTCAACCCGCCAGGCAGGCCCTTTTTCACAGCTTCCAAGATTGCCCGGTGGAGTTGCCGCTCGGCTCCGGCCGCCACAGGCAGCGGGCTTCCCTCTACGTCGTACCATTCCTCGGCGCCGGTGTATTGAACTCCGACTGTCGCCTGGTCGTCGTACACCTCGGTGCGGATGGTGAGGTTGCCGGTGACGGGTTCCACCACCATCGAGCCCCGTACACCTCGGCGGCGAGGCGGGCGGTTCGCTCGTCTTCGTCAAGGCGCGCGTTGAGGAACGCGATCAGCTCATCCATTGGAGGCGTCCCAAGCAGACGTGACGACGCCCCCACCCGAGGGGCAGGGGCGCAAGATCACGGGGGCGTACGGATAATCCGAGCTATCGGCCAGCGTCGGGCGGCCAGGCCGAGCCGGAGCCGCCGACGCTCCCGCTCCGATGTGCCACCCCACACGCCGAAGTCCTCATGGTTGTCGAGCGCGTAGGCCAGGCATTCGGCGCGCACCTCACACGAGCGGTAGACCTGCTTTGCGGCGCGGACGGAGCCGCCCTTCTCCGGGAAGAACACCTCTGGGCCGACCTCGCCGCACCGGGCGAAGTCCTGCCAGGTGAACACCTCGTCGGTCACGTCGTCGTACTGCCGCGGCGGCCACATCCGCGTGCTCATGCTGGGAGATCCTCTCCAGTGATCCACCGGCCGTCGCGCTGCATCACCCGGCCGGCGACCACCAGCCGGTACACCGCGGCGTAGGTGTCGCCGAGCTCGGCTGGGGCGGCGTGGCGGCGACGGTGAAGTGCCGCGTTCGGGTATGACGACCACGACGTCGGCCTCGGCCGGGTTCTATGGGCGAGCCGCCTCGTAGTCGGGGAGTGCGGCGGGGGTGGTCCGGGTCGCCGGGCGCATGGTCAGGATCAGTACGGCCAGCCCGGCGAAGATGACCGCGGCGACGACGCCGGTCACGTGCAGGCTGGCGGTGAACGCCTCCCGCGCGGTGTGCAGCAGTTCCGCGCCCTGGCCGGCGGGAAGGTGCCGGCTGGCGGCGACCGCGCCGGCCAGCGAGTCGGAGGTGCCGTCCATCCGGCTGCGGTAGACCACCGCGGCCACCACGCCGAGCAGCGCGAAGCCGAGCGAGCCGCCGAAGTAGTTGCCGGTCTCCGACATCGACGCCGCCGAGCCGGCGCGCTCCGGCGGTACGGACCCGACGACCAGCCCGGTGCCCAGCGCGAACAGCGGGCCGGTGCCCAGGGCCAGTACGGTGATGCCGATCATCACCAGCGGCAGGGCGCTCGCCCCGTCGGCGCCGACCAGCAGCAGGCTGCCCAGCGCCGACCCCACCAGCCCGCCGGCGATCGCGGTCGTCTGCTTCACGCGCCGGGCCAGCGTCGGCGCGGCCATGGTGCCGACCGCCACGCCCAGGCCCATGGGTGCGAACAGCACCGCCGCCGCGGCCGGCGAGAAGCCCAGCACGCTCTGCAGGAACTGGGTCACCAGCAGGCCCGTACCGGCCATGGCGATGCCGGCGAAGGCCAGCGCGACGAGTACGGCCGTGAACGGGCGGTTGCGGAGCAGCCGCAGGTCCAGCAGCGGCGTCTCCAGCCGCAGTTGCCGGCGTACGAACAGCAATCCGATGGCTGCGCCGACGACGATGGCCACCGCCGGCACCACCGGCACGCTCTCGACAGTCAGCTGCTTGACGCCGTAGACCATCAAAAGCACTGCCGCGAGCGACAGGCCGACGCTGGCCGGGTCCAGCCGGCCGGCCTGGTCGCTGCGGAACTCCGGCAGCAGGAACGGCCCGGCGAGCAGCAGCAACGCCATCGCCGGCACGGCGACCAGGAACACCGATCCCCACCAGAAGTGCTGGAGCAGGAATCCGGCGAGTACGGGTCCGAGCGCGCCACCGGTGAACTGGCAGGTCGCCCAGATCGCGATGGCCTTCCCGCGCTGCCGCTCGTCGCGGAACATGTTGGTGATCAAGGCGAGTGTGGACGGCGCCAGGGTCGCGCCGGCGACGCCCAGCAGCGCACGCGCGACGATCAGCATCAGCGGGTTGACCGCGAAGGCGGCCACGACCGACAGCACCGCGAACGCCGCCCCGCCGATCATCAGCAGCCGCCGGCGGCCGATCCGGTCGCCGAGCGTACCCGTCGTGATGACCAGGCCGGCCACCATGAATCCGTAGCTGTCACTGATCCACAGCTGCTGGACGTTGGTGGCACCCAGATCGGCGCTCAGCTGTGGGAGCGCGAGGAGCAATGCCGTCATGTCCATCGCGACGAGCAATGTCGGCAGCATGAGGACGACCAGTCCCAGCCACGCCCGGTTGACTCGCATATCCGAAATTTCCTGTTCTCTCGACGTTTCGCCGGTTAGTCGGAGCGGTCGAGAGCTTCTTGACATCGGTACGGAAGGGAATCTCTCGCGTCTGCCACGGTGGGGCGTTGCCGAATGACGACCGCGCGGCCCCTGCCGCCGCACGCGAGCACCGACACCGTCGCCGGCGTCGTCCTGCCGGAGATCTTCCCCGGCGCCGGACGGCCTCGGCGTCCCGACCCGCCGGGCGAGGCCGACGACCGGTGCGGCAGGCTCGCCCGGCGCGACCCGTCCGACCTCGCCATTCATCGCAGAGGACGCCAAACCGCATCGCCGCGCCGTCCGATCTGGGACAATGATCACATTGTGAGCTCTTCTCTTTTACGCCCGACCATCGCCGCGGATGTGACCCTGTGCGCTGACGGAAGCGCACGGGTCATCCCGTTCGTCCTGCCGCTGAACGTGACGGAGGAGTCGATGAGCATGACCGTCCGCGACTGGCTCCGCCTCGACGAGAAGACCATGATGGTCGGGATGCTTGACCAGTCGGCGATCATCGCCCGGATCAGGGCGCTCCGGCTTGCTCGCGGGTTGACGATCCAGTACCTCGCCGATCAGACGGGGATCCACCGTTCGATCATCGGCAAGCTGGAACGCGGCAAGCGCAAGACGTTCAACCTCGATGAGGCCAGGGCGCTGTGTGATGCTCTCAAAGTCGATCTGCGAGTGGTGATCAGCGACGAGCCCATGTCGCTCATTGAGTGAGAAGGTCTAGCTCACGCCGCCCGTCGTCGGCTGCCCGGCCGTACGCGAGCCGCCGCCGAGGATCGGGGCGGGTGGCCGGGGTGCGTCGGACCGCCGGGGCAGAGCGCGGCCGTCGTGCAGGAAACGTGCCTTGCCGTGGCCGTCGTCGCCGAGGAAGGTCAGCAGGCGGTGGAGGCCCTGGTTCGGCTGGGCGGTGATCAGGGTGTCGCCGTGGTAGGGCAGGAGCTGGAAGCGTTGCGGTGGGGCGGAACCGGCGTACTCGCCGGCGGGGACCTGTTCGGCCCAGATGGCGCCGCTGCCGTCCTGGCTGATGGTGATGTCCGCCACCGAGTTGCCGTAGCCGCCGAGGTAGCGGCTCGCGTCGATGGTGCCGGGGCTCGGGACAGGCAGCGCGGGCAGCTCGATACCGGCGAGTTCGCGTAGTACGTGGCCGAGGAGCCTGTGGTGCAGGAGTACGCCCTCGCCGCCGTTGGTGAGCAGCGCGACCGCGATGTCCCGTTCGGGGAGGAGTCGCAGGAACGCCGACTGGCCGATGGTGTCGCCGTTGTGGCCATAGACGGTGTGCCCGCCGACGTGGAAGATCTCCCAGCCGAGTGCCCACGCGTCGCCGTGCGCGGTGACCGGGGGCACTCGCACGTGCTCGGGCCGCATGGCGCGGATGGTCTCGGTGCCGAGCACGCCGCCGTCGTCGGAAAGCCGGCCGCGGGCGAAGGTGAGCAGGTCGCGTGCGCTCATCGTCAGTGCGGAGCCCGCGGGCGCGAGGGAGCGGGGCAGTGCCCAGAGTCCGGCCGGCTGGGGGGAACCTTCTGGACCTGACGGGAAGTGGCCGACCGCGGCCCGGTGCAGGATGGCCTCCTCCGCGTCGGTGGCGGTGTGCGCGAGTTCCAGTGGCTGGATGAGGTGTTCGCGCAGGCACTGGATGTACGGTCTGCCGCGGAGGGTTTCGATGATCCGGCCGATCACGACGTATCCGGCGTTGTTGTAGGAGAACAGCTCGCCCGGTTCGAAGAGCTGGGGCGCCTCGCCGAGCAGTTCGACGTACCGGGCGATGGCGCCGTCGCCGCGACCGGTGTCGGTGAATCGGTCTCCCTCGAACCCCGCGGTGTGGCAGAGCAGGTGGCGGGTGGTGATCAGGGTGGCCGCTGACTCGTCCGCCAGCCGGAATTGCGGCAGGTAGGCGCGGATGGGCAGGTCGAGGTCGAGTTTCCCGTCCTCCACCAGTTGCAGCGCCAAGGTGGCCGTCCAGACCTTGGAGACGGAGCCGATCTGGAACAGCGAATCGGTGGTTACCGGAACGCCGGTGCGGGTGTTGAGCACGCCCGCGGCGCGTTCCAGGTGTTCCCCGTCCGCGTACACGCCGATGACCGCCCCCGGCACCCGGTGCTCGGCGATCAGTTCGGGGAGCCGTTCGCCGAGCCAGTCCGCCAGTGTGTTGAGCTTCGTCATTGTTGTTCTTTCCTAAGCAATTGATGCGCTTCGCGGTGAATGCGCGGTTGAGTATGAGTTCGGGAGGACCGCCGTCGTCCGGGACGGACGCGACGCGGTTCTCGCGTCCGGGCGATGTCCGCAGGCGCTGACAGACCGCCTGGTGCGCTATCGAGTCATGAGGAAGGGTGAGCCGAACGCCGCCTCGACGATCTGGTCGCAGGTCAGGTACCAGTTCCAGTCGCCGTTGAGATGCATGGAGACGATGAGCCCGCCGTCGGGAGTGCCCAGGGTCACGCCGGCGCTCCCTCCCTCCACCCCGGCCACGACGTGGAGCACGCGGCCGTCGGCCAGCGCCCATCGGGACACCCCGGTGCCGTACCGGGCGTTGGGGATCCAGTCCCTGGCGGGGACGGTGCTCCACATCTCGCGATGCTGCGCGGGCGGCAGCAGGGAGCCGGTGATCAGCGCGCGCATGAGCCGGAGCAGGTCGCCGGTGGTCGAGACGACGCCACCGGCGGCCCACATGAAGAAAGTCCTGTCCGTGACGTCGATCGGATCGGAGTCGGGGCCCAGCAGAAGCGACGCGTAGTTGTCGGCCGTGAGGCTGTCCGGATCGACGCCGTCCCTGATGACCATCCTCGAATACGCCTTGGTGTGCGGCCCCCGGAACCGCCGTTCGGCGAAGGTCCGCGCATAGGTGCCGGTCAGCCCGAGCGGCTGGATGACCGTCCGGTCGACCTCGTCCTCATAGCTCCGGCCGGTCACCTTCTCGATGATCGCTCCGGCGAGGTGGTAGCCGCCGTTGGCGTAGGCGAAGTCCTCACCCGGCGCGTACATCGGAGGAATGGCCATCTGCAGCTTCAGCAGCTCGTCGACGGTCCAGACGTCGTAGCGGTGCTCGGCGAACCCGGACCGGGTGTGATATCTGCGCACAATCTCGGCACTCAGACCGGTGATCCCCAGGCCGCCGGTGTGGGTGAGCAGCTGCCTGATGGTGATCTTGCGGCCGTCGTTGCCGTTGCCGCTGACCACACCGGGCAGCCAGGTGTCCACCGTGTCGTCGAGGCTCAGCCTGCCCTCGGCCTCCAGCGTCAGCATCGCGGCGGCGGTGAACGCCTTGCCGCTGCTGCCGGCGTGGAACCGCTCCCCGGGTTCGCGGCGGCGGCCGGTCTCGAGGTCGGCCACCCCGGCCGAGCCGGACCAGACGCCGTTCTCGTCCTGGACCTCGGCGACGACGCCGGGAGCGCTCTGCTCGGCCACCGCCCGGTCCAGCGCCTCCTGCACTCGCTCGTGCCTGGCGTTCGCGGAACTGGTCATGGTGCACTCCTGGTAGGTGAGAACTGCCCAGACCTCCGACCGAGCGGTTCGCCCGTCGCTGTGTACGCCTGCGACGACGGCGGGCTCGGAAAGGCCCGGGATTTCGCCTCCCACGATGGGGCGCGGCTCTGACAGACGGGTGACAGCACGGTGATAGACCGCGCCCACCAGCGGTGATCACTGCCCGGACCGGGAGGCGCGCCGGACCCCGCCTTGAGGATCCCGCCCCGGAAGGGGAATGCCCGTCAACCGTCGCCGGCGTGGATGCGGCTGCCGTGTGACATCACGGTCGCGTCATTCCGTCAGCCGGTCGATGACGTCCTGCCGGGGCATCCGCGCGCCCCTTCGATATGCCGTGTCGTATTCAGCCGGGCCGAGCCGTTCGGCCAAGGAGGCGGCGAGCTCGCGAAGCTCGGGATCGCCGTGGTCGAAGGCGCCCCGGATCGCCTGGCTCATGCCGAGCGCGGTGGCGGCGCCGCCCGGGTCGCCCTCGAGCCAGAGCAACCTGGCCAGCTGCTGGGCCGCGAGGGCGAGGTCACGCAGCGCGGCCGGTATTCGGACGATGTCGGGGAGGAGCTCGCGGGCCCGTTTCGCGTCCCCGGCCGTCAGCAGGTTCGCCATCCGGGCGGTCAACACGAAACCGTTGATCGCGTTGCCGGGGGGAAGAGGGCTTCCGAAGGTGGCTCGCTCCATCCGGTCGAGTTCTCGATCGGCCCGTTCCACCTCGCCGGAGCGGCGGTACAGCTCCATCAGGGTGGCCATGACCTCGAGCCGCTGCGGCTGCTGCCCTCTCTCCCCGGCCACCCGTTCGGCGATCTCGATGTCGCGCCGGGCGCCGGCCGGATCTCCCGCCCGCATCCGCTCCACGGCGAGCCCGAGGCGATGGGTGATCCCATGATGGGAGGTCAGCGCGATGGCGCGCTCGTAGGCGGCGATCGCTCCGTCGTGGTCGCCGCGGACCGAGCGCGTCTGCGCCACCAGCGTCAGTACGAGCGCCGTCGACAGCCGGTCGCCGGTCTCCTCGAATGAGTGCGACGCCCTCTCCGCCGCCGCGGCGGCGGCTTCCCAGTCGCCGCGGTGGTTACCGATGATCGCCTCCACGAAGAAGGTGCAGGCGACGGCCCAGGAGTCGGAGCGGCTCCGCGTCCGGGCGATCTCGCGTTCGGCCAACCCGTCCAGGCCGGCGCCGTACCCCATGAAGAGCGTCGCCACCAACAGAGTGGGGTAGCGCTCCAGGGCGCCGGTACGCGCGCCCTCCTCGATCAGGGTCCTTACCCGGTCGAGCGTGACGGCCGGCTCATCGTTCCCCGTCGCGCGCAGGATCTCGAAGGCGGCTCGGGCGTCGGGGGGAAGCTCGTCGCCGAATTCCAGCACCCTGGCCACGAACGACTCGCCCCGCGGTTCGTAGCGCACCATCATCCAGTACCAGTGCAGCGTGGCGACGAGCCGGGCGGCGGTCGTGGCGTCGTGACCGTCGAGGGCCGTGCGCAGTGCGTGGACGAGGTTGTCGTATTCGGTGTCGAACAGCCGCAGCGACTCTTCCTGCTCGTGGGAGCGGAGCAGCGGCCCGTGTTCCTCGGCGAGGTCGGCGAAGTGACGCGTGAACCGATCCCGCGTCGTCTCCCGTTCACCGGCGACGTCGAGCTTTCCGGCGGCATAGGCGCGGATGGTCTCCAGCATCCGGTAGCCGCCCGAGGCCCGCTCCACGATGGACTTGTCGACCAGGGAACCGAGCACGTAGGCGATGTCCCCGGGCGGTAGCGCCTGGCCGGAGCAGATCGCTTCGATGGCGGCGGCGCCGGTACCGGCGGGGAATACCGAGAGACGGCGGGCGAGGGTCTTCTCTTCGTCGGTGAGGAGGTCCCAGCTCCAGTCGATGACGGCGTGCATGGTTCGCTGGCGGGGCTGGGCGGACCGATTGCCCGAGGCCAGGAGGCGGAATCGGTCGTCCAGCCGCTGGGCGATCTGATCGGCGTCCATGGTGCGGAGTCGGGCGGCGGCCAGTTCCAGGGCGAGGGGGAGCCCGTCGAGGCGCCGCACGATGTCGATGACGGGCGCATCGTCAAGGACGACGCCGGGCCGTACGGCCGTCGCCCGGTCGGTGAAGAGCCGGACGGCGGCCGGTCGGGGGAGCGGGCCGAGCCGGCAGATCGCCTCACCGATGACGCCGAGAGGCTCTCTGCTGGTGGCCAGGACCGTCAGGTACGGCCGGCGCTCCAGCAATCGGCCGGTGAACTCGGCCGCCGCCGCCACGAGATGCTCGCAGTTGTCCAGCACCAGTACGGCCTCGGCGCCGCCAAGCAGCTCGGCCACCTGATCAACCGGCTCTGCCGGCCCGCCGCCGACCGGCCGCGCGCCCGGAGCGCTCAGCGCGCCCAGTACGGCCTCGGCCACGACGTCGGTCCCGGCCAGGGAAACGAGCCAGACGCGGTCACGGCGGTGGGTGCGGTGGCGGGAGGCGGCTTCGAGAGCGAGCCTGGTCTTGCCGGCACCGCCAGGGCCGACGACGGTGACCAGGCGGGAGGTCTCCAGCAATCGGCTGAGCAGTTCGAGTTCGTCGTCGCGGCCGATGAAGCTGGTCAGTGGGGCGGGTAGCCGGCCGGGCCCCGCCTCCGCCCGTGCCCGCGGCACCTCTCGCTCACCGCGCAGCACCGCCAGACGGGTGGTCCGTAGCTCTTCCGAGGGGTCGATGCCGAGCTGGTCGGCGAGGGTGCTGCGGACCTGCTCGAACACCCCCAGCGCATCGGCCTGGCGACCCGCGGCGTGGAGGGCGCGCATGCGCAGGGCGGCCAGCCGTTCGCGCAGGGGGTGCTCGGCGGAGGCGGCCTCCAGGTCGGCGAGGATGGCGGTGTGGTGGCCCAGCCGCAGTCCGGCGTCGAACCGGTCCTCCGCCGCCGCGATGCGCAGTTCCTCCAGCCGGGCGGCGGCCGTACCGGAGAACGGGGCGTCGAGCACGTCCGCCAGCGCCGGACCCCGCCAAAGTGCGAGCGCCTCGCCGAGGAGTGCGGCGGCCCGGTCCGGCCGGTCGGCGGCGAGCTCCCGGCGGCCGCGGGCGGCGAGATCCTCGAACCGGTCGGCGTCCACGTCCTCGGCCCGCACCCACAGCCGATAGCCGGTGGCCACGGACTCGACCGCCACGCTCCCCAGGGCCTTGCGCAGCCGGTACACGAGGGCGTGCAGCGCCTTGGCGGCCCCCGCGGGCGGGTGCTCCCCCCACAGGGCATCGACCAGCGACTCCGCCTGCACGACCTGGCCCGCCGAAAGGGCCAGCCGCGCGAGTAGTCCACGGAGCCTGGCGCCGCCGACATCGATCGAGGTCCCGTCGTCGGCGGACACCCGGATCGGCCCAAGCACCGCGACCCGCACGGCTGCCCCCCTCCCGAAACCCGTATCAGACTAGGGCCTGTACGAACTTCGGATCTTCAGATGGGTCGAAGGCTTCGGATCCGCAAGATGGCTCCACGTAAATGCGGGCCGGCCAGATAGCTTTCGGGAGGCTTGCCGAAGCGGAAGGCCGGCCCGCGCCACTCCTTGATCTTGTTGATGCGGCGTTCCACCGTGTTGCGCTGCCGGTAGAGATCGAGGTCATGGCTGACCTGCGCCGTCCAGCAGATCGCCGATGAGATCGGCGTCAAGCCCATCACGCTCAACGGCTATCTCAACGGCAAGACCACGGCTTCCTGAACACATACGAAGCCACCGGCGGTAGTCGTCAGTCGACCGTCTGACGCTCGGCGACCAGGGGGAACCTCGCTATCGCCGGATTTCGTGCCGAATCTCTCCGCCCCCCGAACAGGCGATCCTGACGACTCCCGAAGCCGCGGGCCAACGTGACTCGATCACCAGAGCGGGCGGCGCGCCACACGATCGGCGCGCCGCCCGTTAGCTGGTCTTGAGCGTCACAAGGTGAGTGGCTCGGTCACTCCGAGATCGAGACGAGCACCAGCGTCACGACGGCCGCGACCACGACGCCGGCGACCGCGAGCGCGAACGCGAACCGGTAGGGATATCGCTCGACCCATGGCACCAGGCCCGGGTACGTTTTGGCCAGTTCGTTGGCGTCAACGGCGTGATCGGGGCCACTGCACGGCACGCCGAGAGCGCTCACCAGCCGGTCGATGTCCTCGCGCGCGTAGCCGCTACCGGGCACCCTGATGAGCAGATTGCGCTGCGCGTCAAGCACGAACAGGGTGTCGCCGGGCGATGCCCGCGGCGCGACGAGGGTCGCGCGCACCACTTCCGCGGCGCGCGAGCGTGACCGGCGCCGCTGGAAGAATATCCCCCGCAGAACGATCTCGTGCGCCGTCAGGACGATCCGGGCCCGGAAGAAGGCACAGCTCCCCAGGACGATCAGCACGGCGAAGACGGCACCCACGATCGGGGCGAACACCGTCGGGGCGTCGCCGGCCAGGATGGCGGCGACGATGGCCACGGTGGCCACCAACGCGGCGATCAGGAAGGCCGCCCCCTTCCGGGCGTCCGGCCGCAGAACGAGGTCACCCTGAATATCTCGCACGCGAATACCCCTCTTTGGTTCCTTTCTTCCAATCTGCCTTATCAAAGGAGTGGAGTGGGCCGGCCTTCCGCTTCGACAAGACTCCCGAAAGCTATCTGGCCGGCCTGCATTTACGTGGAGCCATCTTGCGGATCCGAAGCCTTCGACCCATCTGAAGATCCGAAGTTCGTACAGGCCCTAGATGACCACATACGTTCACCGAGTGGGGTGATCACGTGGTGAGTGGAAGGGGGCGTCCGCCGAAGCGGATGGCCTCCCGCCCACTGAGGGGCCAGGGCGGCCGGGCCGATCCCGTTGAAGTGGTGGATCACATCGCGGACGGTGTCTTCATCGGCGGCCACCAGGCGGGCGATGACCGGGACGGCGGTAGGTCGTCATGCTCTGAGCGCCGCCCGTACGGACCTCGTCGTTAGAGTGATGCGGTGTGACGTCTGACTCCAGCGGGCTGGTCGATCCCGCCTCCTTGCCCAAGGCCGAGTTCGCCTTCCCCGGTCCGCTGCGCGATGCGCTTGTCGCAGCGACCCTCGACGGCCGCAAGGTTGCCACGACTGGCCTGGCCGCCGAGTACGAGCATGAGGGCGAGCCGCTTCCTGAGATCGGCGAGCGGTCGGTGGTGGTGGACTCCGCCGATCGCCCGGTGGCTGTCATCGAGGTGACGAGCGTGCGCGTTGTGTCGCTGGGGGAGGTGGATAGCGCCCACGCGGTGGACGAGGGCGAAGGCCACACAACGGTCGCGCAGTGGCGTGCGGCCCATGAGAAGTTCTGGCACGGCCAGGAGATGCGCCTGGCGCTGGGCGATGCCACCTTCACCGTGGACGACGCCACCCCAGTGGTCCTGGAACGCTTCCGCGTCGTCGTCGATCTCCGTACAGCATGACGGCCACGCGCCAGACGGGATGGGATCCGCGGGGCGCGTCGCGCCACACCAGGGCGAACATCGCTTGATGCGGCACTGGCGGGCTCGTTGACGACAGGTCGACTAGCCGGCGGCGATCGCGTCGAAGCGGAGCGCGTCGGTGGGGTGTCCCCAGCGGCGGCACTCCCAGGCCAGGCGCCGGGCACGGAGCCGTAGCGCGGTCGCGGCGCGGTCGGCGGGACACAGGTGGCCCACCGATCCGGATCCTCTCCCGAGCGGGGCGTTCCCGAGTGGGGCGTCGGCGCGCAGGACTTTCTCGGCGGCTGAGGGGGTGCCGGTCAGCAGCCGCAGGAGGGCGCGGCGTACGTAGCCGAAGTCGTCGTCGGGGCAGTGCGCGATGTGCTCCTCGGTCGCCGCACGCGCGTCGTCCAGCCGGCTCCGCATCAGGAGCAGCTCGACTCGCAGGCGGTGCAGCCGCGCCTTCTCGAATGGCCGGCCGCACCGCGGGATCGTGTGTTCCACGATGGCCAGGGCGTCGGCGATCCTGCCTTCCTCGCGCAGGAGCACGGCGTCCGCAAGCGCGATGCCCACCTCGTAGTCCGCTGGAGCGCCGACCGCGCGGGCTTGGGCGAGGAGGTCGCGGGCGGCGCCGTGACGGCGTTCGTAGAGGGCGCGGCAGGCCCGCCTGAGCAGTCGTAGGACCTTTACCTCCGGCCGTGCGTCGTCATCGGCGGGCGGCGGTGGGAGGAGACTGAGCAGCCGCCGGTCAACACTCCAGCCGGTCTCGTCGTGCACGGTGGCCTCGATCCGCTCACCCAGCACCTCTCGCAGCGAGCTCTCCAGCCAGTCGTGGTACCACGTGCCGAACGACTCGGCCTCGGGGGCCAGCACCTCACCGACGCACGTCCAGTCGCCCCAGACCTGGCCCGCGGCGGGGCCGTTGACGACGAGGTGAGAGCGGTAGCCGCAGCCATGCTCGGCGACCGGCAGCAGCCCCTCGAACGCGCCTTCCATGACGTCGTCGTAGTCCTCGTCGTCCTGGTCGGGCGGCTCCCACTCCCGCGTGAACGGGAACGGGGGGAACCGCGCCCAAGCGCCGTCCGGCCGCAACCCGTGAACCCCGTAGTACGGGCCGGCGCCGCCGTTGCCGAGCCGGGTCAGGAACGTGCGGTAATCGGCTGGAAAGCGCACTCCGATCCGTGCCTCGATGGCCTCCAACGCGGCCTCGCCGAGCGGCGGCTTGAACCGGTAGCGGTGCTCGCGGGCGCCGAAGCAGCAGAGGTCCGTGTCGTACTCACGGAGCGCGTCGATGCCGCGCCGGATGACGTCAAGATCCACAGCCGCACTCTACTTGGGGCGGCACTGGCGCACGGGAGTCACCGGCGGCGTCATCAGCGGACTTCGAAACCGGAGAGGCCGAGGTCATCGGCCTGGCGGGTTCGGTTCCCGTCCGCCTCCGTTCTATTTTCGAACCATGGACTCACGCAGGCGCGTGCCGCGCACCGACCTCGTGCTCGCCGATCCCCGGCTGGTCGCGACGGAGGGCAGGCTGGGGCGAGCGGTCGTCAAGGAGGCGGTGGCGCAGGCCCAGCGGCGGGTACGGCAGGGCGAGATCGCCCCCGAGGAGGTCGTGGACGCGGCCGTGGCGGCGCTTCCGCCGTATGCCACGCGCATGCGGCCGGTGATCAACATGACCGGCGTGCTGCTCCACACCAATCTCGGCCGGGCGCCCCTGTCGCCGGCCGCCGTCGCGGCGGCGGCGGCCGCCGCCGGTTCCTCCGACGTGGAGTTCGACCTGGCCACCGGGGCCCGCGCCCGTCGCGGGCGGGCCACGCTGGACGCGCTCGCGCGGGCCGTGCCGGCCGCCGAGGACGTGCACGTGGTCAACAACAACGCCGCCGCGCTCGTGCTGGTGGCCACCGTCCTGGCCGCCGGGCGGGAGATCGTGATCAGCCGGGGCGAGCTGGTGGAGATCGGGGACGGATTCCGCATCCCCGACCTGCTCGTCTCCACCGGCGCGCGACTGTGCGAGGTGGGCACCACCAACCGCACCTCCTACGCGGACTACGCGGCGGCCGTGGGGCCGCAGACCGGGTTCGTGCTCAAGGTGCACCCGTCCAACTTCCGGATCGAGGGCTTCACCGGCTCGGTCGAGGTGGCGGCGCTCTCGGACCTGGGCGTGCCCGTCGTGGCCGACATCGGCTCCGGCCTGCTCGCCAGGGAGCCGCTGCTGCCCGGGGAGCCCGACGCGGCGGGCGTGCTCAGGGCCGGTGCCGACCTGGTCACCGCCAGTGGCGACAAGCTGCTCGGCGGGCCGCAGGCGGGCCTGCTGCTCGGCCGCCGCGATCTGGTCGAACGGTGCAGGCGGCACCCGCTCGCCCGCGCCCTGCGGGTGGACAAGCTGACGCTGGCCGCGCTGGAGGCCACCCTGCGCGGGCCGGCCACGCCCGTCCACGAGGCGTTGCACGCCGATCCCGTAGCGCTGGGCGAGCGCGCCGGCGCCCTCGCCGGCAGGCTGGCCGAGGCCGGGATCGACGCGAGGGCCCTGCCGAGCGAGGCGACCGTGGGCGGCGGGGGAGCGCCCGGCGTGACGCTGCGCAGCGCCGCGGTGAGCCTGCCCGAGCGGTTCGCCGTGCCGCTGCGGACCGGCGAGCCCCCGGTCGTCGGCCGGGTGGAGGGCGGGCGGCTCCTGCTCGACCTGCGGACCCTCCCGCCGGGCCGGGACGACGACGTGGTCCGGGCGGTCCTGGGGGCGGACGGCTGATGCACGTCGTCGCCACGGCGGGCCACGTCGACCACGGCAAGTCCACGCTGGTGCGGGCCCTCACCGGGATGGAGCCCGACCGGCTGGCGGAGGAGCGGCGGCGGGGGCTGACGATCGAGCTCGGCTACGCCTGGACGACGCTGCCCTCGGGGGAGCGGCTGGCATTCGTCGACGTTCCCGGGCACGAGCGGTTCCTCGGCACGATGCTGGCCGGGGTGGGCCCGGCGCCCGCCGTGATGTTCGTGGTGGCGGCCGACGAGGGCTGGATGCCGCAGTCCGAGGAGCACCTGGTCGCGCTGGAGGCCCTCGGAGTACGGCACGCCCTGCTCGCGGTGACCCGCGCCGACCTGGCCGACCCCGAGCCGGTGATCGGGCGGGCGCGGGCCCGCATGGCCGCGAGCGGCCTGGGCGCGGCCGAGGCGCGGGCGGTGAGCGGGCGCACCGGACAGGGCCTCGGCGAGCTGCGGGAGGCCCTGGACCGGCTGGTGGCCGCGCTGCCCGTGCCCGGCCCGGAGGCGCCGGTGCGGCTCTGGATCGACCGGGTGTTCAGCGTGCGCGGCAGCGGCACGGTCGTGACCGGGACCCTGCCCGAGGGCACGATCGCGGTCGGGGACGAGCTGTCGCTTCCCGCCGGACCGGTGCGGGTCCGCGGGCTGCAGTGCCTGAACGAGCCGCTGACCTCGGTGACCGGCGTGGCGCGCGTGGCGGTCAACCTGCGCGGGCACGGCGTTCCGGAACGGGGTCAGGCGCTGGTCACGCCGGGGGGATGGACCTGCGCCGACCTGGTCGACGTGCGGCTCTCCCCGGTCGGGGCGGCGCGGGACGGGACCGGCCTGCCCCCGCGGCTGACCGCGCACATCGGGTCGGCGGCGGTGGTGTGCGAGGTGCGGCCGCTCGGCGGGCCGATCGTACGGCTCCGCCTGGCCAGGGCGCTCCCGCTGCACCTGGGCGATGTGCTGCTGCTGCGCGACCCCGGCCGGGACCGTTCGGAGGTGCGGGTCCTCGCCGGGGCGAGCGTGCTCGACGTCCGCCCGCCCGCGCTGCGCCGCCGGGGCGCGGCGCGGGAGCGCGCGGACCGGCTGGCCGCGGCCCGGCCGGACGCGGGCTCCCTGCTGCGCGACCACCCGCTGCTGCGCGCGGGTGATCTGCTGGCCATGGGGTGCGTCCCCACGGGGCGGCCGGTGTGCGGTGACTGGCACGCCGACCCGGCGTACTGGTCGGAGCTGGGGGAACGGCTCGCCGAGGCGGTGCGCCGGCACGCCGCGGAGCATCCGCTGGAGCCGGGCATGCCGGTCGAGGCGGCCCGCCACGCGCTCGGCCTGCCCGACCGGCGGCTGGTCGCGGCGCTGGTACGGCCACCGTTCGCCGTCGCCGACGGGCGGATCGTGAGCGGCCCTGCGGACCTGCCCGCGCCGGTGGCCCGGGCGGTCGGGCGGCTCCGCGCGGAGCTGTCCGCGCATCCCTTCCGGGCACCGGAGGCCGGACGGCTGGCCGAGCTCGGGCTGGGGCCCAGGGAGCTGGCGGCGGCCGTACGGGCCGGCGTCCTCCTCCGGGTGGCCGACGGGATCGTGCTGCCGCCGGGCGCGCAGGCGCGGGCGGCGGAGCTGCTCGCCCGGCTGCCGCAGCCGTTCACGGTCAGCCAGGCCAGGCAGGCGCTGGACACCAGCCGCAGGGTCGCGGTGCCGCTGCTGGAGCTGCTCGATCGCGGCGGGCTCACCGAACGGGTGGACGAGGTCCACCGCCGATGCCGGCCACAGCCCCCCGGCGGGGTCTGAACGCCGCCGATGCCGGCCACAGGCCCCCGGCGGGCCGAACGTCGCCGGGCCGGGCCGCAGGCCCGGCGAGGCCTGTGAACGCCGCCGCCGGGGCGGGCCGTACGCCCCCGGGATCCCGGGGGCCGGCGGGTTCGCCCCGCCGGCCGTTCCAGGCTCCGGCCGGACCGGACATGCGGACCGTCCGGTTACCGCATTAGCCGGAGGGTATGTACCTCTAGCTGGGAAAAGAACCATCGCTACCGGGGGTTGCGGTGGTCGGCTGCCTGCCGGGGAGACCACTCGGGGAAGTCGTCGGGCCGATATCCGCTCGTCATCTTCGGTCCCGGCCCGGTCGTCGTCGACCTCTTCGCGGAAGACGGCTGGTCCGTCGGCGCCTCCGTCGAGGAAGGAAACGTCATGACGGATAACAAGGGCGTCACCTACCAGGGGCCGGGCAAGGTAGAGGTGCAGACCATCGACTACCCCGGGTTCGAGCTCAAGGACGGCCCGGGGGTCAACCCGGCCAACGTGGGACGCAAGGTCCGCCACGGTGCGATCATCAAGACCGTCGCGACGAACATCTGCGGCAGCGACCAGCACATGGTCCGTGGCCGCACCACCGCGCCGCCGGGACTCATCCTCGGCCACGAGATCACCGGCGAGGTCGTCGAGACCGGCCCCGACGTGGAGTTCGTCAAGAACGGCGATCTCGTCTCCGTCCCCTTCAACATCGCCTGCGGCCGCTGCCGCAACTGCAAGGAGGGCAAGACCGGGGTCTGCGAGAACGTCAACCCGGACCGGCCCGGTTCGGCCTACGGCTACGTCGACATGGGCGGCTGGCCCGGCGGGCAGGCCAACTACGTGCTCGTCCCCTACGCCGACTGGAACCTGCTGAAGTTCCCGGACAAGGACCAGGCGATGGAGAAGATCCTCGACCTGGCGATGCTCTCGGACATCTTCCCGACCGGCTTCCACGGCTGCGTCACCGCCGGGGTGAAGCCGGGATCGACCGTCTACATCGCGGGCGCCGGTCCCGTCGGGCTCGCCGCCGGGGTCTCGGCGTTCCTGCTCGGCGCCGCCGTGGTCATCATCGGCGACCTGAACAAGGACCGTCTCGCCCAGGCCCGCAGCTTCGGCTGCGAGACCATCGACGTGTCCCAGGGGGAGCCGAGGGACCAGATCGAGCAGATCCTCGGCGAGCCCGAGGTGGACTGCGGCGTCGACGCCGTCGGATTCGAGGCCCGCGGCCACGGCGCCGAGGCGGGCACCGAGCACCCCGCCACCGTGCTCAACTCGCTCATGGACACCACCCGCGCGGGTGGCGCGCTCGGCATCCCCGGGCTGTACGTCACCGGTGATCCGGGAGCCGCGGACGAGGCGGCCAAGCAGGGATCCCTGTCCATCCGGCTCGGCCTCGGCTGGGCCAAGTCGCTCGCCTTCACCACCGGCCAGTGCCCCGTCATGAGGTACAACCGCCAGCTGATGATGGCGATCCTGAACGACCGGGTGCAGATCGCCAAGGCGGTCAACGCCACACCGATCCCGCTCGACCAGGCGCCCCGGGGCTACGAGGACTTCGACAAGGGCGCCGCGCGCAAGTACGTGCTGGACCCGAACGGCGTGCTGGTCTCGTAGCCGGCGTCCCTCCTCGCGAGGGCGTGTCCCGCGCCCCCTCCACGGGGGCGCGGGGCGGCGCCCGGACTCCGCACGGGGGCGGCGTGGCCCCCGCACCGGGATGGCGCCGAGGTCTTCACCGGAGGGCGCGGCGCCGGAGCCGGCTCTCCGGGCGCCGCGGCCCTACCTCACCAGCTTGTCGAGGCGGATCGGCAGGTCGCGGATCCGGACGCCGGTGGCGTGGTGGACCGCGTTGGCGATCGCCGCGGCGGTGCCGACGATGCCGATCTCGCCGATGCCCTTGGAGCCCATCGGGTTGAGGTGCGGGTCGTCCTCCTCCACCCAGAGCGCCTCGATGTCGCGCACGTCCGCGCAGGCCGCGACGTGGTACTGGGCGAGGTCGTGGTTGAGGTAGTCGCCGAACTCGCGGTCCATGACGCTCTCCTCCAGCAGGGCCATCGACAATCCCATCGTCATGCCGCCGACGAACTGCGAGCGGGCCGTCTTCGGGTTGACGATCCGGCCCGCGGCGAACACCCCGAGCAGCCGGAGCGCCCGTGTCTCCCCGGTGTCGACGTCCACCCCCACCTCGGCGAACTGGGCGCCGAAGGCGTGCCGCGCGAACCGCCGCTGCCCCCTGATCTCCTCGCTGGTGTCGGCATCCGCCTCGACGCCGCCGGCGGGCAGGTCCCCGCCCCGCCGGTCGAGCTCCTCCAGCAGCGCCTCACAGGCCCGCACCACGGCCGTGCCCCACGAGGCGGTCCCCATCGATCCGCCGGCCAGCGAGGCGGTGGGCAGCGCGCTGTCGCCGATCTCCACCCGGACCCGGTCCACCGGGGCGCGCAGCGCGTCGGCGGCGATCTGGGTGAGCACCGTCCGGGCGCCGGTCCCGATGTCGGCGGCGGCGATCCGTACGGTGAACCGGCCGTCCGGCTCGGCGCGGACGCTCGCCCGGGACGGGCGCCGGTAGACCGGATAGGTGGACGCCGCCACCCCGGTCCCGACCAGCAGCCTTCCCCGGCGCCTGACCCCCGGCGCGGGATCGCGCCCGGCCCACCCGAAGCGCCGCGCCCCCTCGCGCAGGCAGGCCACCAGGTTGCGGGAGCTGAACGGCAGGCCGCTCTCCGGATCGGTCTCCGGCTCGTTGCGGATCCGCAGCTCCACCGGGTCGAGCCGGCAGGCGATCGCCAGCTCGTCCATCGCCGACTCCAGCGCGAACATGCCCGGGGTCTCGCCGGGCGCCCGCATCCAGCTCGGGGTGGGGACGTCGAGCCGGACCAGCCGATGGGTGGTGCGCCGGTCGGGCGCGGCGTACATCATCCGCGTGGGCACGGTGGTCTGCTCGGCGAACTCCTTGATCGTGGAGCTCTGCTCGAACGCCTCGTGCACGATCGCGGTCAGCCGCCCGCCGGCGTCGGCGCCGAGCCGTACCCGCTGGATCGTCGGGGTGCGGTAGCCGGTCACCGCGAACATCTGCTGCCGGGTCACCGCGAGCTTGACCGGACGCCCGACCTGCTTGGCGGCGAGCGCCGCGAGCACCACGTGCGGGTGCGGGAGGCCCTTGGACCCGAAGCCGCCGCCCACGTGCGGGGAGATCACCCGGACGTTCGCCGGCGGCATGCCGAACAGCGCCGCGACGGTGTCGCGGACCGCTGACGCCCCCTGGTTGGAGTCGTGCAGCGTCAGCCCGTCGCCGTCCCACGCGGCGACCGTCGCGTGCGGCTCCATCGGATTGTTGTGCTCGGCCGGGGTGCTGTAGACGGCGTCCACCACGATCGGGGCCGCGGCGAGGGCGGCGTCCGGGTCCCCCTGCTCGACGTCGGCGGGGAAGTCCGGGTTGACGACCTCGGGCCGGTACAGCCCCGGGTGGTCGGCACGCAGCTCGACGTCGTGCCGTTCGGCGGCGTACTCCACCCGCACCAGCCCGGCCGCCTCCCTGGCGTCCTGGAGCGTCTCGGCCACCACGACACCGATGTACTGGCCGCGGTAGGCCACCCGGGGAGACTGGAGCACGGCCAGCTCGCCGCCGTCGTCGGAGGCCAGCCGGGGGGCGTTGCCGTACCAGATCGCGGCGATCACGCCGGGGTACTTGAGCACGGCGTCGACGTCGACGGCGCGGATCTCGCCCCGGGCGACGGCGGCCTGCACCGGCACCGCGTAGGCCAGGTCCCGCGGAGAGTACTCGAAGGCGTACCGGGCGCGGCCGGTGACCTTGTCGAGGCCCTCGACCCGGTCGAGACCCGAGCCGACGGACGAGGGGGTCGTGGTGGTCATGGCGTCTCCGCGAGCTCGGTGAGGGTACGGACCAGCACGTTCCGGGTGAGCGGCACCTTGAACCCGTTCTCCGGCAGCGGGCGCGCCCGGGCCAGTTCGGCGTCCGCCGCCCGGGCGAACTCGGCCTCGGTGGCGGGAGAGCCGCGCAGCGCCTCCTCGGCGAGCTCCGCCCGCCAGGGCACGTGCGCGAGCCCGCCGAAGGCGATCCGGCAGTCCCGGACCACGCCGCCGGCCACGTCCAGCGCCGCCGCCACCGACACCACCGCGAACGCGAACGAGGCCCGGTCCCTGACCTTGCGGTATCGGGACCGGGCCGCGAACGGCAGCGCCGGCAGCTCCACCGCGGTGATCAGGTCGCCCGGGTCCAGCACGGTGTCACGGTCCGGTTCGCCGCCGGGCAGCCGGTGCAGGCCGGGCATCGTCACCTGGCGTGCCCCGTGCCGCCCCTCCACGTGCACGCTCGTGCCGAGCGCCGCCAGCGCCACCGCCATGTCCGAGGGGTGGGTGGCCACGCAGGCGGCGGAGTGGCCGATGATCGCCAGGTTGCGGTGGTCGCCCTCGACGGCCGGGCAGCCCGAGCCGGGCTGCCGCTTGTTGCACGGCTTGGAGACGTCCTGGAAGTAGGAGCAGCGGGTGCGCTGCAGCAGGTTGCCGCCGACCGTGGCCATGTTGCGGATCTGGCCCGAGGCCCCCGACAGCACCGCCTGGGCGAGCATCGGGTAGCGCCGCCGCACGACCGGGTGCGCGGCCAGGTCGCTGTTGCGGACGCCCGCGCCGATCAGCAGGCCGCCGCCGGCGGTCTCCTCGACCGTGTCGGAGGCGACCCGGGTGACGTCCACCAGGGCCTCGGGCGCGATGACGCCCAGCCGCATCAGGTCCACCAGGTTCGTGCCGCCGCCCAGGTACATGGCGTTGGGCTGCTCGCTCAGCGCGGCCACCGCCGCCCGCGCGTCGGTGGCCCGCCGGTAGGCGAAGGGCCTCACCGCGCCACCTCCCCGATCGCCGCGACGATGTTGACGTAGGCGCCGCAGCGGCAGAGGTTGCCGCTCATCCGCTCGCGGATCTCGTCGTCGTCGAGACGCGGCGCGGCGCTCATGTCCGGGGTGACCACGCTCGGCCATCCCGCCGCGGCCTCGGCCAGCATCCCGACCGCCGAGCAGAGCTGCCCCGGAGTGCAGTATCCGCACTGGAAGGCGTCGTGGTCGACGAACGCCGTCTGCAGCGGATGCGGGGCGTCGCCGTCGGCCAGTCCCTCCACCGTGGTGATCTCCCGGTCGTCGAGGGTCACCGTCAGCGTCAGGCAGGACTTCACCCGGCGTCCGTCCACCAGCACCGTGCAGGCCCCGCACTGCCCGTGGTCGCAGCCCTTCTTCGCCCCGGTCAGGTCGAGTCGCTCGCGCAGGGTGTCGAGGAGTGTCTCCCGGGTGTCCACCGTGATCGGATACTCGTCGCGGTTGACCGACAGCCGGAGATCCACCGTGACCGGAGTCGAGGCATCCCATCGTGTCGTATCGGCTTCGCCATTCATGGCGCTTCCCTACCCGCTCCTCTGTCTGGCGTTTCCCCGGGTTCGCCCACGGACGTTTGACCTGCTGCGAACTCCCGGGCCGACCTAGTTTTGGCCGTCCTTGAACGGGAATAAACGAATGCTCCAATTGGGGAGGCGGTAGCCATGGCGGATCGCCTGTTTCAGGATCGCCGGGACGCCGGACGTGTTCTGGCCGGTCTCCTCGGGCACTACCGGGGCCGGCCCGGCGTCGTCGTCCTGGGGCTGCCCAGGGGAGGCGTGCCGGTGGCCTACGAGATCGCCGGGGCTCTCGCGGCCCCGCTCGACGTCTTCCTCGTCCACAAGCTCGGCGTCCCGTACCACGAGGAGCTGGCGATGGGGGCGATCGCCGACGGCGGTGTGATGGTGCTCAACGACGACGTCGTCTGGAGCCGCGGCCTGTCGCGGGAGACCATCCGGAAGACGGCCGAGCGGGAGCGGCGCGCGCTGCTGCGGAGGGAGCGGCTCTACCGGGACGCGAGGCCCATGATCGAGCTCGACGGCAAGGTCGTGATCGTGGTCGACGACGGCCTCGCGACCGGCGCGAGCATGCGGGCGGCCATCCAGGCCCTCGGCCGGCTGCGACCGGCGAGGGTCGTCGTCGCCGTCCCCGCCGCACCCGCGTCCACCTGCCGGGAGCTGGAGGCACTGGTCGACGAGGTGGTCTGCGCCAGCACGCCGGCGCCGTTCTTCGCCGTCGGGCAGTCCTACGTGGACTTCACCCAGACCGGCGACGAGGAGGTGCGTGACCTTCTCCGCGCCGCGGCGAGGGCCGGCCCGCCCGGTACGGGCTCCCATGGCGCCGGCGGCCCGCCGGGTACGGGCTCCCAAGGCGCCGGCGACCCGCCCGGTGACCGCCGGGAGGAGGAGAGGTCCCGATCTCCGTCCGTCCCCCTTCCGAGCGATCCCAGCGGAAAGGAGATGAGCCGCATGGTCGAGACGGGCTTCACGACCTTCGACACCACCGTGAACAAGACGAACCATGTCCTCAGGGCGATCGAGGAGGCCTACGGATGGCCGAAGGGGCGCAGGAACCGGTCCTACAGCGCGCTCAGGGTGGTCCTGCACACCCTCCGTGACCGCCTCACCGTCGACGAGGTCGCCCGCCTGGGCTCGCAGCTCCCGATGCTGACCCGCGGCATCTACTACGGATCCTGGGACCCTCGACGCCTCCCGATCGAGATGAACGCCGGAGAGTTCATGGCCCGCGTGCGGAGCACGCTCCCGGACAAGATCCTGGAGGAGATCGACGGTGACGTCGAGCGGCTGGTCCACACGGTCGTCCACGCCCTGCGGGAGCACGTCGACGAGGGGGAGTGGGAGGGCATCAGGTCCGTCGTGCCGAAGGACCTGGCCGCCGTCCTGGCCTAGAACGGGTGGTTCCGAAGTGATCAGTGGTCGTGGGCGATCAGTGATCGAGTGATCGGTGCGCCGATTTTGTTGTTGTGTCAGATCGCGGTTTCGCGATGTCCGGGGACGCGGTCGAGTTCTGGTCGGGGTGGGCTTCAGGCGGGTGCGTCCCGGGCCGGGCGAGTCGAAGGTGGTCAGGTTCCGGCTCAAGACCGCGGGCCTGGCACCGTGGGGTGCAGGCCGTACCGGGCTGCGACAGAGGGCTGGACGCAGACTTTCGCAGGAGATACTTGCGTTCACGCCTGCCGATAACTTATAAATCTACTAAGAGGTTTTCGAGAGGGCAGGCTTGAGGATACCTGCCTAGTCCAATGGAGGTGGTTACCGATGCTGCTGACGTCGATCGACCCGTTCGTCCAGGAGTTCGACCGTCAGTTCGACCGGCTCACGCGGCAGGCTCTCGGATGGGACGAGAGCGGCACGCGCGGGGCCATGCCACTGGACGGCGTCCGCCGCAAGGATGACGTTCTTCTCAAGTTCGACCTTCCTGGCGTCGACCCCGACTCCATTGAGGTGACCGTCGACCGCGGGGTGCTCTCCGTGAGCGCCCGCCGCGAGGAGGAGCACGGGCAGGACGACCGGCTGTTCGTGCGCGAGCGCCCGATGGGCACCTTCACCCGCCGGGTCTACCTCTCCGAGCACCTCGACAGCGAGAAGGTCGACGCCGCCTACTCCAACGGCGTCCTGGCCGTCCGCATCCCGGTGATCGAGAAGGCGAAGCCTCGCAAGGTCGAGATCCACAAGGCCGACGAGGTCAAGTCGATCAAGGCCTGAACGCCCGTGATCTGAACAGCGAGCCTCGACAGGGTGGGTGCCGGGCCCCGGCGCCCACCCTGCGGCGTTCACACCACCGCGGAAAGAGTGATGATGGTCAGGCTCCCTTTCGACGACGAACACGCCCCGCTCTACTCGGTCGGTCAGGTGGCCGACATGCTCCATGTCGAACAGGCCTTTCTGCGCCGTCTCGATGAGCACGACGTGGTACGGCCCGCCCGTTCCGGCGGCGGCCAGCGCCGCTACACCCGCCACGAGATCGGGGATCTCCAGAACGCCATCCAGCTCGTCGGTGAGGGCATGACCCTCGTCGCCGTCCGCCGCATCTTCGAGCTTCAGCACCAGGTCAGAGAGCTTCAGGAGGAGCTGGCCAGGGAGCGGGCCACCCGCCGGGAGGGCTAGAAGATCACTGAAGATGTTGGGGGGCTGACCTCGCCTCGAATGGCAGCGGGATCACAGTGGTGCTATGCAAGGTGAGTGGACTGGGGAGCCGGTCGGCCCGGGGGCGTCGTCCACCTGGGGATCCGCGACTCAGGCGAGCCGGCGGGTGGTTGGCCTGCGAGCACTGGCCCCTGACATACGGGCGCTGGCCAGCGCCCGCATCTCCGTCCAGCTGTCCCGCCGTCCCGCGTGTCCGTCACTTCAGCAATTCATCGGAAATTTCGCTGCTGTGTGGGCTGTGGTGAATTTCGGTCATTACCATAATCGCCGTGCGGTGATCGGCCGGCGAGAGTCTCCGGCGCTGGTGCCGCAGGGAGCCTCACGTGCGAAAGATCACTGCATTGGTACTTGCCGTAGTCGCCACCGTCTCGGGTACCGGCACCGCCGCCGCCGAACCCCAACCGGAGGCCGCGGACAAGGGCGATCGTGGCCAGGTCGTCGTCATCGGCCACCGCGGCGCCGCGGCGCATCGCCCAGAGCACACTGCGGGCGGCTACGAGCTGGCCGTGGCCATGGGCGCCGACTGGATCGAGCCCGACCTGGTGCCGACCAAGGACCACGTGCTGGTCGTCAGGCACGAGAACGAGATCTCGGGCACCACTGACGTGTCCCTGCGTCCCGATTTCGCCGCGCGCAAGACCACCAAGGTCATCGATGGGCGGAACGTGACCGGGTGGTTCACCGAGGACTTCACACTGGCCGAGCTCAAGACGCTGCGCGCAGTGGAGCGGCTGCCCGCGATCCGACAGCGCAATACCGTCTACAACGGCTACTACCAGGTGATGACGTTCCAGGAGGTGCTCGACCTGGCCAAGCGGCTGTCTCGGCAGCGCGGTCAGGCGGTCGGCGTGTTCCCTGAGACCAAGCACCCGACCTACTTCAGGTCCATCGGACTGCCGTTGGAGGAGCCGCTGATCGAGACGGTCAAGCGCAACGGGCTGAACCGGCCTGACGGGCAGGTCGTGGTGCAGTCGTTCGAGCCGTCGAGTCTGAAGCGGGTGGCTCAGGAGCTGCGGGTGCCGCTCTGGCAGGCGCTGGGGACCACGGGCCAGCCGTACGATCTGAAGGCGGTCGGGGATCCCACGACGTATGCCGACATGATGAAGCCTGAGGGACTTGCGAAGATCGCGGAGTATGCCAAGTGGATCGGGCCGGACAAGTCGTCGGCCATCCCGCTGAACCCGGGCGGCTCCGCGGGTGCGCCGACCACGCTGGTCGCCGACGCGCACAAGGCCGGGTTGAAGATCGGGGTGTACACCTTCCGCAGCGAGAACCAGTACCTGCCGCTCGGGCTGCGGCGCGGAGCGGTACCGACCGATCACGGTGACGCGCTGGCTGAGTACCGGGCGCACCTCGACCTCGGGGTGGACGCGTTCGTGACCGACTACCCGGACGCCGCCGTGCTGGCGAGGAGCGAGCGTGACCGTCCGCGCAGGCCCGGCCTGGTGCAGCCGTCTCCCATGGAGAACGGAGTGGCTGAGGAAGGCCGCGACTAGAAGATCACTGAAGATGTTGGGGGTCTGGCTTCGCCATAAATGGTGGCGGGGTCAGACTGGGTGTTATACAAGGTCGATGGACTGGGGAGCCGGTCGGGCCGGAGGTGTGGGCCACCCGCCGGGAGTTGATCCCCGCGGGCAGCGTGTTCGCGTTCCTGGCCGAGGACCGCGAGGAGTTGTTCCCGGCTGCGGCGTTCGCCGACCTGTCCCCCTCCCCGAACGGACGCCCCAGCATGCCGCCGCAGGTGCCGGCCGCGGCGGATCTTCACCGCGGTCGGCGCGGTGGTCGCCGCGACCGGAGTGCTGAAAGGCCGGCAGCGGCGGGCGCTGGACCTGGCCGTGCTGGAGGCGCGGTGGTGGACGATGCGATCGCTTTGCTGGCGCACCTGCCGCAGCAGCCGCTCGCAGAGCGGGCCGCAGGCGCGGTCGGCCCGCCGGCCCTGGTCGCCTACCAAAAGGTCCGGCGGCGGCCCGCGTCCTGGTCAGGGGCCCGTGACAGGCCGGTCAGCAGGGTGTCCACCTCGCGTTCCACGGCGGGGTCGAGCAGGTCGTGCCCCGCCATCCACACGTCGTCGAAGACGGTGTCGAGGTATTTCTCCCCCGTGTCGTTGAGCACGGCCACGACCGTGGAGCGCGGCGGCACGGCGGTCATCAGGCGCAGCGCCTCGTAGACCACCCCGCCGGCCGATCCGCCGACCAGCAGGCCGGTACGGCGGGCCAGCGCCCGGGCGGCGCCGAAGGCCCGGCGGTCGGAGACCTTGCGTCCCTCGTCGATCAGGTCGAAGTCGACCAGCGCCCCGACCGGCGCGCCCGGCGGGGTGCCGGTGCCCGACTGGTGGTAGGGGCCGCCGGGGCCGCCGAAGGCGATGGAGCCCACCGGCTCGACCCCGACGATCCGCATGCGGGGCATGGTACGGCGCAGCTCCCGGCCCGTCCCGCAGAGCGACCCCCCGGTGCCCACCGCGCCGACCAGGTAGTCGACGCCCTCCGGCAGCGCCTCCGCCAGCTCCCGGGCCAGCGGCCGGTATCCCTCGGCGTTGCCGGGGTTGTTGTGCTGCTCGGTGAAGACCGCGCCGTCGGTGTCCTTGGCCAGCCGGGCCGCGAGCTCCTCGCGCGCCGCGGTGGCCAGCTCGCCGTCGCCGTCGACGTACACCAGCTCCGCGCCCATCGCCCGCATCGCCCGCAGCTTGTCGGGGCAGGCGTGCCCGTCCACCACGGCGGTGAAGCGGTAGCCGCGCTCGGCGGCCACCAGCGCGAGCCCCAGGCCGGTGTTGCCCGAGGTGGACTCGATGATGTGGCCGCCGGGACGCAACGCGCCCCGGCGCTCGGCGTCGCGCACCATCTCCAGGGCCATCCGGGTCTTGGCGGTGCCGAGCGGGTTGAACTGTTCCAGCTTCAGCAGCAGCCGGCTGCCGGACCGGTCCTGGCACAGGGACAGCAGTGGCGTCCGCCCGATCAGCTCGGTGACTTTCCGCACGATCCGCAGTGTGATCACTCCTCTGGTCCGGCTGGTCCGGTCAGTTCGGCGGGCGGTCCAGCCGCCAGCTTCCGCCGGCGTTCACCACGACCTTGGGCGGCAGCGGCAGCCCGTGGAACGGTGACTCGTTGGAGTCCATCTGGTATCCGGCGGTGTTGGGATAGACAAGCAGGTCACCCCGGCGCGGCCGGCCGGGCAGGACGATCCTGCGCCAGGTGAGCATGTCGGACTCCAGGCAGCTCGCCCCGCCCACGCAGGTCTCGAACGCCGGCCCCTCCCGCGCCGGGACGGGGATCGGCTCAGGCAGGAACTCGCTGCCGAACCACTGCTCGGACAGGCTCAGGCTGGTGCCGTCCACGGTGACGATCCCGTAGTCCCTGTCCTTGACGCCCTGGATCCGGAAGACCGTGAACCCCGCCTGGTCGAGCAGGGCGCGGCCCGGTTCGAGGATCAGTGTGACTCCCGCGTCGCGCAGCAGGGCGGCCACGTCCGCGCTCCCGCCGGAGGGGGTGGCCGCCAGCACTGCGCGGAGCGCCGCCGCCCCGGCCACCGGCGAGTGGTAGGGGTAGAACCCGTCGAAGCGCCTGCCGGCGTGGAAGTGCGAGGGGTCGTCGGTGAACTCCCGCCAGTCCCCGGCCGCGAGGTAGTCCACCGCGAACCCGCCGCCGATGCCGACGCCGCCGGCGGCGATGCCCCGAGCGCGGGCCCGCTCGCACCAGCGCAGCAGCAGGGCGGCCATCTCGGCGCGCGGCTGCACCGCGTAACCGGACAGGTGGCAGCCGAACCCCTCCAGGCGCAGCGGCCCGCACCGGGCGAGCGCCCGCTCCAGCTCCTGCTCCGTCATGCCGAACCGGCTGTGCGGCTGGTCAGGCGGCGTGACGCGCAACATGATCCGCGCGCCGTCCAGCTCGGCGACCCGCTCCAGCTCGTCGAGCGCGTCCACCGTGATCAGGCAGCCCTGCCGTACGGCGAGGCGGAGCAGGTCGTCCGCCTTGGCCGGGCCCGTCACCACGATCCGGGTGCCGCGCACCCCGTGGCCCAGCGCGTCCCGCAGCTCCTGCGCGCTGGCCACGTCCACTCCCACGCCGAGATCCGCGCACGTCTCGACCCAGCAGGCCGCCTTGTTGGCCTTCTTGGCGTAGTGGACCCGCCCTGTCACGCCGGTCTCGTCCAGCACGTCCAGGAAGGAGGTCAGGTTGGCCGCGAAGGCGTCGGGGAAGAGCACGTGGTACGGGCCGCGCAGGCCGTACGCGAGCTCCTGGAGCAGCCCGGCCTCCCCTTTGAGCAGGGCGCGTGCCGGTTCCGACAGCTTGGCGGGCAGCCGCGGGCTCAGCGCCACAGGTCGATCACCTGCCCCATGCCGCGCTCCTCGGCGGCCCGCGCGAAGTGGTGGCCGAGCGCGATGTCGGTGACGACCAGGCCGCTGTTGTAGGCGAAGATCCGCTGCCCGCCGCCGGAGCGCGCCTCGGCCCGACCGGCGAGCACGTCGGGCAGCTCGGCGTCCACCGGCCGCAGCACGCCGTGCTCGTCGGCCAGGTCGGTGCCGGTCACGGCCATCTGCGCGGCGCTGGTGGCCAGCACCCGGTCGGCCCGGTGCAGGGTGCAGGGGGCCAGGCCGTACCCGACCAGCACGCACAGCGCGTCCGGCCGGAGCCAGTCCGCCCGCACCGCCGCGGTGGTGGAGGGGCCCGCGACGCCCAGCACCACGTCCGCCTGCTCCACCGCGGACCGCAGGTCCGCGACCTCCTCCACCTCGCGTCCGGGCACCGAGTCCCGTACGGCGCGCAGCCCGTCGGCGTGGGTGCCGAAGACCATGAGGCGCTCCAGCTCCGGCATCGTGGCCGTCAGGTACGGCAGGGCCTGCCGCCCCTGCACGCCGGTGCCGATCACCAGGGCGGTGCGGCTGCCGGGGGCGGCGCACTCGCGCGCCAGCAGCGCCGACGCCGCGGGGGTGCGCATCGCGCCGATCCCGCCGCAGTCCATCAGGGCGAGGGGCAGCCCGGACGCGTCGTCGTAGAGCGCCAGCGAGGTGTAGTAGCACTCCCGCCGGGTGTGGAACCTGTAGGAGGTCTTGAAGGCGACCACTCCGCGGGTGCCGTCCCGGCCGAGCATGGCGTAGGAGACCGAGTGCCCGTCGGGGGGCTGCAGCGTCAGCTTGCTCGGGTTGGCCGACAGCCCGGCGGCCAGGGCCCGGTAGGCCTCCTCGACCACCGCGATCACCTCGGCCGGGCCGAGCTCGATCTTGGCCAGGTCGCTCCGGGTCAGGACCCGCATCACCCCTCCTCGTAAGGGTCGATCGGCTGCTGGCCGTACCCGTGCTCGGCGGCCTCGGCGGAGGGGCGGTCGCGGCCGGGGAGGCGGACGCTGACCCGCTTGAGCCAGCGGTCGGTGCCGTCGTAGCGGGCGCGGAACGGCTCACGGCCGTGCACGACCGCGTCGTTGTCGATGACGAGCACGTCGCCGGGTTCGAGCCGCACGCCGACCTTGACCCGGTCCAGCTCGCGGCAGAGCCGTCCGTAGGCGGCCCGGTAGTCCGCGCCCGCCTGCTCCAGCGGCGTGTAGGCGGGGTCGAAGCGCAGGCACAGGCCGTCCTCGCCGTGCCACAGGGTCGGGACCCTGGGGGGTTCGAGGGGGGAGTCGCGCGCCTCGTCGTAGGCGTCGTCGGGGAGGATCGGCAGGACGGGGGCCGACAGCGCCTCGACGTCGGCGTCCTCGAGGCTGGCGTGGCGCACGGACGCCGCGCTGGTCGCGACCCGGTCGGGGTTGCGCAGGCAGCCGAGCAGCATCAGGTGGGCGCGCCGGTGATGGAAGGCGTCCTCGTTGTGCGCGGAGAGCGTGACGGTGCTGCTCGCGCCGGTCTGCTCGTGCTCGTGGCCGCGGCTCGGCACGATGTCGTGCACCAGGCGCCCGTCCTGCTGCCCCTCCCAGCCGAACGGCCGGCCCATGGCGCCGGCCAGCAGCAGCAGGACGACGTCCCATTCGGCCGTGCGGGTGGGGGAGACGTCCGACCAGCTCGGCGGGGTCGCGCCGAGAGCGGTGTCGTCGGCGTTCAGCCCGCGTAGGACGTGCAGGCCGGTGGCCGGGTCGGGCGGAGGGCAGAGGTCGCCCAGCTCGGCGGCCGCCTGCGGGAGCTGCTGGATCAGCTCAGGGTTCGAAGCCGTTTTATAAGTCGATATAAGGGCATTTGCTCGGTCCAGGAGGGTGTCAGGGCTGATTTCCCGGACAGGGGTCACGTTGAGGCCCACTTGGATTACCGCCTTGGTCCGTCGAGAGATGACGTTCCGGTTCCGGAGTTCATGGGTGTCGATCGACGCACTGGGGACGCTAGCCCAATCCAAGTTGATAAGGCAAGGCTATCCTAAGTTACATAAATATTATTCTTCTGTCATAAGCCTGTGATCTGCGAATATCTTCAAAAGCGGACATTTCCGGCCTTGAGGCGGCGCAAAAATTAGGGTAGGCAAACCTTAATGACGTCGTAAGAGGGGAGCCGGAGGTGGAGCTGACAAGGAGACGGATCCTGGCGACCGGAGGGGGATTGGGAGTGGGTCTGCTCCTGGCCGCCTGCGGTTCCGGACCGCGGCGGGCCGCGGCGGGCGACGGGCCCGCGACCGGCCCGCCCAGGCGCGGGGGCACCCTGCGGGTGGGAGCGGTCGGCAAGGCGTCCGCGGTCAACCGGGACCCGCACGGAGTCCAGGTCAACGACAGCGACTACCTCATCCTCGCGCTGGCCCACGACCCGCTGACGGTCCCCGGCCACCGGCCCAACGTGGTCCCCCGGCTGGCCGCCCGCTGGGAGTCCGACGACCTGCGCCGCTGGCGCTTCACCCTCGCCGAGGGCGCGACCTTCCACGACGGGACACCGGTGACCGGCGCCGACGTCGCCTGGTCGCTGCGGCGGCTGCGCGCCACACCGGCCGGCGCGACGCGGCTGCCGGGCATCGACGCCGGCGGGATCAAGGCCGACGGCCGGAACGCGGTGATCCTGACCAGCGACTACCCCAACAGCGAGGTCCCGTTGCTGGCCCGGCTGACCACCTTCACGCTGAAGGAGGACACCACGGACGTGACGAGGGCGCCGGGCACCGGGCCGTTCCGCCTGGAGTCCTTCCGCGACGGCAACGCCAGGCTGGTCCGCAACGACGCCTGGTACGGTGGCGAGCCGCCGCTCGACGCCATCGAGGTGCGCATGTTCGAGTCCCCCCAGGCCATGACCAGCGCCCTGCTCACCGGCCAGATCGACCTGGCCTCCAACGTGGGGCCGGTCGCCGCCCGCACGGCCGAGGGCAGGGACGGCGTCCAGGTGATCCGCCGCCCGCACGACATGGCCATGCCGATCGTGATGCGCACCGCGGACGGCCCGTTCGCCGACGAGCGGGTACGGCTGGCGCTGCGCCTGGCGGTCGACCGGGAGGCCATGGTCAGGCAGGTGCTGTCGGGCTACGGCACGGTCGCCAACGACGTCCTCGGCACCGCGGACCCGGCCTACGCCACGGGCCTCACCCAGCGCGCCCGCGACCTCGCGCGGGCCGGACGGCTGCTCGACGAGGCCGGTTTCGACAGGCGCGGCACCTACGAGCTGTTCACCACCGAGGACGTCCCCGGCCTGGCCGAGTCCGCCACCCTGTTCGCCACCCAGATGCGCGACGCCGGCGTGAACGTCAAGGTCGTCAAGCAGGAGTCGGCCGTCTTCTGGGACAGGACCTGGCTCAAGGCCCCGCTCTACACCACCTACTGGGGCACCAACGACTCGGTGGTCTTCTTCGCCGGCAAGACCATGCAGTCCGGGACCGCGCACAACGAGGCCGCCTGGAAGGACGAGGAGTTCGACCGGGCCTACCGCAAGGCCGTCGGAGCCACGCGCGGCACCGGGCGCGCGACCGCGCTGCGCGAGCTGCAGCGCGTCGAGTACGAGAGCTCGGGCTACCTGCTGTGGGGCATGGCCGACGGCATCGACCTGGCAGCCGCCGGGGTCGGCGGCCTGCCCAAGCTGCCCGGCTACGGCAGAGTCCAGCTTGAGCGGTCATGGCTGAGCGCCTGACCGCGGCCCGCGGCCCCGCCGCCCCGCCCGCGTGGCGGGCGGGGCAGTCCTCCGCGTCCGGGCCCTCCGCGTCCGGGCCTTCCGCGTCCGGGCCTTCCGCGTCCGGGCCTTCCGCGTCCGGGCCTTCCGCGTCCGGGCCTTCCCCGTCCGGGTTCTCCGCGTCCCGGCCGCTCTCCCTCCTCCTGCGGGGAGCGGCCGCGCTGGCCCAGCGGGCCGTGCTGCTGGCCGTCCTGCTCGTCGCGGTGTTCGCGGCGATGGAGTTCCTGCCCGGCGACGCCGCCCGCTCCAGCCTGGACCGGGGCGCGTCGGCCGCCGCCGTCGCCGCCCGCAGGGTGGAGCTCGGGCTGGACCAGCCCCTCTGGAACCGCCTGCTGCGCTGGATGGCCGGCCTGCCGACCGGCGACCTGGGCGTGACGTCCCGGGGCGAGCAGGTCGCCGAGGTCATCGGCCGCCACTTCCCCGGCACGCTGCTGCTCGGCGGCCTCGCCTTCGCCGTGACCATGGTGGCCGCCCTCGCGCTGGCCGTCGTCGCGGCGCTGCGCCCCTCCTCGGCGCTCGACCGCGCGATCTCGGGGACGTCGACGGTCGTGGCGGCGCTGCCGGAGTTCGTGGTCGCGAGCGTCCTGGTCCTGCTCTTCGCGCTCTGGGCCGATCTGCTGCCGGCCGTCACCGTGACCGCCGCCGGCGGCGGACCCGCCTCGGCGGCCATGCTCGTGCTGCCGGTGCTCTCGCTCGCCGTGCCGCAGATCGGGTGGAACGCCCGCGTCGCGCGTGCCGCGCTGGCCGACGAGTGCACGGCGCCGCACGTCGAGGCGGCCGTCCTGGACGGGCTCCCGCCCCGGCGTGTGCTGCTGCGGCACGTGCTGCCCGGCAGCCTGCCCACCATCGCCGCCGGCGCGGCGACGTCGGTCGGGATGCTGCTCGGCGGAGCCGTCGTCGTCGAGACGATCTTCAACTATCCGGGCGTCGGCAGCGTCCTCGCCGGAGCGGTCCGCGACCGGGACACCCCCCTGGTGGCGGGAGTGGTGATGGTGACCAGCGTGGCCATCCTCGCCGTGCTGCTGGCCGCGGACCTGGTGCGGGGCTGGGCCTCGGTGCGGCGCCCATGAGGACCGCGCTCCGTCTCCTGCCGGCCGGCCTGATCGCGGTGATCGCGCTGGCGGGCCCGCTGCTCGCGCCGTCGCCGATCGACGCCCCGGTCGCCGCCCCCTACGCGCTCCCCGGCCCCGGCGTCCCGCTGGGCGCCGACGAGCTGGGCCGCAACGTCCTCAGCCGGGTGCTGGCCGGCGGCCGTGAGCTGCTGCTCACCTCGCTCGTGGTGGCCTGCCTGGTCACCGTCGCCGCCGCGCTGCTGGGTACGGCGGCCGCGCTGCGCCCCGCCCTCGGCCGGATCGTCGAACGGGTCGCCGACGTCATGATCCTGCTGCCCGCGGTGCTGGCCGTGCTGCTGGTGGTGCTCTCCTGGCAGGGGGGCGGCCGGGTCGCGCTGGTCACCGCGGCGGTCGCGGTCGGGCTGCCGTACGCGATCCGCGTGGTGTGCGCGGCGGCGGCGCCCATAGCCGGGTCGGGGTACGTCGAGGCGGCCGTCGCGGGGGGAGAGCGGCTGCCCCAGCTCGTCTGGCGCGAGGTGCTGCCCAACCTCCGCGCCACGCTGCTGATCCTGCTCGGCCTGCGTTTCGTGGCGGCCGTCTACGTGGTCACCACCGCGGCCTTCCTGGAGCTCGGGCCGCAGCCGCCGGCCGCCGACTGGGCCCTGATGGTCCGCGAGAACGCGCCCGGCATCCTGCTCAACCCCTGGGCGGTCGTCGTCCCCAGCCTGGCCATCGGAGTGCTGGCGCTGAGCGTGCAGACGGCCGCCGAGGTGCTCGCACCCAGAAGCGGACGACAGGTGGTGGCAAGGCTGTGAGCTCCATGACGCCGGCGGTGGCGCGGATCGACGAGCTGGTCCTGACCGGCCCGGCGGGCGGCGTCGTGGTGGACGTGCCCGCGGTGAGCGGTGAGCGGGGCGCCGTCGTGGCCCTGGTCGGGCCCTCGGGGGCCGGCAAGTCCACCGCGCTCCGCAGCATGCTGGGCGTGCTGCCGGACGGCCTGACCTGCCGCGCGGGGCGGGTGCGCGTGCTGGAGCACGAGGTCCTGGGCCTTGACCCGGTACGGCTGCGCCGGCTGCGCCGCCACCACATCGCCCTGGTGGACCAGGACCCGGCCTCGCGGCTCAACCCCCGCATGCGCGTGCGCCACCTGCTGGCGGAGCTCGCGGCCCGGCCCGGTCCCGGAGAGCTCCGGCGGCTGCTCACGGACGTGTGCCTGCCCGCCGACGACGAGATGCTCGCCCGCCGCCCCCACCAGCTCTCCGGCGGCCAGCAGCGCCGCCTGGCCCTGGCCCGCGCCCTCGCCCGCCGTCCGGACCTGCTGCTCCTCGACGAGCCGACCGCGGGCCTGGACCCGTCGCTGGGCGCGGAGATCGGCCTGCTCGTCCGGGAGCTCGCCGACCGCCACGACATGGCCGTGATCCTGGCCTCCCACGACGGCGACCTGGTCGGGCGGATCGCCGACCGGGTGATCGAACTCCGGATCCCCTCCCGGGCCCCGGTTCCGTCCCCGCCTCCGGTCGCGGTCCCGTCCGCGTCCGCGGTTCCGCTCCCGGCGCCGGCTCCGCCCACGATCATGGCGCCGCCCCCGCCGGTCGCGGCCGCCGTCCCGCCGCCGGCACCCGCCCCGACCCCCGCCGGGGGCGCGGCGTCGAGGGCCGGGCGGCCGGTCCGGGCGGCGGCCCGCAGGACGCCGGCGCTCATCATGCGGCGGCTGCGCGCCCGCACGGGCAGGCGCGGCCGGACCATCCTGCACGACGTCGAGCTGGAGCTGGGCGCGGGGGCCGCGCACGCGGTGATCGGGCCGTCCGGGGCGGGGAAGACCACGCTCGCCAGGGCCATCACCGGCCTGCACCCGCACGCCGAAGGCGTCGTCGAGCTGGACGGGCAGCCGCTGCCGCTCCGGCTCGCCCGCCGTACCGGGGAGCAGCGCAGGCTGATCCAGCTCGTGCCGCAGGATCCCCTCGGGGCCCTCAACCCCGTCCGCACCGTCGGCGCGGTCCTCGCCCGGCCGATGCGCCTGCACCGGCGCGTCGACCCCGCCGACGTCCCCTCCCGGGTCGAGCGGCTCCTGGCCGACGTGGCCCTGCCCGCCGAGACCGTCACCCGCCTGCCGCACGAGCTGTCCGGCGGGCAGCGCCAGCGGGTCGCCCTCGCCCGCGCGCTCGCGGCCGATCCCGCCGTGCTCGTCTGCGACGAGGTCACCTCGGCGCTGGACGCGCCCACCGCCCAGGCCCTGATGGAGCTGCTGATGCGGCTGCGTGAGGAGCGGGGCCTGGCGGTCGTCCTGGTCAGCCACGACCTCGACCTGGTCGCCCGCCACTGCGACACCGCCTGCTCGATCGACCGGGGGCGGATCAGCTGGGCGGGTCGGGCGGGAGCCGTACTCCAGAGAGGGTGATCACGTCCCACAACGCCGGTGATACAGGGGAATACTCCCTTTCGTCGCGGGTAAGCGCCCTCAGGGCGGGGGGCCGACTGCGACGACGGGACGAGGATGACCGCACAGCACCACCTCTCGGACCAACATGACCCCCCCGGCAGGGTCGTGCTGGTCGCCATGGGGAACGAAGTGATCCGCTGCGGACTGTGCACGATGCTCGACGATCTCACCACGGTCGACGAGACCTGCGCGACCGACGACTTCGACCGCGGCATGGAGCTGCTCCGCTCCCGGCGGCCGGACGTCCTGGTGCTGCCCACCCCGGGCGAGCAGCACCTGGCCGAGAAGCTGGCGCGGACCGCGGTGGAGCACGACGTGCGGATCCTGCTGCTGCTGCGCGCGGCGAGCGACGGGGCCCTCGTCGAGGCCGTGACGCTGCCGGCCGACGGGTTCCTGCTCGAGAACGACCTGACCCGCGACTCCCTGAAGAGCGCCCTGGCCGACCTCGACAGCGGCCTCATGCCGATGCCCGGCCCGCTGGCGCGCAAACTCCTGGCCCGCGTCAGGCGCGCGGAGAGCGGCGAGGCGGCGAAGCCGCCCGAGCGGCCCTGCCCCGAGGCCGACCGCGCCTCCTCGCCGCTGACCGCACGGGAGCGGGAGACCCTCTCGCTGATGGCCGAAGGGCTCAGCAACAAGCAGATCGCCCGCCGCCTCGGCATCTCCGAGCACGGCGCCAAGCGTCACGTCGCCAACATCCTCGCCAAGCTCAACTGCTCCAACAGGACGCTCGCGACCGCCGTGGCGCTCAACCGGGGTCTGCTGCCCGAACCGCGGCCGGCGTTCCACGGCTGACGGGCGCCCCCGCGAGGCCGCCCAGGCCCCGCAGCGGAGCCCTGGCCTTCAGCAGCATCTCCTCGTACTCCTCGGCGGGATCGGAGTCCAGCACGATCGCGCCGCCCGCCCCGACCGTGAGCCTGCCGGAATGGGCGATCGCGGTCCGTATGACGATGTTGAGGTCGGCGGTGCCGTTGAGCCCGAAGAAGCCGATCGTCCCGGAGTAGACACCCCGCGCCCTGCCCTCCAGCCTGTCGATGATCTCCATCGTGCGCAGCTTGGGCGCGCCGGTCATCGACCCGCCCGGGAAGCAGGCACGCGCGGCCAGCACGGCGCTCATGTCCTCGTGCAGCCGGCCGCGCACCGTGGAGACCAGCTGGTGGACCGTGGTGTAGGACTCCACGGCCATGAACCGCGGAACGTCGACCGTGCCGATGTCGCAGATCCTGCCGAGATCGTTGCGGAGCAGGTCGACTATCATCAGGTTCTCCGCGCGGGTCTTGTCCGACGACGCCAGCTCGTCCCTGAGCGCGTCGTCGCTGCGCGGCTCGGGATGGCGCGGCGCGGTGCCCTTGATCGGTTTGGACTCCGCGATCCCGTCCCTGCCGACCTTGAGGAAACGCTCGGGGGACGAGCACAGCACCTCGTGGTCGCCCAGCCGCAGGTAGGCCGCGTACGGGGCGGGGTTGAGGCGGCGCTGGCGCAGGTAGAGCGCGTGCGCCGAGCCGTCGAACGGGATCTCCGCCGCGTTGGTCAGGCAGATCTCGTAGCTCTCCCCGGCCCGCAGCAGCCGCAGGCACTCCTCGATGTCGGCGAGGTAGCCCTCGCGCGACCGCACCAGCCACGGCTCCGGATCGAACTCCTCCCCGGCCGGCGGCCCGTCCTCCGCCACGGGAGCGCCGCCCGGTCGCCGGCACACCTCGGCGGCCTCGGACACCCAGCGCCCGGCCAGGGTCCTGCTGCGGGGCCGGCCGTCGGTGAGCGCCACCACCCACGTCTCCTCCGTCTCGTGGTCGACCGCGACGAAGCGCGTGGCCGACATCCAGACCGCGTCGGGGAGCGGGGAGACATGGGGCGAGGCCGCGCCGCAGTCGCGCTTCAGCTCGTAGCCGAAGTGCCCCACGTAGCCGCTGTTCAGATCGAACGGCATCGCGGGGTCGGCCGGTACGGCACGCGAGCGCACGCGGTCGTCCAGCACGTCGAAGATCGAGCTGTAGATCGCCGTGCCGATGCCCGAGGCGTCGTGGACCTGCACGCTTCCCGAGCCGGCGCTGCAGGACAGCACCTCCCCGTGGGGGCCGCCCGCGTCGCCGAGGAAGGAGAAACGCGCCAGCCCCCGGCCGGTACGGCTGCTGTCCAGCCAGAACGCGTACGGCTGCGCGCCGAAGAGCTCGGTGAACACCGTCTCGGCGTCGGCGGCGCCGGGGACGCGCTCCACCTCCAGCGACCAGCGGGGAACGTGCTCCGGGCAGGTCCCGCCGCCACCCCTCCCTCCCGCCGACAGGGCCAGCTCGCGGAAGTTGCGCAGCAGCGCCGGGCCGTACTCCGTCGAGATCGACTCGGGGTGGAACTGCACGCCCCACCACGGCATCGTCCGGTGCCGCAGCCCCATGACGACGGAGTCGCCGGTCCACGCCGTGATCTCCAGGTCGTCCGGGGCGGGGGTGGCCACGCACAGGGAGTGGTAGCGCACGGCGTTGAAGCCCTGCGGCAGGTCGCGGAACAGGTCGCGCCCGCAGTGCCGGATCTCCTCGACGTACCCGTGGATCGGGGCGGGGGCCGGCACCACGTCGGCGCCCGACAGCCAGCCGAGCGCCTGATGGCCCAGGCACACCCCCAGCACCGGCAGCCCGGACTCGCGGATCACGTCGAGGGACGCCCCGATGTCCCGCTCCACCTGCGGTCGCCCGGGGCCGGGGGAGATGATCAGCGCGTCGAACCGGTCCAGGTCCATCCGGTGCCAGCTGTCGTCGTCGTTGGCCAGGACGACCGGCTCGACCCCGTAGGTCTCCGCGATGAGCTGGAACAGGTTGTAGGTGTAGGAGTCGTAGTTGTCGATGATCAGCGTGCGCACGGCGGTTCCCTGGGGTAGGTCAGAGGGCGGCGGCGGACTTCCCGCCGGCGGGCAGGGCGTGGGAGAGGAGCGCGCGGGCGTGGAGCGCCCGCCGCCACTCTCCGGCCCGCCCCGAGACGCGCGCCTCGACGGCCCGGCCGTGTGAGTCCACCCACGCGCGTACCGGCCGGATCCCGTGCAGGGCGTTGAGCGTCCACGTCTCCACCCGCTGGAGCTCGTCAGGCGAGCAGCGTTCGGCCCGGACCCGGAACCGCCACGCCCAGGCGAGCTGTTCCAGCAGGACGCGGGTGACCGAGGGCAGCACGGCCAGGTCGGGGGCGGGGACGCAGAGGGTGTCCCGCCGCCACCACACGATCGAGGAGTGGGCCGCCTCCAGCGCCGTGCCGTCCCCGGCGTACAGCAGCGCGTCGTCGGCGCCGGCCGCCCGCGCCCCGGCGCGCAGGCCGGCCAGCGCCGGCAGGTCGGGCCCCTTCACGCCGGGCCGGGTGCGCGGATCGGGCCGCTGGGGGATCCAGAGGCTGACCGTGTCGCCGGTGCCGGGCGCCGGGCGCATCCACAGGGCCAGCCGCGGCGACGGCCCCCCGTAGGCCTCGATCCGGGGGAACCAGCGTCCCTCGTCCGGCAGCTCGCGGCGGACGTCGGTGAGGAAGCGCCGTACGGTGCTCCGGGGCAGGCCGGGGACGAGCCGGGAACAGGCGAGCTGGAAGCGCTGCTCGTGCAGGGCCAGGCCGCGGACCCGGCCCCGCGCGACCAGCCAGGAGTCGACCACCGCCGGGCGCTCGGCGGACCCGCCGGGACCGGGCAGGAAGGACGCCTCCCGCGACCAGGACAGGCGGCGCCCGGTCGGCGGGGCGAGGTCGGGGCGGGCCGTCGTCATCGGATACCTCCAGTGTGGAGACCTCGGGGAGGAAGCCCTGGGGAGGGAGTCAAGCGATCACCAATCTCCGTTCCGGACGGCGAAGCGGCGCAGCTTCCCCGTGTGCGTCCGCGGCAGCGCCCGGCACAGCTCCACGCTGCGCGGCACCTTGAACGGCGCCAGCCGCCGGCGGGCCAGCGCGATCAGCTCCTCCTCCACCCGCGCCGGATCGGGGTCCGGCACGGCCGGCACCACGAAGGCCCGCAGCTTGCTGGCGCCGCGCTCGTCGGCGACGACGGCGACCACCACCTCGGCGACGGCCGGATGCTCGGCCAGGACCCGCTCCACCTCGACGGGCGACATGGTGATGCCGCCGACCATCTCGAGGTCGTCGCGCCGGCCGCGATGGACGTAGGCCCCGCCGGGGAGGCGCTCGGCGCGGTCCCCGGTCCGCAGCCAGCCGTCCACCAGGGTCCGGGCGGTCTGCTCCGGCCGGTTGAGGTAGCCGGCCATGACGGACCCGCCGCGGACCCAGAGCTCTCCCTCGCCGTCGGCGACGGGACCGCCGTCGTCGTCGCGTATCTGCAATTCGTAACCGGTCAGGGGACGGCCGATCGTTCCCGGCTCGTCGGAGTCGAAGGTGTTGGAGCAGAACGCGTGCCCGGCCTCGGTCGAGCCGAGCTGGTCGAGGACGGGGGCCGCGAGCAGGTCCCGCGCCCGTGCCGCGAGCGTCTCGTTGAGCGCCTCGCCCGCGGAGACGGCGAGCCGCACCGAGGCGAAGGAGGCGCCGTCGCATTCGGCGGCGACGTTGGCGTAGGCGGAGGGGACCGCGTACAGCACGGTGACGCCGTGCCGCCCGACCGTCTCCTCGATCCGCGCGGCGCCGGGCCGGTCGCCGAGCAGGACCGCCGACGACCCGGAGAACAGCGGGAAGACCAGCGCGTTGCCCAGGCCGTAGGCGAAGAACAGCTTCGACACCGACAGCGTCACGTCGTCGTGGCGGATGCCCACGACCCCCTGCCCGGCCGCGCGGTGGTAGAGGGCGAGGTCGGCGTGGCGGTGCAGCGCGGCCTTGGGCGCCCCGGTCGTGCCGGAGGTGTACTGGGCGTACAGGGCGGTGGCGCCGGTGACCCGCGCGACCGGGCCGGGGGCCGCGCCCGCGGCGAGGCCGAGGAGGCGATCACCGGTGAGGCAGGGCACGCCGTCGAATCGATCCGCCGTCCCGTCCTCGGCGACCACGAGGGAGGCCTGGCAGTCCTCGGCCATGAAGGCGTGGTCCGCGGCGGTCAGCTCCGGGTTGACCGGCACGACCGTCGCGCCGAGCCGTGCCGCGCCGAGGAAGGCCGCCACCCACGCGATGCCGTCGCCGTGCGCCACCATCACCCGGTCGCCCGGCCGCACGCCCAGGTCGACCAGGGCCGAGGTGGTCCGTGCCGCCAGGTCGTGCACCTCTCCGTGGCTCCAGACGCGATCACCGGCGTGGAAGGCGGGTGACGCGGCCCAGCCGTTCCGCTGCGCGAGCTCGGCGAGCTCGGCCGCGACGTTGCTCTGGCCGATCAGTGTCCCGGCCGGCGGGCCGGCCTCGCTCCGGCCGATCCGGATGCCGGTCGCGAGGCCGGCCCGGCGGCCGGTCCGGATCTCAGTCACGTGGTTCACCTCGGGCGGCGGTGTAGGGGGTGATCAGGAACCGGCCGTTCACGCGGCCGATCGGCCACCAGCCGCTCTCCAGCAGGTCGGCGAGCTCGGCGAGCGTGCCGTCCTCGTCCTCTCCGCCGTCCCCTCCGGCGAGGGCGCCCGCCACGACCGTCCCGATGAGCCACAGCAGGGCGCCGGAGACCGCGCGGGCCTCGGCGTCCTGCGGGTCGGCCGGGTCGAGCCGGGGGGTGGCGACCAGCATGGCCACGTGCTCGGCCAGTTCGAGCTGGTCCTCGCGGCCCGCTTCGAGCAACCGCGACCGTGCCGCCGCCCGCCGCCGGTCGAGGTCGGCGAGCCAGCCGGGATCGACGAGATCCATGGTCGCGGCGGCGGTGCCCCGGTCGAGGACGACCGTGAAGCGGGTGGCGGGCCGCGCGGGGGCGGGGCTGGTGAAGCCGGGCGCCGCGCTCGGCCGGGTGGCCTCGCAGAAACCGTGGAGCAGCCGCTCGACGCGGTCGCCGCCCCGGCCCAGCTCGCCGGCCAGGCCGGCGGGCGGCTCGCTCAGCTCGAAGTGCCGTGCCATCGCACGTCCACCTCCGGATGGTCGAGGCCCAGCTCGTCCTCAAGGAGGGCACGGGTCCGCCGGACGAACTCCGCGCGGCACTCGTCGTTCGTCATCCGCTTGATGCCCCATCGGCGGAAGACCTCGTTGTTCCTGGAATCGCTGCGGCCGAAGAAGGGGAGCGTCGTCGTGATCAGCTCGTGGGCCGCCCGCCGTACGTCGTCACGCTTGGCGGGGTCGGCCGCGAGCTGCCGCGCGGTCGTGGTGCCGAACCCGACGTGGAAGCGCTCCTCGGGCATCAGCGACCGGCAGAGCTTACGCAGGGGCAGGTAGGAGCAGTGGCTGAGATCCTCCATCAGGACGACCTCGGCGAGATCGACGATCGCCTTCGTCATGACGTATTCGGTCCAGCTGCCCACCTCGTATTCGAATACGGAAAGAGGTGATCGGGCGTAGGGATCCTCCACGCCGAGATCGGCGGCGAGTTTGTTGAATTTCAGATGATGGCCGTATTCCTCCATCGCCATTCTGCAGGCCAGCCACTTCTCCCGGGGCGTCGGGGCGAGCGCGATCGACGGCTCGTCGAATATCGCGGCGCCCGCCGCCTCGTTGCGGACATGACTATTCACGATCTTGCCGACCGCGGTGATGTACTCGTCTCCGAGAGCGCGAGCCTCCGCTGGGCCGGAAACCACCTGATTCATGAGAACCCCGAGCGTGTCGGACACTTGTCGTCTCCTCTCCAGAGCCGGCCCTGCCGAAGCTAGGACGGTCCGCAGCGGGGGTCAAGTGCCCGATCGGGCACCTCGAAATAGGTGGGAAATTATTTCCTGCGGGTAGCCGCAAGCGCCCGGATGGATATGTTCCGCACATTCCCGCAGCACACGCTAACACCTTCCTGAAGTTAGGCAAGGCATACTTGATAACTGATCGGCTACCTCGTCCATCTCGGTGGCGCCGTCGATTGATTTCATTGATTGCCTATTCTTCCAGGCCCGTGTCAGGGTGATTCGCTATGTGGGACATGGCGACGCGGCGACACGACCTGACCGTGCAGGATCGCATTCACCGCCCAGAGGATCTGGAGCGCACACTGGCCGGGGCCACGGGCCGCCCGTGCCGCGTGCTGCAGCCGATCTCCGGCGGCGGGCTGCTCCTGGCGGCCGAGATCGATCGTGACCTCCCGCAGGCGTGGCTGACCGAGCTGGTCGGCCGGATGCGCGCCGCCGTGGCCGGGGAGCACGAGGTGGTGGCCGAGACCGTCGCGCTCGTCGCCCCCGGGCAGCTCGGCCCGGACACCGGGGACGGTCCCGGCCGCTCGGCCCTGCTCAACCGCTACCGCCACGGCGAGATCGAGGTGCTGCACGTCGACTCGCTCTCCCCGGCGCCCCGGCCCGCCACGGGGGAGTGGGCGGGGCAGGCCCCCGGGCGGAGCGGGGGCCCCGGAGGACGGCCCGCCGCGGCCGACGCCGGGCCGGGCGAGACCCCCGGGGGGCGGCCCGCCGACGCCGGGCCGCTGACGCTCGACGCCGTCCGCCGGGCCGCCGCCGCCATGCTCGGCATGGAGCCCGCGGACCTGGGCGACGAGGACGACCTGGTCCGCTGCGGGCTCGACTCCATCCGCACGATGCAGCTGGCCGGCGAGTGGCAGCGCCAGGGGGTGGAGGTCAAGTTCGCCGACCTCTTCGACCGGCCCACGCTCGCCGCCTGGTGGGAGCTGCTGTCGGCCCGCCCGCGACGGGAGAGGCCGGCGCGGGAGACGGCGCCGGAGGTGGACCAGAGCGCGCCGTTCGGTCTCACCCCCGTGCAGTACGCCTACTGGATCGGCCGCCAGGACCGCCAGGTGCTCGGCGGCGTCGGCTGCCACTTCTACGTCGAGTTCGACGGCGCCGACGTGGACGTGCCGAGGCTGGAGGACGCCGTCCACGCGCTGTTCCGGCGGCACGCGCTGCTGCGGACCCGCTTCCTCGACGACGGCACCCAGCAGATCCTCGACCGCACCCCCTGGCCGGGCCTGACCGTCCACGACCTCCGCGGGCAGCCCGCCGAGACGGCCGCCGAACGGCTCGCCGCCTTACGGGACGAGCTCTCCCACCGGCGTCTGGAGGTGGAGCGCGGCGAGGTGTTCGACCTCCGGCTCTCCCTGCTGCCCGGCGGCGCCTACCGGCTGCACACCGGCTTCGACCTCCTTGTCGCCGACGTGCGCAGCATCCAGATCATCCTTGAGGATCTCGCCGCCCTCTACTCCCGGCCCGACGACCCGCTGCCCGAACTCACCTACGGATTCCCCACCTACCTCGCCGAACAGGAGGTCCGGCGGCGGGAGGCCCGCCGCGCGGACCGGGAGTACTGGCAGGAGCGCGTCGCCGACCTGCCGGGAGGCCCGCAGCTCCCGCTGGCCGTCGAGCCCGAGCGGATCGGGCGGGTCCGCGTGGTCCGCCGCGACCACTGGATGCCGCCCGAGCGGCGCCGGCGGCTGGCCGACCGCGCCCGGGAGCACGGCCTGACGCTGCCGATGGTGCTGGCGACGGCGCTCGCCGAGGTGCTGGGCGCCTGGAGCGGCCGGCCCCGCTTCCTGCTGAACCTCCCCCTGTTCGACCGGCAGACGCTCCACCCCGACGTGCCGCTGATGGTCGCCGACTTCACCAACCTGCTCCTGCTCCAGGTCGACCTGTCGGAGGAGATGTCCTTCGCCGACCGGGCCAGGACGCTGCAGAGCCGCTTCCAGGCCGACGTCGCGCACTCGGCGTACTCGGGGGTGGAGGTGCTGCGCGACCTCAACCGCGGCCGGAGCGCCGGCCAGGTGAGCGCCCCCGTCGTGTTCACCAGCGCCGTCGGCATGGGCGACCTCGTGGGCGCCGAGGTCCAGAAGAGCCTCGGCGACCTCGGCTGGATGCTCTCCCAGACGCCCCAGGTGTGGCTGGACCACCAGGTGGTCGAGGTGGACGGCGGGCTGCTGTTCAACTGGGACGCCGTGGAGGAGCTGTTCCCCGCGGGAGTGCTGGACGCGATGGCCGCCGCCTTCGCCGGACTGCTCGCCCGGCTGGCGGAGGGGGAGTGGGACGGCCCCGTCCCCGATCTCCTGCCCCACGGCCAGCGCGCGGTCCGCGGGCAGGTCAACGACACCGGCGGGCCGGTCCCGCCGGGACTGCTGCATTCGGGGTTCTTCGCCCTGGCCGAGCGGGAGCCCGGCCGGGTCGCGCTGGCCGGCGACGGCGTCGAGCTGTCCTACGGCGAGCTCGCCGGCCGGGCCCTGCGGGTGGCGGGGGCGCTGCGGTCGCGGGGCGTCGAGCCGGGCGACGCGGTGACCGTCTCCCTGCCGAAGGGGGCGGACCAGGTCGTCGCCGTGCTCGGGGTGCTGGCGGCAGGCGGGGTCTACGTGCCGGTGGGGGTGGACCAGCCGCCGGCCCGCAGGGACCGGATCGCCGCGCTGTCACGGGCGGTGACGTCCGTCGAGGACGTGGCCGCCCTCCGCGGCGGCGTCCCCCTGGCGGGGCCGGTCGGGGTGGATCCGGGCGCGCCGGCGTATGTGATCTTCACGTCGGGGTCGACGGGGGAGCCGAAGGGGGTTGAGGTGTCGCATCGGGCGGCGCTCAACACGGTGGTGGATGTGAACGAGCGGTTCGGGGTGGGGCCCGGTGACCGGGTGCTGGCGCTGTCGGCGCTGGACTTCGACCTGTCGGTGTGGGACGTGTTCGGGCTGCTGTCGGCCGGCGGCGCCCTGGTGCTGATCACCGAGGACGAGCGCAGGGACGCCGCCCGCTGGGTGGAGGCGGTGGCCGGGCACGGGGTGACGGTGTGGAACACCGTCCCGGCGCTGCTGGACATGCTGCTGGTCGCCGGTGAGACCGCGCCGGGAGCGCTGGACGGCCTGCGGCTGGCGATGGTCTCGGGCGACTGGGTCGGGCTGGACCTGCCCGGCCGCCTGGCCGACCAGGCGGCCGGCTGCCGTCTGATCGCCCTGGGCGGGGCGACGGAGGCGGCCATCTGGTCCAACTTCACCGACGTGCCGGTGCCGGTCCCGGCGCACTGGACCTCGGTCCCCTACGGCAGGCCACTCACCAACCAGCGGTTCCGCGTGGTGGACGGGCGGGGGCGTGACTGTCCCGACTGGGTGCCGGGTGAGCTGTGGATCGGCGGGGCCGGGGTGGCGCTGGGCTACCGGGGTGACCCGGAGGTCACGGCGGCCAAGTTCGTCGAGCGTGACGGCGGGCGCTGGTACCGGACCGGCGATCTGGGCCGCTACTGGCCCGACGGCACGCTGGAGTTTCTGGGCCGGGCCGACCATCAGGTCAAGGTGCGCGGCCACCGGATCGAGCTGGGCGAGATCGAGTCGGCCCTGCACGCCCACCCGGACGTGGGCCACGCGGTGGTGACCACGGTGGGAGGCAAGGCCCGCCGGCTGGCCGCGCTGGTGACGGCGCCCGGCGGCACCGCCCCCCAGGGCCTGCGGGAATGGCTCGCCGAACGGCTGCCGCCGTACATGGTTCCCGAGTGGTTCGCGGCGCTGCCGGACCTGCCGCTCAGTGCCAACGGCAAAGTCGACCGCGGCGCCGTGCGGAACATCCTCGAAGGCCGGCTCGCCGGCCGCACCGAACGGTCCGTGCCGCCGGTCGGCCCGGTCGAGACGGCCGTGGCGGAGATCTGGAGCGAGCTGCTCGGACTGCCCGCCGTGGGCCGGGACCAGAACTTCTTCACCCTCGGCGGCGACAGCCTGCTCGCGACGCGGCTGATGACCAGGCTGCGCGCCGCGGGCATCGGCGGGGCGGAGCTGTCGCGGCTGTTCGAGACACCGGTGCTCGCCGACTTCGCGGCCACCCTCGAACTCGGCGGCGCCGCCCTCGCGCAGCGGACGCTGACCCCCGACACCGAGCACCGGCACGACCCGTTCCCCCCGACCGACGTGCAGCGCGCCTACTGGATCGGGCGGACCGACGACTTCGCCCTCGGCGGCGTGGGCTGCCACTTCTACACCGAATACGACGTCACCGGGATGGACCTCGCCCGGCTCGAAGAGGCGTGGAACCTGCTCATCGGGCGCCACGAGATGCTGCGGGCCGAGTTCCTCCCCGACGGCCGCCAGCGCATCCTGCCCGAGGTGCCCAGGTTCTCCATCCCGGTCACCGACGTCCCCGGCGCCGACGACGGCACGGCTGACCGTGCCCTGGCGAACCTGCGGGACGCCATGTCCCACCAGCTGATCGACGCGACGCGCTGGCCCCTGTTCGACGTGCGGGCCGTGCGCTACGGCGATGACCGCACCCGCATCGGGATCAGCTTCGACAACATCATCCTCGACGCGCTGAGCACGATGAACGTGCTGCGGGAGCTGGAGACCCTCTACACCGACCCCGGCGCCGAGCTGCCCCCGGTCGGCATGTCCTTCCGCGACTACGTGCTCGGTGTCCAACCGGATCCCGCCGCGCTCGAAAAGGCGCGGAAGTACTGGTCCGGACGGGTGACCGAGCTGCCCCCCGCGCCCCAGCTGCCGCTCGCCGCCGACCCCTCGCAGATCGGCCGCCCCCGCTTCGTACGGCGCCAGGCCCGCCTGTCGCCCGAGAAGTGGCAGGCGGTCAAGGAGTCCGCGAGGCGGCACGCGCTCACCCCCTCGACCGTGCTCGCCACGGCCTTCGCCGAAGTGCTGGGGGCGTGGAGCGCGCGGCAGGACCTGACGATCAACCTCACCCTCTTCGACCGCAGGGAGGTCCACCCCGACATCGACAAGGTCCTGGGCGACTTCACCTCCCTGCTGCTCGTCGCCTACGAGCCCGTCGCCGGGGAGAGCTGGCTCGACGGCGCCCGCCGCCTGCAGCAGCAGGTGGTCCGTGACCTCGAACACAGCGACGCCTCGGCCATCTGGGTCATGCGGGAGCTGGCCAGGAGCACCGGCTCCGCCGAGGTCTCCATGCCGGTGGTGTTCACCAGCACGCTCGGCGTGACGGGCGACGACCCGTGGAACGCCGGCGCGCGGCTCTTCGCCGAGCCGGTCTGGGGCGTCTCCCAGACGCCCCAGGTATGGCTGGACCACCAGGTGATCGAGGCCGAGGGCGGGCTGCTGTTCAACTGGGACGCCGTGGAGGAGCTGTTCCCCGCGGGCATGCTGGACGCGATGTTCGGCGCCTTCGCCGAGATGCTGGAGTGGCTGGCCGGGGACGACTGGGACGCCGCGGCGCCCTGCCCGGTCCCGGCCGGCCAGCTCGTGGTCCGCTCCGAGGCGAACGGCACCGCGGGACCGGTGCCCGAGGGAAACCTGCATTCGGGGTTCTTCGCCCTGGCCGAGCGGGAGCCCGGCCGGGTCGCGCTGGCCGGCGACGGCGTCGAGCTGTCCTACGGCGAGCTCGCCGGCCGGGCCCTGCGGGTGGCGGGGGCGCTGCGGTCGCGGGGCGTCGAGCCGGGCGACGCGGTCGCGGTGACGGTGCCGCGAGGCGCGGACCAGCTCGTGGCGGTACTGGGGGTGCTGGCCGCCGGGGCGACCTACGTCCCCGTGGGGGTGGACCAGCCCCCGGTCCGCCGGGACCGGATCTACCGGCGCGCGGGCGTACGGCTGGTGCTGACGGGCGAGCCCGGCGTCTCCCCGGACGTCTCCCCGGTCAGCGGCTCGAACGGCTTCCCGGCTGGTTCCCCGGTCGGCGGCTCGAACGGCTCCCCGGACAGTTTCCCGGACGGCGTGGAGCGCGTGCCGGTGATGGAGGCCGGCGGCGTCCCCCTGGCGGGGCCGGTCGGGGTGGATCCGGATGCGCCGGCGTATGTGATCTTCACGTCGGGGTCGACGGGGGAGCCGAAGGGGGTTGAGGTGTCGCATCGGGCGGCGCTCAACACGGTGGTGGATGTGAACGAGCGGTTCGGGGTGGGGCCCGGTGACCGGGTGCTGGCGCTGTCGGCGCTGGACTTCGACCTGTCGGTGTGGGACGTGTTCGGGCTGCTGTCGGCCGGCGGCGCCCTGGTGCTGGTGGAGGAGGAGGCCCGGCGGGAGGCGCGCCGGTGGGCGGAGCTGATGGCGGCGCACGGGGTGACGGTGTGGAACACCGTCCCGGCGCTGCTGGACATGCTGCTGGTCGCGGTGCCCGAGGGGCTCCCGCCGGGCCTGCGGCTGGCGATGGTCTCGGGCGACTGGGTCGGGCTGGACCTGCCCGGCCGCCTGGCCGCGGCGGCACCGGGCTGCCGCCTGGTCGCCCTGGGCGGGGCGACGGAGGCGGCCATCTGGTCCAACGCGTTCGAGGTCGCCGAGGTGGACCCGCGCTGGCGGTCGATCCCCTACGGGTTCCCGCTGCGCAACCAGTGCTACCGCGTGGTGGACGGGCGGGGGCGTGACTGTCCCGACTGGGTGCCGGGTGAGCTGTGGATCGGCGGGGCCGGGGTGGCGCTGGGTTATCGGGGCGATCCGGAGGTCACGGCGGCCAAGTTCGTCGAGCGTGACGGCGGGCGCTGGTACCGGACCGGCGATCTGGGCCGCTACTGGCCCGACGGCACGCTGGAGTTCCTGGGCCGGGCCGACCACCAGGTCAAGGTGCGCGGCCACCGGATCGAGCTGGGCGAGATCGAGTCGGCTCTGCACGCCCACCCGGACGTGGACCACGCGGTGGTGACCACGGTCGGGCACCCCACCCGCCGGCTGGCCGCGCTGGTGGTGGCCGCCGCCGGCACCGGCCCGCGGGAGCTGCGGGACTGGCTCGCCGAACGGCTGCCGCCCTACGCCGTGCCGCCCACGATCACGATGCTCGACCGGTTCCCCCTCAGCGCCAACGGAAAGGTGGACCGCGGCGCGCTCGCGAAGCTCGCCGAACGGGACGGGCAGGGGACCGACGAGGACGCGCCGCCCTCCGGCCCCGTCGAGGAGGCGCTGGGCCGGATCTGGTGCGAGCTGCTGGGTCTGGACCGGGTCGGCAGGCAGCAGAGCTTCGTGGCCCTCGGCGGCGACAGCATCCTGGCGGCCCGCCTCGCCGAGGAGATCCGGATCGGGTTCGGCGCGGACCTGGCCCTGCGGGAGATCTTCGCGGGCCCCACCGTCGCCGAGCACGCGGCCCTGATCGAGCAGCGGCGGACCGAGACCGAGACAGCGGCCTTCGAGGAAGGTGTCGTATGACCGAGCGGACCGAGTGGACCGGGCGGACCGAGGAGACGGACAGCGCCGCGGACGTGCGGCCGGAGAGGGCCGCGGGTGCGGCCGTCCCGGAGAGGGCCGGAGGAGGGGAAGGCGTGACCGCCGGATCGGGCAAGGCCGGGGAAGAATCGGGCAGGGCCGGGGAGGAGGAGCGCTTGGCCGCCGGGCGGCTCGTCGCCGAGCTCGAACGCCAGGGCGTCCGGCTCTGGGAGGAGGACGGGCGGCTCCGTTTCCGGGCGCCGCAGGGCGTGCTGACCGACGAGCGGCGGGCCCTGCTGTCCGCGCACAAGGAGGCCGTGCTCGACCGGCTGAGCCGGCCCGGCCCGGAGGTGACCCCTCAGCCGGAGGACCGCTACGAGCCGTTCCCGCTGACCGACGTCCAGGCCGCCTACGTCCTCGGGCGCAGGGAGGCCTTCGACTACGGGGGCACGGCCTGCCAGGTCTACGCCGAGCTGGCCTTCCCCGAGCTGGACCCGCCCCGGCTGGAGGCCGCCTGGCGGGCGCTGGTCCGCCGCCACGACATGTTGCGGGCGGTCGTCCACGTCGACGGCTACCAGCAGGTGCTGGCCGACGTGCCGGACTACCGGATCGAGGTGACGGACCTGCGCGGCGAGTCCGCCGGGCGGGTGAGCGACCATCTCGACGAGGTCCGCGCCGCGATGGACCACCGGGTCTATGAGGCCGACGCCTGGCCGCTGTTCGAGCTGCGCGTCACGCGCACCGACGGGCGGGCGCTGCTGCACGTCTCCATCGACTTCCTGATCGCCGACTACCTGAGCATCCAGCTGCTGCTGACCGAGCTCAAGCGGCTCTACCTCGACCCCGGCCACCCCCTCCCGCCCTTGGAGATCGGCTTCCGCGACTACCTGCTCGCGGCCCGCCGGCTGCGCGAGGGCGCCGCCTACGAGCGCGACCGCGACTACTGGGAGGGACGGGTCGACGAGCTGCCGGGGCCGCCGGAGCTTCCGGTCCGCGACAACGCGGCGGCGGAGGCCGGCAGCCGCTTCACCCGCCACCAGGTCACCCTCGACGCCGGGCAGTGGGAACGGTTCCGGGCCAGGTCGGGCGCCCACGGCGTCACCCCCTCCACGGCGGTCCTGGCCGCCTTCGCCGAGGTGGTGGCCAGGTGGAGCCGGCGCCCCCGGTTCTCGCTGAACCTGACCCTGCTCAACCGGCAGCCGCTCCACCCCCAGGTGGGAGGGCTGGTCGGCGACTTCACGACGGTCAGCCTGCTGGCCGTCGACGGCGAGGCGGGCGCGGCCTTCCACGGGCGGGCCCGCGCGCTGCAGGACCGGCTCTGGGAGGACCTCGACCACCGCCTCTACTCCGGTGTGGAGGTCATGCGGGAGATCGCCCGCCGCCGCGGCCGGGGCGCCGCGCTGATGCCGGTCGTCTTCACCAGCACGATCGGGCTCAGCGACGAGGCGTCGGGTCACGAGGGCATGAACGGCCTGGCCGAGGTGGTGTACGGCAGGAGCCAGACGCCGCAGGTGTGGATCGACTGCCAGGCGGTGGTCGAGGGCGGCGCGCTGGAGGTCAGGTGGGACGTGCGCGACGGGGTGTTCCCCCCGGGGCTGGTCGAGGACGCCTTCGGCGCGCTGGAGGGGCTGCTGCGCGACCTGGCCGCCTCGGACGAGCCGTGGGAGCGCGCCTGCCCGGTCGCGCTGCCCGCGGTACAGGCCGACCGGCGCGACCGGGTGAACGCGACCGCCGAGCCGCTGCCCCGCGGGCTGCTGCACGAGGCGGTCGTCGCCCAGGCGCTGCGCGCGCCGGACAGGGCGGCCGTCGTGACGGGGGAGCGCACCCTCACCTACGGCGAGCTGCTCGCCAGGGCCGCGGGCGTGGCCGAGACGCTGCGGGCCCGGGGGTTCGCGCCGGGCGCCCTGGCCGCGGTCATGATGGACAAGGGCTGGGAGCAGGTCGTCGCCGTCCTCGGCACGCTCCTGGCCGGTGGCGCCTACCTGCCGGTCGACACCGGCCAGCCGCCGGCCAGGCGGGCGCGGATCCTCGCCGACGCCGGTGTCCGGCACGTGCTCACGCAGTCGTGGATCCGCGACCGTCCGGAGGGAGCCGACCTCGTCGACGTCGACCTCCTCCTGCCGTCCGCGCTCCCGGCTCCGCGGTCGGCGGCCGACCCCGGCGACCTGGCGTACGTGATCTACACCTCGGGCTCCACCGGCGACCCCAAGGGAGTGATGATCTCCCACCGCGCGGCCCTCAACACGGTGGCCGACGTCAACCGGCGCTTCGCGGTGACGGCGGAGGACCGCGTCCTCGGCCTGGCGGGCCTGGGCTTCGACCTGTCGGTGTACGACATCTTCGGACCCCTGTCCCTGGGCGGCGCCCTCGTGCTGCCCGACGCCGAGGGCCGGGGCGACCCCGCGCACTGGGCGCGGCTGATCGCCGGGCACGGCGTCACGGTCTGGAACTCCGTGCCCGCGCAGCTGCAGATGCTCGACCACTACCTGGGTTCCCAGTCCGAGCCGGCCCTGCCGTCCCTGCGGCTGGCGATGCTCAGCGGCGACTGGATCCCGATCGCACTGCCCGGCCGCGTCCGGGGGCGCCTGCCGGGCCTGGAGCTGATCAGTCTCGGCGGCGCCACCGAGGCGGCGATCTGGTCGATATACCATCCGATCGGCGAGGTCCGGGACGGCCTGCGGAGCATCCCGTACGGCACGCCGCTGGCCAACCAGACCTTCCACGTCCTCGACGAGGCGCTGCGCCCCTGCCCCGACTGGGTGCCCGGCGAGCTGTACATCGGCGGCGCGGGCCTCGCGCTGGGCTACCTCGGCGACGAGGACAGGACCGCCCAGCGGTTCATCCGCCGTCCCGACACCGGCGAGCGCCTCTATCGCACCGGTGACCTGGGCCGCTACCACGACGACGGCACGATCGAGTTCCTCGGCCGGGAGGACCGGCAGGTCAAGATCCGCGGGCATCGCATCGAGCTCGCCGAGGTCGAGGCGGCGATCCAGTCGCACCCGGCGGTCGCGGCGGTCCACGTCCTGCTCGACGGCAGCGGCATGGAGCGCAGGCTGGCCGCCTTCGCCGAACCGGTACGGCGGGCCGCCTCCGGCGAGGATCCGGCCGCGGAGCTGGCCGCGGCGGCCGCCGCCGCGGCCGATCCGCACACCACCCACATCGACCGCGCCGAGCTCATGGAGTTCATCGGCAGGCTCGACCGGGCCGCGGTGATCGGCATGATGTGGGCGCTGCGGCGGCGGGGCCTGTTCGGCTCCACCGCCGGGCGGACGACCACCGAGCAGGTCCTGGCCGCGACCGGGGCGGCGCCCCGGCACCACCGGCTCGTCCGGCGGTGGCTGCGCGTGCTGGAGCGGGAGGGCGTCATCGACGGCGACGGCGACGGCTTCCACGCGCTGCGGGTGATCGAGGCCGCCGACCTGGCGCGGGCCTGGCAGGCGGTGGAGGAGCTCCAGCGCGAGGACAGCTACAAGGCCGTGCTCATCGACTACTTCAAGGAGAGCACCGAGCGCCTGCCCGAGCTGCTCCGCGACGAGCTCGACCCGCTTCCGCTGCTGTTCCCGGAAGGCCGGCTGGAGATCTCCGAGGCCGCCTACCGGGAGAACATCATCAGCCGCTACGTCAACCACGCCGCCATCGCGGTGCTGCGCGGGATCGCCGCCCGGCACGACGGGCCCCTGCGCGTCATCGAGGTCGGCGCGGGCGTCGGCGGGACCAGTGCCCAGATGATCCCCGCACTGGCCGAGTTCGACGTCGACTACCTGTTCACCGACGTCTCGCCGTTCTTCCTCAACGAGGCCCGCGAGCGGTTCGGCGAGCGGCCCTGGGTGCGCTACGGGCTGTTCGACATCAACGAGGACTACCGCGAGCAGGGTTACGCCCCCAACGACTTCGACGTCGTCCTGTGCGCGAACGTGCTGCACAACTCGCGGCACGCGGGCCGGGTGCTGGCCGGGCTCCGCGAGATGCTCAGGCCGGGCGGCTGGCTGGTCTTCATCGAGACCACCAAGGACAGCTACCAGATCATGACCTCGATGGAGTTCATGATGCCGGAGAAGGACCCGCGCAAGTGGGACTACGAGGACCTGCGCAAGGGACGCGACCAGACGTTCCTGGGCCGCGAGGAGTGGCTGGGGCTCCTGACCGGGGCCGGCGCCGACACCACCCTCTGCCTGCCGGGACCGGACGACGTCACCGGCCCGCTCGGCCAGAACGTCTTCGCCGCCCGGTTCAAGAGCGACCGGGCCCGGCTGGGCGTGGCCGGTCTCGCCGAGCATCTGGCCGACCGGCTGCCGGAGTACATGATCCCCAGCCACACGCAGGTCGTGGACGCCCTGCCGCTCACCGGCAACGGCAAGGTCGACCACGCGACGCTGCGGTCCTGGCTGCCCCGCGCGGCGTCCGGTCGCGCCGCGGCGGGCGGCGAGCCCCGCGACGACCTCGAACGCCGGCTCGCGGCCGTTTGGGCCGAGGTCCTGGGGCTGGCCCGGGTCGACAGGGAGGAGGACTTCTTCGAGCTCGGCGGGGACTCGCTGGTCGTCGCGAAGCTGGCGGCCCGGCTGCGCGAGGAGGTGGCGGAGACACGGGAGCTGTTCTGGGACGACCTGGTCCGCCAGATCCTGCACCGGCCCACCGTGGCCGCGCTCGCCGACCACGTCCGGCGGGCACAGGACGAGGAGGAGTCCGGCCCCCGCGGCGAGGCCTCCCCGCTGGTCCCGCTCGGCGGGGACGAGGACGGGGGCGACGGCGCGCTGCGGGTGCTCGTCCACGAGGGCAGCGGCACCCTGGCGCCCTACCGCGCGCTGGCCCGGCTGCTGGCGGCCAAGGGCGGGCCGCTGGTCGGCCTGGCGATCACCGAGGTCGAGCGGTATCTCGCCGAGGAGCCCGAGGGGCTCATCGAAAGGCGCGCCGCCCGGTACGCCAGGGCGCTGCTCGACACCGGCTCCTCCCGCTTCCACATCGTGGGCTACTGCATGGGGGGCCTGCTGGCCGCCGAGGTCGCCCGCCACCTCACCGAGGCGGGCGCCGCCGTGGAGAGCCTCACCGTGATCAGCAGCTACACCCTGCCCCGGATCATCGAGGACGAGCTGGTCGTCGAGTACGTCTTCGCCCGCGTGATGGGGATCGACCCCGCCGACGCGGGCTACCCGGGAGACGAGGACACCATGTCGCGGGTGTTCGAGCTCCTCCTCGCCGAGGATTCCGAACGCGTCCCCGCCGGCCGCGTGGCCGGGCTCACCGGCGACCCGGCCCTGGAGTCGGCCGCCGCCGACTTCCGGCGGCTCGCCGGGCTCTCCCAGCGGGAGCGGCTGGCCGCGATCGGCCGCGCCGCCACCGAGACCCGGTCCGACCCCGAGGTCGAGCGGCACGTGAACTCCCTCTTCCAGGTGGTACGGCACAGCCTGCTGGCGGTCGGCACGCACACCCCGGAGCCGTACGCCGGGGACATCACCTTCCTGCGTCAGCTCGGCGACACCCGTTTCCTGCCGTGGCTGCGCGACGACATGACGGGCTTCTGGCGCGAGCTGTGCCTGGGCGACCTGGAGGTGGTCGACGTCCCCGGCGACCACTTCACCTGCCTGCAGCCGCCCAACGTCGACGAGGTGGCGACCTTCCTGGCCACGTCCCAGGCGGCGCGATGAGGCCCGGCCGCGGAGCGCCCGTCATCGCCGTCCTGGGCTGCTACGGGGCCGTGGGCGGGTCGGTCGTCCGCCGCCTCAGGGAGGCCGGGGCGGGCCCGCTGCGCCTGGGCGGCAGGGACCTCGACCGGGTCCGCGCCCTGATCGGAACCGGGGCCGGCGGGCCGGCCGGGGCGGAGGCCGCGACGGGCGGAGCCGTCACCGGTACGGCCGTGCCGGACGTCGGGGGCATGGAGGCGAGGGCCGGGGCGGACGAGGCCGTGGCAGTCGACCTCCGCGACGCGGCGGCGCTGGCCGCGTTCTGCGAGGGCTGCCACGTGGTGGTCAACTGCGCGGGGCCGTCCAGCCGGATCCTCGACACGGTGGCCCGCGCGGCGCTCGCCGCCGGCGCCCACTACGTCGACGTCGCCGGCGACGCGGCCGTGCGCGACAGGCTCGCGGCGGCGGGCCTCCCGGCGGGCTCCACGGTCCACCGGGGCTCAACGGGCCAGGGTTCCGCGGGTCACGGTTCCGTGGGTCACGGTTCCGACGGTCACGGTTCCGCAGGGCGCAGTTTCGACGGTCAGGGTTCCGCGGGGCGGGGTCGCGCCGGGCGGGACGACGCCGGGCGGGTCGTCGTGCTCTCGGCGGGGATGATGCCCGGCCTGTCGGCTCTGCTGCCGAGGCATCTCGCCGGACAGGGGTTCGACCGGGTGGACCGGCTGACCGCTCACGTGGGCGGCGTCGACAGGTTCACCCCCGCCGCCGCGCTCGACTACGTGGCCTCGCTGTCGGACGGGTACGCGACGCCGCTGGCGGTCTGGCGGGGACACCAGGTGATCCCCCGCGCCTCCAGGCCCCGCCGGGGCGTCGAGCTGCCGCACTTCCCCGGCCGGGTCAACGCCTACCCCTACCTCAGCGCGGAGGCCGAGCGGCTCGCCAGATCGCTGGGCTTCGCCGAGGTCGAGTGGTCGAGCGTCTTCGACGGGGAGCTGACGCTCGCGGCACTGGCCCGCCTGCACGACCTGGACGCGGACACCGCGGCCGGCGAGCTGGTGCGGACCTCGCGCCTGGAGGCGTTCGGGCGCACGCCGTACTTCCAGATGGTCTTCCGGATGGAAGGGGAGGCGGCGGGCCGGCCGGTCACCCGGACGCTCGTCGCGCGGGCCGCCGACAGCTACGAGCTGAGCGCGGCGGTCGCCGTGCTGGCGGCCGGCGCGGTCCTGCGGGGCCTCGTCCGCCCGGGGCTGCACGACGCGGCCGACGTGCTCGACGCCGGCGCGGTCTTCCAGGCCCTCCTGGACGACCCGGCGGTCACCCGGCTGGAGGTCGTCGACGGCGTGGCGCCGGCCGTAGAGGTGGAGGAGGGGGTCCTGTGAGCGGGCGGCCACGCGTCATCGTCTGCGGCACCGGCTTCGGCCGGGTGCACCTGGCGGCGCTGGGCAGGCCCGGCGTGCCGTTCGAGCTGGCCGGGGTGCTGGCCAGGGGCAGCGACCGTTCGCGGCTCTGCGCCGACCGGGCCGGAGTCCCGCTGTACACCGAGGTCGAGCAGGTGCCCGGCGACGTCGACCTGGCCTGCGTGGTGCTCCTGGGGGAGGTCAACGGCGGCCAGGGCAGCGCGGTCGCGGCCCGGTTCATGTCCCGCGGCGTGCACGTGCTGCAGGAGGGCCCCCTGCTCCACGACGAGCTCGCGGCCTCGCTGCGCACCGCCCGGCGGGAGAAGGTCTTCTACCAGGTCAACACGCACTACACCCACCTGCCGCCGGTACGCCGGTTCACCGCCGCCGCACGGGTGCTGCTGGCCCGCCAGCGCCCCCTCTTCGTGGACGCCGTCTGCGGCATCCAGGTCTCCTACCACCTCTTCGACATCCTCGGCAGGATCCTGGGCGGGCTGCGGCCGTGGGGCTTCGCCGATCCGCCGCAGGTGCCGGAGGAGATCCGCCGGCTGTCCGGCGCCGAGCCGCCGTTCCGCACCCTCAGCGGAGTCCTGGCCGGGGTGCCGCTCACCCTGCGGGTGCAGAACCAGCTCCACCCGGCCGACCCCGACAACCACGCGCACTTCCTGCACCGCGTCACCCTGGGGACGGAGGGAGGCACGCTCACGCTGGCCAACACCCACGGGCCGGTGCTGTGGTCCCCCCGCCCGCACCTGCCCGAGCAGGCCAGGACTCTCGCCACGCTGGACGGCGCCGCCGACGAGCACCTCGACTTCCCCAGCAGCACGCCCATCGGGCCGGCACGGGCCCCCAGCTACCGCGAGATCCTCGGCGAGATGTGGCCCGCCGGGGTCGAGAGGGCCCTGCGCGCCACCTGGACGGCGCAGAGTGATGGAGTTGATCCGCTCCGTGATGGTCAGTATCATCTCGCGGTCTGCAAGGTGTGGCAGGCGATGGCGGGGGCACTGGGCTTCCCCGAGCGCCTGCTGGGCCCGGCGCCGCGTCCGCTCTCCGCCGACGAGCTGATCTCCGCCATGAGATCGCAGCACGAGGAGCTGCTCACATGACGATCATGAGGACCGAGATGCGTGACCGGTGGCTGCGCTGCCAGCGCGCCGATCCCGCGCCGAGGCTGCGGCTGGTGTGCTTCCCGCACGCGGGCGGCGCGGCCGGCTTCTTCCGGACCTGGGCGGGGCGCCTGCCGTACGGCGTCGAGCTGTACGCGGTGCAGTACCCCGGCCGCCAGGACCGCATCGAGGAGGAGTTCGCCGCCGACATGGACGGGCTCGCCGGGCCGGTCGCGGCGGCGCTGGAAGACCTGCCCGGCGTCCCGATCGCGCTGTTCGGCCACAGCATGGGCGCGGCGGTGGCGCACGAGGTGGCGCGGCGGCTCGAGGAGCGGGAGAGGGTGCCGCTGGCGGGCCTCGTCGTCTCCGGACGGCCCGCGCCGGACCGCCTGAGACCCGCCGAGGTGCATCTCGGCGGCGACGAGGCCCTCCTGGCCGACCTGCGCAGGCTCGGCGGCACCAGCGAGGAGGTCCTCGCCGACCCCGCGCTGCGCGCGCTCGTCCTGCCCGCGCTCCGCGCCGACTACCGGCTGATAGAGACCTACGAGCCGCGGCCCCGCCCGCCTGTCCGGACGCCGATCTGCGTCTGCCTCGGAGACGCCGACCCCGAGGTCGACCTGGACGAGGCGGCGGCGTGGGCGGACCACACGGCCGGCGGCTTCGGGCTGCGCGCCTTCCCCGGAGACCACTTCTACCTGGTCGCCCACGAGGACGAGCTGATCAGGGAGGTGTTGCGCCACTGCCGCCTGTCCGACCCATGGCCGTCGACCCCGTGACACGTTACGAAAGGAAAGCGCGTTGGAGACCAAGGCAATCGAGAACGAGCTGCTCGCCCTCGAAGAGCAGGGCTGGGCGGCGATATCGGTGGGAGACGGCGACTTCTACCGGCGGCTGATCACCGACCGCACGCTGTGCGTCGAGCCCGACGGCCTGCAGACCGGAGCGGAGCTCGCCGACGACATCGACGCCAACAAGTCGCCCTTCGACGACTACAAGCTGCAGGACGTCAAGGTCCTGCCGCTCACCGCCGACAGCGCGGTCATCACCTACCGGGCGGTCGTCAACCTCAAGGAGGCCGGCTTCGTCTTCCAGCTCTACATGAGCAGCGCCTACGTCCGCCGCGACGGCGCGTGGAAGCTCGCCTTCCACCAGCAGACACCGGTCAAACAGGAGGACTGAGGCGCTTGCCCGGCCGTTCCCCGGGTTCCGCCCGCCGGTCGCGCGCCGATCCGCCGCTCCGGCGGGATTTCCGCAGGGCGGTCCCTCAGCTGTTTCCGTGCCTTTCACGCCCGCCCGGGTGATGGTGGTGGCGGCGATATCGGCGCCCGTTTCCCTGCGCCTCCATCGCCGCCGTCAAATGATTCGACATAGGGGAGGAATTCCTCCGGGACTTTTCAGTCCCGGAGGAATTCGACGAGCTGATAATCGATTTTCCCTTCCGGGGCGGCGCAGCCGGCCGCCCGGAGAACGGCCGGCCGCCAGCCGTGCCGGGCGGCGATCTCGCCGACGAGCGCCGCGTTGCCGAGGTCGGTGAAGCCGAGCATCAGCCGCCCGCCGGGGGTCAGATGATTCCCGGCGTCGCGCAGGAAGGCGTCGTGCGCGGTGTAGCCGGGATCGAAGAACGCGCGCTCCAGGTCGTCGGCCGCGGCCTCGTCCGAGGGGGCCTCGACGAAGTTGGAGTTCCAGTAGATCAGGTCGAAGCGGTCGTCCGCGCCCAGCGGGGAGAACATGTCCCCGCAGGCCACGCGGACGCGGTCGGCGACGCCGTGCCGTTCGGCGTTGAGCCGGGTGTTGTCGGCCGCGGCCCGGCTCATGTCGATCGCGGTCACCGCGTCGCATCCGCGGAGGGCGGCGGTGACGGCCACGTAGCCGGTGCCGCTGCCGATCTCGCAGAAGGAGCCGTGCACCGGGTAGGGGATCCACTCGGCGTACAGCGCCGAGGACTGTGACAGGTGCGGGGCGTAGACGCCGGGAAGGAGATCCCAGTCGAGGCCGAGCAGCCGGAAATTCTGCCGCAGCGTGATTTCCCGATGGCGGGCGAGAAGATTTCCGGCGGCCTGCCGGGCGCGAGTATTCATCGTCTCTCCGGTCTCCGATGGACGTTGCATTAGATAATTATAGGCATTAGCGTTTAAATCATGCCACGAACGGCATGTAGCTATAAAATATGTAATGACGGATGGAGAGGCTGATGTCGACGACCACCGATCTCATCCGGCTGGGCGCCTCCTACCGAAGGGACGGAGTCGACCCCGGGAAGCTGGAGAGCGACCCGCTGGCCCAGTTCCGGCACTGGCACGACGAGTGGCTGGGCACCGGCCCGGCCGCGGGCCAGGCCGCCGTGCTCGCCACGGCGGACATCCACGGCCGCCCGTCGGCGCGGTGGGTCGACCTGGCCTACGTGGACCACGGATTCGTGTTCTTCACCAACTACGGCAGCCGCAAGAGCGCCGACCTGGCTGTCAACCCGCAGGCCGCGCTCTGCTTCGGCTGGCTGGAGGTGGGCCGGCAGGTGCGCGCCGAAGGCGGCGTCGCCCGGCTCACCGACGTCGAGTCCGACGCCTTCTTCGCGGGCCTGCCCCGCGGCGTCCAGCTGCTCTCCTGGGCGAGCGACCAGCGCCGGGTGGTCGGCGACCGGGACGTGCTCCAGGCGCAGCTCGCCCAGGCCGGCGACCGCTTCTCCGGGCAGGAGGTGCCCCGGCCCGCCCACTGGGGCGGCTACCGCCTGACACCGGAGGAGGTCGAGTTCTGGCAGCGCCGTACCGACGAGATACAGGACCGCTTCCGCTACCGCCGCGAGATCGTCGGCGACGGCTGGCGGAGCGTGCAGATAGCACCCTGAGGAGGGAGCAGCCGATGATGCCCGGATGTGTGGAGTGGCCGGAAGAGGTGGCCGCGCGTTACCGGAGGGAGGGCTACTGGCGCGGTGAGACGCTCGGCGACCTGCTGCGCCGCGTGGCCGCGGCCCACGGCTCCCGGACCGCCCTGGTGTCGGGGGACTCGCGCTGGAGCTACCGGGAGCTCGACGAGCGCGCCGACCGCCTCGCGGCGGGCCTGGGCGGGCTCGGCATAGGCCCCGGCGACCGCGTGCTGGTCCAGCTGCCCAACACCCCGGACCTGGTGTTCCTCTGCTTCGCGCTGTTCCGCCTCGGGGCGGCGCCGGTCCTCGCCCTGCCGCCCCACCGGCACAGCGAGATAGGCGACCTGGCCGCCGCCACCGATGCCGTCGCCTACGTCGTCCCCGACATCTGTCAGGGCTTCGACCACCGCGAGCTCGCCCGGCTGGTGCGGGCGTCGGCGCCGTCGCTCCGCCACGTCGTCGTGTCCGGCGACCCGCAGGAGTTCACGGCCCTGGCCGACCTCGAACGCGACCCCGTGCCGCTGGCCTCCCCCGACCCCGGCGACGTCGCGCTGTTCCTGCTGTCGGGCGGGACCACCGGCCGCTCCAAGCTCATCCCGCGCACCCACGACGACTACGCCTGCAACATCCGGCTCAGCGCGGAGAACGCCGGCCTGGACGAGACCTCGGTCTACCTGGCCGCGCTGCCGATCGCGCACAACTACGCGCTGGGCTGCCCCGGCGTGCTCGGCACGCTGCGGGCGGGCGGGACGGTCGTCCTCACCCCGACCCCGAGTCCCGACGACGCCTTCCCGCTGATCGAACGCGAGCGGGTCACCGTCACCGGTCTCGTCCCCTCACTCGCCCACCTGTGGGTGGAGGCGGCGCAGTGGGCCCGGCAGGACCTGTCCAGCCTCCGCCTGGTCCAGGTCGGCGGCGCCGCGGTCCCGGGCGAGCTGGCCGGCCGGGTGGGCACGGCGCTGGGCCGGCTCCAGCAGTCCTTCGGCATGGCCGAGGGCCTGCTCAGCCAGAGCCGCCGCGACGACCCCGAAGAGGTGCTCGTGGCCACGCAGGGCAAGCCGCTCGCACCCGCCGACGAGGTGCGCGTCGTCGGCGAGGACGGCGGTGAGGTCCCCCCGGGAGAGGCCGGCGAGCTCCTGGTCCGCGGCCCCTACACCATCCGCGGCTACTACCGCGCGCCCGAGCACAACGCCGCCGCCTTCACCCCGGACGGGTTCTTCCGCAGCGGCGACCTCGCCCGGCTGACCGGCACCGGCCATCTCGTCATCGTCGGACGGGTCAAGGACGTGATCAACAGGGGCGGCGACAAGGTGCCCGCCGACGAGGTGGAGGACCACCTCCTCGCCCACCCCGAGGTGGACGCCGTGGCGGTGGTCGCGATGCCCGACCCGTTGCTGGGGGAGCGGACCTGCGCCTACATCGTCCCGCGCAGGGACGCCCCGAGCCTGAAGACGATCGAGGCGTTCCTCCGCAAACGCGGCGTGGCCGCCTACAAGGTCCCCGACTGGATCGAGGACGTCTCCGCCCTGCCGTACACCCCGGTGGGAAAGATCGACAAGGCCCGCCTGCGCGCGGACATCGCCCGCCGGCGGGGAGGCAGGCGGCCGTGACGGCGCTGACGCCGGGGCGCGCGCCCCAGCAGCCCGACTGGAGCGACCCCGGCCTGCTCGACGAGGTCAGGCGGACGCTGGGGGCGCTGCCGCCGCTGGTCACCGAGGAGGAGTGCGCGCGGCTGTCGGCGTCGATGGCGCGCGCCGGCGCCGGCGAGGCGCTGGTGCTCCAGGGAGGCGACTGCGCCGAGCGTTTCCGCGAGTCCAACCCGTGCGACGTCGGCAGGAAGCTCGACCAGCTCTACCGGCTGGCCCGCGGGCTGGGCGCCGCCGCGGGAGCCCCGGTCGTGCCGCTCGGGCGGCTCGCCGGCCAGTACGGCAAGCCGCGATCCGACGCCTGGGAACGGGTCCCCGACGGCACGGTCATGCCGGCCTACCGGGGCGACGCGGTCAACAGCCCGGACGCCGACCCCGATGCCCGCTTCCCCGATCCGGCGCGGCTGCTGCGGGCCTACGAGTGCGCCGAACGGGTGCTCGCCACGGTACGGGCCTCCTGGAACGGCCGGGAGGGCATGGAACGGGCGCACGTCTCCCATGAGGCGCTGCTGCTCGACTACGAGCACCCCCTCGTCAGGCAGGGCGGTGGCGCGCGGTTCGCCTCCTCGGCGCACTCCGTCTGGATCGGCGACCGCACCCGCTCGGTGGAGGGGGCGCACGTGGCGTTCGCCGCGTCGGTCGCCAACCCGATCGGAGTGAAGATCGGCCCCACCACCCGCCCGGCGGACGCCGTACGGCTGAGCCGGCTGCTCAACCCGGAGGCGGTCCCCGGACGGCTGGCCTTCATCGTGCGGATGGGCGGCGCGCGGGTCCGGCGGCTGCTGCCGGAGATCGTGGGCGAGGTCGCCAGACGGGGGACGCCGGTGCTGTGGCTGTGCGATCCCATGCACGGCAACACCATGCGGATCGGCATGGGCCTGAAGACCCGGCCCGTGGGGGCGATCCTGGAGGAGGTCGTGGCGTTCGTCCGGGTGCTGCGCTCCCTGCGGCGGCACCCGGCGGGACTGCACCTGGAGATGACGCCCGAGGACGTGACCGAATGCGTGTCGACCCCGCGTCCCTTCTCCGCGCTGCCTCCCCTGCCGCGGTACCGGAGCGCGTGCGATCCCCGGCTCAACGCCGAACAGGCCGCCGAGGTGGTCGACCGCTTCGCGAGCGTGCTGTGAGGACAGGGAGCCGGGAACGTGCGGTGAGAAGGACGGGGAGAGGGGAAGGGGAGGGACGCGCAGGCAGAGGGAAGGAGAGGCATGGGTTTCGAGGGGATTCCGAGCAGGGCGTTCGCCTTCTACGAGGGGCTGGCCGCCGACAACTCGCGCGACTACTGGCATGGCCACAAGGAGGTCTACGAAAGCTCCGTCCGGGAGCCGCTGCTCGCCCTGCTCGGGGAGATCGAGGACGAGTTCGGCGAGGCCAAGCTGTTCCGCCCGCAGCGCGACACCAGGTTCGCCAAGGACAAGTCGCCCTACAAGACCTATCAGGGGGTGACGGTCGGCGCGGGCGGGAGCGTGGGCTACTACCTCCAACTGGAGGCCGCCGGTCTGTTCCTCGGCGCGGGCTTCCACGCGTTCGACTCCGCCGAGACCGCCCGCTACCGCGCGGCGGCCGACGACGGGCGCACCGGCGGCGTACTCGTCAAGATCACTGACCGGCTGGTCAAGGACGGGTTCGAGCTGGTGGGCGAGCGCGTCAAGACCCAGCCGCGCGGTTACCCGGCCGATCACCCGCGCATCGAGCTGCTCCGCCACAGATCGCTGGGCGCCGAACGACGGGTGCCGAAGTCGAAGGTGCGGGGGCGCAAGGCGCTCACCGTGGTCCGTGACGACTGGCGCCGCCTGCGCCCGCTCGTCGACTGGCTGCTCGAACACGTCGCCAAGGGGTGAGGGCCGAGGCCGGCGCGGGGTCTCACAGCCGGCCTTGACATGTTCCGCGGCTGGACCGGCGGCGGGCGTCCCGCGCCGCGGCCCCGATGAGCGCCGGATACGGTCCGGCCGCCGCCGCCGTGTGTGAATCTTGACACGCAGCCGCAACAAGCCCGTTATATCCAAGGGTTGACCTTGAACGGACATATGTGGGTACCCTCCGTGAGGGTCCCGCAGCCCGTATCCCCTCGGAGCCGCCGATGAGCAGCCTGGCCTCGCCCGCACTCGTTGGACGCGCCGCCGAGCTGCGGGCTCTCGTCGACGCGATGGCCCGCCCGCCGGCCGTGGTGCTGGTGGAGGGAGAGGCGGGCATAGGGAAGACCCGGCTCGTTCACGCCGCGCTGAGCCGTCTCGTGTCGGGTGACCGGTCCGTCCTTCTCGGCTACTGCCACCAGATCCGTGAACCCTTTCCGTACGGGCCCGTGGTGGAGGCGCTGCGGGAGATCGCGGGCCGGCTGCCGCCGATCGACGCGCTCGACCCGGTCACCGGCGCGCTCCGCGACTACCTCCCCGAGCTGGCGCGCGCGCTGCCGCCGTCGCCGCGGCGGCTGACCGATCCACGGGCCGAGCGGCACCGGCTGTTTCGCGCGATGCGCGCCCTGCTGGCCGCCGTCGGGCCGGCCCTGCTCGTGATCGAGGACCTGCACTGGGCCGATGACGGGACGCGGGACCTGCTGCGGTTCCTGGCCGACCAGCCGCCCCGGGGCCTGACGGTGGTGGCGACGTACCGGCGGGAGGACCTGGACACGCCCGGACTGCCGCTGGGACACACCTACCGGCACCCGCCCGGCACGACGAGCCTGGTGATACCGCTGAGGCCACTGGACGTGACGGGTGTGAGCAGCCTGGCCCGCGCGCTGCTGAACCGGACCGACCTGCCGTCCACGTTCGTCGCACGGCTGCACGAGCGTACGGCGGGCATCCCGTTCGTGGTGGAGGAGGTCGTCCGGTCCCTGCCCGACGAGGAGGGGCCCGACGCGCTGGACCGTGTCGGGGTGCCGCTGCTGCTGCGCGAGGCGACGGCCGAGCGGATGGCCGGCCTGTCCGCGGCGGCGGTGAGCGCGGTACGGGCGGCGGCGGTGCTGCGGCTTCCCGTGGGGGAGCAGCTGATCGCGACGGTCGGCGGGGACTCCACCGGGCTGGGCGAGGCGCTGCGCGCCGGCGTGCTCCACGAGCATCCCGGCGGCCGGTACGGCTTCCGCCACGCCCTGGCCCAGCAGGCCGTGTACGACGCGATCCCGGGCCCGGACCGGCGGCCGGCGCACGAGCGCGCGATGATCGCGCTGTCGGCGATGGAGCCTCCGCCGCTGGTCCAGCTCGCCTTCCACTCCCGGCAGGCCGGGGACCTGGAGGCATGGCTGCGCCACGGTACGGCGGCGGCCGACCGGGCGGCCGCACTCGGCGACACCGCCCTGGCCGTCGAGGTGCTGGAGGGCATGCTCGCCGATCCCGACCTGCCCGAACCGGACCGCGGTCCCCTCGCGCTGGCACTGAGCCGCCTGGCGGCGACCGGGCTGCCGCACCAGCGGGTGGTGCGGCTGCTGCGCCGCCTGCTGCGGGACGACTTCCTGGCCCGCGAGGCGCGCGGCGAGGCGCGCCTCAATCTCGGCCTGGTGCTGTGCAACCAGGAGGGCGACAGCGCCGCCGGACGTCCTGAGATCATGACCGCCGTCGCCGAGCTGCGCGACCGGCCGACGCTGGCCGCCCGTGGCTGGGCGAGCCTCGCGCTGCCGGGGTGGGGCACCGAATCACTGGCGACGCAGGAGGAGTGGATGGCCCGCGCCGAGGCGCTCGTCGCGACCGCCGACAACCCGGAGCTGGCGGCGGCGGTCCTGGCCAACCGGGCCTCGTTCGAGATGACGGTCGGTTCTCCGGACGCGTTCACCGTCGCCGCCACGCTGCCGGTCGCCGACCCGTCCGCGGCGGTCCGGCGCGAGGCCGCCCGCGGCTACTGCAACCTGCACGACTCGGCGACCATGCTGGGCCACTACGACGCGGCGGAGAAGTTCGGCAGGGAGGGCAGGCGGCTGGCCGCGGAGGCCGGTGCGCACTACCCCGCCTACCTCGTCGACGTCTCGACGATCCGCAGGCACTGGCTGACCGGCCGATGGGACGGGCTCCGCGACCGGGCGGCCACCCTGGCGGAGCTGGCCACCGAGACGCCCTGGATCGCGGTGGACGTCTGGCTGGTGCTGGGGCTGCTCGCCCTGGCCACCGGTGAGTGGGAGGAGGCAGCCGGGCACCTTCGCGGCGCGGGCATGGACGCGCCGGACGCGCGCTTCCTCCCGGTGGCGGTGGCCGCCGCGGGTGGCCTGGTCGAGCTGCACCTCGCCCGTGGCGCGCTGGAGAGCGCGGTCACGGAGGCCGGGCAGGCGGTCGCCCGGCTACGCCGCAAGGGGGTGTGGGTCTGGGGCGCCGACCTGATCCCCTCGGCCGTCACCGCGTTCGCCCGCGCCGGGCGGGTGCGGGAGGGGGCCGAGCTGCTGGCCGAATTCGCCGGCGGGATCGCGGGCCGTACCGCGCCCGCCGCGCACGCCGCTCTCGACCACGCCCGGGGCGCGCTGGCCGCCGATCGGCGGCCGGCCGCCGCCGCCGGCTTCTTCGCCCGTTCCCGGGAGGCGTACGCGGCCCTGCCCCAGCCCTACGCGGCGGCGCGGGCGGGTGAGGGCGAGGCGCGTGCCAGGCTCGCCCTCGGTGATCGTCACGCCACCTCGGCCCTCGCCGAGCTGGCGGAACGGTTCGGCGCGCTCGGCGCCACCCACGACGCCGCACGCTGCCGGCGCGCGCTGCGCGACATCGGCGCGGAGTTCCCGCTGCCGCGGGGCCGCAAGGGCAACGCCGGCGCGCTGTCGCAGCGGGAGAGGGAGGTGGCCCGGCTCGTCGCGCTCGGCCGGACCAACCGGGAGATCGCCGGCGTCCTGTTCCTGTCGACGCGCACGGTCGAGACCCACGTCGCCACCGTGCTGCGCAAGCTCGGTGTCCGGTCACGGACCGAGGTCGCCCCGCCCGTCTGAACGCGGGAGACGACGAAGAGCCCCCGGGACCGGCCACTCGGTCCCGGGGGCGCCCTCACTGCGCTTGTCCGCCGCTCAGACGGTGATGCTCCACCAGTCGAGAGTGCCGGTGTCCTGGAAGTAGTTGTCGCTCACCTCCAGCAGCCACTGGCCGGCCGCCTGCTGGGTGACCGGGACCGTGTAGGTCCGGGTGCCGTACGAGGTGCAGGTGGAGCCGCCGCTGCTGTCGAGCAGGTACCACCGTCCGTTCGGGCCGCGGAGCCAGATCTCCAGGTCCTCGGCGCAGGTGTGGTCGATGGTGACGGTGAGCCTGACGGGCGACGTCGCCGTCCCGGTCGCGGTGGAGGTGACCGGGCTCTCGACGGTGTCGAGGTCGTCGATGGTGTAGTCGGTGTCGTTGCGGAACGTGCGGCCGGACGAGGTGCCCTGCACGGTCAGCGTGTACACCGAGGTGTGGGTGGCGGTCTCGCCGGTGCCGGTGACCGTCACCTGGTAGGTGCCGGCGGGCGTCGTGGCCGTGGTGGCGACGGTCAGCGTGGACGAGCCGCCCGAGGTCACCGAGGCCGGGTTGAAACCGGCCGTGGCGCCGCCGGGCAGACCCGACGCGGACAGGTTGACCGTCTGCGCGGTGCCCGCCGTGGTGGCGGTGGCGATCGTGGAGGTCACCGCCTGGCCGGCCTGGACCGTCCCCGACGACGGGCTCGCGGAGATGGAGAAGTCCCGGCTCGTGACGGTGCCCGTCGCGAGCTTCCAGATCGCGTACGCCGAGGCGTCGGCGGCCCGGTCCAGAACGGTGTCGCTGATGTTGCTGGTCGTGTCGCACGCGCGGTGGTAGCAGGGGTCGTACGCCTGGCCCGCCGTGCCGCCCCACTTGGCGGCCTGGGCCGATGTCTTGACGGCGCTGGCGCCGGCCGCCACGCCGGAGGTGGCGATTCCCGCGTTGCGGAACGACGCGTCGTCGGACCGGTTGGCCCCCTCGGTGTTCTCCTCCGGCTGGAGGTTCAGGCCGTCGTAGAAGGCCTTGAGGTAGGTCGCCGCCGAGGTGGTGATGTTGTTGATGAAGTAGCCGCCGTTGGTCGAGCCGACCATGTCGTAGTTGTGGTAGGTCTTGATCTTGCTTCGCTCGGTGGAGCTGAGCGAGTTGACGTAGAACTCCGAACCGTTGAGGCCCTGCTCCTCGTCGGTCCACCAGCCGAACCGCACGTGCTTGGCCATGGCCGGGTTCTTCGCCGCCAGGGTCAGGGCGACCTCCAGCAGCGCCGACGAGCCCGAGGCGTTGTCGTTGATGCCCGGACCGGCCGCGACGCTGTCCAGGTGGGCGCCGGCCATGATGACCTGGTTGGCGTCGCCGCCGGGCCAGTCGGCGATCAGGTTCGGCCCGGCCCCGGAGGTGCAGCCCGAGGTGCAGGGCTGCCGCGCCACGGTGTAGCCGGCGGCGGTGAGCTTCTGCTCGATGTAGGACACCGACGCGGTGTAGCCGGCGCCCGTGGACCTGCGGGTGCCGCCGTTGGCGGTGGCGATGGTCTGGAACTGCTGCAGGTGCGCCTTGACGTTCGCGAGGCTGATGTCCGGCGGGTCGGTCGGGGCGGGCCCGCTGCCGACCGTCAGGATGTAGGACGCCGTGTGCGTGCCGGACGTGGCGGAGCCGGTGACCGTGACGGTGTACGTCCCGGCCGGCGTCGACCCGGAGGTGCCGACGGTCATGGTGGAGGTGCCGCCGGAGGTCACCGACGCCGGGTTGAAGCTCGCGGTGGCGCCCGCCGGCAGGCCGGAGGCGGTGAGGGCGACCGTCTGCGCGCTGCCCGAGGTGGTCTGCGTGCCGACGGTCGAGGTGACCTGCTGGCCGGGCTGTACCGAGCCCGCGGCGGGGCTCAGCGTCACGGAGAAGTCGTTGCCCGTCGCGGCACAGGTCGGCTCACCGGTCTGCACCGGCACGCTGACCGCGTTCCAGGCCGCCTTGGTGGCGGCGCACTCGGGGCTGCTCGCGCCGTACAGATCCACCGCCGCGGCCAGCGACGCCGTCCTGGCGTTGATGTACTTCCAGGTCGAGGTCTTGCGCATCAGCGCGCCCATGAGGATCTTCCCGGCCTTCTGGATGCCGAGGCCGGTCACCGAGGAGGGCCCGCCGGAGCAGATCGGGCTGTTCGGCTTGCCGCCGCCCGGCGCGGAGCCTTCGGCCAGCAGGTAGAACCAGTGGTTGAACGGACCGGCCGCGGCGTGCACCTCGGTGCTCGGGATCGAGGAGGACCAGCAGTTGGGGTCGCCCACCAGGGACGGGTTGTACATGTACCGGATCGGGCCGTCGCCGACGAGGTTCACCTCCTCGCCGACCTCGTAGTCCGGCGGGTCGTTCGGGTTGTTGGCGTAGGCCTCGGTGAGCGCGCCGAAGGCGTCGCCGACGGCCTCGTTGATGCCGCCGTTCTCGTTGCCGGAGCCGGCGCTGCCGGGGGTGGTCTGGAAGATGGCGTGGCCGAACTCGTGGCCCACCACGTCGATCGGCGTGGCCTGGCGCTGGTTGTCCTGCGAGTGGCCGAAGTTGGTGGTGCTGCCGTCCCAGTAGGCGTTGACGTCGTTGAGCCCGACCTTGGTCGGGAAGCCGCCGCCGTTGCCGTTGATGCCGCTGCGACCGAGCCAGTCGCGCAGCATGTCCCATTCCTTCTGCACCGAGTAGAGCGCGTCCACGCACGCGGTCTCCAGGTTCGTCCCGGAGCCGTTCCCCCAGGCGTCGTCGGTGCCGGTGTAGGCGGAGCCGTTCTGCCCGCCGCAGCGGATGCCGCTGCGGGTCGTGTCGGTCATCGAGTACGAACTGCCGGAGCCGCTCGTGTTGATGGTGACCTGGCCGTAGTAGTAGCCGGTCCCGGTGCCCGCCCGCACCTCGTCGTAGGAGTCGGCGATCTCACCGGTGCGCGCGTCGACGAACACGTGCTGCTTGCTCGGCTTGCCGTCGGCGATGCCGGAGACCAGCGCCTCCCAGGCGAGGCGCGGCTTGTCTCCCCAGGCCAGGACCACCAGGCGCGGGTCCGCGCTGTCGTCGGTCCGGGACAGCCGGGTCTTCGCCTTCGCGCGGGCGTCCGCGGCGGTCACCGTCGGCGAGGTCGACACCTTCGGGGTGGCGCCGGAGGCCGCCGCGGTGTCGCGCACCTTCCCCGCGGAGTCGGTGATCACGACCGCGTCGCCGCCCACCACGGGCAGCCCCTTGTAGGTGCGCTCGTAGACGACGGAGTACATGCCTTCGGAGCCCGGCACCACGGCGGTGCGCCGGTATGCCTCGTCGGGCCCCTTGCGCAGCTCGTCCAGACCGCTCGCGACGGCCTGGTCGGCGGCGGCCACGGCGAGCTGGGGCGGGTCGGCGAAGGAGCGGACATGGAGGGAGCGAGCATGGTCGGCCGGCCCCGGGGAGGGTTTCGCGGCCGCGGGTGAGGAAGGTGTCACCGCGGCCACCACGGCCAGGCCGACGGCGACCGCGAGTACGGCTCTGCGTCTCACGCGTGTTCCTTTCGGTCGGTGTCCCCGGCCGCGTTTCGCCGTGTACGCGAGCGGCGGCGGCCGCGCTGCCGGGCGTACGCCCGGCAGCGGGCACGACGGGGATCGGGGGGTGAAAAGGAAGAAGGATGTGCAGCAACCCGTGCCGTGACGCTAGATCCACGATCAGCTGCCGAACATCCGTAGCGATATCCGTACACATACGTAAAAAGCGATTTATCCGGGAAGTCGGTGAAGTGTCGCCGGACCGCCGGGAGGCACGCGAAGGCCCGTGGCGGCCGGTACGGCGCGCCACGGGCCATGGCCCACCTGCCTGGTGAGGGCGGAGGTGCCGGTGTGGACACGGAGCGCGGCGCGAGGTGGCCGGTGGGGCGCCGCGGCCGAGCTGACGCTCCGTCCCGGAGCGCTCGGCGGCTTTTTGGCTAGAATCCGCAAGGTGAAGAGCGACGCCCCCTGCCTGCTCTCCCTCCTCGGACTGCCGGCGGGAGAGGCATGATCCCCCGCACGTCCGTCCCGTGGACCCTCAGCGGGAGATACGCGCCCGAGCGCCTCCTGCTCCAGAACGACGAGTGCGACCTCTACCTCGCCTACCCCCACGGGGGCGATTCCACGGCGGTGACGCTCAGGGTCTACCGCCCGGGGCTGAGCGCGGACCCGGCCCTGCTGGAACGGGTGGCCGGTCTCATCACGGTGGAGCCGTACACGACGAGGCTGATCGACTACGACCACGCGAAGGCGACCTGGCTGGTCCAGGAGTTCCTCCCGCTGGGGAGCCTGCGCGACCTCATGAACTTCATGAACAGGGGGCCCTTCCACGAGGAGCGCTCACGTGAGGTCGTGGCCGCCGTCACCCGCTGCCTCGACGGCTGGCAGAACACCCTGGGACACGAGGTCGGCGACTTCGGCCCCGAAGACCTGCTGGTCAGGCAGACCGATCCGCTGGTCCTGGCGCTCGGCCACCACCGTGCCGCGCAGTGGGCGGCCCTCCCCGGCGGCTCTCCCTGGCCCGTGGCGCCCGAGACCCTCGAAGGGGTCCGCGGAGCCCCCGCCGCCTGGTGGACGCTGGGGGTCGTCGCTCACGAACTGCTGACCGGGCGTCCCGCGGTGTTCGAGCCGGGTGACGCGGCCGTCGACCTCGGAGCAGCCGGCCGGGAGGGCTGGGAGCCGCTGCTCGCCGGGCTGCTGACCGTCGACCCCGCCGCCCGGTGGGGCGCGGCGGAGGTGCGGTCGTGGCTGGCGGGCGCCGCGCCGGACGTCGGCGCCGTCCGCCGGTACGCTCCCGTGGAGTTCGCCGGCCGGAGCCATGCCACCCCCACCGCCCTGGCGATCGACCTGACCGCGCGGCCCGGGGCGGCCGAGTCCTGGCTGCGCGACGGCGGCCGGAACCGGCTCGCGACCTGGCTCGATCGCGAGGTCCGCGACGAGCGCTTCGACCGGGGATGGCTCGACAAGGCGGAGCCCGTGGCCGTCGCCGCCTTCGCCGCCGCGTTCACGGCCGGGCTGCGGCCGCGATACCGGGGAATGGCGATCGACGCCGAGGGCCTCCTCGACCTGGCCAGAGGCGGATCGTCCGGCCACCACGCCGTCGCCGACGCCGTGGCGGCCGGCGCGCTCGCCCACGCCGCCCGCCACCGCTGCTCGCATCCGCGGTGCCCGGAGGGTACGGCGGGCGGATGCGCGCGCCTGCTCGGGGTCGAGGCCGAGGTCCCCGTCGTGATGGCCGAGGTGCGCGCCGTGCTCGACCGGCTGTACGACATCGTCGGACCGGTCTCCGCCGGGACCTGGGAACGCGGCGTGGCGGCGGCCGTCGAGCTGTGCCTGGTCCCGCAGGCCGCCCGCGCGCAGCGATGGCGGCTGCGCGCCGAAAGCCTGCACCCGCTGCGCCGGGCCGCGATCGGGCGGGTCACCTGGTGGTCGGAGCAGCGCAGGAAAGCCCTGAAGGGCAACGCCGGGGAGGTCGAGACCCGCGCCGCCATCGTGTCGGTGCTTCTGCTCACCTCAAGCGCCGACGAGGCCGGCAGGCAGCTCGCCGAGGAGAGCCGGGAGGAGTTCCGGCGGCGGCGGCAGGAGCTCACGGGCCAGGGGCGTTCGGTCCTGGTCCGGGCCGGCAGGACGGTCGAGTCCCTCTGGTTCGAGCTGCGGCTGCGCTACCCGGCGATCAGGGCGGCGGTGACGCGGGTGCTGGTGGAGCGCTCCGAGAGCGGGCTCTCCCGGGGCCAGGCGGGCTGGCGCCACGCGCGGGCGCGCTGGCAGAGCCGGTACGGCCGATGGCGGCTCGACCGCGCGGAACGGCGGCGGGTGGGACGCTGACGGACGGCCCGCGGCCGTGACGCGCGGCGCGACGGAACCGCCAGGCCGTGCAGAGCGCGCCGTGCGATCCGTGCGATCCGGGTGATTCGGAATGACGCTCTGCTGCGGCGATTCGGAAGAACGTCCTGGGCAGACCTCTCTCGGCCGCCCCGGGAACGTTTCGCGGAGGCGGCGCCTGCGTCACTCCGCCCGGCCCCGCGCCCTTTCGGCGAGCTGCTCGCGCACCTGCTCGGCCGCCGGGGGATCCAGCTTCTCGGCCAGGGCGTGGGCCTCGGCCAGCGCGTCGTGCGCCGCGGCGCTGTCTCCGGCGGCCAGGTGCGCGTCGCCGAGCATGACGAGGGTGCGGGCCTCGTGCAACGGGACCTGTATCCGGCGGAACAGGGCCAGGGCCTGCTGGAAGTAGGGCACGGCCTGTGCCGGGTTGCCCGTCGCGATGGTCAGCTCGCCCAGCCCGACCAGCACCCGCGCCTCCGCGAGCCGCTGGCTGGATGTGCTGGCCAGCATCAGGGCGTGGCGCAGCGCCCCCTCCGCCTCGGCGAGCATGCCCTGCCGCAGCCGCGCGATGCCCAGCCCGTGCAGCGCGTACGCCTCTCCGGTGGGGTCGCCGATGTCCCTGACGACGGTCAGCGCCTCGTCGAAGACGCGCGCGGCGAGGGCGGGCTCGTCCGACTGGAGATGGACGTGCCCCATCCGGTGCAGGACCTGGGCCCGCACCCTCCGGCTGCCGCCGTTCCCGCTGAGCTGCAGCGCCTCCGACAGCAGCCGCTTGGCGCCTTCGAGGTCGTCGAACTCCAGCCTGAGCTGGGCCAGGTTGTGGAGCGCGTAGGCCGCGGCGACCTGGTCCCCGATGGTGCGGAAGATCTCCAGCGCCCATTCGTAGTGCGCCGCCGCCTCGTCGAAGCGGCCGTTCATCCGGTCGAGGAACCCGATGTTGCGGATGGCCATGGCGACCCCGCGATCGTCGCTGACCTCCCGGAACAGCCTGACCGCCGCTTCGAATTCACGCTGCGCGTCGTCGAAGCGCTGCTCGGTGATGGCCAGCGAGCCCATCGAGTGAAGCACCGCCGCCTGGCCGCGCTTGTCCCGGGCGTGCCGGGTGGCCGCCAGCGCGATGTCGTGGGTCTCCCGCCAGTCGTCGAGGTAGACCCGCGCCTCGAAGAACGTCACCGCGTTGATCGTCAGACTCCAGCAGAGCTCGACGAGGCCCGCCTGCGCCGCCTGCCGGATGCCGGAGACCAGGATCATGCGCTCACGCTCGAACCAGGCGAGCGGCACCGCGATGAGCTGGTCGACCAGATCCCTGGGCAGAGACCAGAGGGAGGCGTCACTGTGGACCAGGATGTCGGGGCCGTACTCCCGCCGGCGGGCCGCCTCCGCGAGGAAGAGCAGGCCGCCGAGCACGCGGCCCAGCGCCGCGCCGCGCTCGCCTGCGGACTCCTCCGCGGCGAGGCGCTCCCGGGCGAACACCCGGATGAGGTCGTGGAACCTGTACTGCGTGTGCACGCCGCGCCCGACTCCGGTGGTCTCGACGAGCTGCGCGTCGGCCAGGTCGTCCAGCAGGTCCTGCGCGTCGGCGAAGGGCATGTCGAGGAGGGCCGCGCTGATCCAGGCGGAGAAGATCTGGGAGTCCAGGATCGCCAGGCGCCGGAAGAGCCGCCGGGCGTCCTCGGCGGCGCTGTCATAGGTCAGCGAGATGCTGGCCCTGATCCCCATGTCGCCGTGTTTGAGCTCGTCCAGCCGGCGGGTCTCGTCCTCCAGCCGCCCCACGAGCTGCTCGATGCTCCAATGGGGGCGCGCCAGGAGCCGCGCACCGGCGATGCGGAGCGCCAGGGGGAGCTGTCCGCAGAGCTCGGCCAGCGCCGCGGCGGACTCCGCCTCGGACTGCACCCGCTCCACACCCGCTATCCGGGACAGCAGGTCCATCGACTGGCTCGAATCGAAGATGTCCACGTCGACGTGTATCGCACCGGCCAGCCCGGCCAGCCGGCTCCGGCTGGTGATGATCACGGCGGAGGCGGGATTGCCCGGAAGCAGCGGCAGGACCTGGCTCTCGTTGCCCGCGTCGTCCAGCACGATCAGCATCCTGCGATCGGCGAGCAGGGCGCGGTACATCTCCGCCCGCTCCTCCAGGCCGTCGGGGAGTGCGGTGCCGGGCACGCCGAGCACGCGCAGGAACCGTTCGAGCACCTGCATCGGGCTGGTCGGGCGTGAGACGCCCCCGTGCAGGTCGGCGTAGAGCTGCCCGTCGGGGAAGTGCTCGGCGACGCTGTGCGCGGAGTGCACCGCGACGGTGGTCTTCCCGATCCCCGCCTTCCCGACGATCGCGATGATCGGTACGGCGAAGCGGGACCGGTCGTCGACGGCGAGCGTCAGCCGCTGGCGGATGTCGTCGATCTGCTTGGTGCGTCCGGTGAAGTCGGCGATGTCGGTGGGGAGCATGCTCGGCGCGTTCGGGACGCGGGGCGCCGGCTCCTCGACGACCTTGGCGGGCTGCGCCGGCAGGTCGAGGCTCTCGTCGGAGGTGAGGATGGCGTATTCGAGCTGCTGGAGCCGCTCGTTGGGCTCGATCCCCAGTTCTTCGATCATGGTCTGCCGGGCGAGCCGGTAGACCTGCAGCGCCTCGGCCTGGCGGCCCGAGCGGTACAGCGCCAGCATGAGCTGGCCGCGGAGCCGCTCGCGCAGCGGATACTCCTCCACGAGCTCGGTGAGCTCGCCGACCAGTTCGTGGTGCCTGCCCAGGTCCAGTTCGAGCTGGACGCAGTCCTCGTTCGCCGTGATCCGGTGTTCGGCGAGCCTGCTCGCCGCCGACTGCACGAGCCTGCTCTCGATGCCGTCCAGGGCGGGCCCGCGCCAGAGCGCGAGCGCCTTGCGGTAGTGCTTTATGGCCTCGTCGAGGTCGCGGGCCTCGCGGGCGCGCCGGGCCTGCAGGATGAGTTTCTCGAAGCGGTGCGAGTCGATCTGGCTGCTGTCGGCCTGGATCGCGTATCCCTGGGACTGGGTGGAGATGACGTCGGCGCTGCTGTGGGCGGCGAAGAGGCGTCGGAGCGCGGAGATGCAGATCTGCACCTGAGCCCGTGAGGTGGTCGGGGGATCGTCTCCGTAGATCGCCTCCATGAGCCGACCGGTGGTGACCGCTCGGTTGGCGTCGAGGAGGAGGGCGGCGAGCACGGTCTGCTGCCTGATGCCTCCCAGATCGAGCCGTTGGTCGCCGGTGACTACCTCCAGAGGGCCCAGAACGCGAAACTCCACCCGCATCTCCTTGAAGAAAACCCGCAACCCCGGCCCATGCGAAAGTCCCTACGCTTCCCGATGCGAGAGAAGCGTCAGTTATCCAACCTCACTGTCAGGCGTGCGTCCCCAGGGAGACCAGGAAGATCTGTCTGTGTCGGTAATTGTCGTTGATGTTCGCGGTGTCCGCGGCTGCTCATCCTACCGAGACCAGAGTCACCCCGTGTGCAATGTGTCTCTTTCGCGAGGAGTGTACTACTTCGCGTGATTCCCTGCCAGGGGGATTATGTGGATTCTGATGAGTTCGCCCACTGTTTGTGACCGTAACCCCTTTGATACGGCAACGGAAAACGGCCGGAGACATAATGTCTCCGGCCGTTCGGCCGGCTGATGCCGGCCCGCGACGCTCACTTCATGAGCTCATGTGCTCAGGAGCCGCCCCACGGGTCGCCGTTCGGGTGGGCGGTCGGGGTGGGGGTGGGGGTGGGGACCGGCTGGACGTCCGACGCGCTCACAACCGTGATCCCCGCGGTGCCCGTGGCCGCCACACCCGCACTGGCGACGGCGCCCGTGGCCGCCAGGCCCGCGGTGACGATGATGGCGGAGAAAGCGGTGCGGAAGATGCGGCTGTTGATGTAGTCGTTCATTTTTCTGCCCTCTTGTCTGTCGCGGTGGCCTGTCGTCGCGGGCCGGTCGGTCTGTGCAATTCGAAGTTCGCAGCCGCCGCCATCCGGTCCTTATCGGATCGCTTCTGACATGCCATTAGTGCAGTTCAAGAGGGTGAAGACGCCTTTTGCAGCCGGTTGCGGAGAGGGTCGCCGATCGTGCGGCCGGGCCGTCGCGACGGCCGCCGGCGGCTCCGCGGCATCCGCCCCTCCGGCCCGGCCCGATGGGCGATAGCGCGATGCCCGCGGGCGATAGCGGGACGCCGACGGGCGATAGCGGGACGAAGGCGTATCGATAGCGGGCTCGGGGAGCCTGGACCGAGGACCGGACCGGCCGGTGTCCGCCGTTGTCCGGCGGCCGGGTCGACGCGTGTCGGACGGGAGCCGGAGGTGCCGGGACGCATGAAGGCGTCCACCGGACCACGGAGGCCCGCCGCCGCGGTCCGGTGCGCGATGGCAGAGATGATCAGACGGTCCGCCGTGACGGGCCTGACAGATAGGTGTTCCTGACATGGGTATCAGTGCACAGGCGCTGGACAGCGTCTACGGGCGCTCGGCCGCCGGCGTGCGGGCGCGTCTGGAGCGGGCCGAGGACAGCTACTGGTGCGCCGTCGCGGTCGCCGAGACCGATGGCGACGGCTGCATCACGGAGTGGTGGGGCCAGAAGTTCGAGCGCGGGCTGTATCGCATCGTGTTCGACAGCGACTACTACTTCGTCAGCCTCGGCCTCAGTGCGGCTTATCCCGAAATAACCGTCATCTTCCGCCTGAACGACGAAACGGAAGCGCACCAGATCAAAGTGATCCTTTCGCCGTATTCCTATTCGACGTATTTCGGGTCGAACAACTGACGGCGATCGCGCAGGCATAGAAAGGACTCCGCCGGTGAAGACCACGAGACGACAGGCCGGGCGTTACGCCGCGTTCACCCCTGTATCCCTCCCCGGGCGCACTTGGCCGAACAACACCATCGCCTCCGCGCCGCGCTGGCTGTCGACCGATCTCCGCGACGGCAACCAGTCACTGGCCAACCCCATGTCCCCCGACCGCAAACTGGCGATGTTCGAACTCCTGGTGAGCATGGGATACAAGGAGATCGAGGTGGGGTTCCCGGTCGCCAGCCAGGACGACTTCGACTTCCTGCGCGTGCTCATCGAGCAGGAGCGGATCCCCGCCGACGTGCGGATCTCGGTGCTCGTGCAGGCCCGGGACGAGCTGATCAGGCGGACCGTGGAGAGCCTGGAGGGGGCGCCGCGCGCCACGATTCACCTGTACAACGCGACGTCGCCGCTGTTCAGGCGGGTCGTGTTCGGCATGAGCCGGAACGAGTGCAAGGACCTCGCGGTGCAGGGAACCCGGCTGATGATGAAATACGCCGACAAGACGCTGGGCGACTGCGACCTCGGTTTCCAGTACTCCCCGGAGCTCTTCAGCGACACCGAGCTGGATTTCTCGCTGGAGGTCTGCGAGGCCGTCATGGACGTATGGCAGCCGGAACCGGGCCGCGGGATCATCCTCAACTTCCCCACGACCGTCGAGCGCTCCCTGCCCAACGTCTTCGCCGACCAGATCGAATGGCTGAGCCGGAACCTCTCCAGAAGAGAGCACGTCTGCCTTTCGATCCATCCGCACAACGACCGGGGTACGGCCGTGGCCTCCGCCGAGCTGGCCCTCCTGGCGGGCGCCGAACGGATCGAGGGCTGCCTGTTCGGCAACGGCGAGCGGGCGGGCAACGTCTGCCTGGTCACGCTCGGGCTCAACATGTTCACCCACGGGGTCGATCCCGGCATCGACTTCTCCGACATCAACGAGATCCGCCGCACCGTCGAACGCTGCAACGGGCTGTCGGTCCATCCGCGGCACCCCTACGGGGGCGACCTCGTCTACACCTCCTTCTCGGGCTCCCACCAGGACGCGATCAAGAAGGGGTTCGACGCCCTGGAGCGCGAGGCCGTCCACCGGGGCGCCGCCGTCGGAGACCTCCCGTGGGAGATGCCGTACCTGCCGCTCGACCCCGAGGACGTGGGCCGGACGTACGAGGCCGTCGTCCGGATCAACAGCCAGTCCGGCAAGGGCGGCGTGGCCTACGTCATGAGCGCCTGGCACGGTCTGAACCTGCCGCGTGACCTGCAGATCGACTTCGCGCACGTGGTCCAGTCGCAGGCCGACGCGGAGGGCGGGGAGATCACGCCCGGCCGGGTCGGGCAGCTTTTCGAGCGCGAGTACCTCTCCAGCTCCGACCTGCCCGTCCCCCTCGCCTCCGGCGCCGAGCTGGTGACGACCTCCCTTCACGTCGACGGCGAGAGATTCGACGTCGGCGCGGACAGGGCGGACACCGTCCAGGCCGTCCGGGCGACGCTCGGCCGCTGGGGTTTCGACGTGCGGGCCGTCCATCGCACCGGGATCGCCGGCCAGGATCGCGGCCCGGACGCGGACGTGGCCGTCTACGCCGAGTGCCGGGTGGAGGGGCGGGTCTCCTGGGGGGTGGGCATCGACCGGGACGTCGAGGCCGCGTCCCTCGCGGCGGTGCGGTCGGCCGTCATCAGGGCGCGCCTGAAGCACCTGCCCGCCAGGGACGTGGCGGAGCCGGGGATCGCCGCGCCGCTGGTCGCCGCGGGCAGGTGACGGCCGGCTGCCGCCCGCGGGCGGCAGCCGGCCGGAGGGTGATAGCCGGCCGATAACAGATGGAAACCGCACCCGCATAGCGTCTTCATCGTCACCCCATCGGAGAACAGCCGAGATCGAAAGGTGCGACGACGATGCGGAGAATCCAGCTCAAAAAGCAGAAGGAAAAGGCGCTCGACTCACTGGACCTGCGTACTCCGTCCGGCCGTAAGTTGCGGTTCTGAACCGCCGGACCCATTTCTCCAAGAGGGAGGCTGATCATGAGCTTGGTCGAAAGAGATGAGGCGTTGGCCTCCCTTGAGGGGCTTCTTGCCAACGCCGTCATGGGCAAGGGAAGGGTCGCGCTGGTGAGCGGCACCGTCGCCACCGGCAAGAGCGAGCTGCTGCACGGCTTCGCGGAGCAGGCCCTGGAACTGGGCGCCCTGCCCGTCACGGCGACGGGGTCGCGCGTCGAGCGCGACCTGCCGCTGGGCGTGCTGCGCCAGCTGATCCAGGACTCGCCGCTGGTGGCGGAGGAGCGAGAGCGGGCCATGGCCCTGCTGGACGAGGGCGCCCGCACCGTGACGCCGTCCGGCTCCCAGGCGGAGCCTCTCGACCATGTCGACGCCCAGATCGTCCATGCTCTGTGCACGCTCCTGCTGGAGCTGTCGGAGCGGTATCCGCTGATGATCGTCGTGGACGACGTGCAGCACGCCGACCGCGCGTCCCTGCTCTGCCTATCCTATCTGTCGCGGCGGGTCCGGTTCGCCCGGATCGTCGCGGTGTTCAGCCACTCCGACCACGGGTGGTCCAGCGAGACGTTCTTCCAGACCGAGCTGCTGCGCCAGCCGCACTGCCGCCGCATCCAGCTCGCCCCGCTCTCCAGGGCGGGGGTGATGTCCCTGGTCGCCAGGCGGGTGGGGAAGGAGGCCGCCGAGCGGTTCTCCGAGGACTGGTACGCCGTCAGCGGCGGCAACCCGCTGCTGGCCGGGGCGCTGGTGGACGACTACGAGGACTTCCTGCACGCCTCCGGTGGGGAGACGCCGGCCGAGCTCGTCGTCGGCGACCGGTACGGCCAGGCCGTGCTGTCGTGCCTGCGCCGCGGTGAGCCGCAGATGCTCCGGGTGGCCCGCGGGCTCGCCATCCTCGGCGGGCCCGACTCCCTGGCCCAGCTGCTCGGGGTCGGTCCCGCGTCCGTGATCCGGGCGCTGCACTTCCTGACCGTCGCCGGCCTGCTCGCCCTGGGCCGCTTCCGGCACGAGGCGGCACGCACCGCCGTACTGGCCGAGGTGGACTCCGGGGAGTGGGCCGATCTCCACCGGCGCGCGGCGGAGCTGGCCCACGAGAGCGGCGCCTCCACCACGACGGTCGCCGACCACCTTCTCCAGGCCGGCCGGGTCGACGCCCCCTGGGGGGTCTCCGTGCTGGAGGACGCGGCCAGGAACGCCCTGCGCGAAGGGCGCGTGGAGTCGGCGGTCGCCTACCTGCGGCTGGCGTGGCGCGAGTGCGTGGACGAGCAGCACCGCATGAAGATCACCACGATGCTCGTGCGCGCCGAATGGCGGATCAACCCCGCCGCGCCCGCCGGACACCTGGCCGAACTGGCCGAGGCGATGCAGCGAGGCCATCTCCGGGGGAGCGACGCCGTGGTGCTGGCCCGGGCGCTGCTGTGGCACGGCCGCTTCGAGGACGCGCGGGACGTGCTGGAGCATCTGAACGAGTCGGGGGGCGGCATGGACTCCGAGACGGTGACGGAGCTCGTCATCGCCCGCCCGTGGCTGCGCGCCACCCACCCTCCCTTCCTGGCCCACCTCCAGAAGACGACCGGCGAGCAGGACCGCGCCGCCATCGTGTCGGTGACGGCGAACCGCCGGCTGGACGCCGCGCTCGCGCTCGCCGACGTGCTCACCAGAGGGCCGCGCGAGGAGGTCATGGACGCGGTCGAGCGGATCCTGCGCGGCTGCCGCCTCGACGAGATGTCGATGGACACCGTGGAGAGCGCGCTCCTGGCCCTCACCTACGCCGGGCGGCCCGACCGGGCCGCACCCTGGTGCGACCTGTTCAGCGCGGAGGCGTCCGCACTGCAGGCCCCGAGCCGCCAGGCGAGGCTCGCCGCCATCCGGGCCGAGATCGCGGTCCGCCAGGGCGACATGCCGGGCGCCGAGCACCACGCGCGCGCCGCGCTGGACATCATCCCGCTGAGCAGCTGGGGCGTCGCCGTCGGCGGGCCGCTGAGCAGCCTCATCCTGGCCCTGACGGCGATGGGCAAGTACGACGCCGTGCACGAGTATCTCGACCAGCCCGTGCCCGACGCCATGTTCCGGACCCGGTACGGCCTGCACTACCTGCACGCCAGAGGCCGCTACAGCCTGGCCACCGACCATCCGGCCCTGGCGCTGCGCGACTTCCAGCGCTGCGGCGAGCTGATGGGCAGGTGGGAGCTCGACGTGCCGGGACTCGTCGCCTGGCGGACCGACGCCGCCGAGGCCTGCCTGCGCCTGGGCCGGCCGGAGCAGGCGCGGCAGCTCGCCGAGGAACAGCTCAGGCGCTGCGGTCCCGCGACGCCCAGGCCGCACGGCATCGCCATGCGCCTGACGGCCGCCACCGGCAACGCGCGGCAGCGCACCACCCTGCTCCGCCAGGCGGTCGAGCTGCTGCAGTCGGCGGGGGACAGGTACGAGCTGTCCAGGGCCCTGTCCGATCTCGTCAAGGTCTACCAGGACCTCGGCGAGTACCGCCGCGCGGGGATGATCGCGGGCCGGGCGCAGGCCGTGGCCCGGGAATGCGGCGTCGGATCGGTGAGCAGGGCGGTTCCCCGGGACGGGGCCGGCGCCGCCGCGACGCCGCCGGCCGAGTCGGGCGCCGTCCTGAGCGACGCCGAGCGCAGGGTCGCCGTCCTGGCGGCCGCCGGATACACCAACCGGGAGATCGCCGGCAAGCTCTACATCACGATCAGCACGGTGGAGCAGCACCTGACCCGGACCTACCGCAAGCTGAACATCACCCGGCGCGCGGATCTGCCGTCCAGCCTCGAATTCGGCAGTCCGGTCACCGCCTGAACCGTGCCGGCGGGCGGAGTCGCGCGGGTCCTGCCGCGCCCGGCCGCCGGCACGGTCCGCGCGGGCGCTTCCGGGACCGATTTTGTAGGGGTGTCGAGAAAAGGACATACCTGATTACCCTTGCGGAATCGGTGTATTTCATAGCTCTGGAGTGGTGTACCAGGAAATCCGGTGAGGAGATCGCGTGACCGTCCCCCCCGCTGCGAAGGCCGCAATGAACCGTCGTTTCCGCAAGGTCTTGATCGCCAATCGTGGTGAGATCGCCGTGCGGATCGCCCGCGCATGCAAGGACGCCGGGCTGGCCAGCGTCGCCGTCTACGCCGACCA
>NZ_FOQY01000021.1 GCF_900113865.1 Streptosporangium canum | reverse complement strand
ACGGATTTTTGGGGGTGGACCTGGGCATCGCCAACCTCGCGACCACCAGTGGCGGAGTTCGCCACAGTGGCAAGGGCCTGAACGCGGTCCGCCACCGGCATCGCGAGCTGCGCCGCCGCCTGCAGGCCAAGCAGACCAAATCCGCCAAGCGGCTGCTGAGGAAACGCCGCCGCAAAGAAGCGCGTTTCGCCGCGGACACCAACCACACCATCGCCAAACGCATCGTGACCGAGGCGACACGCACCGGGCAAGGGATCGCCCTGGAAGACCTCCAGGGCATCCGCGACCGGGTACGGCTCCGTAAGCCCCAGCGGGTCACGTTGCATTCGTGGAGCTTCCACCAGCTCGGCCGGTTCGTCGTCTACAAGGCGGCCCGTGCCGGTGTCGCTGTGGTGTACGTGGACCCGGCCTACACCTCGCAGGGCTGCTCGGCCTGCGGGCACGTGGACAGACGCAACCGGCCGAACCAGGAAACCTTTCGCTGTACGTCGTGCGGCTTCGCTGAGCACGCCGACGTCAACGCAGCTCGTAACATCGCCGCACGCGGTGTCACAAGCTGGGCAGTGAGTCACGCTGCCGACGACGCGGACCAAACCGTCGAACCCATCGACGGCGAGGAGCTGCAAGCTCGGTCGTTTACGGCCGAGAAGCTGACAAGCTTGTAGGTCAGAGCACTCCCGGGGTCGTCCCCGCAGTACCACTGGACGGCGAACAGGTCCTGCCAGACAGGTCCCAGCCGGTCCACGAGACCGCGTTCACCCCCCAGCAGGCCCATGGCCTGCCCGTCGACGACCGCCTGCGGTCCTCCGATGACGGGCGCGGCCACGAACCGGCCTCCCGGCGCCAGCCCTGCCAGCGCGCGGGACGTGTCCGGGGAGACGGTGCTCATGTCGGCGACGACCGGCGCGCCGGACTCAGCGCCAGGACCAGAGCCGGCATCAGAGGCGGAGCCGGAGCGGAGACCAGAACCGGAACCAGAACCGGAACCGGGAGCAGAGCCGGAGCCAGAACCGGAACCGGAGCCGGAGCCGGAGCCGGACTCGGCCAATCGGGCCATGACCTCACGGACCGCCCGATCGTCGGCGAGCGACATCAGCACCGCGTCGGCATCCCGCGCGGCCTCCGCCGCTGAGGACACCTCGGCGGCGCCGGCGTCGATCACCTCGGACGTCTTACCCGGTGTCCGGTTCCAGACCCTGACCGCATGACCGCGGCCGAGCAGCCGCAGGGCCACCGCCCGCCCCATGCTGCCCATGCCGAGCACCGATACCCGCATGCCTCATCCCCCTGTCAGGCATGGTCTTCCTCCTCCGGTCACCGCCTACGCGGGGAAGGCCGGAAAAGGCCTGAAAGGCGAGGAAGCCTTTAAGCGGTGCCGGCGGGGGCCGGGCAGGCGGTACCGGCCGCGGTCCGGGCAGGCCCCGGACCGCGGCCCGCCTCACCTCGCCGGGCCTCCCTGTGCGAGGTGCCGCAGGTATTCGCTCCGGTTGAGCGGGTTGCCGTCCGACCGCGCGCGCACCGGGACCGGCCCGAGGACCCGCCGATCCCCCGACGGCCGCGACCACCAGACCCCTTCTCCACGGGACAGTCCGGGCAGCCGCCGCTCGAATTCGCGCACCTGACGCACGGGGATGTCTCCCCTGACCGACCATGTCTCCATATCTCCGGAGGACTCCCTGATGTCGGCTCCGAGGGCGGCGAGCTGTGCGGTGGCGGCGCTGAGCCCGTCAGGGGGGACCTCCAGCTCGAAGGCGTGGCAGGGCTCGTAGACCCGGGTCCCGGCGATGTCCAGGGCGCGCATCAGGACCAGGGGCGTGAGGTCGCGGAAGTCACCGGCCGTGCTGACCGGGGCCGCATAGCCCGTCCGGGTCAGGGTGACGAGGCAGTCGGTCACCGCCCAGCCGTACAGCCCCTGCTCCAGGGTGCGGCGCACGGTGTCCTCGATCGCCCGGTGGAAGGGGCGCGGCAGCGAACCGAGCTCGACCTCCCGCCTGAAGGTGATTCCGGGCCCGGTCGCGGGTTCGACCCGCAGCCCGACGGTCGCGAAGAAGCCGTTGGGCCCCGGGTCCATCTCCTCGCAGGCCTCCCCGACCCCCACCGGCCGTTCCAGGTGGACCGTACGGCTCTGCTCGAACACGGCCTCGACGCCGAACTCGTGGAGAAGGGTCTCCGCGATGACGTCCTTCTGCACCTCGCCGTAGAGCAGGACCGAGGTCCCCTCGCCGGGGACGGCACGCGTGTGGATCAGCGGGTCCCGGTCGGCGAGCTCCACGAGCGCGGCGTGCAGCCGCGCGGCCTGCCCGGCCTGTTTCGGCCGGGCGAGGGTCTCCAGGGTGGGCGGCGCGAAGTGCGACCGGCCGGCGAGTCCGCGCGCCGAGCCGACCTGGTCGCCGACCCGGATGCGGGACAGACCCCACACCTTCGCGATGTCGCCCGCCACCGGGTGATGGGCCTTTCGGCGCACCGGTCCGATGACGTGGAGTGCGGTGATCTGTTCGCTGTTCTCGCTGACTCCGCCGCCCGCCTCCAGCCGGTAGGAGGTGATCCGCTGCCGCGCGCGCAGCTCACCGGAGTGCATCCGCAGGTAGGCGACCTTCTCGCCGGCGCCACCGCGTTCGATGGCGAAAACGGTGGCCCGGGGATCGTCGTCTCCGGTGCCGCGCGCCGGCGGGAGCAGTCGTGAGATCCCGTCGACGAGCGCCTCGACGCCCTGACCGGTCAGGGCCGAGCCGAAGAACACCGGGTGGAGCAGTCCGGCGGCGGTCTGGGCGCGCACCTCCGCCAGGATGCGGCCGGCGGTGGGGACCGAGCCGGCGACGAGGTCGGCGAGCAGCGTGTCGTCGCTCTCCGCGAGGATCTCCGCCACCCGGGAGCGGGAGCCCGGTCCGTCCAGGGAGATCGGGACGGTGCGCGCGGCCGGGGAGCCGGCCTGCCGGACCGCGTTCATGGGGACGATCTGCGGTGACAGCTTCCGCCTGATGTCGGCCAGCATCTCCTCGTGACGGGCGCCGGCACGGTCGATCTTGTTGACGAAGACCAGGGTCGGCAGACGCATCTTCCGCAGGGTCTTCATCAGGACGCGGGTCTGCGCCTGTACGCCCTCCACGGCCGACAGGACCAGGACGGCCCCGTCGAGCACGCCGAGCGCCCGTTCGACCTCGGAGATGAAGTCGGAGTGCCCCGGGGTGTCGATCAGGTTGACCTGTGAGGCGCCGACGGTGAAGGAGGCGACGGCGGAGCGGATCGTGATGCCGCGCCGCCGTTCGATGTCGCCCGTGTCGGTCTGGGTGCTGCCGGCGTCGACGCTGCCGAGCCGGTCGATGGTGCCGGTGTCGAACAGCAGCCGCTCAGTGAGACTGGTCTTGCCCGCGTCCACATGGGCGAGGATGCCGATGTTGAGGGTGTGCATGGGTGCTGGATGCCTCGAAAACTCTCGTCCGGATAGGGCGCTGTGAGATTCCGAAGGCTCGCCGCATCGCATGCTCCTGGTGGTGATCGGTCTGTCACCGACATCTTCGCATCGATCGGCCCGGTGGTTCGAGGCAATAAATCCGGCCCGCTCCGGAGCGGGCCGTCGAGCGGCAGGCGGGCCCGCTGGACGGCCCGCGACGGCCGCCACACCTGCCGGGAAGCCGATGCCGGTGCGGCGCCGCCGTACCGGCCGGGGCGTGGGTGGGTGCGCGGGCGGCTCCACGGCGACCGCGGCTCGGGGCGCCCACCGTACGGGCACCCCGGAAAGCCGCTAAGGGACGATGTTGACCAGCTTGGGCGCGCGGACGATGACCTTGCGCGGAGCCCCGGACAGGAAGGACTGGACTTTCTCCGAGGCGAGCGCCAGGACCTCCAGGTCGGTGTCGGAGATCTCCGGGGAGACCTCCAGCCGGTCGCGGACCTTGCCGGCGACCTGGACGACGCAGGTGACGGAGTCCTGGACCAGCAGGGCGGCCTGGGCCACCGGCCAACCGGCCGTGGCGACCGAGGTGGGGTGTCCCAGACGCTCCCAGCCCTCCTCCGCGGCGTACGGCGCGACCAGGGACAGCATGACCGCCAGGGTCTCGGCGGCCTCGCGGACGGCCGGGTCGGCGGCGCCGGGGCCGGAGTCGATGGCCTTGCGGGCCGCGCTCGTCAGCTCCATCATCCGGGCCACCGCGACGTTGAACCGGTGCGAGTCGACCAGCTTGGTGACCTCGTCGATGGTCCGGTGGACGACCTTGCGCAGGTCGAGGTCGCCGGTGGCGAAGTCCACGCCGGGGGCGGAGGCCGCACCGGCCTCGGCCATGACGCGGAACGCGCGCGCCAGGAACTTCTGCGAGGCGGCCGGGGAGACGTCGGCCCAGTCGATGTCGTCCTCCGGCGGGCCGGCGAATATCACCGTCAGCCGGACCGCGTCCACGCCGTAGGAGTCGATCTGCTCGCCCAGGTCCACGCCGTTGCCCAGCGACTTGGACATCGCCTTGCCCTGGTTGATCACCTGCCCCTGGTTCAGCAGGCGGGTGAAGGGCTCGGTGAAGTCGACCATGCCCATGTCGTGCAGGACCTTGGTGAAGAACCGCGAGTACAGCAGGTGGAGCACCGCGTGCTCGACGCCGCCGACGTACTGGTCGATGGGGCCCCACTCGCGCAGCTTCTCCACGTCGAACGGGCCGTCCTCGTAGGCCGGGTCCACGTAACGCAGGAAGTACCAGGAGGAGTCGACGAAGGTGTCCATCGTGTCGGTGTCGCGCCGGGCGGGGCCGCCGCACTTGGGGCAGGAGACGTTGACCCAGTCGTCGGCCGACGCCAGCGGGGACACGCCCTTGGGGGCCAGAGCCTCGCCGCGCAGGTCGGGCAGGGTGACGGGCAGCTGGTCGTCCGGGACGGGGACCTCGCCGCAGTCGACGCAGTGGATGATCGGGATCGGGCAGCCCCAGAAGCGCTGGCGGGACAGCAGCCAGTCGCGCAGGCGGAAGTTGACCGTCGCCTTGCCGGTGCCGCGCTCGGCCAGCCCCCCGATGATCTCCCGGATCGCGTCGGCCTTGGACAGGCCGTCCAGCGGGCCGGAGTTGACCAGGGACCCCTCGCCCGCGGTGGCGACCCCGGTCTCGCCCGGGTCGGCCAGGCCGGTGTGGACCACGACCCGCACCGGCAGGCCGAAGGCGCGGGCGAAGTCCAGGTCGCGCTGGTCGTGCGCGGGGACCGCCATGATGGCGCCGTGGCCGTAGTCGGACAGCACGTAGTCGGCCGCCCAGACCGGCATGCGCTCGCCGTTGACCGGGTTGATCGCGTAACGGCCCAGGAAGACGCCGCTCTTCTCCTTGTCGGTGGAGAGCCGGTCGATGTCGGACAGCTTGGACACCTCGGCGCGGTAGGCCTCGAAGGCCTCGCGCCGGTCGTCCGTCACGATCTCCTCGGCCAGCGCCGCGTCCGGGGCGACCACGAAGAAGGTCGCGCCGTACAGGGTGTCGGGGCGGGTGGTGTAGACGGTGACCGGCTCGTCGCGGCCCTCGATGATGAAGTCGACGTCGGCGCCCTCGGACCTGCCGATCCAGTTGCGCTGCATGGTCAGCACGCGCTCCGGCCAGCCGCCCTCCAGCTGGGCCATGTCGTCCAGCAGGCGGTCGGCGTAGTCAGTGATCTTGAAGTACCACTGGGTCAGCTCGCGGCGGACGACCTCGGCGCCGCAGCGCTCGCACCTGCCGTCCTTGACCTGCTCGTTGGCCAGCACGGTCTGGTCATTGGGGCACCAGTTGACCAGGCCGCCCTTGCGGTAGGCCAGGCCGCGCTCGAAGAAGCGGATGAACAGCCACTGGGTCCACTTGTAGTACTCGGGGTCGCTGGTGTGCAGGCGGCGGGACCAGTCGAAGGAGATCCCGTAGCGCTTGATGGAGTGGGCCTGGGTCTCGATGTTGGCGTAGGTCCACTCGGCCGGGTGCGCGTTCCGCTTGATCGCGGCGTTCTCGGCGGGCAGGCCGAAGGAGTCCCAGCCGATCGGGTGCAGCACGTTGTAGCCGCGCTGGACCCAGTAGCGCGAGAAGACGTCGCCGATGCCGAACGCCTCGGCGTGGCCCATGTGCAGATCGCCGGAGGGGTAGGAGAACATGTCGAGCATGTAGCGCCGCTCACGCGTGTCGGCGGGATCGTCGGAGGCCCGGAACGGGTCGAGCTCCTCCCATCGCCGCTGCCACTTGACCTGCAGTGCCTGCGGGTCGTAGTGCTGCTCGTCGCTCTGCATGTCGGCTCGCTCGCTCACGTCAATCTTCCCTCGGTATACGTCTGCGCAGATGATCTGACCCATCCGACCCAATAGAAAAACCCTCCGCTCACGCGAAGGGCAGCCGCATCGGCGGGCGTCTAGCGCCGGGAGGGCCGATGCGGCCAGATAAGCAGCAGGGCCGCGGCACGCATATTCCAAGACTATCGCAGTCCGCAAGCCCTATTCATAGGACGGAGAACAAGCCCGATCACGGCAAACCGGGGACACGGCACCGGAGGGTCAGCACAATAGGAGGCTCGTGCGTCTGGGGCGGATCAGGACTCGATGGTGATACGTCCGTTGTGACCTCACTTGTCCCGTCAGTTTACTCTTTCACCGTGGCACACTCAGTCGAGCCGGGGCAGGGCCCGGATCCTTCGGAGGTCGGCCTGCCGATGCAGGATCCGCCAACCGACCCCACCGGACTCCAGTTCAGAGGGGCGTTCTCCAGTTTCCCTGCGAACCCCCCCGTCTCACGTGAGACCATGCCCAATACCCATAATTCGGGCACCCGCCCGGGAGGTAAGGAAGCCATGGCCTCGGAGCAGTCCAGCCAGTCCCACCTGCCTCCGGCATGGCCGGAGGCAACAGAGCCGCCGCCCGCCTGGGCGAAGGACTCTTCCGGAACCAGCCCCCGGCTCCCTCTTCCCCAGGAGGAGCCCGCAGGAGACGGCGCCTCCTGGCAGGCCGGCGTCCCCGGCAACGGTTCCTGGCAACAGGCCTTCGGAACGGCGACTCCCGGTTCCCAGCCTCAGTCGCCGCAGACCTCCGGCCCGCAGGCGGGTGGTGACTCCTGGCAGGCGGCCGCGCCGCCGCAGGAGCAGCCCGGCGCCTGGCCGCCCGCTTCGCCCGCCGAGAACGGCGGGTGGCCCGCGACACAGGCCACCGACAACGGCGGATGGGGTACGGCGCCGGCCGCCGGGGGCGGCGGATGGGACGTGGCCAAGAGCACCGACAACGGCGGATGGGGTACGGCCGCGCAGGACACCGGCAACGGGGGATGGAGTACGCCGCCGGCCTCGGACGACGGCGGGCGGAACGCCGCCGCGCCGGCCGAGAACGGCGGATGGGGCCGCCCGCCGGCCGAGGCGCCGAGCCATGAGCAGTCCTCTCCCTCCTGGACGAACCCGCCCGGCGCAAACCCGAACCCGTTCGGCAGCCAGGACCCGCTGACCAGCCCCAACCCCTTCGGCAGCCAAGAACACCTGACCAACCCACCCGGCGCAAACCCCAACCCCTTCGCCACCCAAGACCCCCTCACCAGCCCCAACCCCTTCGGCGGGCAGGAGCCGTTCGGCAGCCCCTCGGGCAACGGTGTCGCCCCGGAGAATCCCGGCGTGTGGGCCCTCGCGGGGGCGACCGCCCCGGAGGCGCCTCCGGGCGCCCCGCCACAGCTTCCGCCCCATCACACTCCCCCTCAGGGAGGGCCCGCGCCCGTCCATCCGGGCAACGGCCAGCAGCACCCCGGCTGGCAGCCCATGCCAGGACAGCAGCCCATGCCGGGCCAGCAGCATCCCGGTCAGCCGCATCCCGGTCAGCAGCCCATGCCGGGGCAGCAGCCCATGCCGGGCCAGCCGGGCGGGCACCTGAGCAGGGACCCGTCCGACCCCAACAGGCCGTTCGTCACCGCGGGCCAGATCAGCGGCCCGAAGACCCCGCCGCCGGAGCGCCAGCAGGAGCTGTGGAACACGGTCTTCGGCGACAACTACCAGGCCATGGAGGACGAGCAGGATCTCGACGGGTCGGGCCGGCCGGTCTGGGTGTTCGCGCTGGCCGGCTCCGTGGTGATCGCCCTGATCGGCGCCGTGCTCTGGGCCTTCCTGGCCGGCCCCCTGGCTTCCACCAAGGAGGAGGCCGTCCCGGAGGCCAAGCCCTCCGCGACCGGCAAGAAGCCCGCCAAGTCCCAGGCGGTGGGCCGCCTGCCGCGTTTCCCCGGCAAGGCCTCGCCGGTGGCCGGCACCCTGCCCGACCAGGCCGCGGCGATCAGCGTGGCCCAGCTCGGCGCGCCCTGGCGGCAGGACCAGCGCCCGGCCGTGCCCACCACCTACGGCTTCACCACCCGCCAGTACGTCCCTGCCGGCCCGGACTCCACGGGCAAGACGCAGTTCGCCCAGGTGATGTCCGGCCCGCTCTCGCCCCGGCTGAAGAGCAAGTACACCTCACCGGCGAACCTGGCCCCGGTGATCAACGCGGTCGCCTCCAGTGGCCGGAAGAAGTTCTTTCCCGAGGACAACTCCGCCCGCAAGACCGCCCAGCAGACCCTGAACGTCAACGGCCTGCGGGGACAGCTCTCCGCGTATGAGATCACCTCGGGCACGTCCAAGACGACCATGGTCGTGGCCGCCCTGAGCACCGGCGCCGACCTGCCCGCGATCGTCTACATGTCGGTGCCGGACAGCAAGAAGGAACTGCTGCCCGACATCAACACCGTGTTCAAGTCGATCCGGTCGACGACTCCGTGACTCAGAACGCGCAGTCCATGTGCTTGATGCCGTTGATGAAGCTGGAGTAGAGCCGCTCCGGCCTGCCGCCCTCGATCTGCGGGATCCTCCGGAGCAGTTCGCGGAACATCACGGTGATCTCGCGGCGGGCCAGGTGGGCGCCGAGGCAGAAGTGCGGCCCCGGGCCGCCGAAGCCCACGTGCGGGTTGGGGTCGCGGGTGACGTCGAAGCGGAGCGGGTCGGGGAAGACGCTCTCGTCCCGGTTCGCCGCCCAGTAGTACAGGACGACCTTCTGGCCCTTGCGGTAGAGCTGGCCGTTCATCTCGTGGTCCCGGGTGACCTTGCGGCGCATGAAGTTCACCGGGGAGGCCAGGCGGACGATCTCCTCGACCGCGCCGGGGAGGTGGCCGTCGAGGTCGGCCAGGAGCAGCGCGCGCTGGTCCGGGTTCTGGGTGAGCAGGCGCAGGCCGTAGGAGATGGCGTTGCGCGTGGTCTCGTTGCCCGCCACCACCAGCAGGATGAAGAAGGAGCCGAGCTCCTGGGCGGTGAGCTTCTCGCCGTCGATGTTGGCGTTGACCAGTGACGAGGTGAGGTCGCCAGTGGGGCGCTCGACCCGGTGCGCGGCGAGGTCCTGGACGAGTTGCTGCAGCTCCATCCCGGCGGCCAGCAGCTTCTCGGCGACCGTGGTCATGTCGTCGCCGCCGTATTCGGGGTCGAATCCGCCGAGGATCACGTTGGACCGGTCGAAGACGGAGCCGTAGTCCCTCTCCGGGATCCCCATCATGTCGCAGATGATCTTCAAGGGGAGCTTGGCGGCCACCTCGGTGACGAAGTCGCAGCCGGACCCCCGGGCGATCAGGTCGTCGACGATCCGGACGGCGGCGGCCTCGACGTCGGCCTCGAACTGCTTGATCATCTTGGGGGTGAACGCCCGGGAGACGATCCGGCGGAGCCGGGCGTGCCTCGGGTCGTCCATGTTGATCATCGAGCCGAAGTACTCGGTGAACTCCGGCGGCATGTCCGGGATGTTGGTGGCCCCGCCGTCCCCGGAGCAGAACACCTCGGGGTTGCGGCTGGCCTCCAGGATGTCGGCGTGCTTGACCAGCGCGTAGTAACCGGGCCCCTTCGGAGCGAAGGAGATCTCCATCTCCTCGTAGAAGGCGGGGTGGTCCAGGCCGCGCAGGAGCCGGAAGGCGTGCTCGCGCTCCGGCATGGGCCTGGCCCAGAAGTCGTAGTCCGACAGGTCGAAGTCGGCGGCGGAGACGATCGGCTTCCGCTCGGCTGGCGTCACGCTCATATCGTCAATCATTTGCGCAAGCAACCACTTACGTCAATGGAGCGTCTCCGAAGTCGCAATCGAGGTGCTTGATGCCGTTGATGAAGCTGGAGCGCAGGCGGTCCGGCTCGCCGACCGAGCGGATCTGCGGGATCCGGGTGAACAGCTCGCGGAACATCACGGTGAGCTCGCGGCGGGCCAGGTGGGCGCCGAGGCAGAAGTGCGGCCCCGGGCCGCCGAAGCCCACGTGGGGGCCTTCGGTGCGCTGGATGTCGAAACGGTAGGGGTCGGCGAAGACCGCCTCGTCGCGATTGGCGGCCCAGTAGAAGAGCAGGACCTTGTCGCCCTTGCGGTAGAGGTGGCCGTTCATCTCGTGGTCGCGGGTGACGGTCCGGCGCATCCAGGCGACCGGGGAGGCCAGGCGGACGATCTCCTCGACCGCCCCGGGGAGGCGGCCGTCGAGGTCGGCCAGGAGCAGCGCGCGCTGGTCCGGATTCTCGGTAAACAGGTGCAGGCCATGCGAGATGGCGTTGCGCGTGGTCTCGTTGCCCGCCACCACCAGCAGGATGAAGAACGAGCCGAGCTCCTGCATCGTCAGCTTCTCGCCGTCGATGTTGGCACTGGTCAGCGAGGTGATGAGGTTGTCGCCGCCTTCGGCGGCCAGGGAGACGACGAGGTCCTGCAGGCGCTGTCCCGCGCCGAGGAGCAGCTCGGCCGCACGGCTGACGTCCTGGATGAACTCGGGGTCGCCGCCGGACAGGATGATGTTGGAGGCGTCGAAGACCGTCTGGTAGTGCTCGGGACCGATGCCCATCATGTCGCAGATGATCTTCAAGGGGAGCTTGGCGGCCACCTCGGTGACGAAGTCGCAGCCGGACCCTCGGGCGATCAGGTCGTCGACGATCCGGGTGGCCTCGACCTGCACGTCGGCCTCGAACTGCTTGATCATCTTGGGGGTGAACGCCCGGGAGACGATCCGGCGGAGCCGGGCGTGCCTCGGGTCGTCCATGTTGATCATCGAGCCGAAGTACTCGCTGAACTCCGGACCCAGGTCGTGGATGGCGGTGGACCCCCGCCCCGAGGAGAAGACCTCGGGGGTACGGCTGGCCTCGACGATGTCGGCATGCCTGACCAGGGCGTAGTAGCCGGGCCCCGGAAGGGCGAAGCTGATCTCCGGTTCGGCGAACCGGAGCGGGGCCGCCTGGGCGCGCAGCAGCGCGAAGGCGGCCTCGCGCTCGGCCATCGGCCGCTCCCAGAAGGCGATGTCGGACAGGTCGATGTCCGCCAGTGAGACCGTCACGTCAGCCCCCTACTAGAACCGCATTCGGTTTTTCTGATCCTGCCACATGATCTTCAACCTAACCAGCCCGGGACGAGGCCGCCGACCTCATGGCGGCCCCCGGAGACGAGGAGGCGCCCATCCCCCCGCCACCGGACGCGCGAGCCCGTCACCGCCTGTGGTGGCGGGCCCGATGCCCATGGAGCGGATGTCCACGGTACACATACCGGCATTCGCTTGGCTGACGTAGTGACCACCCTCGGCGGACCCGTCTCCGCGCTCGCCGGCGGGCACGCCGGAGAGCCCGGCCGACCGGACCTGCCCTCCCCCGATCCCGCCCCGGATCGCGCCCGCCGGGAACGCGCGCGGGTCACATCGTGTAGGGCAGGTGCTTGACGCCGTTGATGAAGTTGGACAGCAGGTAGGAGGGCTCGCCGGCGGCCCGGATGGCGGGCATGCGAGTGAGGAGCTCGCGGAACATCACGGTGACCTCGCGGCGGGCCAGGTGGGCGCCCAGGCAGTAGTGGGGGCCGGGGCCGCCGAAGCCGAGGTGCGGGTTGGGATGGCGGGTGATGTCGAAGGCGTCGGGGTCGGCGAAGACCGCCTCGTCGCGGTTGGCGGAGTTGTAGAAGAGCAGGACCTTGTCGCCCTTGCGATATGCCTGCCCGCCCAACTCGTACTCGCGGGTGACCGTGCGCCGGAACTGGATCACCGGGGTGGAGTAGCGGATGATCTCGTCGACGGCGCCGGGAATGTGCCCGTCGAAGTCGTCCACGAGCAGCTCGCGCTGGTCCGGGTGGTCGGTGAGCAGCTTGAGGCCGTGGGAGATGGCGTTGCGGGTGGTCTCGCTGCCGGCGACCACGAGCAGGATGAAGAACGAGCCGAGCTCCTGCGGGGTGAGGGACTCCTCGCCGTTGACCAGCATGCTGGTCAGGTCGCCGGTGGAGTCGCCCCGGCGCCGGCGGCCGAGCCTGGCGGCCAGCCGGTTCAGCTCGCGCCCGGCGGCCATCAGCTTGACCAGGCCCCGGCCTACGTTCCAGCGGGTGAGCTCCGGGTCGATGCCGGTGTACTCGGAGTCGGCGTTGCCCAGGATGATGTTGGTGGCGCGGAGCACCCGGGGGTGGAGCTCCGGCGGGATGCCCATCATGTCGCAGATGACCTGGACGGGCAGGCGGGCCGCGATCTGGGCGACGAAGTCGCCCGGCCCCTCGGCGATCGCCTCGTCCACGATCCGGGTGGCCGCCCGCTGCAGGTCCTCCTCCATCTTCGACAGGACCCTGGGGGTGAACGCCCGGGACACGATCCGGCGGAGCCGGGCATGCCGGGGGTCGTCCATATTGATCATCGACCCGAAGTAGACCGCCATCCACCGGGGCATGTCGACGACGCTGTTGGCCGTCGGCTCGCTGCTGAACACCCCGGCGTTCCGGCTGGCCTCGGAGACGTCGGCGTGCCGCACCAGGGCGTGGTAGCCGGGCCCGTGCCCGACGAAGGGGATCTTGTTCTCCCGCACGAAAACGGGCCGGTCCAGCTCCCGGAGCCGCCTGAAGGCCTCCATGCGCTCCGCCTGCGGGCGGGCCCAGAACAGGATCTCCGACAGGTCGACATCCGGCGCACTCACGGTCATCAACCCAGATTTATGCAAGTGCCCACTTACGTCAAGTGTGAGCCACGGCACAGACGGTCGTGAGCCGCCGGCGCGAACCACAGTGCGCGGGCGGGCCCTCTCACCCGGCGCGGGTGATGAGGTCGGCGGCCTTTTCCGCGATCATCACGGTGGGGGCGTGGGTGTGGCCCCGGTTGATGACCGGCATGACCGAGGCGTCGACGACCCGGAGGGCTCCGATCCCGCGGACCCTCAGCGCCGGGTCCACCACCGCCTCGGCGTCCTCCCCCATCCGGCAGGTGCCCACCGGGTGGTAGAGGGTCTCGCTGCGCTCGCGGATCCAGCGGTCGAGCTCCTCGTCGGTCTCCGCGCCCCAGTACGGATTCATCGGCGGCCCGGCGAACGGCCTGAGCGCCTCGGTGGCGAACAGCTCCCTGGCCTTCCGCAGCCCGGCGACCTGCCGCCGGACGTCGGCCTCCGCCGTCAGGTAGGCGGGGTCGATCACCACGTCGCGGCCGTTGAGCGAGACACGGCCGCGGCTCTCCGGCTGGAGCAGGATCGAGGCGATGGTCAGGCCGTGGCCGGCCGGCGGGGTGAGGCCGTGGTCGACGAACGGACCGGGCGCGAAGATCAGCTCGATGTCGGGAGCGGGCTCTCCGGGGGAGGTGCGGATGAAGGCCACGGCCTCGCCGACGTTCGAGGTCAGCATGCCGGTACGGCCGACCAGGAAGCGGAGCAGGTTGGCGACCGACTCGGCGCCCGCGAGCGTGACCGGCCTGGGGCAGTGCAGGATGACGCCCGAGGCCAGGTGGTCCTGGAGGTTCCTGCCGACCTGGGGCAGCTCGTGAACCGGCTCCACGCCCTCCGCCCGCAGTTCGTCGGCCGCGCCGACGCCCGACAGCATCAGCAGGTGCGGGGAGCCGATCGCCCCGGCCGACAGGATGACCTCCCTGCGCGCCCGCACCACCGTGCCGTCGCCGTACTCCACGCCCGTCGCGCGCCCGTCCTCGATCAGGACCCTGCGCACGTGCGAGGAGGTCAGCACGGTGAGGTTGGGCCGCTTGGCGGCGGGCCTGAGATAGGCGTCGGCGGAGCTCCAGCGGCGGCCCCGGTTCTGGGTGACCGGGGTCGGGCAGCAGCCCTCGTTGGACGGGCCGTTGAGCTCGTCCAGCCGGGTGAGCCCGAGCTCCTCGCAGGCCCGCAGGAACACCGCGGTGGAGGGATTGGGGCTGCGCAGCTCGGAGATGTGGATGGGGCCCGCCGTGCCGTACACGCCGCCGAGATTGGAGCCGACGCGCCGTTCGGCCCGGTGGAAGTACGGCAGGACCTCCTCGTAGGACCAGCCGGGCACGTCCCAGCCGTCGTAGTCGGCCTGGTGCCCGCGCACCCACATCTGGGCGTTCATCGAGGAGGAGCCGCCGAGCATCCGGCCGCGCGGCCAGTACAGCTCGCGGCCGGACAGTCCGGGCTGCTCGGCGGTGGTGAAGGCCCAGTCGCGGTCGGTCTTGAAGAGCTTGGCGAAGCCGGCGGGCATCCGGACCTCCAGCCTGTCGTCGGAGCCCCCCGCCTCGATCAGCGCCACGGTCGTGGCGGAGTCCGCCGAGAGCCGGTTGGCCAGCACGCATCCCGCCGAGCCGGCGCCTACGATCACATAGTCGTACTCCATGTGGCCACTGACCCTTCGTCGTACGAACGCACGGACGGCCGGCTCGCCCCCCGGTGAGCGGGCTCTCATCTGCTTACTCCTCGCTGCTTTTCACGTCAATTTGTAACCTTGGTTACCTACCGGTAGGTATCTCGGGCTGCGAGTATGAGCGGGTCAGAGCTTGTTCGGAGGAGGACGCACCATGCTCAACCTGTCGATCGCGCTGGAGGACAGCGCCCGGGAGCAGCCCGACCGCACCGCACTGGTCTTCGGTGATCTGAGGCTGCCGTACTCCCTGGTCAACACCATCGCGAACCAGGTTGCCAACCTGCTTGTCTCCAGGGGCGTCGGCAAGGGCGACCGGGTCGCGCTGGCCTGCCCCAACCTTCCCTACTTCCCCTTCGTGTACTACGGGATCCTCAAGACCGGCGCCACGGTCGTGCCGCTCAACGTGCTGCTGCAGTCCAGGGAGATCACCTACCACCTGGAGGACTGCGAGGCCAAGGCGCTGTTCTGCTTCGAGGGCACGCCGGAGCTGCCGCTGGGCGAGCGCGGCCGGGCGGGCTTCGACCAGGCCGGGGCGACGGAGCACTTCTTCGTGCTGCCGGCCGCCGCGTTCGCCACCGAGTCCGAGTACGGCGAGACGCTGTGGGCGGCGCTGGACGGCGTGCCGGGCGAGTTCTCGACCGTGCAGACCGCGCCGGACGACACCGCGGTGATCCTCTACACCAGCGGCACCACCGGCCAGCCCAAGGGCGCCGAGCTCAGTCACCAGAACATGCTGCTCAACGCCATGGTCTCGGATGAGATGTTCCCGCGCAGCGAGGGCGGCGACGCCTTCCTGGCCGCGCTGCCGCTGTTCCACTCCTTCGGCCAGACCACCGTCATGAACCTCGGCTTCCGCCGCCGGGCGACCGTGGTGCTCATGCCGCGTTTCGAGCCCGGCCCCGCCCTGGAGCTGATGCGCGCCGAGAACATCACGCTGTTCGCGGGCGTGCCGACCATGTACTGGGCCATGCTGTCGAAGATCCACGCCGACGGCGACGAGGTGCCCACCTCGCTCAAGGTCGCGGTCGCGGGCGGCGCCTCCTCACCGGTCGAGGTGCTCAAGGACTTCGAGGCCATCTTCGGCATCGGCATCCTGGAGGGCTACGGCCTGTCGGAGACCTCCCCGGTGGCCAGCTTCAACCAGCTCGGCAGGCCCACCAAGCCCGGCACGATCGGCACGCCGATCTGGGGCGTGGAGATGCGGCTGGTCGACAGCGAGTGGAAGACCGTCGAAGGCGAGGGGCCCGGCGAGATCGCGATCCGCGGCCACAACGTGATGAAGGGCTACTACAACCGGCCCGAGGCGACCGCTGAGGTCATGAACGACGGCTGGTTCCGCACCGGCGACATCGCCACCCGCGACGCCGACGGCTACTACTCGATCATCGACCGGGCCAAGGACATGATCATCCGGGGTGGCTTCAACGTCTACCCGCGCGAGATCGAAGAGGTCCTGATGACCCACCCCGGGGTCTCCCTGGCCGCGGTGGTCGGGATCTCCCACGACTCGCACGGCGAGGAGGTCAAGGCCTACATCATCCGCGCTCCCGGCGTGTCCGTGACCGAGGAGGAGCTGGTCGCCTGGTGCAAGGAGAACATGGCGGCCTACAAGTATCCGCGGATCGTCGAGTTCCGCGACGCCCTTCCGATGACCGCCACCGGGAAGATCCTCAAGCGCGAGCTCAGGTGAACGGCCGGGCTTTCTATGGATAATTGAAAATAGCCATATATGCCTGACTCAAAAGCATTTCCCGAAAAGATGGGCTACGATGCGGTCCCGCCCTTGAGATGGCGGGCGTGCTCTCGTTCAGCCTCCAGCGCAACAGGCCGGGAATTGCCGAAGGCGGGTAGAACATGGCGAACAGCGAGTTGGCGGTCGCCTGCGGGCGGTTGATCAACGAATGCCTCGACCGCGAGGATGGGCCCGGGGGCGGCGAGCTGCCCGTCATCATGCTCTTCGGTCCGCGCGGGAGCGGCAAGACCACTCTCCTGAAGGAGGTCGCGGAAAACGCCGCGACCTCCTTTTCATTGCCATTTGTCCACATTGACTGCGCCGAACACCCCGACATAAAGGTAGGGGAAATCACCGCGCAGATCGCGCGCCGCGTCATGGGCCATCGCTGGCGCCAATTCGCGCCCGTCAAGCTGCCCCGGGTGGTGCTGGGGAACCTGGCGCTCTCACTGGACCCCGGCCTGAGGCAGGAGGAGGCGGAACAGGAGCTCTACGAGCTGATCCGCGGCAGGCGCGGGATCCCGGACAGCTCCAGGACCCTTCAGGAGATCTTCAATCTGCTCAGCGGGAGCGTCCCGGTGCTGCCGGTGACCGGTCCGCTGATCGCCACGATGATCGACCGGATCGCGCGGGGGCGGCGGCTGGTGGATCTGCTGGAACGCAAGGGCATGGCCTGGTACCGCGACCGGCTCGACCCCGGCGGCCTGACGGACCTGGCACGTTCCGGCGCGGCCGAGGACGGGTCTCCGGCGGCGGCGCAGATCATCTGCGAGGCGCTCCTGGAAGACCTGCGGGAGGGCTGGTCCAGGAAATGGCGCCCGCGCAACTGCCTGGTCCTGCTGGACAACTCCGACAGTCCCTCCGGCCGGGAGTTCCTGCGGGCGCTGGTGGCCGCCAAAGCCCACCGGGCCGCCGCCCCGGGCCCGGCCGGCGGGGACCCCCTGCTGGTGGTCGCCACCTCCAGGTCCTGGCAGGACCTCGGCCATCACTGGGACCGCCCGGGGACTCTCAAACCCCCGGAGGACGGCGTGGCCCGGCATCCACGCCGGCTGCGGCAGGCCGGCCACGGCGACTGGCTCGCCAACCGCGCGAACGGCAGGCGCGACCGCTGGTGGTACCCGGTGCTGCTGCCCGGCCTCAGCCGCACCGAGGTGACCCGGATGCGCGGGGCCACCCGGGGACGGCCGGGCCGGGCTCACACGGGATTCGTGCACGCGCTGACCGGCGGCCATCCGCTGGCGGTCACGCACCTGCTGGAGGCCATGGCGGCCCGGGAGCGCGGGGAGAGTCGGGACTCGGCCCGAACCGGGCGGGAGGCGCGCGAGAGCAGGGCCGTAGGGGAACACGGACAGGACCCGTACGCACGGGAACACGGGCAGGACCCGCACGAGAACACCGGCGAACAAGAGCGCGGGCAGGACCCGCACGAGAGCGCGGACGCACGAGAGCGCGGGCAGGACACCGGCTGGACCGAGCAGGGCCTGCGCGCTCTTCCCGCCCTGGGCCGGGCGCACGCGCAGCATCCCTTCCGGGACTTCCCCCACGACCTGGAGGATCTGGTCGCGTGCTCGGCCGCGACCAACCTGGCGGACGCCGATGACGCCGGGCTGCTGTCGCGTCCCTGGCGCTCGGCGGTCGACGAGCTCGGCGACCAGATGTGGCTCGTCCCCGGTCCGGGGCAGGAGAGGGCGCCGGCCATCCACCCCTGGCTCAGACGCCTGCTGCTGCGGGAACTCGAACGCCGCCACCGCCGCGACGGCCCGCTGTGGGACATCGCCCACCAGCGGCTGGAGGCCCTCTACACCTCCCGGGAGGACCTGCCCCGCGACCGGCTGTCCATGGTCATGCACCACCGGCTCGCCCGCGTGGACCTGACGGCCGCCGGCCGCCGCCACCTGCGGGAGGTGGTGGCGCTCCTCGACGGGCGGTTCAACAGGATCGACATGGCCGCGTGGATCAGGCAGTACAACTGGATCACCTCCGCGCCGAACCGGCTGCCCGTGACGATGTCGCCGGACGACCTGTACGGCCGGCTCATCCAGGAGCCGCCGGACGGGCGGGGCGACCAGGCCGGGCAGGAGCCGCCGGACGACCCGCGCGACCGGCCCTCCCCGGACCGGACGGGCGGCGCGGAGCGGCTGGCCGTCGTGCGCAGCGTGGTCGTCGACCGCTGGTTCCTGTCCGACCCCGGGGTGGACCCCCTGCGCGGCAGGCGCCGGAGCGTCGCGGACGGCCTGAGGCTGCTCGCCCGGTACGCGACCAGCGGCAGAACGATCCTCGTGAACGAGGCCCACCGCTACGACCGGGAGGACGACGATGAGTGAGCAGCGCGGTTTCGACAGGCGCGCACCGTTCCGGAAGGTCCATCCCTTCTGGTTCGGACTGCTCTGCGTGCTGCTCGCCGGCGCCCTGGGCGCAGGGCTGTTCCTCGTCCTCCGCCCGCGTCCCCGGGTCACCGACGGATCCGGCCGCTACCCCGCGAACCTGTCCCCCGTCGCGGATCTGATCCGCCGGGAGAACGAGTGGGTGCGCGGGCAGGGCACGCCCTACGTGAGCATCGCGGTGATGCTGCCGATGGACCCGGTGGTCAGTCCGACGAGCACGCAGAGCACCGAGTCCATCCGGCACGCCCTGCAAGGGGCCTACCTGGCCCAGTACTGGAGCAACCACAACGAGGGCGACGCGAGCGTGCCGAACGTGCAGCTCCTGCTCGCCGACTCCTCCGGAGACGCCGACGCCTGGCGGGCCGCGGTGGGCGAGCTGAAGGAGAAGGAGGCGGGGCAGGAGCACCTGGTGGCGGTCACCGGGCTGGGTTCGAGCGTCGCGGGGACGGAGAAGGCGATCGACGCGCTCGCGGCGACCCAGATCGCCATGGTGGGCGCCGTCATCACCTCCGACAAGCTGGCCGACAAGGCCACCATGGTCCGGGTGTCCCCTCCCAACAGCGCCCAGGCCAGGGCCATCGCGCACTTCATCAAGGAGCGCGGCGCCGTCACCGCGGTCCTGGTGCAGGACGAGGACGGGAGCGACTCCTACACCAGCACCCTCGCCGCGTCCTTCACCTCCGCCTTCGCCGACGTCGTCAGCCCGGCGCACGAGGAAAGCCGCCTGCTGGACGTCTCGCTGACCTACAGCTCCTCCCTCGACAGCGCGGACACGGTGCTCGGGCAGATGCCGGAGCGGATCTGCAACAGCGGCGCGAACGTGGTCTTCTTCGCCGGGCGCTGGCAGAACCTGCCGCCCTTCCTGCGGGCGCTGACCCGCCGGACGTGCGTCGATCAGAAGATCACCGTCATCACCGGTGACGACGCCAGCAACCTCAACCGGTCCCAGCCGGAGCCGATCTGGGACGACCCCCGGGCCAATCTGGAGGTCTACTACACGGCGCTGGCCCACCCCGCGGCCTGGGACCGCTACCCCGAGGCCGTCCAGCCGGCGACAGCTGGCCGCTTCAGGCGGGGCACCGACAGCTTCGGCGCCAAGTTCCCCGGGGAGTCACTCGACGACGGGCAGGCCATCATGCACCATGACGCGATGCTGACCGCCATCAAGGTGGTGGACATCTTCGCCGCGCAGGGCACGACCCGCCCCACGGCGAGCGCCGTCGCGAACCTGCTGACGAGCGCGCCCTTCACCGTTCCCGCCGCCAGCGGGTGGATCTCCTTCGACAAGAGGGGCAACCCCGTCAACAAGGCCATCCCGGTCCTGCGGCTCTTCTCCGACGGAAAGGTCACCTTCTCCGAACTGACCTCGGAGAACGGTACTCTTCCCGGAGGTCCCGACGGTACGGCCCGCGTCCCGTGAAGGGCGCGGGCCGTATTACCGGGTGAGGATCAGGGCCAGTCGACGGAGGGGCGCAGCGGCATGTGGGCCGCGCCCTGGGAGTCGAGCTTCACACCGAGGATCTGGTGAAGCTGGATCTTGTTGCGTTCGAAGCCGACCACGCAGCCGGCCATGTAGAGTCGCCAGACCCTGGCCGTGCCCTGACCGACCTCCTCGACCGCCTCGTCCCAGTGCTCGTCGAGGTTGGCGCACCAGTAGCGGAGAGTCTGGGCGTAGTGCTCGCGCAGGTTCTCCTCGTGGCGGATCTCGAAACCGAGGTCCTCCATCTGCCGGGCCAGGTAGCCGACCGACTCCAGCTCCCCGTCGGGGAAGACGTAGCGGTTGATGAAGCCGCCGGCGTTGATGGTCTTCTCGGTGCCGGTCGGCCGGGTGATGCAGTGGTTGAGGATCCGGCCGCCGGGGGTGAGCTTGTCGTACAGGAACCGGAAGTAGAACGGCAGCTGTTCCTTGCCGATGTGCTCGGTCAGGCCGATCGAGCTGACGGCGTCGAAGCCGCTCTCCTTGACGTCCCGGTAGTCCATGTGGCGGACCTCGGCCAGGTCGCCCAGCCCCTCCTCGGCGATGGCCTTCTGCGCCCACTCGGCCTGCTGCCGGGAGAGGGTGACCCCCAGCCCCTTCACGCCGTACTCGCGGGCCGCGTGCATGACCATGCCGCCCCAGCCGCAGCCCACGTCCAGCAGCCGCATCCCGGGCTTGAGACCCAGCTTCTTGGCGACCAGGTCGAACTTGGCGTGCTGCGCCTCCTCCAGCGTGGACTCCTCGCTGGGGAAGACCGCACAGGTGTAGGCCATGGACGGGCCGAGCACCCACTCGTAGAACCTGTTGGAGACGTCGTAGTGATGGTGGATCGCCTCGGCGTCGCGCTGCTTGGCGTGCCTGCTGCCCATCTTGGCCAGCATGCTGCGCCGTACTTCCTGGGGAGGCGGCGGCACCCGCATCAGCAGGGGCTTGATGCCGAGAGCGCGGATGGCGGCGAGCTTCTCGCTCGTCGGGATGTCGTTGATGGTGAGCGACCACATCCGCGACAGCAGGTTGTACATGTCGCCCTGGACGTCGAGATGGCCGGACACGTAGGCCCTGGCGAGACCGAGCTCCCCAGGGGCCTGCGCCAGGTAGGCCACCGCGGCCGGGGACTTCACCTCGATGCTGATGTCCGCACTCGGCGGACCGGCCTTGCTGCCGTCATAGGCGGCGAACCGGATGTCCGCCTCGGGCCCTATGACCTTTTCGAAGATTTCTGCGAGTTTCACAGAATCAACCTCCTAACGCCCCCGCACACACTTGTCGTAGAGGTCGAGCAACCGGCCACCCGCGTCGTATGCCCGTTTGACTGGCCAGTAGGCGATTCCGTTATAAAACCGCCAGAACTCGTCTCGGGAGTAGAAGGACGTCGAGTACAGCGACTTGTGCCCGTCGAGCTCGTGCACCTTGTTCTCGATGAGACGGTTGTAGTACCCGTCGAACTGGCCCCGGGGCAGGGGGACTGTGCCCCAGAAGCCGAAGTTGACGTAGAGCCGTCCGGGCTCCAGCGGGTAGAGCGGCCATTCGCCGGTGGACTTCAGCGGGCACATCCACACCGGCGTCATGCCGACTCTGTCGTGGAAGAAGTCCAGGAACTCCGCACCTCGCTCGACGGGCACCTCGATGTCCTGGATGACCGATTCCTGGACGGGCTGGCCCCGCCACCGGTCCACCCGGGCGATCACACCGTACTTGCGGTCGAGGCCGACGAGCCTGCGGTAGACGTCGGAGCGCATCCACTTGCGCGGCATGAGCGAGCGCACCAGCGCCCCCTGCACGCCGAAGGCGCGCGAGCACCAGAACCAGTCGGTGTCCCAGCGCCACAGGTAGTCGCGGATGCTCAGCCAGTCGCGGGTCCTGGTCTGGATCGACCGGTAGTAGATGCGCATGCCGGTGTAGTCAGACAGGTAGGGCGCGCGTTCGGCGAACCGGCCGACGGTCACGTAGAGCTCGCCGGGACCGAAGAACGTGCCGTCCACGAAGTCGACCGGCTCGCCCTCGTGCTCGCCGCGCTCGCAGATCTCCTTCATGGCGATCATGCACTTGTCGGCGTCGCCGAACGGGATGTGGGTCAGCCGGACGTACGGCTGGACGGGCTTGAGCTTGATCCGGATCCGGAGCGCGTAACCGAGCGTGCCGTAGGAGTTGGGAAAGGCACGGAACAGCTCGCGATGTTCGTTGTCGTCCCGTGCCACGACGATCCGGCCGTCGCCGGTGAGGATCTCCAACTCCTCGACCGACTCGTGCGGCAGCCCGTCGCGGAAGCTGGTGGACTCGATGCCCAGCCCGGTCACCGCGCCGCCCAGCGTGATCGTCTTGAGCTGCGGCACGACGTAGGGCATCAGCCCGTGCGCGAGTGTGGCGTCCACCAGGTGCTCGTAGGTGGTCATCCCCTGGACCTCGGCGGTCATGGTGACCGGATCCACCTCGATGACCTGGTCCAGGTCCCGGGCCGACAGCTTCGCTCCGGAAGCGCCGTCCCGGAAGCGGAACAGGTTGGTCGTGGCCTTGGCCAGCCGGGGCACCGCGTCCTCGGGAATCGCGGCGTAGGACTCCCTGATCTGCTCGACGGCGCGCCGATGCGCCGACATCTGTGTCATCTGTTGCACAGGACCTCACCCCCAGAGCCCTTCATAGTAAAGATCGCCCCTCGCACGTTATATCCCGGGTGTCCCGCGAGCCAGACGGGACACGTTAAACGCGCGAAAACTCTACGGACCTCCGTCCTCGGGGCGACGCCGGACCACCGGGTCCACCCCGTTGAGCACGTTGGCCACCGGACGTCCCTCCACCGCGGCCCGCAGGTTGTCCAGCACGCACCGGACCAGGCGGCCGGTGGACTGCGGGGTCACCCCGGCCACGTGCGGCGACAGCAGCACCCGGGCGCTGTGGCGCAGCGGGTCTCCGGGCGGCGGCGGCTCGGTCTCGAAAACGTCCAGCGCGGCACCGCCCAGGTGCCCGGACTCCAGGGCCGACAGCAGCGCCGCCTGGTCCACCACTCCCCCGCGGGCGGCGTTGACCAGCAGCGATCCCGCGGGCATCCGGGACGGGTCGATCAGGCCCCGGGTCTCCTCCGACAGGGCGATCACCGCCACGAGCACGTCGGAGCCGGCGACCAGCGCCTCCAGCTCCTGGTAGGCGTAGGGCACCTCGCGGGGGCGCCGCGTCCAGTAGGACACCTCGCAGCCGTAGCCGTCGAACATCCGGGCGCACGCCTCGCCGATCGGGCCGAAGCCGACGATGCCCACCCGCGAGCCGTACAGCTCCCTGGGGCCGAGGTCGAGCTGGGGCCAGCCGCCCGCGCGGACCGCGGCGTCGGCGTCGAGCAGCCGCCTCGACAGCGCGAGCGCGGCGGCGAAGCACCACTCGGCCACCGCGATGGCGCTCACTCCCGCGGTGTTGGCCAGCGGCACTCCGGCGGCGGCCAGCGCGCCGAGGTCGTGGCCGTCCACGCCCACCGAGGGCTGCTGCACGAACGCCAGGCGCGGGGCGGCGAGGACGGCCTCGGCGTCCAGCGCGAGCCCGCCGCTCCAGTCGCCGACCACGATCTCGGCCTCCGGCAGGGCGGCGAGCAGGGCCTCCCGGTCGCGGCGGGCCGGGACGGACACCTCGACCCGCTCGCCCAGCGGCCCGAGCAGACCGCGCAGCGCCTCCCCGGGAAGCGGCGGCAGCGCCAGCACCCTCCATGTCACCTCACTCGCCCCCGCGCGGCTGGAAGCTCTTGAAGACCTGGTTCATGCTGTTCAGCTGGCTCTTCCACTCGGCTTCGGCGGTGGTCCAGCTCAGCACCATGACCGTGTCGCCGACCCCGATGAACCGGCGGATCTCGTGGTAGGTCATTCCGGGACGGGCCCACGGCACGCCGCCGCTGTCCTTCATCGTCCAGGTGAACTCCCACTGGAGGCCGGTGCCGTAGGCCAGGGGGACGCGCGTGACGTCGTCGGCGTCGATCTCGCTCCACTGCGCCGCGTCGGTCCTGACGGTCTCCTGGAGTGACTCCAGGCTGTCGTGGGGGCCGGGGAGCGCCTCCACCGACATGTGCGCGCCTCCATCGCGGCGCAGCCACTGGGTGTAGCCCGTCTCGGCGGCCCAGTCGCCCTTCCAGCCGGCCGGATACCGGATGGACCAGTTCTCCGGGGGCTTGGCCTGCCACTGCCTCCACTGCTGCCCCTCCGCGACGGCGGTACGGCTCCTCGACGGCCTGGGGGTGGGGGACTCGCTCGGCGGCTCGGTCGCGGTGGCCACGGCGTCGACGGTGGAGGTGTCCGAGACCGGGCCGGCCTGCGGGGGACTCGGCGGCTCTGACTGCGTCATCGCCACGGCCGCCGCCGCTCCCCCGCCGGCCAGGACCACCACGGCGGCCACGATCAGCGGGATCCGGCCGCGGCCGCGGTCCCGCCTGCGCCGCGGGGCGGGCATCGCCGAGGTGGGCGCGTCCCGCCTGCGGTGCCGTTCGGTACGGCGGGGCGCCGCCGCGGGGTCGCCGCCCACCTCCGCCAGGAGCGCGTCGGCCTGCTGGAGGGTCAGCCGGTGGGCGGGGTCGCGTTGGAGCATGCCCTCGAGCACCTCCCGCATCGCGGGGGGCACCCGGCTGAAGTCGGGCTCCTCGGTGAGGAGGGCGCCGAGGGTGGCGATGGCGGTGGTGCGCTCGAAGGGGCCGTGGCCCAGCAGCGCGGCGTAGAGGGTGGCGCCGAGCGCCCACAGGTCGGACCAGGGGCCCGCCGCGTCGGCCGTGGCGCGTTCCGGCGGCAGGAAGCTGGGCGAGCCCGTGACCATGCCGGTCTGGGTCAGCGAGGTGTCGCCCTCCACGGTCGCGATGCCGAAGTCGGTCAGCACGGCCCGGCCGTCGGGGGCGAGCAGGATGTTGCTGGGCTTGACGTCACGGTGCAGGATTCCCGCCTCGTGGGCCGCCTGGAGCGCCGACAGCACCTGGCGGCCGATGTCGGCGACCTGCTGGACCGGGAGCGGACCGGCCTCGTCCAGGCCGCGGGCCCTGACGAGCTCCATGATGATCCAAGGGCGGCCGTCCTGCTCGGCCACGTCGTAGACCGCCACGATGCCCCGGTGGTTGAGCCGGGCCGCGGTCCTGGCCTCTCGCGAAGTGCGGGTCAGCTGGCGCTCGTGCTCGGCCGGGGCGAGGTTCGGCGGGAGCAGCACCTCCTTGACCGCGACCGGCCGGTCCAGGAGCGTGTCGTATCCCTCCCACACCACGCCCATGCCGCCCCGGCCGAGCTCCCGCAGCAGTCGGTAACGCCCAGCGACCATCCGTTCACTGTGCGGATATGTCATCGCGCAACCCCTAGGTCCCCATTCAGATAACGCGCAAGTTTCCCATAACACCCAAGCGCCACGCGGCCCCATGCCGGATGTCTTGCCACAGAAAGCCGAATGTTGTTCTACTTGGCTCGAGGGAAGGCCGCTTGTTACCAAGCGCTTGTTTGTGTGAGCCGTGCCCGGCTAGAGTCGAGACCGCACCCGAGGAGATGTCGATGGAGCGCGTGACCAGGAAGGGCCCGCTGGCCGGAGTCCGCGTGCTTGAGCTGGCCGGCCTGGCCCCCGGGCCGTTCGCCGGGATGATGCTGGCCGACCACGGCGCGGAGGTGCTGCGGGTCGAGCGCGTCGGCGCCGTCACCGCGGCGGGGGACAAGCCGCGCGCCGACGTGATGGACCGGGGCAAGCGGACGGTCGGCCTGGACCTGAAGTCACCCGAGGGCGTGGCCGCGTTCAAGGAGCTGGCCAGGAACGCGGACGTGGTCATCGAGGTCTTCCGGCCGGGGGTCGCCGAGCGGCTCGGCATCGGCCCCGCCGACCTGCACGAGGTCAACCCGCGCCTGGTCTACGGGCGGATGACCGGCTGGGGCCAGGAGGGCCCGCTGGCGCCGACCGCCGGGCACGACATCGACTACATCGCGATCTCCGGCGTCCTGTCGATGCTGGGCCGCGAGGGCGACCGGCCCACCCCGCCGATCAACATCCTCGGCGACTTCGCCGGCGGCGGCCTCATGCTGGCGTACGGCGTGCTGCTGGCGCTCATCGAACGGGAGCGGACCGGCGAGGGCAGGGTGATCGACGCGGCCATGGTCGACGGGGCGGCGACGCTGTTCGCCATGTTCTACCACGGGGTCCAGAGCGGCTTCTGGGGCCCGCGCGGGACCAACCTGCTCGACACCGGCGCGCCCATGTACGACACCTACGAGACCGCCGACGGCAAGTTCCTCGCGGTCGGCGCGCTGGAGCCGCAGTTCTGGACGGAGATGGTCACGCTGATGGGCCTGGAGGACCTGCCCGACCGGGGCGACAGGTCCCAGTGGCCCGCGCTGCGCGAGCGGCTGGCCGAGGCGTTCAGGTCCAGGACCCGCGCCGAGTGGGAGGCGGTATTCGAGGGTTCGGACGCGTGCGTCTCCCCCGTGCTGGACATGGCCGAGGCCGCCGACCACCCGCACAACAGGGCCCGCGGCGCGTTCGTCGAGGTCGGCGGCGTCCGGCAGCCCGCGCCCGCGCCGCGCCTGCTCGGCGCGGCCGGGCAGGACCTCTCCCCCGCGACCCGGCTGGCGGACCTGTCCTCCTGGGGACTGTCCGACGAGGCCGCCGCCAAGCTGCGCGCGGCGGGAGTGCTCGCCTGATGGAAGGCTCCGCCGTGACCTGACGCGAACGCCCCGCAGTCCCCCGAGGTTCCGGAGCTGACCATGCATGATCTCGTCATTCGCGCCGCGACGGCCGTCGGCGTCGCCCGCCCCGCGCCGCGTCCGGCCGGGAGGTGCCGATGAACGCCCCCTTCCCCGAGGAGGACCGGCCGGCCGCACCGCGCGCCGCGGCACCGGCGCTCGACCCGGCCGGGATCGACCTGCTCGACGGCGACATGTACGCCGGCGACCCCTGGCGGGTCTACGCCTGGCTGCGCGAGCACGCGCCGGTCCACTTCGACGCGGGCAACGGCCTGTGGGGCGTCTCCCGGCACGCCGACGTCTCCGCGATCGAGCGGGCCCCGAAGCTCTGGACCAACACCGGCGGCTACCGCCCGCAGCTCCCCAGCGACCCGTCGATGATCGGGCTGGACGACCCCGAGCACGCCGAGCGCCGCCGCCTGGTCTACAAGCGCTTCACCCCGCGCTACGTGGCGGAGAGATACACCGACCGGATCCGGGCCGTGGTCACCGAGCTCATCGACGACGCCCTGGACCGGCGCGCCGTGGACGCCGTCCCGGCGCTGGCCGCCCCGCTGCCGGGCCGGATGATCGGCTGGCTGCTGGGCTTCCCCGACGAGCTCTGGCCGGAGCTGGTCCACTGGTCGGAGACGACGATCGTGGCCGGCGGCGGCCTGCGATACGTCACCCACGAGGCCGCCGTCGCGGCCGGCGAGTTCGCGACCGCCGTGCTGGACCTGGCGGCCGAGCGGCGCGGATGCCCGCACGACGACCTGATCTCGGCCTGGAGCCGGCAGCCCGGCTACGACGACGACCGCCTGGCCAACGAGGCGCTGCTGCTGCTGGACGGCGGCGCCGAGACCACCAGGACCGTCATCGCCACCGCGATCGACGCGCTGATCGAGCATCCCCTCCAGTGGCGGAGGCTGCGGGAGAACCCGGCGCTGATCGGCGACGCGGTCGAGGAGTTCATCCGCTGGACCACCCCGATCCTCAACATGTGCCGGACCGCCACCCGGGACACCGTCCTGCGGGGTCAGGAGATCTCCGAGGGCCAGCAGGTCCTGCTGATGTACGGCTCCGCCAACCGGGATCCGTCGGTCTTCGACGACCCCGGCGTCTTCGACGTCACCCGCGCGCCCGGCGGCCACATCGCCTTCGGCCTCGGCACCCATTTCTGCCTCGGCGCCGCGCTGGCCCGACTGGAGCTGCGGATCTTCTTCGAGGAGTTCGTCCGCCGGGTCGGCTCGGCGGCGCGGGCCGACGACCAGGGCCCCCGCATCCTGCCCAACGCCTTCGTCAGGGGCGTCACCTCCTTCCCCGTGATCCTGGAGCCGCGCTGAGCACCGGCCCCGCGGACGGGCCCGGCCTGCCTCCGCCCGATCTCTGATCCGCACAGGTCAGGAGCGGTACACCTGTCCCAGGTGTACCGCTTTTCGTATTGAGAGTTGCTCAAAACGTAGTAGACCTACTACATTTCTACATATGGATACTGCAGTGAGCGTCCACGGGCTGCGGATGAACTACGGCGCGGCCGAAGTGCTCCGAGGCGTCGACCTCGAAATAGGGCGTGGTGAGATCTTCACGCTGCTCGGCCCCAACGGGGCGGGCAAGACCACCACGATCGAGATCCTGGAGGGCTTCAGGAACCGGTCGGCCGGCGAGGTGAGCGTGCTGGGGGTGGACCCCGAGCGGGGCACCGAGGCATGGCGGGCCAGGCTCGGGATCGTGCTGCAGAGCTGGCGCGACCATCCCCGGTGGGGGGCCAGGGACCTCCTGGCCCACCTCGGCGAGTTCTACGACGACCCCCGCGACCCCGACGAGCTGCTGGCCGCGCTCGGCCTGACCGCGCAGGCCGGGCAGCGGGTCAGCCGCCTGTCCGGTGGCCAGCGCCGCCGGCTGGACGTCGCGCTGGGCATCGTGGGCCGCCCCGAGCTGCTGTTCCTCGACGAGCCGACGACCGGGTTCGACCCCGAGGCGCGCCGGGAGTTCCACCTGCTGATCGAGAAGCTCGCCGCCGACGAGGGCATCACGGTGCTGCTGACCACGCACGACCTCGCCGAGGCCGAGAAGCTGGCGCACCGGACCGCGATCCTGGTCGGCGGGGAGATCGCCGTGTGCGGGACCCCGTCCGAGCTGGCGGAGGCCGTACAGGCGCAGTCGCACGTCCGCTGGCTGGAGGACGGCCGGGAGCGGGTCCTGACCACGCCGGACCCGTCCGGGGTGGCGTGGGAGCTGCACAGCAGGTTCGAGGGCCCGGTGCCCGGCCTGGAGATCCGGCGCCCGTCGCTGGAGGAGAACTACCTGAGCCTCATCGGGAGGGCGGCATGAACGTCAAGTCACTCCGCATCGGCCTGCGCCGGGGCTGGAAAGAGCACCTGCACCTGGTCAAGGACCGCAAGGAGCTGCTCACCACCCTGATCGGCACGGTGGGGGTCTTCGCCCTGCTGCTGCTCTGGATCGGCGACGGCCAGGTCGGGGAGACGGGCGTCTCCCAGGGCACGTTCATGACGGTCGGGTTCCTGGCCTTCACCATCTTCTCCAACGGCCTGATGACCCTCCCGATGGCGATCGCCACCGACCGCGAGGAGGGGACGCTGCTGCGGCTGCGGACCATCCCCGGCGGGATCCCGGCCTACCTCACCGGGCGGGCGGTGACGGTCCTGTGCCAGATCGCCGTGCAGAGCGTGCTGATCGTGGGCGCCGGCCTCGCCATGGGCGGCATCGCACCGCCCCGCGACTGGCTGACCCTGGTGTGGGTGCTGCTGCTGGGCACCGTCGCCGTGGTGCCGCTGGGGGCGGTCATCGGCTGCCTGGTCCCCGGGCCGAAGGCCGCGGCGGGCCTGCTGGGACTGCCGATGATGGTCCTGATGGTCACCTCGGGGGTCATGCTCCCCGTCACGTTCATGCCGGAGGTCGTCCAGTGGATCTCCCAGGCCTTCCCGCTCTACTGGCAGGGACTCGGCCTGCGGGCGGCGTTCATGCCCGACGCCATGCTCGCCGCCGAGATCGGCGGGAGCTGGCGCCTGCCCTGGGTGGCCGGCGCGCTCGCGACGTGGACCGTCGCCGGTATGCTGCTGGCGCCGGGGCTGATCCGCCGGGTCACCCGGCGCGAGTCCGGGTCCCGGCTCGCCGAGCGCCGGCTGGTGGCGCAGGCCTCCTGACCCCGGGAGAGCATCACGATGTCCGCGGAAGACGTATACAACCGGATCTCGGTGCTGAGAGCCGAACGCGGCGTCTCGCGCAAGGATCTGGCCGCCGCCCTGGGTGTCCACTATCAGACGATCGGCTATCTGGAGCGGGGCCAGTACAGCCCGAGCCTGTTCCTCGCCCTGCGCATCGCCGAGTATTTCGAGGTGCCGGTGGAGGTCGTGTTCTCCCTGAGACCGTTCCCCCGGCTTGGCAGTGAGGTGAAGTGATGGGCGAGCTGACCCCCGGCCAACTGGAGGCCCGCTACCGCGACTGGCCCCCGCGCTCCTGGTACGCCACCCGCGGGCGCCGCCGGATCCTCGTCGGGGTGGGCGCCGGCTCCGCCGGGCTGATCTGGGTCAGCGCGATCGTCTGCTACTACCTGGCGCCGAGCCTGACCGCGATGTGGACTACCTTCGCCCTGACGGGCGCCGCATTGGTGATCTACGTCGTGGTCTACTCGGCGCTGGTCGGGGTCACCCGCGGGGTGATCGGCCTGGCCGAACGCCACCTCGACGAACGCCAGTCCCGCGAGCGGCAGAAGATCCAGGCCAACGCCCACCGGGGCACCACGGTGACCCTCGTCGTGCTCGGTGTGCTGCTCTCAGTCGCCATGCCCAGGGGCGAAACGGTCGTACAGATCCCGGCGGCCGCGATCGTCATGCTGGTGTTCGGCGTGATCGCGACGCACGTCATCCTGCCGTCGCTCATGGCGGGCTGGCAGATGTCCGACCCGCCGCCGGACGACGAGGACGACCCGGACGACGGAGACGGCCGCGACGACGAGGAGCAGGACGAGGACGGCCGGAGCGGCAGGGCGCCCGGCCGGTCCGGGGACGGTCAGCCCATCGACGGGAAGACCGCCACGTAGAGGTCGGCGCCCGCCGGGTGGTGGACCTCCAGGTCGGTGGTGAAGGCGCGCGGCGGGGTGCCACCGGACTCGGTGTGCTTCCACAGCCGCTGCCAGGCCTCCAGGAGTGCCCCCGGCATCGGCCCGCGGGCCTCCAGCCTCAGCGACTGGACGCCGGGCACCCGGACCGCGACCATGCCCTCGGGCAGCGCGGCGGCGGTGCGGACGGCCACCCCGACGATCTGCGTGTAGGAGCCGTGGTGATCGCTCTCGTAGTCGGTCAGCACCGCGTAGATGTTCTCGTCCACCCGGCCGGGAACGTGCGCGAACGCTCCGGGAGCCCCCGCTCGCGCCCACAGCGCGCCCAGCCGCCCCCTGCCCGGTTCGGCCTCGTCGGCGTTCGAGGTCCGTACGGCATGGCCTACGACAATCATCTCGGGCCGGTCAACAACGATCACAGCGCCTCCTCCTCATGGCCACCCCGTTGAATTCACGCAAATGGGATCTTAGTCCCCGCTCTGACTGGTGGATCCTCTTGGGAAACCCCAAAACAGGGAACGCTCACCTTGGACTATTCACCGGATAAGGTGGACGAACGTGAAGTTTCTCAATGAGATGGCGCCGGCCTACGACCTGACCTACAGCGACGTGTTCATGGTTCCGTCGCGATCCTCCATCGGGTCCCGGCTCGCCGTCGACCTGTCGACCAACGACGGCACCGGAACGACCATCCCGCTCGTCGTCGCCAACATGACGGCCGTCGCGGGGCGCCGCATGGCCGAGACCGTCGCCCGGCGCGGCGGCATCACCGTCATCCCGCAGGACATCCCCATCGACGTCGTCTCGAACGTGGTGAGCTGGGTCAAGTCGCGGGACCTGGTCCACGACACCCCGCTCACGCTCACCCCGCACGACACCGTCGGCGAGGCCCTCAACCTGCTGCCCAAGCGGGCGCACGGCGCGATCATCATCGTCGACTGGGAGAACCGCCCGATCGGCGTGGTCACCGAGGGCGACTGCGGCGGCGTGGACATGTACACGCAGCTCTCCCAGGTCATGTCCGACCACCTGCTCACCCTGCCCGCCGGACTCGACCCGCGCGAGGCGTTCGACCGGCTCCACGGGGGCCGCCACCGGCTCGCCCCGATCGTCGACGACGACGGCCGCCTCGTCGGCATCCTGACCAGGACGGGCGCGCTGCGGGCCACGCTGTACAGGCCCGCGCTCGACGCCTCCGGCAGGCTGCGGGTCGCCGCCGCCGTCGGCGTCAACGGCGACGTGGTCGCCAAGGCCAAGGACCTGCTCGGGGCCGGGGTGGACTGCCTGGTGGTGGACACCGCCCACGGCCACCAGGAGAAGATGATCGGCGCGCTGAGGTCGATCAGGGCGCTCGACCCGGGCGTGCCGATCGCGGCGGGCAACGTCGTCACCGCCGAGGGCGTGCGCGACCTGGCCGGGGCCGGCGCGGACATCCTCAAGGTCGGCGTCGGGCCGGGCGCCATGTGCACCACCCGGATGATGACCGGCGTCGGCCGTCCCCAGTTCTCCGCGGTGCTGGAGTGCTCGGCCGAGGCCCGCCGTCTCGGCCGCCACGTGTGGGCCGACGGCGGCGTCCGGCACCCGCGCGACGTGGCCCTCGCCCTGGCCGCCGGAGCCGCCAACGTGATGGTCGGCTCCTGGTTCGCCGGGACCTACGAGTCTCCCGGTGACACCCGCACCGCCCCCGACGGGCGCAAGTACAAGGAGAACTTCGGCATGGCCTCGGCCCGCGCCGTGAAGCTGCGCACCGCCGAGGACTCCCCCTTCGACCGGGCACGCAAGGCGCTGTTCGAGGAGGGCATCTCCACCTCGCGGATGTATCTCGACCCGGCCCGGCCCAGCGTCGAGGACCAGATCGACGCCATCGTGGCCGGCCTGCGCTCCTCGTGCACCTACGCGGGCGCCTCCACTCTGGAGGAGTTCCACGAGCGCGCGGTGGTCGGCGTCCAGAGCGCGTCCGGCTACACCGAGGGCATGCCGCTCCACCAGAGCTGGTAGCCCCTGCCCGGCGGTGGCGCCCCCCGGCGCCGCCGTCGCGGCCCGTCCCCGCCGTGAACGCGCTCGCGCCCCGGCCCGGCGGGCCGCGGCGTGGTCAGCGCCGCCTTCGCGCTCCCACCAGGCGGTCACGGTGGTCACGGTGGTCGTGCAGGTACAGCGGCCGCCTGCCCGTGTAGCGGGTGAGACAGCACAGTGCCATCAGTCCTGTGAGCGCGAGCACTGCTTCGATCATCACGATGAATGCGATCATTCCAGGTTCCTTCGCGGACCTAGCGCCGGACAACCCGTACCGCCGCGCATCGGCGGCGTCTTTTGCTAAAGAACCTTAACAGTGACAGGGCGATTTGTTGCCCTATGTCCACTTTCGCCAGAAAACTTTTCATTTGAAACTATTACATGTCCTCCATGGACACAAGGTCTCGCCCGCGATCGCGCATTGTCGACCGGGGGCAGGGTAGTCGCCAGGCCGGATCCCCCTCTACGCACGGGAAGGCGAACGGACATGACGGAACTCCCCACCCCCCTGGCCACCCCTCCGGCCACCCAGGTCGTCGTCGACCGGAGAGTGCTGGTCGGCTACGACAACTACCTGGCCGCGCAGCGAGCCGTGGACTCGCTCTCCGACGCGGGCTTCCCCGTCGAGCACGTGGCGATCGTCGGCAGCGACCTGAAGCTGGAGGAGACCGTCACCGGCAGGATGACCAACGGACGCGCCGCGCTCACCGGGGCGGGGAGCGGTGCCGTCTTCGGCGCGGTGGTGGGGATGTTCCTCGGGCTGTTCACCTCGACCACGATGTCGTTCGTCGTGCTCGTGCTCTGGGCTGCGCTCTGGGGCGCCGTGATGGGGGCGGCCTTCGGGTTCATCAACCACTTCTTCACCGGCGGCAAGCGGGACTTCGCCTCACGTAACGCGATCGTCGCCGGCCGCTACGACGTGCTGGTCGCGGCCTCGCACCTCGACCACGCCCGCGCCGTCATGGAAGGGGCTCCCGGCCCCGCCGACACGATGGTGGTCGAGGTCCCGGCGTCCGCCGGACTCTACGACCCGGCCGCCGCGCAGCCCACAGCCCCCGACCACCGCGCCGTCACGGAACCCGCCGCCTCCGGCCACTCCCCCGTCACCGAACCGGCCGCGCCGGACCGCCGCGCCTGACCGGCCGGCCCCACGCGTGCCGCCCGCCGCGACCGCGGACCCGGCAGCCGGTCCGGGGCGGAACCGAGGGCGGCGGGCGGGTCCGAGGGCGGTGGGCTCAGCCCTTGACGCTGCCCGCGAGCAGGCCCCGGACGAAGTAGCGCTGCATCGACAGGAAGACGGCCAGCGGGATGACCACCGAGACGAACGCGCCCGAGGTCAGGCGCTGCCACTCGTTGCCCTTGGTACCGGCCATCTGCGCCAGCCGTACCGTCATGGGGGCGGTCTCCGCGGTGCCGCCGGCGAAGATCAGGGCCACCAGCAGGTCGTTCCAGACCCAGAGGAACTGGAAGATGCCGAAGGTGGCCAGCGCGGGCCCGACCAGGGGCAGGACCAGCTTGCGCAGGATCGTGCCGTGGGTGGCGCCGTCCACCCGGGCGGCCTCCATGAGATCGCCCGGCAGCTCGGCCATGAAGTTGTGGATCAGGAAGATGCCCAGCGGCAGCGCGAAGCAGGTGTGCGCGAACCAGACCTGGACGAAGCGGGCCGACCCCTCCAGCTCCCAGCCGGGCAGGACCTGGAGGCCGAAGACCTCCACGCCCTGGGAGAAGAACGACAGCAGCGGGACCAGGGCCATCTGCAGCGGCACGATCTGGAGCGCGAAGACGCCGATGTAGATCCACTCGCGTCCCCGGAACGGCAGCCAGGCCAGCGCGTAGGCGGCGAAGGTGGACAGGGCCAGCGGCAGGAGCACCGAGGGGATCGTGATGACGATCGAGTTGATCAGGAAGCTCATCATCTGGCCGGAGGAGGAGGAGGTGCCGAACAGCACCTCCTGGTAGTTCTCCAGCGTGAGCTGCGGATCGGAGAAGAACGTCCACCACCCGGTGGACTTGATCTGGTCCTCCGGGCGCAGCGAGGACAGCAGCAGGCCGAAGGTCGGAGTGGTCCACAGGACAGCGATGACGATCGCCACGGCGCTGGCGACCCGGCTGGTCAGCCGCCGCCGGACCCGCTGGGGAGCCGTGACAGCCCTGGTCCGCGCCACGGTCTCGGTCAATGTGGTCACGCGGACTCCTTCGTCGGAGACGTTCCCGTGGCGCCGTGCCCGCAGGCCCGCCCGATCCCCCGCCCGCTCACCGGACCTCCCGGCGCTGGCGGATCTGGTAGATCACGATGGGCGTCACCAGGACGAACAGGAAGACCGCGAGTGCCGCGCCCTTGCCCGTCTCGCCGTAGCGGAACGCCTGGTTGTACATCTCGTTGGCGATGACGCTGGTGTCGAACTGGCCGCCGGTCATCGTGCGGACGATGTCGAACAGCTTCAGCGTGCCGATCGACTGGGTGACCAGCACCACGATCACCGCCGAGCGGATGGAGGGCAGCGTCACCCGGAAGAACATCTGCACCGGGCTCGCCCCGTCCAGCCGGGCGGCCTCGATGATCTCCGCCGGGATTCCCTTGATCGCGGCGGAGAGCACCACGGTGGCGAAGCCCGCCTGGATCCAGACCATCACCACGATCAGGAACAGCGTGTTCAGCGGCGGCTCCTGAAGCCACTGCTGGGGCTGGCCGCCCATGCTCACCACGAGCTGGTTGAGCAGGCCGATCTGGTCCTGGTCGTCGGCGCGGTAGGCGTAGACGAACCGCCAGATGATGCCCGCGCCGACGAACGAGATCGCCATCGGCAGGAACACCAGCGACTTGGCGACCGGCTCGAAGCGGGTGCGGTCCACCAGGACCGCGTAGACCAGCCCGACCGTGGTCACCAGCAGCGGCACGAGCAGGACCCAGATGAGCGTGTTGCGCAACACGGTCAGGGCCTCGGGCTGGGTGAACATCCAGGCGTAGTTGTCCAGCCCCACCCAGTCCCGGCCGTCGCCGCTCATGAACGACAGCAGGGTCGTCCGTACGGCGGGCACCACCAGGCCGATGCCGAGGAGGGCGAGCGCGGGCAGGAGCAGGATCGTCGCGTGGGACCAGGCCCGCCGCCGCATCGGGGCGCGGTCGACCAGCAACAGGATCACCGCGACCACCACGAGGAACGCGGCGACGCCGATCAGTAGTTGAACGAGCTTGGGCTGTTCGGCGGCGAAGTCGAAGTCCATCGGAGGGAACTCCCGGAAGGATCGTGCCGAGGGGGCGACAGGTCCGGCCCCGCAGATTACACGGGACCGGACATATCGGTAAATATCAGGACTTAGGCCAGGAGGCTTCGATGTAGTCGAGGACCGTCTTGGTGTCCTTGCCGTTGATCCAGTCGGTCATGCCCTTCCAGAAGGTGCCGGCGCCGACCGCGGCCGGCATCAGGTCCGAGCCGTCGAAGCGGAAGACCGTGTCCGGGTCCTGCAGCATCTCGATGGAGAGCTTGTCGATGGGGTTCTGCGCGTTGGCGGTGTCGACGCCCTTGCGCGCGGAGACGTAGGTCCCCAGCTTCATCCGGGTGTTGGGGAACTCCGCGGAGGCGAGGTATGCCTGCACGGCCTGGACCTCGGGACGGTCGGTGAAGGCCGCCACGAACTCGCCCGCGCCGAGGACCGGCTTCTTGGACGGGTCGTTGCCCGGCAGGTAGAAGGCGAACACGTCGCCGTCCTCGGCCACCTTCGTGCCCTCGGGCCAGAAGTTGGCGTAGAAGGACGCCTGGCGGTGCAGCGCGCACTTGCCCTGCGTGATCGGGACGCCGCCCTCCTGGAAGGCGGTGCTGGCGATCGACTTCACCGGCCCGTAGCCGCCGTTGACGAACTTGTCGTTCTTGAGGATCGCGCCGACCTTGTCCACCGCCGCGACGACCTTGGGGTCGTTGAAGGCGAGCTTGTGGCTCACCCACTCGTCGTACCCCTCGGGACCGATCTCGCGGAGCAGGATGTCCTCGATCCAGTCCGTGGCCGGCCATCCGGTCGCGTCACCGGACTCGATGCCCGCGCACCACGGCTTGACGCCGGCGCCGGCGATCGTGCCGGAGAGTGTCATCAGCTCGTCCCAGGTCGTGGGGACGGTCCAGCCCTTCTCCTTGAACATCTTCGGCGAGTACCAGACGAAGGACTTCACGCTGGCGCCCAGCGGCGCGCCGTAGAAGGTGCCGTCGACGGTGGAGTATTTGGCCCAGTCGGGCGACCAGCCCTCCTCTGCCAGCTTCTTCACCTCGGCCGAGGCGGGCTTGAGCTTGCCGGCCTTGGCGAAACGCTCCAGCAGGCCCGGCTGCGGGAAGAAGGCGATGTCCGGCGGGTTGCCGCCGTCCGCGCGCACCTGGATCTGGGCCTCGAACTCGCCGGTGCCCTCATAGGTGATCTTCATTCCCGTGCACTTCGCGAACGGCTTCCACGCCTCCTGGAACAGGTCGGCCTCGGCGTCGCGGATCGGGGAGTAGATGCTGACGGTCTTGCCGTCGTGCTTGCCGTACTTGTCGAAGGCCGCGCATTCGGCCGAGGTGCTGCCGCCTCCGCTCGCCGATGGCTTGGGCTCCGTGGATCCGCAGGCGGTGACGGCCAGCGCCAGCCCGATGGTGCCCGCCAGCAGGGTGACGCGGTTGGCCCGTGAGGGGAGCGACATGAACCTTCCTCCATATGAAGTTGCCGGGAAGTCTGAGAGCGCTCTCTGGAAGAATTGTCTGCCCCCTCCCTGATGTCAATGACTGTGATCCTACGGTTACAGTCCCATTTTTCTTGACAGGCAACTCAGACAACCGTGATGCTCGTGAGAGCGCTCTCACATGACTCAGACCAGAATGGAGCGGTGAACACATGACCATGTCCGCCGAACAGTCCTACGTCCTGGAGGACTCCGGCGTGCTGAGGTTCCCCGAGGGCTTCGTCTGGGGCGCCGCCACCGCGGCCTACCAGATCGAGGGCGCGGCTCGGGAGGACGGCAGAGGCCCCTCCATCTGGGACACCTTCTCCCGGAGCCCCGGCAAGGTGCACGCCGGGCACACCGGCGACGTGGCCTGCGACCACTACCACCGCTACCCCGACGACGTCCGCCTCATGGGCGACCTGGGCCTGCACGCCTACCGCTTCTCCATCTCCTGGCCTCGCATCCAGCCCGACGGCTCCGGTCCGGCCAACCCGCGCGGCCTGGACTTCTACGACCGCCTGGTGGACGAGCTGCACGGGACCGGGATCACCCCGATCGTGACGCTCTACCACTGGGACCTGCCGCAGACCCTGGAGGACCGGGGCGGCTGGACCAACCGGGAGACCGCCGAACGGTTCGCCGAGTACGCCGCGATCGTACACGCGCGGCTGGGTGATCGGGTCGAGACGTGGACGACCCTGAACGAGCCCTGGTGCTCGGCCTTCCTCGGCTACGCCTCGGGCATCCACGCGCCGGGCCGCAGTGAGCCGGGGCTGGGCTTCGCCGCCACCCACCACCTGCTGCTCGGTCACGGGCTGGCGGTCAAGGCGTTGCGCGCGGCCGGCGCGAGCCGGATCGGCATCACGCTCAACCTCGCACCGGTGCTCGGCGACGACGGCGAGGCCGCGTCCATCGTGGACGGCCTGCAGAACCGGATCTTCCTGGACCCGGTGCTGCGCGGGGAGTATCCCGCCGACGTGGTGGAACGGGCCGGCCGCTTCACCGACTGGTCCTTCGTCGAGGACGGCGACCTGGAGATCGTCAGCCAGCCCATCGACCTGCTGGGCGTGAACTACTACCACCCGCAGACCGTGGCCGCCCGCACCGGCGAGCCCGCCAACCCGGTCTACCCGGGCAGCGAGGGGATCGCCTTCCCCCGTCCCGACGCGCCCAGGACCGCGATGGGCTGGCCGGTCCAGCCGTCCGGGCTGACCGACCTCCTGGTACGGCTGTCGCGGGACTACCCCGGCACCCCGCTGATCATCACCGAGAACGGCGCGGCCTTCGACGACGTCGTGGAGGACGGCCGGATCCACGACGCGGGCCGGCTGTCCTACCTCGACGGGCACCTGCGCGCCGCCCACGCCGCCATCGAGGCCGGCGCCGACCTGCGCGGCTATCTCGTCTGGTCGCTGCTGGACAACTTCGAGTGGGCCGAGGGCTACGGCAAGCGGTTCGGCGTCGTGCACGTCGACTACGCCACCCAGAACCGCACGCCCAAGGACAGCGCGCTGTGGTATCGCGACGTCGTGCGCCGGAACGGGCTGTGAGAGCCCGGCCGACGCTGGAGAAGGTGGCCGCCCGGGCGGGAGTGTCCCGGGCGACCGCCTCACGGGTGGTCAACGGCTCCACCCGGGTGGCTCCGCGGATCCGCGAGGCGGTCAACCGCGCCGTGGAGGAGCTGGGTTACGTCCCCAACCAGGCCGCGCGGAGCCTGGTCACCCAGCGGGCCGACTCGATCGCCCTGGTCTTCCCCGAACCCGCGACACGGGTCTTCTCCGACGACCCGACCTTCGCCGGGATCATCCGGGGGGTCAGCCTGGAGATCGAGGAGGCCGACAAGCAGCTCGTGCTGATGCTCACCGGCCCGGACGGGAGCTACCAGCGGGTCGAGCGCTACGCCACCAACGGGCACGTGGACGGCGTGATCGTCGCCTCGATGCACGGGACCGACCCGCTGCCGGGGATCCTGACCCGGCGGGGCGTCCCGGTGGTCTGCGGCGGCCGGCCCAGCGTGCCCGGCGACCTGCGGTACGTGGACATGGACAACGCCGGCGGCGCCGAGCGGGCGGTCCGGCACCTGGTGGAGCGGGGCCGCCGCCGGATCGCGACCATCGCCGGGCCGCAGGACATGATCGCCGGGATCGACCGGCTGGCCGGCTACCGCGACGTCCTGCGCGACTCCGACCACCGCTCCATCGTCGCGGTCGGCGACTTCACCCGGGAGTCCGGCGCGATCGCGATGCGCCAGCTCCTGGCCGACGACCCCGACCTGGACGCGGTGTTCGTGGCCAACGACCTGATGGCGCTGGGCGCGCTGCGGACGCTGGGCCGGGCGGGCCGGGCGGTCCCCGGCGACGTCGCCGTCGTCGGCTTCGACGACATCCCCGCCGCGGCCTACGCCGAGCCTCCGCTGACCACCGTCCGGCAGCCGACCGTGGAGATGGGGCGGCGGCTGGCGCGCATGGTGCTCGACCCGGAGGACAGGGCGCCGGTGGTGCTCCCCACCGAGCTGGTGGTGCGGGAGTCTACGAGGAGGTCCTGACGACGAGCTCGGTGGACACGATCGACGGGTCGGCGGAGCCGTCCGCCAGGAGGCCGAGCAGCAGGCGGACCATGGCGGCGGCCTGCTCCGCGTGCGGGTTGTGGATGGTCGTGAGCGGCGGGTCGGTGTAGCGGGCGGCCTCGATGTCGTCATAGCCGACGACGGCGACGTCGTCGGGGATGCGGCGGCCCGCCTGGCGCAGCGCGTGCATGGCGCCGATCGCCATCAGGTCGTTGGCGGCGAACACCGCGTCCAGGTCGGGGTCGTCGGCCAGGAGCTGGCGCATCGCGACCGCGCCGGACTCCCGGGTGAAGTCGCCGACCGCGATGATGGAGCGGCGGTCGGAGTCGCGGAGCACGTCGCGGTAGCCGGCCAGCCGGTCCTGGCCGCCGATCATGTCCAGCGGCCCGGCGATGGTCGCGATCCGCCGTCTCCCCCGCGCCAGCAGGTGCCGCACGGCGGCGGCGCCGCCCACGTTGTCGCTGTCCACGTACGGCATGGCGACCGGCACCGCCGGCCTGCCGTAGGAGACGACCGGGACGCGCAGCCGGGTGAGCGCGACGGGCAGCGGGTCGGCGCCGTGACTCGACACGAGCATGACACCGTCCACGTGGCCGCCGGCGACATAGGTCTCCACGCGGGCGTGACTCTCCGGCGACCCGGCCAGCAACAGCACGACCTGCATGTTGACGGCCTCCAGCTCGATGCCGGCCGAGCGGATCACGGTGGAGAACATCGGGTCGTCGGAGAAGACCCGGTTCGGGGGTTCCGAGACGACCAGCGCGACCGAGTTGGTCCGCTGGGTGACCAGGTTGCGTGCCGCCCCGTTGGGGACGTAGCCCAGCTCGTTCACCGCCCGCATCACCACGTCGCGGATGTCCGGGGTCACCGTGGTCTGGCCGTTCACCACCCGGGAGACGGTCGACCGGGACACCCCGGCACGGGCGGCGACCGCCTCCAAGGTGGGTCGTCTCATCTGGTTCTCCCGCAGTCCGTTCCGCTTGATGACCTCGCGATACCACAGCGCGCCGTCCTTGAGCGGGCGCCGCTGGGTGGCGGAGTCGACGTGCACGATGCCGAATCTACGCCGCTCCCCGCCCAGGAACCTCATAAATGATCATGAAGAGAGCGCTCCCTGCGGGGATTGACGCCACCGGAGTCACGTGTCAACGACCTCTCGGACAACAATCGCCGTTACCCGCCGACACGGGAAAGGAGAGCTCCCTCCGAAATAGATACACATTTCCACAGGTCAAATGAGGCGAGATGACCTCTTCGCAAGATCGATGGAGCACTCTCACCAAAGGTAGGCCACTTTGACATCGCGTGGCGGTCATATCTCACGGCACCGGAGCCGGGCCCCGGCAGCTCCGGTCGATCTCTATTTCAGAGAGCGCTCCCCCACGTTTCTCCGTCAGGGCTCCGCGCGCCGCCAGCCACCCGCGGCATGGATGCCGCCGTCCACGTGCAGCGTGGTCCCGGTGACGAATCCAGCCATCTCACTCGCCAGGAACACCGCGGCGGCTCCGGCCTCCGCCGGATCGCCCAGACAGCCGAGCGGCGGCAGCCGTACCGGCTCGAAGGGCAGCGGGTCCGCCAGCATGCGCTCGCGCACGCCCTCCTCACCACCGGTGGGCAGCGCGTCGGGCGCGATGGCGTTGACCCGGATCCCGCGCGGGGCCAGCTCCAGCGCGAGCGAGCGGGTCAGGCTCTCCACGGCCGCCTTCATCGCCGCGTAGACCGCGAACCCCGGCGCGGCCTGGTGCGCCTCGCTGGAGGTGACGTTGACAATCGACGCCCCCGGCGGCATCAACGGCAGAAAACGTCTGATCATGGCGGTCACCTGCGTGAAGTTCTCCGCGATCAGCACGCTCTCACCTCGCGGGGAGGTCTCGGCGAAGGCCGAGTGAAACGTCCCGCCCGCATTGTTGACCAGCACGTCCACCCGGTCGAACCGCTCCCGCACCGCCTGGGCGAACACCTCCAGCGCGGCCGGATCCCGCACGTCCATGGTCATGGTGAGCGTGTCGAACCCGTCGATCGGATGCCGGTCGCACAGCGCCAGCTCCGCCCCGAACTCCCGCATGGCCTCCGCGATCGCCCGCCCGAGCCCCCGGGCCGCCCCGGTGACGACAGCGACCTTCCCGGTGAGGAGGATCTCCTCCGGGGTGTACGGCTTGCGCATCCCACCTCCACGGATCTCCTTGAGAGTACGACGCCGGGGCCGTCACGTCCCTCTGTCTCTCATACGGCCGCCGGACCCCGTAGAGTCGTCCGGCCGGCCGGAAATCGACCGGCGCGTATCCGACCAAGGAGAACCACGTGGCACTGGAGAAGCCGGAGATCGACTTCCCGGAGGGCGACGCGCCCGCGGAGTTGCAGATCGTCGACATCGTCGAGGGAGACGGCCAGGAGGCCAAGCCGGGTCACCGGGTCAGCGTGCACTACGTCGGCGTCGCCTTCTCCACCGGCGAGGAGTTCGACGCTTCGTGGAACCGCGGCGACGTCTTCGACTTCCAGCTCGGCGGCGGCCAGGTCATCGCGGGCTGGGACCAGGGTGTCGCGGGCATGAAGGTCGGCGGCCGTCGTCGCCTCACCATCCCGCCCCACCTCGGCTACGGCAGCCGCGGCGCGGGCGCCCGCATCAAGCCGGGCGAGACGCTCATCTTCGTCGTGGACCTGCTCGGCGTCAGCTGACGTCCTGGTGACGGGCCACCCTTCCATAGGGTGGCCCGTCCCGCATAGGGTGGCCCATCCCACATAGGGTGGCCCATCCCCAGAGCCGGATCACCCCGACCACCATCGGGCAGCCCACTCCCCGGAACCGGATCACCCCGACCACCATCGGGCAGCCCACTCCCCGGAACCGGATCACCCCGACCACCATCGGGCAGCCCACTCCCCGGAACCGGATCACCCCGACCACCATCGGGCAGCCCACTCCCCGGAACCGGATCACCCCGACCACCATCGGGCAGCCCACTCCCCGGAACCGGATCGCTCCGAAAAGCGGGGTCCGCTCTCCCGGAATGTCACCCCCAGCTCTTAGGCTGAGCCTTGTGTTGTTGATCGACCTTGCGCGCACCTCCGCAGCCGTGACCGCCGACTCCGCCAGACTGGCGAAGGTCGGCCATCTCGCGGAGCTGCTCGGCCGGGTCGATCCGGACGAGGCGGAGATCGCCATCTCCTATCTCTCCGGCGAGCTGCCGCAGCGCCACATCGGCGTGGGCTGGGCCGGCCTGCAGGATCCGCCCGACCCGCGCCTGGCCGCCACCGCCACCCTGCGCCAGGTCAACGACTTCCTCGACCGCATCAAGGCCCAGGCGGGCCCCGGTTCCCAGGCCGCGCGCAAGGCCCTGATCATCGAGCTGTTCGCCGCGCTCACCCGCCAGGAGCAGACCTTCCTGTCCCGGCTGCTCCGCAGCGAGCTCCGGCAGGGCGCGCTGGACGGGGTGATGATCGAGGCCATCGCGAAGGCGTCCGCAGTGCCGACGGTCGAAGTACGGCGGGCACTGACCCTCCGCGGCTGGCTGCCGGCCGTCGGCGCCGCCGCGCTGAGCGGCGGGGTCGACGCGTTGCGGGCCTTCCATCTGGAGGTCGGCCGGCCGGTGTCGCCGATGCTCGCGCAGAGCGCCACCTCTGTCACAGCCGCCCTGGGCAAGCTCGGTGGGCCGGCCGCGATCGAGTGGAAGCTCGACGGTGTGCGGGTCCAGGCTCACCGCTCCGGCGACACGGTGCGCGTCTTCACCCGGACCCTCGACGACATCACCGCCCAGGTGCCCGAGCTGGTCGAGGCGGTCCGCGCCCTGCCCTCCCAGGACCTCGTCCTGGACGGCGAGGTCATCGCGCTGCGCCCCGACGGCCGTCCCGAGCCCTTCCAGATCACCTCCGGCCGCGTGTCCAGCCGCATCGACGTGACCCGGGTGCGCGAGAGGACCCCGCTACGCGTCTTCTTCTTCGACGCCCTGCGGGTGAACGGCGCCGACCTGCTCGACCTGCCGGGCGAGGTGCGCCACGCCGCGCTGGCCGCGGCCGTGCCCTCGGAGCTGGTGACCCCCCGTCTGGTCACCGGTGACGCCGCGAGCGGCGAGGCGTTCTTCAAGGACGTTGTCAGGGCCGGTCACGAAGGCGTGGTCGTCAAGTCGCTGCAGACGCCTTACGCCGCCGGGCGGCGCGGCGCCGGTTGGATCAAGGTGAAGCCGCGGCACACGCTCGACCTGGTCGTCCTCGCCGCCGAGTGGGGCAGCGGCCGCCGCGAGGGCAGGCTCTCCAACCTTCACCTGGGCGCCCGCGACCCGCAGACCGGCGGGTTCGTCATGCTCGGCAAGACCTTCAAGGGCCTGACCGACGAGGTGCTCGCCTGGCAGACCGAGCGCTTCCTCGAAATCACCGAGGGGCCCACCGACGGCTGGACGGTCGTCGTCCGCCCCGAGCTCGTCGTCGAGATCGCGTTCGACGGAGTCCAGCAGTCCACCCGTTACCCCGGCGGCATGGCACTCCGCTTCGCCCGGGTGATCCGCTACCGCCCCGACAAGAACGCCGACCAGGCCGACACCGTGGAAATGGTGCGCTCCCTCATGCTTTAAACCGGATCCACCTCCGTGCCCCCCTGCGGCCCCCTCCTCTGGTACAGAACCAACCGGCCCCTCCCCTGCAGAGCGCTCCCTTCCCCGGTACAGAACGTCCGCCCCCTCTGCGGACCGCCCTTCCCCCGCTGAACCGACCAGCCCCACTCCTGCAGAGCCGCGCCCTCCCCCTCACAGAACACCCTGTCTATCCCTCGCAGGACGGCTCGCCACCGTCTCAGGGCTCCCTCATGGACCAGCACATGCGCCCGCGATTCCGTGTGTCCGGAGGTCATGGATCGGATGGGATCCGGCCCGGCCCATGATCTGAGCTGGGCAGATCCATATCAGCTTGGCACAGTTCCTTGATCAAAGTGACATAAGTCACCATTGCGACATTAACTTGCCTTTACTACCTGTTTGTCGCATATGGTCAACCGCATTACGCGGGAGACACCCCTGTACCCCGCCATCGGGACCGGCCGGCGTGCATCCCCCTCTCCCCTGCCCCGTACGGCCTCCCGTGTCCTTCCCCCGATTTTGGACCGTGGTTTCCTTTGGGCTTGCACTCCTCCACCCCGTCCTCCGACAAGTCATCCTCGAAGAGATCGCTGATGAGCAGGCGGCGCCTGACCGTGCTGGCCGCCGGCGTCACCGTGGTGGCCGCGGCATCGACCACCGCCTGGGCGATCTCCGGTGGCGACGCCTCGCAGACGGCCGCCTCCGCCGGTCTGGCCGGTGTGCGGCAGTCCGGCGACCCGACCCCCGGGGCCGTCCCCGGTCCCTCCGCCTCCCAGAAACCGGCGACCGGGAACGCGGAGGCCACCGCCAACGAGATCGCCACCCCGTCCACCGGCCCATCCGCCACTCCTGGCGCCACGGCCGGGCCGAGCACCGCCGCCGAGAACGGCACTCCCAAGACGGAGAGCACGCCACGCGACGCGGCCACTCCCAAGGCCAAGAGCACACCGCGTGACGCGGCCACCCCCAAGACGGGGAGCACATCGCGCGACAGCTCGGCCGCCAAGGCCGAGAGCGCGGCGAAGAGCGAGAAGGCCGGCACGCCGAAGACCGTCTCCAAGCCGAAGGTCCGGGTGATCTCCACCGGGACCTGTGGCGCCTCCTTCTACGACGAGGGGCAGATGACAGCCAGCGGTGAGCGCTTCAACCCCCGTGCGATGACCGCCGCGCACAAGTCCCTCGCCATGGGCAGCAGGGTCCGGGTGACCAACCCCGCCAACGGCGAGTCGGTAACGGTCCGGATCAACGACCGTGGCCCCTACGTGGGCGGGCGCTGCCTCGACCTGTCCAGAGCCGCTTTCTCCGCCATCGGCAACACCGGCGCCGGAGTCATGCGGGTCAAGTATGAGGTTCTCGGCACCTGATCCGGCCTATGGGGCCGGCCTCGCCCCACGCATCGGGCCGGGCCCGCACACCGGGCACTGAACAGAGCACCACCCCCGGCCCGTCCGCCGGGCACTGGACGGCACGGTCGTGCGTCGGTCCGGCTCGCCGGTCCTACTTCACCAGACGCAGTGTGAACGGGTAGCGGAAGTCACCCTCGCCCAGTGCCGCCACGCCTCCGACCACGGACAGGACAGCGCCCCCGAGCCAGAGCACCGGCATCAGCACGAGGCCGACGAAGGTGATCGCCAGCAGCACGGTGGCCCCGAGCAGGGTCAGCTGGAAGTTGAGCGCCTCCACCGCGTGCTTACGGATGTAGGGCGAGGTCTTGCCTGCGGCCAGCAGCATGATCAGCGGGCCGATCACGAGCAGGCCGGTCAGCGGGAGCAGATGCGCCGCCGTCGCGCCCAGGCGGTCTCCGCCCGTCTCCGCCCGGACGTTGTGGTGGTGGCCCGGCATCGGCCGACTGGTCACGGGCGGATAGGACATCGGCCTGACCGGGTGTGAGCCGTACAGCTCATGCATGATCGGCATGAGGTCGCCGTGCACACGGGCTGTCATCGCCCGCTCCAGCCGGTCGTCGAACTCGAGCTTGTCGAACCGCCCCTCGGCATAGGCGGCCTTGACGTGCTCGACCACCTGCTCCCGATCCTGGTTGCTCACCCTGAGGTCGGCGTGTCCGGGCCTCGCACCGGGCGTCGGCACGCCCCCGTGCCACGGGCCTGCCGCTGGTGTCACTGTGCCTGCCATGAACCGACATCCCTTTCGTCGCCGCTTTTCCTTCCATATTTGTCATCAACTTTCGTCCGGTCCATCCGGATGAACCCTTGGATGTCCCTTAGAGTCCACCCTGGCCTCCCGCCATGGAACGCCCCGGAGAGGTATACAAGGAGTCATGAGATGGCGGGATCGCTATGGGTTGAGGCGTCTGCGTGGGCCGAAGATCGCCAAGTTCGACCGTGAGGCAACCGACGCCGACGTCGAGGCGCTCATCGCCTTCGCGAAGTCGCGTCGTGGCGTGGAGTTCTACGTCGAGCCGGAGACTTTCGCGACGGACACCACCGCGATGGCCATCGCGGACGACGGCGAGTGGACCCGGCGCCGGGTCGGCTCGCCCGCTGTGATCCGCAAAGTGGCCCGCGACCTGGCCATGCCCGTCTATGACGTGCAGCTGACCGGTTACCCGCCCCGGATGCGGGCCTACAACGAGCGCCGCAGACGCGCCGAGGGATAACCCGTCACCCCGCCGGCGCCTTCGGCTCCTCCAGTAAAGCGATCATGGGGAGCAGCCAGGCCGCCCGGGGACTGCCCATCTCCTCATCCAGCTCCTGGGAGCTGGGCATCCTCTCCTTGAGCACGTGTGGCGAGAGCAGATGGTGGAGGGCGTGCATGAGCAGATTCGCCATCGAGTAACCGGGGTCGACGTCGCGTGCCCGGGTGAGGGCGATGCCGGCCAGCGCGGAGTCGCCGTCGCACCAGGCGACGACGCCGAGCAGGGACGCGGCCGGAGGCACGAATCTGGGCTCCAGCCGCCGGGTGAGGTCCTGCCAGAGCCTGCGGTGGGCGTCGTGGGCGTCGTCGGTGACGAGCGCCCACGCCTCGTCCCTGATCCGGGTCACCGCCAGGTCCAGCCCGAGCCTGGCCGCCTGCTCGTCGTCGAGCCGCCCACCGGAGGCGTAGACGCCGATCGCCGCACGGACCCGGGCCGTCCCGTCCGCGACGAACTCCGCCGCGAGCCTCCCGACGTCCTCGCATCCGGCGAGCCGGCCCCGCAGTTTCTCCGTGACACGGGCCGTGGTCCGGCGCATGGCCAGCCGCGCGGACCCGCCGACGGGGTCGAGCGAGCGCTCCAGGGTCTCGCGGTCGGGCAGAGCGACCAGTCCGTGCACGGTGGCCTCGGCCGCGATCACATCGGCCTCCCGTCCGTACGGCGTGCCCTCGGCGGGGCAGCAGTCGGCCCGGGAACAGAGGTAGGACCAGTAACGGCCCTCCTCCACCCGGAGCGCGTCGACGACCGTGACCCCGTCCTGGCGCAGCAGCGCGACGGCCACGTCCACGGCGGGGGTCACCAGCGTGCCCGGACCATAGCCGACGACGATGACCTGGCTGATCCCCTCCTTGCGGAGCAGCGGGACGATCCGGCCGAGACCCGGTGCCGCCAGAGGCAGATCCCATCGGATGGTGAGGTGGAGCCGTCCTCTGGACGGCCTGCCCTTCAGGCCGATCATGATCAGGCTGTTGGCGGGGTGGAATCCCACGAGGTAGGGCACGGCGCCGAGGACGTCCTCCGTGGAACCGAGCAGCAGGCGCGGTTGGGAGGCGGGCGGGGCCGGGGTGTCGGTTGTCATGGCCCAGAGTTTCGCCGGATTCCGGCCGCGCCTTGCGCGCTGAACCTCGATCTGTGGACGCCCGGACCTCTGTCCGGCATCCCTGTGGAAAACTCAGACGGGAGCCAGCTTCGCCCTGACCATGATCGCCCCACCCGCCACGGCCGCGGGCATCGCGACCACCGCGACCAGGGGGACGAGGAAGAGCAGGAAGACGAGCACGCCGAAGCCGAGAGCCGAGGCCTTGTTCCTCCGGAGGAGGGCGAACCGGTTCTTGCGCGCCATGCCCCGGCGCTCCATGGCCAGCGTGGTGAGCTCGACCGTGAGGAAGAAGCCCGAGACCAGGGCGCCCAGCACCGGCACCACCGTCTGCCCGATCACCGGCACGAAGCCGAGGAAGAACAGCGGGATGGTGAACAGCAGCACGTATCCGAGGGTGATCAGGCTGTCCTTGACGGACCTGGGGATCGACTTCCAGAGCGGGAGCTCGTGCCCGCTCGGCACCTCACCATAGGACTCCTCGACCTTCTCCGAGAGCTTCTCGTAGAAGGGCTCACCGACGATCAGAGTGACCGCCGTGAAGGTCACCACGGACAGGACCAGGCCGGTACCGAAGATCAGCAGTCCGACCAGTGCCCGGAGGGTCTTGCGCGCCGCCTCACCCCACCCGCTCGCGAACGGTGTCGCCCACTCTGCGAGCCCTCCCAGGTTGGTGCCGAGGAAGTAGAGCGCGACCGCGTAGAGCACGAACACGATCAGGGCGGGGATCAACCCGAACAGCCACCACCGAGGGTTCCGTGCGACCCAGCGCACTCCCTGCAGAAAGAACCCGATGCCGTCCGTAAAGGAGCGGAAATGACCCATGCCCGGAAGATTAGCGGCATCAGTGGATCACCGCGCGACGGCGCCGGGAACACCGCTCCGCTCCACCCCGCGCCTCGCCGTACCGGTGCCGTACCGGTGCCGTACCGGTGCCCGTGCCGGTGCCCGTGCCGGTGCCGGTGCCGTACCGGTGCCCGTGCCGGGCAAGCGACAGGGTGGCGAGCCGGGCCCATGCCGGACGGCAACCGCCGTACGGATCCCTGAATGCCCGCACGGGCCCCGTGGAAGGGCCCGAACGGGAAAAGGCGGGCAGGGCGGGTCAGGCGCTCTGCCAGAGGGTGGGCACGGAGACGCCGAGGGTGGCGAAGAGGCGGCGCAGGAGGGGCAGGGAGATGCCCAGGACGTTGCCGTGGTCGCCGTCGATGCCGTCGACGAACCATCCGCCGGGACCGTCGAGGGTGAAGGCGCCCGCGACGCGGAGGGGCTCACCGGTGGCGACGTAGGCGGCGATCTCGGCGTCGGTGGGGGTGCCGAACCGCACGACCGTGGCACCCACCTCGGCCGCCTCCCGGCCGTCGGCGGCGTCGATCACACAGTGACCGGTGAGCAGGCGGCCTTCCCTGCCGCGCATGCCCTGCCAGCGGGAGACGGCCTCCTCGGCCGAGGAAGGCTTGCCGTAGGCCCGGCCGTCGAGCTCCAGCACGGAGTCGCAGCCGATGACCAGGCCGCTGGTCAGGTCCCGTGCGACGACCGCCGCCTTCGCGCGTGCCAGCGCGAGGCAGAGGTCGCTCGGGGTGTCGGCGATGACGGCGTCCTCGTCCACTCCGCTGACGATCACCTTGGGATCGAGTCCGGCGCTGCGGAGCAGGGCGAAGCGGGCGGGCGAGGCGGAGGCGAGAACGATCTGGGTCACGTCGATCGAGCCTAGCGCGGTCCGCCGCGCTCCCGCCGTACTCCCTCTTCCTCCCATGTGGAGACGGGCCCCTCTTCCTCCCGTGTGGAGACGGGCGCGTCCACGTGCCCGCCACGGGGCAGTCCGGCGGCGGCGTAGGCCTCGGCCTCGCCGAGGGTCTCGTGCTCCAGCAGGGCGGCGACGATGGCGTCCAGGCGGTCGCGGTTCTCCGTCAGGACGCGCAGGGCCACCTCGTAGCACTCGTCCACGATGCGCCGGGTCTCCTCGTCCACGGCGGCGAGGGTGGCAGGGGCGGCGGTGAGCTGGCCGTCGGCGGAACTCGGCAGGATGGTCAGCGGGCCGATCCTGGAGGACATCCCCCAGCGGCCGACCATGCCCCGGGCGATCAGGGTGACCTGCTCCAGGTCGTTCTCCGCGCCGGTGGTGATCACACCGTAGACGACCTGCTCGGCGGCCATGCCGCCGAGGGCTCCCACGATCCGGTCGCGCAGGTACTTCTCGTCGTACGCGTAGCGGTCGGTGTCGGGCGTGGAGAGCGTGACACCGAGCGCCCGGCCACGCGGGATGATGGAGATCTTCCTGACCGGGTCCGCACCGGGCTGGAGCATGCCGAGCAGCGCGTGACCCGCCTCGTGGTAGGCGGTGCGCCTGCGCTCCTCCTGCGGGATGACGACCGCGCGGGCCGTACCGAGCAGGATCTTCTCCAGGGCGTCGGTGAGGTCGCGCGCCCGCACCTTCGCGTTCCCGCGTTTGGCGGCGAGCAGCGCGGCCTCGTTGACCAGGTTGGCCAGGTCGGCGCCGGTCATTCCGGGGGTGGACTTGGCGAGCTGCGCCAGGTTCACGTCGTCGGCGAGCGGCACGCCTCGGGTGTGCACCTTGAGGATCGCCAGCCGCCCGTCGGCGTCCGGCGCGGACACCATGACGGTCCGGTCGAAGCGGCCGGGCCTCAGCAGCGCCGGGTCGAGGATCTCCGGCCGGTTGGTGGCCGCGATCACGATGACGCCCTCGGAGCCGGTGAAGCCGTCCATCTCGGTGAGGATCTGGTTGAGGGTCTGCTCGCGCTCGTCGTGGCCGCCGACGGTGCTGCCGCCGCGGGCGCGGCCGATCGCGTCGATCTCGTCGATGAAGATGATCGACGGGGCCACCTTGCGGGCCTCCTCGAACAGCTCACGCACCCGGGAGGCGCCGACGCCCACGATCATCTCGATGAACTCCGACGCGCCCGCCGAGAAGAAGGGCACGTCGGCCTCGCCGGCGACGGCCCGGGCGAGCAGGGTCTTGCCCGTCCCGGGCGGGCCGGTGAGCAGCACGCCCTTGGGGAGCTTGGCGCCCAGCCGGCGGTATTTGTCAGGCTCCTTGAGGTAGTCGACGACCTCGGCGAGCTCGTTCTCCACCTCGTCGATGCCCGCGACGTCGTCGAAGTCGACCCGGACCTTGCCCGCCTCCACCGGCGTGGCCGCCTTGGACCTGCCCAGGCCGCCCAGCCCTCCCATGCCTCCGCCGCCCATCATGTTGCCCGCCGACCGGCGGATGAACCAGATCCACAGGCCGGCCAGCAGCAGCACGGGCAGCAGCGACAGCAGCAGGTTGACGAAGAAGCCGCGGTCGGCGCTGACCGGCTCGGCTTTGATCTCCACGCCCGCCGAGGTGAGCTGCTGGTAGAGCTGGTCCTTGTCGGCGAAGACCGGGATCTCGGTGGAGAACTTGGTATAGCTGCGGTCACCGCTGTCGGGGTCCTTGGCCGCGTTCTTCAGATCGCCCTGGACGGAGTAGCCCTTGGCGTAGATGTCCTTGACGTTCTTGGCCTGCACCTGCCGGGTGAACTGGGTGTAGGAGACCGTCTCGGTCCCGCCGGTGTCGAAGAAGGACGAGATGAGGAAGAAGCCCGCGTACACCGCCAGGAGCGTGATCAGGAAGCGCCGCCAGTTGATCTTCGGGCGCTGCGGGGCCGGCGGTCCGGAGGGCAGCCCTTCGGACCGCCACGGCTTGGGCTCGTCGTCCCTGTCAGGCCCTTCGGCGTTGGGTCCCTTGCGTTCCTGAGACGCCGGTCGCTCCACGACTCCCCCTCCACTGCCCAGGCCGCCCCCTCGGGGGGATCATCCTGGTAGCGGCGTCCTCAGACGTCCGCCCGGCCCGTGGCGCCCGCGTCCGCGGCGCTGGACGCCCGGCGGGGTCCGATCGTGCCGCCTCGCCCGCGTCCGGCCGCGGCCACGCGGCGGTCCGGCCGCCGGCTCCGGGGCTCGAAGGGTCGGTCTCTCACCTGTTCGGCGGCGGCGAGGGCATCGCAGGCGACGACGGAGAGGTCGGCCATGAAATCCCCCGATTTTCATTAGGCCAGATGAATAAGGCGATTCCTGCCCAGTAAGTGGCTACTTCAACCTGATCGAGGAGATCGCGGTGTTGATGTCGCGCCAGCGCTTGCGCTGGGCGTCGGGGATCGTCACGAAGACCATGGCGGGCTTGGCGCCGGGCACCTCCGTCACGGCGACGGCGGCCATGGAGTAGCGGGGCTTGCCCTTGACCTTGTACTTCACCTGGTAGGCGAGCACCCAGCCGTCCTTGACCGGCTGGGAGGCGGTCCATCTGATCCTGGCGTCCTCGGGGTGGTGGTTGAGGGTCCAGCGGGCGGCCAGCAGCGCGGTGTCCTTCGGGCTCTCCTGCACCTTGATCGGCACGGGGCAGCTGACGAGCATCGCCCGGGTCGGCACGCCCTTCACCTTCGGCAGCACCTGCTTGGTGGAGAACGGCGCGGCGCCGTGGGGCTTCCACGGCTTGCCGAGCCGGGCCAGCGACACACCCGACCTGGCGTCCTGCAGACGGCGCTTGGCCTTGTACTCCTTGCCCGGCAACCGGCCGAGCCGCTTGTCGCGCGGCAGGCCGGGGACGCGGGGGTCGGCCAGGGCCGCCACCACCGCCGCGCTCCGTCCCTGAGCGCCGGCCGCGCTCGCGGTCGGCGAGGGCGCCGACGGGGAGGCCGGCAGCGAAGAAGAGGCCGACGACAGAGGGGAGGGAGCCGGCGGCGAGCTGACACCGGGCGGGGGCGTCGCGGCAGATGGCGCGGCGATCGGCCCCGACGCTTCCCCGCCCGGCTGATCTGAGGAGCCGGAGTACACGAACCCGGCCACGGCCGCGACGGCGGCCACGACCACCGCGGTGACCACGGCGAGAATCCGGTAGATGACACGCATCGGCAGGTCGCCGATGCGCGACTTCTTGACCGGTGGCCTCGGCGGGCTCAGCGGCGGCTTCGGCGGGTCGTCAAGGGCGACCCTCGGCAGCTCGGACGTGGCCGCCTCTGCGGTCACATACGTCGGCGCAGAACCCGTCCCCCGGGTCCCCGGAGTCCCATCCAACCCATCGAGCACGATCGGGAGCGTACGACAAATCCGGTTTTCTCGTGCACGATACCCATCACACTTCGGGAACGAGTACCTTCCTCCGTGTAACGACCGCCTCCCGTGTGACGAGTATCTCCTCCCTGCCGGCTCCCTGTCGGCAAAAGGCCCGCCTGCGATGCTTCGGCGGTGCCCGTGGAACGATCCGGCGGTGCCCGTGAAGCACCGGGCAGAGCTCCGCTTCCACCGCACCTCACGTGAGACCGGGACCCGCACCGATCTGCCCGCCGTCCGTCCCGACGGCCCCCGGACTCCGGGTGGCGGGGGACGAGACCGCCACCGTCGAGCATCCGGCCCTCCGCGACGGCCGCTACGACGACCAGCGCGCCTTGCCGACGACCGCTACGACGACCAGCGCGCCTTCTCCCCGGCCGGCGTCGTCAAGATGACCTGAGCGGCCCGGAGCCGGCGGGCCGGAAGCCTCCGTGACGCAGCCACGGGGCGTCCGCGACGACCGTGCACGAGCCCGGTTCGATCTCGGTGAACCCCGCGTCCCGGACCACCGGCAGGCCCGAGCCGGTCAGCGCGGCCCATCCGGCGGGGTCGGCCGTCCGTACGGCGGCCGCCAGCCCCCGGTCCCGCCACGCCTGCCGGGCCCGCTCGTCACTGCCCCACCAGGCGAGCTGAGCCGCGTGCCCGGCCTGGGCCATCGCCTTGCCCGCCGACATCTCCAGCTCAGGGTTGATCCAGAGCGTCACCTCCCGCGCCGGTCCCGGCGGGGCCGAGTCGGTCAGGTCGGTGCCGGAGACCTGGAGCCTGGACAGGTCCTTGGGCCAGTCGTCGAGCGGCACCGGCGGGTGGACCCGCACCTCGGCGGTGCCGCAGGTCACCGTGATGCCGGGCAGGTCGAGCACCCGGCGCCACTCGGCCCCGCGCGCCCGCCGGACGACCTTCCTGATCCCGATGTCCTCCCAGGACCGGACCGCCTCGGCCCATTCGCCGTCGCCGAGGGCGCGGGGGTCGTTGAGCAGCGTCAGCACGGCCAGCGCGGCCGCCTCCAGGGCGTCGGTGCGCTCCGGCGGGTCCGCCCGCTCGATCCTGACCACCAGCGGGAGCACCTTCTGACCGGTCATGCGGCCTCCGCCCGCCGCGTGACCGATCCGATGCCGTGCCCGCCGACTGATCCGCTTCGCTCATTCACGCGTTCAAGGATGCCCTCTTGGCGATGACGACCGACATCAGGGCGGCGATCAGGCAGAGGAACCCGGCCGCGTACCAGGCGAGGTCGTAGGCGCCGAAGTGGTCGCGGGTGAGCCCCGCGCCCACCGCGGCGACGGCCGCGCCGACCTGGTGGGAGGCGAAGACCCAGCCGAACACCACCGCGCCTTCGGAGCCGTAGATCTGCCGGCACAGGGCCACGGTGGGCGGGACGGTGGCCACCCAGTCGAGGCCGTAGAAGATGATGAAGACGAGCATGCTCGGCTCGGCGGTCGCCCCGAACAGGCTGGGCAGCATCATCAGCGACAGCCCGCGCAGCCCGTAGTAGGCGCCGAGCAGGACCCGCGAATCGACCTTGTCGCTCAGCCAGCCGGACGCGATGGTCCCGGCGACGTCGAAGATCCCGACCAGCGCGAGGAGCCCCGCGGCGGTCGGCTCGGCCATGCCGTGGTCGTGGGCGGCGGGGATGAAATGGGTGCCGACCAGGCCGTTGGTGCTCATACCGCAGATCGCGAACCCGCCGGCGAGCAGCCAGAAGGGCCGGGTCCGCGCGGCGCTCCGCAGCACACCGAGCGCGTGCGCGGCGGCCCTGCCGGCCCCGCCGGCCCCGGCGGGCGGGGCGGCCGTGACCGTGCCGGGCTCGGCTCCCAGGGCGGTGGTGCCCACCTCCTCCGGACGGTCGCGCAGCAGGAACCAGACCAGCGGCACGACGACGAGGGCGGCGGCGGTGACCGTGACGGCGGCCGTGCGCCAGCCCTGCGCGACGGCGAGGTGGGCGAGGACGGGCAGGAAGATGAGCTGCCCGGTGGCGCCGCCCGCGGTGAGGATCCCGGTGACGAGGCCGCGGTGGCGGACGAACCAGCGTTCGGTGAGGGTGGCGGCGAAGACCAGGGCCATCGATCCGGTGCCGAGGCCGACCAGGACGCCCCAGCACAGGACGAGCTGCCAGGGGGCGTTCATCAGGATGGTGAGCCCACTGCCGGCTGCGACGAGCAGCAGCGCGCCCGACACCACCCGGCGCATGCCGAAGCGGTTCATGAGGGCGGCGGCGAACGGGGCGGTCAGGCCGTAGAGCATGAGGTTGACCGAGACGGCCAGCGAGATGGTGCCCCGGGACCAGCCGAACTCCTCCTGGAGGGGGGTGATCAGCACGCCGGGCGTGGCGCGGAACCCTGCCGCGCCGAGAATGGCCACGAACGCGACTCCCGCCACGATCCAGGCGCGATGCAGCCCGCGCTTACGCGTCTGAAGAGTCGTTGTCATGCGGCCAATCATGGAGACCGGCGGCACGCCCGACGAGTGGCCCGAGTGTCAATGTCCGAAAATATCGGGCCAAGCCGACGGCACCGCCGGTACGGCCGGGCCGGGAGGGGCGGGCCGGACGGCGGGCGGGGATCTTTCCGCCCGCGGCAGGCGCCGCTTTCCGATCTCCCGGCACCCCAATCGCAGACCGGCTACGGAAAGTGGCCCCGGGAACACGGTCTGGGATAGCAATTCCGCACATGAGATGCTTCATCGATCTGATATAAGCGAGGAAATCCCTTCCGAAAAAAGGAACTCCGACACGGGCCGGAGCGGAGACCGCCGCCACAGAACCCGCGCCGCCGCTGCGGACACGCCGGTCCACGGGTTCCGGAGAGCCGGAAACCCTACTCCTTGATCACCGTACGTGAGCAAAACCGCGATCCTCGCCGGAGTTTCCGGACAGCTCGCCGCCGCCTCGAACATCTGAGAATCTTCCGACGGTCCCCCGAGAGTCTTCCGAGGACTCCCCCGATCGTCACTCTCCGTCATCTCACATACTGGGACTATTCGGTCAAACGTTACGTTTTTCCTGATCCTCACCGATTGAGGAGTTTCGCGCTTCCCGCCCGACTTTGTTACAGCTTGGGGCGGTGCCGGTCTCAGGTCTGCAACACCCAAGTCGTCCTACTTGTCCGAGGTGGAGTCCCGGTGCTCAGCTTTGTTCGACAATGCTGGCGGCTGACCTCAGACCGGACAATTAAAGGAGTGCTGGCGTGTTCCAATCGCGGACATCTGGCAAGTTTCTAGCTGCTGTGGCAGGAGGTGCGCTCCTGCTGACCGCCTGCGCGGGTAACGACACGGGGGCGGACAAGCCGGCCGCGTCGGGCTCGGCGTCAGCCTCGGCTCCGGCTGCACAGAGCATCACGTACGCCTACGAGCAGGAGTTCCACTCCTACAACGGCAACACCGCCGCGGAGAACGCCACCCGTAACAACGGCCCCCTCCAGCGCGTGCTGACGGGCTTCTGGTTCTACGGCGAAAAGGGCGCCATCACGCCCGACAAGGACTTCGGCACCTACGAGAAGACCGCCGACGACCCGCTGACCGTCGAGTACACGATCAGCGACAAGGCCGTCTGGTCGGACGGCACGCCGATCGACTGCGACGACGCCCTGCTCTGGTGGGCTTACAAGTCCGGCAAGATCAAGGGCTTCTCCGCCTCCGGCACCGACGGCGTCCAGGACACCAAGGTGCTCGACTGCGACAAGGGCGGCAAGAAGTTCTCCCTCGTCTACGACAAGCCCTTCGCCGACTGGGTGGCCAACGGCCCCGGCGCGGCCGAGATCATGCCGGCCCACGTGGTCGAGAAGCAGGCGGGCCTGTCCGAGGACGAGTTCATCGCCGCGGTCAAGGCCACCGACGCCAAGAAGCTCGAGAAGGCCATCAAGTTCTTCAACGACGGCTGGGTCTCCGAGGGCTCGCTGCCCGCGGCCGAGCTCATCCCCTCCTCCGGCCCGTACAAGATGTCCAAGATGGACGCCGGCCAGTCGCTGACCTTCGTCGCCAACGACAAGTGGTGGGGGACCCCGGCGGCCACTCCGACCATCGTGGAGCGTTTCATCGCTCTCGACGAGCAGGCCCAGGCCCTGCAGAACCGCGAGGTCCAGATCGTCGAGCCGCAGCCCGGCCCCGACGTGCTCAACCAGCTCAAGGCTCTGGAGGGCGTCCAGGTCAACCTCGGCGACGCCTACACCTACGAGCACCTGGACTTCAACTTCGACTCCAGCCCGTTCAAGGACAAGGCGCTGCGTGAGGCCTTCGCCAAGTGCGTGCCCCGGCAGCTCATCGTCGACAACCTGATCAAGCCCGTCGCGCCGGAGTCCAAGCCTCTGGAAGTCCGCAACGTCGCTCCGTTCCAGAACAACAGCGCCGCGGTCGTCGCGGCCAGCGGCGGCGCCGGCGTCTACGCCCAGCAGGACATCGAGGGCGCCAAGGCTCTCCTGGAGAAGGCGGGCAAGACCGGCCTGGAAGTCAAGATCGGCTACCAGACCCCGAACCCGCGCCGTACCGCTGCCGTCCAGCTCATCATCGACTCCTGCAACAAGGCCGGTTTCAAGGTCGTCGACAAGGGCTCCGAGGACTTCTTCGGCACCGTGATGCCCGCCAACGGCTACGACGTGGCGCTGTACGCCTGGTCGGGCTCCTCCCTGGTCAGCGGCTGGGCCTCCACCTTCACCACGCCGAAGAAGTGCGACGGCGAGAACAAGGGCAACAACAACGGCTGCTACTCCAGCAAGAAGGTCGACGAGCTCATCAAGAAGCTGAACTCGACCGTGGACCTGGCCGCGCAGGACCCGCTCATCGCCGAGATCGAGAAGAACCTCTGGGCCGACCTGGCCACGATCCCGCTGTTCCAGCACCCGGGCCTCAGCGCGTGGGACGAGACGGTCAAGAACGTCATCCCGAACCCCGCGCAGTCGACCATCACCTGGAACATGGACAAGTGGAGCCTGTCGTAACCCCCTCGTTCTAGGGCCTGTTCCCTGACCGTCGCGTGCGGTTGATGGAACACCAACCACCCAGGGCCGGAACCGGAGAATCACCAACCTCCGGTTCCGGCCCTGACCCGCACATATAGTCCTTCGAATGAGCAGGAGGTGAGGGAATGATCGTCTTCATCGCGCGGAGACTGGTCATCTCGTTCTTCGTCCTCCTGGCGGCCACTTTCATCATCTTCGTGCTGACGGCGCTCTCGGGCGACCCGTTGGAAGACCTCCGCCAGGACAACAGCCCCAACAAGGCCAACAAGATCGCCGACCGCACCGAACGGATGGAGCTCGACGTCCCCATCCCGGTCCGCTACCTGGGCTGGCTCGGCCGCATCGTCCGGGGTGAGCTCGGCGTCAACCGCGACGGCCAGGACGTCGCCCCCCTTCTCGGCCACGCCCTGTCCGCCACGCTCCAACTGGTGCTCGCCGCCACCGTGCTCGCGGTCGTCGTCGGCATCGTCGTCGGCATCGTCTCCGCCCTCCGCCAGTACAGCGGTTTCGACTACAGCGTGACCTTCGCCGCCTTCGTCTGCTTCTCCCTGCCGATCTTCTGGATCGCGGTGATGCTCAAGCAGTACATGGCCATCGAGTTCAACAACTGGCTGAAGGACCCCGGCATCCCGCCGACCGTCATCGGCGTCCTGACACTGCTCGGCGGCCTGATATTCGGCGCCCTCACCGTGGGCGACCGCAAGCGGCGGCTCCTCGCCTTCCTCGTCGGCGCCGCGATCAGCGGCGCGCTCTTCACCCTGCTGTCGGTGACCCGCTGGTTCGCCGACCCCGGGTTCGGCCTCCCGCTCGTCCTGGCCATCTCCCTCGCCGCCGCGGTGGGCTTCACCGTCCTGTCCGCCGGGCTGCGCCAGCGCGGGCCGCTGTACGCCGCCCTCGCCGCCGCCCTGATCGGGGTGGTCGCCTCCCAGGTGCTCGCCCCCGTGCTGGTCGACCCCACCTGGCTGGAGATCATCGGTCTCGCCCTGGTGACGGTCGCGGTCTGCGTGGGTCTGGGCTACGGCCTGGGCGGGTTCCAGCGCCGCCAGGCGATCACGACCTCCGTGCTGACCGGCCTGTTCACCGGCGCTGTGATCTTCCTGGACCACATGCTCCAGGCGTTCGCCGCCTACAGCAAGGTGGTGCGCGGTCGGCCGATCTCGACGATCGGCGCGCGGACCCCCAACTTCGCCGGCGACTTCTGGCAGCTGAACCTGGACTCGGCCGGTCACCTGCTGCTGCCGAGCATGGCACTCATCCTGGTCTCACTGGCGACCTACACGCGCTACAGCCGGGCGAGCATGCTGGAGGTCATGAACCAGGACTACGTCCGCACGGCCCGCGCCAAGGGCCTGCCGGAGCGGACCGTCGTGGTCAAGCACGCCTTCCGCAACGGGCTCATCCCGGTCACCACCCTGATGGCCTTCGACTTCGCCGGCGTCATCGGCGGCGCGGTGGTCACCGAGAACGTCTTCGGCTGGCAGGGCATGGGCAACCTGTTCATCAAGGGCCTGCGAGAGGTGGACCCGGCCCCGGTCATGGCGTTCTTCATCGTCACCGGGACCGCGATCGTCGTCTTCAACATGATCGCCGACATCCTCTACGCCTACCTCGACCCGCGCATCCGGCTGTCCTGAAATCGGAGAACCACCCATGACGCTCAATGCGCAGGCAACGGAACCTGGCACCCCATCCGATTCGCAGGGCATGGCGATCGTCGCCCGGACCCAGGGCCAGATGGTCCGCCGCCGCTTCTTCCGGCACCGCGCCGCACTGGCCGGAATGATCATATTCGGCTTCGTCATCGTCCTGGCGTTCAGCTCCATCGGCTTCGCCGGCATCCCCGGCTGGTGGGACAAGACCTACCTCGACACCGGTCCCCTGACCAACCAGGGCAGGCCGACCCTCAGCCTGATCCCCGAGTTCCTCGGCGGTACCGGCATCCACCTCGGCGAGCACCCGTTCGGCCAGGACGACATCGGCATCGACTACTTCGCGCTGACCATGCGCGGCGCCCAGCAGTCGATCATCATCGCGTTCGTCGTCGGCATCGTCGCGACCCTCACCGGCGCCGTCGTCGGCGCGCTGGCCGGCTACTTCCGCGGCCGGCTCGAGGCTGTGCTGATGCGCCTCACCGACGTGATGATCACCATCCCGGTCCTCGTCATCGCCGCCGTCGTCGGCCGGATGATGGGCGACAGCGGCGCCCTGGTCCTCGGCGTCTTCCTGGGCCTGGTGACCTGGCCGACACTGGGCCGCCTGGTCCGCGGCGAGTTCCTCTCCCTGCGGGAGAAGGAGTTCGTGGAGGCCGCCCGCGCGATCGGCACCCGGCCGAGCCGGATCATCTTCCGCCACATCCTGCCGAACACCGTCGGCGTGATCATCGTCAGCGCCACCCTGGGCATCGCCAGCGCGGTGCTGCTGGAGTCCGCGCTGTCCTTCCTCGGCCTGGGCATCCAGGCCCCGGACACCTCACTGGGTCAGCTCATCAGCCGTTACCGCAGTGCGATGGTGGTCCGCCCGTGGCTGTTCTGGTGGCCGGGCATGTTCATCATCATGATCGCGCTGTCGATCAACTTCATCGGCGACGGCCTGCGTGACGCCTTCGACCCCCGACAGACCCGGGTGCGTGCCTAATGACGACTCCTAATGTGCCGATCGAGCCCCGAAAGGGCGATGTGCACACCTACGACATCGCCCCCAACGTGCTCGACGCCTCCGGGGAGGTGCACGTCGGCCTGACCCTGGACGCCGTACGGCCTCCGTCGGAGGAGGAGATCCTCAAGGTCGACAACCTGACGGTGGAGTTCCCCACCGACGACGGCGTCGTCCGCGCCGTCCGGGGCGTCTCCTACAGCCTGCGCGAGCGCGAGGTGCTGGGCATCGTCGGCGAGTCCGGCTCCGGCAAGTCGGTCTCCTCGCTGGCCGTCATGGGCCTGCTGCCCAAGAGCGCCCGGGTCAAGGGGCAGATCCTCTTCCGCGGCGACGACATGCTGAAGATGCCGGCCCGCAAACAGCGGAGCCTGCGCGGCCGCAAGATCGCGATGGTCTTCCAGGACCCGATGACCGCGCTGAACCCGGTGCACACCGTCGGCGACCAGCTCGCCGAGGCGGTGCTGGCGCACGAGCTGATGCCGCGCAAGAGCGCGCTGGCCCGCGCCAGGGAGATGCTCGACCTCGTCGGCATCCCGCAGGCCGAGGCGCGGTTGCGCAGCTACCCGCACGAGTTCTCCGGCGGCATGCGCCAGCGCGCGATGATCGCCATGGCGGTCATCAACAACCCCGACATCATCATCGCCGACGAGCCGACCACGGCCCTCGACGTGACCGTCCAGGCGCAGATCCTGGAGAAGCTCCTGGAGGTCAAGGACGCGGTCAACGCCGCGATCGTGCTCATCACGCACGACCTGGGCGTCATCGCGGGCATGGCCCACCGGGTGCTGGTGATGTACGCCGGCCGTCCGGTCGAGGTCGGCGACACCGACCCGGTGTTCGAGGAGCCCCGCATGCCGTACACGGCGGGCCTGCTGGGGTCGATCCCGTCCCTGGAGAACTCCGGCGACCGGCTCCGCCCGATCAAGGGCACTCCCCCGTCACTGATCAACATGCCGGCCGGCTGTCCCTTCTCGCCGCGCTGCCCGCTCGCCGACGACACGTGCAGGACGGCCGAGCCGGAGCTGGCCGAGACCGACAGCGGCGGCCACTTCGCGGCCTGCCACCACTGGGACCGGCTGGCGGCGGTCGAGGACCCGACCGTGTTCTTCCGCACCGAGAGCGAGACCAAGGCATGAGCGTGAAGACCGAGGAGACGCCTGCTCCGGAGCGGGAGCCGGCCGGCGGCGACCACCTGCTCGAGGTCAACGACCTGGTGATGAACTTCCCGGTCAGGGGCGGCGGCTTCCTGCGCCGGGTGGTGGCCCAGGTCCAGGCCGTCAGCGGGGTGTCCATGCACGTGGACGAGGGCGAGACCCTCGGCGTGGTGGGCGAGTCCGGCTGCGGCAAGTCGACGACCGGCCGGGCGATCCTGCAACTGCACAGGCCCACCTCGGGCTCGGTCCGCTTCCGGGGCAAGGAGCTGACGACGCTGTCGTCCAAGCAACTGCAGCCCGTACGGCGCGACATGCAGATCGTCTTCCAGGACCCCTACGCGTCGCTCAACCCGAAGATGCCGGTCAACGACATCATCGCCGAGCCGCTGAAGGTCCACGAGCGCTGGAAGGACGGCGGCCCGGACCGGGTGGCCGAGCTGCTGCGGCTGGTCGGCCTGAGCCCCGAGCACGGCAACCGCTACCCGCACGAGTTCTCCGGCGGCCAGCGCCAGCGGGTCGGCATCGCCAGGGCGCTGGCCCTGGAGCCGAAGCTGCTGGTGCTCGACGAGCCGGTGTCCGCGCTGGACGTGTCGGTCCAGGCTGGCGTGGTGAACCTGCTGGAGGACCTGCAGGAGTCGCTGGGACTGGCCTACCTCTTCATCGCGCACGACCTGTCGGTGGTCCGCCACATCTCCGACCGGGTCGCGGTGATGTATCTGGGCAAGGTCATCGAGACCGGGCCCAGGGACGACCTCTACGACCGCCCCGCCCACCCCTACACCCAGGCACTGCTGTCGGCCGCCCCCACGGCCAACCCGAAGGAGGAGCGGGCCAGGGAGCGCGTCATCCTCACCGGAGACGTGCCGAGCCCCCTGGACCCGCCGAGCGGCTGCCGCTTCCGCACCCGCTGCTGGAAGGCCCAGGACATCTGCGCCGTCGAGGAGCCCCCGCTCGTCGACCGCGGCAACGGGCACCCGGTGGCCTGCCACTTCGCCGAGGTCACCGCGCGCTGACCGGACGAGGCGAGCCGTACGGGATCCCCCTTCCGTACGGCTCCCCGCCCCACGCCCGAGGCCCGCCGCGTGCGGCGAACACCCCGGCCCCGGGCGCCGCGTCGGCCCGGCCGATGGACCCCTCACGGCCGGCTCCAGTCACCTCGATGATCGCCCTCCCGGCAGACCCGTCGCACGGCGAGCGGAATCGCATCATGTCCCCGGCTACATCTGTCAAAAGATGACAGGTATGGGCGCGACGATTGGGAACAGAAACCGCCGCACCGAGGAGTCGACCATGCCCCGCGCCACCGGTACCTTCAGCATCGACAGCTGGGACGCACAGCCCTACGACGAGGCCGAGGGCGCCGCGCTCTCCCGCGTCCACGTGACCAAGACGTTCGGCGGCGACCTGCTGGGCACCAGCACCACCGACATCATCACCGCGGTGGCCCCGGTGGAGAGCTCGGCGGCCTATGCCGGCTTCGAGCGTTTCATCGGCACCGTGCACGGGCGCAAGGGCACCTTCGTGCTCCACCACACCGCCACCAGCCACGCCGGGGAGTCATCGCTGAGCTGGACGGTCCTTCCCGACTCCGGCACCGGTGAGCTCGCCGGCATCCGGGGCGGGGGCCAGATCGTCAACGACGACGGCGCCCACTCCTTCCACCTCGACTACGAGCTCGGCTGACCCACCCGGACGACGACCCGGCCCGCGCCGACAGCGAGCCGGGACTTCCGACGGCAGTCCCCCCACTCCCCCTCCAGGCGGGAAACCGCACCTACTCCCAGCGTGGTAGCCGAACGGACTCCCCACGAACGACGACCGATTCGGCAACGTTCCCATCAACGGCCAGATCAAGCAGTGGGCCGTCACCTCGGCCCCGGCCGATCACGCGACGATCCTGCAGCGGTGGGAGGCGTTCCACTTCCTGCGAACCACCACCGCGTTCGTCGCATTCCTCCTCATCGTCCTGCTCGTCTCCGTCGGTGACCGGCTCGAGAAGCCCGGCACCGCCGAATGACGGCGGCCTCGCCGCCTCCCCGATCGGCGCGGCGGCTCACGCCGTCGACCCCGCCGGCCTCCGCTGACCCGGAAAACAACGAAATCCCGGCCGATCGAGGTGATCAGCCGGGATCTCGTCAACATCCTTCAGGCCATTCCAGGAACGGCCCCGAGGTGGAGCTATGGGGATTCGAACCCCAGACCTCCTCCATGCCATGGAGGCGCGCTACCAGCTGCGCCATAGCCCCTCAGATGTCCGCGCCACCGGGCTCTCGCCCCAGCGGCACCACGCCAGTGTATAGGACATCGGGCACCACTCAGAAACCGTTTCCGCGGCCCCCGCGAGGCGGGGCGCCCTCGTCGCGCGGGGACCCGGCACGGACGGAGCCCGGGCCCCGCCTCGCGAGCGGCACACGGGGCACAGGCGGCACCGGGCCGGCCGGAGGACCGGTCCCGGTCTCGTGCGGGGTCCGCTTCCGGCCCGGCGGCGCGCCCCGCTCAGCCCAGCGACGCGGCCCTGTCGATCAGGCCGGCGAGCTCGGTCACCGCGGCGTCCTCGGTGGAGGCGGCCAGACGCGTGGCGTGTCCGGCGAGCTCCCTGGCCCCCACCCCGGCGATCTCCTCACGGGTGCGGAGATACTCGGCGAAGGCCGCCGCCACCACGTCGACCTGGAACCTCGGCGAGGACTCGCGCCACACCGAGGCCGACAGGTCGGCCGACTCCAGGGACCGGCTGGTCTCGCCGGGGCCCCGGGTGTCGGGGTCCTGCCAGCGCACGGTGGCCGTGGCCAGCTGACCGGAGGCCCCGCTGCGCAGCCGTACCTCGTACAGGGCCGTCACCGAGTGGCCCGGGCCGATCTCGCCGCCGTCCTTGGTGTCGTCGCGGAAGTCCTCGGTCGCGATCTGCCGGTTCTCGTAGCCGATCAGGTGGTAGGACTCCACGGCCGAGGGGTTGAACACGACCTGCGCCTTGGCGTCGCGGGCCCGGAGGTCGAGGTTGGTGGCGAGCTGCTCGACGAACACCTTGCGGGCGTCGTCGACCGAGCTGACGTAGACCGCGGCGCCGTCGCCGTTGTCGGCGAGCTGCTCCATGAGCTGGTCGCCGTAGTCACGGCCCACGCCGACGCACAGCAGGGTGATCTGCCGGCCGGCGGACTCCGCCACCCGGTCGAGGATGCCCTGCCAGCTCGTGTCACCGGTGTTGGCCAGGCCGTCGGAGAGCAGGATGACCCGGTTGGTGGCCGCCGGGCGGAAGGCGCGGGCGGCTTCGGCGTAGCCGGCGGTCAGCCCCGTCTCCAGGTTCGTCGAGTCCTCCACACCGAGGCGGTCGATGGCCGCGTGCAGCTGGTCCCTGCCGGTGGCCGGGGTCATGGAGAGGATCAGCCGGGCCTGGGTGCTGAAGGCCACGATGGAGACCTGGTCCCCCGGCCCGAGCTGGTCGACGAGCTTGTGGAGCGCCTCGCGGACCAGGTCGAGCCGGCCGGGCTCACCCATCGAGCCGGACACGTCCACCACGAAGGTCAGGTTCGCCGGGCGCCGCGCCTGCGAGTCCGCCCTGCGGGTCTGCAGGCCGACCCGGATCAGCGCGGTGCCGTTCTCCGGCATGCGGGCGCCGTCCATGTGCACGGTGAAACCGTCGTCTCCCGGCTCCTTGTAGTCCTGCCGGAAGGAGTTGACGAACTCCTCCGGCCGGATCCGGCCCGGCTCCGGCAGCCCTCCCTCCTGAAGGATCCTCTTGGCGTAGCCGTAGGAGGCGGTGTCCACGTCGAGAGCGAAGGTGGAGATCTGGTCGGCGGTGGTGTCCCGCTCTCCGGCGGCGCCGGCCTCCTGGTCCTGCGCCAGGGACGGCACCGCGTTCCCGGGGTTGTTCCTCGGTTCGGCGGCGGGTCTGCTGCTGGTGCTCGATCCGCCGCAGGCGGCGGTGAGGAGCAGGGCGATCACGGCGAGGGCAATGGCGAGCGTGCGCGGATTCATGTCGCCTCCGTAGGATGCGTGTCACCTCCTACGACGACGCTCCCTCCGGGTGCGCCGGGGGCTTGACCCAAGCGAGCGCAAACCGTGTTCGGCGCGTGATCAGGGCTTCCAGCCCGGATCACGCCCGCTGAGCCCGAGGGCCCGCTCGAACGGCGAGGCGTCCTCCGGTACGGCGTGCGCCTCGCGGAAGGCCCCCATCCGTCGGCCCTGCGGGGCCATCCGATCCATGAAGGCGGCCACGGCCTCCCCGGTCTCCTCATCCACCCCGTAGTCCTGCCCGGTGGCCCTGGCCAGGTCCCAGCCGTGGATCACCACGTCGCCCAGGCCCAGCTGGAACACGGTGGTCATGGGCATCCCCATCGTGGGGCTGATCCCCTCGAAGGCCTCCGGCCGCGACCAGGCGGCGACCATCGCCGCGGCGCGGCTCTCGAAGGCGGTGTGGTCGCCGTCCTCCGGCGGCACCTCCTCCTTGCGCGCCAGCGCGTCGAACATCCCCGCCGCCCGGGACAGGTGCCCGAGCAGGCCCCGCACGTCGAAGTCCGCGCAGGGAGTGGGCAGGCCGAGCTGATCCTCCCGGATCTCTCGGACGACGGCCGCGGTACGGGTGACGGCGCGTGAGAGCAGTTCGTTCATGACGGCCATGCTTTCCCACAAACTCACAGATGTATTGAAAAAACGCGACATAAGATCCCTCGACATGCGTGTGTATCTCGGACTGGCCGCCAAACGCCCGGAAACCGGGCTCCCGGAGACGGTGCTCCACACCGTCAGAGAGGCGATCGCCGCCGCGTTCCCGGTCCCTCCGGAGGTCATCAGGGCCCGCGAGTGGCACCGCCCCGGCGTCTCCCTGTTCGCCTGGACCAACGAGCCGGACGACTCCCGGCAACCGGCCCTGCTGCACGACGGGCACGACCGGGTGACCGGGGTGAACGGCCATCTGGCCGCGCCCGGTGAGGTCGACCGGCTGGCGGGCATGCCGGTGCTGGGCACCGAGGCGGTCGGCGGCTGCTTCTCGGTGTTCCGCGCGACCGGCCGCGAGCTGTCGGCCGCCACCGCGATCCACCGGGTCTGCCCGGTCTACTACGCCGAGACCCCCGACATGCACGTGATCGGCAGCCGGGCGCTGCTGGTCCACCTCGCCGCCCGCGGAGACCGGGTCGAGTGGGACGTGCTCGCGTTACAGTCGCTGATCCGGCAGGGCTACTTCCTGTCCGACGAGACGCCCTACCGCGGGGTGACCGCGCTGCCGCCGTCCTCGGCCGTCACCGTCGCGGGCGGCAGCCGTACGATCACCCGGACCCCGCTCCCCACCGCCGCGCCCGCACCGGTCTCCCGCAGACAGAAGAGGGCACTCGTCGAGGAGCTGGCCGGCGCGCTGCTGGCGACCGTTGAGCCGCTGCGCGCGACGGGCGAGCCGGTGAACCTGGCGCTGACCGGCGGCCGGGACAGCCGCCTGGTCGCCGCGGTGCTGCACGCGGCCAGGATCCCGCTCCGCGCGACCACCAACGGCCTGGACGTCCACCCCGACGTGGTCGTCGCCGGGCGGATCGCCCGCGCGCTCCGCATCGAGCACACGGTCATCCCCCCGGTGCGCGCCGAGAAGAAGGACGCGATCCTGGTCGAACACCCGCTCGCGCGGGCCTACGAGACGCTGCGGGCCTGCGAGGGCATGACGTCGGCCTACGAGTCGGTCGTCGGCTACCTGCCCTACAACGCCCGGCCGACCATGTCCGGGCAGAGCGGCGAGATCCTGCGGTCCGGAGGATTCCTCCTGCTCCAGACCGATCTGGCGGCCAAGGCGCTGGGCCGCCGGGTGGACACCACGTTCCTGCGGGATCCTGCGCTGTTCAGCGAGGCGGCCAACGAGCACGCCCGCGAGCTGGCCCGGCCCTGGCGGGAGCGGCCCGGGTTGGAGGCGCTCGACCACATGTACGTCACCTACAAGGTCGGCCGCTGGCAGGCCGGCGCCCGCGCGGGGGCCCTGCGCCGGGGCGATCCGATCTGGCCGTTCCTCGACAACCGGGTGGTCGGTGCGGCGCTGGGCCTCGACCAGACCTGGCGACTGTCGGAGGAGGTCATCTACGAGCTCATCACCATGCTGGCGCCGTCGCTCCGGCACATCCCGATCGAGGGCAAGCCGTGGCGGTTCAGCGTGGACAGGCGCTACCGCCCCTGGCAGCGCAGGCCGCAGTTCCTGACGGCGCCCAAGACCGGTGCCGGCTGGAACTGGCGGACCGCCCCCGGCGAGGAGCTGACGTCCCTGCTCCGCGACCACGTCCTCGGCCGCCTCGACCTGCTGGCCCCGATCGTCTCCCCCGACGAGGTCCGCAAGCTGTTCGCCGGACCGGTGCTCGGCAAACCCACCCAGGCCTGGCACCTCTACACCGTGGCCACGATGCTGGACGGCGCCTACCCCGGCAAGGCCCCCGAAGGACTCGACCCGATCCGCGTCCCCATCCCGTCGTGACCTCCCCTCCGGCCCGTCCCCGTCCCGTCCCGAATCCCCCAAGGTCGGGCTCTCATGTGAGCGGGCCGGCGAAGACGACGATCTCGTCGATGTCACCGGCCGCGGCGACATGGACGATGTCCATGCCGGAGAGCAGGGGCTCACCGGCCGCGCTCTCGTAACGCCAGCCGTAGCGGGCCCACTCGTCCGGTGCGTCCACCCGGGTGGTCCGGACCATGAGGCAGGACCCGGACGGATGGCGCTGGACCACCTCGGTGATGAAGTCCTCGACGGCCTTACGTCCGACGCCGCGCCCCAGGGGCCCCCAGAAAACGACGTCGTCGGTGAGAGCGCGGCCCAGCAGGGTGGCACGCCGTTCGGGGTCGGCGGTGTTGGCGGCCTCGATGAAGGTGTCAACGGCCTTGGCGTGAAGTTCGTCGTTCATCGCACCGTCGTACCACGCTCCCGCGCCCGCCCGCGCGGCCGGGGCCGATCCGGTGACCGGGACGGCGGCCACGCGACCGGCCGAGCCCCCGGCCCTCCCGGCCCCGGTCAGGCGGCGCCGGCCCACCGGTGGTCGACGGCACCACCGTGCTCGGCGACGTCGACCCGACGCTGGTGCCGCGCGAGCGACCGGCCCGCGATCGCCGCGAGCGGTCCGCCTGAGCGGTCAGGAGACGCGGCGACGGAACAGAGCGGCCGAGACCGCCATCCCGGCCACCACGATCCCCGCGCACCAGGCGAGCGCCTGCCACGGGGCGGCGCCGACGGGCTGGTCGAGCAGGAGCCCGCGCAGCGCCTCGATGACCGGGGTGAGCGGCTGGTTCAGCGCGAAGCCGTGCAGCCAGCCGGGCATGGTCTCGACGGGCACGAACGCGCTGGAGGGGTAGGGCAGGAAGGACACGAAGAAGGCGAAGCCGCTGGCCGCCTCGGGCGTCTTGGCCAGCAGGCCGACCGCCGCGCCGATCCACGAGATGGCCAGGATGTAGGCCAGCAGGATCGCGACGGCGGCGAGCCGGCCGCCGGCCGTGGCCTCGGGTCGGAAGCCGATGGCCAGGGCCACGGCGAAGACCATGGTGGACGCGGCCAGGTTGCGGACCATGGAGGCGGCGACGTGGCCGGCGAGGATCGCGGTGCCGCCGACGTCCAGCGAGCGGAAGCGGTCGACGATGCCGCCGCTCATGTCGCCCGACACGCTCATGGCGGTGGTTCCCGCACCGAATCCCGCGCAGATGACCAGGATGCCCGGCACCACGTACTGGACATAGCCGCCGCCGGTGTCGATGGCTCCGCCGAAGAGGTAGACGAAGCAGAGCATCAGCATCACCGGCAGGGCCAGCGCGGTGATGAGCGCGTCGATGTTGCGCGCGCTCAGGCGGATGGAGCGGGCGGCCATCGTCAGGGCGTCAGACATGGCCGGGTTCCTTGGCACTCGGGTGGCCGGTCAGGGCCAGGAAGACGTCGTCGAGGCTGGCCCTGTGCACGGCGAAGCGCTCGACCAGGCGGCTCTCGGGGTCCACGGCGTCCAGCAGCGCGCGCACGTCGTGCGCCTTCCCGGTCGTCGGCACCCCGAGCAGCAGCCGGGAAGGGTCTCGGCGGGCGATTCCCGGGCCGAGCCGGGCCGCGACCTGCTCGTAGGCCTGGGCATCGGCCAGCGTGAGGTCGAGCCGCTCCCCCGCGGCCTGCCGCTTGAGCTCGGCCGCGGTGCCCTCGGCGACGATCCGGCCGCCGTCGATGAGGGCGATGCGATCGGCGAGCCGGTCGGCTTCCTCCAGGTACTGCGTGGTGAGGAAGACCGTCACGCCCGATCCGGCCAGCTCGGTGACGATCGTCCAGACGTCCATGCGGCTGCGCGGGTCGAGGCCGGTCGTGGGCTCGTCCAGGAAGAGCACCGACGGCTCGGCGACCAGCGAGGCCGCCATGTCCAGGCGGCGCCGCATGCCACCGGAGTACGTCGAGACGCGTCGGCCGGCCGCCTCGGTCAGCTCGAAGCGCTGGAGCAGTTCGGCCGTGCGGCTGCGCGCTCCGGCCCGGTTCAGGCCGGACAGCCGGGCCATCATGCGGAGGTTCTCGATGCCGGTCTGCTGCTCGTCGAGGGCCGCGTACTGGCCGGTCAGGCTGATGCTGCGGCGTACCCGCGAGCGCTCGGCGACCACGTCGTGGCCGACCACCCGCGCCCGGCCCGCGTCGGCCTTCAGCAGGGTGGCGAGGATCCTGACCGTGGTCGTCTTGCCCGCGCCATTGGGGCCGAGCAGCGCGAAGACGCTCCCGCCGCTCACGGTGATGTCGACACCCCGCAACACCCTGACGTCGCCGTACGACTTCATGAGGCCTCTCGCCTCGATGGCATGCGTCATGACCGCCTCTCTTCTGCGTATTACATACGCGGTATTGCGTAGACCATACACGCTAGACTGCCGGGATGGACAGCGAGAGCGGCGAGGCGTTCCCGGCGAGCATCGAGGCGGCCTGGGGCCTGCGCGAACGTCCCCACAAAGGGCCGAAGCGCGGACTGACCCTGGAGCGCATCGTCTCCGCGGCCGTGAAGGTCGCCGACGAGGACGGCCTCGACGCGGTCTCGATGAGCCGCGTGGGCAACGAGCTGGGCAGCTCGACCATGGCGCTCTACCGCTACCTCGCCACCAAGGACGAGCTGCTCACGCTGATGCTGGACGCCGCTGTCGGCCCACCTCCGCCGTTGCCCGAAGGTCTCGGCTGGCGGCGCGGCCTGGAGTCGTGGGCCACCTCGATGCGCGCGGCGATCCTGACCCACCCCTGGACGGTCCACCTGCTGATGCCCAAGGGGCCGCCCGCCACCCCCAACCAGCTCGCCTGGCTCGACCAGTTCCTGCGGATCCTCCAGGACACCGGCCTGCCCGTGAGCGCCAAGCTCGCCACCCAACTGCTGATCAGCGGGCACGTGTGGAGTCACGTGAGCATCACCGCGGCGATCACGCTCGACACCGAGCCCGGCAGCCTGCGGCGCTGGAGCGAGTACGAGCCGTTCCTGCGGCGGGTGACCGGCGGAGGCCGCCTGCCCGGGCTACGCGCCGCGCTCGACGAGGGCGCCTTCGGCGCCGACCCGGGAGCTCCCGACGATCACTTCGTCTTCGGCCTGGAACGCGCGCTGGACGGCATCGAGGCACACATCCGCTCTCTCCGCTGATGTGGCCCGGCGGCGCGAAGGGCGCGGCCAGGCCGGCGATCTCCAGCAGCCTGGCCACCAGCGGAGGAACGCCGGACACGGCCGGCGCGTGACAGCGGGCCCCGGCCCGCAGCCTGCCCGCGACCAGGGCCGGCGAATTCCCTCTTGGAGGTGTCGCAGAGACTGGGCGACACGGTGAACACCCCTGCGGCCACTTGAAAACGTACGGCATACGCAGAAACGTGTATGTTGTACGCAGAAGGGAGGGCGTATGGAAGCCCGCATGTTCGCCGAGACCGACCGCGCCCAATTGCGCGCGCTGTTCAGCCGCGCCGGTGAGGGCGCACCCACCGCCTCGCTGTGGGGACACGAGGAGTCCGAGGCGGCCATCTATCTCGACCCCTACATGGACCTCGAGCCGAGCTCGCTGTTCGTCGCCTCGGTCGACGGCGCCCTGGTCGGCTACCTGGCAGGCTGCCTCGACAGCGCGGCCTTCCCCAGCGAGGGTGAGCGCATCGAGAACGCCATCCGGAAGTACCGGCTCTTCTTCCGGCGCGGTCCCGCGACCTTCTTCGCGCGCAGCCTGGCCGACCTGACGGTGTCGAAAGTACGGCGCAGGCCCACCGCAGGCGACTTCACCGACGCGCGGTGGCCGTCGCACCTGCACATCAACGTGGCCCCCGAGGCGCGCGGGACCGGCGCCGCCGACGCCCTGATGGCGCTGTGGCTCGACCGGCTGAAGGCGGCCGGCTCCCCCGGCTGCCACCTTCAGACGCCGGCCGAGAACACCCGGGCGGTGCGGTTCTTCGAGCGCGCCGGGTTCGCCACGCACGGCCCGACGCCGCTGGTGCCCGGCCTCCGGTACGAGGGCAGGGGGGTTCACCAGCAGACGATGGTCAAAAACCTCCGCTGAGGGCGACGATCGCGGCCGAATACCGCAGTCACCTCTTCGGACTGTGGAAGCGCATGTAATTCCCCCGGAGTCGGCTGCCCGATCCGGTGCCGCCGGCCGAAGCTCTCGCCGGGGGCGGGTCATGCTGCCGGTGCGGCTGGGACGCCGGACTGACCGACATCCCCTCCAACACCTTCTCCTTCTACGACCAGATGCTCGACACCAGCGTCATGATCGGCCCGGAAAGCCGATCCGCGGGGAGTTTCATTACAAGGTCAAGGCGCGTCCCGCCTACGGCGTCCCGTGCGCGTCGGGCGGTCGCCGGCCGCGCTGCGGCTCTTCGGCCGGTCGCGACCAGCACCGCCCACGCGCTTTGACCCCCCAGGCCGTGATCGCCGACACCGCGACGATGTCACTCCACGAGATGTGACCGAAAACGCCTTGGAGATGTCGGGTGGCGTCGTAGTCTGACGCCATGAAGCCGAGCGACTTTCTGCTCTCTGCGCGGCAAGGCTTTCCGGGTGCGCCGTTGGTGCGGCAGGTGTTGGACGTCGAACGGGTGACCGCGCTGCGGAATGGCCCGCTGGAGAACGTACCGGACCTGGAGGCTGCTCAGGCGATCATCTGCCTCGCACTCAGCGAACTGGAAGCTTTCGGTACCGGCGGCGCTGCGAACATATCCGAAACCACCGCGTCGAAGGCTGGCGTCAACGCCGCACCGACGGCCGAGAATGTAGGTGTCTAGTATGACTGGCAACCGCATCAACCGGGCCTACCGCCTACGACGCCGACCCGTTGGGCAACTCACCGACGGTGACCTCGAACTGGTTGAAGAGCAGCTACCGGAGCTGGCCGACGGTCAGGCCTTGGTCCGCACCAAGCTTCTCTCGCTCGACCCAACCTCCCGCGTCTGGATGAGCGATATGCGTAGCTACGAACCTCCAGTCCCGATCGGCGCAGTGATGCGTGGCTTCGGCGTCGGCGAAGTAGTTGCATCCAGGCGCGAAGACATGCCGGTCGGGGCCACTGTCAGCGGCTTCACCGGTTGGCAGGAACTGGTCCTTGCCGACGACTCACAGCTGGAGGCGCCGCTTACTGTCCTGCCGACCCCACTGCCGGCACCCGAGTCAGCCTTTCTCGGCGTCCTCGGCCACACCGGCATCTCGGCCTATCTCGGGATCGACTTGGCCGAGTTGAAAGAGGGAGAGACAATCGTCATCTCTGCCGCCTGCGGTGCGGTCGGCTCGATTGCCGGTCAGATCGCAAGGCAGAAAGGGGCGGGACGGGTGATTGGCATTGCCGGCAGTCCCAGCAAGTGCCAACACGCCGTCAAGGTTCTCGGCTATGACGCCTGCATCGACCACCACGCCGCTGACTGGCGTGCACAGCTCGACGCCGCCACACCGGATGGGATCGATGTCGATTTCGAGAACGTTGGCGGGCCGGTCATGGATCACATTTTGATGCGGCTCAACATCGGTGCCCGGGTTTCCCTGTGCGGCATGATTTCCGAGTACAACAGCTATAACAAGGGCGGCGAACACACTGGAAGTCTCACCAACATAGTCCAGCTGATCATGCAGCGGGCGACGATCAAGGGCTTCCTTGTACTTGACTGGGCCCACCGCTTCGAAGAAGCGATCACATACCTCGCCGGGCTGCTCGGCGAAGGTAAGCTCCACTACGACGAGACAATCGTCGACGGCGGCATTGAAGCTGCCCCGTACGCTCTCCACCAGCTGTTCAGCGGCGCAAACTTGGGCAAGCTACTTGTGCGGGTAGCAGATTGAGACGTCGCTTGGGAGGCCTCTTAAAGGGCTATGAAGTGCTCCGCTTCGGCGGGTAGGAGATAGTCGAGGCGTGGTCCGCTATCGAGGACATCAACCTTGGTAGCGGGTCGTACAGCTGTCCGCACCTTGGTGGGTCAAGGGCGCCTACGACGTCGCTACGCGATCCAATGCCGCGTAGTGAGGTGGAGGCCGGCCAGTAGCGTGGCGTCTATATGAGACACACTCATAAGGACTGGCCCGGCGGCCAACTACGGGACAGGTACGGGATGATCTTGCAAGCGATGTTGCCTGTGCTAAGCACTCGTGCAGGTCAACCCGGAGGGGCTGGGACAAGAAGACGTGCCCGCGCTTCTTCGCAGGGTGGCCGACACCATCGAAAGCTTGGGTAACGTCGAGATCTACGACGTGATCATGCACGACGAGATCACCGAAGACGGCAACCAGCCGAGTCTCACTGTGTACTTCGACTACCGGACCGGCCGCGCCTGACCTGGGCTCGGCTCTGATCGTCATACCAGTCGGCTACCTCTGTCATGATCACCGCGATATGTCCCTCGGGGAAGATAGGGCCGAATCGTGTGGCGTCGCGGTTGAGGTGGCATCCTGGGAACCAGGAGGTGTCATGAGCGTTGACTTCACGACCGTCTACGCGCAGTTGGTCAAGCTGTGCGAGAGATACGGGATTGCCGAGTTGGCTGTTTTCGGCTCGGTTGCTCGTGGCGAGGACGGAGACGGCAGTGACATCGACCTCCTCTATGTTCTGAAGCCCGACAGCAACATCGGGCTTGAGTTCTTCGCGTTCCAGGAGGAACTGGAGGATCTGCTGGGCCGTAAGGTCGATGTGGTCTCCAAGGAAGGTCTCCACTGGGTCATCCGCGACCAGGTTCTTACCGACGCCCGGGTGTTGTATGCAGCGTGAGGGCCTGTATCTGGTGGACATCGTGGAAGCCGCCAGGAAGATCGCCTCATACCTCGAAGGCGTCTCACCTGAGGTGTGGGCTGCTGACTCGATGCGCCGCGACGCAGTCATATGGCAGCTTTCCATCATCGGTGAGGCTGTCGGAGGGATCTCTGACGAGACCCGAGCTTCCACCCCCGAGATCCCGTGGAAGCTCATCAGAGGGTTGCGCAACAACGTGGTCCACCGATACTTCAGCGTCGACTGGAAGATCGTGCACATCGCTGCCACAGTGAACGTTCCCGACTTGGAACGGCAAGTGCGAGCTCTGCTTCAGTATGCCCATCCGGATCTCTTCAGGCGCCTGGAGCAGGAGGAATCACGCGCCTCTGCCGATTCCTCCGACGATGCGCACACCGAGCCCTCAACCAGCTCGGATCTTCACTGACTTCTCCCTGCGCGGTAGAGAAACACAGAGAAGGTCGTCGGATGATGGGGCGGGACACTACCTGGAGGCGTGTACAGCGTCGGCATACAGCAACGCCACCTCACACGATCACACGCCACCGGCCCGCATCTGCCTCTCGAGCAGGACAAGAAGGCCACGACGTCGTGACCGGCTCCCGTTTGCAAGCAGGCACTCGTAATGAAGTGGTCTCCTTACCGGAGCCCGCCCGGCCGCTTGGCGGCCCGGCGGGCTGCGCTGCGGCCTGGGGACCGTTCTCGCCCGCCGTCCGCCCACGTCCAGCGAACTCCGGCGAGTACCTGTAAACGATCAGGGCTCTCTCAGCACGGCTTGCCCGTCGTGATCACCGGTAAGCGTCTGATCGGGAGCCAAGTTGCTGTCCGCGACTCCCCCGCCCCCGCTGCCTCATTGTCCGTGTCCCTCGGTCGGCGTCAACTCCGTCTGTGCACGTTGGGTGGGATCAACGGTGCACGTAGCGTGCTGGGGGACACGCGAAGACGGAGTTGACACCTCGGTCGGGCCACGAGATCGGCAGCTATCGGGGGCGGGGGAGGAATGGGCCAGGAGTCACCCGGTTGACCCCTGGCACCCTGGTAGGCGTGGCGACGCCGTCCCTCCAAAACTCACGTCGCCACGCCCGTCTACCGGACACCTCCAGACAGCAGGGCTGTCCAGACGGTCCGAGCTTCGTTGACCGACCAGCGCGGGGACTCATGCACCGTGGCGTTGCCGTCGAGCTGGACGGTCCGGCGGATGAACGCCTGACCGCCGCCGGAGCACAGTTCGTAGACCGTCGCTCTACACAGGCAGGTCCATGCCACCGGCCGTACCCGCTCGGGAGTCCGGTACGGCTCTCGCCACTCCAGGCGCACATGGTCGCGTTGCGCCATCGCCACGTGTGGGCTCAGGCACCGATCAACCGTGATCACGGCGAGTCCCCGACGAGAAGTCACGGTCGCAGACCTCGCGGAGGGAACGGCCGATCCGCTTGGCGCAGCAGATCAGTTCCAGGTACCGGAAGGTGCCGGCAGTCGCGTCCGCAAGGGCTTCGGCTGATGTTCCTTTGAACCGCGCCTCCCAGGTGCCGTCAGGGCACCGGGTGACGTCGAACTCAGGGATGCTCCAGTCGGCCATGCCTGACATCATAGGAGCACCTGTAAACACACGTTAACTTACGTCATCTAACGTCTGTTTCTATCTTTGCAGGTCAGGGCATATCTAGTCTTGAGATCATGTTCAGGTACGACCCGCGTAAGCCCAAGTGGTCGCAGATCGTCGAGGAGATCCGCAGGCGGATCGACACGGGCGAGTACGACGCCGAGACCCTGCTGTCCGAAGTCGCGATGGAGGAGGAATTCCAGGTCTCCAGGCCGACCGTCCGCAAGGCCATGAAGGTGCTTCGCGATGAAGGGTGGGTCGTGACCTCGCAAGGCGTCGGTTCGTTCCCGACCACCGAAGAGGAACGGGCTGCGAACCCGCGCACTTCACAATAGGCCAAGCGAGACCAGGCCAGCCGGGACGGTTACCGGGTTCCGCGCCTTCCCTCCGCCACCGTCCGGCCCGGCGAAGGGGAGGAACTCTCCCCCGTGGCGTCGCCGGCCGAACTCGCTCCGCGAGCCCTTCGGGTGCCTACGGCATTCCGCCGGCCACACCACTCGGCAGATGGTTGAGCCCCACAGTCAGCCGGGACCAAGCTGTTCACGCTCCCGGGCGATCCGGCGAGCGGCAGCGATGCGTTGCCGGGTGAGTTCGGCCCAGAAGAGTTCGCCATGCCGGTGACCGCTTCCCCCGTAGCGCCACTGCTGGACGACGACCTTCTCCCGTTCCTCCGCCCCTCGGGCAGACCCAGCGCACGCCGTACCTCCTCGGCCCGGCGATCGGCCCGCACCCGCCGCAGAGCGCCCAAGGTCACCGAGTAACGGCGTGACTTGGTCGAGAAATGCCGCCGTAACCCAGCATGTGAGCCCACCGCCGCAGGGGAACGTCCCGGTACTCGGGAAGGTCGCCGAGGCCGAAACAGGCGTAGATCATGCGGCGGGCATGCTCGGTCACCTCCAGGCGTGCCACCTCCCATACCTGCCGGATAGGCCGGTCCACCGTCCCGGCTGACTCCGCGCCCTTGGTCGCGTATTTGGCGATGTAGGCCGCGACCCGCTTGTCCGAGACGCCGTCGAGTTCGGTGGCGACGTAGACCGGTTCCGCGCCCCAATGGACCCCAGAAAACGACGTCGTCGGTGAGAGCGCGACCTAGGAGGGTCGCACGCCGCTGTGAATCAGAAGTGTTGGCAGCCTCGATGAAGGCGTCAACGGCCTTGGCGTGGAGTTCGTCGTTCATCACACCGTGGTATCACGCCCCCGCGCCCGCACGCATGGCCGAGTGGTCCGGGGAACATCACCGAGCCCGGAGGCTCGGCCACACGCCAGGATCGGCGGGAGGCGACAGAAGGATCGACGACAGACCGGCGCACCGCCATCCTCTGCTCCCCGGAATCGACCCCGACCGGCGAACCGAAGAAGGCCTAGGCCCGGGCGGGTCCCTCGTGATCACCGCGCCGAGATCATGTGGCCCTCTTCCCCGACAGAGAGAACTCGGCGCAGGCATGGACTATATTAATCCGTACACATGTGTTCGAGTTATCGAAGGGGAGCTGATGGATCGCACAGCCGTCGTCATCGGAGGAGGCGTCGGCGGGCTCGCCACCGCGCTGGCGTTGACCCGAACGGGCTGGAAGGTGGCGCTCTTCGAGCAGGCGCAGGAGATTCGAGCCCTGGGCGCGGGTATCACGCTCGCGCCCAACGCGGTGCGCGCGATCGACTGGCTCGGGCTCGGAGGCGAACTCCGCGCGACGGGGGTGATCCAGGGCGGAGCGGGGTTGCGGACGAGTTCCGGCCACTGGCTCATGCGGACGCACATCGAGGAACTCAAGCGGCGCTTCGGCGTTCCCGGATTCGCGCTGCATCGCACCGACCTCATCACCATGCTCACCAAGGCCCTTCCCGAGAATGTGATCTCTACGGGGCATCGCGTCACCGACGTGAACGCGGCCGAAGGAACGGTGAGCTACACGGGTCCCCAGGGACCCCGTACGGTGACGGCCGATCTGGTCGTCGCCTCCGACGGGCTCCACAGCAGGTCGCGTGAGAAGTTGTTCCCCGGCCACCCGGCTCCCGCCTATGCGAACTACATCACGTGGCGAGGCGTCGTACCCGAGGAGAAGGTCTCCGGCCTCCGTCTTGGTTCGCTGACCGAGAGCTGGGGCCGTGGCAGGCGTTTCGGAATAGCGCCGCTGGTCGATGGCAGGGTCTACTGGTACGCGACTCTCGGCCTGCCCGAGGGCTCGCTGCCGGAGGCGACACTTGAGGAACTGGCCGACTGCTTCCGCGGCTGGCACGAACCGATTCCGCACCTTCTGGCCTCGACCCCGCCCGAATCCCTGCTGCGACACGACATCTACAGCCTGACCACGCCACTGCCCACCTATGTCGCCGGCTCGGTCGCGCTGCTGGGAGACGCGGCACACGCGGTCACCCCCGACCTCGCGCAGGGGGCCTGCCAGGCCCTGGAGGATGCGGTGACGCTCGCGGAGACACTGGATCGCGAACCCGACGTGAGAGCGGCACTCAAGGCCTACGACATGGTAAGACGCCCACGCACGCAGCGCCTCGTCCGGGTCTCCGCCCAGGCTGGGCGGCTCGCCCAGGCTCACCGTCCGGTGACCGCGTTCCTCCGCGACGCTCTCGCCTGGGTCGTGCCGACCCCGCTGTACATGCGGATCATCACCGAGACCCTGTCGTGGCGGCCGGCGCCCGGATCCCGCCCTACCCGGCCCATCGGTCCCGGCTGAGCCGCTGCTCCGACTCCCCGGTCATCCTGGCATCTCCCCGGTCGTAACGGCGAGGCCGGTGGCCCAGAGACCCGGCGCCTAAAGAAGGCCGTAAGCAATCCGCAAATGGGTTCCGCCAAGCTGAAGGCACATCAAAACAGCGAGCCGGACAGACCCGTCACTCTTGAGGAGCAGAACATGAGCGAGGTTGTCGCAGTCATTTACAGCTCGATGGACGGCGTCGTGGAGGCGCCCGCCTGGACCGGGCCGTTCTGGAACGACGACCACGGCAAGTTCCAGAACGGCCAGTTTTCCCAGAGCCGCGCCCTGCTCCTCGGACGCGTCACCTATGACGGCATGTCCCAGGCCCGGCCGCAGATGGAGTCCGAGGGCGAGGAGGGGGCGGCAGAGATGAACAGCATCCCGAAGTACGTGGCCTCCACCACGCTCAAGGACCCGCAGTGGAACGCCACCGTCATCGAAGGTGACGTCTCCGAGGAAGTCGCCAGGTTGAAGGCCGAGGACGGCAAGGACATCCTGATCTACGGCAGCGGTGATCTGGTCAACTACCTGATCGAGCACGACCTCATCGACGAACTCAAGCTCTTCCTCCACCCGGTCATCGTCGGCAAGGGCAAGCGTCTCTTCGCCGACGGCATCGACACCACGACCTGGCAGCTCGCCGGCACCCACACCTTCAGCTCCGGCGCCATCGTCCTGGACTACCGCCCGGCAGCCCGGCAGGAGGCGTAGAAACGAGGCCTCGGCATGCGACGCGCCCTGCCACCCGTCGTGGAGGTGAGGCGCGTTCTCGTCCTCGTTCTGAGCTGCTCGGTAGCGGATCGGCGCTCTCACGGGCCTCGTGCAGGATACGGTCCTGCCGCAAGCGAGGCCCATGGGCACGGACCGAACTCGGACATCGGTGATTCATAAAGCAGAACCCCGGTCCCGTCTCCTCCGGGTCGGCGACCGACTCCGCGCAGCGCCATCGCCCAGCGCCTCGGACAGACCGGGCGCATGCCGTACCTCCCTCTTCGCTTCTTCGCCGTAGGGCTTCCGCACGCCGAAGCGACGGGGGTTATGCTGCCGGTGCGGCTGGTTCGCCGCTCCCTCACCGGAGCGGCGAGGCAACAGGGAACCCGGTGCGATTCCGGGACTGCCCCGCAGCGGTGAGTGGGAACGACCGCCGTCACACGAGCACTGGGTGAACGATCACCTGGGAAGCGACGGCCAGTAGGAACGCGCACGACGCCCACGAGTCCGAATACCTGCCACCGCCCGCGCGCCGACCGGCGCGCGGTGAGTCCATGGCCTCGCGGGAGGGCCGGGGGGACCTCCCCTCGCCATGCCCGCGAAAGCCGGGTTCCACGAGGGAAAAGGACCCATGACAGACCAACGCACCACCGTCCTCGGCTACCCCAGGATCGGCCCCGACCGGGAGCTGAAGAAGGCCGTGGAAGCCTACTGGGCGGGCCGTCTCGACGCCGCCGGGCTGGAACAGGCTGGCCGCGAGCTGCGCGAACGCACCTGGAGCGAGCTGCGCGACGCCGGACTGACCGACATCCCCTCCAACACCTTCTCCTTCTACGACCAGATGCTCGACACCAGCGTCATGATCGGCGCCGTCCCCGCCCGCTTCGCCGATCTCGACGGCCTCGACCGCTACTTCGCCATGGCACGCGGCGCCCGGGGAATCGCCCCCCTGGAGATGACCAAGTGGTTCGACACCAACTACCACTACCTCGTGCCGGAGGTGGGCCCGCAGACGCGGTTCCGGCTGACCTGGGACAAGCCTTTGGCGGAGTACGGCCAGGCCAGGGAGCTGGGGATCGAGACCAGGCCGGTGCTGGTCGGCCCGCTCACCTACCTGCTGCTGGCCAAGTCCGCCGACCCCGCCTTCGCCCCGCTGCGGCTCCTGGACGACCTGCTCGACGTCTACGCCGAGCTGCTGGAGCGGCTGGCCACCGCCGGGGTCACCGAGGTCCAGCTCGACGAGCCGGCACTGGCCGCGGACCGGTCGGCGGAGGAGCTGAAGGCGCTCGCCCGCGCCTATGAGCACCTGGGCGGGCTCAGCCACCGCCCGCGGCTGCTGGTCGCCACCTACTTCGGCGAGATCGGCGCCGCGCTCCCCGTGCTGGCCGCGACCCGCGTCGAGGCCGTCGGCCTGGACTTCGTCGCCGGTCCCGGCAACCTGGCGGCGGTGGCCTCCACCCCCGGGATGGCGGCCAAGTCCGTGGTGGCGGGGGTGGTGAACGGCCGTAACGTCTGGCGGACCGAGCTGCCCGCCGCGCTGTCCACCTGCGCGGCGCTGCTCGGGCTGGCCGGGGAGGTGGTGATCTCCACCTCCTGCTCGCTGATGCACGTCCCCCTCGACGTGGAGCGGGAGACGGCGGTGCCGGAGGGGCTGGCGTTCGCCAGGCAGAAGGTGGCGGAGGTCGTGGCGATCGGCCGCGCGATGCGGGAGGGACCCGGCGCGGTCGTGCCCGCCGTACCGGTGAGGGCTCCGGTGGACGGGCGGATGCGGGCCCGGCTGGCGGCGCTGGGCGAGGGGACGGCACGGGCCGCCCACGCGGAGCGGGCGGTGATCCAGCGCGCGTCGCTGGGACTGCCGCCGCTGCCCACGACCACGATCGGCTCGTTCCCGCAGACGGACGCGGTACGGCGGGCCCGCGCCGATCTCCGGGGGGGCCGGATCGACCGGGCCGGATACGAGGCGGCGATGCGGGCCGAGATCGACTCGGTGATCGCACTGCAGGAGGACATCGGGCTGGACGTGCTGGTCCACGGCGAGCCCGAGCGCAACGACATGGTCCAGTACTTCGCCGAGCAGCTCGACGGCTACGCGGCCACCGAGCACGGCTGGGTGCAGTCGTACGGCACCCGGTGCGTCCGGCCGCCCATCCTGTTCGGGGACGTGGCCAGGCCGGAGCCGATGACGGTGGGCTGGGCCGTCTACGCCCAGTCCCGGACCGGCAGGCCGGTCAAGGGCATGCTGACCGGACCGGTGACCATGCTGGCCTGGTCGTTCGTCCGGGAGGACCAGCCGCTGTCCGAGACCGCACGGCAGGTGGCGCTGGCGCTGCGGGACGAGATCCGCGACCTGGAGGCGGCGGGCATCCGGATCATCCAGGTCGACGAGCCCGCGCTGCGGGAGCTGCTGCCGCTCCGGGCGGCCGGGCACGCCGCCTACCTGGCGTGGGCGGTCGCCGCGTTCCGGCTGGCGACCTCGGGGGTGTCGGACTCCACGCAGATCCACACGCACATGTGCTACTCGGAGTTCGGCGAGATCATCGGCGCCATCGGCGACCTGGACGCGGACGTGACCAGCGTCGAGGCGGCCAGGTCCGGGATGGAGCTGCTGGAGGACCTGCGCGCCGCCGGGTACACCCGCGGGATCGGGCCGGGCGTCTACGACATCCACTCCCCCCGGGTGCCGGAGACCGACGAGATCGAGCGGGCGCTCCGGCTGGCGGTCCGGGCGGTCGAGCCGGAGCGGCTCTGGGTCAATCCCGACTGCGGGCTGAAGACGCGGGGCTACGCCGAGACCGAGGCGAGCCTGCGGAACATGGTGGCCGCGGCCCGGAGGGTCCGCGCGCTGTAGAAGACACCGACGGCGACCCCCGCCGGGCCGTACGGCTCGGCGGGGGTGCCCGCCCGCGCTCCGGCTGCGCCGGTTACCTAAAATGACCCCTAGACAGCGGAGAGTTTTCCTACAACATTAGTAGGATATTGATCTCGGCCCAGGAGCCCGCCATGGCACTCGTCCAGCCCGATCCCACCTTCTACCCGTCCGCCCGTGAGGCCATGCTGGCCCCCCGGGAAGAGCTCGCCTATGTGGCCTTACTCGACACCGCCGGCGATGGGCGCCCCGACGGGCTCGCCACGATCGACCTGTCCGACGGGTCGATCGTCAACGTGCACGACATGTCCGTCCCGGGTGACGAACTCCATCATTTCGGGTGGAACGTCTGCAGTGCGGCCCTGTGCCCGTACGCCCCGCACCCGCACGTCGAGCGGCGTTACCTGGTCGTGCCCGGCCTGCGGTCCAGCAGGATCTACATCTTCGACGTCAAGGACGATCCCTGGCATCCCAGGCTCGTCAAGACGATCGAACCAGAAACGATCTTCGCGAAGACCGGCTACAGCCGCCCGCACACCGTCCACTGCGGCACCGACGCGATCTACGTCAGCGCGCTCGGCAACGTGGACGGCGACACGCCGGGCGGGGTGTTCACGCTCGACCACGACACCTTCGAGCCCAAGGGCCGCTGGGAGGCGGACCGGGGGACGCAGAAGCTGCACTACGACTTCTGGTGGCACCTCGGCCACGACACGATGATCACAAGCGAGTGGGGCACGCCGAACCAGATCGAGGCGGGGCCCTCGCTGGAGTTGCTGGTCGGCCGGGAGTACGGCCACAAGCTGCACCTCTGGGACCTGACCAAGCGCAGGCACCTGCAGGAGATCGACCTGGGCGACCAGCACCAGATGACCCTGGAGCTGCGCCCCGCCCACGACCCGACCAAGACCTACGGCTTCGTCAACACCGTGATCAACGTCGAGGACCTGTCGGCCAACATCTTCACCTGGTACCTGGAGGACGGGGTCTGGAAGGCCCTCAAGACCATCACCATCCCGGCCGAGCCGGCCCCGGCCGACCTGCTGCCGGAGCCGCTCAAGCAGTTCGGCGCGGTTCCGCCGCTGGTCAGCGACATCTCGCTGACCCTTGACGACCGGACCCTGCTGGTCTCCTGCTGGGGCACGGGCGAGCTCAAGGCCTATGACGTCTCCGACCCGTTCGCCCCCCGGGAGACCGGCTCGGTCCGGCTCGGCGGCATCGCCCGGCGCGACGCCCACCCGGCCGCCCCGGAGCGGGCGCTGAACGGCGGGCCCCAGATGGTCGAGGCCAGCAGGGACGGGCGGCGGGTCTACTTCACCAACTCGCTCTACCGTTCCTGGGACGACGTCTTCTACCCCGACGGGATCTCCGGCTGGATGGCCAAGGTGGACATCGCCGACGACGGCTCGATCTCCCTCGACCCCGGCTTCTTCGTCGACTTCGCCGCCGACGGCCGCCGGGCCCACCAGATCCGCCTGCAGGGCGGCGACTCCTCGTCCGACTCCTACTGCTTCCCGTGATCACGGCCCGGTCCATGACCACGGCGGGGCGCGCCCGATGGATCTGACCTCCGTGCTGATCCTGGCCGGGCTCGGCGCCTTCCACGGCCTGAACCCGGCCATGGGCTGGCTCTTCGCGGTAGCCCTCGGCCTGCAGGAACGCTCGCGCGCGGCGGTGCTGCGCGCACTGCCGCCCATCGTGCTCGGGCATGCGGGATCGGTGCTGATCACGCTCGCGCTGGTGTCCGTGGCACGCCTGGCCGCCCCGCCCAGGCTCATCTCCTACGGCGTGGCGGCCCTGGTGTGCGGGTTCGGGGTCTGGCGGCTGGTACGGCGGCGCCATCCCCGCTGGGTCGGGATGAAGGTGACCCGCTGGCAGCTCGCCGGGTGGTCGTTCCTGATGGCCACCGCCCACGGCGCCGGCCTGATGGTGCTTCCGATCACCCTGCACGCCGGGCACGGCGCCGCCTCGCTGGCCTCGCAGAGCCTGCTGGCGACCGCGATCCACACGCTCTCCATGCTCGCGACGATCACCGCCCTGGCCGTGATCGTCTACGAGCGACTGGGGGTCGCGGTGCTCCGCAAGGCGTGGTTCAACCTCGACCTCGTGTGGGCCGTCGCCCTGATCGGCGCGGGCGCCTCCGCCGCCCTGACCTGACCCCGCCCCGACCTGGGCCCACCCTTGAAACCGTCCCCGAAGCCGCCCTCCCACGGAACGCCGAGTTGAACCGCCCGGCGGCGGCATACGTGTCAGGGGCATGCGCCGTCTGTTCACCGCCCTGCTGGCCGTCGCCGCCCTCGCCGCCTGCGGTACGCCGCAGGCCCGCGTGATCACCGCCGAGGGGGTCGGGCGGGAGACCCCGGCGGAGCCCCCGGTCGAGGAGACCGTGCGCGGGCTGACCGCGTTCGGCCACGCCCTGCTCGCGGCGACCGCCAGGCCCGGCGCCAACGCCGTCCTGTCCCCGCTGAGCATCGGCCACGCCTACGGCATGGCCAGGGCGGGCGCGGGCGGCGGGACGGGACCGGAGCTGGACGAGGTCTTCGGCTTCCCCGCCGAGGGGCCGCACACCTCCTTCAACGCCCTCACCCGGCAGATCGTCACGCTCGACGGCCCGCCGCCCGCGCCCACCCCGGACGTCAGACGGGACGCGCAGGAGAGCGAGCCGGCCGCGCCGATCGTCGGCGTGGCCAGCGGTCTGTTCACCCAGGAGGGGCTGAGCGTCAGGCCGGAGTTCCTGCGCACGCTCGCCGCGCAGTACGGCGCCGGCGTACGGCAGGTGGACTTCACCGGGGACGCCGCCGGAGTCATCGACGCGTGGGCGGACAGGCAGACCGCCGGGCGGATCAAGAAGGTGTTCGACCGGCTGGACCCGGGGACCCGGCTGGTCATCGCCAACGCCGTCTACCTCAAGGCCGAGTGGGCGACGGCGTTCACCGACCCGCCGGAGGAGAACGCCGCCTTCACCCGCGCCGACGGGACGACCGCGCGGACGACCCTGATGCGCCAGGCGGGGACCTTCGGCTACGCCTCCGGGGCGGACTGGCAGGCCGTCGAGCTCCGCTACGCCAAGGGCGACCTGGCCATGTGGGTCCTCCTGCCGCGAGCGGGCGGGCCCCCCGCCGGGCTGCTCGCCCCGGCCGTGATGGCGGAGGTGGCCGCCGGGCTCAGGGAGACCCCGGTCACGGTCGTCATGCCCCGGTGGGACTTCTCCACGGCTCTGAGCCTGCAGGAGCCGCTGCGGGAGCTCGGTCTGGACGGCTCCGACTACTCCGGCATCGCCGACGGCGCGTTCCTCGGCCAGGCGACGCACCGCGCCACCATCACCGTGGACGAGTGGGGCACCGAGGCCGCCGCCGTCACCGGCCTCGCCTTCCCCGTGATGGCCATGCCCTCGCCCGAGGCCGAGATCCGCGCCGACCACCCGTTCGCCTTCGCGATCGTCCACCGGCCGACGCTGACCCCGCTGTTCGTCGGCCAGGTCGCCGACCCGACCGCCGAGGACTGACCACCGGCGGAACCGCCGGGGTGCCGCTCCCGTGCCGGAGCGAGCACGCCGGGCCGGTTGCCGGGGGGCGGCCTCACAGGGAGAACGTGAGCAGGCCCGCGTCGACCACGGCCCGGCCGAAGACCCGGGCCAGCTCGGCCAGCCGGGCGAGCTCGTCGTCCGAGAGCGCGGCGTAGGCGGGGAGGGCCAGCTCGTCGGTGCGGTCCTCGATCCGCTGCCGCAGCGCGCCGCCCTCCTCGGTGAGCTCGTCGCCGTCCAGCAGCCCGCGTCCGCGCAGCGCCTCCTCGGCCGCCGCCCACTCCTCCTCCGGCCAGCCCCGGCTGACCTTCAGGAAGACCGTGGGCATCTGCCCGGTCGCGCCGTGCAGGATCAGCGCGTCCAGGCCGCCGATCCCCTCGGCCGTCAGGGCCGCGACATGACCGTCACCCCGGAACTCGCGCAGCAGGGTCTGGGCGTGCCAGAGCTCCAGCAGCGGGTCGTCCGGCCAGGGCAGCGCGGCGTGCGCGGCGAACAGCGGGCGGCCCTGCAGGTGCTCGACGGCCTGCTCCGCGGCGTGTCTGGCCAGCGCCGTCGTCTCGGCGAGGACCGGGATCTCGTGGATGCCCGCCCGGCGCAGGGCCGCGCCGACGGCGTCGAGGCGGGCCTCGATCACCTTCTCGGGGGTCGCGACGCCCCAGGCGGCCGGGAGCGCCCGCCGTACCAGGGTGGGGCAGAAGTTGTAGAAGGTCGCGATGACCAGCTCGGGCGAGGCGGTCCCGAAGGCCGCTCCGCGGGAGGCGAAGTAACCCGCCTGGGGCTCCAGGCCGAGCGCGGCGTAGCGCTCGGCGGCCTCGGGCACGAAATAGATCATTCCGTGGACGGGCTCCAGGCGGCGCCAGGACTGCCGGGCCAGCCGGACGTCGGTCATCATCCCTCCAGGGAGTCGACGAAACGGGCCATCCCTGCCAGCCAGCGGTCCGGGTCGTCGGCCTTGCGCCGGACGAACTCGGCGACCTCGGGGTGCGGGAAGATGTGGAACCGTTCGGCCTCCAGGCCCTCGACCACCGCACCGGCCACCGCGGCGGGATCGAGGATGGCGCCGGAGGCGCCCACCGCCCTGGCGGTGAGATGGTCCTCGGCGATCCCCCGCTCGAACATCCCGGTGCGCACGCCCTGCGGGCAGAGCACGCTGACCTTCACGCCCTTGGTCGCGTAGTGGATGGCCACCCACTCGGCGAAGGAGATCGCGGCCGACTTGGTCACCGCGTAGGGGGCGTCGCCGGGGCAGCTCACCAGCCCGGCCGCCGAACAGGTGGTGAGCAGGTAGCCCTCGCCGCGCTCGACCATACCGGGCACGACGGCCCGCGCCGCGTAGACGTGGGCCAGGACGTTGACCGCGATGGTCCTGGTCCACTCCATGTCGGTGGCGTCCAGCCCGTGACCGGTGATGATCCCGGCGTTGGAGCAGAACAGGCCGATCGGCCCGAAGGCGCTCTCCGCGGTGGTGACCAGGCCGCGGACGTCGTCCTCGACGGACACGTCGGCCCGTACGGCCACCGCCCGGTCGCCGATCTCCTTGGCCACCTCCGTCGCGCCCACCTCGTCGAGGTCGGCGACCAGCACCCCGGCCGCACCCTCGGCGGCGAAGCGCAGGGCCATCGCCCGCCCGATCCCGCTCGCGGCCCCGGTCACCACGACGACCTTGTCCCGCACCCGCATAGAAGCTCCCTTAACCGACCAGTCGGTATCTGGGAACCTATGCTTACCCGTCAGTAGCAGTCAACGGCGGCGCAGCACGAAGACACCCCAGCCGAGGTGCCGCCTGCCGTACTCCACATGCGAGCGGCGGGCGCGCTCCAGGAACTCGCGCACCTCCTCGACGTCGGGGTCGGCGGGATTGTCGCGGAGCCAGTCGCTCAGCGTCCACCACTGGCTCGCCACGTAGCGATCCCAGCTGTCCTGGTCGGCGAGGACCATCTCCAGCACCTCGACCCCGGCCGCCTCGAACCGGTCGAAGGTCCCGGCCAGCGAGCTGAACGCCTCCGCGCCGAAACCCAGCACCTCGTATGCCTCCTCCGGCGGCGTGGAGATCCAGTACGGCTCGCCGACGAGGAGGATCCCGCCCTCCTTGAGCGCGGGGAGCATCAGCTCGACCGTTCCCTCCAGCCCGCCGCCGATCCAGGACGCCCCGATGCAGGACACGACGTCGAACGCCTCCGGCTCCGCCCGGTAGGCCCCCGCGTCCTCCCGCTCGAAGCGGAGCCGGTCGCCGACCCCGAGCTCACGCGCCCGCTCCCGGGCCGCGCTCAGGAAGACCTCGCTGATGTCGACTCCGACGCCCTCGATCCCGTGGCGCAGGGACCACTGGCAGAGCAGCTCCGCCTTCCCGCACGCCAGGTCGAGCTGGCGCATGCCCGGCCTGAGCCGGGCGACCTCTCCGAGCAGCGCCAGCTTCTCTTCGGTGAACGGGTTGAGGATGCGATGACCGCTCTCGGCGATCTCGTGGAAGCGCAGTGACATGACGGCCATACTTTCCTGCCGCGACGTCATCGGCCAACCGGTTTTCCGCCGGCGCGACAGGCCCGGCGGACGGTGGCGGGCCGTCCCGGTGAGCAGCCCGGCCAACGGCAGCGGGCCCTCGCGGCGCGCGGCCCGGACCGTCCGGACCGTCCGGGTCACGCGGGTCACGCGGGTCACGCGGGGCGGAGCAGGGCGGCGAGCTGCTCGCCGACCCACTCACGGTAGTCCTCCGAGCAGGGCTCGACGTCGAGGACGCCCGCCACGAACTGCGGCGTCGCCACCGGGGCGAACGCCAGCACGTGCGAGACGAGGGCGATGAACTCCGGCTGGACGGCGGTGGTGAGCTCGCCGTCGGCCTGCCGGCGCCGGATCGCGTCCACCCCCTCGCGCAGCCCGGCGCGCTGCCGTCCGGCCGCCTCGGAACTGTCGCCCGGACCGTCGCCGAGCGCCTGCCAGATCACCAGCCTGGCCCAGTCGGGCCGGTCGAGAGTGGCGTCGAGATAGGCCGCCAGCGACTCCCCGAAGGTGGAGCCAGGAGGCGCGAGCACGGACCGCTCCTCGTGCCGGCGGCGGCGCAGCTCGTCCAGCAGCCCCTGCTTGCCGCCGAAATGGTAGGAGATCAGCTGCTGGTTGACGCCGGCCCGCGCGGCGATGCCCGCCGTACGCGCCCCGGTGTATCCCTTGGCGCCGAACTCCTCGACGGCCGCCCGCAGGATCCGCTCGCGGGTCTGCTCGGCGGCCCTGCCGCGCTCCTCCGGGGTGGCCGCCCTGCGCGGTGCGGGGCGCTCCTGGTCTGTGGACATGTCCCGACCATACGGCATCAATCGGCTAGATGATCTCTGTCATTCACCTACATGATTGACAGCCGTCGGCCGGCGGGCCCGCGCCGGGGAGGGGGCCCCGGGAGGGGGATCCACCCGGCTGTTACCTTGATGCCGTCAGGTTTCTGAACGCGTTCAGAACATGAGAGGGCCTCATGCGCCTCCTGCTCAACGTGATTTTGACGGCCGGGATGCTCGTGGTGGTCCCGGCCGGGCTGCGGCTCGTCCAGGTGCCGGGCCTCCTGCTCCGCCTGTGGTGGCTCGGGGCCGTGCCGGGCGCGATCTCGCTGTGGCTGGACCGCGGCGTCTGGGCCGGTGCCCTGGCCGTGGCCTACGCGCTCGTGACCGTCTGGCTCGCACTGCAGGCCCCACTCCGCCTGCGGACGCTACGGTCCCCGCTCCCCCGCGAGATCGCCGTTCTCACCGCGCTGGTCACCCCCGCCATCGCCGCGACCGCCCTGGTCGCCGAACGCCTGGGGCACCCGCTGTGGGGCTTCTCCCCCGGCATCCTCGCCCTGACCGTCGCCCACTTCCACTTCGCCGGTTTCGCCGCGGCGCTGGTGGCGGGCCTGACCTGCCGCGCGGCCGGAGACGGCCCGCTCGCCCGGACGGCGGCGCTCAGCGTGCCCGGCGGCACGATGCTGGTCCTGGCCGGCTACTTCGTCGGCGACTGGTTCGAGCTGGCCGGTGCGGTGGTGCTCACCGCGGGTATGTGGCTGGTCGGCCTGCTGACTCTCACCGAGGTACGGCAGGGCGGTCACGACCGCCCGACCCGTCTCCTTCTCGGCGTGTCCTCACTGGTCCTGGCGGTGTCCATGGTGCTGGCCCTGAGCTGGGCGCTGGGCGAGGCGGCGGGCCTGCCCAGGCCGCCGGTGAGCTGGATGGTCGCCACCCACGGCCTGCTGAACGCCTTCGGATTCGCCCTGTGCGCGATCGGGGCCCGGCTCCGGCTGCGCCCCCAACCCCTGTGAGGAGCGAGATGGACCTTCTGGAGCGTTACCTCGACGCGGAGTTCTCCTATCCGGACGTCGGCGCGAGCCGTACCGGAACGGTCCCGCCCGGCTACCGGGCCCTGCGCTACCGGCGGCGCCTCGGGCCGGAGCTGAGCTTCGGCCGTGCCGCCGAGTCCTTGCTCACCTGGCGGGTGCACGCCCGGCTCGGGCTCCGCCCGGTCGCGTCCGCGCCCCGGGCCGCACCCGGGGTGACCCTGGTCTGCGGGCTCGGCGCCGGGCCGTTGCGGATACTCATGCCGTGCCGGGTGGTGTGGGTGCGCGAGGAGGACGACCGGGCCGGATTCGCCTACGGCACGCTGCCCGGACATCCCGCGAGCGGGGAGGAGAGTTTCCTTCTCGAACGGGCCGGGGACGGACGGGTGTGGTTCACCGTCCGCGCGTTCACCCGTCCCGGACGGTGGTACACCCGCCTGGCCGGACCGGCCGGTGTCCTGGCGCAGCAGGCGTTCGCCCGGGCCTACGCCGGCAGGCTGGGTTGACCCTGACACCGTGTGAGCCCCTATCCATGAAGGACCATGTTCAGTATCGGAGACTTCGCCCAGCTCGGCCTGGTGTCGGTGCGCATGCTGCGCCACTATGACGCGCTCGGGCTGCTGCAGCCCGCCCACGTCGACCCGGCCAGCGGCTACCGCTTCTACCAGGCGAGCCAGCTCTCACGGCTCAACCGCATCATCGCGCTGAAGGATCTCGGCTTCACCCTGCACCAGGTGCGGTCGATCCTCGACGAGCGGGTGAGCACGGCCGAGCTGCAGGGGATGGTGCGACTGCGCCGCGCGGAGCTGGAGGAGCGGATCACGGCGGACACCGCGCGGCTGCTCCGGGTCGAGGCGAGGCTCCGGACGATCGAGAGAGAAGGGCGCATGCATACCGAAGAGGTCATCCTCAAGCGGATCCCCCCGACCCGCGTGGCCGAGCTCACCGCCGTCGCGGGGAGCTACGAGAGCGAGGACATCGGACCCGTCATCCAGCCCCTGTACGGCGAGCTGTTCCAGCGGCTCGACCGGGCCGGGGTGACACCGTCGGGATACGGCATCGCCTGCTACCAGCCGGAGGCGGACGGCAGGGTGGTCGTGCACGCCGGGGTCGAGGTGACGGCGGAGGCGTCCGAGGCGCACGACTTCGCGATCGTGGACCTGCCGGCGGTCGAGACGGCCGCCACGATCATCCACCGGGGCTCGATGGACCAGGTCGGCACCACGTTCCAGACACTGGCCCACTGGGTCGAGGAGCACGGCTACCGCAGCGTCGGGCTGGCCCGGGAGGTCAGCATCGAATGCCCCGACGACCAGGACCAGTGGGTCACCGAGCTCCAGATGACCGTCAGCACCGTCTAGGTACGGACTCCACCTGACCGGCGGCACCGCCCAGGAGGACGGAGGCGGTGCCGCCGGTCAGGCGTTCGGCCCCGGCCCTGGCACGGGGACGCGGACGGTGATGCCGGCGGTCAGGCGTTCGGCCCCGGCACGGGGACCCGGACGGTGATGCCGCCGGGCACGACCTTGGCCTTGAGCCGGGTGACGGAGTCCTTGGCGCCGCCGTCCAGCTCGTAGGTCATCGGCGCGCCCAGCTTGACGCTGATCTTGCGTGCCCGGGTCATCCGGACGAAGGGAGACTCGTCCGACCGTCCGGCGCCCATCTGGCCGAGCACGCGGGCCCACTGGATCGGCCCCTTCGCCGTGGTGACGCCGATCTCCAGCCACCCGTCGTCGGGGCGCGCGTCGTCGAAGGCCTCGATGCCGCCGGTGATGGTCCCGACGTTGCCCAGCAGCAGGCAGCTCGCCTCCCCCTCGAACCACTTCACCCCGTCGAGCTTGACCTCCATCCGGACGAGCTCCCCCCGGACGTGCCGCAGCCCGGTCCACACATACGCCGCGCGGCCCAGCTTGTCCTTCAGCCCCCGATCGGCGTCCTTGATCATCTCAGCGTCGAAGCCGAGTCCCGCCATGACGGCGAAGTGCTCGCCGTTGACCTTGCCCAGGTCGAGCTTCCGGCTCTCGCCGTGGAAGGCGATCCGCACGGCCTCGGGGAGGTCCTCGGGAATGCCGAGGTTCTGCGCGAGGAGGTTCGCCGTCCCGGCGGGGATGATGCCCACGGTCACGCCGGAGCCGGCCAGCGCGTCCACGCAGCGCTGCACCATGCCGTCCCCGCCCCAGACCAGCACCAGATCGGCGCCTTCCTTGAGCGCCTTGCGCGCCTGCTTCGGAGCCTTCTTGCTCTTGGGCACCTCGTACCAGAGCAGCTTGCCGGGCTCCTCGTCGGCGAGGAGCCTGCGCAGCTCGTCCAGCCCGCCCCCGAGTGACTTCTTCTGATGGGCGATCACCGCGACCGTGCCGGCTCTCTGCTTCTGCCGCAGCATGGAAACCCTCCTTTAGCACCGCCTTGGGCACTGCCTCGGCTGCCCCCGCGCATCAGCCGCAAACGTCGGGCCGCACCCGCCGCTGTGTCATAACTGAAGCTTCTGGTTTCCATCAGATTCATCTGTTGGACTTCTAAGTGCCGGGCGACCAGGGTGGGAGGTGCTCAAGTCCGATCTCAGGAGGAAGCCATGCCGGAGTACGAGAAGGCCATGCGGCCCGAAGACATCACCCGCCTGTTCGTCGAGCGATCCAACGCCGGCGACGCGGCCGGAGTCGCCGCGCTCTACGAGCGGGACGCGGTGATGGCCTACCCGCCCGGCGGCCGGACGGTGGGCCGGGAGGCGATCCGCGCGCTGTGGGAGAAGGTGCTCGCCGACCGTCCCCGCTTCGAGCCGGAACAGCCGCTGCCGACGCTGGTGAGCGGCGACATCGCCCTCACCTCGACCCCGCCGAAGGACGGGTCCGGCGCCCGCGCGCAGGTCGTCCGGCGCCAGCCCGACGGAAGCTGGCTCCGCCTGCTCGACCAGCCCGAGTTCGTCCCTCCCGTCCGCTGAAGCACCCCGCCGCCGCGGAAGACGGCAGTGATGACGCCGACAACCGATATGTTGCGTGACGATCCGCTGTGGACGACGCGCGCACTGGACAGCAGGCACAACCTCATGCGGGACGCGCCGGACGACCTGCTGGAAATTCTCCTTGAGGCCGTTCAACCCGGCTGATCACCGCCAGGGCTCCGGATCGGGAATCCCGCCACGGCGTTGAAGCGCTCCAGCGACGGCGGCCGCGATCAGGCCGGTCAGCCGTGCCGACTGCCCGGCCTGGAATGGTAAACGCAATTTGTACGGTAAGCGTCACATCTGGTGTGCGCGACAGCCGTCGCAAGGGAACACGCCGGATGAAAGGGAACTCATGCTGCCATTACGCGGTGTGACCCAGAATGAGCCGTTCACCCACCCCCAGCTCCCCCAGCCCCCACTCCGCGCGACGCTGCACCGGCTGGTACGGCGTGCGTACGGCCGGGTCCAGGCGAACGACCTGGGCGCGTTGCGGGTCGCACTGAACAACATCGGGGTGGCCACCTACGTCCAGGCCGCCACCCCGCTGGACTACACGAACGCGGCGGCCAACGACACGCTGGAGAAATTGATCGCGGTCTTCGAGGACAAGGTCCCGTATGTCATGCAGGCGGGAGCCCGGCAGCACCAGCCTCCGACGGGCGCCGGTCTGGCGGTGCTGAAGACCATGGTGGACGAGGTGGCAGCCGTTTTCGACCAGGTCGCGGCAGGCCACGCCGACGCGCACATCATCACCGTCTTCAACCTGCCGGACAACACCAGGATGCCGGAGATCAAGAAGACGTTCACCGAAGCCTCGAAAGGGCTGAAACGCCTCTACGACAACCGGAGGCTCCTGCTGGACAACCGGGGTGAACTGGCCATCCAAGGTGCCGGCGCGGTGACCTCACCCGAGGTATCGATCCTTCCCCATACGTTCACCGACGCCCGTACCGACAACCGGGTCCGCACCCTGCTGCACGAGTCCTTCCACATCGTCAGCGAGAAGATCACCGATCACAACTACTTCGGCGCACCGGGCTTCGCGGCGGCCGACTGGCCGACCATGAGCACCAACGCCGACCACTACGCCGAGGTGGCCAGGCTCCATGCGGGCCTGAACCTGCCCGCGCCCGCGCCACTCGCCGTGCTCGGCCCGCCGGCCGGTCCGGCCCTGACGCCTCCGCAGGATGCCAAGGTGCGCCAGGCGATGACGGAGGCGCAGGAGCGGCTCACCCGGGGCTGGGCCCGGTCGTTGTGGGTGTGGCAGAACATGGGATACGTGCAGCAGTACCAGAACTCCTACTGGTGGCGGGGCGAGGTGCCGTCCGAGCTGCTGCTCCGGCAGCTCATGCGGGAGTCGGAGCAGGTCTCGATGACCCTGCACTACGGAGCCGGGGGCCGCGCCACCACCCGGGCCGACGTCCCGCCGGTGCTTCCCATGATCACCGCGTACGATTTCTCGGTGATGGAGGAGGTCCTGACCGACCTGCACCAGCTGGTGGGCTGGGGCCGCGGGCAGACCACCGTGCACGTGCTGCCGGCCGGGGCGCCCCTGCCCGCGGGGCACGCGGCCTACCTGTGGGCCGCGGACGTGACGAACGCGGCGACGCCGATGACCAACCTCGCCGACCAGCTCGTCGCTCAGGCCACCCAGTCGCCGGCCGCCCCCTGGCTGCCGACCGCCGCCGCGCTCAAGACCCTCGTGGACGGCATGCGCGTCCGCTACGACCAGCTCTAGGCAGGCATGAACGACGAGATCCCGTCCGATCAGGTCGATCGGACGGGATCTCGTCAACTTCCTCAAGGCCGTCTCAAGAACGGCTCCGAAGCGGGGCGTTCACGAGTACGGCCGCCCTGGAGCGCAGGAGGGGGTGAGAAGATCGCTTCCCAGGTGGACGACGATCGTTTCTCGGGCGCCGTTCGAGTCCTCCCCTGCCCGCCCCGCGTTCCGGCTCCCGTCGACAGCGCCGAGCGGCGCGATGCCGAAGGCGGCCGGGACGACCGAGAGTTCGGTCACGACTCCACCGAATCCTGGATCATGACGACGCGCCCCGGGTCGATCCCACCAGGGCGCGCAGGCCCTCCAGGAGCTCCGCCGGGGTCGGGGTGCCGTCGGGGTCCACGAGCCACTGCGCCGCCAGGCCACCCAGCAGGGTCTGGACCACGGCCCCCATCCGCTCGGAGTCCGAGCCGAACAGCTCCGCCAGCCCCAGCCTGGCCTGTCGCCCCGCTTCCACGAACGACTCGCGCAGCTCAGGGGTGCGCTCCATGTGCGCGATCAGCTCGAACTGGATCGCCCACAGCGGTCTGGCCCTGGCGAAGGAGTCGATGACCTTGCCCCAGGTCGTCTCGAAGTCCGCCGGCTCGGCCAGGACCCGGCCCAGGTCGTCGCCCCACTCTTGCATCGCCTCCACCAGCGCCTCGTTGAGCAGGGCCTCCTTGGTGCCGTAGTGATAGCCGATCGCGGCCAGGCTCACCCCGGCCGCCGCGGCGATGTCGCGCGCGGTGGTGCGGGAGTAGCCCTTGTCGTAGAGGCAGCGCTTGGCGCCGCCCAAAAGATCTTCACGGTTACCCATGCACCAACCTTACACATACGTCTTGCACAACTGTCTTACACATATGTACTATTCAGGCATGACGAACATCCTGATCTCCGGCGCGAGCATCGCGGGCACGACCCTGGCCTACTGGCTGCGCGAGCACGGCTTCACTCCGACCGTCGTCGAACGCGCCACCGAGGTGCGCGAGGGCGGCTACAAGATCGACATCCGAGGCGCGGCCCTCGATGTCGTCGAGCGGATGGGGCTGCTGGAGAAGGTCCACGGGCTACGCACCGACGTGCGCACGGGCTCGGTGGTGGACGACGGAGGCCGCAAGGTGGCCGGCATGGACGGCGACAGTTTCGGCGGGCGCGTCCACGAGGACGCCGAGGTGCACCGCGGCGACCTCGCCCGGCTCCTCCACGAGGCGGCCAACGGCGTCGAGTACCTCTTCGGCGATTCGATCGCCTCGATCGACGGCACCCAGGTGACCTTCGACAGCGGCCTGGTACGCCACTTCGACCTGGTCATAGGGGCCGACGGGCTGCACTCCAACACCCGCGCGCTGGCCTTCGGCCCCGAGGAACGTTTCGTCCACGACATGGGCTACAACGTCTCGATCTTCAGCGTGCCCAACCACCTCGGGCTCGACCGCGAGGAGCTGACCTACGTCGGGCCCGGCCGTACGGCCCTGCTCTACAGCACCCGGCAGGACACCGGCGCCAAGGCCATGTTCCTGTGGGCTGCCGACGGCAAGGTGCGCGAGCGCGTCGAACAGCAGCGGGCACTGGCCCAGTCCTACAGCGGATCCGGCTGGGAGGTGCCGCGCCTGCTGGACGGCATGGCCGACGCGCCCGATTTCTACTTCGACTCCCTCAGCCAGGTGCGCATGGACACCTGGCACACCGGCCGGGTCGCGCTGGTCGGCGACGCGGCCTACTGCGCCTCCCCCGCCTCCGGGCAGGGCACCAGCCTGGCGCTGGTCGGCGCGTACGTGCTGGCGGGCGAGCTCAAGCGGGCCGCAGGCGACCACACCGCCGCCTTCCCCGCCTACGAGGCGCGGATGCGCCCCTTCGTCGCGGCCAACCAGGCCCTGGGCACCGGCAACATCAAGCGCATGGTCCTGTCGAGCCGGTTCCAGGTCCGCATGTCGATGGTGATGCTGCGCCTGGTCAACCTGCTGCCGGGCAAGGACCGGATCATGGCCAAGGTCGTCGAGCCGATCCACCGCGCCGCCACCGCGATCGCCCTGCCCGCCTCCTGGTAGAAGTGTCACCGTCGGACTGGACGCGGGCATCGGCGAGCACACCCTCACCACTTACCGCGATCCAGCTGATCGTGCGAGTCCCGTACTGGAGAGATTGTCTTGCACGCGTCTCCGGCGGTCTGGAGGCGATGCGATCAATGGTCCCGGAGCTGGAGCGGGAGCCCTCCGACGTCCGCACCGTCCTGCTCAGGCCCGATCCCGGGGGCAGCGGCCGCGCCTGAACACGGGCAAGGACGACAACGCCCATATCGATCGGCATTGGTGGACGCGATCTGACCGCTCGTTCACAGAGGTCGGTCACCAGGTGAATCCGCCGACATAGGTGCCGCCCCGCCAGACGACCCTGTGGGGGAAGGCACCAGCGGCCGTCGGGGTGAGGCCGACGCGGAGCAGCTCGTAGTTCTTGCCCCCGCACGGTCTGTTGCCCGCCACCGAATCGTTCTCGTTGTCCTTGCCGACCAGGAGATGCCGGCCGGATCGGTCCAGCGCCATCGACACGATCTCGCCGCAACTCAGGGCGAGCACCGTGGCCACCTTCCGGTCCCCATCGTAGAGGAGCAGCTCGGACGGCTGCTCGTAGCTCCCCTGGCGCACCCGCAGGGTCCGGCCGTCCGGCAGAGGATGAGGGAGAGTGTGGCTGCCGTTGTCGCGCGGCGCCCGGACGAGCACCGCCGCGGCCGACGGGTCCGACGCCGGCAGCCGCACGTCAAGGGCGCCCTCCCAGGCCTTCACCAACTCCGGCTTCGGCGGGTAGGTGGCCCCGGTGAAGTGGATGTCGGCGGGAAGCACCAGAGTGTGGGCGTCCCGCCAATAGAACCCGTACGCGGCCGCCCGCCATTCGACGTCGGGGGCGAGGACGCCGACGTAGGAGGTCTGGTTGTGATCGCGGTCCTCGGTCCGGCGGCTGTAGGCGATGCGCCCCTCGGGCGACACCACGATCCGATCGACGCTCCCGTTCAGTCTGCCCGACAGCGCCTGGCCCAGCTTCGCCTGGCCGTCGGCGTCCACCCTCAGGCGGTGGATGCGCGAAACGAAGCCGCGCGGCGACCACGTGTCCTGGCCCTGCCGCAAGGTCACGCTCACCACGTACTCACCCGGCTCCCGGGTGGCGGCCACCGCCTCGATCTGGGTCATGCGCCTGCCGAGGTATGGCATGTACTCATGGGCGGTGCGGCCCGTATCCAGGTTCACCGTCTCCAGATAGCCGCCGGTGAGCAGCGCGTACCGGGGGGTGCCGTCGTCCGCGACCGGTGGCGCCGCCAGTCGCTCCGGCAGGATCCGTACGGCCTGCACGACGAGCACGATCATCCCGAGCGCCGCGACCAGCCGCAGCACGGAGCTCCGGTCCGGGCGCACCCGCGTCCCGGCGGCGCCCGCGAACAGGATCATCGTCAGTGGCGAGACCACCCAGGCCAGGACCACCGGCAGGACTCGGAACGGCGCCGAGTCCGGCAGGCAGCCGGGCGGCGGTTCCATAGGCGGCCTGAGCACCTCCGCGGCGACCGCCAGCGCCTCGGGCAACGCGACGAGCCCGAACCCGAGAACCGCAGCCGTCAGGTGGACGCGGGCATTGTCGCGCCTTGCAACGAACAGGGCGATCATCATCAGGAGGAACGGCCCCGCCAGATACAGCACGCCCGCGACTACCTCAGCCACTTCGGCGGCTGTGCGGCGGACGGGACCCACCGGGTGCAAGATCGGTGGCCCGACACACGTGACTCGCCGTGGGGGCGTCAGCACCTCCCAGATGATCTCCCATAACGCGTACGAGGCCGCCAGCCACCACCAGAACACCGGATGACGCCGCCGCGGCCCGAGAGTCGACACGGAGAGCACGGCGGCCCGCCCTTTCTACTTGATCATCCCAAATGATCAAGAACCCTACCGGGTCGGATAAGCAGCGCGTACGGCTTCAATCGGGCACAGCAGGTTCCACGCATCAAAGGTGAACAACGCTCGGGCACGCGTCACCGTGGCCCCTCAACCCTGGCCGTCTTGATCGTCACGGTCGCCAACGACGACCTCCTCGACCAGTGGCGCCACCCCACCAGCCCGAGCTCATCGCGATCCAGCCGCCGGACATCACCGGAGACCTCGCCGATCAGCGTCCCAGCGAGCCACCCGCACCGAACGGGGCATCCCCACCTCGGACTTAAGCCACAATTCGCCTTATCAAGATTCAGCACCCCGCCGACCGAGGGCTTCGCCGTGCCCACCGGCCAGTCCGCCGCGTCCCGACAGCCGCGCGACAGCACCCGAGCCTTCCATCACGCTCGCGCCACAGGCCCCGAACCCACGCGAATGCGAATCGGGAACCCCTGAAACGACAAGATCCCGTCCGATCATCAAGATCGGACGGGATCCCGTCAACTTCAGTCCAGCCATCTCAAGAACGGCCCAAAAGTGGAGCTATGGGGATTCGAACCCCAGACCTCCTCCATGCCATGGAGGCGCGCTACCAGCTGCGCCATAGCCCCTTGCGATGCAGATCAAATCTTAGCCGACTTCGGACACTCCGCGCGCCATCATTCCGGCGACGAGGGCGACACCGGCGGAGGCCAAGGCGCTCACGGTGATGATCGCGAAGGACAGGACGTAGGCGTCGCGGGACGGGAGGGTGGTTCCGGCGATGGTGATCGAGGTGAGGAGGGCCGCGGTGGCCGCGCCGGAGACACTGCCGCCGATGGAGCGGACCAGGGAGTTGATCCCGCTGGCGATGCCGCTCTGGTCCATCGGCACATGCTGTACGGCCAGCGCGCCCAGCGCCGCGTAGGCGATCCCGAACCCCAGCCCCTGCAGCGCGTTGGCCCCGATCAGGTCGAGCACCGAGGCGTTGAAGAGCGTGAACCAGCCGAATCCGGCCGAGCAGAGGGCGGCGCCGAGGGCGAGGGAGTGGGCCGGGCCGAGGCGGGCGGACAGGCGCCCGGACATGAAGGAGGACACCAGCATGGTCAGGGTGCTCGGCAGGGCGTAGACGCCGACGTCGAGGACCGATCCGCCGAAGCCGTATCCGGCCGACGAGGGCGTCTGGACGAAGCTGGAGATCAGGGTGAACGAGCCGAACATCGCGAAGCCCAGCAGCAGCGAGGCCAGGTTGGCCGGCAGGGAGCGGCGGCCGGCGAGCAGATGGAGCCGGACCATCGGCGCCCGGAGCCGGAGCTGGCTGAAAACCCACACCGCGCAGAGCGCCGCCGCGCCCGCGAACAGGCCGGCGACCCGTGCGGAGCCCCACCCCCAGTCGTTGCCCTTGGAGATCGCCAGCAGCAGGCAGACCAGCCAGAGGGAGAGCAGGACCGCGCCGACGAAGTCAGGACGGCCTCCGGCCCTGGCCCCGGTGTCATGGGCGCTCAGCGCGATGAGCACGAGCGCCGCCGCGGCGAGGGCGGCGGTGATCCAGAAGACCGGGTGGTGGCTGGGGGTGCGGTCGGCGATGAGCCCGGTGACGATCATGCCGAGGTTGCCGCCGACGCCCATGGTGGCGCTGACCACGCCGATGGCCGTCATCACCCGGGTACCCGGGAAGCTGTCCCTGATCATGCCGATGGCCAGCGGGATCAGCGCCGCCGACGCGCCCTGCAGGGCCCGCCCGGCGATCAGCACGGCCAGGGAACCGGACAGGGCGCAGATCACCGAACCCACGACGAGCAGGCCGACGGTGAACAGGATCATGCGCTTCTTGCCGTACATGTCCCCCAGGCGGGACAGCAGGGGCGTGGCGACCGCGCCCGCGAGCAGCGAGGCGGTGAAGACCCAGGTGACCTCCGCCACCGGCACGCCCAGGGTGACCATCAGCCGGGGCAGCAGCGGGATCACCACGGTCTGCTGGACGGAGACGACCATTCCGGCTGTGGAGAGTGCCAGCAGCGTCAGCCAGAGCTGCCTGCCCTGCCGTACCGCGCTCGGCTCGGCGACGGCTACTTCTGCCACAGACCACCCCTTTGCCGCCGACTTTGGCAATCAAATGGTAGATCGTATGAAGAAAACATCATCGGCCGGGTCATGTCACGCCAAGGACACCGTGATACGTCTTTACTCCTATGGCCACCGAGCGCTTCGAGGAACACCGAGACCTGCTGACCGCGGTCGCCTACCGCGTCCTGGGCACCGTGACCGACGCCGAGGACGTCGTCCAGGAGGCGTGGCTGCGCTGGTCAGGGGTGGACACGGCCGAGGTCGAGGATGACCGGGCCTACCTGATCAGGGTGACGACCCGGCTCTCCATCGACCGGCTGCGGCGGGTGCGGGCGCAGCGGGAGTCCTACGTCGGGCCGTGGCTGCCCGAGCTGGTCAGCGCCGTGCCCGACGTGGCCGAGCACGCCGAGCTGACCGCCTCGGTCGAGCTGGCGCTGCTGGTGGTGCTGGAGACCCTGTCCCCCCTGGAGCGCGCGGTGTTCGTGCTGAGGGAGGCGTTCGCCCTGCCGTACGCGGAGATCAGCGAGATCATCGGCCGCACCGAGGCGACGGCCCGGCAGCTCGCCCGGCGGGCCAAGCAGCACGTGCGGGAGCGCAGGCCCCGTTTCGAGGTGGACCGCGCCGAGCGGCGCAGGCTGACCGAGCGGTTCATCGGCGCGGCCGCCGGCGGTGACCTGGACGCGCTGACCGCGATGCTCGCCCACGACGTGTCGCTGGTCGGCGATGGCGGCGGGAAGGTCAAGGCCCCCCTCCGGGTCATCACCGGCGGCGAGAAGGTGGCGCGCTTCCTTCTGGCCGCCGCCTCGTCCAGGGGCACGCGCAGGTTCCTGGAGTCGCTGGGCACCGGCCCGACCCCGGACATCGAGACGGCGGTGGCGGACGTCAACGGCGCGCCGGCGGCCGTGGTGACCGTCGGCGGGCGGCCGGTCTCGGTGTTCTCCCTGGTCATCCAGGACGGTCTGGTCCAGACCGTCTTCCTGGTCGCCAACCCGGAGAAGATGTCGCGCCTGTGATGGCACGGATGCCCCCGCCGGATGCGTCGTGACCCATGGGCGCCGGGCGCCGGGCGGCCCGGCGAACGGTCTAGCCGACGGTGGTGTGCATGGTCAGCTCGGAACCGTCGCCGGACAGCTCCAGGGTGGCGGTGACCGAGCCGAGCCGGGAGGTGCGCGACAGGTGCGTGCCGCCGCACGGGATGGCGACCTCGCCCTCGGGCAGGCCGCAGTGCCAGGTGCGGCGGGCGGTCAGCTCGGAGCCGGGGCTGTCGATCCAGACCGGCGCGTCGGCCGCGATCCACTCCTTGAGCCGGTCGTTGACCCGCTGGGCGATCCCCGGCAGGTCCTCGGCGAGCCCCTCGGCGGTGAAGCCCTTGCGGCGCAGGGACTTGCCCAGGCGGTAGACGTCCTGGCTGCCGTCCGGCAGGATCCGCGAGGAGGTGATGGCCGTCTGGTCGAAGTCGGGATGGCCGAGCCCGTCTGCCGGGATCTCCTTGCGCCACCGGCCGGCCAGCGCCGCGTTGAGCGCGAGCGCGGTGAGATGGCAGGCGGTGTGCCCGGCCGACAGCGCGCGGCGCCTTGCCTCGTCCACCGCCAGCTCGACCTCCCGGCCCGGCACCGGTCCGTCGGTGACGTGGACGACCAGCCAGTTCCAGCCGGGGGTGCCCCGGCGCACCGGGATGTCCGCACCGAGATGGACGGTCTCCCCGCCCTCCTCCACCGCCCCGGTCACGCAGTCGACGACCGCCAGCCCGCCGATCGTCCCCTCGTCGGCGGGCTGGTCCGGCCAGGTGTGGTCCAGCGGGTGGAACGGGGTCTCGGCCACGATCGTCCCGTACCGGTCCCCCACCGGTACGGCCCCCACGACCGCGGAACGTCCCCGAACCTCACCTGCCGGATAACTGACCAGCGTCGACCCACCGATTTCCATCCCCTCATCATGCCAGTACGGCTTGCGCCGCCCCCGAAGGGACGCAAGCCGTACCGGAAAGGGGGAGGTCAGCCGGCGAGGGCCCGCTCGTCCTCCAGGTAGCGGGAGCGGCCGGCGTACCAGCCGGTCACGAGCTGCACCCCGACCACCGCGAACAGCAGCAGGAAGGGCAGCGTCCAGCCACCGGTCGACTCGTGCATCACACCGACGACCAGGGGGCCGGCGCCCGCGATGAGGTATCCGGTGCTCTGCCCGAAGGCGGACAGCGCGGCGGTGGCCTCCGGAGTGCGGGTACGCAGGGCGAGCATGGTCAGCGCGAGCGGGAAGGACCCCATCCCGATGCCGACCAGCACCGCGAACGCCCATGCCAGACCCACCGGGCCCAGCCAGAGGCCGAGGAAGCCGACCGTGTAGAAGGCCACGAACGCCGCCACCACGGGCCGCTGGTCGGAGAACTTCGAGGCGATCCAGGGCACGACCATCGAGACCGGGATGCCGATCGCGGTGAAGACGCCCAGCACCAGCCCGGCCTGCCCGGTGGTGTAGCCGCCGTCGGTGAGGATCTTCGGCAGGAAGCCGAACATGATGTAGGCCACCATGCTCTGCGTGCCGAAGTACGCGGCGACCGACCAGGCGAGCTTGCTCCGGACCAGGGCCCGGGGCCCGAGATCGCTGCTGCCCGTGTCCCGCTCCGGCTCACTGCGCAACAGCGCAAGCCACGGAATGGCGGCGACAGCGGCCAGCGCCGCCCACACCCCGAGGGCAACGTGCCAGTTGCCGTCGGCGGCCCGCTCGATCGGCACCGTGGCGGCGGCCGCGAGCATCGTGCCCACCGCGAGGGCGGTGGTGTAGACGGTGGTCATGGTCCCGGCCCTGCCCGGGAAGTGGCGCTTGATCAGGGTGGGGATGAGCACGTTGCCCACCGCGCCCCCGGACAGCGCCAGGGCGCTGCTGAACAGGAACACGCCCGCCGAACCCACCATCGCGCGGATCAGCAGGCCCGCGCCGAGGGTGATCAGGGCGAGCAGCAGCAGCCGGTGCTCACCGATCCTCCTGGCCAGCGCCGGCGTCACCGCGCCGACCGAGGCGAAGATGAGCACGGGTAGTGTGGTGAGGAGCCCGACCCCCACCCCGGACATCCCCAGACCGGATGAGATGTGGTCGAGGACCGGTCCCACGCTCGTGACGGCGGTGCGCAGGTTCAGCGCGGCGAGGACGATTCCCGCCACAAGCAACCAGGCCAGGGATCCCGTCGTTCCACCGGTGCGGCCCCGGGTCTCCTGGGTGAGCACGGTCATGGGGGGCTCAGTCCTCCTCCAATTGATTCACCCAATCGTAGGATGATTGGCTGACTGCAACTGTAACAGGAGTGAAACATCACTTTGTTCCTGTCTCCCGGAACTCTGACAACGTGAAAGCCGGGCCACGCCCCCCTTTACAGAGCGTGACCCGGCTTTCCCACGTGTCAGAGGCGAGCCTCGGACACGGGCCTCAGATGCGCGGCCCGGGAGCCATCGGCGGCTCCTCGCCCGGCCGGCGTCCGGCCGGCGGCAGGGGGCCGCTGCCCGGCGGGGGGAGCGGGGACTCCGGCGGGTACCCGCCGCCGCCGACGGTGCGCGGGGGTGCCGGCTCGTCGAAGCCGTAGCCGCCCGCCGGACCGCCGGTGGGACGGTCCTCCAGGTTCAGGCCTCCGCCGCCCGCGCCCGGTCCGTAGTCGCCCGTGCCGCGGTCCTGCGGGCCGGGCACGTCGCCGCGCCAGGCGCCGGTCTCGCCGCCGCGCGACTCGATGAACGTCTTGAAGCGCTCCAGGTCGCCGCGGACGCGCAGGCGGACGATCTGCAGCCAGTCACCGACGGTCTCGACGAAGCCCTCCGGGTCGTACTCCATCTGGAGGGTGACCCGCGTGGTCTCCGGGTTGAGGTGGTGGAAGGTCACCACGCCGGCCTGGTGCGGGCGCTCGACGGACTTCCAGGCGACCCGCTCGTCGGGGTGCTGCTCGGTGATGTCGGCTTCGAACTCGCGGCGGACCCCCGCGATCTCGACGACCCACGCCGTACGGGTGTCGCTCAGTTGCTTGACCGACTCGACGCCTTCCATGAACTCGGGAAAGCTCTCGAACTGGGTCCACTGGTTGTAGGCCGTCCGGATCGGGACGTTCACATCGACGGACTGTTCGATCGTGCTCACAACTCTGCCTCCCTCTTGTGGGTTCGGGGAGCAGACCTGCCCGAGGGGATCGGACCCTAACTACCTGCGGCGCAAAAGCCAGTAGAGGCCGAGGATCGGAAGCAGGAGCGGGATGAACACGTAGCCGCTGCCGTAGCCCGACCAGACCGTGGCGCGCGGGAACGCCTCGGGGTCCGCCATGCTCAGGGTGCCGACGATGAGCACCCCCGCCAGCTCGATGCCGCAGGCGGCCAGCGCCAGCCGCCGGTCGCCCCGGGCCAGCGCCACGGTGAGCACGACGTAGACCGCCGCGGCGAAGGCCGACAGCGAGTAGGCCAGCGGGGCCTCGTCGAAGCGCGTCGCGATCTGCACGGCGGCACGCGCCCCGGCGGCCAGGGCGAACACCCCGTAGACCGCCACCAGCGCGCGCCCCGGCCCGCTGCCGATGGCCGGTTCGCTCATGCCGTCCCCTGCCAGACCTGCAGCAGCCTCCCGACCATGACGCAGACGGCGAAGCCCCCCACCGCGATCACGATCGCCCCCCAGCGCGAGCGCTCGGCGAGCCCCAGGAACGCCGCGGCGGGCGGGATCACCAGGGTGCCGGCGAGATAGCCGATGAGGGTGGCCGTCTCGTCCGGCCCTTCGCCCCCGACCATCCCGGCGATCACGAACCCGGCCTGGACGAGCAGCGCGGCCTCCAGCACCCCGAGCGCGACGAGCAGGACGGTCCCCATCGCCCGGTTCCGTGCGGCGGTCACGATCGCGGCCACGACGATCACCAGCGACAGCACGATCACGCCGGTCGCGAGCGGGCCGATCATCGATACATCACAGGGGCAAGGGACATGAGCAGTAGGGTACTGCCCGGTCCCGCCGCCCTCCCTCCCGCGCCGCATAGTCTGGAGCCGTGGAGAGGATCCTGGTCAGCGCCTGCCTGATGGGGCGGAAGGTCCGTTACGACGGAGCCGCCAAGACGAGCGGCGACGCGCTGCTGGCCACCTGGCGGGAGGAGGGACGGCTGGTCCCGTTCTGCCCGGAGGTCGAGGGAGGGCTGCCCGTCCCCCGCCCGGCCGCCGAGATCGAGGGCGGCGCCGGGGGCGCGGCGGTGCTCGCGGGGACCGCCCGGGTGCTGGCCGCCGACGGGAGCGACGTCACGCGGGAGTTCCTGGCCGGAGCCCATGCGGCCCTGGCCGCCGCCCGTTCCTCCGGCGCCAGGGTGGCGATCCTGAAGGAGGGCAGCCCCTCCTGCGGCAGCCTGACCGTCTACGACGGCACCTTCCGCGGCCGCCGCCTGCCCGGCAGCGGTGTCACCACCGCCCTGCTCGAACTGCACGGCGTCGCGGTGTTCGCCGAGGACCGCGTCGCCGACGCCGGAGTACGGCTGCGCGAGCTGGAGGCTTAGTACTCCCAGGTGTCGGTCCGCTTCTCCGCGCCGACGCAGAAGACCGCCGAGCCGTGCTCGTCCCGGACCAGGTCCACCCGGATCCAGCCGGGAGCCTGGGCCACCTTCGCCTCGAACCCCGCGTTGGGCGCGGCGGCGACCAGGCGGCACGCACCGCCCCCTATGGCGAACGAGACCGAGCCGCCCTTGACGTTCACGACCCGGACGTTGTCGTCGGAGGGCGCCGCGGCGGAGGGGCCGGGCGCGGGAACGGTCGTGAACGGCCGCGGTTCGGCGGTCGCCGGGTCCTGCGAGCGCACCGGGATGTGGACGGGCTCGCGCGGGGCGCGGGTGGCCCTCGGCCGGGGGCTGCTCCGCACGGGCTCGGCCCGGGTGACGCGAGGGGTGGGGGTGGGCCTGTCCGGGGACGCCGAGACGGTCGGCGTGACGACGGCGGGCACCGGCCCGGTGGGCGTCTCCGAGGGGGGCGAGGCGACCCCTGTCCGGCTGATGGCGGCGTTGATCGGCTCGATCCTCGCGTCGTCGAAGACCTCCCTGTGCAACACGTCGCTGACGCCGAACCAGGCGACCGAGATCGCCAGAACCGTGGCTCCACACCACACCGCTATGAAACCAAGCGTTTGACGCATGCGGTGAATTATTACCTCACATGTCTCTTTGTTCACTACGGTTACGTCGCATGGCGACGGTTCTGGTGGTGGAAGACGACGATTACGTACGCTCCGCGATCATCCAGGAACTGAGCAGGCGCCAGCACGCCGTACGCAGCGCGGGACGTGCCCTCGACGCGTTGCGGGAGATCGCCCAGAATCCCCCGGACGCGGTGATCCTCGACCTCGGCCTGCCCGACCTGGACGGATCCGAGGCCCTGAAGATGGTCCGCAGCATCTCCAGCGTCCCGGTCATCGTGGCCACCGCCCGGGACAACGAGGCCGAGATCGTCCGCCTGCTGGAGGCCGGCGCGGACGACTACCTGGTCAAGCCGTTCTCCGGCGACCACCTGAACGCCCGGCTGGACGCCGTGCTGCGCCGGGCCCGGGCCGTGACCCCGCCGTCGGTGCTACGCATCAGCGGGCTCACGGTGGACCTCAACCGGCGTGAGGCCACCGTGAACGGCGTGCCGCTCACGCTGACCCGGCGGGAGTTCGACCTGCTGGCCTACCTCGCCGCCCGCGCCGACCGGGTCGTCTCCCGCAAGGAACTGCTCACCGAGGTCTGGCAGCAGTCCTACGGCGACGACCAGACCATCGACGTCCACCTGTCGTGGCTGCGGCGTAAACTCGGCGAGAGCGCCTCCGCCCCCCGTTACCTGCACACCGTGCGCGGCGTCGGCGTCATGTTGATCACTCCCCTGTGAGGCGGACCCTGGCCCTGCTCGCCGTCGCCGGGGCCTCGATGATCGCTCTGGCCTTCCTGATCCCGCTCGGGCTCATCGTCAAGGAGATCGCTCACGGCCGGGCCATGGCCGAAGCCGAGCGGCAGGCGTCGGCACTGGTCCCGGTGCTGGCCATCACCGTGGATCCGGCCCGCCTGACCCACGCGCTGGTCAGCACCGGCGCGGAAGGCCGGATCGCGGTCCACCTCCCGGACGGCGGCTCGGTGGGCACCGTACGGGCGCCCGACGAGAGCGTGGCCACGGCCTCCCGGCTGAGCCGGGCCGTGACCGGGAGGACCGAGACCGGCTATCTCCTGCTGCGCCCGGTCGTCCTGGACGGCGGGCGGACGGTGGTCATCGAGATCTTCGTACCCGCCCAGGACCTCACCCGGGGCGTCACCAAGTCATGGGCGGTGCTCACCGGGGTCGCGGTGGTGCTCGTCGCCGGTTCGGTGCTGGTCGCCGACCGGCTGGGCGTGCGGGTGGTGCGCTCGACCCAGCGCCTCGGCCGGGCCGCCGGCGCCCTGGGCGCGGGAGATCTCAGCGTCCGCATCGAGCCCGATGGACCACCCGAGCTGGTCTCCGCCGGAGAGGCGTTCAACACCATGGCCGACAGGGTCGTCCAGCTCCTCGCCGCCGAGCGGGAGATGGCCGCCGACCTGTCGCACCGGCTGCGCACCCCGCTCACCGCGCTCCGGCTCAGCCTGGACAACCTGGGCCCGGAGGCCGAGCAGAGCCGCCAGGCCCTGGCCCGCCTGGAGTCCGAGGTGGACCAGATCATCGCGGCGGCCCGGCGACCCTCCCGCGCCCCGAAGTCCGTCTCCTGCGACGCCGCCCACGTGCTGCGCGAGCGGCTGGCCTTCTGGTCCGCCCTGGCCGAGGACCAGCGGCGCCCGTGTGAGCTGGTCGGCGCGTCGGATCCGGTCCCGGTCCCGGTCGCGGCCTCCGAGCTCAGCGCCGTGGTGGACGCGCTGCTCGGCAACGTCTTCCGGCACACCCCCGAGGGCACGGCGTTCACGGTGACCCTGCACCAGGGCTCCGGCACGGTGGGCCTGCTGATCGCCGACGCGGGGCCGGGCATCCCCGACCCCGAGACGGCTCTGCGGCGCGGGGCCAGCGGCTCGGGGTCCACCGGGCTCGGCCTCGACATCGCCCGCCAGCTCGCCGAGTCCTCCGGCGGCACGCTGCGGATCGACTCCTCATCCTTGGGCGGGGCCAGTGTGCAGCTCTGGTTCCGTACCGACCAGCGAGAGCGCACCCCGCGCGGGACCCGGCGGCTGGTCGGCAAGGGCTGGCCGCGCAGGGACACCGCACGCTGAGGCCCCCCGGCTACGCCCTGGCCAGCTCCATGATCCAGTTGGTCTCCCAGGTCTTCTCGCCGTCGACGGAGAAGGCCTGCTCCCAGCGTGCGGAGACAGGCGTGATCTCCGACCAGACGAACCGGGCCCTGACCGGGGTGCCCTCGTGGTCGTCGTCGCCGTAGAACTCTCCGCGCCCGTCGGCGAAACGGCCCACGACCGGCGGGAACAGGGTGCCGGTCCGGCTGCTGGCCCAGTAGAGCGACCACTCCTCACGCTCGACGTCGAACAGCCGCAGGGTGAACCCGGAGAACCCCTTGGTCGGGAAGGTGATCTCGTCGACGTTGGCCGCGCCGCCGAAGACGGGCCGGGCGACGGATGTGGCGGGGAACTCGTCCCACTCGGTGCTACCGGTCAAGGGGCGGACGAGCCGGCGGTTGGTCACGGTCCAGGTGCCGACGAGGAAGTCGAAGTTGTTCACGCCTGAACGCTAGGCGGAGGTCACTGACACCTATTGTCAGTGTTTTTCGGGATAATTCAGATATGCGTGCGAGCCGGCTTCTCTCCCTCCTGATGCTGCTGCAGACCCGGGGCAGGATGACCGCCCAGGAGCTGGCGGCGGAGCTGGAGGTCTCGGTCCGGACCGTCTACCGGGACGTGGAGGCGCTCCACGCGGCCGACGTCCCCCTGTACGGCGACGCCGGCCCCTCGGGCGGCTACCGGCTGCTCGACGGCTACCGCACCCGGCTCACCGGCCTGACCTCGGGCGAGGCGGAGTCACTGTTCCTGGCGGGAATGCCGGGACCCGCCGCCGAGCTGGGCCTGGGGGCGGTGGTGGCGACGGCCCAGCTCAAACTCATGGCCGCCCTCCCCGCCGAGCTCCGGGACCGGGCCGGGCGGATCCGCGAGCGGTTCCACCTCGACGCCCCCACCTGGTACCACGGCGCCGACGAGACCCCGCACCTGGCGGCCGCCGCCGAGGCGGTGTGGGAGGAGCGCCGGCTGGAGATCCGCTACCGCCGCTGGAAAGCCCCCCAGGAGGTGGTCCGCACGCTGGATCCGTACGGGCTGGTGCTCAAGGCGGGCCGCTGGTACCTCATCGCCCGCGGCGGCCAGGACATCCGCACCTACCGGGTCTCCCAGATCCTGGAGCTGCGCGTGCTCCCGCAGTCCTTCGAGCGGCCCGGGGACTTCGACCTCGCCGCCCACTGGAACGGCGCCCTGGAGGAGTTCGAGGCCCGGCTCCACCGGGGGGAGGCCGTCATCCGGCTCTCGCCGGACGGGATGGAGCGCCTGCCCGACATGGGCCGTCCGGCCCTCCTCCGGGCGGCCGAGGCCACCGCGGAGCCTCCCGGCCCGGACGGCTGGACTCAGGTCACGGTCCCCATCGAGTCGCACCGGCACGCCCTGAGCGAATTCCTGCGGTTCGGCCTGGACCTGGAGGTCGTCGCCCCCGTCGAGCTGCGCGACCTCATGGCGGAGACCACCGGATCCCTGGCCCGGCGCTACGGCACATCCGGATGAGCCCCGTGACCGCCCGCGCCCGCCGGAGGCCACGGGCCCGTCCCCGGGACAGACGGGGAGGGCCGCCGGTCCACCGGAGCCCCGGCCAGCGCCAACGCCTCCTCACGGGTCAGGGACACCCCCCGCTCGTAGGCCTTCTCGTAGCCCTCGTCGCCGAGCGCCTCCCGCACGGCGGCCCTCAGCCGGACGACGTCGGCGTCCCCGGCGACCGCCGTCCCGCGTACCGCCGTACCCGCGCCCAGCAGCAGGGCGGCCCGCTCACCGTCGCCCTCCAGCAGCGCGACCCCGGACAGCGCCTCGGTCACCAGCGCCGCCGTGGTCATGTCGCGCTGCCCGGACGCCGCGACCAGCGCCCGTCGGTACCAGGCCAGGGCCGTGGGGGCGTCGCCTCCGGCCTCCGCGGTCAGACCGAGCTCGATCATGATGTGGGTGCGGCTCTCCTCCGCGCCGAACCACCCGGCCGGGCACACGGCCAGCGCCGCCTCCGACAGCCTCCGGGCCTCGTCCGGCTCACCCCGTAGCCGGGCGACGCGGCCCTGCATCTGGCCCGCCCTGGCGAGGACCTCCGACGCCCCCGTCCGGCGGGCGAGCTCGGCCGCCCGCTCGGCGTCGCGGCGCCCTCCCTCGAAGTCGCCCATGCTCGCCCGCACACCCGCGCGCTGGCACAGCCGTTCGGCGATGTCCTCGTCCGCGCCGAGCTCGCGTGCCAGCTCCAGGGCCTCGTCGCACAGCGCCGAGGCCCGTGCGGAGTCACCCCGCCATTCGGCGATCTTGACCAGCTCTCCCAGGGTCAGCACCAGCCCCCACCGCTCCCCTATGGCGCGGAAGCCCGCCAGCCCGGCGGACAGATCGCGTTCGGCCTCGTCCAGCCGTCCGGCGTACAGGGACATGAGCCCCTCGCCGACGAGGTTGAGCGCCTGACTCCACGGATCGGCCCCCAGCAGCCTGCGCCGGCTCTCGGCGACGCCGGGGGACTCCTCGTCGGGGATCCCCGCCACCATCCCCCACAGCATGGTGAGGAAGGGACGCCGAGGTGGCCGCTCGCTCCCGACCATCGCCTCGACGGCGTTCTCCAGATGCACGCCGAACTCGCTGTGGGATCCGCCCGACGCGATGCTCAGGACGCACAGCGCGTACTCCTCCTCCAGCCCGCCCGGAGGTCGCGTACCGATCGCCCTGACGAGCTCCTGGGCACGCGTGGCCCCCTCGGTGCGCAGCCCGCGCAGCCACCAGTAGATCGTCAGGGGCGCGAGCAGCCGGAGCCCCCGCTCCACGTCGAGGGTGTCCGCCGCCCGGCGGAGCGCGACGTGCAGGTTGTCGCGCTCGGCGTCCAGCGACGCGAGCCACTCCAACTGGTCGGCGGTGAGCAGGCGCGGCTCGGCGGCCAGCAGCAGATCGAGGAAGTGGTCGGCGTGCGAGCGCCGGAACCGCTCCACCTCCCCCGCCTCGGCCAGCCGCTCGGCGCAGAACGCCCGGATCGTGTTGAGCATGCGATAGCGGGCCCCGGAGACCTCGATGAGGGACTTGTCCACCAGCCCGGTCAGCAGCTCGACCACCTCGTCGTCGGGCAGCCCGCACACCGCCGCGATCGCCTCCAGACCGGCCCCTCCGGAGAAGACCGTCAGCCGCCGGGCCAGCGTCCGCTCGGTCTCGTCGAGCAGCTCCCAGCTCCACTCCACCACCGCGCGCAGCGTGCGGTGCCTCGGCTGCGCGGTACGGCTGCCGCGCGACAGCAGCCGGAACCTGTCGGCCAGCCTGGTGGCCACCTCGGCCACCGGCAGCGACCGCAGCCGCGCCGCGGCCAGCTCGATCGCCAGCGGCTGCCCGTCGAGGGCCCGGCAGATCCGCAGGACGTCCTCGACGCTCGCCTCGTCGATGGTGAATCCCGGAAGCACGGCCACCGCCCGGTCCGCGAAGAGCCGGACCGCCGGATAGCCGAGCGCCCGCGGCGCCGGCGTGCCCGGAGGCGGCACCGCGAGCGAGGGAAGCGGACACAGGCTCTCGCCGGTGATGCCCAGCGCCTCTCGGCTGGTGGCCAGGATCCGCAGCCGCGGACAGGCCCCGAGCAGGCGCCCGGCCAGCCCGGCGGCGGCCTCCACCAGGTGCTCGCAGTTGTCGAAGACGAGCAGGACCCGCCGGCCGGCGAGCGCGGCGATCATCCGTTCGACGGAGTCGGCCGGCGGCCGGTCGGGCACCGGGGTGAGCCCGGCCTCACGGAGCCCCAGCACGCCGAACACCGCCTGGGGCACCTCGTCCCCCTCGCCCAGCGGCGCGAAGTCGACGAAGTAGACCTCACCCGGCTGCCGCGCCGCCGCCTCCACGGCCAGCCGGGTCTTGCCCGCTCCCCCCGGCCCGGTGAGGGTGACCAGGCGCCCCTCTTCCAGGAGCGTGGCGACCCGCGCCATCTCCCCATCCCGTCCCACGAAACTGGTGAGCTGGGCCGTGAGCGCCTGCCGTACGGCCGGGGAGTCGATCTGGGGAGCGGCCGGGACGGCGGGAAGCGGGTCGCCCCGCAGCACGGCCAGATGCGTCGCGGCCAGCTCGGCCGTGGGCTCGGTGCCGAGCTCCTCGGCGAGGGTCCGCCGGGCCTCCTCGTAGACGGCCAGCGCCTCGGCCTGCCGCCCGCTGCCGTACAGCGCGCGGATGAGCTGCCCTCGCGGCCCCTCCCGGAGCGGGTGCGCGGCCACCAGGTCCCGCAGCTCCGCCACCAGCGTCCGGTGCGCGCCCGCCGCCAGCTCGGCCTCGACGCGTTCCTCGACGACCGCCAGGCGCATCTCCTCCAGGCGTGCGGCCTGGGCGCGCACGGACGGCGCGTCCCCCACATCGGGCAGCGCCGGCCCACGCCAGAGGGCCAGCGCCTCGCGCAGGAGCGTGACGGCGCGCGGCCGGTCACCGGCGGCCAGGGCCCGGCGCCCTTCCAGCGCCAGCCGCTCGAACCGGTGCGCGTCGACGTCCTCCGGCCGCACCGCCAGCCGGTAGCCCGCCGGGTGGAACTCCACCGCGCCGCTGCGCCCCAGCAGCCGGCGGAGCCGGGAGACCTGGGACTGGAGCGCGTTGGCGGCGTTGCCCGGCGGTTCCTCGCCGTAGAGGCCGTCGATCAGCCGTTCGGCGGTGACCACCCGCCCGGCGTCGAACGCCAGCATCGCGAGCAGCGCCCGCACCCGGGCGCCCCCGACGGCGATCGGGTCGCCCGCGGTGTCCCGCACCTCCATCGCGCCGAGCACGCCGACCCACATGGCACCGATTATCGCGCGCGCCGGCCGCCGGTGACCCCGGCCGGGTGCCGCCCGGCCGGTGCGGGGTCGTACGGCCGGCCCGAGTTCGCGAGCCGCCACTCCGGAACCGCGGCGACGGCGGTCACGCTTCTCATGCCGGGTGCGGCGGGTGCGGGGTCAGGACTTCCAGGGGCCGATGCGGTCCAGGCGCCGGCGCTGCTGGTGCGCGGCCGAGGCGTCGAGGCCCTGGCCGCGTTCGGTGAGGTGGTCGGCGACGGCCGCGCGGTGCTCGACGGGCTTGTGGTCGTCGTACTTGAACTTCGCGACGACTCCGGTGACCTGCAGGCGTAGGCCCCGGATGCCCGCCAGCATCCGCCCGTAGGGCGGCCGGCCGACGGTGACTTCGGCGTGGTCGCCGTCGGGCTGGAAGTGCGCGAGCTGGCGGCGCAGCAGTTCGGCCTTGGCCTCGGGGTCGTCGATGACGTGGGCGCGACAGGTGAACTGCACGGCCGCGTAGTAGCTGGTCGGGACCCCGTCGTGTGGCGGAACGTCGGCCGGGGCGCGCCACGGGCCGGGGATGAACGCGTAGTCGCCGATGACGGTGAGGACGACGTCCGGATCCTGGTCGATCGCCTTCCAGACCGGGTTCGGCCGAGCCAGGTGGACCAGCAGATCGGGTCCGTCACCGGTGAAGTGGGTGGGCACGACGACGGGCGGCCGGCCGGGCAGGCCGTTCACGCTGAGCTGCCCGAAGTCGTGGCCTTCGGCGATCCAGGCCTGCCATTCGGCCTCGTCCAGGCTCGCGTCCCAGGGCTGGATGAACATGTCGAACTCCTTTGCGAGGGTGTCGTGCTGTGGTCTTCGGGTCAGGAAAGGGCGAGGAGGCTGACGGCGACGGCGGCGGCGCCCAGCCCGACGAGCTGGCCGCGGCCGATGCGCTCGTGCAGCACGCTGCGGGCGAGCAGGACCGTTCCGGCCGGGTAGAGGGCGGTGATCACCGCGACGACGGACAGGTCGCCACTCCGGGCGGCGAGCAGGAACAGCAGGTTCGCCACCGAGTCCAGCGCACCCGCGGCCGCCGACATCGCGTACGCGGGGCGTTCGGGACCGAGCCTGCGGAACATCAGGGCGGCCGCGGTCAGGGTGACGGCCGAGGAGACCGCCCGGCCCACGATCAGCGGAGCGACCCCGCTGTCGGACGGCGCCTGGTGCAGGAAGACGAGCTGGAGGGCGATCGCGGCGCCCGCGCCGAACGCGAGCAGCAGCGCGGTACGCGAAGGCCGGGCTGAGCGCACGCCGGGTCCAGCGCTGACCAGCACCACGGCCGCCAGCGCGAGGGGCAGCCCGATCAGCCCGGCGGCGGCCAGATGCTCGCCCCGCGACAGGCCCACGCTCACCGGCAGCGCGGCCGAGACCAGCGCGGTGACCGGCGACAGGACGTTCATCGGGCCGATCGCCAGGGTCCGGTAGAGCAGCACGAACGCCGCCGCCGAAGCGACACCCGAGGCGGCGCCCCAGCCGATGGCCCCGGCGCTGAAGGACGCGCCCAGCAGCGGCCACAGCAGCAGCTCGACCACGAGACTGGCCGGAGCCGCGATCATCACCGTGCGCAGCACATGCGCCTTCCGGGCACCCAGCCCGCCGAGGAAATCAGCGCACCCATAGGCCACCGAGCAGCCCAGAGCCAGTACCAGAGCGATCACGACACCTCCCCCAAAAGTACAATGAAACGACTACAATGTATGTCAGAACGACCTCACGGGGCCAATCGAACAACCAGCCGGTACAGCAGACTGTTCCGAATGGGAGGGTGATCGCATGACAGAGCCGACCACGGCCCTGCGGACCGTCGCGAACAACGTCCGGGCCGCCCGCCGGCGCGCCGGCCTGTCCCTGGAAGAACTGGGACGGCGCGCCCAGGTCAGCAAAGGCGCCCTCGTCGCCCTGGAAAAGGCCCAGGGCAACCCCAACCTCGCCACCCTCGTCCGCCTCGCCGACACCCTCGGCGTCTCGGTGTCCGACCTCATGCAGGGACCGCCCGAAGGCCGCGTCCGCATCGTCGCCGCCGACACCGTCGCACCTCTGTGGACCGGGAAGCACGGCAGCGAGGCCCGGCTCATGCTGACGACCCCGACCCCCAGCCCCGTCGAAGTGTGGCGCTGGCGCCTGGAACCCGGCGAGGACTACCCCAGCCACCCCCACCAAGCTGGAGTCGTCGAGACCATCAGCGTCACCTCCGGCCGGATGACCCTCGTCGTCGACGGCGCCGAATACGCCGTCGAGGCCGGGCAGACCGCCACGTTCAACGGCGACGCCCCCCATACCTACCGCGGAGCGGGCACCGAAACCTGCCACCTGATCATGAGCGTCCACCTCCCGCCCGGCCCCGCGCCGGCCCTTGGCCAGGAGTCATGATCAACCCCTCCGCCACCCCACGCACCCGCTGACCGAGCGCCGACGGACCGGCCCGCAGGTCTCGACGGGCGGGCCGGTCAGGTGCTTCATCCGGTCGGGTCGAGCGGCCGGAGCCCGTTCTCCACGCGCGCCGCACGCGCTCCGGCGGCCACACCAACCTGGAGAACGGAAAGATCCCGCCCGATCGAACCGATCGGACGGGATCTCGTCAACCACCTTCAGGCCGTCTCAAGAACGGCCCTGCTGTGGAGCTATGGGGATTCGAACCCCAGACCTCCTCCATGCCATGGAGGCGCGCTACCAGCTGCGCCATAGCCCCTGGTCACCGCTCCGAGTGCTCTCGTTGCGGCGCTTCGGAAGCATATAGGGAGACCCGTACGTTCACCTAATCGACGGCCGTACGGCTCGCGCCCGTCATTTCGGGCGCAAGCCGTGCCGCGGAATCAGTCTTGCGTGACCTCGGGACTGTCGTCGCTCTGGATCGGCTCGGGCAGGGTTCCCGCGTTGTGCTCGAGCAGGCGCCAGCCCTTGCGCCCCTCCTCCAGCACCGACCACGAGCAGTTGCCCAGGCCGCCGAGGGCGGACCAGAGCTCCGGCGGCAGGCCCAGCAGCCTGGAGACGCCGAGCCGGAGCGCCGCCCCGTGGGAGGCGATCACCAGCAGGCCGTCGGGGTCGAGTTCGGCCGCCCAGCGGCGGATCGACGCCGACACCCTTTCCGCGACGTCGGCGACCTCCTCGCCGCCCGGGGCGGTCCAGGCGGCGTACTCACGGGGCCAGCCGGCGAAGATCTCATCACGGGTGAGCCCCTCCCACTCGCCCCCGCCACGCTCGCGCAGGTCCTTGTCCACGGCCACGTCCAGGCCGGTGACCCGGCCCAGCGCCGAGGCGGTGGTCAGGGCCCGCTGAAGGTCCGAAGAGACGATCATGTCGGGGCGGAGGGAGGCGAGCAACGAGGCGGCGCGGACCGCCTGCGCCACGCCGGTCTCGTCCAGCGGTATGTCGCTGTGGCCCTGGAAACGGTGTTCGACGTTCCAGAGCGTCTGGCCATGCCTCAGGCAGACGACACGGCGACTCACTCAGTTACCGCCTCGCGGGCTCGCTGGGCGGCCGCCTGCCGCACGCTGTCCGGCAGGGCGATGGAGGGGCAGTCCTTCCACAGCCGCTCGAGCGCGTAGAAGGTGCGGTCCTCCTCGTGCTGGACATGGACGACGATGTCGATGTAGTCCAGGAGAACCCAGCGGCCCTCACGCTCGCCCTCACGGCGGACGGGCTTGGCGTCGGCCTCGATCCGCAGCCGGTCTTCGATTTCGTCGACGATGGCACGGACCTGACGGTCGTTGGTGGCGGAGCAGAGCAGGAACGCGTCGGTGATGACGAGCTGCTCGCTCACGTCGTAGGCGAGGATGTCATCGGCCAGCTTGTCTGCCGCGGCCTCGGCGGCGAGCCTGACGAGCTGGACGGATCTGTCGGTTGCGGTCACGGTGTCGGTTAGTCCTCCTGTAGTCGGCGCTGTCACCTATCAGGGTGCCCGATCGGGCGCTCGGTGAAGAGACGCCATAGGTACAACGCCTGTCGTGTGCCACCCGATTCCGTGCCGCAGACGAATCAGCGGTCCGATCAGGGGCTCACGTAGCGGTAGAGACCACGCTTGTTGATGTATTGAACGATACCGTCCGGCACGAGATACCAGATGGGCTGTCCCGAGGCGACCCGTTCCCGGCACTCCGAGGACGAGATGGACAGCGCCGGGATCTCCACCAGGCTGACCTTTCCCTTCGGCAGCCCCGGGTCGTGCAGGATGTGGCCGGGCCGGGTGGCTCCGACGAAGTGGGCGATGGTGAACAGCTCCTCGACGTCACGCCAGCTCAGGATCTGGGCGAGGGCGTCGGCTCCGGTGATGAAGTACAGCTCGACGTCCGGGCCCCAGGCGGCGGCGATCTCCCGCAGCGTGTCGATGGTGAAGGTCGGGCCGGGACGGTCGATGTCCACCCGGCTCACCGAGAAGCGCGGGTTGGAGGCGGTCGCGATGACCGTCATCAGATAGCGGTCCTCAGGCGCGGAGACCGTCTTGTCGGCCTTCTGCCATGGACGCCCGGTCGGGACGAAGACCACTTCGTCGAGGTCGAAGTGGTGGGCGACCTCGCTGGCGGCGACCAGGTGACCGTGGTGGATCGGGTCGAAGGTGCCGCCCATGACGCCCAGACGTCGCTTGCCCCGGCCGGTAGGCGCGTTCATCATGCAACGGACCATACGCGTAAGCCATGCACGGCTTTTAGCCACCCCCCGCGCGTGCCACGCGCCCCCGACGTAGCATGCCGGACATGACCACCACCCCGGATCGCAACCGCGTGCAGCTTCCCGGAATCAGCTCGCGTGCCTACGAACATCCCGCTGACCGGTCCGCGCTGGTCGCTCTGCGCTCGCTCAGCGGGTTCGACACGGTGCTCAAGCAGATGTCCGGACTGGTCAGCGAGCGCCGCCTGCGCCTGATCTACCTCGCCTCGGCCGTGCGCACCAGCGACACCCAGTTCCGTGCGCTGCACGACATGGGCCGTGACGCCGCCTACACACTCGATCTTCACCGCATCCCCGAGGTCTACGTCCAGCAGAGCCCGCTGGTCCAGGCCAAGGCGATCGGCTTCGACGACCCGTTCATCGTCGTCAGCACCGGCCTGCTCGACCTGATGGACGAGGAGGAGCAGCGCTTCGTCATCGGCCACGAGACCGCGCACATCCTCTCGGGCCACGCGGTCTACCGCACCATGCTGGACATCCTCACCCGCCTGGCCACCCGGGTGGCCTGGATCCCGCTCGGCTACATCGGCCTGCGCGCGATCGTCGCGGGCCTGGAGGAGTGGCACCGCAAGTCCGAGCTCTCCGCCGACCGCGGCGGCCTGCTCTGCGGCCAGGACACCGACGCCGCGCTGCGCGCGCTGATGAAGCTCGCCGGCGGATCGCGCCTGCACGAGATGAACATCGAGGCGTTCCTCGACCAGGCACGCGAGTACGACACGGCGGGCGACGTCCGTGACGGCCTGCTCAAGGTCCTCAACCTGCTCGGCACCACCCACCCGTTCGCGGTCTCCCGGGTCGCCGAGCTGGACAAGTGGCGCCGCGGCGGCGAGTACGAAACGATCATCGGCGGCGAATACCCCCGCCGGGCCGACGACTCCAACGCCAGGGTCTCCGAGGAGATCAAGGCCGCCGCCCGCTCCTACCGCGAGTCGTGGTCGCAGTCCCAGGACCCCTTCATCGGCGTCCTGCGTGACGTGGCCGAGGGCGCGGTCAACGCCGGAGAGCGCATCTTCAACCGCTTCTCCCGCCGCGACGGCAACTAGACAGAGCCCGGGAAAAGGTCCAGAAGCTCACCTTCTGGACCTTCCTGCCGGAGGATCCGTCCCGCCGGAGGATCCGTCAACGGAAACCACCGGTCCGCCGACGGGGCACCCCTGCCCTCCGGCCCTCAGACCAGCAGGGCGACCACCCGCACGGCCGCCGCGCACAGTGCGACGAACCCGCCCAGTACGGCCAGCGCCCGCAGTCCCTCCTTGCGGAGTTCGGGGATCACGGAGCTGATCCGCTCGACCTCACGGCCGATTATCCCACCGCAGACCACGCCGAACACGATGCCGGCGACCGCGACGGGAGCGGGGCGCAGCCACCACTCCGGCGGCAGCGAGGCGCCGAGGACCAGCCACAGCACGAAGCCCGCGAGGGCCGCGGCGGGCAGCCCCGGCCAGGCCAGCGCGGTCAGCAGCGACACCACGAAGGTCGGCGGGAACCCCACGACCCGCAGGAGGCCCCGCACTCTGGCCGACTTGCGATTCCTGACCAGCCAGCGCCCGGCCCAGATCGTGCGGGCCAGGACGGCGAAGAGCCCGGTGACGGCGAAGGTGGCCAGCGGCCAGATCACCGTGGCCACCACGCACGGTACGGCCAGCACGGCCAGCAGGAGCAGCGCGCCGCTCCCCGCGGGCAACGGCCCCGCCCTGCCGCCGATCGCGCTCTCCGCGGCCTGCGCGCCGTCCGCCTGTCGTCCCTTGGCCGTCCTCCGGACCGGTTTGCGCCCCGTCCCCCCGGACGCCGGCCGGGATCCCCGGAACGTCTCGCCCGTCCCGGAGACCGGACGCCCGCCACGACTGGCTCCGTCGCCGCCCGCGGCCGGACGGGCGGCACGTGCGGTCCCGTCCGCCCCGGCGACCGGCCGGTCGGCCCGTGACGGCTCGCCGGTGACGGCAGCCGGACGGCCTCCGCGCGACGTCCCCTCCCCGCTCGGGGCCGGCCGTGCCCCGCGATCGGGCTCGCCCGCCCGGGAGGCCGTCCGGCCGCTCCGCGGGGACTCCTCCACCTTGGCCCCGGACCTGGCCCGCGGCTCCGGCTTCCTCGGCGCGGCGGCACCGGTCTTCTCCCCACCCTGCCCGGCCGCCCTCGACGGCGCCCGCTCGGGAGAGGTGGCGCGGGCGAGACGGGCGAGACGGGCGGCGAGGAGGGCCGCGGTGGGGCGTTTCGCCGCCTCGCGGTGGAGAGCGGCGCGGATCAGGGGCAGCAGCGCCGCGGGGATGCCCGCGAGGTCGGCCTGGCCGTTGAGGATGGCGTACATCTGTGACTCGACCGTACCCCGGCCGAAGGTGGGGCGTCCGGTCGCGGCGAAGGCCACCGTGGCCGCCCAGGCGTGCACGTCGGCGGGCTCGCCCACCGGCTCGTCCACGAACAGCTCGGGGGCGGCGTAGCTCGGGGTGCCGAGGAAGGTGCCGGTCAGGGTGAGCCGGGTGGCGTCCAGGACCTGGGCGATGCCGAAGTCGATCAGGATAGGCTCGTCCTCGGCGTTGACGAGCACGTTGGCGGGCTTGAGGTCGCGGTGGACGACCCCGGCCGCGTGGATGATCGACAGCGCGGCGGCCAGGCCCTGGGCGAGGGTGACCAGGCTGCTCCCCTTGAGCGGGCCGCCGCGCCGTACCCGATCGAGGAGGGTGTCTCCCTCGATGTGCTCCATGACCAGATAGGGCCGCTCACAGGCGAGGTCGGCGTCGACGACACGGGCGACGTAGGGGCTCTCGACCCTGCGGAGGGCGCGGACCTCGCGCTCGAGCCGTATTCGGGCCTCCGAGTCGGCGTCGACGACCTCGTGGAGCATCTTGAGCGCGACGCTCTCGCCCCGGCGGTTGGTGGCGCGGTAGACCTCGCCCATGCCACCCCGGCCAAGGCGTTCCGCCAGCGTGTAGGGGCCGACGCGCCCGGGACGACCCACGTGACCTCCTGCATCGGCCACATGGGTCCAAGACCGCTGTGCCTATCGGGTCGCCCGCTTCCGCGTGCTTCCCTGCCCTCCAGCCATAGGAGACAACACCATAGCGGGCAGGTGCGACGAATGTCCGGAGGCGCGCCGTACCCGGTGGAAGATCAGCGTGGCGGGGGCTCGGCGCCCGGCGGCTCGGGACGGGGGCCGGGCGGCGGGGCCGTGGCCGGTGGCTGCTCGGTGGCCGGCGGCTGCGGCCGCTCCGCCACAGACGGGGCCGGCGGGGCCGTGGCCGGTGGCTGCGGCTGCTCGGTGACCGGCGGGGCCGGCGGGGCCGTGGCCGGTGGCTGCGGCTGTTCCGTGGCCGGCGAGATCCGCGGCAGGGGTTCGGCCGCGATCGGCGGGACGTACGCCGGAGTGTTCTCGCTCTCCCGGCGGCGGTCCCTGCGGCGGCCGAAGATCAGGTGGTCCAGGCTGATCCGGCCCGCTCCCCCGGCGGCCAGCAGCAGCGCGGCCGAGCCCAGGGCCCCCACCAGCTCAAACCCGCCCTCCGACACGAACACGCCCTTGCGCATGTGCGCGAAGATGAACGCGCCGAGCATGTCCACGGCGATCAGGAGACCGACGAGCGGGGTCAGCAGGCCCAGGATGAGCAGGATTCCCCCGCCGAACTCGACGACGATGGAGAACGCCGCGGCCACCCGGGCCATGGGAATCCCCATCGAGGTGAACCCGGCGGCCGCGGCGTCGAGACCCCCGTCGCTGAGCTTCTGCCACCCATGGGCGATGAGGACCACGCCGAGGACGATCCGCGCGATCAGCGCGGCCAGATCGTAAAGGGACCGTCTCATGACTGGTGCGCACGCTCAGCGGCCGAGTTCACCAGCAGGCTGTCCAGCTCGGCCGTGGGCTCGGCCGACAGGTTCCGGCGGCCGGTGCGCCGCCAGTTCACATGTCCCCGGCGCTCCAGCCACAGCATCATCCGGTCGAGACCGAACAACACCAGGACGACAAACAGGAACGCGACTACGATTTCCATGAAGTCCAGTCAAACCGTAAGCAGCCGCGATTACATGGAGCGACACGCCACTACATTGGGTGACGAATGAGGCGCTGGACCAGGCCGTCGGCGAAACGCCGGAGCACCGGCCTCACCAACGCCCCCTGCCCCGGCAGCCGCCCTCGGACCGCGACCGCCCTCGGATCACGGCCCCACCCCCACGGCGGCGGCTCCAGCGTAACGCCGGCCCGGTGGTCTCGCACGGGAATGCCTTCCCGCGGCCCGCAGGCGGAGTGCCGGAGCGTCGGAGACGATCCCCCCTTCCCGGGTGACCTTCCGGCCCGTCTCCTACCTGTCGCCGGCCGCGCACGAGGCGATGACCGTGCCCGCGCCGGTGCGCAGATGCCCCTCGCCGGTGTAGACCCACTTGGTGGAGGTCAGCTCGGGCAGGCCCATGGGACCGCGCGCGTGCAGCTTCTGGGTGGAGATGCCGATCTCCGCGCCGAAGCCGAACTCGCCGCCGTCGGTGAACCTGGTCGAGGCGTTGACCGCCACGGCCGCGGAGTCGACCAGCGCGACGAACCTGCGGGACGCGCTGACGGAGCGGGTGACGATCGCGTCGGTGTGGCCCGAGCCGTACTTCCTGATGTGCGCGACCGCCTCCTCCAGCGAGTCGACCACGGCGGCGGCGATGTCCAGCGAGAGATACTCGGCGCCGAAGTCCTCCTCGCCGGCCGGCACCACGTCACCGTAGGCCGCGATCCGGTCGTCGCCGTGCACCGTCACCCCCTCCGCGGCCAGCGCGGCCAGCGCGCGCGGCACGAAGGCGTCGGCCACGGCCGCGTGGACCAGGAACGTCTCCGCGGCGTTGCACACCGAGGGCCGCTGCACCTTGGAGTTGAGCAGGATCGCGATCGCCAGATCCTGGTCGGCTTCGGCGTCGATGTAGACGTGGCAGTTGCCCACGCCGGTCTCGATGACCGGGACCGTCGACTCCTCCACCACCGAGTTGATCAGCGAGGCCCCGCCGCGCGGGATCAGCACGTCCACCAGGCCGCGGGCCCGCATGAGCTCCTTGACCGACTCGCGGGTCAGGCCGGGGACCAGTTGCACGGCTCCCGCCGGGACCTCGGTGCCCGCCAGCGCGTCCTGCATGATCCTGACGAGGACCGTGTTCGACTCGTAGGCGCTGGAGGAGCCGCGCAGCAGGGTGGCGTTGCCGCTCTTCAGGCAGAGCGCGGCGGCGTCGACGGTCACGTTGGGACGGCCCTCGTAGATGATGCCGATCACACCGAGCGGCACCCGGAGCTGGCGCAGCTCCAGCCCGTTGGGCAGCGTGTTGCCCCGGATCACCTCACCCACCGGGTCGGGCAGGTCGGCGACCTGGCGGACCGCCTCCGCGACGGCCTCGACACGGGCCACGTCGAGCCGGAGCCGGTCGATCATGTATTCGGAGAGGCCGCCCTCTCGGGCCCGCTCCACATCGAGCGCGTTGGCCGCGACGATCTCGGCGGCCCGGGACACCAGCGCGTCGGCGATCACGCGGAGCGCGGCGTCCTTCGGTGCCCGCGGCAGCGGGGCCAGCTCGGCGGCGGCCTCTTTAGCCGCCAGGGCTACCTTCAGGAAGTCCTCGGACATCTCGCGCTCCCATGGAACTAGTGGTGGGACTCCAGTATGACGATGTCGTCACGGTGGATCAGCTCGCGTTCATATTCCGGACCGAGGCTGGTGGCCAGCTCGCGGGTGGAACGGCCGAGCAGTCCGGGGATCTCCACCGCGTCGAAGTTGACCAGCCCCCGGGCGACCACCCGGCCCAGCGGCCCGCACAGGTCCACCGGGTCGCCGGCGGCGAACTCCCCCTCCACGGCGGTGACCCCGGCGGGCAGCAGCGACTTGCGCCGGCCCACCACGGCCTCGACCGCACCGGGATCCAGGTGGAGCCGGCCGCGGCCGGTGGTGGCGTGGGCCAGCCAGAGCAGGCGGGTGCCGGGGTGGCGGCCGTCCGGATGGAAGCAGGTGCCGATGTCGACACCCGCGAGGGCCTGGGCGGCGTGCGCGGCGGCGGTCAGGACCACGGGCACGCCGGCTCCGGTGGCGATCCTGGCCGCCTGCACCTTGGTGACCATCCCGCCGGTGCCGACCGCGCCGCCCTTGCCGAGCTCGACCCCCACCAGATCCTCCGGGCCGCGCACGTCGCCGAGCCTGCGGGCGCCGGGACGGCGGGGATCGCCGTCGTAGAGGGCGTCCACGTCGGACAGGAGCACCAGCGCGTCGGCACGGGTCAGGTGCGCCACCAGGGCGGCGAGCCGGTCGTTGTCACCGAAGCGGATCTCGTCGGTGGCCACGGTGTCGTTCTCGTTGACCACCGGGACGATGCCCAGCTCCAGCAGCCGGCCCAGCGTGCGCTGGGCGTTGACGTGGTGCGAGCGGCGCATCATGTCGTCGGCGGTCAGCAGCACCTGGCCGACGCGCAGGCCGTACCGGGCGAAGGAGGAGGTGTATCGGGCGACCAGCACCCCCTGGCCGACCGAGGCGGCGGCCTGCTGGGTGGCGAGGTCACGCGGCCGGCTGGACAGGCCCAGCGGGCCGAGGCCGGCCGCGATGGCGCCGGAGGAGACCAGCACGATCTGCGTGCCGGTCCCGCGCCGGGCGGCGAGCACGTCGACCAGGGCGTCCACCCGGTCGACGTCGATCATCCCCTGCGCGGTGGTGAGCGAGGACGAACCCACCTTCACGACCAGGCGTGAGGCCGTACGGATCCGATCGCGCACAGAGTCCACGACACGCACCTTTCGCGGGAGCCAGGGTTTCGCAGGGGCTTGCAGGAGAGAGCAGGTTATCCGAGCCGGTTGTCCGAGCCGCGCGGCCCCTGGTGGACGGCCTCCGCGTTGAGCGTCGGCTGCCAGTCGAAGATGTAGCCGTTCTCCATGGACCCGATGATCACCTCGGCCCCTGCCGTGGCCCCGGCCTTGGTGAGCTCCTCCTCGACGCCGAGCCGCTCCAGCCGGTCGGCCAGGTAGCCGACGGCCTCGTCGTTGGTGAAGTCGGTCTGGCGGATCCACCGCTCCGGCTTGACCCCGGTGACCTGGAAGGTGTTGTCGTCGACCCTGCGCACGGTGAAGCCGGTGTCGCCGAGCTGCTTGGGCTTGATGACCAGGCGGGTCGGCTCGACCACGGGCGCGGCGGCCCGGGCGGCGGCGACCATCTCACCCATGGCGTAGGTCAGCTCCTTGAGGCCCTCGTGGGTGGCCGCGGAGATCGAGAAGACCCGCAGACCCCGTTCCTCCAGCATCGGCCGGACGATCTCGGCCAGCTCGCGGGCGTCGGGCACGTCGGCCTTGTTGAGCACCGCCAGACGGGGACGGTCCTCCAGCTTGCCGTACGCCTTCAGCTCGGCCTCGATGGCCTCGTAGTCGCTGATCGGGTCGCGGCCGGGCTCCATGGTGGCGCAGTCGATCACGTGGACGAGTGTGTTGCACCGCTCGACGTGGCGCAGGAACTCGTGACCCAGCCCCTTGCCCTCCGACGCGCCCGGAATGAGGCCGGGCACGTCGGCGACGGTGAAGATGGTGTCTCCCGCGGTCACCACGCCGAGGTTGGGCACCAGGGTGGTGAACGGGTAGTCGGCGATCTTCGGCCGGGCCGCGGAGAGGGCGGCGATGAGGGAGGACTTGCCCGCGCTCGGGAAGCCCACCAGCGCCACGTCCGCGACGCTCTTCATCTCCAGCATCACGTCGAGCTCGTCGCCGGGCTCGCCGAGCAGCGCGAAGCCGGGGGCCTTGCGCTTGGCCGAGGCCAGGGCCGCGTTGCCGAGCCCGCCGTGGCCGCCTTCGGCGAGCACGTAGCGGGTGCCGGCGCCGACCAGGTCGATCAGGACCTCGCCGCTGACGGCGTCCTTGACCACGGTGCCGTCGGGCACCGCGAGGATGATGTCGCCGCCGTTGGCGCCGTCGCGGTTGGCGCCCGAGCCCTGCCTGCCGTTGTCTGCCTTGCGGTGCGGGCGGCGATGGTATTCCAGCAGCGTGGCGGTGTTGGGGTCGACCTCCAGGATCACGTCGCCGCCGCGGCCGCCGTTGCCGCCGTCGGGGCCGCCCAGCGGCTTGAACTTCTCCCGATGCACAGAGGCGCAGCCATGTCCCCCGTCACCGGCCTTGATGTGCAGGACCACCTGGTCCACAAAGTCCGGCATGTCTGCCCTCCTACCCCCATCTGCGGGAACACCCGCTTACAACACCAACAGGGGTGGACCGCTGTATGCGATCCACCCCTGCCGTTGACGTCTGTCGGTGCGGATCTACTCCGCGACCGGGACGATGCTCACCGCGCGGCGACCGCGCTTGACACCGAACTGCACGTGGCCGGCGGCCAGCGCGAACAGCGTGTCATCGCCACCGCGGCCGACGTTGTCGCCGGGGTGGAAGTGGGTGCCACGCTGGCGGACGATGATCTCACCGGCGTTGACCAGCTGGCCGCCGAAGCGCTTCACGCCAAGCCGCTGTGCGTTGGAGTCACGCCCGTTCCGAGTGGACGACGCGCCCTTCTTGTGTGCCATCTCGCAAAACTCCCGAAACTCAGGCCTGGTCGATGCCGGTGATCTTCACCTGCGTGTAACGCTGGCGGTGACCCTGGCGCTTCTTGTAGCCGGACTTGTTCTTGTACTTCAGGATCCGGATCTTCGGACCCTTGGTCTCACCGAGAATCTCGGCGGCAACCGTGAACTTGCCCGCCTCGGTGGTCACGTCGCCATCGTTGACGACGAGCACCGTCGGCAGCGAAACCGTGGAACCGACCTCGCCGGCGACCTTGTCCACCTCGAGGACGTCACCGACGGAGACCTTCTGCTGCCTGCCGCCGCAACGAACGATCGCGTACACCGCGGAACCCTTCTTCTGACTACTTGCTCGCTGGATGCTGCGCCCCGCATCCGGCTATGGTCACTGATTTGACCGACGAACCAGGTAGGCGCGCGAACAGGGCGCGCCATGAGCGCACCGGTTCACCAGGGTACCGGATTACCGGTGTCCTGAGCGAACCGGGCGGAACGTCGGAGTTGCCGGCCTGACGGCCGACACGGCCTTACGTGGTTGCCGGCCTAATCGGCCGACTTGGCCTTGCGGGAGCGTCGCCGCCCCCGGCCGGAAGCCTGTATGCCCTGAGCGTCCTCTGCCGGGACGTCATCAAGCGCATCGGTCACCGTATCACGGCCGGACTGCGCACCGGCCGCGACAGCGTGGCCGGCGTCCTTGCCGAGCTTGTCCGCGACGGCCTTCTCCACGGCCATCTTGCCCTGGGTCCCGCGCGGCTCGGGCTTGCTCTCGACCGGCTCGGTCGAGACGTGCAGACCACGGCCGTTGCAGCACTCACAGACGGTGGAGAAGGCCTCCAGGAGGCCCTGTCCGACCCGCTTGCGGGTCATCTGCACCAGACCGAGAGAGGTGACCTCCGCGACCTGGTGCTTGGTCCGGTCGCGGGCCAGGCACTCCAGCAGCCGCCGCAGCACCAGGTCCCGGTTGTTCTCCAGCACCATGTCGATGAAGTCGATGACGATGATGCCGCCGATGTCCCGCAGCCTGAGCTGGCGGACGATCTCCTCGGCCGCCTCCAGGTTGTTGCGGGTGACGGTCTCCTCGAGGTTGCCGCCCTGACCGGTGAACTTGCCGGTGTTGACGTCGACCACGGTCATGGCCTCGGTCCGGTCGATCACCAGCGAGCCTCCGCTGGGCAGCCAGACCTTGCGCTCCATGGCCTTGGCGATCTGCTCGTCGATCCGGTAGGCGGCGAAGACGTCGGCGCCGTCCTCCCACCGGGAGAGCCGGTCGGCCAGGTGCGGTGCGACATAGCGGACGTACTCGTCAACCGTCTCCCACACGTCGTCGCCCGCCACGACCAGCGAGGTGAAGTCCTCGTTGAAGACGTCGCGGACCACCCGGACGGTCAGGTCCGGCTCGGAGGACAGCAGCTCCGGCGCGCTGGCCGACTTGGCCTTGCGCTGGATGTTCTCCCACTGGGCCGACAGCCTGGCCACGTCACGGCCGAGCTCCTCCTCCGACGCGCCCTCGGCGGCCGTGCGGACGATGACCCCGGCGTTCTCCGGCATCACCTTCTTCAGGATGCTCTTGAGACGGGTGCGCTCCTTGTCGGGGAGCTTGCGGCTGATTCCGGTCATCGAGCCGTCGGGCACGTAGACCAGGTAACGGCCGGGAAGGCTGATCTGCGAGGTGAGCCGCGCGCCCTTGTGCCCCATCGGGTCCTTGGTGACCTGAACCAGCACCGACTGGCCGGACTTCAGCGCCACCTCGATCCGCTTGGGCTGACCCTCCAGCCCCGCGGTGTCGAAGTTGACCTCACCGGCGTACAGCACCGCGTTGCGGCCCTTGCCGATGTCGACGAACGCCGCCTCCATGCTCGGCAGGACGTTCTGCACCTTGCCGAGGTAGACGTTGCCCACGTAGGACTGGCTCGCCTCGCGGTTGACGTAGTGCTCGACGAGGACGCCGTCCTCCATCACCGCGATCTGGGTCCGGCCGCCGGTACGGCGGACCACCATCACCCGCTCGACGGACTCCCGGCGGGCCAGGAACTCCGACTCGGTGATGATCGGCGGACGCCTCCGGCCGAGCTCGCGCCCCTCGCGGCGGCGCTGCTTCTTGGCCTCCAGGCGGGTCGAACCGCGCACACTCTGCACCTCGTCCACCGAGGTGCTGCGCCCGGCGCGGGGCGCGCGGATGCGCACCACGGTGTTCGGCGGGTCGTCCTGGACCTCGCCGGCCTCCTCGGTGCCCCTGCGGCGACGGCGGCGGCGACGGCGCGAGCTGCCGCCCTCGTCATCGTCCTGCTCGGCCTCGGACGCCGTCGCGTCCTCGGACTGGTCGGAGTCGTCGTCCTCGGACTCGTCCAGCTCGCGGGTCTTGCCCCGGCCGCGACCGCCCCTGCGGCGGCGGCGGCGCCGGCCACCGGCCTCATCGTCGCTCTCGGTGTCGTCGTCCTCGGGCTCTTCGGCGGTCTCGGCCTCGACCTCGGCGGGCTCCGGCTCGGGCTGCTGCACCAGGGCGGGCTGCTGCTGCGCCGGAGCGGTGCGGGCCGCGGGCTGCTCGGCCCGGTGCGGGTCGGGAGCCTGGAACAGCGGCTGGAACACCGCGGCGGGAGCCTGGAAGGTCACCGAGGGGACCTCGGCACGCTCCTGGGCGGCCAGTCCGAACGGGTCGACGAACAGCCCCGGCCGTTCCTCGACGACATCCTCACCGGCGGGCTCGTCGTCCAGCGCCTCGTCGACGGGCATCGCGAGCAGCAGCGCCGCCGCGACCTCCTCGGCCTCGGCCGTGCTGATGTCGGCGACCGGCTCGGCCTCGACCGGCTCCGGCTCGGCCGGCACGTCCTGCTGGACGGCCTTCCTGCGGGTACGGCTGCGCTTGACCGGCGCGGGGGCCTCCTCCGCCGCCGGCTCGGGAGCGGTCTCCACGACCGGCGCGGGAGCCTCCTCGGGGGCGGCCTCGGCGACCGGCTCGGGATCCGCCTTCTTCGCGCGGCTGCGCCGGGCGGGCGTCGTGGAGGCCGTCGTGGCCGCCTTGCGCCGGGTGGCGCGCTTGGGCGCCGGCTCCTGAGCCGTCTCGGGCTCAGGTCCGGCGGTCGCCGCGGGAGCCTCGGGCTCCACTGCGGTCTCGGGCTCCGTCGCCACCGGCGCGGAGGGCTGTGCCACGGCCGCCACCACCTGTGGCGCGGGCTCCGGGTCCTCCGGCGGCGGCCCGGCGGGCCGGCTGGCGGCCCGCCGACGGCGCGTCGGCTCTGTCTTCTCCGTCATGTCCCCGCCAGGGCCATTGGCCCCGACATCGGGCTCGTTGTCGAGCATGCGGGCGCTCTCCCGTCAGCTCCCGGGCGCGTCTCCGCGCCGCGCGGGAGCTCTCGTCTCTCGCTGTACGCCGGGCCTGAGCCCGGCGCCAAGTCCTATAGGTCGCCGCCGACGTACTGGCCCACCGGTTCCGTTTCGCCGCCGCGCGTACTGTCGCGGTCCAGGTCGAACGGATCGGCGGGCTTACCGGTGCGCACGTCCAGCGGGCCCTGCGCCAGCCTGGTCACCTCGGGGGGCACCGGCGGCGCGAAGTCAGCCACAAGACGCAATCCAGTAAGAACGTCGTCGGGTCGAACGGCAGGAGTTGCGTGCCGTACAACCATGCGAAGTATGACACATGGCTGACTGGACGCCTGACCTGCTGTTGTCTCAGTTCCCTCAATAACCTCAAGGCTCAGCACCGCCTCTCGCGCATCGAAGCGGCGCGGCCCCTTTTTGGTGAGGCGCTCCACTTCGACTCGCTCGGTGGTGATGAACCGCTCGACCGCCACCCTGGCGAGGGTGGGGTCGGCCTCCGGCAGCCGGATCTCCCACGCCGAGCACTCCAGCCGGTCGGCCAGGCTGCCGGCGCCCGCCTCGACGACGTCGAGCACGTCGAGACCGTGTGGGAGGGAGGCGTCCAACGCGGCACGGAACCGGTCGGGATCACACTCTCGCGTCACGCCGATCTCGAGGTATTCGGCCTCGCTGGCGACTCCGGTGGGTGCGGCCGCGCCCACATAGGAGATCCTGGGGTGGGGTGAGAAGCCCGCGCTGAACGCCACCGGCACGTCGGCGCGCCGGACCGCGCGTTCCACGGCCCGGGAGATGTCACGGTGGCTGGTGAAACGCAGGCGTCCGCGCTTGGCGTAGCGAACACGCAGGCGCTGCGCCACGGGCGCGGGCGGAGGCCCATCGGGAGCGGGTTTCAGGGTGGTGTCGTCCTTCCCAAGTCGTGGTCGTCAGTTCAGGATAGGCCGTGCTCACGCACGGCCTATCTCAGACAACCGTCAGTGGCAGCAGCTTCTTCCCGGTGGGCCCGATCTGGATCTCGGTGCCCATGGTGGGGCAGACGCCGCAGTCGTAGCACGGCGTCCAGCGGCAGTCCTCGACCTCGACGTCGTTGACGGCGTCCTGCCAGTCCTGCCAGAGCCACTCGCGGTCGAGGCCGGCGTCGAGGTGGTCCCAGGGCAGGATCTCGTTCTCCTCGCGCTCGCGCGTGGTGTACCAGTCGACGTCGACGCCGGCCTCGGCCGCCGCCTCCATCCAGCGCTGGTAGGAGAAGTGCTCGCTCCAGCCGTCGAACCGGCCGCCGCCCTCCCACACCGCGCGGATGACCTTGCCCACCCGGCGGTCGCCCCGGGAGAGCATGCCCTCCACGATCGAGGGCTTGCCGTCGTGATAGCGCAGGCCGATGGCCCGGCCGTACTCCCTGTCGCCGCGCAGGGCGTCCTTCAACGCCTTGAGCCTGCGGTCCACGGTCTCGTGGTCGGCCTGGGCCGCCCACTGGAACGGGGTGTGCGGCTTGGGCACGAACCCGCCGATGGAGACCGTGCAGCGGACGTCACGTGACCCGGTGGCCTCACGGCCCGCCTTGATGACCTTCTTGGCCAGGTCGGCGATGCCGAGGACGTCGGCGTCCTCCTCGGTGGGCAGACCACACATGAAGTAGAGCTTCACCTGCCGCCAGCCCTGGGTGTAGGCGGTGGTGACGGTCCGGATGAGGTCTTCCTCGGTGACCATCTTGTTGATCACCTTGCGCATCCGCTCGGAGCCGCCCTCCGGGGCGAACGTCAGACCCGACCGGCGGCCGTTGCGGGAGAACTCGTTGGCCAGGTCGATGTTGAAGGCGTCGACCCGGGTCGAGGGAAGCGACAGCGAGGTGTTGGTGCCCTCGTAGCGGTCGGCCAGGCCCTTGGCGACCTCGCCGATCTCGGAGTGGTCGGCCGACGAGAGCGACAGCAGGCCGACCTCGTTGAACCCGGACGCCTTGACGCCCGCCTCGACCATGTCGCCGATCGTGGTGATCGAGCGCTCCCGGACCGGCCTGGTGATCATCCCGGCCTGGCAGAACCGGCAGCCGCGGGTGCAGCCGCGGAAGATCTCCACGCTGAACCGCTCGTGCACGGTCTCGGCCAGCGGGACCAGCGGCTTCTTCGGGTAGGGCCACTCGTCCAGATCCATGACGGTGTGCTTGTGGACCCGCCAGGGCACGCCCGACCGGTTGGGCGCGACGCGCTGGATCCGGCCGTCGGCGTGATAGTCGACGTCGTAGAACTTGGGCACGTAGACCCCGCCGGACTCGGCCAGCCGCATCAGCAGCTCGTCGCGCCCGCCGGGCGAGCCCTCGGCCTTCCACTCGCGGATGACCTCGGTGATCGCGATGGCGATCTGCTCCCCGTCGCCCAGGACCGCGGCGTCGAGGAAGTCGGCGACCGGCTCGGGGTTGAAGGCGGCGTGACCGCCCGCGAGGACGATCGGATCGTCCTCACCCCGGTCGGCGGCCTCCAGCGGGATGCCCGCCAGGTCCAGCGCGGTGAGCATGTTGGTGTAACCGAGCTCGGTCGAGAACGACAGCCCGAACACATCGAACGCCCGCACCGGCCGGTGAGCGTCGACCGTGAACTGGGGGACGCCCTCGGAGCGCATGAGCGCCTCAAGGTCGGGCCAGACCGCGTAGGTCCGCTCGGCCAGCGTCTCGGGCATCTCGTTGAGGATCTCGTAGAGGATCTGCACGCCCTGGTTGGGCAGGCCCACCTCGTAGGCGTCCGGGTACATCAGAGCCCAGCGCACCGTGGTCTCGTCCCAGTCCTTGACGGTCGAGTTGAGCTCACCTCCGACATACTGGATCGGCTTCTGCACCTTGGGCAGAAGCGCTTCCAGGCGGGGAAACAATGACTCGACAGACATGTGGTCAAGCCTATCCGCCTAGAACGGGTGCCACAGGCGGTCGTCTCCCGCTCTCAGCGAGTCGATCCGGTGCCGCAGCTCGTCGTGAGCCCTGCGATCACGGTGGGCGTCGCGCAGCACGGCGGTGAGGGTCTGCAGCTCACGCATGTCCCGCAGCACCGGATAGCCCTCCCACCGCGTCGCGTCGTAGCCGTAGGCCTCGCTGAAATTGGACCGCTGCCGCTCGGTCAGCCCGAACCGGATCCCCTGCAGGGTCGGGATCAGGTCGATCTCCCGCGGCCCGGCGCACACCCCGTCCCAGTCGCACAGCAGGAAGCCGTCACGGGTGCGGATCATGTTCCCGCGGTGGGCGTCGCCATGGGTGAGCCCGTACGGCAGAGCGAACTCCAGCCGCTCGTAGCAGGTCCCGGCGAGCCTGTCGCAGCGTTCGAGCAGCCAGCCGCGGTCGTCCTCGCCGAGCGTGCGGCCGGCCAGGATCGCCCGGCGCACCGCGCCGAAGGGGTCGTGGGCCGGCAGCTCGAACGGCACGGGCGGCAGAGCGTGCAGCCGGCGCAGCAGGGGTCCCAGCTGCGCCGGATCGGGCGGCGGCCCGATGTGCTCCTCGTGGTGCCAGAAGGTCGCCAGGAATCCCTCCGCGACGACCGGCTGCCTGACGTTCAGCGGCCGGACGGCGGGGAACCCCTGCTCCGCCAGCCAGCGCGTGACCCGGACCGAGGTCACCAGCCGGTCGAACCTGCCCGGCGTGGTCGCCGGCGCCAGCCGTACCACCGTCCGCTCGGCGGGCAGGTGGTAGACGGTGCAGGCGGGGCCGCGCGGCGGTGTGAACCCGGCGCTGTCCAGCCCGGCCTCCCGGCAGGCATGGCCGAGCGCCTCGGCCGCCCGGGTGAGCAGCGGGCTTCCGGCGGCAATCGTCATCGTCCGCTCCTGTCTGAGATCGCCTGCCGGGCGTGCCGGGGCAGGCCCATGGCGCAGAACCCCGTCGTCGTTCCCGGAATGTTCGCCTGACCGCCCGGACGCCGGTCGGAATCCGGCGTCACCGGCATGCGAGCGGCTCTCATGTCGGCCGGCCTAGAAGGACTGTTCGCGTATGTGGATGGCCTGGAGCAGGCCGATGGCGATCATGTTGGCGAAGGTCGCGGTGCCGCCGTAGGAGACGAACGGCAGGGGAAGCCCGGTGATCGGCATGATCCCGATCGTCATGCCGATGTTGACGAACGACTGGAAGGCCAGCCAGCACACGATCACCCCGGCCGTCAGCGTGCCGAACCGGTCGTCGCACTGCCGCGCGATCCGCATCCCGCGCAGCAGGATCACACCGAGCAGGGCCACCACCGTGACCGAGCCGAGGAAGCCGAACTCCTCCCCCGCCACGGTGAAGATGAAGTCGGTGTGCTGCTCGGGCACGAAGCGCCCGGTGGTCTGACCGCCGTCGAACAGCCCCTTGCCGAACAGCTCCCCGGACCCGATGGCGATCAGCGACTGAGTGCTGTTGTAGCCGACGCCGCGCGGGTCGCTGGCGGGGTTGAGAAAGGCGGTGAACCGGGCGATCTGGTACGGCTCCAGCACATCGAGGAACCACACGGCCACGGCCCCGCCGACCACGAGGAGGACCAGGCCGCCGATCCAGCGTTTGCGGACCCCGGCGACGACGAGCGCGGCGGCCGTGATCACCCCGAGGACCATCGTGGTGCCCAGGTCGGGCTGGAGCATCACCAGGCCCATGGTGAAGGCGCCCACCACCAGCGCTATCCCGACGTCCAGGCCGCGCGGCCGGTCGGTGCCCGCGGCGGGCTGGGCCATCAGCATGGCGAGCATCAGCACCAGGCCGAGCTTGGCGAACTCCGACGGCTGGAAGGCGAACCCCCCGCCCACCATGATCCACGAGTGGGCTCCGTTCACGGTGGAGCCGAGAGGCGTGATCACCAGGAACAGCCCGAGCAGGGACAGGCCGTACACCAGGGGCGCGTAGGCCCGTAGCCGCCGGTGGTCCACCATCGCCGCCACGCCGGTCAGCACGGTCCCGATGCAGAGGTTGAGGATGTGCTTCTTGACCAGGCCGGTGGATCCGGGCGCCCAGGTCCTGGTGGACGACCAGACCAGCATGGTGCCGATCACCGCCAGCGCCGCGACGGCGACCAGCAGCACCCCGTCCATCCGCTGCACCGCCGAGGACGCCGTCGCCGCCCTGCGGGCGAAGGACCCGCTCCGTGGCGCGGCCATCGCGCGGATCACCGCGCCACCGCCGCCCCGCCGGGCAGGCGGCTGCCCCGCGCCGTCGTCATGCGGATCATCGCGCCACCGTGCCGTCCCGTTTGATCATCGGCGGCTCGGAGGCGGGGCGGTGAGCCGGCAGCGCCGCCGGGGCCTTGCCCCCGGTGGGCGTGAAGCCGTAGATGCCCTCATAGATCTTCCGGGCGGCCGGAGCCGCGGTCTGGGCGCCCATCCCTCCCTGGGAGACCATGACGACGACCACGAACCGGGGCTTGTCGGTGGGCGCGAACGAGGCGAACCAGGAGGTGTCCGCCTTGCCGTAGACCTCCGCGGTGCCGGTCTTGCCACCGATCTTCACCTTGTCCATGGGGAACCCGACGAAGGCCCCGGCGGCCGTGCCGTCGGAGGCGACCTCGCTCAGCGCCCCCTTGATGTAGGCCCGTTCCTTGGCGGAGATCGGCAGCTTGCGCACCACCGGCGTCTTGATCTCCTTGACCATGGTGCCGTCCGGCCGCACCAGCGCCCAGCCGAGCCGGGGGCTGCGCAGCCTGCCGTCGCCGACCAGCGCCGCGTAGGCCGCCGCGAGCTGCAGCGGGGTCACCAGGACGTCGCCCTGGCCGATGGAGAAGTTCGCCGCGTCACCCGGCCGCCACTGGTAGCCCTCCAGGCAGTTCTCGTACGCCAGCCGCTTGAGGAAGGCGGCCCGGCTGGGATCGCTCTTGGCCACGTCCGGATAGCCGGCCTTGGCGTGTTTGCAGTTGTCGTCCTTGGTCGCCGACCACAGGTCCTTCTTCCAGTGCCGGTCGGGGATCCGCCCTGCCGACTCGCCCGGCAGGTCGACGCCCGTGGGACTGCCGAACCCGAAGGCACGCGCCATGTTCGCCATCGGCTCCTTGGTCTTCGCCTTCGGCTTCAGCCCGCCGTCACGCAGCCACTGCTCATAGGCGGCCTTGTAGAAGATCGTGTCGCAGGACTTCACCAGCGCCGTGTGCAGGGTGAGCGTGCCGAGCCCGATCCCCCGGAAGTTGTTGAACGGCCTGCTGCCCACCATGAAGGAGCCCGGGCAGTCGTACTGGCCGTTCAGCGGATAGCCGTCTTTGAGCATCGCCGCCACCGACGACACCTTGAACGTCGAGCCCGGCGCGAACTCCCCCTTGATGGCCCGCGACACCAGCGGCTTGCCGGTCTTGCCGGAGAGCAGACGCTGGTAGGCCACCTCGGAGATGCCGCCGGTCCAGATCGCCGGGTTGTAGGTCGGCGCGCTGGCCAGCGCGATCACCCGGCTGGTCCGCGCGTCGAGCACCACCGCCGCCGCGCCGTCTGCCGTGGGGGCGGACTTCATCGCCTCGGCCAGGGCCTTCTCCGTCACGGCCTGCACCTTGGCGTCGATGCTGGTGATGAGCGTGTCCCCGGGCGTCGGCGGCACCTGCCGCTCCACCCCGATCACCTTGCCGAGCCGGTCCACCTGCATCCGCCGGATCCCGGGCACCCCGCGCAGCGCGCTGTCGTACACCGACTCCAGGCCGTCACGGCCCACCAGGTCCACCCCGGAGAAGACCGCCTTGGACCCGGCGCGCCTGTCCATCTCGGCCTGGGTGATCGGCTGCAGGTAACCGAGCGCCTGCGCGCCCGCGCTGCTGCCCGGATACTCCCGCACCGCCTGCACCTCGGCGGTGACCCCGGGAAACTCCTCCTGCCGCTCCAGGATCTGCAGGGCCTCCCGGGTGGTGACGTGGTCGTCGATCGGGATCGGCTGGTACGGCGAGCCGGGCCAGCAGGGTCTGGGGACCCCGGGACCGCACGCCCTGATGCGCTCGCGCAGATCCGCGGGCCGGCGGTCCAGCACCGTGGCCAGCCGCTGGAGCACCCCCCTGCCGTTGCCCTCCATCCGGTTCAGGCTCGTCCGGTCCACCGAGACCACGAGCCTGGTCCGGTTGCGTACCAGCGGCCGTCCCGCCGCGTCGAGGATCTGCCCGCGCACCGCGGGCACGACCACGTCGCGGGTGCGCGTCTCGGTCGCGGCCACCACGAACTCGTCGCCGCGCACCACCTGCACCTGCCAGAGCCGTACGGCGAGCAGCGCCAGCAACGACACCACCAGCACCTGCAACACGACCAGCCGGCCCCGCATCCGGATCATGTCCGCTCCTCGCCTGACGGCGCGCCCGGACGTGATCCGGAGATCCCGTGTCCGGCGGGCCGCCGACTCATGTCCGCCCCCGCGCCAGATACCCCGCCGGTTGGATGGTCCGCACCCGGGGCCCCCGGACGGCTCTCGTCACCGCCCACACCACCGGCGGCGCGGCCAGCAGGTTGTACAGGACCGCCTGGGGCAGCGTCGCCGTGAGCATGGACCGGCTGATCCGATCGTCGCCGAGCAGCGCGCCGACCCCCACGGCGACCAGCGGACCGGCGACCGCACAGGCCAGTGTCGTGAGCTGCCCGGCGTCCGGCCAGCTCTCCGCCACCCGCCCGGCCATGAACCCGACCAGGCACAGCACCAGCGCGTGCTGCCCGAGCACGTGCGCGGCGGGCGGCAGCACGTCGCTGGCCAGCCCGGCGCAGAAACCCATGACCGCGCCGGCGGCGGCCCCGCGGACCAGCGCGTAGCCCACCACGGTGAGCAGCACCAGGTCGGGCGCGCCCGCGCCCGGCAGCGGCAGCCGGTTCACGACCGTCACCTGCACGACCATGACCAGCAGGAGCACCCCCGCCGAGAGCACGTCACGACCGCCCACCGTCAGATCCCCTTCCGCTCCGCGCCGGGCCCGCGCAACGCTTCGGGCTTCGGCGAAGGACCGGGCTTGCGCGGCGCGCCGGGCCGCACCGCGTCACGCGGGTCGCGCCGCGGCGACTGCACCACCACGCCGACCACGTCCAGCGCGGTGAGGTCGGCGTACGGCCGCGCGTAGGCGATCCGGGTCAGCTCCCCCGGCGTGGCCTCCACCCGCTCCACCACCCCGATCGGCACCCCCGCCACGTACGGCACGCCACGCTGGGAGCCGAAGCTCAGGATCCGGCGGCCCGGAACGATCTGCGCGGTCGAGTCGAGCAGCCGGAAACGGACCAGGCGGCCGTTCTCCCCGACCCCGTGCACCACTCCGATCTCGTTGCTCCCCTCCATCCGCGCCCCAGCCGCCGAGGCGGGATCGCTGAGCAGCACCACGGTCGAGGTGGACGCCCCCACCTGGACGACCCGGCCCACCAGGCCGTCGCCGTTCAGCACGGTCATCTCCGAGCGCACCCCGTCCGCGCTGCCCACGTCGAGCTCGACGGCCTCCTCGAACCCGGGCGTGCCACGCCGGGCGATCACCTGAGCGGGAACGATCCTGTATCCGGCGGTCCCGGCGACCCCCAGCAACCGGCGCAGCTCGGCGGAGTGCCGCTGGTCCAGGCTCTGCGCCACCAGGTCGCGCTTGAGCCGCTGGTTCTCCGCGCTCAGCGCGTCGATGCGACGCTGCGCGTCGGGCGCGCCCACCATCGTCTCGAAGAACTGGCCGACCGGCCGGATGACGTCGGCCCCCGCGCTCTCGGCGGTGCCGAACAGAGCCGTGCCTACCCCGCGGAGAGGGCCGAAGGGAGACTCGCCCCCTGCCCGGTGGTCCACGGTCATGACCACGAGCGCCGCGGCCAGCAGCAGTCCTAGGCTCATCCGTGCCCGGCGCGTGTCTTTCATCAGTGCCGCGGCTCCGGGACCAGGACCTGCTGCAAGGCATCGAAGTCCTCGACACACTTGCCCGAGCCGAGCGCGACGGAGTCGAGGGCGTTGTCCACCAGGTGGATCGGCATACCCGTCTCGTCCTTGAGCCGCTCGTCCAGGCCCTTGAGGAGCGCGCCACCGCCGGTCAGCGCGATCCCCCGGTCCATCAGATCGCCGGAGAGCTCCGGCGGGCACTTGTCCAGGGTGGTCTTGACGGCGTCCACGATCGCGTTCACCGGCTCCTCGGTGGCCTTGCGGATCTCATGGGCCGACACGATGATCGTCTTGGGCAGACCGCTGACCAGGTCGCGGCCCCGGATCTCGGCATGCCCCTCCTCGGGGAGCACGCACGCGGAACCGATCGCCATCTTGATCTCCTCGGCGGTCCGCTCACCGAGCATGAGCGAATATTCCTTCTTCGCGAAGCTGATGATCGCCTGGTCCAGCTCGTCGCCACCCACCCGGATCGACTGGCTGGTCACCACACCGCCCATCGAGATGATCGCCACCTCGGTGGTCCCGCCGCCGACGTCGACCACCATGTTGCCGGTCGGCTCGTGCACGGGGAGCCCGGCGCCGATCGCGGCCGCCATCGGCTCCTCGATGATGTAGACCTGACGCGCTCCCGCCTGGTAGCCGGCTTCCTTGACCGCCCGCTGCTCGACTCCGGTGATCCCGCTCGGCACCGCGATGATGATGCGAGGCTTGGCGAAATGACGGCGCTTGTGCACCCGCTGGATGAAGTAGCGGAGCATACGCTCGGTGACGTCGAAGTCGGCGATGACGCCGTCCTTGAGCGGCCTGATCGCCACGATGTTGCCAGGGGTCCGGCCGATCATGCGCTTGGCCTCGATGCCGATGGCGACGATCTTCCCTGTGGTCGTGTTGATCGCGACGACGGAGGGTTCGTTGAGCACGATGCCGCGTCCCCGGACGTAGACGAGTGTGTTGGCGGTGCCGAGGTCGACTGCCATGTCGCGGCCGAGAAAAGAAAGCTTGCTGCTCATGGGGAAGGCGGCCCTCCTCCCGTGGGATCGTCGGCGAAAACTACAGAACGCACTCGAATCGTAACGTGACGTACCCACCCTTGAACGCAATGGGCCCGCCAGTTCCAGGAAAATCTTAAGACGCGTCAAATACGTCGAGCCTCGTCAACCCCAGGGGGTTGACGAGGCTCGACGGCGCCGGACGTGGAGAACGCCTAGAAGCGGTCCGGGAAGAAGATCTTGATCTCGCGGGCGGCGGACTCGGGCGAGTCGGAGCCGTGGACCACGTTCTCACCGATCTCCAGGGCGTGGTCGCCACGGATGGTGCCGGGGGCGGACTTGACCGGGTCGGTCAGGCCGGCGAGGGCGCGGAAGGCCTCGATGGCCCGGGGGCCCTCAAGCACCAGGGCGACCAGCGGACCGGAGGTGATGAACTCGACCAGCTCGCCGAAGAAGGGCCGCTCGGAGTGCTCGGCGTAGTGCGCCTTGGCGGTGTCGACGTCCAGGGTGCGCAGCTCCAGCGCCACGACCTTCAGGCCCTTGCGCTCGACCCGGGCGATCACGTCGCCGATGAGACCGCGCGCGACACCGTCGGGCTTGATCAGGACAAGAGTGCGCTCGGACACTGAAGTTCTCCTTTGAACAGGAAGGATTGACTCGCGGACTGCGATGAACGCGCGAAGTTTACCGCCCTTGGCCCGTTTCCCCGTGTTCGGCGACGTCAGGTGCGGGCAGGCCCGTCTCCCGGCGCGTCCTCCGGAGACGGTGTGGGCGGCGGCACCACCGGCAGTGTGCCGGTCTTGTCGGGCCGCGGTTCCGGCCGCGGCTCGGCGCCCGGATCGGATCCGTCCCGGCCGGGCCTGTCGCCCTCTCCCCGGGCCTCCGGCTCCGCCCGCACCGCGGGCGCCGGCCACGGGGACCGCGGCCCGGCCAGCGGCTCCAGCTCGGGGGCGGGTTCGGGGACCATCACCGGTCCGGTGACGCGCCCGGCGGGCAGTCCCTCGGCGGGTGACCGCCCGCCCGGAGGCAGGGAGTCCGCAGCCCCGGTGTCCGCCGTAGCGGACGCGGGCGCCGGGGAACGGCGTGCCAGGACGGAGCAGAGCACGATCACCACGACCACCAGGCCGCCGGCGATCAGAGCCCACAGATGGAGGGCGCCGACGAACCCGTCGACCAGTGCCTGTGAGGTCGCGGCGTCCTTCAGGCTCATGAACTGGACCCCGCTGCCCAACAGGAAGCCGGAGAGCACCGCGGGGAAGAAGAGCGACAGCGCGAAGAGCACCGCGCCAGGGCCGGACGAGCGCAGCGCGGAGGTGAGTGCCACGGCGGCGCCGACCCCGAGCAGCGCCAGCGGGATGATCGGCGCGGGCCCGCCGGGGGAGGGAAGGAGCAACCGGACCGCGCACAGCCCGGCCACCACGAGCACCAGACCGCCCGCGCCGGCGAGGGACACGGCGCCGTCGCCCAGCCGGCTCACCAGTGCCGCGGCGACGACGCCCGCGACCCCGGCGATCACGAAGGCCGGCCAGAGCCCGGACAGGCCCGGACCACCCAGCCCGCCCAGCTCCACATAGGTGACCTGGGCCGCGGTGGGCAGGACGACGACGCCCACCGCCAGCATCGTGTAAGCGGGCACCCGGCCGCCGACGCCGCCCAAAGTTCGCAGGGAGGCGAGCCCGAACAGCACGAGGATGGACAGCAGCGCCGCGCCGACCAGCAGATCCGGCGGCCAGTCGAAGGTGCTGCCCAGCGCCAGGGCGGCGATGCCCGCGGCGGGCACCACCGCCACCGGCAGGCGTCCGCGCTCGGCGGCGTCCGTCCCACCGCCGGCCGGGGCGCCCTCCCCCCTCTTCATCCAGAGCACGAGATAGACGGCCGCCAGGGCGAGCGCGACGCCCGTGAGCATCGGGTACGGCTGTAGCGTGACCCTCCAGGACCTCACCTCGTCAAGGGGCCACAGGGCGAGTGCCTGCGCGGTCAGGAGGCTCACCGCGAGCATGCCTCCCCACACCGCACGCAGGAACGGCGACCGCTCCCCGACCGCCGCCAGGGTCGCGGGCACCAGCAGGCCGGCGCCGATCCCGTGCAGGACCCGCAGGACCCCCACCAGCACAGTGGAGTCCGCGTAACCCCCGGCCGCGTCCGCCACGGCGAGCAGGGTCAGGCCGGCGACCAGGAGCGGGGCCGCCCGCAGCCGGCGCACGGCGACGGCGGCCAGCGGCACGGTCAGCACCATCGCGGGCAGCGCCAGCCCGTGCGCCCGCACCATCGCTATCTGCGAGATCTCGGGCGGAAGCAGGGCGGCCACCACCGAGATGGTGTTGGGGATGGCGACGATCGCCAGCGGGAGAACCACCGCGACGAGCAGTCCGAGGACGACGTCGAGCACTGCGGAGACACCGAGCGGGCGCGCCACGCCCTTGGGCCCGGCGGTCACCGCCCGAGTCGGTTGAGTGGGAGGGACGGCCATGTTGGCCGACTTTAGCGGGAAGTCACGCCCTCGACACGGCGAGCGACGAATATCGCCGTGATCCACAGTGCGGCGAAGATCGCTCCCAGGAGGAACATGGTCGGGACCAGGAAGCCCGCGGCGATGGCGAGCACCTGGATCACGCTTCCCATGATGTACGCGAAGGGGCGCTTCAGCATGCCCGCGACCAGGACACACAGGACCGCCAGACCGATCCCGACGGTCACCGCGACGGTCGGCTCGATGTTCTGGGTGTTGATCGCCACAGGTGTGAACAGCCCGATGACGATCGCCTCCATGCCCAGCACGCTTGCACAGAGCCGTCGCATGCCCGGAGTAACTGTGATCATCTCTCGCCTTCCCGCCGTCGCCCCGCTCACGTGGCCTCGCCCGCCTTGAGAAGAAGCCGCGCGTCCCCGGCGGTGACCACGGACCCGGTGATCAACACTCCGGCCCCGCTGAACTCGCCCAGGGCGTCGACCATCCCGATCGCCCGGTCGATGGCACTGTCCAGTCGCTCGACCTGGTGGACCCGGTCCAGCCCGAAGATCTCCTCGGCGAGCGCGGCGAGATCGTCCACGTCCATGGACCTGGGCGAGGAGTTCCGGGTCACCACGATCTCGTCCACCATCGGCTCCAGCAGCTCCAGGATGCCCTGGACGTCCTTGTCCTCGAACACCGCCACCACGGCGATGAGCTTGGCGAAGTCGAACGACTCCTGGACGGCCTCCAGGGTCGCCTGGATCCCGCCCGGGTTGTGCGCGGCGTCCACCAGCACCGTGGGGCCCCGCCGTACGACCTCGAGCCTGCCCGGCGAGGTCACCTGCAGGAACGCCTGCCGTACCAGCTCGGGATCGAGGGGGTCGTCTCCGACTGTCAGCGCCTCGGCCGCGGCCAGCGCGCAGGCGGCGTTGCTCGCCTGGTGGGCGCCGTAGAGGGGGAGCAGGACCTCCTCGTAGGTCCCCTTGAGGCTCTGGAGCCGGAGCAGCTGACCGCCGATCGCCAGTTCCCTGCCGAGCACGCCGAACTCCAGCCCCTCGCGTGCCACGGTGGCCCCCATCTCGGCGGCCCTGCGCATCAGCACCTCGGCCGCGGGAAGCTCCTGCTGGGCGAGCACGACCGTCGCGCCGGGCTTGATGATGCCGGCCTTCTCCCCCGCGATCGTCGCGATGTCGGGGCCGAGATAGTCGACGTGGTCGAGGGAGATGGGGGTGATGACGGCCACGGCGCCGTCGGCGACGTTGGTGGCGTCGAAGCTGCCGCCCATGCCGGTCTCGATCACCGCGACGTCGACGGGGGCGTCGGCGAAGGCCGCGAAGGCCATCGCGGTCAGCGTCTCGAAGAAGGAGAGGCGACGGCCCTGGGCGTCGATCATCTGGAGGTAGGGCGCGATGTCCTCGTAGACCTCGACGAAGCGTTCCTCGCTCAGCGGGGCGCCGTCCACGGAGATCCGCTCACGCATGGAGATCAGATGCGGGCTGGTGAAACGGCCCACCCGCAGGTTCCGCTCGCGCAGGATGGTCTCGATCATGCGGGTCGTGCTCGACTTGCCGTTGGTTCCGGCGACGTGCACGACGGGGTATGAGTGCTGCGGGGAACCGAGCACGTCCATGAGCGCGGCGATCCTGTCGAGAGTGGGCTCGAAGTTCCACTCGACGCCGCGTTCCATGATTGCCAGTTCAACCGCTCGATAGTCCACGCCTCAAGCCTACTGACCTCGCGGCCGGACCCCTCACTGGCCCGGAAAGCAGAAAAGGCCACCCCGAAGGGTGGCCTTTCCTAAAAAGATTGTCCGGCGGCGACCTACTCTCCCACACCGTCCCCGGTGCAGTACCATCGGCGCTGAAGAGCTTAACTTCCGGGTTCGGAATGTAACCGGGTGTTTCCCCTTCGCCATAACCGCCGTAACACT
>NZ_FOQY01000047.1 GCF_900113865.1 Streptosporangium canum | reverse complement strand
TGCGGTAGGCGGCCAACGTCGTGAGCTGATCGGCCGAAGCGGTGAACGCCACGCTCTTCATCCGCCCGCGCGTGGTCCAGATCGACACCGTCCGCGCCTCCATCCGCCAGGACAGACAGCGGTCGTCGAACGGCTGGGCCGCGCCGGGGCGAAAGACGATCGGCTTGGCCAGGGCCCGCTCGCGCCGCGCGGAGCCGGCTCTGCCGGCCTGTCGGTTGCGGAGGTTGGCGTGCAGCGTGGCGTAGGCGTCGGTGACCTTCTTGATGACGTGCTGCGCGGCCTGAGCCGCCAGCCCGTAGTTGTCCTTGATCTGCCCGTAGGCGTGCTTGCGCAGGTCGTAGTTGCGAAATACCCGCTGGTGGTGGGCGAGCGCCGCGACCCAGGTGGCCGCGTCGTTGACCGCGCGCAGGGTCGCCTCCAGCGCCGCCGCCTGCTCAGGCGTCGGCAGGAGTCTCACCTGCACCACCAGCTTCACCTCGCCCACGGTATCTTTTGGTCCATGTCACCGTGATGGGAACCCGACAAGGGCGCCTCGGCCCGCCTGCTGCGCAAGAAGTACTCCGCTCACGTCCGCGAGTATCTGCGGGGCGGCCATTCGTGGTCGCCGTCCTACGTCGCCGCCTCCTGTGGCGGCGCACCCTTGAGCATCATCAAGGGATGCATCGAAAACCTCAAAACGCCCGGACTGACGACCGGACGTTCACACCCCCAGGACCGGGAAGCGATTCCTCCCGGGCCTGAACGCCCGGGGTTTCTTGCTAGATAACGCTGAACTTCCTAGTTCCACCGCTCATGCCACCGAAAGTAGTATGGGTAGTACCTCGAAGGCGATTAAGAGCGCTGAAAGTCCGGTCTCCATCGGATGACCAGGCCTTTCGGTGACGGGTCGCCGGAACCGGACGAGGCGGCAGCCGGGCTACGGGACGAACAGCGCTTCGGCGCCCACCGGGACGTATCCCGCGGCGAGGAAGGCCCGGACGCTGGCCGCGTTGCCGGGGGCGATCTGGGCCCACAGCGGGTGCGGGGTGAGCCGGCGGGCCGCGCAGGCGAGAGCCCTTCCCAGGCCCCGGCCCTGGTGCTCCGGCTCGACCTCGATCGCGACCTCCCAGCGGCCCGCCACGCCGCGACCGACGACGAGCAGGCCTCCCGGGCAGGTCCACGCCCGTACGGCGTCGCGGTAGCGGCGGGCGAGCTCGACTCTCGGATGGCCGGTCCCGGCCGTCTCCGTCAGCGCGATCGACGGGCGGCCGCCCAGCGGCTCGGCGAGGGCGAGCATGTCGATGTTGTTGATCGGGCGGCCCATCCGTTCCTCCAGGGCGCTGAGGAACGGCGGGTTGAGCGGCGCGGAGAGATCTCCTCCGGAAAGCCGGTCACGGATCCACGACGCCTCGACGTCGGCGAATATCACGTTGTGAGCGGTGAAGGCGATGATCCCCGCGTCCCGCGGCGACGGCTGGGGCAGGATCGTCGGCCCGGCGTCCGGCGCGGGGAACCGCCCCTGCGACGCCTCGGCGAGCAGGTCCGTCAACGTGTTCACTCCGCCGCTCTCCATCGCGTCCGATCCTAGTTCCCGGAAGATCGGCGGACGAAGGGCGCGAGCAGGCCGGGCACCGACTCCTCGGCGAACACCGGCCCTCGGGTGACGGAGACGTCCCTGACCTTGCAGGACCCCTTGCCCGCCGCCGTGGTCGCGGCCGGCGTGAGCAGGCCCCGCCGCATGAGGAAGGCGCGGTCGGGTTCGCGGGTCAGGCGGGCAGGTGTCTGATCCGGTCGGAGGCCGGATCGTAGAGGGGTTCGGCGGCCACGGTGGCGCCGACCCAGGTGCCGGTGACGCCGACCTCGACCCGGTCCCCGGGGGCGGTCCCGGCGGGCAGGTAGGCGTAGGCGATCGAGCGCTCCACCCGGTGGCCGTACCCGCCGCTGGTCACCCGGGAGGCCGGCTCGCCGCCGAGGCGGACCGGCTCGCCCGCGAGGCACACCTGGCGGGGATCGTCCAGGACGAGGCAGACCAGGCGCCGGGCGGGGCCGTCCGCCCCGTGAAGCCGGTCCGGTGGGCTCGCGGGCGCGTCCGTCCCGCCCCGCCCGTCCTCCCCGCCCGGCTGATCCCGCCGGGCGGCCGCCTCAAGCGCGGACCGGCCGAGGAAGTCCTTGTCCTTGGCCACCGCGAAACCCAGCCCCGCCTCGACGGGGGTGGTCTCCGGGGTGATGTCCATGCCCCAGACGCGGTAGCCCTTCTCCAGGCGCATCGAGTCGATCGCCCGGTAGCCGGCCGGGCGCATGCCGTACGGCGTGCCCGCCTCCATGAGCGTGTCCCACAGCGTCAGCCCGTACTCCGACGGGCAGTACAGCTCCCAGCCGAACTCGCCCACGAACGTCACCCGCTGGGCCAGCACCGGGACGTTCCCGACGCTGATCTCCCTGGCCCGCATGTATCCGAAGGTCAGATCGTCCTCGGACAGGGTGCCGAGGATGTCCAGCGCGCGAGGGCCCCACAGGCAGTAGCAGGCGTGGGCAGAGGTGACGTCCCGGACGTCGAGGCCGTGGCCGCGGAGCCAGGCCGCGTCGTGGACGCCGAAGGCGGTGCCGGTGACCAGGCGGAAGCGGTCCTCGGCCAGGCGGGTGACGGTCAGGTCGGCCTCGATGCCGCCGCGCTCGTTCAGGAGCTGGGTGTAGACGATCGAGCCGGGGGGCCGGTCGAGCTGCCCGGCGCACACCCGCTGCAACCTCATCAGCGCCTGATGTCCTGATATTTCAAGCTTTGAGAATGAGGTCTGGTCGAACAGCCCCGCCGCGTCCCGCGTGGCCAGGCACTCCTGCCGGATCGCCGAAGACCAGACCCGCCCGGCCCACCCTGCCGGCCGCACCTCCCGATCCCCCCGCGCCTCCCGCGCCTCCTGGACCTCCGACGCGCCTGCGCCTCCCGGCGCCTCCCCTGCCTCCGGCGACGGGCCCGCGTTCGACTCGAACCAGTTGACCCGCTCCCAGCCCGACTTCTCGCCGAACTCCGCCCCCAGCTCCGCGTGCCGTACCCACGCCGGGGAGCGGCGCAGCGGCCGGGCGGCGGTGCGCTCCTCGCCCGGGTAGACGATGTCGTAGTACTTCGAGTAGGAGTCGAGCGCCTTGGCGCGGGCCCACGAGGAGGACCGGGCGTGGCCGCCGAACCGGCGCAGGTCCATGCCGAACACGTCGTACTCGGGCGAGCCGTCCACGATCCACTCGGCCATGATCTTGCCTACGCCGCCCGCGGCGGCCAGGCCGTGGACGCAGAACCCGGCCGCCGCCCACAGGCCGCGGACCGCGGTCTCGCCGAGCAGGAACTCCCCGTCCGGGGTGAACGCCTCGGGCCCGTGGACGACCTTCACGATCCCGGTACGGCCCAGCGCCGGGACCCGCCGGGCTGCCGACTCCCACGATTCCTGAAATTTCGGCATATCGGCCGCGAACAGCGTCCGGGGCTCCTCCAGCGGGTGCCCCGTGTCCCAGATCTCCGGAGTCCGGATGTATCCCCCCACCAGGATGCCGCCGCCCTCTTCCCGGAAGTAGACGATGTTGTCGGGGTCCCGGACCGTGGGCATAGACGAGGGGACGTCGAAAGGCTCGGTGACGACATACTGGTGCTTGATCGGCACGACCGGGATGTCCACCCCGGCCAGCCCCCCGACCCGCCCGCTGGCCGCGCCCGCCGCGATGACCACGGTGTCGGCCTGGACCGACCACTCCTCGGCGCCGAGCGCGAGGCGGACCCCGGAGACCTCGCCGCCCGCCACGTCGACCCCCGTCACCCGGGTCCCGGTGAAGATCCGCACGCCGAGCTTCCCGGCCCCGGCCGCCAGCGCCCTGGCCAGCAGCGCCGGGTCGAGCCAGCCGTCCCCGGGCAGCCAGAGCGCGGCCCGCACGTCGCGCGCGTCGAGCAGCGGCAGCATCTCCTTCGCCTCGGCGCCGGAGAGCACCGACAGGCCCAGGCCGTAGGTCTCCCCGGCCCCCGCCAGCCGCAGCGACTCCTCCACCCGCTCGGGCGTGGTCGCCAGGCGGAGGCCGCCCACCCCGTGCCAGCCGGGGTCCATCCCGGTCAGCTCGGCCAGCTCGGGATAGAGACCGGCCGAATACATGATCATCTTGGTCTGGGTGACGGTCGAGCGGAGCTGGCCCACGAATCCGGCCGAGTGCCAGGTGGTCCCCTCGGTCAGCTCGTGCTGCTCGACCAGGATCACCTCGCTCCAGCCGAGCCTGGCCAGATGGTAGGCCACGCTGCATCCGGCCACCCCGCCGCCGATCACGACGGCCCGCGCGGAGTTGGGAAGTTCCAAGGTCGGCAACCCCTCTGTAACAACTCGTCCGCATAATCGGATCAATGGTCTGAAGGTAGGCCAAAGGAGTGCGGCATGCCAGATGCTCTCGCAGACGTCCGCGAATGGGCCGGACAGCCCGTCGCCGAGACGCCGATCAAGGGTGGGCTCAGCCACCGGATCGCCCGGCTGGACACGGCCGACGGGCAGCGCTGGCTGCTGCGGGTGCTCGATCCGCGCGTCTCGCAGGCGGGCCTCGGCATCCCCATCGACCAGGAGATCGCCAACACGCTCCGCGCGGCCGAGGCCGGGGTCGGCCCGCGCGTCCTGCGCCGCATGCCCGGCGCCCTGCTGCTGGAGTATCTCGACGGCGCCACCCTGGACGCGCACGACGTACGGGCGCTCCCCGGGCCGATCGCGGTGGCCTGCCGACGCCTGCACGCCGGGCCCCGGTTCGTCAACGACTTCTCCATCTTCCGCAAGCTCGACGAGTTCCTCGCCCTCTGCCATACCCACGGACTGCGCATACCCGACGGCTACGAGGACCGGCTCCCGGCGGTGGCACGGATCGAGCGCGCGCTGGCCGCCGACCCGCTGCCGGCCGTCCCCTGCCACAACGACCTGCTGCCGGGCAACCTCATCCGCTGCGGCACGGAGATCAGGATCGTGGACTACCAGCTCTCCGGGAACAACGACCCGGCCTTCGAGCTGGGCGACATCGCCGCCGAGGCGGACTACGACCCGGACCTGGCCGGCCGGCTGGCCCGCGCCTACTTCGGCGAGGACGATCCCCGGCTGACCGCGAGGGTCCGGCTCAACCTGATCATGTCCAACCTGACCTGGTCCCTCTGGTTCGCCGTGCACCACGGGCTGCTGCGCGAGCAGGCGGCCGCGGCCGACTTCGACTACGACGCGGAGGCGGCCGACAAGTTCGCGCGAGCCGTACGGGACCTGGACGATCCGGGGTTCGGACGGCTCGTCGACGACGTCCGGGGCGGGCGCACGCCCGGCGTCCCGGACGCCCCACCCCCGGATGGCCCCCCAGGCCACCAGGTAAGACCCCCCATGTAAGACGCCAGGAGGCTTGCATGACCAAGCCAGTGCCACCCGAGGACGCGGACGCGGACGCCAGGAGGCTCGCCGAGCTCGGCTACAAACAGGAGCTCTCCCGGACCTGGAGCGGCTTCTCCAACTTCGCCATCTCCTTCTCGATCATCTCCATCCTGGCCGGGTGTTTCACCACCTTCGGCCAGGCCTGGAACAACGGCGGGCCGATCGCCATCTCGTGGGGCTGGCCGCTGATCTCGATCTTCATTCTGATCATCGGCCTGTGCATGTCGGAGCTGGTGTCGGCCTATCCGACCGCCGGCGGCATCTACTGGTGGGCCGCCAAGATGGGCAGGCCGGTCCACGGCTGGTTCACCGGGTGGTTCAACCTCATCGGGCTGGTCGCGGTGACCGCCTCGGTGGACTACGGCTGCGCGACGTTCATGAACATCACGATCAACCGGTTCGCCGGGGGCTTCGAGATCTCCCTGGGCAACACCTTCATCCTCTTCACGGTCATCCTGGTGCTGCACGCGCTGATCAACATCTTCTCCCACCGGCTGATCTCCGTGCTGCAGAACGTCTCGGTGTGGTGGCACGTGTTCGGCGCGGCCGTGGTGGTGGCGATCCTGATCTTCGGCCCGGACAGCCACCAGTCGATGTCGTTCGTGTTCACCGAGCGCTTCAACAACTCCGGCTTCTCCGACACGTCGTTCTGGTTCTACGTGCTGCCGCTCGGCTTCCTGCTGACCCAGTACACGATCACCGGCTTCGACGCCTGCGCGCACGTCTCGGAGGAGACCCAGGGCGCCTCGACGGCGGCGGCCCGCGGACTCTGGAAGTCGATCTTCTACTCCGCGATCGGCGGCTGGGTCCTGCTGCTGGCCTTCCTCTTCGCGGCCACCGACGTGGACGCGGTCAACAAGGAGTTCGGCTTCGTGGGGGCCGTCTTCACCTCGTCGCTCACCCCGGTCATGGCGACCGTGATCTTCGGCATCTCCACGATCGGCCAGTTCTTCTGCGGGATGAGCTGCGTGACCTCGATGTCCCGGATGACCTACGCGTTCTCGCGGGACGGCGGCATCCCCGGCTGGCGGCTCTGGTCGAAGGTCGACAAGAACCGGACGCCGGTCAACGCGATCGTGTTCGGCTGCGTCGCGGCTCTCATCCTGACCCTCCCCGCCCTCTACAAGGCCCCGACCGGCACCCCGCTGGCGTTCTACGCGGTCGTCTCGGTCGCGGTCATCGGCCTCTACATCGCCTTCGCCATCCCGATCTGGCTCCGGCTGAGGATGGGGGACCGCTTCCAGCCCGGCCCGTGGACGCTGGGGGCGAAGTACAAGGTCATGTGCTGGATCGCCGTCATCGAGATCATCGTGGTCTCGATCTACTTCATCATGCCGCTCGCCCCGGCGGGGGTGCCGTTCAACAGGGACGACCCCGCCACGCCGGGAGACGAGACGTTCACCTGGACCGCGGTCAACTACGCGCCGATCGTGGTCGGGGTGATGGTCCTCGCCGTGGGCCTGTGGTGGGCGCTGTCGGCCCGGCACTGGTTCACCGGGCCGCGCCGTACGGTCGACGAGGACCGGCAGCCGGTCGCCTGATCAGGCCGCCTCGAACGCCTCCGCCACCGCGGCCCGGACCCGGTCCATGGCTCCGGTGGCGGGGGACGTGCGGGTCTCCCGGTTCAGTGAGGTCATGTCGACCTCGGGCATGCCGCAGGCCACCGCCCAGTTCCACGGGGTGAGGTCGCCCTCGACGTTGAGGGCGAACCCGTGGCTGGTCACGCCGCGGCTCTGCCGCATGCCGATCGAGACGATCTTCCGGCCCGTCTCCGTCGTCCACACGCCGGTGAGCAGCTCGGAGCCGGGCGGGGTGTCACGGCGCTCGGCCGGGATGCCGAGCGCGCCGAGCGCGCGGACGAGCCGGAGCTCGACCTCGCGGACGTAGTCGACGATCCCTTCGTCCTCACCCAGCTTGACGATCAGATACCCCACCAGCTGGCCGGGGCCGTGGTAGGTGAGCTGCCCGCCGCGACCCGTGCTCACGACCGGGATGCCGTGGGACGGGTCGGGCAGATGCTGCTCCGGCGTGCGCCTGCCGATGGTGTAGACCTGCGGGTGGCTGAGGAGCCAGAGCGTGTCGGGGCGCTCGTCGCGCTGCCGTCGACCGACCAGGTCGGTCATCTGCTCCATGGCCTTCTCGTAGTCGACCAGGTCGTCCTGGATCAGTGACAGGGGGCGTTGCCTCATGCCCCCAGCTTATTTTCAATACCGGACCGCGGGAGCCTTGGGGACGAGGATCCACATGATCACGTAGGCGACCCAGAGCGGACCCGGGATGAGCGAGAGCAGCAGCCACAGCACCCGGACGACCGTGGGCGACCAGCCGAGGCTGTCGGCGATCCCTCCGCAGACTCCGGCGATGATCTTGTGGTTTCTCGAACGGCGCATTTTCTCTCCCCGGCTGGTTGTTCTTCACCTGTCCAAACGAAGGACGAAGACCTCCACGTTCCCCGGACATCCCTGAGAAAACCCTGTCAGGGTCGGGCCTGAGGCCGAACGGATCAGGCGACTCACTGTCAATGGGCCTAGGCGAAGGTCGTTGATCACGGTACGTTCCGCCTTAGCAAGGCATGGGGCCCCCGAGTTCCACTCCCCGAGGAGCGTTATGCGCCTACGACGCAACCTGGTCCGGACCGCCACCCTGGTCACGGCCGTCACCCTTCCGCTCGCCTTCACCCCGCCGGCGAGCGCGGCCACGGCCGACATCCCCGATGTCCTGGCCAACGCCCTGTCCTCGCAGGTCAAGGGCAAGAACGTCAAGAAGCATCTCGACAAATTCCAGCAGATCGCCGACGCCAACGGCGGCACCCGCGCCGCGGGCACGCCCGGATACGACGCCTCCCTCGCCTACGTGCGGGACAAGCTGCGGCGGGCCGGCTACAAGGTCTCCACCACCGACGTGGAGTTCCCGGTGAGCTGGGAGGAGTTCTCCCCCTCGGTCCTGCAGCAGGTGACGCCGGAGGCCAAGACCTACGCCAACCCCTCCGACTTCCTGACCGTGATCGACTCCAGCGGCGGGGACGTCACCGCGCAGATACAGGTCGTCGACGCGGTGATCCCGGTGCCCGCGACCCCCAACACCTCCACCGCGGGCTGCGAGGCCGCCGACTTCGCCGGGTTCGTGCCGGGCCGGATCGCCCTCATCCAGCGGGGCACCTGCCCGTTCGTCGACAAGGCCACGAACGCGAAGGCGGCCGGCGCGGCCGGTGTGATCTTCTTCAACGAGGGCCAGCCGGGCCGTACCGACCCGTTCGCGTTCGACATCCGCGAGTGGCGCTTCGGCTTCCCGATCGTCTTCGCCAGCACCTCCGTCGGCCTCGACCTGGCCGACACCCCGGGCACGACGGTCCGCCTGAAGGTCGACGCCAAGACCACGGTCGGCCAGACCAAGAACCTCATCGCCGACTCCCTGTGGGGCAAGAAGGGCGAGGTCGTGATGGCCGGCGCCCATCTCGACAGCGTCACCGAGGGCCCCGGCATCAACGACAACGGCTCCGGCAGCGCCGCCATCCTGGAGACCGCGCTGAAGCTGGCCTACCTGCCCACGAAGAACAAGGTGCGGTTCGCCTTCTGGGGCGCCGAGGAGCTGGGCCTGCTCGGCTCCGACCAGTACGTCGCGGGGCTGTCCCAGGCCGAGCGGGACAAGATCCGGCTCTACCTGAACTTCGACATGGTCGCCTCGCCGAACGACGTCACCTTCCTCTACGACGGTGACGACTCCGACGCCGAGGGTGCCGGAGCGGGCCCGGCCGGCTCCGCCGAGATCGAGAAGCTGTTCGAGAAGTTCTACGGCAAGCGCGGCCTGGGCTTCAAGGGGACCGACTTCGACGGCCGCTCCGACTACGGCGCGTTCATCGCGGCGGGCATCCCGGCCGGCGGCATCTTCACCGGCGCCGAAGGCATCAAGACCGCCGAGGAGGCCGCCGTGTTCGGCGGTACGGCGGACGCCCCCTACGACCCCTGCTACCACGCGGCGTGCGACTCCATCACCAACATCAACGCCGCCGCGCTGGACCGCAACTCCCGGGCGATCGGCTACTCCACCGCCTTCTACGCCTACGACCTGTCCACGATCCCCGACCGCGACGCCGCCTCCCTCGCGAGGTCGGCCGCGGCCGCCAAGCGGGCGCCGGAGGACGCGGCCCGCTGACCCGTGTCCCGCGGATCCCACCTGACGGCCATCGCGGGCAGCGGATCCGGGGGACACCACGCAAGCGCACCACCACGCTGTACGGCGCGCACCCGCCAGGTGCGCGCCGCTCGGGGGACCCCCACACCTCACAACCCGAGGAGCATGATGCGCAACCTGTGGACCATCGGGATGGCGGCGATCCTGGCCATCCCCCTGGCGCTCACCGCGCCGGCCGCGTCGGCCGCGTCGGCGGCCGTCCCACCGGACATCTCACTCGCCAACGTGAAAGCACACCTCACCCAGCTCCAGTCCATCGCCACCGCCAACGGCGGCAACCGCGCCCACGGCCGCCCCGGCTATCTCGCCTCGGCGAACTACGTCAAGGGCCTGCTCGACGCCGCCGGGTTCACCACCACCCTGCAGTCGTTCACCTACAGCGGCGCGACCGGCTACAACGTCATCGCCGACTGGCCAGGCGGCGACCCGAACGACATCCTCATGGTCGGCGCGCACCTCGACAGCGTGACCGCGGGGCCGGGCATCAACGACAACGGCTCCGGCAGCGCCGCCATCCTGGAGACCGCGCTGGAGGTCTCCCGCCAGGCCCTGGCGCCCACCAAGCACCTCCGCTTCGCCTGGTGGGGCGCCGAGGAACTGGGCCTGCGCGGCTCGCAGTACTACGTCACCAACCTCCCGGCCGCCGAACGGGCCAAGGTCAAGGGCTACCTGAACTTCGACATGGTGGGCTCCCCCAACGCCGGTTACTTCGTCTACGACGGCGACAACTCCGACGGCGTCGGCTCGGGCCCCGGCCCGGCGGGCTCCGCCCAGCTGGAGGCGACGCTCCAGGCCTACTTCACCTCGATCGGCGTGGCCACCCGGGGCACCGACTTCGACGGCCGCTCCGACTACGGGCCGTTCATCAGCGTCGGCATCCCCGCCGGCGGCACGTTCACCGGCGCGGAGGGCATCAAGTCCAGCGCGCAGGCCACCCTCTGGGGCGGTACGGCGGGGCAGGCGTTCGACTCCTGCTACCACCGGGCGTGCGACACCACGGCGAACATCAACGACACCGCGCTGAACCGCAACGCCGACGCGATCGCCTACGCGGTGTGGACGACCGCCACGGCCACCCCGCCCGTGACCGTCTGGCAGGACACCTTCGAGACGGCGACCGGCTGGACCGCCAACCCGGGCGGCACCGACACCGCCACCCTCGGCCAGTGGGAGCGCGGCGACCCCGAGGCCACCACCTCCAGCGGCGCCAAGCAGCTCGGCACCACCGTCAGCGGCAGCAACGACCTGGTCACCGGACGGCTGGCCGGCGCCGCCGCCGGGGATCACGACATCGACGGCGGCACCACCACCATCCAGTCACCGGCCGTCACCCTGCCGTCGGGCGGGACGCTCAGGCTGAACTTCTCCTGGTACCTCGCGCACGGCTCCAACGCCTCCAGCGCCGACTACCTGCGCGTCAAGGTCGTCGGCTCCACCACCACCCAGGTCTTCCAGCAGCTCGGCGCGGCCACCAACCGCAACGGCGCCTGGGCCGTGGCCGACGTGGACATCTCCTCCTACGCCGGGCAGAGCGTCCGGATCCTCATCGAGGCCGCCGACGCCTCCGGCGCCTCGCTCGTCGAGGCCGGCGTCGACGACGTCAAGATCACCCGATAGCGGGACCGGGGCGGGGGTACGGCCGCGCGGCCGTACCCCACCCCGGTGGGTCGCCTCGGCGCCGGAAGCGTCGCGCGGCTCCCTCCCCGGGTCGATCGGGGGGCGGAGGCCTACACGATCACGGCCCCGCGCCCGCGGGGCCGGTCCCGGCAGGAGCCCCGCAGTGCCCACCGGAGCCGGCACATCCCGTTCATGAACCGACGTCGGTCCCGGAGCCGGGCTTCAACGGGAGACGCTCATTCACATCAGCGCTGTCAGTCCTCATAGGAGAAGGTGACCTGCCCGTCGGAGGACCAGGACTTCTTCACCTTCGACGGGGGGTCGTCCCACTGCTGGACGGCGACCTCCCAGTTCCCCGGCGCGGGCGTGAGCCTGCCGAGGACCTGCCCGGCCAGGTCCGCGCCTTTCTCCGGATCCAACACGAAGTCCACGTCGGCCGGCACCTGCTCGCGCGGCACCACCGCCACCGTGACACCGTCAGTGCTCTGGAAGTCCCAGTTCACCGGCTTCACCCCGCAGGGCTGGGCCACGGCCAGCACGCCGCCGGTGGCACCCGGCCAGATGAACGCATACAGGTCCGCACCCTCGCACCGGACATACACCGAGCCCTGGCCGCTCAGAGCCGCCTTCACCCTGAACTTCTTGTTGATCTCCTTGAAGCGGCGGCTCTCGACCGTGTGGCTGTTGGGCAGGCCGGCCAGGTTCCGCTCCCCCTTCGTCGCCGGCAGCGTGCCGCTGTGCAGGCAGATGTCCGGCGAGCACGACCGGTCGGAGACGCCGCCGTCGTGGATCGCGATCTCCCAGAGGCCCGATCCCGGCTCGGCCAGCGCGAGCACGCGGTCGAAGTCCTCTCGTGAGAGGGCCGTCTCCGCCGTGATGTCCGCCGGGACCCGCGAGGTCGGGAGGGTGAACACCTCGACCTCCGCGGTGACCCCCTCCCGGGCTTCTTCGAGTTTGCCGAGCGTGGACCACTCACGCCCCTGCTCGCTTCCGCACCTGCCGTGGTCGACCTGGTCGCCGAGGCGTACGAAGGTCTGGACCGGGCCGGCGCAGTTCACCCGGTAGAAGGTCTTCCCGCTCCTCGGGGTGAAGGAGACCTTCTCCTTCTTCCCCACGTTCGCGAGGCGGACGCCCGCCAGCCGTACTCCCTCCCCCCGCTGCTCGTCCTCCCGGACCGAGGCCGCGATGTCGGCCCCCTGCCCGCCGGGAAGCAGCACCGGCGCCAGGCCCGCCACGACCGCCAGCGCCGCGGCCAGCGTCCCGGCCGCCGCCCACCTGCGCCGCCGGATCCTCCGGCCCCTCGCGACGATCTCCTCCAGCCGGGCGGCGCCCCCGCTGCCGCCCTCGCTGCGCGCCGCGAGCAGTTCCCTCAGATCGTGTTCGGTGTGGGTCATCGCTTCGCCTCCGTCATCGTCCGAACTCCCTGATCGACCCGTAGCCGGGCCAGCGCCCTGCCGAGCTGGCTCTTCACCGCCCCGACGGAGCACCCCAGCACGTCGGCCACCTGGGCGAGGGTCATCTCCTCGAAGTAGTGCAGGACGACCACCGCCCGCTGGCGGCCCGACAGCTCGCTGATCGCCGTCCACAAGACGTCCCGGTCGCCGACGTCGCTGGTGAAGTCGCCCGCGACCGCCCGGTCCGGCAGGACCTCGGTGGGCACCTCCCCCCGCCAGCGCCGCCGCCACCAGGAGGCGTGCGTGTTGGCGATGATCCGGTAGACGTACGGATCGGGATCGCCGTCGATCCGCCGCCAGGCGACCCACGCCTTGGCCAGCGCCGTCTGTACCAGGTCCTCGGCGATCGCCCAGTCCCTGGTGAGGAGGTACGCCGTTCTTCGCAGCCGTTCGTGGCGCTGCGCGACGTACTCCGCGAACTCAGTCATCCCTGCCTCCACCTCGGTGCTCCGAGGATGACTACCGCCGGGACCGGGGGTTCGGTTGACGGGGAACCGGAAAACTCCGGAGGTCTCCGTCTCCCGGCGGAGCCGTACCACCCCGGCGGGATCCCGGCGGAGCATCGCGTCCACGGCTCCAGCGGCTCCGGGACCGGGGCCCGGACGGCCGCGTCGAGTGCCGCGACGGCCCCGGCCGGGACGAGCACCGGCGCCCCCGGCCGGATGACGGAGTCACGGGAAGTCCCGCGCTCCGCTAGCCTCGCGTAGGTTACGCACGCGCTGGGACGGAAGGTGCCCAAGTTGATCGGCTGGTTCGAAGCGGTGGTCCTCGGGCTCATTCAGGGATTGACGGAGTTTCTGCCGATCTCCTCCAGTGCCCACATCAGGGTCGTGTCGGCGTTCTTCGGCTGGGAGGACCCCGGGGCCGCGTTCACCGCGGTGATCCAGCTCGGCACCGAGGCCGCGGTGGTGATCTACTTCCGCAAGGAGATCTGGGAGATCATCTCCACCTGGACCAGAGCCCTGTGGACGCCCGACCTCCGCAAGCACTACGCCGCCCGGATGGGCTGGTACGTGATCATCGGCACCCTGCCGATCGTCGTCCTCGGCCTGGCCTTCAAGGACCCCATCGAGGGCGCCTTCCGCGACCTGCGCCTGATCGGCACGACGCTGATCGTCTTCGGCCTGGTCCTCTGGTTCGCCGACCGCACCGCACGCAACAAGCTCACGCTGGACCGGCACCTCAGCTTCACACACGCCCTGATCTACGGCTTCGCCCAGTCGCTCGCGCTGATCCCGGGCGTCTCGCGCTCCGGCGGAACGATCAGCGCCGGCCTGCTGCTGGACTACCGCCGGGAGCAGGCCGCGAAGTACTCCTTCCTGCTGGCCATCCCGGCCGTGCTGGGCGCGGGCTTCCTGGAGCTGTTCAAGATCGGCGAGGGGAAGGCCCCCGACTGGGGCCCGACGATCCTGGCCACCGTGATCTCGTTCATCGTCGGTTACGCCGCGGTGTCGTGGTTCCTGAAGTACATCAGCACCCACCGCTTCACCGGCTTCGTGATCTACCGGATCCTCCTCGGCGTCGCCATCATCGCCCTGGTGAGCTTCGGCGTCCTGTCGCCCAACGCCTAGGCCCGTCACCCCGCTCCGGCCCTCCCGGGCCGCGCGAGATCCGGCCCCCGGTCCGCGCCGGTCACCGGACTCGGGGAGACTGGCCGGGTGCGTTCCGACTGGTCAGGCCTCCCCGTCCGCCACGTTCTTCCCGAGCTGCTCGCGGCCCTGGACGAGCGTGGCGTCGCCGTGCTCACCGCGCCTCCCGGCACGGGCAAGACCACGCTCGTCCCGCTCGCGCTTGCCGGGCTCCTCGACGGCTCGGCTCCGAAACGGGTGATCGTGGCCGAGCCCCGCCGGATGGCGGTGCGGGCGGCGGCACGGCGGATGGCGTGGCTGCTGGAGTCGGAGGTGGGCGCGGAGGTCGGGTTCACGGTCCGCGGCGAGCGCAGGGTCGGCCCGGAGACCGTCGTCGAGGTCGTCACCACCGGAGTCCTCCTCCAGCGGCTCCAGCGCGACGCCGAGCTCGACGGCGTGGACGCGGTGCTGCTGGACGAGTGCCACGAACGCCACCTGGACGCCGACACCGCCCTGGCCTTCCTCCTCGACGTCCGCGCCACCCTCCGCCCCGACCTGCGGCTCATCGCCACCTCCGCCACCGCCGACGCCGCGCCCTGGGCCCGGCTGCTCGGCTCCGGCGCCCCCGGCGACCAGCCGGCGACCGCCGTACCTCTGCCGGACGCGCCGATCGTGCACGCCTCCGGCGCCATGCACCCGGTCACGCCCGTCTGGGCGCCGCCCACCAGGCCGGTGACGCCCCCGCGCGGCCTGCGGGTGGACCCGGCGTTCCTGTCCCACGTCGCCGAGGTCGTACGGCGTGCGCTGGTCGAGCACGGAGGGGACGTGCTGTGCTTCCTGCCGGGGGTGGGCGAGATCGGCAGGGTGGCCGCGATGCTTCACGGCGTCGACGTCCTGCAGGTCCACGGCCAGGCCCCGGCCCGCGTGCAGGACGCCGTGCTCTCGCCCGGCGAGAACCGCCGGGTCGTGCTCGCCACCTCGGTCGCCGAGTCGAGCCTGACCGTCCCCGGCGTGCGGATCGTGGTCGACTCCGGCCTCGCCCGGGAGCCCCGCACCGACCACGCCCGGGGGCTCGGCTCGCTCACCACCGTCCGCGCGTCCAAGGCCTCCGCCGTCCAGCGCGCCGGCCGGGCGGGGCGCGAGGCCCCGGGGGTCGTCTACCGGTGCTGGTCGCAGGCCGAACACGACCGGCTCCCCGAACACGCCCAGCCCGAGATCGCCCTCGCCGACCTGACCGGCTTCGCCCTCCAGGCCGCCTGCTGGGGTGATCCCGCCGCCACCGGCCTGGCCCTGCTCGACCCGCCGCCGCCCGGCGCGATGGACGCGGCGCGACGGACCCTGCACGACCTGGGCGCCCTCGACGGACGGGTCACCGCCCGGGGACGGCGGATGGCCGGGGCCGGGGTCCACCCCCGCCTGGCCCGCGCCCTGATCGACGTCGGCCCCCGGGCCGCCGAGGTGGTGGCGCTGCTGTCCGAGCAGCTCCCCAGGGACGCCGGTGACGACCTGGTCGCCGTCTGGCGTTCCGCCCGGCGGGGCGGCGACGGTTTCTCCGCGCGCTGGCGCCAGGAGACCAGGCGGCTGGCCCAGGCCGTTCCCCGCGAGGGCCGGACTCCCCCACCGGCCGGTCCCGGCCCGCGGCGGACTCCCCCGCCGGCTGGGCAGGCCGAACGGCCGCGTCCGGCTCCCGCGCCGGGCGGCCGGGACGAGAGCGCGGGGCGGCCTCCCGCGCCGGCCGGCCAGGGCCAGAGCGCGGGGCGGCCTTCCGCGTCGGCCGGAGGGGGCCGGGGGCCGGAGCCGGGCGACGACGCCGTGGCCGGGCTGGTCGTGGCGCTGGCCTACCCGGAGCGGGTGGCCCGGTGGCGGGGCGGCTCCTACCTGATGGCGTCGGGAACCGCCGCGGAGCTCCCCCAGGGGTCACGGCTGGCGAGCGCGGAATGGCTGGCCGTCGCGGTGGCGGACCGGCCGGCGGGGTCGGCGTCGGCCCGCGTCAGGCAGGCCGTCGTGATCGACGAGGAGATCGCCAGGCTCGCCGCCGCGCCCCTGTACGGCTCCGGCGAGGAGGTGGTGTGGCGGGTCCCGCCGGGTGAGCGGCGCGGTGACGTCTCGGCGCGCCGGGTGGAACGCCTCGGCGCCATCGAGCTGTCCTCGGCCCGGCTCCGGGACGCCGATGTCAGACCCGCCGTCCTGGAGGGGCTGCGCACCGAGGGCCTGGCGGTCCTGCGCTGGACCTCCGAGGCCGTCGCCCTGCGCGAGCGCCTGGCCTTCTGCCGCCGCGCGCTCGGAGACCCCTGGCCGGCGACGGACGACGAGGCCCTGATCGGCGCGGCCGACCTGTGGCTGGAGCCCGAGCTGTCCCGGGTCCGCCGCCGGTCCGACCTGGAACGCCTCGACGTGACCTCGGCGCTGCACCGCCTGGTCCCGTGGAGCGCCCGTCTGGAGGACACGGCCCCCGAACGGATCGAGGTCCCCAGCGGATCGCGGATCAGGGTCGACTACTCCGGCGACCAGCCGGTTCTGGCCGCCAAGCTGCAGGAGCTGTTCGGCTGGGACGAGGCCCCGCGCGTGGCCGGGGTGCCGCTGGTGATCCACCTGCTCTCCCCGGCCGGACGCCCGGCGGCGGTCACCGCCGACCTGGCCTCCTTCTGGCGTGGCGAGGGCTACCGGTCGGTCCGCGCCGAGCTCCGGGGCCGCTATCCCAAGCACCCCTGGCCCGAGGACCCGCTGTCCGCCGTCGCCACCCGCCGTACCAACCCCCGTCGCTGAGCCCGCGGCGGCGGGTCCAGGCGGTCTGCGGTGGGGATGACGTCCTCGACCCGCGTGACGGGGAGGTCCATCGAGTACACGGTGCCGCCGACGGCGGCCGCCAGGGACCTGGCGGCCTTGTAGACGACCTCCACGTCGGAGCGGTGCGGGTCTTCGCCGTCGATCTCCAGGTCGACCGAGTGGTCGGGGAGGTCCCCCGGCCATCCGGGGGGCGGGTAGTCGTAGGTGACCTGGATGGGGTCTCCCGGCTTGCCGTCGATGTGGCAGAGGCCGAGGTCGTGGTCATGACGGATGGTGCGCTCGCCGAGGTTCGGGCGGAGCAGCTCGGCCACCCGCTCGCAGCCGAGCGGGAGGCCCCTGCCGAGGCGCACCTCGACGTCCACGTGGTCGTCGTGCTCCTGCGGCGGGTACAGCGCGCCGCCGAGACGGCTCGCGAGGCCGTTGAGCAGGAGGCGGGCCGCCGGCCTCAGCCCGTTCCTGGCGATGATCGCCCCGCGCCGGTCGGCGGGGACGCCCGCGAGGGCTGCCTGTCTGTCGGTGATCTCGGTGCAGCGCACCCGGGTGCCCCTGGCGTCGAACCAGTCGCCTGACCTCGTGAGGCCGGGATCGTACCGGCGGAGCAGGGCCTCCAGCCTGTCGAGGTCGGGTGGGCGGTGGGTGAGCAGGGCGGGGTGACGGCGTAACTGGCGCGCCGTGCGATCGAGGAACCACATGTCCCCGAGTCTGCGACCCGGCGCTTGGGGCTCACTTGCGAGCCGGCGGGCCATGACTTGCGCGCGCCGTTCCGGCACGCCGACCCGGGCGCCCTCCCAACGGGCGGGTCCGGACGCCCTCCCGGCACACCGTCCCCGCTCCCCGGACCGGATGCCTTCCCCGCCCGCCGGACCGGACGTCACCTCGGGGTTGCGCGCGATCACCCATAGTGGGCTATCGTAGTGATATCACTTCGATAGCAGAGGCGGGACTCATGGAACGACGTGCTTTCCGGGCGAACGGGTTCGCCGTTCTGGCGGGGCTTCTGGTCCTCGGGATCGTCGCGGCCGCGGCCGCGCAGGCGGGCGGCATGGTGCTGCTCTCCATCGCCGCGATCGTGTGGGGGGTCATCGCGGCCGTCGCGGCCACCGGCTTCGTGGTGATCAACCCGAACGAGGCGAAGGTCGTCCAGTTCCTCGGCCGCTACGTCGGGTCGGTGAGCGACGCGGGCTTCCTGTGGGTGCTACCGTTCACCACCAAGCGGCGGATCACACTCCGGGTGCGCAACTTCGAGACGGCCAAGCTCAAGGTGAACGACGCCGACGGCAACCCCGTGGAGATCGCGGCTGTCGTCGTCTACAAGGTGATCGACACCGCCACGGCCGCGTTCTCCGTCGACGATTACGAGGAGTATGTGGCGATCCAGTCCGAGGCGGCCGTCCGGCATCTGGCCACCAGCCACCCCTACGACGCCCACGAGGAGGGCCGTACGAGCCTGCGCGACGGCGCCGAGGTGGCAGCCGAGCTCACCACCGAGCTGAGCGACCGCACCCACCTGGCCGGGGTGGAGGTGCTGGAGGCCCGGATCACCCACCTCGCCTACGCGCCGGAGATCGCCCAGGCGATGCTGGTCCGCCAGCAGGCCACCCAGGTCGTCGCGGCGCGCACCCAGATCGTCGCGGGCGCGGTGGGCATGGTCCAGCTCGCGCTGACGAGGCTGGCCGAGGAGGGTGTCGTGGAGCTCGACGAGGAGCGCAAGGCGCAGATGGTCTCCAACCTCCTGGTCGTCCTGTGCGGCGACCGGGCGACGCAGCCGGTGGTCAACGCCGGCAGTCTGTATGGCTGAGCGCAAAAAGATCCTGCTCAGGCTCGATCCGGCCGTCTACGAGGCGATCGCCAAGTGGGCGGCCGACGACCTGCGGAGCGTCAACGCCCAGCTTGAGTACGCCCTGCGCCTGGCTCTCAAGGGAGCGGGCCGCGACCTCAGGCGGGCCGCGCGGGACGACGCAACAGAGCGGGATAACACCGATGAGCCGGACAAGTCATCTGATTGAGACGTGAGAAGCTTCCGCTGACGCACTCGCCGGACCACACTCGGTTCATGTCGTGGGTGGGAAAGTCCGCAGTGGAGATCGCGGAGGCCGTACGACGGGGGAAGGCGACCGCGCCGGTGGTCGTCGAGGAGCACCTGCGGGTGATCGCCGAGTACGACGGGCGCATCGGGGCGTTCCGCAAGGTCCGCACCGAGCGGGCGCTCGCCGAGGCGCGGGCCGTGCAGGAACGGGAGGACCTGGCCGGGCTGCCGCTCGCCGGGGTGCCGATCGCGATCAAGGACAACGTCGCGATCCGGGGTGAGGCGACGCGCAACGGGTCCGCGGCGACGCCGAGCACCGCCGCGGCCGAGGACCACCCGGTGGTGGCCAGGCTCAGGGCGGCGGGCGCGGTGGTCGTGGGGATCACCAATGTGCCGGAGCTGTGCCTGGCGGGGTTCTCCGACAGCGTGTACGGCGTGACCCGCAACCCCTGGGACCTGAAACGCACCCCGGGCGGGTCGTCGAGCGGGAGCGCGGCGGCCGTGGCCTCGGGGATGGTCCCGCTGGCCCACGGCAACGACGGGCTCGGCTCGCTGCGCATCCCGGCCGCCTGCTGCGGGCTCGTCTCGATCAAGCCGGGCCAGGAGGTGGTCCCGCCGCCCGAACACGGCTGGCGCGGGATGTCGGAGAACGGCCCGCTGGCCACGACGGTGACCGATCTCGCCCTGGCGCTGGCGGTGATGGCGGGCGACATGTCACTGGCGACGCCCGGTGAGAGCGAGTCCCTCGAAGTCGGCAGCGCCATCGACGACTATCCTGGCGGCCTCACCCCGTCGGAGCCGATGAGACTGCGGATCGCGGTGGCCCCGGCGCCGCTGCCGCCGGGGCTGACGGTGGACGCCGAGTTCCAGAGAGCGGCGGCCGAGGCGGCGGACACTCTCGGCGCCGCGGGGCACACCGTGGTGGAGCACGCCGCGCGGATGCCCGGCTGGCTCGGCTCCGCCACGATCGCCACCTGGCTGGCGTGCGCCGGAGAGGACGTCGAGGGGCTCGACCCGCGCAGGCTGGAGCGCCGCACCAGGTCACTGGCGAGGATGGGCCGGCTGCTCACCAGGCTCAGGCTGGACGGCTCGGCGGGCCGTGACCGGTGGCGCGCCCACGGCGCCGACCAGTGGTTCGGCAACGCCGACGTGCTCATCACCCCGACGCTCGCCGCCGTCCCCCCACCCGCCGAGCGCTGGGGCCGCCGCGGGCTGCTGGCGAACATCCGCACCAACGTGACGTACGCCCCCGCCACCGGGGCCTGGAACATGGCCGGCTGGCCCGCCATGACCGTTCCGTACGGCTGGCACTCCACCGGCATGCCCATCGGCGTCCAGCTCGTCGCCGCGCCGGGTGGCGAGTCCCAGCTCCTGGCCCTGGCCGCCCAGCTGGAGAGCGCCCACCCCTGGCTCCGCCACGCCCCGCTCGACTGACCGCCCACGGCCTATGACCCGCTCGACTGGTCGCCTGCGACCTATGACCTGCTCGACTGGCCGCCCGCGGCCTACGACCTGCGGTTTACGGTCCGGTCCGGTCGGCGCGCCGCCGTACCGGCGCCGGAAGTGGCGGATCCCACCCCCGGCACCGGCCAGGGCGGGTCAGACGCCGGTGGGGTGCCAGACGGTCTTGGTCTCCAGGAAGACCGTCAGGCGCTTGGTGCCGGGGTCGGCCGACCAGTCGGTCGCGGCGGGGCGCAGGACCCTCTTGAGGTTCTCCGCCGCCCCCTCCTCGCACGCCACCGCAAGATCCGGGTCGGTGACGCCGGTGAGATCGATGGCGTTGACGTCCATGTGCGCGGCCAGCCAGGGAGCGATCTCCTTGACCGAGCCGGTGAGGATGTTGACCACGCCGCCGGGCAGGTCGGAGGTCGCCAGCACCTCGGCCAGGGTGATGGCGGGCAGCGGGGCCCGCTCGCCGGCGATCACGACGCAGGTGTTGCCCGTGACGATCACCGGGGCGATCACCGAGACGAGCCCGAGCAGGGGCTCGTCCGGGGCGACCACCGCGACTACGCCGGTCGGCTCCGGCGAGGAGACGTTGAAGTACGGCCCGGCGACCGGATTCGTCGACCCGGCCACTGCGGCGATCTTGTCAGCCCAGCCGGCGTACCAGACCAGCCGGTCGACGGCCGCGTCCACGACCTCCCCGGCCTTCCTCGTCCCCGCGTCGGTCAGCTCGGCGACGAACTGCGCCCGGCGGCTCTCCAGCATCTCGGCGACGCGGTAGAGGATCTGCCCCCGGTTGTACGGCGTGGCGCCGGACCAGCCGCCGAAGGCCTTGCGGGCGGCGGAGACCGCGTCACGGGCGTCCTTGCGGGAAGCCTTGGACGCGTTGGCCAGGAACTCGCCCTTGGAGGAGGTCACGACATAGGACCTTCCACTCTCCGAACGCGGGAACGCCCCGCCGATGTACAGCTTGTAGGTCTTGCGCACGGCCAGCCGTACGGGCTCGCGGCCACCCGGCCGCTCTGCCTTACTCATCTCCCCGCCCTCTCCACATGCTCTCCTGCTGTGCCAGCCGTGCCGGTACGAAGATCTGACCGCAGCGGCTCACCCCGCACCGGTGGGCGAACCAGCCCCGCAGCGCCGGACGGCCGGCGCGGGCGAAGTCGTGGCCCCGGGTGCTCTGGGCCCGGCGCTCGCGGCGTTTGGCCTTGCGGTGGTCACACATCGAGATACGCCTCCAACCCGTGGCGTCCGCCCTCTCTGCCGTAGCCGGACTCCTTGTAGCCGCCGAACGGGGAGGTGGGGTCGAACTTGTTGAAGGTGTTGGCCCAGACGACGCCGGCGCGGAGCCTGTCCGCCATCCACAGGATGCGCGAGCCCTTCTCCGTCCACACACCCGCCGACAGGCCGAACGGGGTGTTGTTGGCCTTCTCGACCGCCTCGGCCGGAGTGCGGAAGGTCAGCACGGACAGGACCGGGCCGAAGACCTCCTCGCGGGCGATCCGGTGCGACTGGGCGACGCCGGTGAAGATCGTCGGCGGGAACCAGAAACCCTTGTCCGGCAGCGGGCACACCGGCGACCAGCGTTCGGCGCCCTCCGCCTCTCCGAGGTCCGACAGCTCGCGGATCTTGGCGAGCTGGGCGGCGGAGTTGATCGCGCCGATGTCGGTGTTCTTGTCCAGCGGGTCGCCCAGGCGGAGCGTGCCGAGCCGGCGCTTCAGCGCGTCGAGCAGCTCCTCCGCGATCGACTCCTGGACCAGCAGCCGGGAGCCCGCGCAGCAGACGTGCCCCTGGTTGAAGAAGATCCCGTTGACGATGCCCTCGACGGCCTGGTCGAGCGCGGCGTCGTCGAACACGATGTTGGCGGCCTTGCCGCCGAGCTCCAGGGTGACCTTCTTGTCGGTCCCCGCGACGGAGCGGCCGATCAGGCGGCCGACCTCGGTGGAACCGGTGAACGCGACCTTGTTCACGTCCGGGTGGTTGACCAGGGCCGCGCCGGTCTCGCCCGCGCCGGTCACGATGTTGACCACGCCCGGCGGGAGGTCGGCCTGGCGGCAGATCTCCGCGAACAGCAGCGCGGTCAGCGGAGTGGTCTCGGCCGGCTTGAGGACGACCGTGTTGCCGGCTGCCAGCGCGGGGGCGATCTTCCAGGCAAGCATGAGCAGCGGGAAGTTCCACGGGATGACCTGGCCCGCGACGCCGAGCGGCCGGGGGTCCGCGCCGTACCCGGCGTGCTGGAGCTTGTCGGCCCAGCCCGCGTAGTAGAAGAAGTGCGCGGCGACCAGCGGCAGGTCCACGTCGCGGGACTCGCGGATCGGCTTTCCGTTGTCCAGCGTCTCCAGCACGGCCAGCTCGCGCGAGCGCTCCTGGATGATGCGGGCGATCCGGAACAGGTATTTCGCCCGCTCGGAGCCGGGCATCGCCGACCAGGTGCCGAACGCCTCGCGCGCGGCCCGGACGGCCCGGTCGACGTCGTCGGCGGAGGCGACGGCCACCTCGGCCAGGACCTCCTCGGACGCGGGGTTGACGGTCTTGAGGGACGTGCCCGTCCCGTCGGCGAACTCGCCGCCGATGAACAGGCCGTAGGACGGCTTGATGTCGACGACGTCGCGGGATTCGGGGGCCGGTGCGTATTCGAACATCGATCAGTCCAGGGTGAAGTAGTCGGGGCCCGCGTACCGGCCGGTGGCCATCTTCTGACGCTGCATCAGCAGATCGTTGAGCAGGGTGGACGCGCCGAGGCGGAACCAGTCGGGGCTCAGCCAGCCCTCGCCGACGGTCTCGTTGACCAGGACGAGCATCTTGACGGCGTCCTTGGTGGTCCGGATGCCGCCCGCGGGCTTCACGCCGACCTTGCGGCCGGTCGCCGCGAGGAAGTCACGGACCGCCTCCAGCATGACCAGCGTCACCGGCGGGGTCGCGGCGGGCTGCACCTTGCCCGTGGAGGTCTTGATGAAGTCGGCACCGGCCAGCATGGCCAGCCAGGAGGCACGCCGTACGTTGTCGTAGGTCGACAGCTCGCCGGTCTCCAGGATCACCTTCAGGTGCGCATCTTGCTCGTCTCCGGCACGACCGCAGGCGGCCTTGATCGCGGAGATCTCCTCGAAGACCTTCAGGTAGTCGCCCGCGAGGAACGCGCCCCGGTCGATCACCATGTCGATCTCGTCGGCCCCGGCCGCCACCGCGAACGCGGTGTCGGCGATCTTGACGTCCAGGGAGGAGCGCCCGCTGGGGAACGCGGTCGCGACACTGGCCACCTTCACGCCGGAGCCGCCGAGCGCGCCGACGGCCTGAGCCACCAGGTCGGGATAGACGCAGACCGCGGCCACCTTGGGCACCGTCGGGTCACCGGGGTCGGGACGGACCGCCTTGGCGCACATCGCGCGGACCTTGCCCGGCGTGTCGGCGCCTTCGAGGGTCGTCAGGTCCACCATGCGGATCGCCAGGTCGATGGCCTCCGCCTTGGCCGTCGTCTTGATGGATCGGGTGCCGAGCATCGCAGCCCGCTGGTCGGCGCCCACACGGTCGACACCGGGCAGGCCGTGCAGGAAAGCCCGCAGCGTGACGTTGGATGCGGCCACGTCGGCGAGCGAAGTAGTCATAGTTGACACCTCTCCAGAATGCCGACTGGTGTGATTAGTTCCAAACTGGACGCTGCCCAGTACCCTCACTCGTTTTCGTCAACATTCGCCGAGTTCAGCGGCGGGCCTGGCCGTACGACGCCCCACCGCGCCGGCGGGCGCCCGCACCGGGCGCGGCCGGCCCGGCGGGGAGAGCCGCCGGCGGCGATCGGGAAAGCCGCCGGCACCGGACGGCGAGGCCACCGGCACCGGCTGGAAAGGCCGCCGACGCCCTCGCGGGACCCGCCTCAGACCCCTCGCGGGACATGTCACGGCACGTCTAAGGCGGTGGAGCGGCGCGATCTAGGTAGTCCTGAGCCGTAGACCGCCGGGAGATAAGGCATCCGTCCGATGTGGGGGTGGGGGCCTTAGGAGGAATCTTGAGTGTGTAAGGAAATCGCACCGCACCACACCAAGGAGGAACCCGAAATGGGTCCCGAGCTTCACCTCCAGATGATCATCAGCCGCACCGCCGAGCTCCGCGAGGAGGCGGCCGACCACCGCCGCGCCCGCCAGGTCCAGGCCGCCAAGAAGGTGCGCTCCCAGGGCGAGCGCCGCCGGGGGTTCTTCGGCAAGTTCAGCGCGGCATGACCCTGTCACGAGAGCCCGGCCGTCACCTCCCGTCCGGCCGGGCCTCTCAGCCGCCGTAGCCCCTTCCGCTCAACGATAAATAGGGCGATAGCTACACATAAGGCATGACATGCTGGACGACATGGTTGGTCGGGCGGTAAGCCCCGTCTTCGTAGGGCGGGAGGCGGAGCTCGCAGGTCTGGCCGAGGCCTTCGAGCAGGCGCGCAACAACGCGGCCGCGGCCGTCCTGCTGGGCGGCGAGGCGGGAGTCGGCAAGACCCGGCTGATCGGGTGCTTCGCCGAACGGGCCGCCGGCGACGGAGCGCACGTGCTCATCGGCGGCTGCGTCGAACTGTCCGCCGAGGGCCTCGCCTACGCGCCGTTCACCGCGGCGATCCGCCAGCTCGTCCGCGAGTGCGGCGCCGAGGAGGTCGCGGCTCTGCTGCCCGACGGCGCGGCACGCGACCTGGCACGGCTGCTCCCCGAATTCGGCGAGCCGAGCGGCGACGCGGAGACCGACACCGCCCGCGCGCGGCTCTTCGAGCAGATCCTCAACCTTCTGGAACGGCTGGCCGAGCGCCGCCCGGTGATCCTGGTCATCGAGGACATCCACTGGGCCGACCGCTCCAGCCGCGACCTGATCGCCTTCCTCAGCCGGAACCTGCGCACCGCGCCGGTCCTGATGATCCTCACCTACCGCTCCGACGACCTGCACCGCCAGCACCCGCTCCGGCCGGTGCTCGCCGAGCTCGGCCGGCTGGAGGGAGTCCTCCGGCTGGACCTGCCCCGGCTCACCCAGGACGAGGTGGCCGCCCAGATGACCGGCATCCTCGGCGCGACCCCCGAGTTCGCCCGGGTCGGCAAGGTCTTCCAGCGCAGCGAGGGCATCCCGCTGTTCGTCGAGGCGCTCGTCGAGTGCGGGGCCGAGGGCTCCTTCCCCGAATCCCTGCACGACCTGATCATCGGCTCCGTCGAGCAGCTCCCCGACGAGACCCAGCGGATGCTGCGCATCGCCGCCGCCGGCGGGATCCGGGTGGGCCACGACCTGCTCGCCGCGGTCAGCGGGCTGTCCGACGTGGACCTGGAGGACGCCCTCCGGCCCGCCATCGCGTCCAACGTCCTGCAGGTCGCCGACGGCCGCGCCTACGCCTTCCGGCACGCGCTGATCCGCGAGGCCGTACACGACGAGCTCCTGCCCGGCGAGCACGTGCGGATGCACGCCCGCTTCGCCGAGGAGATCGGCAGGGACCGCACGCTGGTCCCGCACGGCCGGGCCGCCATCGAGATCGCCCACCACTGGTACTCCGCCCGCGACGACCTCTGGGCCCTCGTCTCCGCCTGGGAGGCCGCGGGCAAGGCCGCCAAGACCTTCGCCTACAACGAGCAGCTGCAGCTGCTTGAGCGGGTGCTCACGCTGTGGAGCAAGGTCCCCGACGCCGCCGAGCGGATCGGCGCCGACCACACCACGGTCCTGGAGCAGGCCTCGGAGGCCGCTCACGCCTGCGGCGAGATCGAGCGCGGCACCCGGTTCGTCAAGGCCGCGCTGGAGGAGCTCGACGAGGAGACCGATCCCGCGCGGGTGGCCGAGCTGGTCGTACGGCGGGCGCAGTTCAAGATGTCCAAGCGGAAGCCCGGCGCGCTCGACGACCTCCGCTACGCCGAACGGCTCGTCCCCGGACCGGTGCTGGAGCGCGCCCTCGTGCTGTCCAAGCTGGGCTCCTTCCTGGCGTTCAGCGGCGAGGTGGCCGAGGGGACCGCGCTCACCGAGGAGGCACTGGAGATCGCCCGCCAGCACGGCGACGAGTGCCTGGAGGCCGATCTGCTGCTCAACCTCGCCCTGGGCCACTCGATCACCGGATGCCTCGACGAGACGATCGCCGTCAACTCCACTGCCCAGGCGATCGGCGAGCGCATCGGCTCCGGCCGCATCATCCTCCGCGCCATGAGCAACAACGTGGACGCGCTCAACAACATGGGCCGCTCGGCCGAGGCGGTCGAGCTCGCTCTCGAAGGCGAGCAGCTGGCCAGGAAGTACGGCCGCTACCGCATCTCGGGGACGTTCATGGCCAACAACCGCGCGGAGGCGCTGGAGGCGCTGGGCCGGTTCGCCGAGGCGGCCGAGGTGGCCGAGCGGGCACTCACCATGGACCCGACCCTGCGTACCCGGCACCACCTGCGCCGGATCCGCGCGGACGTGGCGGCCGCGCGCGGCGAGACGGACGTGGTCAGGTCCGTCCTGATGGAGGTGGACGCCTGCGGCGGCCGTGAGGAGTTCACCCAGGAACTCGCGGCCAACGCCCGGCTCAAGATAGGCCTGCACCTGCTGAGCGGCGAGCCGTCGGCCGCGCTGGAGGTGGCCGAGGAGGTCGTCCGCACCGCACGGATCATGAGCAAGCCCATGCTGGGCTGGCGGATGCTCGCCCTGCTGGCCGGGGTCTGCGAGGTCACCGAGACGTTCGCGCCCGAGCGGGCCGCGGCGCTGCGCGCCCAGGCCGAGGAGACGGGGGCCGCGATGAGCGTGGACAGCCCCGTGGCCGAGGCCTACCGGCTCTGCCTCAACCGCGACCACGACGCCGCGGCCACCGCCTGGGAACGGCTGGGCCGCCCCTTCCCGCGCGCCAAGTCACTGCTCCAGGCGGGGCGGGCGGCGGCCGGCGCGGGTGACCGCGAAGGCGCAGCCGTACGGCTGCGCACGGCCTACCCGATCGCCCTCGCCCTGTCGGCACGGCCCCTGGTCACCGAGATCGAGTCCCTGGCCCGCAGGGTCGGGGTGGCGTTGACGGAGGAGGCGATTCCGAGCGCGTCGCCCCTGCCGGCCGCGCCGTCCCCCTCGCTGCCCCCGCCGCTGACCCGGCGCGAGCAGGAGGTGCTCCGGCTGGTCACCCAGGGGCGGTCGAACCGCGACATCGCCGCCGAGCTGTTCATCTCGGCCAAGACGGTGAGCGTCCACGTCTCCAACATCCTGGGCAAACTCGGCGTCTCCACCCGGGGCGAGGCCGCCGCGGCCGCCCACCGCCTCGCCCTGATCGGCTGAACTGCTGCATCATTGGACCGGTCGGGACCGGGGAGAGGGGACGCGCGTGCGGAGCGAGAACGGCATCACCGTCGGCATGGTCCCGTCCCCCTCCGAGGCGGCGGGAGTGCGCGGCGCGATCGCCGCCAACCTGCGCCGCGCCCGCCTGGGCCGCGGCCTCAGCGTCCGCGAGCTGGCCGAGCTGACCGGGGTGAGCAAGGCGCTGATCTCCCAGGTCGAGCGGGGCGTGGCCAACCCGACGGTGGAGGTGCTGTCGCGGCTGGCGGCCTCGCTGGAGCTGACCTTCGGCGAGCTGACCCGGATCCACCTGGTGGGGCCCGAGGTGATCCGCAGGAGCGAGAGCGTCCCCCTGGCGGTCGGCGACAACACCGCCATCCGGACCCTGTTCGCCGCTCCGGACCGGCGCCGCTTCGAGCTGGCCGAGGGCGACATCCCGGCGAGCACCCGCAGCGCCAAGAGCTCGCACGGGCGGGGATCGGTGGAGCACGCCTACGTCGTCGAGGGCGAGGTGACCGTCGAGACCGAGGAGTGGTCGGTGACCCTCACCGCGGGCGACGCCCTGCGGTTCGCCTCGGAGTCCGACCACGTCTACACCACCGGCGCCGCCCCCTGCCGGGTCCTGACGCTGATCTCCTTCTCCGAGGACTGACACCTCCGTACGGCTCGGAGCCGGCTTCGGGCAGCCGTGGGGATCGGCGACGCGCGACAGCCGTTCACAGCGCGGAACTACCGGCCCGGCTCCTGATCGGGCAGGCAGACGGTGCCGGCCGGCGGCAGCTTCAGATCGGTGAGATACCGGGTGGCGTGCTTGATGGCGCAGCGGTTGCCCGACAGATACAGGACATGGCCGGGCCCCTCGTAGCGGATCGTGGTCGAGCCGGGAATGCCCCGTACCAGGCTGTCGGTCCAGGGATGGTCGCCCCAGGTGCCCGCCCCCAGGACCGGCGGAAGGCCGCGGGTCGGCAGGGGACGGGACGGGTTGGTGACCGGCAGCGGCCAGCCGGCGCAGGTAAGGGCGTCGAACGCCGCGCCACCGAAGTTCGGCGAGATCTTCCGCACCTGGCGGCGGACCTCCTCGTACTGGGCGTACCCGGTGTATCCCCGATCGTCGGCGCAGGTCATGCCCAGCACGAGCGGCATCGTCCAGACCCGGGAGTTGCCCAGGGCGAATTCCGCGAACCCGGAGCCGTCGCCGTGCCGGGCCTTGTCCACCGCGTCGGCGAAAGCCAGCCATCGCGTGTGTCCAGGCCCGGGATCGGCGATGAAGCCGAACCATCGCAGGTGCGAACCGGTCAGCTCCCCCTTGCCGAACTCGGCGGAGGTGACCGGGATGGGCGTGCGGTCCGCCTGTGCGGTGAGCCCGCGCCAGGCCTTCCCCGCGTCCTCGCCGTGCAGCGCGCAGGCGATGGTGGCCGCGCACCAGGTGGTGAAGCGGGCGAAGGCCTGTTCCTGCGGGCGGACGGCCAGCAGATGCTGGCTGGGCCACCCGGCGGGTTGGTTGATCACCCCGTCGAGGTACATGGCGCGGATGCGCTGGGGGAACAGCCGCATGTAGGCGGCGGCGGGCACTCCTCCGTAGGAGTTGGCCATGAAACTCAACCGCCGCTCGCCCAGAGCGACGCGGATCGCCTCCATGTCCCGGGCCACCGACAGGGAGTCCAGCCGGCCGTACAGCCCGCTGCGGTCCTCGGCGTGGCATCCGCTCATCGCCTTGGCGAGCTTCGCGGTCTGGGCGTCGTACTCGACGCGGTCACGGGGCTCGGACAGGTGGGTCAAGGCGGGTCGCATGCAGGAGGCGGGCAGTTTCGCCTGCAGATCCGTGTTCCGGGGGTTGTAACCGACGAGGTCGAAACGCTGACGCAGCTCGGCCAGGTCGTCCCCGGAACGCTTCAGATCATCGATCCCCTTGGCTCCGGGGCCACCGGGAACGTGCAGCACGCTTCCGATCCGGCGATCAGGATCGGTGGCCGGCAACCGCGCCACATCAAGAGCGATCTTCTTTCCACCTGGATCCGCCCAGTTCAACGGCACCTCGATGGCGGCGCACCGCATCCCCGCAGGGACGCTCTCGCCCGTACACGCCTTCCACTCGATCGATGAGACATTCCCGGCGGCAGCGGCCACCGCCGGGAGATGCCCGACCAGCCCCGCTGCCGCCAGGCCGACGGCCAGCGATCTCGCCTTGCCCCGCATACGCGCTCCCTCCGTGTCGACGGCGCCGCCGGCACCGTACGATTCCCTGATCTCACCGTCCACGTTCGCGGAGCCGTACGCCAGACGCCATGGGGCGAGCCTCCGTGTGAATTCGGGATATCCCCCACCGGAACGGTGATCGGCCGGGTGGGATGTCCACCAGGCTGGAGGGGTGGTGATGTCTTTCCGTGTGCTGCTGGCCGCCCCGGCGCGGAAGAGGGCCTGGTACGAACTCGGATACGCGCTGGTGTCGCTGCCGATCGCCGCCGTCGGCCTGATCTACCTCCTCGTCATGCTGCTGACCGCCGCCACGGCGGCCACTTTCGTCGGAGTGCCGATGCTCGCCGCGGGCGTGCTGGGGGCACGGGCGCTGGGTGCCGTCGACCGTGGCGTGGCCCGCGCGCTGCTGGGCGTCGAGGTGCCCGTCCCACCGCCTTTCCGCCCTCGGCCGGGCCTGATCGGCTGGCTCGGATCGGCGCTCGGCGACGGCGCCGGATGGCGCGCGGCCGCCTACCGATTGGGCAAGCCGCCCGTCGCGGTGCTCGCCTCCGGGACGGCCGCAAGCCTGTGGGGGTCCGGCCTGGTCCTGCTCAGCTGCCCGATCTGGTGGCGGATCCCGGCCCTGGCACACCTTCCCGTGAACACCTGGCCGCGTGCCCTGCTGGCGGGCACGGCGGGAGCGGTCCTGCTGCTCCTCGCCCCATGGACGGTGCGCGCCGCGCTGCTCCCCGATCGGCTGCTCGTACGGGCGCTGCTCGGGCCGACACGGGCGTCCGCCAGGATTCACGAGCTGGAGACGACCCGGGCTCAGGCAGTGGACGACTCGGCCACCGCACTCCGGCGGATCGAACGCGACCTGCACGACGGAACGCAGGCGCGCCTGGTGGCCCTGGCGATGAGCCTGAGCATGCTGAAGGACGAACTCGCCGAAACGGGCCGGGATGACCGGCTCGACCAGGCGCGTGTCCTGGTCGACCTCGCCCATCGCAACGCCAGGGAGGCCCTCGTCGAGCTGCGCGACCTCGTGCGCGGCATCCACCCTGCCGTTCTGGACGAAGGGCTGGAGACCGCCCTCGCCACGCTCGCCGCCACCAGCTCCCTGCCCGTGGACCTCCAGGTCGATCTGCCCCGGCGGCCGTCCGCCGCGGTGGAGACCATCGCCTATTTCTGCACGGCGGAGCTGCTGGCCAACGCGGCCCGGCACGGCGGCGCCCGGCAGGCCGGGATCGAGCTTCGGACACGCAACAGGCTGCTGCGGCTGCGTGTCCGCGACGACGGCGCCGGCGGAGCGGCGATGGGCCTGGGCACCGGGCTGCGCGGCCTCGCCGACCGGGTGCGGGTCGTGGACGGGACACTGAAGATCAGCAGCCCGCCGGGAGGACCTACGGTGGTCACCGTGGAGCTGCCCTTGCACCCCTGAGGAGCTGCCCTTGCACCCCTGAACGGAGCCGCTGTGAACGGAGCCGCATGCGCATCGTGATCGCCGAAGACGCCGCAGTGATCCGGGATGGACTGTCCCTGCTGCTGACCACGCGGGGCCACCAGGTCGCCGCCGCTGTGGGCGACGCCACGGCACTGTGCGCCGCCGTGGCCGAGTACGGACCCGACGTCGCCGTGGTGGACGTCCGCATGCCGCCCACCCACACCGACGAGGGCCTGCGCGCCGCGATCCGGCTCCGCCGGGACCACCCGGGTCTGGGAGTGCTGGTGTTCTCCCAGCACATCGAGACACGCTACGCCGCCCAGCTGCTCGCCGAAGGCTCGCACGGAGTCGGCTACTTGCTGAAGGACCGGGTCTCCGAGGTCGGTGACTTCCTGAACACTCTCGTCCGGATCGCGGCCGGTGAGACCGTGCTCGATCCGGAGGTCGTCACCCAGATCATGGGGGCGAGCAGGCGCACCGAGGCTCTGCGAACGCTCACCGCCCGCGAACGCGCCGTGCTGGCCATGATGGCCGAGGGCCGCTCCAACAGCGCGATCGCCACCGCTCTGTCCCTGTCATACGGATCGGTGGAGAAACACGTCACGCAGATCTTCACCAAACTCGGCCTGCCCCCCTCACAGAGCGACCACCGCCGGGTGCTCGCCGTCCTGCGCTACCTGGAATCTTGACTGGGACAACGTGTGCCGTTCCCTCTTCGGTCGGCTCCGAGGAGCGGAGAGTCGCCGCCCTCTTGTAACCCTTTGGACGCTCCTGACCAAGCAGGGGTGTTAATCGACGAAGGGGGCGTTGCCGGTGCTTCGCAAACAGGCAGGGATCGCCACGGATCACGTGGCGTTCGAAGCCTTCTACCGGCGGCACGTCGATGCGGTCACCCGCTTCCTCGCTCGGCGCGTCGACGACCCGCACACGGTCGCCGACCTGGTGGCCGAGGTGTTCATGGCGGTGCTCGACTCCGCCCACACCTACCGGGCCGGGCTGGGAACCGAGATCGCGTGGCTGTACGGCGTGGCACGCAACACGCTCTCGGCCGAGCGGCGCCGGGCGTTCAAGGAGTCGCGGCTGACGAGCCGGGTGAGCGGCCGGCGTCCGTTGGACACCGACGACGTCGCCAGGCTCGAAGAGCGTATCGATGCGGAGGGGCCCGCCAGGAAGGTCTTCCAGGCCATGGCCGACCTGCCCGAGGGAGAGCGCGCCGTACTGGAACTGGTCGTCATCGACCAGCTCACGGTCACCGAAGCGGCGATGGCCCTCGGCATCCGGTCGGGGACCGCCAAGGTGCGCTTGCACCGCGCTCGCCGCACGCTGCGGGGACTGCCCTTTGTCATGGAAGGAACACCGGGATGAGTTTCGAGGAGCGGATACTGATGGAACTGAAAGCCGAAATCACCGCACGTGCCGACCGGCGCCGTCGTACCGGCCGCCGCCTGTTCACGGGGGCGGCGGTGGCCGGGCTGGCTGCTGCGGCGGCGATCGCGGTACCGCTGCTGACCGGGTCGGAGCGGTCCGCGTACGCGGTGACCAAGAACGGCGACGGCACGATCAACGTCAAGCTCAACGAGTTCAGGGACGCCGACAAGCTGGAACAGGATCTGAAAAGGATGGGGGTGACCGCCGACATCACCTACCTCAAGCCAGGCAAGACGTGCAGGGGGGACAGGGGCGAGATCGTCGGGGGCGGCTCCCCGGAGGAGTGGAAGGGCTCCGCGTCCGAGAAGGCCGTTCGCCTGCTGCCTCGCGGAGGGATGGACATCGATCCCCGGTACGTCGGGGACGGGCAGACCTTGGTGATGGCGTTCACCGAGAACGCGGATCAGACCTCGGAGAAGCCGCAGGTGCTGTGGCAGTTCGCCGGATACGTGGTCAACGGCCAGGTCAAGCCGTGCGTCGTCGCCGACGACCCGACCTGGAACGATATTGACGGCCCCGGCCGTCCCCCCGCAGGAAGCTGATCTCCATAAGGGGCTGAACCTCGCCTGTCATGACGGCGACCACCTGAAGGGGATCCAGTGCCGTGACCACGAACGTTCACCGGGTTGATCAGCCTTGGTCGGGTCACGGAGCGGTTCGGATCGGTACTTCCAGGTGGTCGCGTCGATCACCTGCCGGTGATCCCGCCATCGCCCGCGTCGTCGAGGTGTCCGGTCCGGCAACAGCGGCTCGATCCGAGCCCATTGGCATCAGTCAACGACACACCCAGACCAACGATCAGCTGATCTGAGAGAAACGGCCGAGCTCAAGCGGACGGCGTGACCGAGGACCACACACCGAACCACTGCTCGGCGCCGTACTCCTCGAACCGCTCCACCTCGGTGAACCCCAGCTTCACCGCGAGGCGCATCGAGCGCTCGTTGGCGGTCTGGGTGCTGAGCACTACCGGCTCGCCGGGAAGCGCGTCGGCGACCCAGTCGAGTGCCGCCGCGCACGCCTCGGCGGCGTACCCCCATCCCCACGCCTCCGGCAGGAACATGTAGCCGAGTTCGGCCTCACCGCCGTCCGGACGGACGTGACCCGGACGCTCAGCGTCGCGCCGGTCGATCTCGATGATGCCGATCATCGCCCCATCGAGATCGACCACGAAAAGGCCAGGGCGCCGCCTGGGCACAGCAGGCAACGCACGCTCGAACTCATCACGCGGTCGAGGGCCACCGATGTAGGTGCCCACCTCGGACGAGGTGAACAGCTCGATGAGCGCTGCACGGTCCCGGGCCTCGGGCTCACGGAGCACGAGCCGTTCGGTCCTTATCGGAGCAGGTGGCCAGGCGACGGAACCGAGTTCAGTCATGGCGGGCAACCTATCGCACGCCCGAGAGTGATCCGGAAGAGAAGACCTGGCCGCCCTCTCCGGCTGCCCGGCGTGCTCGGGAGGCCGAAACGATGCGTTCGAGCCGATCCGCAGGGAGCCGTAGGGAGGAGGCACAGAACGGGCCTGGCCGTGCGCCGGGGGCGCGGACACATCCGGATGGGATGTGTGTCCCGGCGGACGCTCACAGGGACAGGCCTGGCTTTTGGGGAGCGGCGGCGGGCAGGCGGAACCAGACGACGTTGCCCGTCGCGTCGCGGCAGGCTCCCCAGCCCGTGGCGATGAGGTCGACCAGGAGCAGGCCGCGCCCGCCGTCGCTGTCGGCGTCGGCGGCACGGACGAAGGGCACGCTGGTGGCCGAACCGTCGTCGATGACCTCGACGTGGACGAGACCGCCGCCGAACCCCAGGCACACCATCACCGATCCGCCGGGGGCGCGTCCGGAGTCGGAGTGGACGACCGCGTTGGTCACCACCTCGCTGAGCAGCAGCACCAGGTCATCGACGGTGGTGTCGGAAGCCGTGCCGGTGAGCAGTTCGCGGGCCCACTGGCGGGCGGTGGCCACCGAGCCGGGGACGGCGGAGAACTCCGCGTGGGCCAGCGGGCGCAGCGCGCTCCAGCGGAGGGAGGCCGCCCGGTGCCGTTCGTAGCGGCAGGCGGTGTGCGGGGGCGCGCTCATAGGGCCACCGCCGAGGCGATGACGTCGGCGACGTTGTCGGCCTCGGCCCACACCCACGCGCCGGGTCGCCAAGGCCGTACCCGCCCGAACCAGCTGGATCGCCCGGATCGCCCGGTGAAGACCCACCCGCGGGAGCGGTGGACGGCGGTGATGCGGGCACGGGTCTCGCCCGCCGACCTGATCTCCAGGACCGGGTAACCGGTCGCGGGCAGCACCAGGGAGGTGCCCACACCCAGCCGGCGCAGGTCCCGCCCCAACCGCACCAGACGGGTGAACCGCTCTTCCGGATCGCTTGTGCTCATGACATTGGCCTCCTGCTGCGGAGTCGTTTCGCGACATGCTTGGTAGGTGCACTCATACGTGTACGCGGGAAAGAGCGTCAGCCTCGCCACCCTCAGAGCTCGTCCACCGAGAGTGACCGTCGACCACAGAAAGTAAGTGCGTCGTCATAGTGAGTCCGCACGATGCGCCATGTCAATGCACTGTGCAGATTCCAATTAATCTGCTTATCCATAGCGCTCTGTCGATCAGCCCATCACACTGGGTGCATGTCACCGACCTACAGCCCTACCGTTCGGCTCCGGCGTCTCGCTCGGGAGCTACGTAGGATGCGGGAAGCAAGCGGGCTGGGCCCCGAGGACGCGGCCGCTCGACTCGGATGGAGTCGCAGCAAGGTGAGCCGGATCGAAACGGGTCGCACGCGTGCCAGTGCCACCGACGTCGCCAATGCCTGCGACCTGTACGGCGCCGACTCATCAGTTCGCGCCGGACTGATCCAACTGGCCAGAGAAGTGCGGCAGCGGGGATGGTGGACCGCCTACGCCGACGTGTTCACCGGCTCATACATCGGCCTGGAAGACGAAGCGGTCCTGATCCGCCAGTGGGAGGTGCAACTCGTTCCCGGCCTCCTGCAGACCGAGGACTACGCCCGTACGGTGATCAGCGTCGGAAGGCCGGAGCCGCGCGACGCCGATGATATTCAGCGGCGGGTCATGGCCCGTATGGCACGACGCACGCTGCTCAGCCGCCCTGACGCGCCACAGCTCTGTGCCGTGATGGACGAAGGTGTCATTCGCCGCCCGATCGGCGGCCACCAGTTGATGCGCGACCAGTTGGAAGCGCTGCTTGTTGCAGCTCGGCGCCCCAATGTGACGATCCGCGTGCTTCCCTACAGTGCCGGAGAACACACGGGGCTGGAGGGAGCGTTCACCGTCCTGTCTTTCTCGGAAGAGGTCGATCCTGACATCGCCTACGTGGAAGGTACCGCCGGTGATGTATATGTCGAGAGTTCAGATCACGTAGATCGCTATAAAATGGCATTTACGAGCATCTGTGATGCAGCTCTGTCCCCGGAGGACTCCATGAAGCTGATCGCCGACACCAAGGAACGGCTCATCCATGACTGATCTCTCGAAAGCCGACTGGCGCAAGAGCAGCTTGAGTGGCAGCGGCAACAACTGCGTCGAGGTGGCCGACAATCTGCCCGGCGTCGTGGCTGTCCGCGACAGCAAGGACCCTCACGGCCCGGCGCTGGTCTTCGCTCCTGACGACTGGCGCGCTTTCACCGGCGCAATCAAGCGTGGAGCGTTCGACGACCTGGGGTGACGGGGATTCGACCAGGCGAGCCTGCCGCTTCCCGGACGGGGCCAAGGCGACGACCGTGGACGGCAGAGCGGACTCCGGCGAGTGGCCGCCGCCGCGTCCGGAGGGTCCGATCCTCAAGCGGAGCAGAGGGGGCAGCGCGTCAGGAGACGACCGTTCCGTCTCCAGTAGCTGGAGCCTGTGGCTGTGGCCCCTGCCGCCGCCCGAGCCGTTCGAGTTCGCGGTCGAATGGCCTCTCTACGACGTGCCGCTGACGTTCACCGAGGTCGACGGCGCGGCCATCGCCGCCGCCGCCGACCGTGCGCAGCCGTACTGGAGGCAGACCAAGAGCAGCGTCGGAGTTCGGCCGATACGCGCCCAGGTCACCAGCCCCGGCGGCGGTACGGCTTCCGAACGACAGGGCCGGTAGCGCGAACTGCTCACAGTGATCTGCCACATTCCGCAAGGTGCCGGACATTAACCAGGTGTCCGGCACCTTTCGGCAAGGAGACTCTGTGACACACCGAGATCGCTTCGAGGCGGTCTACGACGCGTACTACCCGGCGATACATCAGTACGCCGCCCGCCGTACCGGCTCCCCCGACGACACCGCCGACGTCATCTCCGAGACGTTCCTTACCGCCTGGCGGCGCATCGACGACGTGCCCGAGGGCGAGGAGGCGCTGCTGTGGCTGTACGGGGTGGCCCGCCGCGTGCTGGCCAACCAGCAGCGCGGCGCTTCCCGCAGGGCTGGGCTCGCCGAGCGGCTGCGTGCGGAACTGGCCGCCGACCGACCGGTCAGACCGGTCGAACTGGAGCATGTTCGCGCCGCCTTCGACGAGTTGCCCGAGCGTGACCGCGAGGTCCTGGCGCTGGCCTGCTGGGAGGGCCTGACCAGCGAGCGGATCGCCAAAGTCGTGGGTTGTACGGCTATCGCCGCCCGGACCCGGCTGCGTCGGGCGCGCAAGCGGCTGGCGGCGGCGCTGGAGCGGCAGGCATCCTTGACGATCGCGATGGGGGAAGCATGAGTGACATCGACAACCTGGTGAAGGCCATCGACCTCGCACCGCACGCGCCGGATCAGGGGCCCGGCGCGCGCGACCTGCGTGAGGCGATCATGGCGACCCAGGCACGCCCGCACCGGGCGGCCCAGCGTCCGCCGTGGCGGGCCGGCGCCATCGGGCTCGCAGCGGTCGCGGCCGGGGCGGCGGTCTTCCTGGGCCAGGTGGCCCCCACTGCGGTGCCCTCTCCCACGTCCACATCCGGCGGCACCGCCCTGTCGGGCACGTCGATTCTGCTGGCCGCCGCCGCCAAGGCCGAAGCCGCCCCCGACGGGGCCTACTGGCACCTCAAGGAGCTGTACACGCATCAGCGGCTCTGGCCGTACAGCGAGAACGGCATCACCTACCGTCTGGAAACCTCCGAGCTGTCGGAGAGGTGGGTGGCAAAGGACGGCCGAACCTGGACCGGCTTCAGGGAGCTGACCGCACGTCCCCTGGACATGGAGGCGTGGCGCCGGGACGGCTCGCCGACCGAGTGGGCGAAGGGGAAGGACCCCTCCCCCCCTTTCTCCGCCGCACCCGGCGAAGCCATGTTCTTCCAGAACAAGAAAAAGCACAGACTCTACTGGAGTGCCATGCCCATGACCTTGAAGGAGATCGAGGCGCTGCCCGCCGACCCTGAGGCGTTGAAGAAGCGGGCCATTGAGGCGATCCGCAGAGACAACGGCGTCGGCCCGGATGAGGACGCCCTGCCGAGGACCTTGGCCAACCTTCTGTACGCACTGCCCGCCTCCCCCCAGGTGCGCAGCGCCGCCTACCAGGCGCTGGCGACGCTGCCCGCGGTACGGGTCGAAGGCCCGACCACCGACCCGCGGGGGCGGCCCGGCATCGCCGTGACCTTCCTGATCCAGGGGGACCGAACCCCCCGGATCAGGCTGATCATCGACCCCGACACCTCCAAGGTGCTGGCTGTTGAGGGCATCGTCACCCCGGATGGGGACAGCCACGTCAACGTGGTGCTGGAGTCCGGCTGGACCGACACCGAGCCGTCCCCGCCCTCGACCGAGTGAAGCCCACCGGACCGGCCGGCCGGGCGCGGACCTCTGGCTGGTCGGCCCGGATACATCCACCCTGGTGAGAGGCGTAGGCGGTCAGGCGGCGATGAGGTCGAGCCGGGTGTCCTTTCGCACGCCACGGGGTGCGGGCCCGCTCCGATCGGCTCAGTCGTTCATGCCTGGCCTGAAATTCTGCCGTCGCCCGCGGACACGTAGGAATTGAAAGCCCGCAGCGTTCGGAAGGCCTGACGAGGATGACGCGTGAGTGAACAAGACGACCGGTCCCGGTTCGAGGCGGTGTACCGGCGAACCTACGAGCAGATCCTCGGATACGCCGTGCGGCGGTGTTCCTCTCCCGAGGACGCCGCCGACGTGGTGGCCGAGACCTATGTGATCGCCTGGCGGCGGATAGCCGAGCTCCCCGCCGGTGAAGGCGGCAAGCTCTGGCTGTACGGCGTGGCCCGGCGGGTCCTGGCCAACCACCGCCGCAGCGAGCGGCGCAGGCTCACCCGGCACACCGAACTCACCGACGAGATCGAACACCTCTACGCCGCCCCCTCCCACCGCAGTGAGCAGCCCGGCGTGGATGAGGCCATGGACATGCTCGCCGACAGCGATCGTGAACTGCTGGCCCTGACGCTCTGGGAGGGGCTCGACCCCGGCGAGATCGCCACGGTGCTGGACTGCTCACGCAACGCCGCCCGCATCCGCCTGCACCGGGCCCGCAAGCGCTTCGCCAAGGCCCTGGAGAAGACCCGCCCATCGGCCGCCCGTTTCGCATCACGGCTACTTACTGAGAAGGAGTCACGGTGAACAACGACCAGATCTTCAAGAACCGGGCCAGGGTACTGGATGAGGACCTGGCCGGCCGGGCGTCCACCGCGGGGGCGGACGCGCTGCTGGCGGAGATCGTCGCGCTGGAGCACACCCCGGCCCGGCGACGGCTGATGCCCTCTCCTCGCCGCGCCCTGCTCGGCCTGGCCGCGACCGCCGTCCTGGCCGGAGCCATCGTCGTCGGGCCGTCCCTGCTCAAAGCGTCCGAGCAGGTGTACGCCAGCCAGGCCGTGACGATCGACCGCGTCGGCGACGAGTACGCCTTCTACTTCACCGAGGGGGATCCCGACCCCGCCGAGCTGCAGAAGGCCTTCCACAAGGTCGGCCTGGACAACCTCACGGTGACGCTGATCCCCGTCTCGCCACACTACGTAGGCTCCGTCTTCGGATTCGACAAGACCGACCCCGACGCAAAAGCGACGTTCGCCGGGGACAGCTGTCCTGAGCGGATCGCAAACTGCATAACGGCCTTCCGCGTCACCGCGGACATCACCGGGCCCGCGGAGGTCAGCCTGAGCCGCCCGGCGAAACCCGGCGAGAAGTACGCCTCCCCCGCCGACGCCAGCTTGCCGGGTGAGGCACTGGCCGGGGTGAAGCTGCGGGGACGTTCGGTGGCCGAGGCGGTGCGCGTCGTGCGCGAGCACGACCTGAAGGTGGCCTACGGCCTCGACTGGCCGCTGCGAAGCGACGAGGAGGGCGTTCGCTTCGAGAATGACGTGCCCGCTTCCCGCATTGATCCCGGTTGGTCGGTGACGACGGCGGAAACCTACAACGACGGCGTGATCGTCCTGCGCGCCGCGCCGGGCCCGAACACGACCCCGCCACCTGGATTCTGCATCGACCCAATCTGCCCTTAACGCCCGTACGGACATGACATGGCTCATGGAGCAAGGCCGAGTCAGAGCAGGTGGGCAGTCGTTGTCCATCTGCCTCTCAGCCCGTGTCAGTCGGCCGAGAAGGGGATGGGGTGAGGCGACCACCACCCATTACGCCCTTGCCGGTCAGCAGTGGCACCACCGTGGCCATGTTCTAGCGCTGCCATACCTCGGCGATGATGGCCCGGGCACCGCCCGGGCCATCATCGCCTTCGCTTTTTAGGTCAGGGAGCCGGTACCAGTTCATGGAGCTGTGCGGCTCTCAAGGGGCGCCACTTTGCCGTGCGAGCGATCACGCAGAGTACAGCCGCGCGATTCGGTTCCGATGCTTCTCAGCCCCCGAGGAGCCTCCTCACCGTACGCGCGAGCACCGACGCGGACGCATCCCCCTTCGGTGAGGGGCGTAGGTGGTCAAGCGGCGATGAGGGGAAGCCCACGTACTCCGGATATGTCACCGGCGGCCGTTAGGGTGCCCGCGTGATCACGGATGACGATCCCGCATATGTCATGTTCCTCAAGGACACGGCCGGTCCTGTGGACGAGTTCGTGACCAGGATCGGCGGCGACCCCGACTGGGTCGGGGAGGCGCAGTGGCCGCTCTGCGCCAGGTGGGACAACCCGATGGCGTTCGTCGGGCAGTTCCGGCTGCCGGGTGACGAGCTTCACATGGCCTACCTGTTCATATGCGGCGACTGCGAAGAGACATGGGCGCCCGAGGCGGGCAAGAACGCGTTGATCATCCAGCCCGGCCGGATTCCGCCGTTCATCACGACGGTCGTTCCCTCTTGGGATCCGTCACCGGGCGGTGGGACGCCGGTCGACCTGGAACCCGCCTGTCCTGGCGACCTGGAAGGTTATGAGTCCAGGATGTACGGATCACCGGCCTGGCTGCGGGATGAGGAGTATCCACCGGGTGGCCCCTGGTCGTTCCTCTTCCAACTGGGCTCATGCGGCGACGGGTCGTGCGGCCACCTGACCTTCGATGACGACCACGTGTATTACGGGTTCATCAGCGGCGACGGGCAGGAAGGCCGCTTCCTGTGGCAGTGCGTCTGAGGTGGGCGGCCGCACCGTCCGATACCCGCGTCCGTCACCTGGCGCAATGATCCGTCAGCGGCTGGAGCCGGCGCCCGTTCTCGCCCATCCGAATTGACCTGTCACACCGGTAAATATCCGGACATCTAGTCTCATGTGACATTCCTGTATCGCAAGGACGACGACGTGGGACCACCCGAGCCCCGGCGGCGCTTCGAGGAGATGTATACCGAGCACTACGCGGCCGTCTCCGGCTACGTCCGGCGACGGACCGACCACCCCGACGCCGCCGCCGACGTGATCGCCGAAACGTTCACGACGGCGTGGCGGCGGCTCGCCGACATGCCGTCCGGCGACGGGGCCAGAATCTGGCTGTACGGAGTGGCCAGGCGCACCCTGGCCAACCACCGCCGCGGCGAGTCACGCAGGGCGGCTCTGACGCTGCGCCTGCGCGAAGAGCTCACCGCCTGGGCCGGCTCAGTGATGGACCAGGCCCCCGACGCGACACGCGCGGCCTTCATGCGCCTGTCCGACGACGACCGGGAACTGCTGTCGCTCGTCGGCTGGGAGGGGCTCGACAACGCCGAGATCGCCAAGGTGCTGGGCTGCTCGCGCATGGCCGTACGGCAGCGCCTGCATCGCGCCCGCAAGCGTCTCGCCGCCGAACTGGCCGCCACCGATGTCGATCTCAACAGGTACGGCTCGCGCGCCGTCAGCCTCGCCAGGGAGAACGTATGAACAGCAACGTCGACGAAGTCGTCAAGAACCTCGCCCCCGACCCCGGCCCCGGCCTGACCCCGGTCGCGCAGGAGATGATGAACAAGATCATGGATGCGGAGCCCGCGCCTACCGCCCTCCCCACCCCGCGCAGGAAGTGGCGCCCGCTCGTCGCTCTCCCGATCGCCGCGGCGGTCATCGCGGCAGGCTGGGCGGTCCCTTCGATCCTGAGCGCCGCGCCCGCCTCCGCGCTCGACATCAAGGAGGAAGGCGGCTACTACGTCATCGAGGTCAAGGACCTGTACACCAACCCGGAGGTGTATGAGAGCCAGCTACGGGGGGTCGGCCTCGACATCTCGCTGCGGCTCGTGCCCGCCTCGCCAAGCCTTGTCGGCCTCATCTCCCCTGACTCGCCCGTGCCGGACAGCTCCATCTCCCCGAACAAGATCGAGACCATCGACCAGCCTGGACAGTGCGACAGGCGGAGCGGCTGCCCGATCGGTCTGAAGATCCCCAAGGACTTCACCGGCTCGGCGGAGGTCACCCTCGGCCGCGAAGGCCGTCCCGGCGAGGAGTACCAGATCATCACCGGCATCGACACGCCAGGCGAACCCCTGCACTGCGTGCCGTTCTACAACAAGCCCGCCGGCGAGGTGCGCGCCCTGCTGAAGGACCGCGGTCTGGACATCCAGGAGTTCTCGATCGTCGGTCCTGAGTGGTGGGGGGGCACGGCCGGGGACGAGGAGCCGGAGACCAACGCTTCGGTGCCCGACTCGATGCACGTCATCGGCGGCTTCCTGCCGATGACCGGCAAGGCGACGCTCCAGGTCAGCGACGAGGAGCTGCCCGCCGAGACGGTGCGGACGATGAACGAGAAGTACGGCTGCCAGGGCGGCTGAACAGCCCGGCGACCACCTGCGAGGACGGCGTCACCGTTTGAGACAGGTGACACAGCTCCTCAGGCCGCCCGAGAAGCAAATCCCTCCATCACCGAAAAGGCAGTTCATGCTCTTAAGAAACCTACTCGCCGCCGCCCTCCTGGCGGGAACGCTCGGCACCGCACCGGCGCCGGACCGGCCGGCCGGTGCCCAGCCGCCGGAGACTCAGAGGGCGGGCGGCGTGACCCTGATCACCGGTGACCGGGTCGTGGTCACCGGCACGGGGTACCACGTGGAGCCCGGCCCCGGCAGGGAGGTCGGGTTCACGAAGCAGGTGCGCGGGGGCCACCTGTATGTGATCCCGTCCGACGCCAGGCCCCTGGTCGCCAAGGAAGTGCTCGACCGGCGGCTGTTCGACGTCACCCAGCTTCTGGAGTGGCGCTACGGCGACGCCGACCGGGCCGACATCCCCGTGATCACCCAGTCGTCCGAGGGGTCGGCTCCCTCGCTCCGGGGCGCGCAGCAGACCCGGCGGCTCGCCGAGCTCGGCATGAGCGCGCTCCGGGTGCCCAAGGCGAGCGCGGGCCAGGCGTGGCAGGACCTGACCAGTGGCGCCCGCTCCTTGACCGGAGAGACGACAAAGCTCTGGCTGGACGGCCGCCGGTCCTTCTCCCTCGACCAGAGCGTCAAGCAGATCGGCGCCGCCGAGGCGTGGAAACAGGGCATGACCGGCAAGGGCGTCACGGTCGCCGTCCTCGACTCCGGCTACGACCCCGACCATCCCGACCTGAAGGGCGTCGTCGCCCAGGAGCGCAACTTCAGCGAGGACCCCGACATCCGCGACACCCTCGGCCACGGCACCCACGTCGCCTCGATCGTCGCCGGCGCCGGGGAGAAGTACCGGGGCGTGGCGCCGGACGCGCGGCTCGCCATCGGCAAGGTCGGCGACGCCGTCGGCCCGACCGACTCCGCCATCCTGGCGGGCATGGAATGGGCCGCCGTCGAGGTCAAGGCCAAGGTCGTCAACATAAGCATCGGCGGTGAAGACACCCCGGAACTCGACCCCCTGGAGCAGGCGGTGAACGCGCTGTCGGCGCGGACGGGCACCCTGTTCGTCGTGGCCGCCGGAAACAGCGGCGGGAGCCCGGTGAGCAGCCCCGGCAGCGCCGACGCGGCCCTCACCGTCGGCGCGGTCGACCGGAACGACCGGGTCGCCGACTTCTCCAGCACCGGACCGCGTGAGGGCGACCACGCGATCAAGCCGGACATCACCGCGCCGGGCGTCGGCATCATGGCCGCCGCGGCCGCAGGCACCTCCGACGGCGCCCACCGCGCGATGAGCGGCACCTCAATGGCCACGCCGCACGTGGCCGGAGCCGCCGCGGTCCTCGCCCAGCGCCACCCGGAGTGGACCGGGCAGCAGCTCAAGGCCGCGCTCATCGGCAGCGCGGCGCCCACGGCGGGCGCGACGTCCTACCAGCAGGGCGCCGGGCGGGTGGACCTGGTGCGCGCGCTCGCCCAGCAGGTCACAGCCGAACCGGGCAACGTCTGGGCCGCCTTCCCCTGGGACGACCCGGAGGAGCGGGTGACGACCAGGACCATCACCTACGCCAACTCCGGTGACGCCCCGGTCAGCCTCGACCTGACCGCCGACGGTGAGGTGCTGAAGCTGTCGGCCCAGCACCTTGAGGTGCCCGCCGGAGGAAACGCGTCGGTCACCCTCACCATCGACGCCAAGGACAGGGCACCGGGCGACCACCCCGGAACCGTCACCGCCACATCCGTCCAGACCGTCATCCGCACCCTCGCCGGCGCGTACGTCGAACCGGAGTCCTACAACGTCACCGTCAACGCCCTTGACCGACAAGGCCGGCCCGTCAACGCCAACGCCCAGCTCTACGACTCCAAATCCGGCGCCGGCCGCGACCTGGTCTTCCAGAACGGAACCGCCAAGGTCCGGCTCCCCAAGGGCGAATGGAACCTCTACTCCGAAACCTACGATCGGCAGGTCGGATACACCATCGCCCACACCACGTTCAAGGTCGACAACGCCGACCAGCAGGTGACGCTGGACGCCCGCCGAGGCAAGCAGGCGCAGACCACGATCGACGACCCCAACGCCACACCTCTGCCCCGCTTCGGCTTCGCACTGAGCAACGGGAATTGGATGACCACCATGGACATGTTCACGAAACAGTCCAAGCTCTTCATCGTCCCCGTACACCAGCCGGGACTGCTCTACATGTTCAGAATCTTCTGGGAGAACAAGAACCTCGCACCGAACCCCTCCATCTACGACCTCGTCGACCACCGCAGCGACGGACTCCCCGACGACCCCACCTACGCCGCCAAGCGGAAGGACCTCGCCAAGGTCACCGCGAGCTACCGGGCCTCCGGGGTGGCGGCCAAGGGCACCTTGTTCGCCGGGCCACGGTTTGGTGACGCCGGGTCCATGCTCACATCCATGATGGATGTGGACCTGCCCGGCACGCTCACCTCCTACCGGACACCGGGCCTGGTCTGGGACAGCGCGCTCCAGGTCGGCACCTCCCTGCTGGCCGACAGCGGCAGGGCCATGAAGCGCGGCCACACCCACGAGGTGTGGAACGCCGCGGTGACCGGCCCGTCCCTCGCCCGGCCCGGCGGCAGCCGCACCGGTGACAAGCTGACCCTCTCCGCCGGTGCGCTCTTCGCCGACGGCGTCGCCGGAAGGACCGGGGCGGACGACGCGGCCACCGGCACCGCCACGCTCACCAGGGACGGGCAGGTGCTCGCCAAGACCGACCTCGCCGGCTGCGCGATCGAGCAGCCTCAGACGTGCGAGCTCCACGCCGATCTGCCGGCCGAGGCAGCCTCCTACACGCTGAGCACGTCGATGCGCAGGCAGGTGCCGTACTCCACGCTGTCCACAGCCGTGGACGCCGTCTGGACGTTCCGCTCGGCGAGCACGGCCAAGGAGCAGCCGCTGCCGCTGATGGCGGTGCGCTACGCCCCCGCCGGGCTCGACGACCTCAACCGCGCCAAGCCGGGCTCGCTGACCCGGATGCCCCTGTGGGTCGAGCGGAACCCCGGGGCCGCCAACGCGGCGGTGCGGTCCGTCCGGCTGGAGATGTCCTCCGACGACGGCACGAGCTGGCGCCGCGTTCCGGTCGCCCCCACCGCCTCGGGATGGACCGCAGTGGTGGCCAACCCGCGCACGCCGGGATCCGTCTCGCTGCGGGTGACGGCGACCGACGCGTCCGGCGCCGGTCTCACGCAGACGATCATTCGCGCCTACGCCGTCGGGTGAGCGCGTAGCCTCTCCGCGCCGGCCCGGACCGGCTCCACGCTCCCGGACCGTACGGAGGAGACCCCGGTATCGCCCGATGCCGGGGTCGGCCTGTCGTCAAGGGGACCAGTGGTGTTCGGGAGTGGCGGCGCCCGAGGTCAGCATCTCTTCCAGGTCCGGTTGCGGTTCCCCACGGGCCCCGGAAGAGGGGGTTGCGGGAGACGTGGAGGGAGGTGTTGGGACCGACGTACACGCGGTTCGAATCAGAGGCGTTGTCCACCTCGATGTAGACGTTGTCCCATGAGGAACCGCAGTTCACCCACATCCCGCCGACGTATCCGTCATTGTGCTCGGCATCCCACAGCCCGTAGTCCGCGTCGTCCTTAGAATTTTCTTGCATTCTTGCAATTTTTGTCTAACACTGTGAGTGGGCGGACCACATGCGTGCCAGCCGCACCGAGCGTTCCCTGCGGGGCGAAACCTGCGGCCCACTGCTCCGTGACGGTCGTTCGGTCCCTGCCACTCGCACCGGCTGGTGCCGCAGCGCGACCGACACCACGACCCGCGAAACAGCACAAGGTGGCGACGTTCCCGCGACGGCCAACGAACTGGTGCGCTGACCCAGCTGACCCAGCTGACCCAGTTGTCCATCCCACGTGCCTCGACCACTCATCTGACGTTCCCCTCGAAGGGGAGCCACCTGCCGAAGGGTTTCAACAGCTCCATGAACGACACCGCCAGCACCGTGGTCAACACCCCGTTCCTCTACGACAGGTCCGGCCGGCGTTACGCGGTCACCGACCGGCGCTGGCGCGGTGAGGACGGGACGCCTCTGGCACTCAGCCCGATGCCAGGGCTCACGCCCGACCGGATCGACACCGGCGAACGCTCCCTCTGGCGCTACCAGGCCGCGATCCCGGTCTCCCCTCGACACCGGGTGAGTCTCGGAGAGGGCTTCACCCCCATGCTGCCGCTGGACTGGAACGGGCTGCGCGTTCACTTCAAGCTCGAGTGGTTCAACCCCACCTCCAGCTTCAAGGACCGCGGCATCACGGTGATGATCTCCCACCTGCGCGGACAGGGAGAGACGCACGTTCTTGAGGACAGCTCCGGCAACGGCGGCTCCTCGGTCGCGGCCTACGCGGCCGCCGCCGGGATCCGCGCCAAGATCATCGTCCCCGCCGCGACGTCGGCCGCCAAGATCCTCCAGGCACGCGCGTACGGCGCCCAGATCGAACTCGTCGGAGGCACTCGGGAGCAGGTGTCCGACGAGGCGATCCGTCAGTCCGAGCAGATCCCCTACGCCAGCCACAATTGGCACCCGTTCTTTCTGCAGGGCACCAAGACGATCGCCTACGAGATGTGGGAGTCCCTCGGATTCAGGGCGCCTGACAACATCGTGCTCGTAGCGGGTGCGGGCAGCAACATCCTCGGCTGTGACATCGCGTTCAGCGAGCTGCTCGAAGCGCGGCAGATCGACAGACTCCCCAAACTCCTGGTCGGCCAACCGGAGCACTGGGCCACCATCGCGGACGCGGTGAACGGGATCGACCCGCGGAGCCGAGGACCGCGGGTTCCGACGATCGCGGAAGGAGCCTCCATCGCCAACCCGGTCCGGCTCCCGGAGACCGTCGAGGCGATCCGCCGCTCAGGTGGTGCGGCAGTGACAGTCACCGAGGACCAGATCCGTACAGCCGTGCGCAAGTTGGCCTCGCGCGGTCTGTACGCCGAGCCGACCAGCAGCGTCGCCGCAGCGGCCCTCGATCACTTCCTGGCCGACGGCACCATCGGTCCTGACGAGACCACCGTCGTTATCCTTACCGGCGCCGGACTCAAGTCCGCAGAGAAGATGGCCGCTGTCTTCGACACCGACAGCAATCCAGACGAGGAGAGCCGCGCGTGAACTCCGACGACCCCGACGAGCACCTTCTGCTCGAAGCCGAGAAGATCGCGATCGCGATCGGCCGCATGTTCCCAGGTCTGTGTGAAGTGGTCCTCCACGACCTGCGCCAGCCGGAGCACGCGATCCGCGTCATCGAGAACAACCTGTCCGGCCGCAAGGTGGGGGACTCCGTCACCGAACTGGGGCTGCGCCGGATCGCGGACCCGAACTACCCCAGCGTGATCCAGAACTACCCCAACCAGTTCCCGGACGGCCGTCCGGTCAAGAGCACGTCGATCGGGATCAAGAATGCTGAGGGCCGCTACGTCGCGGCACTCTGCCTGAACCTCGACGTGTCAACCCTCTCTCCCATGACGCTCAGCCTGGCCAACCTGGTGGCGACCGAGGTCGAGCACCGAGGCGAGGCGTTGGAGGCCCTGCGAGACCGCACAGCGCGGGAGTTGCGTGACGTCATCGAGACGTTCGCCGCCGAACGAGCCGCCATCCCACGAGCACTCAGCCGCGCCGCCAAGAAAGACCTTGTCAGGCAGCTGCACCGGGACGGCTACTTCGCCTCCAGGAGTTCCACCGAGACCATCGCAGACCTGCTCGGGATCTCCCGGAGCACCGTCTACAACTACGCCAAGCAGCCCTGACCACCGGCTCCTGGCGCCGGCCACCACGACGAAGGAACACGATGCCCGACTCCGCGACCCCGAACGCCACCGAGCGCGGCGACACCATGCACCTGCGCAACAGCCCAGACCTGATCCAGCCGCTGGGCCACTACTCCCATGTCGCCATCCACGGAGGCCTCGTCTACGTGTCCGGCCAGCTGCCGGTGGACCGGCACGGCACTGCCCTGAGCGACCAGGCGTTCGACGTTCAGGCACGCCAGGTCCTCCACAACCTCGACCGGTGCCTGATCACGGCGGACACCGACCGCTCCCGCCTCGTCTCGGTCACCGTCTACGTCACCGACGTCGGTCAATGGCCGACGTTCGACGCCATCTACGCCGACTGGATCGGTCAGCACCGCCCCGCTCGCGCCGTCACCGGCGCCAGCCGGCTCCACTACGGCGCCGCGGTCGAGGTTCAGGCCGTCGCGGCCCTCTCCTGAGAATCAGCCGGGTGGAGCCGGTCGGTGAGACGCTGTTGACGATCGGGATGTGGGTGATCGTGATTTACCTGGCGGTCAACTTCTCGGCCGTAAACGACCGAGCTTGCAGCTCCTCGCCGTCGATGGCTTCGACGGTCTGGTCCGCGTCAGGCAGCGTGACTCACTGCCCAGCCCGCTACACCGCGCGCGGCGATGTTACGGGCTGCGTTGACGTCGGCATGCTCAGCGAAACCGCACGACGTACAGGAAAAGACGGCCTGCTCCGGCCGGTTGGCCCGATCGGTATGCCCGCAGGCCGAGCATTGCCGGCTGGTGTAGGCCGGATCGACATGGATAACGGCGATCCCGGCCCGTCGGGCCTTGTAGGCGATGAAGCCGCCCAGTTGGGCGAAGCTCCACGAATGCAGCGTGACCCGCTGGG
>NZ_FOQY01000048.1 GCF_900113865.1 Streptosporangium canum | reverse complement strand
CGGTCCATGATCTGACCGCCGCCCGCACCCACGTCCTCGGGGCGCTGTACAAAGCCGCCGCCGACGGGCTGCCCACCCTGGCCGATTCCGGCTACGACGGCGCCGGCATCGGCATTCTCACCCCGGTCAAACAACCGGCCGACGGCCGGCCTCTCGACGTCGACACCCGCGCCCGCAACGCGCTCCTGCGCGCCTTGCGCTGTTTGGGGGAACGAGGCTTCGCCCTACTCACGCAACGCTGGCGCACCCTCCAGCGCATCACCGCCAGCCCCAGCAGAATCGGCGACATCATTAAAGCCGCGCTCGTCCTCACCCATTTCGAACACGGCTACTCAACGTGAAGTCGCTGAGATCACCTCATTGGACATTATTGGATCTACGGCATATCGGCCGGCCCTGTAGGAATTCATGGCAGGTTCTGTGCGGCGCGGCGTCATGGCGCGCGCGGTGGTGTTGCCGGCGGTGTCCGGATATGGGCTTAACGCCTATCTGCTGGGCAAGCTCTCCTCGGTCGTTTCCTGCCGAATTATCGAATATCGAGGAAACGCTCCCATTTGGTTGGCCAACGACGAACACAAAACAGCGATCATTCTGGAATCACCAAGCAGCGGAAAGTACGGGATACGAGGCGAGACTGCTGATCTTTAATTCGTGGTGTGTGGCGTGAGGGAAGAGGGAGTGGTCGCGGTGTGGAAGGAGCAGGTGTGGCCGACGGTGGGAAGACCGCGGCGGACCTGGGTGCGTGGGTCTGCTTCGAAGACGAATGCGGCCGCACGCTGCTGAGGCCACCCAAAGCGCGTACCTGGGGGCGACGCGGCATCACGCCGGTGGTCGCGGTATCGGGTGGCCCGGGCGGCAGGGTCTCGATCGCGGGGACGGTCTGTCACCGGCTCGGGCACCGGTCCCGCCTGATCACCGCCTTGGACGACCCGATTGGGGGTCCGATGGGCAAGTCTCCGATCGCCTGAGCAATGAGCCGACCGCCTGATGGTCGCGCTGGGGCTGATGCTGCGATCGACTGACAATGTCATAGCTCACTGTAATTATTACTTCACGATGCGACGTCGTTCTCATTGACGGCAGGCCGCAGACGATCACCGCTGGAAGCGACTGACGAGAAGTACGGTGGCATTGGGACGGATCTGGGGAGGCACGGTGATGAGCAGACCTCTCGAATCGCCCAATCCCCTGGCGGGCGCCGTGCTCGCGGTGCTGAAGGCGGCCCGCGAAACGCACATCGAGATCACCAAGGCGAAGCTGGTGCGGCTTCTTTATCTCGCCGACCTGGATGCCATTGAGTCGGGGCGCACGCAGTTCAGCGGGGCCACCTGGCGATGGGACGACTACGGCCCCTACGACCACGCGCTCGTCCGGGCCGAGGAATGGGTGATGGAGAGCGAGCTGGTGGAGCGCCGCGACACGCGAAGCGCGGAGGATGGCTCGCATGCGCTCTCCCTGACCGTCGACATCGAGGATCCGCTCAACGTGGCCGACATGGAGTGCGTGCGGAACGTGGTCCGTCTGTACGGAGGCAGGAGCGCGACCGGCCTGAAGGATCTCTCCTATGAGACTGCTCCGATGGTCGAGGCTCGGGCGGGTGGCGAGCGGGGAGCGCTGCTCGATCTCAACCGGGCGCGTCGCCGCGAACAGGTGGCGGTGCTCCGGGAGCGGTTCCGATCGCGGCGTGGAGCCAGGCCTCCGCAGCAGGACGACCCAGGGGTCGGTGACGCGCTCGTAACGGAGTTCCTGGAGGCCAGAGACGGTCTGCGACGAGCCAACGCGAAGATCCTGGATGATCGGTGAAGGGATCCATCCGCAAGGGTGGCGTCTATCTGGTGTCCGATCGGTCGCTGACGATGCCCCCCAATGACCAGCGCAACTTCCACCCGAAACGGCCAGTGATCGTTCTCAGCGGTGACGCGAAGAACGAGCAGACCTCCTGGCCCCTGGTATACGTCGTCCCCACGTCGACCGCCACCACGCTCAAGACCGAATACTGCGTCAAGCTCGCTCAGGGAGTCGGCAACCTGCCGAGCAAGTGCTGGATACGGACGGTCTGCGCCCAGCCTTTCCTCAAGGAAGAGCTCGGCGATTACCTGGGACAGCTGCCGGCTCAGGTCGTCTTGTTGATCGAGGAAAACCTGTTCGCCTACATGGGACTCACCGACTAAGAACGCCTCCAGGCCCAAGCGTCGGCCGGATCTGACGTAGTCCTCAAGCGTGGGGCGGACATCGTTGTGGGAGCGGTGGCGGGTCAGGTGCTGGGCCGTACTTCCGCCTACGCGGAGGCGATGGGGGCGGCGCTGACGCGGGTGAGAATCGACAGGCCCGGAGGATGCGACTGAAACGCGACGGCCGGGCGCCCGTCATGCGGCGGGAAGCCCGGCCGCACTTCGCGGTTCGTACCCAACCGCACACTACTCATAATAGTTAGGTCGTCGCACATGTCCAACGCTGTTGTTGGACAACAGCTCCTCAAGCGCGGTGAGAACCGTGCTTCATCGATGGGTCGCCGTTCCGCCCGAATACCGGCCGGATCTGAACTAATCCTTCCGCTTGCTTGATGTCGGCTCTGCCTCGATGGTGTTCAAAAGGCCTGCTGTGTCCTTCATTCCGTGGATATACGAAACGGCGTTGTGGGTTGTCCGATCGGCCGTCGCAGCCGTCCTCCGTACCGCAGGATTGGATCATGCATGACGAGGAGATCACCACGGTGACGACGGTCTCACCGGTGAGTGCCGAGTCGGCCGTGGTCCCGCGGGGCCGGAGGCGGCGTTGGGTGAGCGTGCTCGCCTGGCTGGTGGTGTCACCGTTCGCGGTGTGGGCGGTGCTCCGGCTGATCCCCGCCGACGTGCACTTCCGGTGGGTGCAGCTCGTGGCGTTCACGCCCTACGTGGCCCTCGCCTCGGTCGTCGCCCCGCTCGTCGCGCTGGCGTCGAGACGGTGGGCCGCGCTGGCCGCGAGCCTGGCGGTGACCGCGACGCTGGCGGCGTGCGTCGTCCCGCGTGCGCTGCCGGACGGCGGCCGGACGACATCCTCGGGTCCGGCGTTACGGATCCTCTCCGCCAACCTGGAGGTCGGGGGAGTCCCTCCGTCGGCTCTCGTCGATCTCGTGCGGAGGCTCCGCCCCGACGTCCTCGCCCTCCAGGAGCTGACGCCATCGGCCGCCGAAGGGCTCCGGCAGGCGGGGCTGGCGACGCTCCTGCCGTACAAGGCGGAACTCGCGCTGGAGGGGCCGCGTGGATCGGGTGTCTACGCCCGGCACGCGATCACGCCGGGGCAGGCCATCGAGTACGGATTCGGCCAGACGGTGGCCACTGTGGAGGTGCCGGGGGCGGGACCCGTCGGCGTCGTGTCCGTGCATCCCTGCGCCCCGAGTGACGAGACGGGGTACCCGTGCTGGGCGGACGGCCTGGCGGCGCTGCCCCGGCCGGGCGGTGCCGTACAGGTGCTGGCCGGGGACTTCAACGCCACCCTTGACCACGCCCGGATCCGCGACCTGCTGGGTGCGGGCTACCGGGACGCCGCCGGCGCGACGGGCGACGGCCTCACGACCACGTGGCCGTTCCGGTCGCGGCAGTTCAACGGCTTCGGCATCCCCACCGTGACGATCGACCACATCCTGGCCGACCGGCGCGCGGGCGTCCGATCGTTCGGCGTGCACCGGCTTCCGGACACCGACCACCGGGCCGTCTACGCCGAACTGGTCCTCCCGCGTCGCTGACCCTCGGCGAGTCCGCGGTGCCTTTATCCAGCCTTTCATCCCAGGACCCTTACGCGAGCCGACCGTGCACATGCCGGCCCCGCTCGCCGATGACATGAGACGCGGGAAGGCCCGGCAGGTGCGTCAGGTGGCGGACAGACGGCTGAAGCGGGTCTCGAAGCCCTTGCCCACGGGGGCGGCGCACATCGCCCCGGCGAGGGCGGGCACCTCCGGCGGGAAATAGGCCAGCCGCAGCATGTGCGCCGGTTCCGCGCCGTCGAAGCCGTAGCGGACTGTCACGGCGTCCCCGGCGCGTTCCAGATCGATGGTCACGGACGTGGGCGTGCCCGGCGCGGGGACCACCGACCAGTCGGAGAAACCGCGCGTCACCACCACGCTGAGCTGCAGGGCGCCGTCGACGAACTCGGTGCCCGCCTTGATCCAGTTCTCCTCGTCGATCCGCAGTACGGCTCCCGCCTGGTCGTACTGCTCGGCGTAGTCGGCGTCGAAGGTCGCGGTCACCCGAGTGTCCCCGGAGACCAGGCGGCCGAACATGTGGCCGGTGTCGAAAGAGTATCCGTAGTGCGTCTTCTGCCACAGGTCGGTCTGAGCGCCCGCCACGACCCGCACCCCCTCTCCCACCGCGGCCCACTCACCAGGCTCGTTGATCCATTGCCAGCTCTCGAATGCCATATCTGCCCCTTTCTGATGGGTCAGGGTCGTGCGGCGGAAGGCGGGACCTTCGCCGGGACGGAGCGGAGCTCCTCTTCGAGCGCGTCGACGAGGGCCTTGGCCGCCTGGCGGAGCCGTACGCGGCGGGCGGTGAGGTCTTCGGCGAACCGCCGGGCCGTCGGCCCCACCCACACCGACTGGCCGGTGAACTGGCCGTGGGCGGAGTCGAGCGCCGCCTCCAGGATGGCGACCCGCGCCCTGACCTCCGCCAACGTCTGTTCCAACACCTGACGCCGCGGGTTGGGCACCAGGTCCTCCGGACGAGGATTCATATATCTCCTCTACGGATGCGGATACAACGGCGCTTTCATTGGACATTATTGGATCTACGGCACATCAGCCAGCCCTGGAGGAATTCATGGCATGTTCTGTACGGCGCGGCGTCATGGGGTGTGCGGTGGTGTTGCTGGTGATGTCCGGGTGTGGGGATAGCGGTCCCACGGCGGCGGAGGCGGGGGAGACGCTCAAGTCGCATATCACCGAGTTGATGAAAGAGCGCCATGCTTTGGATGTCCGAATCACCGATTCAGGGGGACGCGATATTCCCTGTGGTGAGGGCAAGGCCAAGAGGACCTTCGCGGCTGTCGGCAGGGATTCAGCGGAGCAACGTGGACCGGACAATCTCAATGACCTCCTGCTTGGGGCGCTCTCTCGGGTGGCTTCTTATCGGATTGCCGAAGACCGAGGAAATGCCCCTATCCGGCTCGCCAGCGATAAATACAAGACGGTGATCATCCTGGAGTCGCCGGGAAACGGGCAGTACGGGGTCCGGGGCGAGACCGAGTGCCTTCCGAAGTCCTGAGTTAACTGTCGAAGGCCAGACCTCGTTCCCTCCCTCGCTTGTTGCGGCTCTCGAATCGGTCTGCCATGGCGCTGGACAGATCCCCCAGGGAGAGTTCGTCCTTGCCCCCCATGCCATTGGCGATGGTCCACTTCTCGAACGCCTCAAGCCCCTTGTTCCCCTGCTTGATCAGTTCGGAGAACGGTCTGAGGTTGCCCTGTGCGTCGGCGACGGCCACGCCGGGTGGGCAGGTGGCCTGGAACTCGGCGGGGGTCACCTTCGGGGCGAAGCCGTTGGCCATGAGCACCTGTGCGTATGTGTGCTGACGGCTGAGCGTCGCGAGGTCGTCCTCCTTGTCGGCCCGGTCCACCCGGGTCTCGTCGTCCCCGCCGAAGGCGCCTTTGGCGGAGAGCGAGGTGCTCAGCGCCAGCCAGCCGAGGCTCATGCTCAGGGCTTGCCCCGGTATCGTGCTCGTCGCTCCGATGGCCGTGTCGCGGAGGAACGCCACCAGGTCGTCCCGCTGCTTGTCGATCATGTCCAGGTTGCCCTGGACCTTCGTGACGGCGGCCAGCTCGAAGCCGCGCACGTTGCCCAGGGCCGTGAACACCTTGTCCAGGCGTTCGACGTCCCCGGTCCGCCGGGTCGTCGCCGACGCGTCGGCGATCAGTTTCTCGGAGAAGCGTCCCATCCCCTCGTCGAACGGGGCGAGGTTCTCGGCCGAGTCGGCGAAGAGCTTGAGGAAGCGGTAGGTGTCCTCCGGGCTCAGGGTGAACGCCGACTTCATGCCGAACGCCGAGGTCGAGGGCTTCAGTGCGCTGTCCTCTGTCATGTTCGCGTCGCCGATGTTGGCGCCTTCGGTGATCTCGGTGGTGTACGCGCCGGCGATCTCCGCCAGGTGGACGCGGACCTCCTTGCCGAGTTTGAGATCGTCCATCGTCGTCATCACGGTGAACGCGAACGCGGCGGACTCCTGGCTGTGCTTGCCGTCCTCCTCGTCGTAGGCACCGGAGGCCGCAGCCAGCATGCGCCCGAAGGCGTCCTTCTTGTCGTCCCCGCTGATGTGCTTGCCGCCCGCGTAATCGTTGAAGTTCTTCAGGAACGTCTTCAGCTTCGACTGGTCCTTGGCGTACGGCCCGGTTATCGCCGCGATCGCCTGTCGCGCGGCGGCCGGGTTGTTGCCCAGGGCGTAGAGGAAGCCCGGGCCGATCTTCTTGGGATCGGCCAGCCCTTGTTTCAGCACCACGTCCGTCAGCCACTCGGCGGGGAACTTCCCTCCGCTCAGCAGCGGGCCCGCCTTGGGGCCCGCGTTCCGTATCGCGTCCTTGATCTTGGCGAAGCCCGGGACACGCGATCCCGCGGTGACCGCCGTGCCGAAGGCCTGGCTGACCGCACGGAGCACCTCGTCGTCGGGACGGATGGGGGCGGCGGGTGCTTGGGGACGTGAGGAGTCCAGGTTCTTCCGCAGGAGTACGGGGAGCCCGATGGTGCGTTCGGTGCCGAGGGCGGCGAAGAAGGCGGCGGTGAAGGCGGCGTCGTTCTTGTGAGCGGCCAGTTCTTTGACGATCCGCCGGTAGTCGTCGGAGGAGGGGCGTCCGAACCAGGGCGTGTCCACCGGCTCGATGGCGAGGAAACGCCTACCCAGGGCCGTGCCCTGTCGCTGGGCCTCGGCGGGGGAGGCGTGTTTGCCCTCGTCGTAGCCGACCATCCCGGAGCCGGGCAGCCACGGCACCAGATCGTCGCTCGCCTGGATGGTCTCGTTGCGCTTACGCAGTCCCGGGAGCGCGTCGTCGATCCAGCCCTCGATCTCCTGGATCGGCCGCAGTCCCAGGGTCGACACCTCGGCCGTGGCGAGCAGCAGGCGGATTCTCTCGGACTGCTCGCCGATCACGTCGCGGCCGCGTTCCAGGGCGGTGACGAAGCCCCGCATCAGGTCGGGGTCGATCCCGGTGAAGTCCGGCGACACAGGCCCCGTTCCCGACGGCATCGGCTCCACCATTCCCCTCGCCCCATTTTTAGTTATTTCACTCTAGCTACCTAATGGGCGTATTAAGGAGTGAATAATGCATACTTATCCGATATTGCTGGGAGCAGGCCGGGCCACCGCACTACCCGGCGGCGGCGATGACGGCCTCGGCGTTTTTGACCCAGGCCTCCATGATCGGCCGGGCCGCGGCCAGTTTCTCCCTGTCCGCCGCCACCAGGCGTTCCTCGTAGGCGGCGCGCACGGTCTTGTAGACGCCGACGAGGTTGACCTCCCGCTGGCACGTCGCGTCGGTGCCGGCCACCCGTTTCTCCTCGGCGCCGGCCGGGGCGTCCGCCTTGCGTGAGGCCCACTCGGGGTTCTGCCGGGGGATGACCGGATCGGGGTACCGCAGACCGCTCTTCTCCATGCAGGACCGCCAGGCGGCGAGCGCCGCCGTCACCCGGCTGTCCTGCCGGGCGGAGATCCGTGAGTTCACGGCGAGGGCGCGCGCGTCGACCGGGAGCTCGATGGCCTCGTCGCGGATCCCGCGCGCGCCCTCCTTGGAGCATCCGCCCTCCGGGACGGCGCGACCGGTAGAGGTCTGCGAGGCGCTTCCGTTGAACGCAGCCCTTTCCTCCCCGGTGGGCCGACGTTTGTCGCCGGCAGGGGTTTTCGGTGAGAGGAGTTTCGGGTCGGGCTGTGTGCGCGGATAGCCCGAGTTCGCGGCGGCTACCGGGTCGATGTACTCCAGGTAATCGTATTCCTTGTCATTCTCCGGATCCCAGGTGCGTACCGTGCCGGCGGTCCACTCCGTGAAGCCGAGGGACTTCATGCAGACGGCCGCCCTGATGTCCCGGGCGATGTCGATGGTCCTGAGATCCTTCATGGAGATGATGTACGGATCCAGTGGCATGGGGATCCGCTCGCTACTGGAGATGCGAGGAATGGCGTCCACCGGTGGCTCCTCGATCTTCGGAGCGACGGGCGCTCCGCTTGAGATGCCCGGCATGGGGAGGGCCGGAGTCGCGGAGATCGCTGAAGCGACTGCGGCCACGGAGACGTCTTCCCGCGGTGGCTCGCTGCCGCATCCGGCCAGAGCCCCGCCGGTGAGAAAAGCCAGGGCGAGCAGTGATCCGGCCGTGTGCGCGTTTGATTTATGCATCGATCTCATAGGCCATTCATCTTCCAGGAAAACCGCACGAATGGAAATGCGCGGGGAGCACTCCGTGGGAAGCAGGCGGCCCCGGCATTCACGGTGGGAAGCAGGCGGCCCCGGCATTCACGTTTACCTGAACGCCTGGGCTGTCCTCGGAAAACGCCGGGGCTGTCCTCAGCAAGGGGCAGGGCCCTGCCGGAGGCGGTGCCGGGATAAGGACGCCGGCTTCTGTCGGATCCGGCTGGTACTGATGATCACCACAACGATTCCGATGACGTGTGGAGCTGTGAGAGATGGCAACGGTCACCTTCCGGGACGAGACCGCGACGGGAAAGCCGATAGAGGAGTTCACGCTCCCCGACCTGCCGGAGAACATCTCGGCGCGGGAGCTTGTCCGGCTCCGGGTCCGCGAGGAGGTCGCCCGCTACAACGCCGCTCCCGCTCCCCGGTTCAACGGCCTGGTCCGGCCGGTGGACGCCGAGGTGGAGCTGAACGGCTACCGGATGGGCGCGGGACGGCGGATCGACTGGGAGAAGCAGGCGGACGCCGCCGAGCGGGCGTTCCAGCGCAACGGGTTCCTGCTGCTCGTCGGGGAGCGTCAGATCGACGACCTGTCCGAGGTGATCGACCTGACCGTCGACCCGGTCGTGTCGTTCATCAAGCTCGTCCCGCTGGTCGGCGGCTGAGCATGGGCGTCATCGACGATTTCCCGCGCGCTCACGACCATGTCATCCGTCATATGGACGCATCGGCCCGTGCTGTCCTCGCTGGTTTCGACGCGGCCTTCGCCGCGGGGCAGGAGCTCCCCGGAGAGAAGGCCGACCTGCGGATGTTCGGCCGCTGGGCGCAGTTGCGGCTCAGCCTGGGAATGGAGGGGGGTCACGACTACGACGAGCGAGTGCTGCGTGTGACCCGGTCCGTCGCCGAAGCCGACATCCCGTGGACGGCCGGGGATGTCAACTTCCTCTGGTCGGCCGCCCATTCACTGATGACCTGGGTGCACACCAACTATCCGGAGCTGTACCGGATCCCGCTCGCCGCGGTCCGCCGAATAGGCTACGCGGACCGCCGCCGCATCCTGGAGTGGACGCCGGGCTGGTTCCGCCGATACCACCGGCCGGTCTGGGACGCGCTCCACCACCAGTTGGAGGACGTGCTGACCGAACCCGCCGAGAACGGCCCGGCAGGCGTGGTGCGGAACGTGATCTGGGACTGCGACGGCATCGCCCTCCTGCTGGCCGAGGAGTACGGCCCGCGCCTGGCCGCCCCCGAGATCCTGCCGCTGCTGCGCCACTGGAACACCGCCAGGTCCTCCAAACCCAGCGGGAAATGGCTCAAGACCGCCCGGGCGCTCCTGACTTCCGAGGCCGCGGGCCTGGTCCGCGAGATCCTCGCCCTGGTCGCGGCCCATCGGGAGAAGAGGGTCGATCACCGCTCCGACGAGGGCTACGAGTGGACGGAGACCGTCTTCCTGCACGAACGCACCGCCGTACCAGTGCGCGGCATGGTGTGGACGTGCGAGCTGATCGACGAGCCATGGGTGACCCAGCTCCTCGGCGACCTCGCCCTGACCTGTGGGACGGGGATTGGCGGGTCGGGAGCCAACTGCCGCAGCGAGATGCTCGCCAACGCCGCCGTGAACGTCCTGGCCCGCCGGGGCGGGCTGGACACCGTCGCGTCACTGGCCAGGGTCCAGGTCAAGGTCCGCAAGAAGTCCGTGCTGGCCAACGTGGCGCGCACGCTGGACGCGGTGGCCGTCCAGGCGGAGCTGAGCCGCGAGCAGCTGCTGGACCGTACCGTGCCGGCCTTCGGGCTCGGCCCGGACGGGGTGCGGGAGGAGAAGATCGGCGACTGTCGCGTACGGCTCTGCGCCGACGGTCCCGCGCTCCGCTACGTCAACGCCGCGGGGAAGACCGTCAAGTCGGTGCCGCAGGCGATCCGCCAGGACCCCGCACTGGCCGTGCTCAAGACCATGTTGAAGGAGCTCAAGCAGGTGCTTCCGGCCGAGCGGTTCCGGCTGGAGCGGGCGCTGATCGAGGAACGGACCTGGCGTTGGCGGCAGGTGACGGAGTTCTTCCTCGACCACCCGGTCACCGGTCTGTACGCCCGGAATCTGATCTGGCAGGCCCTTCAGGGCCCAGCCGGGCTCCCCGTCAGAACCGACCTTGGCTGGGAACTCACCGATCCGCAGGGCCGCAGGATCCAGCCGGACCCCGACGCCCCGATCCGGCTGTGGCACCCGATCCGGGAGACGGCCGAGGACGTGCGGACCTGGCGCGACCATCTCCTGGAGCACGGGGTGCGTCAGCCGTACAAGCAGGCCTTTCGTGAGGTCTACCTGCTGACCCCGGCAGAGGAGCAGACCCGCACCTATTCCAACCGGTTCGCCGGGCATGCGCTCCGCTACGGCCAGGCCAAAGCGCTGCTGAACCAGCGCGGCTGGACCGGCCTGTCGATCGGCCACTGGGACTACGAGTGCGGCGGCGACCAGGGCGAGGCGGTCAAGGAGCTGTCCGGTTGGCGGGCCCACTGGGGCATGCACATAACGGGCGACGCGGAAGCCGACGGGTGGGGGACCGCGTCCTTCTGTGCCAGCGAGCAGATCCATTTCTACCGGGACGGTCAGGAGGCCGCCGACCGCTACGACTACGCCTACCGTGAGGGTGTTCCGCTGGACGAGGTGCCGCCGCTGGTGCTGTCGGAGGTGCTCCGCGACGCCGACCTGGCCGTCGGTGTCACCTCGGTCGGGCTCGATCAGCAGGCCGCCGGCGGGCACGAGGACTACTGGCGCTCCTACGGGTTCGGCGAGCTCACCGAGACCGCCCGGACCCGGCGCGACGCGCTCACCCGGCTCCTGCCCCGGTTGAGGATCGCCGACCGGGCGGAGCTGACCGACCGGTTCCTGCGGGTGCGCGGAGACCGGCGGACTTACAAGATCCACCTGGGGTCGGGCAACATCCTGATGGAGCCCAACGACGCCTACCTGTGCATCGTCCCCGGACGCGACCGCGCCGCCGCGTCCGTCTTCCTGCCCTTCGAGGAGGACGGCGGCATGCTGTCGGTCATCCTGTCCAAGGCGTTCCTGCTCGCCGACGACACGGCCATCACCGACCCGTCGATCACCCGCCAGCTCGACACTTGAGAGCGCCGTGACGGATCGTTGATCGACTTCCCGGAAACGGCCCATCAGGGTTGGGCGCTTTGCCGGCTTGATCCTTTTCTCATCGTCCAGACCTGATCATTCTTCTCACCCCCCAGGGAAGTCCACGTGCGCCCCCATCGTCCCGGCCGCTATCGCTTCGGATGGCCTGCCGCGCTTTTCGCAGGTGGCTATCTCGTCGCGGTCGTCGTCATCGGGGCGGTGAGCGGCGACGGCGAGGTCGTCTGGCGGCTCGTGGTCCACCGGCGGTGGCGGCCTATGGAACCGGGGTGGTACGTGCTGTCCCTGGTCCTGCTCGGAGGGATGCAGGGCTGGGCCCTGTGGCAGATCCTCCGCGGGCGGGCGGCCGGCCAGGACGTCGCTCCGGACAGACACGTCCGCCGGCTGCGGAGGGTGCTCTACGCCTACCTGGCCGTCCAGCTGACCTTCTACGTGGCTTTCTTCCTCCCGTCGCCCTGGTGGGTGGACGTCGCCCGGGATGTCGGGCGACTCGCCCTCGTGGTGCTGTTCCACCGGGTGCTGGACGGCACCCCCCGGGCGCTGAGATTCGTCGCGCTCGCGGCCGGGACGCTCGGCGTGGTGGGCTCGATCGGCGAGGAGGTGCTCGACGAGCTCGACGTCCGTGCCGTCGAGCAGATCTTCGACCTCCTCGGGCTGAGCGGGTGGCTCTGGTCGCTCTGGATGGCCCTGATCCTCGTGGCCCAGGCGCGGGACGGCCGGTGGGGCAGGGTCACCGTGTGGTCGGGGGCCGCGAGCATGGTGCTGGCGTTTCTCGTCATGCCACTGGCGCTCGGTCTCTCCGGTGGCTTCGGCGGCCCCGTCATCACCGTGACCTTCGTCCTCTTCGGGGCACGATCCGTCCTCATGCTGGTGTGGCTGGCCCGCTCCGCCCACGATCTCGCGGGCCCGCACGCGGGAGCCGTACCACGCCGGGAGGGGCCGGCCCCGGCCAGGGCCCGGCTCGGGCGGTGGCCGCTGCCGGTCGCCGCGGTCGTGCTGCTCTCCCTCCTCCCGGCGGCGGACCACGCGCGCGGCCCGTTCACCTCGCGGAGCGACTGCGAGCGGGCCCGGTCCACGGTCGGGGAGTACGGCCGGCACGTCGAGTCCCGCCCGATGAGCGGGGAGATGGCCTTCGTGTGCGAGGTGCGCGGGTCCGACGGGTCGCCGTTCAGTCAGAGCGTGCCCGACCTGGCGCTGGTGGCGTACGGCCACCGGCTGTGCGGCGTCTACACGCGGAACGACCCGCGAGAGATCGCCCGCGTCCGCGAGGCCAGTGGTGTCGACGTGCGCGGGCTGACCCACACCCTCGCCGAGATCTGCCCGCGCGCCGCCGCGATCGTCAAGGCGGCGATCGACGAGGAGGACCGCGAGATCGCGGAACGGGAGGCGGAGGAGCAGCGCAAGTGCGACGCGGCGCCTCGCCACCGCCCCCTGATCAGGCCGGAGTCGGCGTCGGTGCGCAGGCAACCCCTGTGGACCGACTACGGCGTCCTGGAGGCGTACGAGGAGGACGGTTACAACGACCCCTTCGAGGACGGCCTGGACGAGCTCCTGGAGAAGAACGGGCTGGTGGCCGCGCTCCCCGGCCACCTGATGATCAGCATCTATGCCGACCCCAGGGTCTGTGTCACGACCGAGACCTACAGGCGTCGCCCGCCCGTGGAGACCAAGGGGTGGCACCACGTCGTCGAGGTCGGCTATCACAGCCCGACCGGCGAGATCAAGCTCAGAGACGCGATGGGCGGCCCCGAACTCCCCGACCTCGCCGTCCGGGGCAAAGGCCACTACCGGATCCGCGTCCACTACGCCTGGCTCCCGTGGAAGGGCGAGAAGCACGCCGGGCAGCGGCTGTTGATCATGGCGTATCCGGGGCGCGGGGACGAGGTCGTCGTCCACCGCAAGCGGACCGACCCATGACCGTCACCGGCAGGCAGCCGTCCATCACCACCCGGCAGCCCTCCGGCACCCTCGCGTCGCACGGTGACTCCACGGTGGTCGTCGAACGTCGACGCACACGCCGTACCGTTCGGTGCCGGGCGTGATGACGCCGGTGCGGCTGGAAAACGGGGTGCGGGCCGAGGTGATCACCCGTAATGTCGTGAACGCACCTCCCGGTGCGAAGGCAGCGGTTACTTCTTGGTAAACGCCCTCGGGCGCGCGGGTTCGAGCCCCGCAGACCGCAGCCGTCTTGACCTCGGGAGGGACACAACTTCAGAGCGTGCCCGGTGCGCAGGTAACGGTTACTTCCACTTCTGATGGGGTTGTCGCGGGTTCGAGTCCCGCCACCGGTACGAGCCGGTGTAGCTCAGGGGTTAGAGCGCCTACCGTACCGTCACCGACTTTGATCTCGGGCACGGCCTCTGAAGGGGGTTCCTTCCGGTGCGGAAGGAACCCCCTCACATGTCCAAGTTCAACAAGCCGTCGACCCGTCCCGCGACCTTCAGCCCGGTCAAATCCGAGTCCGTCGCCTCCGGCCGGACCTTCGAGGGCGCTCCGGGCCATGCCCGGGACGCCAGGAGCGAGCTGTTCCTGCTGGCGGTCTCGAACATGGTCGGCGAGGACACCTTCTACGAGGGCAAGACCGAGCGCGACCAGCGCTTCCGTGACCTGGTCCACCGGCTCGCCGTCCAGGACGGCGAGTGGCTGGCCCGGTTCCTCCCGTGGCTGCGCCGCGAGGCCGACATGCGCTCGGCCCCGATCGTCGCCGCGCTGGAGGCCGTCAAGGCGCGTCGGGACGCGGGCGTCGAAGGGCTCGGCCGCCGGCTGGTCGACAGCGTGCTGCAGCGTCCCGACGAGCCCGGCGAGGCCCTGGCCTACTGGACCTCCCGCTACGGCCGTTCGATCCCGAAGCCGGTCAAGCGTGGCGTGGCCGACGCGGTGGTGCGCCTCTACAGCGAGCGAAGCCTGCTCAAGTACGACACCGACTCGCGCGGCTGGCGGTTCGGCGACGTCATCGACCTCGTCCACCCCACCCCCGACCCCGCGCTTCCCTGGCAGGGCGAGCTGTTCAAGCACGCCCTGGACCGCAGGCACCGCCGTGACGAGCAGATCCCCCACGCCCTCGGCGTGCTGGCCGCCCGTGCCGAGCTGATGGCCCTGCCGGTCGAACGGCGGCGAGCCGTGCTCGCCGACCCGGAGCGGCTCAGGGCCGCCGGGATGACCTGGGAGTCGCTGGCGGGCTGGCTGCAGGGCCCGATGGACGCCGCCGCCTGGAAGGCCGTCCTCGGCTCGATGGGCTACATGGCGCGGTTGCGCAACCTGCGCAACTTCGACGAGGCAGGCATCTCCGACAAGGTGGCCGCGCATATCGCCGCCGGGCTGGCAGACCCCGCTCAGGTCGCCCGCTCCCGCCAGTTCCCCTTCCGGTTCCTGGCGGCTCACCGCGCCGCGTCCTCGCTGCGCTGGGCCTATCCGCTGGAGCGGGCCCTGGCGCACTCGCTGGCCGGTGTGCCCGCACTCGGCGGTCGCACGCTGGTGCTGATCGACCGGTCGCCGTCGATGTGGACGCAGAAGTTCAGCGCCCACTCCACGATGCCGTGGGCGGACGCCGCAGCGGTTTTCGGTACGGCGATCGCGCTCCGCGCCGAACAGGCCGATCTGGTGCAGTTCGGGATCAGGAACACGCGTGTGAAGTTCCGGGGTGGTGAGTCGCTGTTGAAGATCCTGGACCGGTTCGGCCGGCTGGACGGGACCGACATCCCCTCGGCGGTCAAGCGCCATTTCCGTGGTCACGACCGGGTTGTCATCGTCACCGACGAGCAGACCCGTCCCGGCTGGCTGCCCTCCAACGGCGCCGGTTACGGAGGCGGACCGGAGATGCGGATCAACGACCTGATCCCGCGGGACGTGCCGCTGTACATGTGGAACTTCGGCGGGTACGAGCACGGCGCGAGCCCCTCGGGGGAGGAGAACCGGCACACCTTCGGCGGCCTGACCGACGCGGCCTTCCGGATGATCCCGCTCCTCGAAGCCGGCCGCGACGCGGAGTGGCCCTTCTGAAGCAGCCGACCCGCCCTCGTTCCCGGCCTTCCTGCCCCGTCACGATGACGGTCCGGTGATGTCGATCACGTCCGGTGTGCCGCGATTCAGGCTCCGGGGTACTTCGTGAGCCAGTCGCCGGTGGCCTCGTGGCCGCCGGCGGACTGGGCCGCGAAGTCGTCGGCGAGTTCGGTGATGGCGTCACGGCCTTCGAGATGGACGAGCCAGTCGCCGGGGAGTGCGGTCTCGCCGTGGAGGGCGCCCAGGAGGTTGCCGCAGACGGCGCCGGTGGAGTCGCTGTCACCGGAGTGGTTGACCGCGAGCAGCAATGCCTGCCGGACGTCATGGGGTCCGGGGTTGACCAGGGCGCAGTAGACCGCGATCGCGAGCGCCTCCTCGGCGATCCACGCCCCGCCGAGCGACTCGACCCTCTCCGGGCTCGGGGCGCCTTCCGCCGCGAGTGACACGGCGGCGCGCAGCGCCCGGGTGGTCTCCTCATGGGAGGGATAGGCCGACAGCAGGTCCATCGCCCTCCGTACGGCCTGCGCGAGCGGCGCGCTGTCCGTCGCGGAGCCGTCCGCGGCGAGGTCGTTCATCAGGAAGTGGACGATGGCGGCGAAGGCGCCCGCGGCGAGGTAGCCGGTGGGGTGGCCGTGGGTGACCTGGGCGCACTCGGCGGCCAGCTCGAACGCGTGCCGGGCACTCCGCGCGCGGAATCCGAAGGGGGCCGAGCGCATGACCGTTCCGCAGCCCTTGGAGCCGGGGTTGACCGGTCCCGGCTCACCGAACGGCGCGGGAGCGGCGGCCTCTCTGTGGCGCAGGCCTGACAGGCAGGCGTTGCCGGGGGCCCGCTGGGAGTAGAGCCACCTCTGCTCGCGGAGCCGGCCGGTGCGGACCCCGCCGTCCGCGGCCGGCGGGGAGGAGTGCTGCTGGGTGTCCAGCCAGCGCAGGTAGGCCCGCCGTACGGCGGTGACGTCCGCTCCGCGGATCAGCCCCTCCACGGTGAACAGCGTCATCTGGGTGTCATCGGTGATCAGACCGACCCTGCCGCGCCGGTCGGGGGCCGGCTCGGTCAGGCCCGCGGAGCCGTACTGCCTGCGGATCCCGCCGAGCGATTCGAACTCGACGGGGGCGCCGAGCGCGTCGCCGAGCGCGCCGCCCAGGAGGCAACCTCTCACCCGGCTGCGGTACTCCGGCAGGTCATCGATGGGGCGGCGCATGATCAACTCCTTGGGCCTCCGCCGGCTGCCAACAGGTAACGGGAAGCTCCGGTGGCGGCCTCGGGAGGTATGACGAGAGGGCTGCGGTCCAGGCTAATACGGCATCTTCTGGTGCGTATGCGGTATTTCTCCGCTCGGCTGCTGTCGCCCCCGGGATGTTCCCGTCCTCGATTGCCGTCGATCCCGGGGCGCTTCCAGGCTCGACGCCCGTTGCGCCCCCAAGGTGCCCCGGAGCCTGGTGGTCGCCGTGGTCGCCACCCCGAGGGAGTCCGTGGAGGGCGTCTCCGCGTGTCATCATGCGGACCGGGACTTGACTTAGATTAAACCTACCTGAAATATAGGAAATATGCCGTATGTCCCCCTGACCCTCCGCCGGGTCGTCGACTTCATGCGCCTGGACAGCAGTCTCTGTCCGTAAGGGCGCTCCGTCTTCCACGTTGAGCCTCCGCCCCGCTTCCGCACGTCTTCCCACGTCCGCACACGTTTTTCGGATGTGTCCTGAACATCACCTGGATGTCTCCCGGACGTCCTCCGCACGCCCTCACCGCGTCACCACGCCGGGCGTGCGCGCATCTCCGTTCTCAGATCTGTAAGGGGCCAATCATCATGTGGACATCTCGTCGACGGACACGCGTCGCGGTCGCGGTCGCGGTCGCGGCGCTCTCGGTCGCGGCGCTCACCGCCGCCTGCGGAGGCGCCGGCACCGGCAAGACGACGGCAGCGGCGGCAGCGGGAGCGGAGAGCGGGGGCGGCGGAGCCGTACTCAAGATCAAGGATCCGGGGAACGCGGGGCCGCTGGCGGTGGCGAAGAAGGAGGGGATCCTCGAGAAACGGCTGGCCGAGATCGGGGCGAAGGTCGAGTGGGGCGGATCGTACGCCTCGTTCACCGCCACGATCGACGCGGTCCGCTCCGGGTCGATCAACGTGCTGGAGGGGGCCATCTCGCCCGTCCTCGGCTACCTCGCCAACAGCGAGGACATCAAGATCTTCGCCTTCACCGACCCGGTGACCGACCCGGCCGCGCCGCAGACCGACGGGCTCGTCGTCAGACCCGACAGCCCGGTCAAGAGCGTCAAGGACCTGGTCGGCAGGCAGGTCGCGGTCAACAAGGGCGGGCGCGGGGAGTATCTGCTGCTGCTGGCCCTGCAGGAGGCGGGAGTCCCCGCCGACCAGGTCAAGCGGGTATACCTCAATCCCGACCAGGGCGCCTCGGCCTTCGCCACCGGCAAGGTGGACGCCTGGTGGGCGATCGTCCGGGCCTATCCGGAGGCGGTGGCCAAGGGGGCGAGGGTCCTCGTGCACGGCCGGGACCTGCCGGACAAGGACCTCAACATGCAGGCCGCCCGGGTGGAACTGCTGAAGGAACACCCCGAGGTGGTCCGCGTCTACCTCAAGGTCCTGCGGGAGCTCACCGCCGAGGCCAGGCAGAACCCGGAGAGGTTCCAGAACGTCTTCCTCGACCAGGGACCGACCGCCGTCTCCGGGCCGCGGCTGGCCGAGGAGGTCGCCAAGGCCAGGTACGCCGCCGTGCCGCGCTTCGCCACCGCCGCCGACGGCGCGTTCGTGACCGACGTGGCCGGGATCTTCCAGAAGTACGGCGTGCTGCCGGGCACGGTGAACCCCGGCGACGTCATCTTCGACCTGAAGCCGGCGGCATGACGCTCGAAGGGGTCGCCCAGGCTCCCCCCACGCCAACGGAAGGACCGGCCGCCGCGTCCCCAGCCGCCGCATCATCAGCCGCCGCACCTCCGATCGCCGGGTCCCCGGCTGTCACGTCATCAGCCGCCGCACCTCCGATCGCCACCTCCCCGGCCATCACGTCATCGGCTACCGCGTCCCCGATCGCCACGTCCCCAGCCGCCACGCCGCCCGGGGATCTCGAACCGCCTCGCTACCTGGGCTCGCCCCGCCGCCGCCCCGCCGTCTCCACCGCCGTCAGGGGCGCGGTCCCGCTGCTGCTGGTCACCGCCTGGTGGTACGGCACGGGCAGCGGGGCCATCTCCCCGGACGTCCTCGCCGGGCCCGGCGCCGTCCTCGGCGCGCTGGGCGAGCTGGTCGCCACCGGGCAGCTCGGCGACTACCTGCTGGCCTCGGCCCGGCGGGCGGGGCTCGGCGTCCTCGCCGGTGGCGGCATAGGACTGCTGCTCGGCGTGGTCGCGGGGCTGTCGGCCCTCGGCGAGGAGCTGATCGACCCGACCATGCAGATGAAGCGGGCCGTGCCGTTCCTGGCGCTGGTCCCGCTGTTCATCTCCTGGTTCGGCGTCGAGGAGACGTTCAAGGTGGTGCTGATCGCGGTCGCCGCGGTCGGCCCGATGTACGCCTACTCCTATCTCGGCGTCCGCGGCGCGGACCGCAAGACCGTCGAGGCCGCCCGGGGGTTCGGGCTCACCGGCCCCCGGCTGGTCCTCGGGGTCGTCATCCCGACCGCGCTGCCGAACATCCTCATGGCCCTGCGCATCTGCCTGTCGGTCTCGCTCACCGGCCTGATCGCCGCCGAGCAGATCGGCGCCACCGAGGGGATCGGCTACCTCGTCACCCTCGCCCAGCAGTACTACCGCAGTGACTACATGGTCCTGTGCATCCTGATCTACGCGGTGCTCGGCCTGCTGATCGACCTGGCCATCCGGGGCGTGGAGCGGCTGGCCATGCCGTGGCGCGGGCACGTGGCGGCCCGATGAGCGCGCCTGCGAGCAGTGCCGTCAGCATCAGGGGACTACGCAAGGCGTTCGGCCCCAAGACCGTCCTGGACGGGATCGACCTGGAGATCCGACGCGGGGAGTTCTTCGTCCTGCTCGGGCCGAGCGGCACCGGCAAGACCACCCTGCTGCGCATTCTCGCCGGTCTCGAACTGCCCGACGAGGGGACCGTCCTGGCGCCGCGCCGCCGTACGACCGTCTACCAGGAACCCCGCCTGGTCCAGGCCCGGAGGGTGCTGGCCAACGTCACCCTCGGACTGCCCCGCTCGGCCCGCGAGGCGGGGCGCGGCGCGCTGGCCGAGGTCGGTCTCGAAGGGTACGGCGGAGCGTGGCCGGCCACACTCTCCGGCGGGGAGGCTCAGCGGGTCGCCCTGGCCAGGGCACTGGTCCGGGACCCGGAACTGCTCCTGCTCGACGAGCCGTTCGCCGCGCTCGACGCGCTGACCCGGCTGCAGATGCAGGAGCTGGTCGCCGAGCTGTGCGAGCGGCACCGGCCCGCCGTCGTGCTGGTCACGCACGACGTGGACGAGGCCGTACGGCTGGCCGACCGGGTCGCGGTCCTGCGGGAGGGCTTCTTCGCCGTGGAGCAGCCGATCGACCTGCCGCATCCCCGCGACCGCAACGATCCCGCCTTCATCGCCCACCGGCGCCTGTTCCTGTCCCACCTCGGCGTCGCCGCCGCCTCGCACTGAAGCACCGATTCACCGAAGTACCGATTCACCGATTCATCGAAGCGTTCCCGAGCACCGAGACGCTCCCGAAGCACCGAAGCACCAACCCGAAGCACCGACCCGAAGTACAGAGGAGTCACGTGTCAACGATCGACAAGATCTGGTTCACCCGCTGCCCGGTGCCCACCGCCAGCGGCCTGGCCTACCACCTGGGCTGGCTCAATGAGGAGTTCGGCGAGGTCGGGGTCCTGCAGGACGCCGGCCCGGAGCTGGCCGAGCACCACTTCGACCACCGGCTCCTCGGGCTGTTCCGCGAGGGCGGGAACGTTCCCGCGCTGGCCGCGCGTTCGGAAGGGGCGAAGACCCGGCTGATCGGGCTGACCTGGATCGAGGAGTGGCAGTCCATCCTGGTCCGCCCGGAGTCGGGCATCACCGGCGCGGCGGGGCTGCGCGGCGCGCGGATCGCGCTGCCGGGCTGGGCGGAGACCCGGGCGCGGAGCTTCCCCCGCGCGATGGCCCTGCACGGGGTCAAGGGGGCGCTGTCGGCGGCCGGGCTCACCTTCGACGACGTGACGTTCGTCGAGGTGGAGCAGCCGGCGTCCGACGTCGGGCGGGACGGGGCCGGTCGGGCCGGGTCCTGGCCGGGGCTCAGGGAGCTGGCGGCCGGCGAGGTCGACGCGGTCTACGTGAAGGGCGCGCACTCGGCCGAGCAGGCCAGGGAGATCGGCGCCGTGGTCGCGGTGGACCTGGACGCGCATCCGGACCCCCGTACCCGCGTCAACAACGGCACCCCACGGCCGATCACCGTGCACGAGGACCTCCTCGCCGACCACCCGGACCTGGTGGTGAGCTTCCTGACGCAGACCCTGCGCGCGGCCGACTGGGCGGCGGGCAACATGGAGGCGGTGCGGGGCTTCCTGGAGGCGGAGACCCGCTCCGGCGCCCGGGGCGTGGCCACCGCCTACCGGGGCGACTTCCACCGGGGCCTCCACCCGGACCTGTCGCCGGAACGGCTGGACCTGCTGAAGGTCCAGAAGGACTTCCTCCTGGTGCACGGCTTCCTCGCGGCGGACGTCGACGTCGACGGCTGGGCGGCGCACGAGCCGCTGGCCGAGGCCCGTGAACGGCTGGCGCGGCAGTCCGGCGAGCCCGCGTACCCCCCGGGAGACGAGCCCGCCCACCTCCCGGGAGAGGCGCCGGCCGGGCTCCCGGGCGAGCGCGGCCACGGGTCCTCGGCCGCGGTTCCGGAACGGGACGGGGCGGCGGTCTGATGGCCAGGTTCCTGATCACGCTGCCGGGCCGGGCGGACGGCGGGCGCGGCGCGCGGCCGGCCTTTCCGGACTCCGTCACCGACCTCCGGCAGGCCTTCGGCCCGTTCGACCATCTGGCCCAGGTCGGCAGGGCCGCGGAGATCGCGGGCTTCCACGGGGCGCTGGCCCCCTTCGATCCCGAGGGGGACGAGTCCCTGGTCGTGGCGGCGGGGCTGCTCCGGCAGAGCCGCCGGCTCCGGACGGTGGCCGGGTTCCACCCCGGCATCGCCACCCCCGTCTACGCGGCCAAGGTCTCGGCCTCCCTGCAGCGCTTCTCGGGCGACCGGCTCGACTGGCGGCTCGCCGTCGACCTCGACCCGGCGGTGGCGCGGGCGCAGGGCGACTTCCTGGAGGGACCGGACCGCTACGCGCGGGCCGAGGAGTTCCTCACCGTCGCCAAGGGGGTCTGGTCCGAGGAGGACTACACCTACGAGGGGCGGTTCTACCAGGTGCTGGCGGGCGGGTTCCAGTCGCCGCTGGCCGGGCGGGCCTTCCCCAGGGTCCACCTGTCGGGGACCTCGAAGGAGGCCCTCGAACTGTCCGCCCGCCACGCCGACGTGCACGTCTTCGATCCCGAGGACGACATCGAGGCCGCGAGTCCGCCCGGGGTCGCGTACGGCCTGCGGCTCCCGGTCCTCGCCAGGGACGACGACGACGAGGCGTGGGAGGCGGCCCGCCGCCTGTGGACGCGCGGCGGACGGACGGCGGAGAGCCTGCCGGATCCCGACCCGCGGACCCGGCTGTGGCGGGGCTTCCGGCCCTCCGGTTCTCCGGGGGCGCTCCCCGGCGCCTCCCTCCGGAACGGGCTGGTGGGGTCGTTCGAGACCGTCGCGGCGGGGATCCGGGACTACATCGACCGGGGTGTCGGCGTCTTCTTCCTTGAGGCCACGCCGTACATCGAGGAGACCTACCGCCTGGGCGAGCGGCTGCTGCCGCTGCTGACGAAGGAGGGCGTCCGTGTCCGTTGACATCTACTGGCGCGTCGGGACGCACGGCGACCAGCCGTCGCTCCGCAGGAGGGTCGTCAGCCGGGGGGAGTGGGCGCCGGTGGTGCCGGGCAGCCTGGCTCCCGGCGTCCGCGACGGCGAGCGTGACGACTACAGCTACGTCGAGCACATGGGGGACGTCGCGCGGGCCTCGGAGATCTCCGGGTTCGTCGGGGGGCTGCTGCCCTCCTTCCCCAACACCGACGACCCGTGGGCGACGGCGGCGACCCTGGCCAGGGAGACCACGACCTACCGGTTCATGATCGCTTTTCAGCCGGGGTTCCTCCACCCGGTGCAGGCCGCGCGCATGTCGGCCAGCCTGCAGCGGGCCACCGGCGGGCGGCTCGTCTACAACATCATCTCCGGCGGCGGCGGGCCCGACCAGCTCTGGTGGGGCGACAAGGTCGAGCACGACGACCGCTACGCGCGCACCTCGGAGTTCCTCGACGTGCTCAGGGGCGTCTGGAACGGCGGGCCGTTCGACTTCGACGGGCGCTTCTACAAGGTCGAGGGCGCGGGGCTGCCGGAGGGGCTGGCGGGGCAGCCGTTCCCGGAGATCTACTTCTCCGGCTCCTCCAGGGCCGCCATCGACGCGGCCGGGCGGCACGCGGACTACTACCTGTCCTGGCTGGAGCCGTTCCACGCGCTGACCGAGAAGTTCGACCAGGTCAGGGCCAACAGCGACCGCACACCCAAGTTCGCCGTCCGCATCGACGTGCTCGCCCGGGAGACCGAGGAGGAGGCCTGGGACGAGATCCGCCGGGGCTGGGACAACATCGATCCCACCGTGCTCCGCGGCGCCACGGGCGACTCCATCGGCTGGCAGCGCAGCCAGTCGTTCGTCACCGGGGCCGTCAACGGCTACCGCGACCTGGAGGTCACGCCCAACGTGTGGGGCGGCTTCCACCTGCTGCGCGGCGGGCCGGCGTTCGGCCTGGTCGGCAGCTACGGGCAGGTCGCCGAGCGGCTGGACGAGCTGATCAACCTCGGCGTCGGAGCCTTCATCCTCGCGGGCGTGCCCCATCTGGAAGAGGCCTACCGGGTCGGCGAGAACGTGCTGCCGCTGCTGCGCGGCCACGACCTCCGTATTGATTCCCCACTGTTGGAAGGAACCCCATCATGAGCGTTCGAGTCGGATATTTCCCCCACAACAACTCCCTCTGGGTGCTGCGCCACCGCGGCATCCTGGAGCGCGCGATCCCCGACGTGGAGTGGGTGGACCTGCGCACCCTCCCGGCCGGTGACAGGCCCGCGCCGACCGACGGGCTGCCCTCGCTCCACGGCGACCACCTGTTCGACGGCGGCTACGACTTCATCGGCACCGGCTCCACGCCGCCGGTCACCGCCCAGGGCAAGGGGCACGACGTCGTCTACGTCGCGGTCTCCGGCTCCCGGCACGAGAACGGCAGGCTGGTCGTGCTGGAGGACTCGCCGATCACCTCTCTTGAGGACCTGAAGGGCAAGAGGGTCGCGCTCGGGCACGGCTCCTGGCAGACCACGCTGCTGCTGTTCGCCCTCGACAAGGTGGGCCTGGGCTGGCAGGACATCGTGCCCGTCGACGCCGGCACCGACGCGGGGGCGCTGCTCCTCAACGGCGAGGTGGACGCGTGGGTCGGCTCCTACCCGTCGCTCAGCAAGGTGGAGGAGCAGACGTCCGTCCGCGAGCTGGTCGCCACCGACGGGCTGTTCAGCCACCGCTCGCTCTGGTTCACCCGGCGTGACTTCGCCGAGAGTCAGCCCGAGCAGCTCGCCGCGATCGTCGCCGCCCTCCAGGAGTCCGACGCCTGGATCCAGGAGAACTACCGCGAGGCGGCCGAGCTGTTCGCGGCCGACGACGGCGGCGACGTCGACCACTGGGAGAACGCCCTGCGCAAGCGACCCTTCGGGCTGCACCCGGTCACCGAGGAGTTCGTCGCCGAGCAGCAGCGCGCCGCCGACCTCTTCCACGCCGGCGGCCTCATCGACCGGAAGATCACGGTCGCCGACGCCGTCGACCCGGAGCTCGCCAAACTGATCGGCTGACGGCGGTACGAGCACCCCGCTCGTGTATCGCCCCGGTCGGACGGGCCGCAGGGGGGGCGGGGAACGTTTCCCGCCCCCTCGGCGACCTGCGGCGGCGCGGCGGCTCACGGCTTGGCCGACGGGCGGCCGGCCACGAAGTTCTGGAAGCCGATCTTCACCCGTTCGATCGGGTCCCGGATCCGCTTCTCCCGCCACTCGGCCCGGCGCAGTCTCCGCGAGCCCGGTCTGTAGCGCCGCCGCGCCCAGGGGGAGCCGGGACGGGCCAGCCGGACCGCGCCGATCAGGGCCAGCGGGGTGATGTAGATCCCGAGCAGCCCGGTCCAGATCTTCCCCTTGGCCAGGCTGATGAGCGACAGCAGCGTGTTCGCGCCGACGATCAGGGCGATCTCGGTGTGGGAGACGACCTGGCCGTCCGCGCCGGGGTTGAGCGCGAGGCCGAGCTCCAGAGGGCTGGCGCCGAGCAGGGCCAGGCCGCACAGCGCGACGGCGACGAACACGGCGTCCACCGATATACGGCCCTGCTGGGTCCAGTAGACGTCGTCGAGGTGGAGCACCAGCGCGAACTCGTCCAGCACGAGCGAGGTCCCGACACCGAACAGCGCGGCGAGCAATCCCGCCGAGACCGAGGTGTTGTCCTCCACCGACAGCCCGCTGATCCCGCCCACGCACATGAAGACCAGGCCGAACACGACATGGTGGATGTGCATGCCGCCGGGGGCCACGTTCCCCGGCCACCATCTCACCTGGGCCCGGATCAGGCGCACGCTGATCCGGATGAACAGGAACGTGGCGATGAAGGAGACGAAGAAGCAGAACAGCCGGAGTTTCCCGGCCGCCACGATCTCCGTCGAGAACCATGCCCCCACGGCGCCCCCGCAGTCGCGAAAAGGGGGACTCCGGGCAGGCTATCAACCGGCGTGACGCGCCGACCGAGGCATACCGCCCGCCGCCCGTTGCACCAGCGGCCGGGCCCTCTAATCGGGGTGGTGCTGGTGCTGCAGGTAGGCGGCGGTCTCGGGGTTCGCCGGGAAGTAGGCCTCGATGGCCAGCTCGGCGACGGTGATGTCCAGCGGGGTGCCGAAGGTGGCCATCGTGCTGAAGAAGGCGAGCTCCCGGTAGCCGCGGCGCAGCCGCAGGGGGATCACTATGTCCCCGGGGCCGGGCCGCTCTATCTCGGGCTCCGGCTGGTCGCAGGGGTATTCGTCGAGCTCGCGCCAGAGCGAGGCCAGGTCGGGGTCGGCGGTGAGGCTGATCTGACGGCGCAGCCGGTGCAGCAGGTGGGCGCGCCACTCACCCAGGTTGATGATCCGCTGGGCCATCCCGCGGGGGTGCAGGCTCAGCCGGAGCACGTTGACCGGCGGGACGAGCAGCTCCGGCGCGACGCCGCGCAGCAGCACGCCGGTGGCGGCGTTGCGGTCCACCAGGTTCCAGCGCTGGTCCACCACTACCGCGGGGTACGGCTCGTGCCCGCTCAGCACCTGGCCGAGCGCCTCCCTGACCGACGACATCTGCGGCGAGTTGAGCGGTGTCTCGGCGTAGACCGGTGCGAATCCGCCGGCGAGCAGGAGGTGGTTGCGCTCGCGGAGCGGGAGGTCCAGCTCCTCGGCGAGGCGCAGGATCATGTCCCGGCTCGGCTTGGACCGGCCGGTCTCCACGAAGCTCAGATGCCGGGTGGAGATGTCGGTCTGGATGGCGAGATCCATCTGGCTCATCCGCCGGCGTTCCCGCCACTGGCGCAGAAGCTCGCCGACCGGCCGGGACGTGCTGGTGGAGGTCACAAAGCACACCATAACCGGCACGGGTTGGTAAAACCATTACCGTCCACGTAATGAAGGGCGTGACGTCCCCGCATCTCAAATCTTTGCGGCAAATGCAAGCCTTTAGTGCAAAAATCCTGACATTTTTGGATGATCTGTCGTTTGAGGGCAGCAAATGCGAAGCGCGAAGTGGTGGGGTGCGGCAGCCTTCCGGGGTCGGCGGGAGTCGAGCTGTCGTTCGGCGCCTGAACGCTCCCGACGTGTCGCACAGGGACTTATCCACCTGTAACACAGCAGATCTTCAGGTATTTGTCCAGTTCGCTGGACGCGCTCCGACCAGTACGCTAGCTTCCGTGGGTGCTTCAGACATACTCAGAAATCCGCGATCGGATCTACGAGCTCGCACGTCGGCATGCTCTGCGCCCCGACTGGATCGATGCGGGTCGAACAACGCGATCTCTTCTGCTCTACGACTCGGATCAGGTGGTGGTAGCCCGCTCCCGGGTTCCCGTACGCCATATGGACCCGGACCTGCTCGCAGCCCTCGCCCATGATTTGGAAGACGTGTTCGGGAAAGGATGGATGGAATGACCGGCACACCCCTGCAGCTCACGATGAGGGCCATACGCAAGGCCGACTATTGGATCGCACTCCCGGTGGACGCTCCCATCGCAGGTGGCGTCTCCGGTGACACCCTGCCGGAACTGTATGAAGAAGTCGAGGCGGCCAAGCACTTCATCCTCGACGCGCCTTCCGAGGCGGAGATCATCGTGGCCTATCTGTACGAAGTGGCCGGTGTATCTCCCACGGTGCTCGACACTTACCGCGAACTGCGCACTCAGCGCGATCAGGTGGCCGCCCGACTCGGTGAGACCGCCAGGGAAGCCGTGGCCGCCCTCCGGGCAGCAGGTGTCTCGGTCCGAGACAGCGCGGCCCTGCTCGAGCTGTCGAAATCTCGTATAGATCAGCTGAGCGCGTGAGAGGGGGCCGTTCCGGCCTCGGCGTCCGCCCGGTCGCCGGGGTCAGCGGCGGCGGCGGACCTTGGTGGTCAGGCGGTTGAGGATGCGCTCCCACTCGGTGCCGAAGGGGTTGTCCTGGACGAGGTAGGTCCAGGTGGCGGTGGGGCGTTTGAGGCCCGCGCCGTCGAGGTCGAGGCCCTCTGAGGTGATGGAGGCGCTGTCGAAGGTGGCGACCGAGCGAGACTCGATCTCGGCCAGCATGCGCTCGTAGGCGGGCTTGGCCTCCTTGTTGAACTCCTCGATCGGGCTGAGGCGGCCCAGGGCGCGCAGGTGGATGCCCTCGCGGAGCTCGCCCAGGAAGGCCAGGTGGTCGGCCCAGCAGCGGTCGAGATGGAACAGGACGATCTGCCGGGCGGCCTCCTGCAGCACCTCCTCGCCGACGGCCTCCCGCAGCTCGGACCACCGCTCGGGAGCGGCTCCGGACAGCGCGTCACCGGCCGACTCGCCGCGCAGGACCTTCTCGCGGAGGGCGAGGACCAGGCTCCGGTGGTGTTCGAGGAGGCGGGTGTAGCGCCAGGTGTTGCGGTGGATCTCCATGTTGACGCCCTCGGCGACGCGCTGGGCGTGGCCCACCAGCTCGCGGTCGGGCACGCCCTTGGCGTACTCGTCGGCCACGTAGTGGGTGATCAGCTCGTCCTCGCCGCTCACGAAGAAGATCGAGCCGCCGGGGTCGCCCTGGCGGCCCGCGCGGCCGCGGAGCTGGTCGTCCAGACGGCTGCTGGTGTGCCTTCCGGAGCCGATGACGTAAAGCCCGCCGAGCTCGTCCACGCCGTCTCCGAGGCGGATGTCGGTGCCGCGCCCGGCCATCTGCGTGGAGACCGTGATCGCGCCGCGCTCGCCGGCCCTGGCGATGATCGACGCCTCCTCGGCGTCGTTCTTGGCGTTGAGGACCACGCACTCCAGGCCGCGCCCGCTCAACGTCAGGGAGAGCCGCTCGGACTCGGCCACGTCCAGGGTGCCGATCAGGATCGGCCGCCCGGTCGCGTGCACCTCGACGATCTCGTCGACCAGCGCGTGGTCCTTCTCCATCGCGTATTCGAAGAGCCGATCGGGCGCGTCGGTCCGGACGCACGGCCGGTTGGACGGGACCACGGCCACCTTGAGGTCGTAGAACTCGCGGAGCTGGTCCCCGACCGCGACCGCCGTGCCGGTCATGCCGCACTTCTCGGGATAGCGGGTGATCAGGCCCTGGACGGTGATCGAGTCGAGGATCTCGCCGGTCTCCGAGGCGGGCAGCGTCTCCTTGGCCTCGACCGCGGCCTGCAGCCCGTCCGGCCAGCGCTGCAGCAGGGCCACCCGGCCCCGGGAGGGGTTGATCAGGTGGACCTTGCCCTCGCGGACGATGTAGTCGACGTCCTTGGTCAGCAGGGCGTGGGCGTGCAGGGCGAGGTTGACCTCGGTCAGCGTGGTGGCGTTGTCGTAGAGCTCCAGGCCCAGCGCCTGCTCGACGGTGTCGATGCCCTTGGTGGTCAGGTGGACGTTGCGCGCCTGGTCGTCGAGCTCGTAGTGGTAGCCCTTGACCAGCTGGCGGACCAGCGCGGCCATCTCCGGCACGGCGTCGCCCGGGTCGGCGGCCCCGGCCAGCACCAGCGGCACCCTGGCCTCGTCCACCAGCACCGAGTCGGCCTCGTCCACCAGCGCCACGCTCGGCTCGGGCACGACCAGGTCGGCCACGTCGGTGCGGGTCCGGTCGCGGAGCACGTCGAAGCCGATCTCGCTGACCGACCCGTACGTCACGTCCTTGGCGTAGGCGGCCCGGCGCTCCTCGGGGGTGGAGGTCTCCGCGATCCAGCCGACCGAGACGCCCAGCGATTCGTACAGCGGGCCCATCCACTCGGCGTCGCGCTGCGCCAGGTAGTCGTTGACCGAGATCACGTGCACCCGCTTGCCCTGCAGGGCGTATCCGGCCGCGGCCATGGCGCCGGACAGGGTCTTGCCCTCGCCGGTGGCCATCTCCGCGACGTTCCCCGACAGCATGGCGAGCATGCCCACGAGCTGCACGTCGTACGGCCGCAGGCCCAGCGTGCGGCGCGCGGCCTCCCGCACGATCGCGCAGAACTCGGCCAGGTCGTCCACCGAGGGCTCCGGAAGCTCGGCGAGCTCCCTGATCCGCTCCTCCCGCTCCCCGGCGGACGCCACGGTCCGCTCGAACGGCGCCAGATCGATGGAACCGGGACGCTCCAGGAAACGCCTGAAGAGCTGAGTTATCGAGGCCACGTTCCCTCCAACGCCCGTTTCCGGGCACACGTTCCCGCTGTCGCATCACCGTACCGACCAAACGGATCATCCGTCCTGCGGGGACCGCGGGGCAATGCCGGTGGCGGGGCCGGCCCGGCCCCGGTGAACGGGATTCGGTCCGGTGTGGACATGGGCGGGCGGCGCGGGACAGGCTGGGTCCGTGGCCTTCCCTGACCACCGACACGAGATCTACCCAACGGGCCACCGCCCGCCCGCAGACCTCGACCCTTCCGCACTGGAGGCACGATGAGCCTGTCCGACCTGCAGCCGATCCCCACCGACCAGCTCGTCTTCCGGCTGCCGCAGAAGTTCGACAGCGTGGAGGAGGAGCGCCGCCACCGCCAGGAGCGCCTGGTGGCCGCGCTGCGGCTGTTCGGCCGGTTCGGCTTCGAGGAGGGGGTGGCCGGGCACATCACCGCCCGCGACCCCGAGCACACCGACCACTTCTGGGTGAACCCGTTCGGCATGTCGTTCAAGCAGATCCGGGTCAGCGACCTCATCCTCGTCAACCATGAGGGCCAGGTCGTCGAGGGGCGCTACCACGTCAACCAGGCGGCGTTCGCCATCCACGCGATGGTCCACCAGGCCAGGCCGGACGCGGTCGCCGCCGCGCACAGCCACTCGGTGTACGGCAAGGCGCTGTCGTCGCTGGGCACGCTCCTCGAACCGCTGACCCAGGACGCCTGCGCGTTCTACGAGGATCACGGGCTGTTCGACGACTACACCGGCGTGGTCGTGGAGACGGAGGAGGGGCGCCGCATCGCCCGGGCGCTCGGCTCCTCCAAGGCGGTCATCCTGCGCAACCACGGCCTGCTGACGGTCGGCGACACCGTGGACGCCGCCGCCTGGTGGTTCATCACGATGGAGCGCTCCTGCCAGGCCCAGCTCCTGGCCAAGGCCGCCGGTCCGACGGTGCCGATCGACCACGAGAACGCCAAGCTCACCCACGGCCAGATCGGCAACGACCTGGTCGGCTGGATCAACTTCCAGCCCCTCCACGACCAGATCACCGCCGCCGAGCCCGACATGTTCGGCTGACCCGCGCCCGGCCTGTCCCGCCACGGCCCCCGGACCTGTCCCGTCACGGCCCCCCGGGGCCTGTTCCGCCGCAGACCCCCTGACCCGCGCCTGGCCTGTCCCGTCACGGCCCCCGGGCCTGTCCCGCCGTAGACCCCCGGGCCTGCGGCGCCGCAGACCCCGGCCTGCCGCGCCGCAGACCCCGGCCTGCCGCGCCACAGGCCCGGGGCCGGGACCCCGGGCCTTTCTCCGGTGGACTTTCCGGAGGGCAGCGGCGATTCAGCCGCTCTTCTCGCAGAACTGGACGTGGCCGGCGTTGTATCCGTCCACCCAGCCCTTTCTGTCCCAGTCCGCCGACGCGTCGTAGGAGAAATCCTTCCCCTTGCCGCAGTCTTCGCCGGCGTCCTTGTAGCCCTTCCGGTAGGCCTTCCGGTAAGCCTCCGGCTTGTCGCCGGATTCCGGGCCCATGGTCGGATCCGCCCCCGCCGTCGGGCTGTGCGGGACGTGCGTCCCGGTCGCCCGCACGGGGGCCGGTGCGGCCGAGGCCGGGGAGATCGTGGCCGCTCCGAGGGCGGAGGCGGCGAGAAGGGCCGAGCCGATCAGCGTCAGGCGCCGCTTGCTGTCCATGGCGTCTCCTCTCTGCCGGACCGCCGGGCGGAGACCGTCCGGCGGTCCGCGTTTCTATGGCCACGATATGAGTAGAATTATCGGGAAAAAAGTAGTTATTTGCTTATTGTCTTATTCTTGAGAGAAGTGTGGGCGGACGGTTTTTCCCTTCTTTTTGGTTTATTTCTCTGCGGTAAGGAAACCCGTAAAAGGCGCCGTCCTCACATGGTGACCGGCTCCACGGTCGCGCGCCTCTCGCCGAAGGTGAGCAGGCCGACGGCGGAGAGCAGCAGGACCGCGCCCGCGACGGCCTGCGGGGTGAGCCGCTCGCCGAGGAGGAGCACCCCGATGATCGCCGCGCCGACCGGCTCCACAAGGGAGATCACCGACGCCGTCGTGGCCCGCACCGCGGCGAGACCCGTGAAGAAGAGGCCGTAGGCCAGGGCGGTCGGAACCGCGCCGAGATAGACGATGAGCGCCGAGGAGGCGAGCAGGTCGCCCTGCGGCAGCAGCCCCTGGGCCGTCGCGAGGGGGAGCAGGCAGAGGCCTCCGACGACGAAGCCGCCCATGGCGGTGGCGTAGGGGCCGTCGGTGGAGGCCCGGTTGAGCAGGGTGACGCCCGCGTAGCCGGCCGCCGAGAGCAGCGCCCAGCCGATGCCGGCCGCCGAGAAGGTGGCCGACCCGCCGTCCAGGGTCAGCAGGGCCAGTCCGGCCAGCGCGGTCACGACCGCGCCCAGCCCGGCCAGGCCGAGCCGCTCGCCCAGCAGCAGACGCGCGCCGGCGGCCACGAGGACCGGTGTCGCGCCTATCGTGACCACGGTCGCCACGGCCAGGCCGGATTCGGCGATCGCCGCGAAGTAGGCCGTCTGGTAGACGGCCATCGCCACGCCCGTGATCACGGTCCGTCCCAGACCGCCGGTGCGTCCGAGGCCGAAGACCCGGGAGGCCAGCAGGAGCATCACCGCGCCGGCGGCGAAGCGCCAGAACGAGACGGCGACGGGGCCGAGGCCGCCCGTCTGGTAGAGCAGTGCGCCGGCGGCGCCGCCGGTGCCCCAGGCGGTCGCCGCGATCGATACGTACAGCAGGCCCCGCCGTACGGAGACATGCGTCATGGAGATCTCTCCAGATGAAGTGGTTGTCGTCAGGCCGCGCGTATGCGGGCGCCAACCACCCACCGGATCGCCCGGATCCGGCTGTCAGGAGAGAGGGCCGCCCGCTATCGGGCGGCGGGCGGGGACATGATGAGCGTCGTCACGGGGCAACCCTAACGACAGGACCGGCACGCGGGCCAGTGGTTATCCGGCGCCCCGCCCGCACCCGCGACGACGGCGGGCGGCCTTTCCGGCGGCCCGTCCGATGTCCGCCGATAAATCTGCCGGCACCTGATCCGATGTCCGTTGACCAACCCGGTGTCGGCCCGTCCGATGTCCGCCGGCCAACCCGGTGTCACCTGATCCGATATCCGTCGATGAACCTGACATCACCTGACAGGTATGGGCGTGATGATGGGCTCCATGACAACGAAAGCACAGCTCATCGCCGTGACCATCGACTGCGCCGAGCCCAAGCGGCTCGCCGAGTTCTACGCGACCGTCCTCGGCTACGAGGTCCAGTACGCCGAGGACACCTACGCCGGCATCGGCGACGGCACGACGAGCATCTACTTCCAGCAGAACCTGGACCGCAAGCCGGCCGCCTGGCCTGGCGCGGACAAGCAGTTCCACCTCGACGTCCGGGTCCCCGACCTGGACAAGGCGGTCCAGGACTACCTGGAACTCGGAGCCACCAAGCCCGACTTCCAGCCCGGTGAGGGGGGCTGGGTCGTGCTCGCCGACCCCGAGGGGCACCTCTTCTGCGTCTGCCCGCCCCGCGACTAGGGCATATCCCGTAGATCTTGAATGCGGAAGCGGGGCAGGTCGGGTTCGCTCGCCCTGATCCGCCGTTCTCGGGCGGGGCGGGGACGAGCCGTCGTGTCGTGAGGTCGAGGAGTCCGCCGGCCGTTTTCTTCGCCGTTGCCAAGCGGAGCCTTCCTCCGTATCGTGGTTCTCGCGAAAGCGGAGGATGCCTCCGAATGGCTTGGGGTGAGGAGTGAACGGCGATGGACTCCGGGGAGACCAGAGACAGGCTCGGCGCGTACGGCGTGTGGATCGCGCCTATGACGCTGCTCAACACGCCGGTGCCTGTGCAACGCGAGCAGTTCGCGCGGATCGAACGGCTGGGATACCGATCACTGTGGACGGGCGAGCCGCCGCCCGCCGCGCCGGCCGCCGGGCGGGAGATCTTCATGCAGCTCGCGGTCGTCCTGGCCGCGACCGAGCGGCTGGTCGCCGGCGCGGGCATCGCCAACGTCGGCGCACGTCATCCGGCGGCCATGCACACGGCGGCGGCCACGCTCGCGGAGGTTCATCCGGGCCGGCTCGTGCTCGGGCTGGGCGGCCACCCTGGCGAGCGCCCCATCAGCGGCCTGCGCGACTACCTGGACGCCATGGACGAGGCCGCCGCCCGCCTCCTGCCCGGCATCGGCTATCCCCGCGTGCTGGCCGCGCTCGGCCCCAGGGCGCACCGGCTGGCCGCCGACCGGGCCGCCGGCGTGCACCCCTTTCTGCAGCCGGTCGAGCACACCGAGATCGCCCGTAAGTCGCTCGGGCCGGCCCCGCTGGTCATTCCGCACCAGGCCCTGGTCATCGATCCCGACCCCGGCGCGGCCAGGGAACGGATACGTGCGCTCCTGCGCGTCGGGCAGCGCAACGTCGAGACTCCGTACACGGCCAACTACCGCAGGCTCGGCTACGACGACGAAGACCTGGCAGGCGACCGCAGCGACCGGCTCGTGGACGCCACCCTGGCCTGGGGGGACGAGGACACGGTCGTTCGCCGCCTGCGCGCGCACCTGGACGCCGGGGCCGACCACGTCCTGTTGCATCCCCTGACCGGCGACCTGCCCTCGGCCGTCGACGAACTTGAACGGCTCGCGCCGCACCTGCGGTGAGGTCGGCGGGCGAGCCGGGGGAAGACGCAGGCCCGCCGCGCCGATCGGTCCGCTTGGTCCGCCAGATCCGCTCGATCCGCTCGGAAGTGCGGGGATGTGGCATGGATAGGGGGTGATGACCGAAAAGGGGTTTAATCTGGCTTGGGCGCCCCGTTACCCACTCGCCGGGCGCTCTAAGCTTGCGGGATGACCCGAGAATCATTTCTTTACGTATGCCTGATCACCCCTGGTGGGTGGCGATGACTTGGGTCGGGATGTCGATCGCTCTGGTCGGCGCGCTGGGTTACGCGCTGGGCGCGGCGCTCCAGCAGTTCGAGGCGGTCTCCGAGGGGGCCTCGCTCAAGCTGATGAGGCGGCCCCGCTGGTGGGTGGGCGGCGTGATCGGGTTCGCCGGGGCGTCCATGCACGCCATCGCGCTGAGCTTCGCGCCGCTGGTCGCGGTGCAGCCGATCAGCGTGGCGACGCTGGTGTTCGCCGTGCCGCTCGCCGCGATGCTGCACGGCAGGCGGCCGCACCGGGCGGAGATCGTCGGGTCGATCGCCGTGGCCGTCGGACTGCTCGGCCTGATGCTGCTCGTTCCCGTGCACGCCGTGACGCCGCACATGACGGGCGGGGAGGCGTTCGGCTTCCTGGCCTGCATCGGGCTGGTCGTGCTGGTGGCGCACCTGGCCGCGCGGAAGGCGGCGGGCTCGGCCAAGGCGCTGCTGCTGTCGGTCGGCGCCGGTGCCGTGACGGCCAGCGTGTCCACCTTCGTCCGGGTGGTGGGCGGCAACCTCAACGGTGACCTGCGCAACCTGCTGAGCTGGTTCACGGTCGCGGTCCCCGTGCTCCTGATCTGCGCGGTGGTGCTGCTGCAGAAGTCCTACGCGGTGGGCTATTTCGGCATCGCCTACGCGACGGTGCAGGTGATCGACCCCGTCACCTCGATCCTGGCCGGAGTGCTCCTGCTCGACGAGGCGATGCCGACCGGCCTGTCGAACGTGATTCCGGCGATCTTCGCCGCCGCGCTGCTGGTCTGGGGGACGATCACGCTGGGCAGGCTCTCCCCGGACCACAGCGGAGGCCAGACCTCCACCCGCGAGACGGCCTCGCTTCCGTCGTAGCCCGCCCTGTCGGCGCCCGCTCCGGTCGTGGCCTGTCCCCGCCGACGCTCGCGCCCGTCCTCGTCGACGCTCGCGCCCGTCCCCGCCGACGCTCGCGCCTGTCCCCGCCTGACCAGGCCGTCATCCGGTCAGGCGAGGGTTCGGTCGGGCTGTTGCCGGGTCAGCTCGTGGCCCGGTCAGGCCGTGGCCCGGTCTGGCTGTCAGCCGGTCAGCTCGTGGGAGGTGTCCAGCCGAGCACCTCGTCCATCGCGCCGGTCATGCGCCCCGGGGCCAGCCGCCAGGTGAGCGCCATCATCATGTCGCGCAGCCGTACGGCGAGCGGGTTGCGGAACTGGCTGGTCCGGCAGATCGTCGCGGACCGGGTCACGATCTTCGCGGTCCGCTCCAGCCGGGCGGCGGTGTAGCCCGCCAGCCCGGCACCCTCGCCCGCGAGGTGGGCCAGCACCACCGCGTCCTCGATCGCCTGGCAGGCGCCCTGCCCCATGTTGGGGGTCATGGCGTGGGCCGCGTCGCCCAGCAGCGCGACCTTGCCCCTGTGCATGGCGGGCAGCGGGGTGGCGAGGTGGTGGACGTCGTTCCTGAGCACGTTCTCCGACGAGGCGGCGGCGAGCAGCGCCGGGATCGGGGTGTGCCACTTTCCGAACAGGCGGAGCAGCTCGGCCCGCTGGTCGCCGCCGCCTCCACCGGCCGGGACCGTGTCGGTGGCGTAGCAGTAGGCCAGCCCTCCGGCCAGCGGCATGACCCCGAAGACCTTGCCGTCGCCCCAGCTCTCGAAGGTCTGGCCGGGGACGCCTCCGCCGGGGATGAGCACCCGCCAGCTCGTGACTCCGGAGTAACGCGGGCCGGGATGGCCGGGGAACAGCGCCGCCCTGATGGGGGAGTGGATGCCGTCGGCGGCCACCACCAGATCGGCCTCCACACCCTCCGCCCCGTCCGCCGGGCCGGTCTCCACACCCTCCGCTCCGGCCGCCATCCCGTCCGCCGCTCCGGTCTCCGTGCCGCTCGCCGGGCCGTCCGCCCGCTGGGTCCTCGGTCTCCCGGCCTCGACGGTCACCCGGCCGCTCTCCGGGTCCACCCCCGTCACCGTGGTGTTCAGCCGGATCGTGCCGGGGGCCAGGCGCGCCGAGAGCGCGTCGACCAGGTCCGCGCGGCGCAGCAGCACCACGGAGTCGCCGTGCCGGGCGGAGGTGGACTCCTCGGTGGTCTTCATCAGCCATCGGCCGTCCGCGCGCCGTACGCCGGCCTCGCCCTGGATCGCCGACAGCTCGCGGATCTCGTCGCCGACGCCGATCGTGTCCAGTGCCTTGAGGGCGTTGGCGGCGACGGCCAGCCCGGAGCCGACCGGCTCCAGGGACGATGCCCGCTCGAACACCGTCACGTCCCAGCCCCGCTGCTGCAGCGCCACCGCCGCCGTCAGCCCGCCGATCCCCGCCCCGACCACCACTGCGCGCGCCATCGCCTTCTCCCTCACTACGGATGTAGTGGACGTTACTACGCCTGTAGTTCAACTACAAATGTAGTATCGCTGGATGAAGTCCCAGCGTGCCGAACTCGTCGCGGAGACCGCCATCACCCTGCTCGCCGAGCGGGGCATGCGCGGCCTGACCCATCGGGCGGTGGACGAGACGGCCGGACTGCCGCCGGGGTCGACGTCCAATCTGGCCCGCACCCGCTCGGCGCTGCTGGAGCTGACCCTTGAGCGGCTCGCCGAGCTGGAGGTCGCCGCGTTCGAGGAGATCTTCGGTGCCGTCGGGCCGGACAGGCCGGACGCGGTGGGCGGGCCGGACGGGCCGAGCAGGCCGGACAGGCCGGACGAGTTGGGTGGACTGGGCGCGCTGGACGCGCTCACCGAGATGACGGCTCGGGCGCTGTGGGCGCAGCTGACCGTCGACCGCCGCCGGACGGTCGCCCGCTACGAGCTGGCCCTGGAAGCCACCCGCCGCCCCGAGCTCCGCAAGGTCTACGACGAGGTGGGGAGCCGTTTCCGCGACCCCGCGGCCGCGCTCCTCGCCGCCGCGGGATCGCCGGACCCGGTACGGCACGGCCGCCAGATGGTCGCCTTCGGTGAGGGAGTGATGTTCGACGCCATCGTCGGAGCCGGAGCCCAGCCGACCCTGGACGACCTCCGGCTCGGGATCGGGGAACTGCTGAAGGGGATGCTGGGCTGACGCCCCCCCAGGGCTGAAGCCCGGGGTCTCCCGGGGAGTTCCCGATGACCTCCGCCGGGCGTCCGGCCGTCAGCGCTCCAGCAGGCGGGCGCGGTGGGCGGGCCATTCGTCGTCGAGGATGCTGAAGTAGACGGTGTCGCGCCAGGTGCCGTCCGGGCGGCGGCGCTGGCGGCGCAGGACGCCCTCGTGGAGGCCGCCGATCCGCTGGATCGCGGCCTGGGAGCGGGTGTTGAGGTTGTCGGTCTTGAGCTGGACGCGGTTCACACCGAGCTTGTCGAAGGCGTAGTCGATCAGCAGGATCTTGCAGGCGGTGTTCACCGCCGAGCGCCACACGGCCCTGCCGTACCAGGTCCAGCCGATCTCGATGCTGTCGGCGTATCCCGGCGTGGCGATGTAGGTGGTCCAGCCGACCGCGCGGCCGGTCTCCCGGAGGATCACCGCGAACGGCACGTGCTCCGGGTCGCCGATCAGCCGCTCCGCCGTCCTGGCCAGCTCGTCCTCGGTGCGCGGCGTCGAGATCGGGAGCCAGCGCCACACCTCCTCGTCGCCGCCGGCGGCCAGGAACAGGTCGGGGACGTGGGCGAGGGTCAGCGGCTCAAGCCGTACGGCGTCGCCTTCCAGGGTGACGGGGGCAGGCATGTTCGCGGTCATGAGGTGACCCTAGGGTGAGCGGCGGACCTGCCAGAAGGTCCACTCGGGGGCGGTCCCCGGGGACCACTTCGCCGGCGGTCCGCCCGATCCCGCGGCCGGGCGCGGACGTCCTCGGCGGCCGCGAACGGCGCGGGCTTCACGGTGTCGGGCCGGGAAGGTGTGTCGACATCCATACCGTCCGGTCGGTACGCTCCTGGGAGACCGTGAGGAGAACCCATGGATTTCGCGTTCGACGCCACGACCGAGAAGCTGCGGGGACGGCTGCTCGACTTCATGGATGAGTGCGTCTACCCGGCGGAGGAGGCCTTCGAGGCCCAGGCGGCCGAGAGCGGATGGGCCAGCCCTCCGCTGATGGAGGATCTCAAACAGGAGGCGCGCGGACGGGGGCTGTGGAACCTGTTCCTGCCGGGCGAGCACGGTGCGGGGCTGACCAACCTGCAGTACGCGCCGCTGGCCGAGATCATGGGCCGCTCGCCCCGGCTCGCCCCCACCGCGACCAACTGCGCCGCCCCGGACACCGGCAACATGGAAGTGCTGTCCATGTTCGGCAGCGACTGGCAGCGCAAGGAGTGGCTGGAGCCGCTGCTGCGGGGGGAGATCCGGTCGGCGTTCGCGATGACCGAGCCGGACACCGCGTCGTCGGACGCCACGAACATCGCCCTGTCGATCGTCCGGGACGGCTCCGAGTACGTGATCAACGGGCGCAAGTGGTTCGCCTCCGGGGCGATGAACCCGGCCTGCAAGATCTTCATCGTGATGGGGAAGACCGACCCGGAGGCCTCCTCGCACCGGCAGCAGTCCATGATCCTGGTGCCGCGCGACACGCCCGGCATGGACGTACGGCGGGGCATGCACGTGTTCGGCTACTCCGACGCCGACCACGGCGGGCACGCCGAGATCGTCTTCGAGGACGTCAGGGTGCCGGCGGACAACCTGATCGGCGAGGAGGGCGGCGGCTTCGCGATCGCCCAGGCGCGCCTCGGGCCGGGACGGATCCACCACTGCATGCGGCTGATCGGCATGGCCGAGCGGGCCGTCGAGCTGATGTGCGTCCGGACCCTGTCCCGGAGCGCGTTCGGCAGGCCGATCGCCCAGCAGGGCGTCGTCCAGGACTGGATCGCCGAATCGCGGGTGCGGATCGAGCAGCTCCGCCTGCTCGTGCTGAAGACCGCCTGGCTGATGGACACCGTCGGCAACCGGGGCGCCCACACCGAGATCCAGGCCATCAAGATCGCCACCCCGCGTGACGTGGAGTGGATCCTGGACAAGGCCATCCAGGCCCACGGCGCCGGAGGCGTCAGCCAGGACTTCCCGCTGGCGGGCCTGTGGGCGGGCGCGCGGTCCCTGCGGCTCGCCGACGGGCCCGACGAGGTGCACAAGCGCTCCCTCGCCTACCGCGAACTCAAGAAGCACATGACCTGAAGCCCCTGTCCCCGATCGCCCGCTCCGCCGTACCGGCGTCACCATGGTGGGGCGCGGGATCTCCCGTGTCCGAGCCGGGGACGGGAATCGGATCCATCCATGAAGGGAATGTCCGTGGCGTTGGACGAAGAGACGATCAGGGAGCGCGCCGTCGCGTTCCTGGCCGGGCACGATCCCGGGGACCGGCTGGAGTTCCTGCGGGCCCGGTTCGACGCGGGGCTGGCCTGGGTGCACTTCCCCGAAGGGCTCGGCGGGCTCGGCGCTCCGCGAGAGCTGCAGAACGTGGTGGAGCGGGAGCTGGCGGGGACCCCGCAGCTCGACACCGGGGTGCAGGGGATCGGGCTGGGCATGGCCGCGCCGACCATCCTGACCTTCGGCACCGAGGAGCAGCGCGGGCGGTTCCTGCGGCCGCTGTGGACGGGCGAGGAGATCTGGTGCCAGCTCTTCAGCGAGCCCGGCGCGGGGTCGGACCTGGCGACACTCGGCACGCGGGCGGTCCGCGACGGCGACGAGTGGGTCGTGGACGGTCAGAAGGTGTGGACCTCCGGCGCCCACCACTCCCGCTGGGCGATCCTGGTCGCCCGGACCGACCCGGACCTGCCCAAACACCGGGGGCTCACCTACTTCGTGTGCGACATGCACGCCCCCGGCGTCGAGGTCAGGCCGCTGCGGCAGATCACCGGGGAGGCCGAGTTCAACGAGGTCTTCCTCACGGGCGTACGGCTCGACGACTCCCTGCGGCTCGGTGAGGTGGGCGACGGGTGGCGGGTCGCCCAGACCACGCTGATGAACGAGCGCGTGGCGATCGGCGGTGCGCCGGTCCGGCGGGGCGGCGGCATGGTCGGCGTGGTCGCCGAGACCTGGCGGTCCCGGCCCGAACTGCGCACCCACGACCTGCACCAGCGGCTGCTCCGGCTCTGGGTGGAGGCGGAGGTGACGCGGCTGGCCGGGGCGCGGCTGCGCGAGCAGCTGTCCGCCGGGCAGCCGGGACCGGAGGGCTCGGGCATGAAGCTCTCCTTCGCCTCGCTCAACCAGGCGCTGTCCGGGCTGGACGTGGAACTGCGCGGGGAGGAGGGGCTCGGCTACGACGACTGGACCTTCCGCCGCTCCGACAGCGTGGACTTCTTCGGCAGGGGGCCCGGATACCGCTATCTGCGCGCCAAGGGGAACTCGATCGAGGGCGGCACCTCGGAGATCCTGCGCAACATCGTGGCCGAACGGGTGCTCGGCCTGCCGTCGGAACCCCGCGTCGACAAGGACGTGCCCTGGAAGGACCTGCCCCGATGACGCGGAGCGAGCCCGACGCAGTGAGCGGAGTGGTCCGCGAGGGACGAGTGGCCCGCGTAGTGAATGAGGAGGGTGAGCGACTGATAACGGGGAGCGAGCCCGACGCAGTGAGCGGAGTGGTCCGCGAGGGACGAGTGGCCCGCGTAGTGAATGAGGAGTGGTGAGCGACCGATGACGCTGTTGTATACCGAGGTCGAGGAGGAGCTGCGGGCCTCCGTGCGGGATCTGCTCGCCGACCGCTGCGGCTCCGACGCCGTGCTCAGGCGGGTCGAGTCCGCCTCGCCGTACGACATGGATCTGTGGAAGACGCTGTCGCGGGAGATCGGCGTGGCGGGGCTGCTCGTGCCGGAGGAGTACGGCGGGGCGGGGGCGTCGGCGCGGGAGGTCGCGGTGGTGCTGGAGGAGCTGGGGCGGGCGGTGGCGCCGGTCCCGTTCCTCACCAGCTCGGTGCTCGCGACCTCGGCGCTGATCGGGACCGGGGACGAACTGCTGGGCAGGCTCGCGGCCGGAGAGGTCACGGTGGCGCTGGCGGTGTCGTTCGCGGCCTCGCCGTACCGGCCGGCCGGGAGTGTGACCGTCCGGGACGGCGTGCTGAGCGGGCAGGTGCGCGCGGTCGCGGGAGCCGATGTCGCCGATGTGCTGCTGGTGCCGGCCGGTGGCGGGCTGTACGCCGTGGACACGGCCGACGCGACAGTGGAGGCCGTCGCCTCGCTCGACCTGACCCGGCCGATCGCGACGGTGACGCTGTCGTCCGCGCCGGGCCGGGAGATCGCCGGCGCCGACGTACGGCGGGCCCTGGTCACCGGGGCGGGGCTGCTCGCCTCCGAGCAGCTCGGGGTCGCCGAGTGGTGCCTGGGCACGACGCTCGCCTACATCAAGGAGCGCCACCAGTTCGCCCGGCCGGTCGGCTCCTTCCAGGCGATCAAGCACCGGATGGCCGACCTCTGGCTGGACGTGGTCCGTGCCCGCGCGGCGGCGAGGAACGCCGCCGACCTGCTGGCGGCGGTCCCGCACATCGCGACGGACGCCGCCGGCGCGGCGGCGGCCGAGGCGGGTGAGCTGGCGGCGGCGGTGGCCAAGTCCTGGTGCTCGGAGGTGGCGCTGCGCGTCGCCGAGGAGGCGGTGCAGCTCCACGGCGGGATCGGGATGACCTGGGAGCACCCGGTGCACCTGTACCTCAAGCGCGCGAAGTCCACGGAGATCGCGCTCGGCACCCCCGGCGCCCACCGGGACGCCCTGGCGGTCCTGGCGGATCTGCCCGCTCCCGCCTGACCTCGTCCTTTCCCTACCGGCTGCGCGGCTCTGCCCGGCTACGGCGCCCCCGCGTCCGTGGCCGGGCATGATCAGCCTCTTACTCGGCCGAGGGGGCCGCCGGCTCGGAGTCGGTCCAGCCGGACTCCAGCACCACCTCGGTGCTGTTGTTCTTGTCCGGCACGCCGGCGTTCAGGAAGGCCAGCACCATTGAGGTGTCCGGATCGATGATCAACCTGTTCGGGGTGGACTGGTCGTACAGGCTGGGGAACGCGATCGCGACGCCCGGTCTGCCTTGCGGGTCCTTGGTGTGACCCTCCACTTTCACGAAGGGCAGCGCCGCCAGTGCCCGGTACGCGGCGCCCCGCACCTCCGGAGCGGTGGGCAGTTCGTACAGTAGTGACGCCAACGCCATCGGCAGGTGGTCGTCCGCGGAGCGCTCGACCCCGACATGGAGGGCCTCCAGCGTCCGGTTCTTCAGAGCCTCGGGGTCGGTGGGCAGCGCCTTGATCTCTTCCAGAGTCAGCTGCTCGCCGCTGAACCGGAACTTCTTCTTGTCCTGGAACGAGCCCAGATGCCCTTCGCCTGGCGAGGTGGAGAAGGCGCCGTGATCCATCCTCCCTTCGCTTGGCGAGATGGAGGAGTCACCGCGCTCCGCCTTCCATTCGGTCGGCGAGCCGTCGCGGCGCCAGGCCTCCTCGTCGAGGGGGCGTGTGGCCAGATTCTTGTAGCCGGTCCAGGCCCGGCCCTCCTCGGAGATCCAGTCCTCAGTGATGCTGGAGCTCTCCAGTTGATAGGTGTCGCCCTTCTTGCCGTACGGCTTGGCCCACCGGATCGTGTTCAGCCGCTTGACATGCCAGTAGGCGCCCTCGGGAGCGGCCTCGGCCCTGGCCGCGGCGGCCAGCAGGATCGAGTGACCGGACAGGGCGATCGTGCTGTTCCCGGGGGAGGGGGAGAGCTCGGGGGCGGAGGTTGTCAGGCCGGGTACGAAGACCGCCGCCGCGACCGCGGCCGCCGTGGCGAGTCCCGCGACACCGGCCTGCCACGGCAGGCGTCGCCTGGTCGCCGCGCGCATCCGTGCCTGCACCCTCGTCTTCGCGAACGGGTCGTCGTCGGGCCGGCCGTACAGCTCGCGGACCTTGGTGAGCTCATCCATGGTTGGCCTCCATCGGGTTGGTGCCGCCCAGGGCGGCGCGGATCTTGGCTCGGGCGCGGCTCAGCCGTGAGCCGACCGTGCCGTAGGAGATGCCGAGCGCGGCGGCGATCTCCTCGTGGCTCAGTCCCGCCAGGGCCGTCAGAAGCAGGACGTCGCGCTCGCCCCGTCCGAGACGGGCGATGGCCTCGGCGAGGGCGGGGCGCAGGCTCTCGGCGCTGACCTGGGCCGCCACGCGTTCCTCGTGGCTGGGCGCGTCGACAGGGGGGCCGTGCCTGTCCACGGCGCGCAGCGTGCGGACCTCGGTTCTGCGGTGCTTGTGAATGAGGTTGGTGACGATGCCGTACAGCCAGGTTCTGACGCCGGCCTTGGCGGGGTCGTACCGCGCCCGCTTGCGGAACGCCGTCAGGAACGCCTCAGCGACCACGTCCTCGGCCGGTCCGGGGCCGAGTCGCTGGACGACGTAGCGGTGGATCTCGCTGAAGTAGGCGTCGAAGACAGCGGAGAAGTCGTCAAGCGACTGGTCCGGCGGCCGTTCGACCGGCGTGGTTGTCATCGAGAACCTCTCGTGGGCGAATGTCGGTCATGGGGTATCACCCGATGGGCCGATTCGCTTTCCCGATCACCGGAAGAGGGGGAGATCGCCCTCCGGGTTCGGTGGGCCACCGAGGCGCCGTGTGAGCGGGTCTCCGGCCGCCGGGGGAGGCGTAGGGCGGATCCGGAAAGCATAAAGCCCCTGGTAGACCTCATGCTGCGAGCATGAGGCCGACCGAGGGGCTTCGGCTGGGCGCGATCGGGGTAGGCGGCGACCGCCTACCGGTGAAGGCTCAGTGGACCGGTTCCGCGTCCTCGCGGGCCTGCCGGGGCAGCAGGAAACCGACCAGGAAGGTCAGCGCGACCATCCCGGCGACGACCCAGAAGGTGCTCCGCGCGGCGGCGGTGGGGTCGCCGCCCGTCGCGCCGAAGAAGACGGTGCCGAGCAGGGCCACGCCGAGCGCCGCCCCGACCTGCTGGAGCGCGGTGAGCGTGCCGGAGGCGGAGCCGGTCTCGTGCGGCTCGACACCGGCCAGCGCGATCTCGAAGTACGGGCCCATGATCAGTCCCGATCCCAGGCCGGTGACCAGCAGGGCGGGGGCGAGCTGCCAGGGGCCGACCTCCGGGCCGAGCAGCAGCAGGAGGGCGATCACGCCGACCGTCATGATCGCGGCACCCGCGTGCAGCACCCTGCGGCCGTGCCTCCTGACCGCCTGCATGGCGCCCATTCCGATGATCATGCCCACCGAGAGCGGGACGCCGGCCAGACCGGCCTTCAGCGGGGTGTAGCCGAGGCCGAGCTGCGTGTAGAGGTTGAAGACCAGGCCGAATCCGCTGAAGGCGGCGAAGTAGATCGTCCCGGTGAACATGCCGCCGATGAACGCGCGCTTGCGGAACAGGCTCGGCGCGATCAGCGGGTCGCCGCCCCTGCTGTTCTTGCGCGACTCGTACCAGCCGAAGAGCGCGAACACCGCCACGGAGCCGGCCATCATCACGAACGTCCAGGCCGGCCAGTCGTGCTCACGGCCCTGGACCAGCGGGAAGACGATCATCAGCGAGCCGAGGGAGGCCAGGAGCGCGCCGGGGAGGTCGAGCTTGAGCGAGCGGGTCGGCCGGCCGGCGGGCAGGAACCTCACCGCGGCCAGCACCGTGAGCAGGCCGATCGGCAGGTTGATCAGGAAGATCATGCGCCAGCCGGTGCCGAAGAAGTCGGCGTCGACCAGCCAGCCCGCCAGGATCGGGCCGCCTATCGCGGACAGTCCCATGATCGGGCCGAACGCGCCGAAGGCCGCCTGCAGCTCCTTGGGCGGGAACATCTCCTTCATCATGCCGAGCCCCTGCGGGACCATCGCGGCGCCGAACAGGCCTTGGACCACGCGGGCGGCGATTATGGTCTCCGGTGAGACGGCCACCGCGCAGAACAGCGAGCCGACCACGAAGCCGGCCGCGCCGATGAGGAACATCCGCTTGCGGCCCACGATGTCGCCCAGCCGCCCGCCGGTGAGCAGGCCGGCGGTCATGGCCAGTGTGTACGCCACGCCGAGCCACTGGATCATCGAGGTTCCGCCGCCGAGGTCGGCCTGCATCGTCGGGCCGGCGATGTTGGTGACGGTGGCGTCGAGGAGCTCCATCACGGAGCCGGCGAGGATCACGAAGAGCGCGGGCCAGCGCCACCTGTACGGCGTGGGCTCGGTGGCTTCCCGGGCATCCGGGCGGATGTCGAGGGTGGTCATTGCTCCTCCAGAGCCTGGCGTGCGGGGGATATGTGAACGCTTCCGGTTCCCCGTCGCGGTCACAGGTCCCACGTTATGCCGGGTGTAGGTCATCTCCTGTCCTATATGACGCCGATGCCGGGACATGGTGGGAACCGGCCGCCGGACGCCGTGAGACCCGGCCTCCAGCGGCCGGCCGGATCAGCCGCGGACGGCGCAGAGGAGCCGGTTGTTGCCGCGCTGCCACAGGGAGCCGATCTCGGTGAAGCCGGCGTCGCGGAGGGCGTTGACATGCTCGGAGAGCAGGGGCGACTCCGAGCCGTGGTGGTCGGCGCCCGCGGTGGCGCGTTCGGCGTGGAGCTCGGTGAAGGCGGGGTCGGCGGCGACCGCGTCCCACCACTGGCGCCAGTCTTCGGGGCGCCGGCCGGCGAACACGCGCTCGGTCTCCCGGTCGTGCACGGCGCGTTCGAGGCGGGCGATGGCCGGAGCGGTGTCGTCGGTCTCCATGTGGTCGCCGTTGAGCAGGAGCCCGCCCGGACGCAGCACGGCGGCCAGCTCGGCGTACATCTTCGCGAGATCCGGCCCGGAGATCCAGTGCAACGCGGTGGTGCTCACCGCGACATCGGCCGGTCCCTCCAGGCCCAGGGAGTCGGTCCATCCGGGTGTGCGCAGGTCGACGGAGACGAACCTGAGGTGCGGGTAGGCGGCCCGGCCGAGGCCGAGCAGCAGCGGATCCGCGTCGACCGGGACCACCGTCGCCCCGGGCAGCCGCTCCAGAAGGCGGGCGGACAGTGAGCCCGGCCCGCAGCCGAGGTCGATGACCAGCGGATCGGGGCGGCCCGCCGCCTCGACGGCGTCGATCAGCGCGGTGAAACGCTCCTCGCGGTCGGGCAGGTAGCCCTCCTGCTGGCGATCCCAGCGTGCGATCCACTCGAGTGCGGCATCGTGGGTGAGCACAATCGTCTCCTTGTGACTGTCGTCTAAGCTTGTGGCAGTCACAAAGTAAAACGTGAGGATGTAACTGGTCAAGTGGATTTCAACAGTCACGCCGATGCGATCGTCCGGGTGGCGGTGGGCCTGGTCAACGAGCTGACCCCCGGGGAGCGGCGGGGACGGGCCTTCCCGCTGCCGAGAGATCTCGCCGCCGCCGCCGCCGAGGGCCTGCGCACCGGCTACCCGAATCACCGGGAGGTCACCGAAGGGGAGGCCGGTGAGCTCGCCGAGATCGCGGCGCGGCTGCGCGGGGTCTTCGACGCCGTCGCGACGGGAGACGTCGACGCGGCGGCCATGCAGGTCAACGGTCTTCTTGAGGAGACCCGCGCCCGGCCGCTGCTCGACCGGCACGACGGAGAGCCGTGGCATCTGCACTTCCACGGCCCCGGCGGCACCATGGCCGGCGACTGGGCGGCGAGCTGCGCCACCGGGCTCGCGATCGTGCTGGGGAGCGAGTTCCACGACCGCCTCGGCGTGTGTACGGCGCCGCACTGTGATCGGGTGTACGTGGACGTGTCCCGCAACGGCACCCGCCGGTTCTGCGGCACCGCCTGCCAGAACCGCGTCAAGACCGCGGCCTTCCGCGCCAGGGGCAGAGTCCCGTGAGGGCACGCTCCCGGCGCAGCGCGGGAACGAGGAAAGCTGCTCATCCCGGTCAGGGGAAGGTCTCGTTCGATGCTTGAAGCCGAACGCTTGTACGCCGCAGCAACGCTTGTCCAGGATCTGCGCCGAGGCGGTCGCACCCACGATCTGGCCGAGCCGGTCTGGTATCGCCTGCAAGACCGGGGACTCCTGGAGGATGATCAGTTGACCGACGGCCTCCGGCAGATGGAGCAGGGCGAGGGCCGTCCGTGGCAGGAGATCAAGGCCGAGTGGAGCTCCAAGAACTCGGAGCCGGCAGCCGGTGAAGACTGAGGTCTATCTCTCGGTACTCCCGGAGAAACAGGCCGAGACCTTGCGCAGGGCGGATCCAGACCTGTCTGAAATCGATGACCTAGTGGCCCGTTGCCGGGATCTCGCCAAGCCGTCTCGTCGGCGGCGTAAGCGTGCCAACTGACGGACCCCTGCTGGAACGGCGATCAGATAGCGAGAGGGGCCGGTGTCCAGGAGACCGTTTCGGCCGCGTCGGCGAGCTGCGGCAAGTCCGTGACCTTCCCCGGCGGGGACTGGACGTGTCCCGCCTGTGTGAGAGGTCGTGGAAAAACCCCGGGGCCGGCGGAGGAAGGCCCTGCGGCTCTGATCGCCCCGACCATGAGCGGCGTCTGACGCTCGCCGGCGATCGTCACGGCCTTGACCGGCCATCAGGAGCAACCGAACGTTCATCGGCGACAGCGGGGACTCGGTCGGACGGGAGCGGTTGGTGGGCCGCGGATCGGAGTGCGGCACAGACGAACCGGGCGAGTCGTTCGGGCAGGTCGTGCGGGTCATGGTGGGAGATGAACAGCCAGGACAACACAGTGCCGCCGAACATCGCGTGGAACAGGTCGATGTCAGGCAGCCGCTCCAGCTCGCCGCGCCGCACTGCTCGCTCCAGCAGCTCGGCGTTGCCGGCCCGTTCCGGGTCCACGAAGGTCGTGGTGAACCGTTCGGCGAGTGTCGGATCGGCTGCGATCTCGCCGAGCAGGCTCATCAATGCGCCGGCGGCCGCGGGATTGCTCAAATGGCCGACGATCACCCGCGCCAGCGCGGTCAGGTCCCCGAGCAGCGACCCGGTGTCGGGCGGAACCTCCAGCACTTCTCCGTGGACGACCGCGGCGAAGATCATCTCGTGCTTGGTGGCATACCGCCGGTAGATCGAGGCTTTGCCGATCCCGGCGCACTCGGCCACGGCGGCCACCGTCAGACCCGCGTATCCGACCTCGCCCAGGAGTTTCCGAACGGCTGCGGTGATGGCCTCGTCCACCCGGCTGTCGCGTGGCCGTCCGACCTGTTGCCCGTTGTGCTCCATCCCATCATTATACGAGACTATAGTTTCGAAACTACAGTCTCGAAAGGATTGATGATGATCAAGGATGCGGCGGTGCTCCCACCTTCGATCGACACCGAACGGCCGGTCCCGCGCTGGGCCGTCGGGGTGGCGCACGTCGTGCCCCTGCTCGCGCTGCCGTCGAGTCTGTGGCGGATCGGTCTGGCCCTGGGACTTCCGCTCGGCTACACCGAGCAGGGCCTGCGCGACCTGGTCGGCACGACCGCGTGGGGGCCGCTGTACCTGATCGCCCTCTCCGCGCTGACCGAAGCCGCGGCCCTGCTCACTCTCGGCCTGGTGCGACGCTGGGGCGAAGTGGTGCCGCGCTGGATCCCGCTGCTCGGCGGCCGGACGATCCCGCGCCTGGCCGTCACCGTGCCCGCCTGGTTCGGCGTCGGGGTTCTCGCCCTGCTGTGGACCCCGTTCCTGTTCTGGTGGACGCTGCCGCACCCCGGCATGACCGTGACCGGACGTCTGCTCGTCGGGTTCATCTACCTGCCGCTGGTGGCGTGGGCCCCGCTCCTCGCCGCCGTCACGCTTTCCT
>NZ_FOQY01000049.1 GCF_900113865.1 Streptosporangium canum | reverse complement strand
TCTCTCATGCCCGCGATCCCGGACTCGACCAAGACCTCGCTTGCTCAGCGGCTGCGCCAGCACGCCCGCGACCACTGGCCTGAGCTGTCCAGCCTGCATATCCGCTACCACGGTCAGTTTGCCTATGTCGAAGGCGAACTGACCGACGGCGACCGGCTGCCTCTCCTTCGGTTGCGCTACAGCGGCTCGGCTTCCATTTGGGGATTCGGGCTCTACCTCGCCAGCAGCGGCAAATACGACAACCAGATCCTGCCCACCGGCCTCATCGCCGGCAGCCCTCAAGAAGCCCTCGACTGTGCCTGCGGCCTCTACCTTGGACGCTGACCCCCGAAGAACTTACGGGCGGGACCACTTAGGGATACGGCACTCAGCCTCGACCCGGCAACGGGGCTTGGCCCAGGTCAGCTACCCCAAGGCGTCAGTTCGTCGGTCCGGACGAGCGCTAGGGAAGACACACCGCGGCCTTCCCGATTTGCCCCGGGGAGGCCGTTGTCTTATCGGAAGTTCCGGACAACCCCCCGAACAATGAGCCCGGTGTCCGCCCCCTGCGGCGTTGGCCACCAGATCAGGCACCGTCCGCGGCGCCTTCGGCGGGCGCTTGGTCCGGCTCGGGGAACAGCTCCAGCTGCTGACTGGCGGGGTCGATGTGCGTGAGTTTCAGGCAGCGACGGCAGGTGACCGCGCCCCGGTCCGGATGCGCCGCGGCGGAGTCCCAGCCGCTGACGCCGACCATGCAGGCCGGGCCGGGCATGCGCTCGTCGGCGAACCAGCGGGGCATCGCGACCTCGTGCACAATGCCCGAGGAGCGCACCCGCAGGTTGGAGCCGTCGGCGTAGGCGCCCCGTGCCGCGGCGGCGATCGTGGCCAGCGCCTCCTGAACGCCCGGCGTCGGCGTAGCGTTCCCCATCAGGCGCCACCTCCGAGGATGGAGGCCATCCGGTAGGCGGCGTGGGAGTCGAGTTTGCGGCGGCCGCGGTTGTAGCGCTGGGTGGTGACCGGGGAGGCGTGGCCGAGAAGCTCCTGGACGTCGGCCAGCGGCACCCCGGCGTCCAGGGCTGCGGTGGCGGCGGTGGCACGGGCGGTGTGCGGGGTGAGCTTGGTGTGGTCGACGCCGGCGGCGGTCGCGGCCCGGCGCAGCGCGGTGGTCATCCGCCAGCGGTCGAACGGCCGGCCGTCCTCCCGGACGAACAACGGTTCACCCTGGGAGCGGTCATCGAGGAGCGGCTGCAGCAGGGCGCGCACCCGCGGCGGGATGGGCATCCGGTCGGTCTTGCCGCCCTTGCGGCGAAACAGGATCACCGTATGCCCGGCGTCGGCGGCCACCGAGCCGACGGTGAGGGCGACCAGTTCGCCGACGCGGACCGCGCACACGCTGAGCAGCGCCACCGCGGCGGCGTCGGCCGGGTAGGCGGCGGCGATGGTCTCGGCGCCGTCGACCAGGGCGGTGGCCTCCTCCACAGTGCGGGCCGGGGTGGTGCCCACGGTGGAGACCTCGGGCCGCTCGACCGGGTCGGCCGGGTTGACCGCGATGAGACGGCGGCGCAGCGCGTAGCCGTACAGGCTCGACAGGCTCGACAACCTGCGGGCCACCGTGGCCGGCGCCAGCGGGACGCCGGGCCGGGCCAGGCCCGCGCTAGCGGTGCCGGTGCCGATGCCGTCGCGGTAGTGCGTCAGATGGTCCTCGCTCACCTGCAGCAGGCCGACGCCGGGCAGCTCGGCCTCCAGCCAGCGCAGGAACGCGGCGGTGTCGGCCAGTCGAGCGCGGCGGGTGGTGACGGCCTTACCCGCCTTCAGCCAGGCCGCCACGATCGACCATTCCGTGTGCGGGAGCGCGTCGACGGCGTCGACGTCGGCGCCCGGCACTTCACCGCCGTCGCCCCGGGCCCGGCGGGGACGCAGGCCGGCGATGTTGCCCACGGTGGCCACCATCGGCGCGGGGATGGCCACGGTCGTACCGAAGGGGTCGGCCGGGACGACGTCGGCGGGACGGTGGATGGCGGTGGGGATGATCTCGGTCACGCCGGTAATGATCTCACATAACACGCATTGTGTGAGATCAAGAACGCTTGTACCGGAGGCGCAGCCCCTGCCGATAATTCGCGGCGAGGCGGTACGCCCCCAAAGGGTTGGGGTGCCGACCGAGCAGGGGCGACACCACAAGATCCTTCTCAGCGCCGACGACTGTCCGCAGGTTCCTCGACCCCGAGATCCACGCCAGCGACTGCCCCGACTTCATCGCCCAGCATGAGCAGCTCGTGGAGGGCGCCGCTTCACTTGCCAGGCTCGGCGGGGGTTACTTGATGTCAAGGATCTGCTTGTAGAGCTGGCGGGCTCGTTCAAGGTTGCCCGCGCTGAGTTCCAGATCGCCCCAGCCTTTGAGCGCCGTGGCCACCTCCTTGGGATTGCCGGTCTCGGTGGCCTGCCGGTAGAGCTTGCGGGCCTCCTCCAGATTCCCGGCCTCCTTCTCCAGCGAGGCCAGGTTCACCAACGCCTGCGGGGCTATGCCTGGTTGGCCGCTCTCGACCGCTCGCCTCCAGAACCCGCGAGCCTCCTCCACATTCCCCGCATCGTCGTGCTCCAGACAGCCCAGACAGATGAGCGCCTTGGCCTTTTGCCAGGGGTTACCGACCTCGATGGCTTGATGGAACAGCTTGCGGGCCTCCTCCAGATTCCCGGCCTCCTTCTCCAGCCAGCCCAGTTCGATGAGCGCCGTGGCCACCTCCTCGGGATTGCCGGTCTCGATGGCCTGCCGGTAGAGCTTGCGGGCCTCCTCCAGATTCCCGGCCTCCTTCTCCAGCCCGCCTAGGCTGATGAGCGCTCCGACGCGTTCCTGCTCTGGCAGGGTGCTCATCGTGGTGACCTCGGGTGGGAGCCATCGCGTGGCGCCCTCGACTGGTCCGGTCAGCCGATCCAGAAGATCGTCGAGGCTAGGCCGACTTTGGGGCCTCCTGGCCAGGCAAGCGCCCACCAGGTCGGCCAAGTCCATGGAAAGGCCCGTCAGGTCAGGGTCGTCATGGAGGATGCGATACATGATCGCGTGGCTGTGGCCGTCACCGAAGGGGCCGCGATTGGTGGCGGCGAACACCAGCACCGCCCCCAGGGAGAACACGTCGCTGGCAGGGCCGACCTCGCCGCCTTGGACCTGTTCGGGAGACATGAACGCAGGAGTGCCGATCACGGCTCCCGTGGCGGTGTGGGAGGTGGCGTCCAACGTGCGGGCGATGCCGAAGTCGATGACACGAGGACCGTTGGCGGACAAGATCACGTTGCCGGGTTTGAGGTCACGATGCACGAGGTCGCACTGGTGGATCGCGGCCAGGCCCTCGGCCAGGCCTGCCCCCAGCACACCGACCGCGGCGGGCGGCAGCGGTCCGTGTATGGCGACGGCCTGCTTCAGGGACGGGCCGGTGATGTAGTCGGTAGCCAGCCATGGCGGATCGGCGTCGGTGTCGGCGTCCACCACCTGCGCGGTGTAGAACCCGCCAACCCGCCGGGCCGCCTCCACCTCGATCGCGAACCGGCGCCGGAACCCCTCATCGTGGGCCAGTTCTGGTCGCACCACCTTTACGGCGACCGGCCGACCGCCCCGGGAACGGCCTAGGAACACCTGTCCCATACCGCCACCACCTAGTCGCCCTTGCAGCCGGTAGGGGCCTACCTGGCGCGGATCACCTGCCCGCAGCGGCTCCATATGCCACCCTCTCGAAAGATGCGTTCAACAAGCCCAAATCCTTCCAGGAAAGAGCTGTTTCCTGGAGAGAATTGGCGCGGCGACGGTTGGCGCATGGGTCTCCGCGATCACGCTCGGTCATCGCCAAGTTGGAGCGGGGCCTGCGCCAGACCATCACCCTGGCCGAGCTGCTGGTGTTGGCCCGGGCGCTGAACGTGCCGCCGCTGCGGCTGGCGCTGCCCATAGGAGAGGCGCTCCAGACCGAGGTGCTGCCGGGTGTGACTGTTGGCACCTGGCAGGCGGCGCAGTGGTTCACCGGGCACGAGGCCTTCCCCGCCGCGGCCGCCGTCGACGGAGACGACGCCTGGAGTGACGGCAGCGACTTCGAGGAGTGGAGGCAGGGCGCGGCGCCGGTCACCCTGTGGCGCCGGCATGCCGGGCTGGTGGCTCGCTGGCGCCAGGCGACACGGGACGCGGCCGAGCTCTGGGAGGCCATCGACAACGATCGCAAGGAAGTCGAACGGATCCGGGGCATGCTCGCCGGGTTGCCAGAGCGGCCCCCTCCGGGGGAGGCCTTCGGGTCCGAGCGCCGGCTGTGCTTTGAGCACCTACCGGGTCATCGCCGAGTTGCAGCTGCTGCTGGCGTGCTGGGCCGGGGTCTGCCCCACCTGCCGCCGAGCGTTACCCAGGCACGCCCAACCCGTCCCCACCCAACCAAGCCTTACTAGTCGCCTTGCTCTTTTCTTTCCGTCCACAGCTCGTACGTACCGTCCCCCGGGAGCACCCAAATTTCCTCGTCAGGCCGGGTAATCGTCCGTAGCAGGGTCGCCTTGCCGGTCACTTTCGAGACCCGGTAGATAGCCACCCCCGTCTTGGTCTTCGATCGGACGATCACGTGTCCCGCCTGGTCGAAGTCGAGGTCTTCGATGTACTGCCCGCGCGGCAACCGCACGGTCACCGTGCCGGTCGCGCGGCCGGTACGCAGGTTGAGCAGGCGCAGCTTGCGGTACTTGCCGTATGTGCCGACAGGCGTCGCCGCCGTGACGTAGTCATTCGCCAGCGCCCTCGGCGACAGCTGCGTCTTCAGCTGCATCCGGGCACGCAGCCCTCGGTCGAACACCGTCAACCGTTCCCCTTCCAGCAGCAACCACTTGCTGTCCGGGCTGAATCCGCTGAAGCCCCACTCATCCATCTCTCCGCGAGGCCCCAACACCTTGCCTTTCCGCAGGTCCGCGAAGACTCCCAGCCCCGGCCCCGAGGTCCCCGTGACCACGTAACTGCCGTCGTTCGACACCCACGGCCACTCCTCGCCGATCGTGTCCGCCGTGAACTGCCGTGACACGACCCTTTCCTTGCTGTTCAGAGTCCGCTCGACGAACCGCCCATCCGATTTCCGGAAGTAAAGAAAATGCCGCCCATCCCCACTGACCAGGAACGGCGCCCGGGCACCGGCATTGACCGCAGTCTTAGGCGCCTTGGCGAGCGCCTCCGGCACCTCCACCACGTCTCCGTCGGTGAGCACCAGTTCCCAGGTCTGTGTCAGCTGCGCGTACGCGATCGTGACCGGCGTGGCAGCCGCCGCAGGCTGTCCGATCAGTGTTACGGCGGTGAGGAGGAATGTCGCGAAAGCTATACGAAATCTCATGCTGCATGAGATGCCAGAAGCCATCAGAATGTTGCCGGTTTCTTTCCGGGGTTCGAGAGCTTCAGGCCTCCATGGCCAGGTTCCAACGGTTCTTCCGACTGATGTCGGCCAGCAGTCCTCGCACATACTGAGGATGAAAGCTGGGCGTTACTACGGTGGGTCGAAAAGAACGAGGCCGGTCTCGGCGATGAACCCGTCCAGCAGGCCGGGCTGGTGCTGCATTCGTTTCAGCCCGCGCCTGATCAGGATGGTCAGTTCGTCGATGCCGCGAACGGCGAAGTTGAGCAGCGTGCCGCGCAGGTTGGCCCAGACGCCCTCAGTCCGGGTTCAGATCGGGCGCATACGCCGGGAACCGATAGACCACCAGCCAGCCCTCCCGCTCGGTGATCCAGTCGCGCATCCGGGCGCAGATGTGTTCGGGCAGACTGTCCCACACCAGCGAAATCGGGCCGCCGAACTGGATGTGCGCGGCCTGCAGCAGGGCCTTGAACCCCTCGACGCCAAAACCCTTGGGCTCGCCCTTGCGCCGGTGATGGGTGAGCGTGCGATAGACCAGCCGGGTACGCATCCCGGGCTTGACGCAGACCAGCCCGGCGATCGAGACCCGTCCCCATCGCCGTAGGACACCGTCAGGACCGGGGTGTGGCCCCGGCGGACCCAGATACGCCCTTTGGGTGGCTTCAGGCTCTGGCCGGACTCGTCGGCGAAGCAGAGCCAGGAACTCCAGGGCGCCAACAACATCCGCTACGACCTCCTGATGGCCGGTGCGGTGATCGCCAGCCTGCCGGTGATCGTGCTCTACCTCGTCGCCCAGCGCTGGGTGATCGAGGGAATCTCCCGCTCGGGGCTCAAGGGATGATCGGTCGACATCCTCTTTCCGGTAAGAAGGTCGGCATCCTCTTTCCGGTAAGAATGGGCGCATGACGAGGACACCGGTGCCAGGTGGCGGAGGCCCCGCGGGAACCGCATGGCAGGACTGAGGGTCCCCGAGGACGGAGGCCCCGGCCGGGACATGACGGGACCGGGGGCATTGTGGGTGGTGAGCGGGCCGCCGGGGGCGGGCAAGTCGACCGTGGCGGCGGCGCTGCTGGCCCGGCTGGACCCGGTGCCCGCGCTGCTTGACAAGGACACCGCCTACGGCGGGTTCGTGGCGGCCACCCTGCGGGCCCACGGCCGGGACCAGGGAGAACGCGAAGGCCCCTGGTATGACCGGCACGTAAAGCGGCACGAGTACGCCGGGCTGACCGCGCTCGCCCGGCAGATCCGCTCCCACGGCTGCCCGGTGATGCTCGACGGGCCGTTCACCGGCCAGGTGCACGACGCGGCGCGCTGGAAGCGCTGGGTGGACGAGCTGGGCGGGCCACCGGTCCACCTGCTCTGGATCCGATCGGACGGCCCCACCCTGCGGGCCAGGCTGGAGCGGAGGGGGCTCACCAGGGACGCGGGGAAGCTGGCCCGCTTCGAGGAGTATCTGCGGGCGATCCGGGTGGACGAACCGCCCGCCGTGCCGTACACCGAGATCGACAACCGCCTCGGCGCGCCGCCCCTGGAAGGGCAGGCGGCCGCGCTCACGGGAACCGGAAGCGGTCGTCCCGGGCGTCCGTGATCGCCATGTGGCCCGGCAGGCGGCCGATCGCGAAGGTGAGGCCGCAGCCCAGCAGGGGGGCCACCAGGTCCTCGCGCCGGACGGCACGCACATCGGCGCCGTCGCCCGTGGAGGCCGGAGCGCCTCCGGCGCTCAGTATTCCAGCCCCCAGCCGTGGGGGCCGAGGACGTAGGCGGTCCCGGCGGCCTTCAGCCAGCCGGCCTCGGTCAGCCCGTCGAGGCTGCGCCGTACCGTCTCCTCCGGCAGGTCCGTCGCGTGGGCCACCTCGGCGACCGTCGCCCTCCGGCCCTGCACCGCGAGCCCGGACACCGCCTCGTAGACGTCGGTGTCCACTCCCGACAGGGCCTGGACGTCGGGGCGCTCGTTCATGATCCCGCCCCCTGGCGCCGGCGCGCGCCGTCGCGCAGCCGTTCGGGATCGACGTCCCGCTCGGGGTGGCGGCGCAGGTACTCCCCCTCCAGCTCCTCGGTCCGCGTGGTGTGGTTGGCGAGCGCGTCGGCGGAGCCGTGCAGGAGCGTCTCGGTACGGGTCGCGTGCAGGTGCCGCAGCTCGCGGAGCAGGTCGTCCTCGGCCAGGTCCATCGGGTCGATTCCCATCGTCATAAAGACTCGCCTACCCTGTGACACCCCCGCCTCACATCGCCTGCGCCCCGTTCTGTTGAAACGATTTCACGAAATTGAGTCAGATTTCATGACTTGTTTGCATTGCGGGCATAACGTCACGGCCTTACCTTCCCGGTATGGACCTCGAGCTCCGACATCTCAAGATCGTGCGCGCGGTCGCCGAGGCCGGGAGCGTCACCAAGGCGGCCACCCAGCTCGGACTGGCCCAGCCTGCGCTGACCGCGCAGCTCAAACGGATAGAGCGGGTGCTCGGGGGAGCTCTATTCGAACGCGACCACAACGGGGCGCGGCCCACGCCCCTCGGGGAACTGGTGCTGTCCAGGGCGATGGTGCTGCTGCCCGCCGCCCAGGAGCTGCAGGAAGAGGCGGTGCGGTTCGCCAACACCAGCGGCGACGTCCCCAGCTACCGGCTGGGCGCCACCAACGGGCCGGTCCTGGGCGGCCTGGTGGACCGGCTCGCCACGGCGTGGCCGTCGGCGCCGGTGAGCACCTACACCTCCTGGTCGGCCAAGGAGCTGACCGCGATGGTCATGCTCGGCCGGCTCGACTTCGCGCTCATCGGCGCCTGCGGGGAGAGCCCGCCACCGGTGGAGGGACCGGTGGTGTGGCTGACCGTGGGGGTGGACCCCGTCTTCGTGCTGCTCGACGAGAACCATCCGCTGGTCGGCCGGAAGGAGGTGGCGCTGGCCGAACTGGCCGGCGAGCAGTGGGCGGTCGCCCCCGGCGACAGCTGTTTCGGGGACTGCTTCGCCACGGCCTGTGCCCGTGCGGGCTTCACGCCCCGGACCATCTACGAGACCGACGTGAGCACGTGCATGCACCTGGCCAAGGTCGGCCGCGCGGCCGCGCTATGCCAGGCGACCTTCCAGCCCGCCCCGGGCATCGCGATGGTGCCGCTCGCCGACGCGCCGCTGCGCTGGCGGCAGCTGCTCGGCTGGCACCCGGAGGGAGCCGCCACGCAGGTCTCCGCGTCGGTCGTCGAGCACGCGAAGGCCGCCCACGCCGACTCGGTACAGCGCAGCACGCGATACGCCGCCTGGCTGGCCGACAACCCCCGCTTCGGCACCTCCCCATGACGCGCTTGCGCGCTTCCCATAACGCGACGATAGGGAGCAATTGATAGAACCACGCCCCGTGTGAGCGCCGCTACGTTGGCGGCACCCCCCACACGAGGAGACACCACCGGAGCCGGCACCAAGGGCTCCAACCAGGTCGCGCAGGGCACCTTCCAGGGCTCGTCCTTCCCCGGCAACGACTACGCCTGGGTCGCGGTCAACTCCAACTGGACGCCGGTCGGCGTCGTGAACGGCTACAGCAACGGCATCGTCCAGGTCGGCGGGTCGGCCGACGCGGCCGTGGGCTCGTCGGTCTGCCGGGCCGGCTCGACCACCGGCTGGCACTGCGGCACCATCCAGGCCCGCAACGCCAGCGTCACCTACCCCGAGGGCACCATCACCGGCCTGGGCCGTACCAGCGTGTGCGCCGAGCCCGGCGACTCCGGCGGCTCCTACATCTCCGGCAGCCAGGCCCAGGGCGTCACCTCCGGCGGATCGGGCAACTGCTCCTCCGGCGGCACGACCTACTTCCAGCCGATCAACGAGATCCTGCAGGTCTACGGGCTCACCCTGGTCACCGGGGGCGGTAACCCGCCGACCGGCTGCACCGGCTACCAGAACACCTACAACGGCTCGCTGGCCTCCAACCAGAACGGCTACCAGCCGAGCAGCACCGGCTACACCGCCGGGGCGGGCGTGCAGCGCATCTGCCTGGACGGCCCGAACGGCACCGACTACGACGCCTACCTGCAGAAGCTGAGCGGTTCCACCTGGACCGACGTGGCCAGCGGGACCACCCCCAACCCCGACGAGGCCTTCACCTACAACGGCACCGCGGGCACCTACCGCGTCCGGGTCCACGCCTACAGCGGCTCGGGCTCCTACACCCTGGGTCTGACCAGGCCCTGACCGTCTCACCGGCGCCGCCGTCCCTCCTCCCGGAGGGGCGGCGGCGCCGTCGTGTCCGGATGTCAAGAACAATGGACAGATGAGCGAGCTTCTGAGGTTGAGCGAGGGCGCGGTGCTGACGCACCTGGTCACCCGGGCCGAGCTGACGGCCGGTGCGCTGGCGGCCGTCGACGACCTGCGGCTGTGGGCGCGGCTGGCCGACGGCGACGGGATCCCCCTTGCCGGTGGCGGCCTGGTGCGCACCGTGGTCGAGGCGGGCGAGCCGTCCCTGACGGGACCCGGCGGCTGGCTGGCGGGGGTGGAGCCGGAGGACGTGGTCGCGCTGCGGCTGCGCGGGGGCGCGCTGGAGCTGTCGATCGCGGACCTGACCGATTTCCCCGCGGAGCGGGCGATCCGGGTCGTCCAGGAGTTCGGCGAGCAGGCACTGGACGCCCTGCGGGCCTTCGCCGAGGGGCTGGAGCCCGCCCCCGGCGTCCCGATCGACGTGGTGGTCCTCGACCTGCTGATGAAGGCCCCCGAGACCTTCGCCGATCCGCTCCCGCCGCTGGCCCCGCTGCTGCGCGAGGCCTCGCTGGAGCTGCGGGGCGGCCGGGCCGGCATCGTGGGCGCTCCGTGGGACACCGAGTCGGTCGTCGACCTGGCCCCGCTGGACGTCATCAGGCTGGCCCTGGTCCGCAGCGCGCTGCGCACCTACGACGAGGGCGGCGACCTGTCCAAGGCGATCACCTACCTGTCGCGCTCGGAGGCGGTCCTCGCCAGGATCGCCGACGAGGTGGAGCGCGAGCCGCTCGGCCCCGCCCTGATCGAGGCGCTCCCCCGCACCGAACCGGCCGCGCTGCTGCTGATCGCCAGGTCGGCCGAGGGCGAGGGCCGCTCGTTCGAGGCGTCCGGGCTCATCGACGAGGTGCTCTCCCTCGCCCCGGGGCTGGCCCCGGCCGAGCAGGACGCGGCCGAATACGCCGCGTGCCGTACCAACCCGGCCGATCCGCTGCCGGCGCGGGCCGCGCACCTGTTCCGGCAGCTGCTCGCCTACGGCTACCGCCCGGCCCGCAGGCGGCTGATCGACGACCTGGTCGCGCTGAGCATCCGGGTGGCCGAGCCCGCCCTCGCCGACCTGGCGCTGTTCGAGAACGACGTCGTCGGCGAGTTCCTGGACGCGCGGAGCGAGTGGCTGCGCGACGACGAGGCGGAGCTGCTGGAGTCCTGGCGCAGGACGCCGCTGCGCCTGTGGGAGGTCCTCGACGTCGCCGGAGAGATCACCCTGCGCGACGTGACGGACGGCGGGAAGGGCCCGGTGACGCTGACCGACGAGCTCCTCCCCCGGCAGGCCCTGCCCGGCGACCTGATGCTGACCAGACTGCTGGGCGACGGGGAGGGCCCGCACGTGTTCGGCCACCCGTTCAAGGTGGACCCGGCGCGCAGGGACGAGATGCTCGCCCTGCTCACCGACCCCGTCGACCCCTACGCGGTGGCCGCCTTCTTCAGGCGGGCCGGGCGACCGGCCGGCCCGGCGGACGGGGGTACCCGACCGGCCCCGTAGCCACGGCCGGTCACCCGGGCGGGCAGGCGTCGCCGATCGCCCGCGCGAACCAGCGGGTGATGCTCGTCGGGTGGGTGATGGCGGTGCCGACGACGACCGCGTGCGCTCCCCGCCGGATCGCCTCGGCGGCCTGCTCGGTGGTGTGGATGCGACCTTCGGCGATCACCGGGACGGGCAGGTCGCGGGAGAGCCTGCCGACCAGGTCGAGGTCCGGTCCGGGGCCGCCGCGCGAGTACGGCGTGTAGCCGGCGAGCGTCGTCCCCACGAGGTCGGCTCCCGCGTCGGCCGCGGCGACGCCCTCGTCGTAGGTGGAGACGTCGGCCATGACGAGCCTGCCGGTGTGCTCGTGCACCGCCCGGACGGTCTGCGCGAGGGTTCGGCCGTCGGGACGGGGGCGGCCGGTGCCGTCGAGTGCCACGATGTCGGCACCGGCCGCGGCGACCTCGAAGGCGTGCTCGATCGTCGGGGTGATGAAGACGTCGTCCGCGCCGTCCTTCCACAGGCCGATGAGGGGGAGGTCCAGCGCGGCCCGTATCCGGCGCAGGTCCTCCGGCCCCTGGGCGCGGATGCCCGCCGCCCCACCGGCCGCGGCCGCCTGAGCCACGCGGCACATCGTGTCGGCGTCACGCATCGGCTCACCGGGGTAGGCCTGGCAGGACACGATGGCCCGGCCCCGCACCGCGGCGAGCAGCGCGTTCACGGCACCACCTCGGCCGGCGTCCGGACCGGGCTGTCCAGCGGGGCTCATCCGGCCACCTCCAGGGCCATCCGGGCGGCGCCGAGCAGGGCGGCGTCGCCGCCGAGCGCGGCCGCTCCCCCGGCCAGGACGGAGACGGCGATCCGATCGCCCTGCGCGGCGAGACGGGCGACATCGGCCAGTCCCGACACTGCGGCCGCGGCGCGGGCGCGGTACTCCGCGAGCAGGGCGGGGCCGGAGGCGACCGCCTCGACGTGCCCGTGCCCACCGCACGGGCAGGGCCGTCCGGCCGCCGCCGCGGCGGGCACGTGACCGGCGTGACCGGCCACGGAGTGCGCGCCGCGCAGCACCCGCCCGCCGAGGACGACGGAGGCGCCGATCCCGGTGCCCACGGCCACCAGCAGCACGTCGGCGTAGCCGGCGGCGGCGCCACGCCACTGCTCGCCGAGCGCGTGCGCGTGCACGTCGTTGCCGACCGTGACCGGCAGGCCGAGCCTGCGGGACACCTCGCCGCGCAGGTCGGTGCCCGCCCATCCGGCGATGGCGCCGGTGGCCGAGACGATCACACCGCGCCGCGGGTCCACCACCCCCGCGCTGCCGACGCCCACCGCCGTGACGCCCCCCGCCCCCGACGCGACCTCGGCGACCAGGCCGGCGGCGGTGTCCAGAACCGCTGCCGGCCCCTGCGCCGCCGGGGTCGGCAGCGTCCGTACGGCCAGCAGGGTGCCGGAGGAGTCGACCAGCCCGGCGGAGGTCTTCGTCCCGCCGATGTCCACGCCGACGACCAGGGTCACAGGAGACCGGCCTCGTCCAGGTGGGAGGCCACGACACGGGTCTCGTCGGCGGTCAGCTCGCGCATGGGCGGCGAGACGGCCGAGCTCGCGATGACACCGCGCAGGGCGAGCGCCGTCTTGAACGCGCCGCCCCCCCTCGTGCTGCCGCCCGCGGTCTTCGGGGAGGCGGCGTCGACGATGCGGAACAGCCGGGTCAGCCGGTCCTGCTCGGCCTTGGCGTCCGCCCAGCGGCCCTCGGCGCAGGCCCGGACCAGGCGCACGTAGCCGTGCGGGTCGACGTTGCCCAGACCCGGCACCGCGCCGTCCGCCCCGGCGAGCATCATCGCGTCGACGACGACCTCGTGGCCGGTCAGCGCCGAGAAGCCCGGCAGGCCGGCGGCGCCGAGCACCACCTGGCGGAAGCCGACGTCGTCGCCGCTGGAGTCCTTGAGGCCGTCGATGACCCCGTCGGCGGCCAGCGCCAGCACCTGGTCGACGGCGAGCTTGGTGTGCACCGACACCGGCACGTCGTAGGCGAACATCGGCAGGTCGACCGCGGCCCGGACCGCCCGGAAGTGGCGGTCGACCTCCAGCGGGTGGATGCGGGTGTAGAAGGGCGCGGTCACCACGGTCGCGTCGGCGCCGAGCTTGGCGGCGACCTCGGCCCTCTCGATCACGCGGGCGGTCGTCGTCTCGATGCATCCCGCGAGCACGGGGACCCGGCCCGCGGCCGCCCGCACCACGACCTCCAGCGCCCTGTCGCGCCGGGCGTCGGTGAGGAAGGCGGCCTCGCCGGAGCTGCCCAGCGCGAACAGGCCGGTGACGCCGGCCTCGACCAGGAACTCGACCAGCCGCTCCAGCGACGGCGCGTCGACCTCTCCGTCCGGCGTCAGGGGGGTGACGAGCGGAGGGACGACGCCGCTGAAGCGGGGCTCTCGGGGACTCACGGAATGCTCCTCAGGAGGGGTTCGGGATGGACGCAGTGCCAGGAGTGCCCGCTCTCCCGGCCTGCCGGCGTGCTCGGCGGGAACTGCGCCGAGCACTCGTCTGTGGCCTTCCAGCAACGGGTGCGGAACGGGCAGCCCGACGGCGGGCGGGTCGCCGACGGCACCGGGCCGGTCAGCACGATCCGCTCGGCTCCGTCGAGCAGGCTCGGGGTGGCCGAGAACAGCGCACGTGTGTAGGGATGGCGGGCCTCGCCCGCCACCTCGGCGGCCGGGCCCTCCTCGACCACGCGGCCGAGGTACATGACCGCGATCCGGTCGGCGAGGTAGCGGACGGTCTGGATGTCGTGGGAGATGAAGACGAGGCCCAGCCCCAGGCTCGCGCGCAGGTCGACCAGCAGGTTGAGCACCTGGGCGCGGACCGAGACGTCGAGGGCGCTGGTGGGCTCGTCGGCGACGATCACCTGGGGTTCGAGCGCCAGGGCCCGGGCCACGGCGACCCGCTGGCGCTGGCCGCCGGAGAGGCGGCCGGGCAGCGCGTCGGCGGTGTGACCGGGCAGCCCGACCAGGTCGAGCAGGTCGCGCACGCGCTCCTCGCGCTGCCGTACGGTGCCGCGCCGGTGGATGTCCAGCGGGTCGCGCAGGATCCGCCGGACCGGCAGCCGCGGGTTGAGGGCGGTGGAGGCGTCCTGGAACACCATGCCGACGGAGGTGCCGAAGGTCTCGCGCCGTGCCTTCGCCGGCATGGACCACAGGTCGTCACCGCGGAAACGCACCGTCCCCGAGGTGGGCGGCTGAAGGCCGACCACCACCTTGGCCAGCGTGGACTTGCCGCAGCCGGACTCCCCGACGACGCCGAGGATCTCCCCCCGCCCGACGGACACGGTGGCGTCGGTGAGGGCGTGGACCTTGTCCCGGCTGAACATCCCGCCGCTGCGCGCGGTGTGCACGACGTGCACCCGTTCGAGGCTGACGACCGGTCCGTTCAAAGCTGTCCTCCTTCACGGACGGCGCCGTGGACGGCGCCCGGCTGGGAACCCGGATGGAAACAGGCGTGGGCGTGGTCGTGCGAGTCGCCGTCGAGCTCCGGCCGGGACGTGCGGCACAGCTCGGTGGCGGCCGCGCACCGGCCGGCGAACCGGCAGCCCGGACCGAAGTCCTGCGGCGCCGGCACCACTCCGGGCACCTGGTGCAACCGTTCCGCCCCGGCCTCCAGGGAGAGCACGGAGCCGAGCAGGCCGCGGGCGTAGTGGTGCCGTACCCCGGAGAAGAGCCGCGGGGCCGTGCCGACCTCCGCGAGCTGGCCCGCGTACATCACCGCCACCCGGTGCACGAGCTCGCCGACCAGGCCGAGGTCGTGGGAGACGAGCACCATGGCGAAGCCGAGCTCGTCCCTGAGCCGGCTGAGCAGCTCGACCACCTGGGCCTGCACGGTCACGTCGAGCGCCGTCGTGGGCTCGTCGGCGACGAGCAGGCGCGGGCTCCGCGAGAGCGCCATCGCGATCAGCACCCGCTGGCGCTGGCCGCCGGAGAGCTCGTGCGGGTAGCTGCGCAGGGTCCGTCGCGGATCCAGGCCCACGAGTTCGAGCAGTTCCTCCGGCGTCCGCGTGCCGCCCCGGCGGGTCAGCTGCCGTAGCTGGGTGCCGACGAGGACCGACGGGTTCAGCGACGACATGGCGTCCTGGTAGACCATGGCGATCTCCGGGCCGGAGATCGCCCGCCGCTGCCGGGGCGGGAGCGCGAGGATGTCCCGCCCGCCGTACTCGATCCGGCCGCTGACCTGCGCGCCGCGCAGCAGCAGGCCCATGATCGCCAGGCTGGTCAGGCTCTTGCCGCAGCCGGACTCCCCGACCAGGCCGAGCGCCTCGCCGGTGCGCACGTCGAAGGAGAGCGACTGCACGACCGGGACGTCGCCGTAGCGCTGGGGGAAGCGGATCGTGAGGTCCTGGACCGACAGCAGTGTCTTCGCCGTGTCCGGCAGCGGCGCGACCCGGGGTTCGCGCCCGGCCACCACGGCGGCGAGCCGGGCGAGCGCGGCGTCGACCTCGCCGTACTGCGCCAGGACGTTGGCCCGCACCACGCGGGTCAGATGCGGCACGTACAGGAAGGAGATGGTCAGGGTCAGCAGCATGAGGTCGCGGCCGAAGACCGCCACCAGCACCGCGGCGAGCGCGATGGGCGGGAAGGCCATGATCACGTCGAGGACGCGCATGATGCCCTCCCCGACGAGCTTGCGGGAGGTGGCCGCGAGGCTGCCGAGCACCGCGCCGGCGAGCACCGCCACCGCGGTGGCGCCCAGGCCGACGAGGAGCGAGGATCGCGCGCCGTGGGCGACCCGGGCGAAGACGTCGCGGCCGGCGCGGTCGGTGCCGAACCAGTGCTCGGCGCCGGGCGGGGTGGCCGGGACGCCGGTCGCCAGCGGGTCTCCCGCGACGAGCGGGGCGAGGAGGGCGAGCAGCCCCACCACCGCGAGGACGGCCAGGGAGACGATCGTGACCGGCGACAGCCGGGAGAAGCGGAGGCCCGGGCGGGTGAGCCGGGAGACGAGTTGCGGTCGGAACATGGTCACACCACCCGGATCCGCGGATTGACGAGGAGATAGAGCAGGTCGACGATGAGGTTCACCACGAGGAACGACACCGCGATCGTCAGCACCGACCCCTGGACCAGGGCGACGTCACCGTTGGTGACGCCGTCGAGGATGAGCTTGCCCATGCCGGGCAGGTCGAAGATCGTCTCGATGACCACGGCGCCGCTCAGCAGGTAGCCCACCCGGAGGCCGAGCACGGTCAGCGGGGTGATGAGCGCGTTGCGCAGCGCGCCGCGGATGACGAGCGACCGGGGCAGGCCGTTGCCGGTGGCGGTGCGGACGTAGTCGCGGTCCATCTCCTCGACCATCGAGGTGCGCACCAGCCGCGCCAGCGAGGCCGCCACGGGCACGGCGGTCGCGATCGCCGGCAGCGCGAGCGAGCGCAGCCACCCGGTGAGGGAGTCGGCGGGGTTGACGTAGCCGCCGGTCGGGAACAGCTCGACGCCGAGCGCGAACTCCTGGATGAGCAGGATCCCCAGCCAGAACGACGGCACCGCCACGCCCGCGATGGAGACCAGGCGGGTCACCTGGTCCGGCCAGCGGTCGCGGTAGAGGGCGCCGACGGTGCCGAGACCGAGGGCGAGGACGACCGCGAGCACGAGGGCCAGCAGGGTGAGCTGCATGGTCAGCGGGAAGGCCGTGACGATGCGGTCGACCACCGGCGCGGCGGGCGGGGCGGTGTACCCCAGGTCACCCTGGACGAGCTGCCCCAGGAACCGCACGTAGCGCACCGGCAGCGGGTCGTCCAGCCCGTGAGCCGCCGCGTAGGCCGCGCGCGCCTGCTCGCTCGCGCTTTCACCGAGGGCGTTGTACGCCGGGTCGTTGGGCGAGAACTGGAGGACGACGAAGACGAGCAGGGTGACCCCGGCGAGCATGAGCGGCAGGGTCACCAGCCGTCTCGCGGCCAGTCGTAGGAACGCGAACATGGTGTCTTTCTCGTCGCGGAGGGATCAGGCGAGGCCGACGTCGAAGAACGACAGGCCCGTCGTGGGGATGGGCCTGAAGCCGGTCAGCTTCTTGTCGTTCCAGGCGGTGGGCAGCTTGCGGTGCAGGATCGGGTAGAGCGGCGCCTCCTCGGCGACGATGTCGACCGCCTCGGCCCACAGCTTCTTCTGCTCGGCCGCGTCGCCGGTCTTCGCCGCCTTGTCGAGCAGCCCCAGGACCTCGGCCGCCTCCTTGGTGCCGTCCCAGCGGAACCGCTTCTGCGGCCAGAGGCCGTCGAAGAACCAGCGGAGCAGCAGGTCCATGTCGTTCCCGAAGACCGACGGGTCGCCGGGCGCCACCAGGATCTGGAACTTGCCGGGGTCGACCTTGTTGGTGTACTGCCCCCCGGACTGGCCGATGTCGAGGGTGGTGGTCACGCCGATGGCGTCCCAGCCCTCCTTGATGACCGGGACGGAGTCCTTCACCCAGCCGGCGTCGGTGGTCACCATGGTGACGTTCAGGCCGGAGACGCCGGCCTCCTTCAGCAGCGCCTTGGCCTTGTCGGGGTCGTATCCGTAGACGGTCGACGCCTTGGCGTAGGCCGGATGGGTCTCCTGCACGTAACCCGTGGCCGCGGCGGCGTTGCCGAGCATCGCCGTCCGGATCACCTTGTCGGTGTCGATGGCGTAGTGCAGCGCCTGGCGCACGCGCCTGTCGTCGAAGGGCTTCTCGGCGCAGTTGAACATGAGGAAGAGCAGGCCGAAGGACTGCGCGGCCTCAAGCTTGTGCTTCTGGCCGACCTTCTGCACGTCGATGTAGGGGACGTCCTCGATCGCCGCCACCCGGCCCGACTCCAGCGCGGTGACGCGGGCCGAGGGGTCGGACAGCAGCCGCCAGACCATGTTCTTGACCTTGGCCGGGCGGGTGCCGTTGTACTTGTCCCACCGCTCGAAGACGATCTTGTCTTCCTTGGTCGCCTCGACCAGCCTGTAGGGGCCGGACCCGACGGGCTTGGCGTCGAAGGCGGTCTTGTCCTTCTCGACGAGGGCCTTGGGCACGATCTTGACGACCGCGAGCCGCTCCTTGAGCAGCGGGAAGGCGTACTTGAGCTTGATCTCGACGGTCTTGGCGTCGGCCGCGGTGACGCTCTCGACGAACGGGATGAACTGCACCATGAGCGAGGCGTTGGCCGGGTCCATCACGCGCTGGAAGCTGAAGACCACGTCGTCGGCCGTCACGGCGGAGCCGTCGTGGAAGGTCGCGCCGTCGCGGAGCGCGACCTTGTAGGTCGTGTCGTCCGCCTTCTCCAGGTCGCGCGCGGCGAGCGCGGCGTAGGACTCGCGGGTCGCCGGGTCGAGGTCGAACAGCGCCTCGAAGACGTGCATGTTGGCGGCGACCGGCGTCGCGCCGGAGGCAGTACATCCTGCAGAACCGCCTGGGACCCGGTGATCCCCTGCCCACCGAGGCGGAGCTGTGCGCCGCCGTGGGAGCCAGCCGCTCCAGCGTCCGCGAGGCGATCAAGACCCTCACCGCCCTCGACATCGTCGAGGTACGCCACGGGCACGGCACCTACGTCGGACGGCTGTCACTCGCCGCGCTCGTCGAGAGCCTGACCTTCCGGGGGCTGCTCAGCCGGTCCGACGACTTCCGGGTGCTCTCCGAGCTGGTCCAGGTCCGCCAGACGATAGAGCAGGGACTCGCCGGCCCCATCCTCGCCGCCTTCGACGACGGTCTCCACGGCGAGCTGCTCGACCTCGCCGACCAGATGGCCGAGCGCGCGGCCCGAGGCGAGTCCTTCATCGAGCAGGACCGCGAGTTCCACCTGCTGCTCATGGAACCGCTGGGCAACGAGCTGATCACCCAGCTCACCGCCGCGTTCTGGGACGTCCACGCCATCGTCGCCCACACGCTGGACACCAGCCCCGAGTCGGTGCGGGAGACCGTCGAGGCGCACCACGCGATCGTCGCGGCGGTCTCCGCCGGAGACGTCGCCGCGTTCACCCGGGCCGTCGAGGCCCACTACGCCCCGGTCCGCCGACGTCTCCAGGAGGGGCCCGGACGCTGATCAGCCGGCCGGGCGGGCCGTACACACCGGGCAGGCCGGACCGGGCTGGGCAGGCCGGACCGGGCTGGGCAGGCCGGACCGGGCTGGGCAGTCCGCCGGGCTGGGCAGTCCGGGTGGCACCCCGTACACGCCGGCGGGCCCAAGTCGCGCGGGCGGGTCAGGCGATGCCGTAGACGCGGGCGGCCACCCCGCCGAACACCTCCTCGCGCTCGGCCTCCGACAGGTGCGCGGTGAGCGAGCGGGTGGTCTCCAGCACGCGGTCGTACGGCGCGGCGAGCAGGCAGACCGGCCAGTCGGAGCCGAACATGACCCGCTCCGGCCCGAAGGCCTCCAGCACCACGTCGACGTAGGGCCGCAGGTCCGCAGCCGCCCAGCCGCCCCAGTCCGCCTCGGTGAGGAGGCCGGACAGCTTGCACGTGACGTTCGGACGCGCGGCCAGCTCGCGGACCAGCGTGGCCCACGGCTCCAGCACCCCCGAGGCGACCGGCGGCTTGGAGCAGTGGTCGAGCACGAAGGCGAGATCGGGCAGCGCGGCCGCGGTCTCGATCGCGGCGGGGAGCTGGTGCGGGAGGGTGAGCAGCTCGTAGACGAGCCCGGCCCGTCCGACCGCCGCGAGGCCGCGCCGCACGTCGTCCCGGCAGAGCCAGCGCGGGTCGGCCTCGCCCTGCACCTGGTGCCGGATGCCGCGCAGGTAGCGGCCGCCCGGCACGGCCCGCAGCGCGTCGAGGTCGTCGGCCGCCGAGGGCGCGGTCAGGTCGGTCCAGCCGACCACCGCCGCGATCAGGTCGTGCGCCTCTGCCAGGGCCAGGAACTCCGGGGTCTCCTCCGGAACGGCGATCGTCTGCACGAGCACCGTGGCCGTCACCCCGGAGGCGGCCGCCGGCAGGTCCTCGACGCCGAAGTCCCTCCGCAGCGAGGCCATCTCCGGGCCGGTGATCCACTCCTGGTCCCGCACGGACAGGTCCCAGACGTGGTGATGCGCGTCGATCATGGCTCTCCCGAGGCGATTGGTCCGACCATTCAACCGAACCGCGTGGCACCCGACAAGTCACGACCGGGATTTCCGGCACATTGATCGGATCTCAGAGCGCGACCGCAGGCCACCGGTTGTCAAGTCGGCAGGGCCCCGGGCGGCACCTGAGCGGCAGGGCGCCACACCGGTGCCACGGACGACGTCGGCACGGCGCATGACCTGCGATTCCACGCTAACCGGAGAGAACTTCGGCGGTCTTTCCAGAGAGGACAAAGGCATCCGTCCACCCTGATTACCGTCCGTTGAAGCGCCCCCCACGGATGAATCCGGGGGATTCCAGCCATCCCGACCGTGCGGCTCTGCGCACGGCCGCGACGCTGTTGCTCGGCGGTTCACCTCCGGCCCCGTTCACGCGAGTTTCCACGCCCCAGCCGACGATCCCGTCCCGGGTCCCCGCCGGCGACCACCGGACCGAGGCGGCGGTAGCGGTCCGATCTCCTCCATGCTTCCGAGACCCAGAAGCGCTTATGGCGATGATCAAGCAAAAATAAGCGATATCTAGGCATAATGAAGTAGTGAACGGGCGTAAGTCGCTTTGACGCGGTGGAAACGAGGAGTGTTGACTGTGCGCATGCTGAGCGAAGCGAACGGTTCAATCGCCGGCGCGGGGGCGCTTCTGAAGATCCTGCGCGACGGTCAGGCCCGGACCCGGGCCGAGTTGGTGCAACTGACCGGACTGGCACGGTCCACCCTCGGGCAGCGGCTCGACGCGCTGCTGAGCCAGCGGTGGATCGTCCCGACCGAGGAGGCCATCTCCTCCGGAGGCCGTCCCGCCGTCGCCTTCACCTTCAACCGCGGCGCCCGCATCGCCCTCGCCGCCGACCTCGGAGCCACCCACGCCCGGTTGGCGATCACCGACCTGGGCACCGAGGTGCTCGCCGAGCGCGCGGACGAGGTGCCGGTGGACCGCGGTCCCGTCGAGACGCTCACCTGGCTCCAGCACACCTTCGAGGAGATGCTCGCCGAGACCGGCCACACCCGCGACCAGATCTGCGGCATCGGCGTCGGTCTGCCCGGCCCGGTCGAGCACAGCTCGGGACGGCCGGTCAATCCGCCGATAATGCCGGGCTGGGACGGTTTCCCCGTCCCCGAGTGGCTCGGCGAGCGCTTCGGCGCACCCGTGCTCGTCGACAACGACGTCAACATCATGGCGCTGGGCGAGCACTGGGCCGCCCGCCCCGAGGCCGACCACCTCATCTTCGTCAAGATCGGCACGGGCATCGGCTGCGGCATCATCAGCGACCGCCACCTGCACCGGGGCGCCCAGGGCGCGGCCGGCGACATCGGCCACATCCAGGTGGCCTCGGCAACCGACATCGTCTGCCGCTGCGGCAACCTCGGCTGCCTGGAGGCCGTCGCCAGCGGCGCGGCCATGTCCGCCCGCCTGTCCGCCGACGGCGTGGAGGCCGCCGACAGCCGCGACGTGGTCCGCCTGGTGCGCGGCGGCAACACCCAGGCCGTCCAGCTCATCCGCCAGGCGGGCCGCGAGATCGGCGACGTCCTCGCCTCGATCGTCAACTTCTTCAACCCCTCGGTGATCGTGGTCGGCGGCGACATCGCCGAGGCCGGCGAGCAGATACTCGCCGGTCTCCGCGAGGTCATCTACAGCCGCTCGCTGCCCCTCGCCACCCAGCACCTGACGATCACCGCCAGCGAGCTCGGCGACCGGGCCGGGGTGATCGGCGCGGCCGTCATGGTCATCGAACACGTCCTGGCCCCCGGCACCGTCGACCAGTCCGTCACCCGCGACTGATCACGGGACGTCATGGGCGTGGAGACCGGTCATGGAACGCCGTAGCCGTGGAAACCGGCCACGGAACACCATGACCGTGAAAGCCGACCATGGGACGCTATGACGATGAACATCGGACCGATCTGGACCCCCCGGCTCACGCTCGAACCGCTGGCGGTGGAGCACGCCGCCGAGATGGCCGAGGCGCTCTCCGACCCGGCCCTGCACACCTTCATCGGGGGCTCCCCCGCGACCGCCGAGCAGTTGCGCGACCGCTACACCCGCATGGTCGCCGGGCCGCCGCCCGGCGGTGACGACGCCTGGCTCAACTGGGTGATCCGCCTGGAGGGCCCGGACCGCCTGGTCGGCTACGTCCAGGCCACCGTGGCCGCCGGCCGGGCGTCCGTGGCCTGGGTCGTCGGCACCCCCTGGCAGGGCAGGGGGATCGCCGGCGAGGCCGCGCTCGCCCTCCTGTCCTGGCTCAGGGAGCACGGCGTCACCGACATCGTCGCGACGATCCACCCCGACCACACCGCCTCCTCGGCCCTGGCCCGCCGCCTCGGTCTCGTCCCGACCGATGCCCGGATGGACGGCGAGGTCGTCTGGCACTCCGAGTAGCTGTATGTGGACACCTGGAAAACTCACCCCAGGTCCGCGCATCGCCGGAGGTCAGGCGGACTGGGCACGCGACTCCGGTGCCGGCCACCGTGCATCGCCAAGTGGCCGGTGAGCCTCAGACTCCGACAACCTTGACGGTTTTCCCACAGAGCTTGTACATGTCGTCCTCATCGGAGGTGATGACGATCACCGGCCTGACCGCACGCAGGGCAGTAGCAGCCACCACGGCATCAATGGCGTACTTGTGACCATGCAGCCGGGCATCACGCAGAAGCTCGATCGCCCGCGCGCAGATATCCTCGGTCACCGGCTCGACCTTCAGCCGGGACAGATGCCATCTGAGGCGATCGCTCTTCACCCGGACGTCCTGAGCCTCAATCGGCGTCATCGCGCTGACGACGACCCGGAAGTCGTTGTCCTGAGCTCCCCGCACGATCGCGGTCACCCTCTGATCGGCCTCGCACCACCTGACGAGACCTTCGCAGTCGAGGACCACGGTGCCCGCGCTCAGCTTGCTTCGTGCGCGTGCCATCCGCCCTCTTCCTGAAGCTCGGGTGCGGACTTCACGCTCCGAAACAGCTCCGCCGCCTCATCCCGCAATCCCTGCGGAATCGGCCCACGGGCAGCCTCATTAGCCTGAAGCGCCTCCTCCAGGAGATCCCGCTCGATCTGACGTTCAACCGCGGCATCGACATAGGCGGAGAACCCGCGCGCTCCAACGCGTTCCCTGACCGCCTGGATGTTCCCCGCACGCAAGGAGACACTGACCTTGGCCGCCGGACCGGCCCCCGGGGCGAACTCCCGCTCAGGTGCACTCATGCGACTAGTTTACTACTCGAAGTAGTAAATAGCTCGGAAGTTCACCCACCGACAGGTCGAGTGGTCGAGCTTCCGTTCCGCAGGGGAACCAGCCCCGTCTGACAGGCGGCCCACTCGGACGGGTCACCTGGCTTGACGTTGGTCCCGCCGACGCCGCAGTGACCCCTGTGACGCCGCGCCTCCCGAAGTTGCCGCGGCAACCCGCGAGAGACGCCAGGTGATGACGGGTTTCCGTGGCCGGTCATCACGGAGCTCAGGCGGCGAGCTCTGCCGCGGGGTCCACACGGCTGGGATGGATCGCGGGACTACGTGGTCAGGCGCCTGCGATCTCTTCGGGGGGCAGGGCGGCGAGCGTCCGCAGCGCACGCAGGAAACCGCGCCGGTCCTCGGGGGAGAGGCGTGCCAGCAGGCGTTCTTCCTTGCGCCGGATGCCCGCCTGCGCGGAGTCGCGTACGCGGCGGCCTTCGGCGGTCAACGACAGGACGCGGACGCGCCGGTCGGCGGGGTCGGGGGTCCGCTCGATGAGGCCTTTGCGCTGAAGGTCGTCGAGGTATCCGATGATGCGGGTCTTGTCCGCGCCGATGGCCTCCGCGAGCGCGGCCTGGGTCCGCAACGGCCGTTCGTCCAGCGCGAGCAGGACCGAGTAGGCCCACATCGACAGGCCGTGCTCGTGCAGTACGGGCAGCTCGGCGTCGATGAGCGCCCGGCTCAGCGGGCTGATCATCGCGGCGAGGTCGGGACGATCGGTCACGGCATCCCACTATACGCATTGACAGATGATATGCGGATGCAGATGATAGGCATGAGCTTATCAATACGAGAGGTCGTTCATGGACATCCGGGAACTGGACAGGCGTGCGGTGCGCGCGAGCGTGGACCTGGTCGCCAAGGCGGCGGCCGAGGACCTCGGCCGGCCCACGCCGTGCGCGGGCTGGACGCTGGCCGATCTGCTCGCCCACATGACCGCCCAGCACCATGGTTTCGCCGCCGCGGCGGAGGGGGCCGGAGCCGACCTGGCGGCGTGGCGGGTGGAGCCGGCGGGTGACGACGCCCTCTCGGCCTACGCCGCGGCCGCCGAACGCGTGACGACCGCGTTCGCGCAGGACGGCGTGCTGGATCGCGAGTTCGCGCTGCCCGAGTTCGGCAAAGACCTGACGTTCCCCGCGGCACAGGCCATCGGCTTTCACTTCATCGACTACCTGGTGCACGGCTGGGACGTCGCCCAGTCGCTCGGCGTCGCGTTCACGGCGGAGCCGGAGCTGGTGGAGGCCGCCTGGCCGATCGCCCGGGCCGTCCCGGACGACGGACGACGTCGCAGGCCGGGTGCCGCGTTCCAGCCCGGCCTGGTCATCGCCGAGGACGCGGACCGCTTCGACCGGATCCTCGCCATGCTCGGCCGCTCCCCCGCCTAGAGCGGCCCTCGTCACCGGGAGGCCGGACGCCCCTCCGGGCGGGACGGCGTCCGCCGGAGGGGCGCCGGCCTCGGAGGGCGCGGCCTTCAGTCTCCCGGGAGAGGCGGCCCGCTCCGGCCCAGGAGTTTCATGAGGCGGGGCAGCGGTATCGCGTGCAGGGTGCGCCCGTCCACACCCGTCATGGTCGTCGCGGTGAACAGCGAGTTCAGGACGGCCTCCTCGACGACGTCGAGCGCCGCCTCGAACAGCGGGCTCAACGTCGTGTCCGGCAGCGGCGCGCCGTCCGTCCGGACCGAGAAGGCGATGCCGTAGTCCCCGCTGCCGTGGCTGTAGGAGGCGCCGACCCGTCCCAGCGCGAACACCGCACGCCGTGCCAGGCGGGTGAGCCGGCGGGAGTCGAGAGGCGCGTCGGTCGCCAGGACGACCATGCACGATCCCACGTCCGGGGCAGCGGGCTCGGCCAGCCCCAGGGAGGCCGGCGTGACCGTGGAGCCGAGGACGCGCAGCGTGCCGCCGAAGTTCGCCTGCACCAGCGCGCCGAGGGTGACCGGCCCGTCCGCCAGGTCGAGCACCCGGGAGGCCGTGCCGACGCCCGCCTTGAATCCCAGGGCGCCGGTGCCGGTTCCCGCTCCGACGCATCCCTCCGGCACCGGCCCCGGCGCCGCGCCGTCGATGGCCGCCAGCACCTGCGCCTCGCCGAGCGGACGGGCGCGGATGTCCGACAGGTAGCCGTCGTTGCACTCCCCCACGACCGGGTTGAAGGTCCGCACGTCCGCGCAGTCCGGCCGCGCCAGCATCCAGCTCACCACCGCGTCGGCCGCCCGGAACGCCGACAGCGTCGCGGTGAGCACGACGGGCGCCTCGATCAGCCCGAGCTCGGCCAGCTGGGTGGCGCCGACCAGCTTGCCGTGCCCGTTGCCGGCGAACATGCCCGCCGGCAACGGCGCGTGCGGGCCGACGTCGCCGGGGACGATCGCGGTCACGCCGGTGCGGATGGCGGGCTCCCGCAGGACGGTGCAGTGCCCGACACGTACGCCGGGCACGTCGGTGATGGCGTTGTGCTCGCCCGGCTCATGCTCGCCGATCACGATCCCGAGGTCGCGCGCCCGGTGACCGCGCCCCGTCAGGCTCATCGGTCGCCTTCCCTGCTCGCCGGGAAGGCGTCGCGCGCACGCGGCGCGGCCGGTGCCTCCGGCGTGGCGGCGGCGCGGCGGCGCAGGGCCGGCGCCTCCGGCGTGGCGGCGGCGTGGCGGCGCAGGCCCTCCGTCAACGGATCGAGCGGCCGATCGCGGTCGTGTCGCGCGTCGGCACGCGGTGGCCGGGGGGATGTGGCCGGCACGGTCTCTCCTCATCAGTCCGTCTCCGACGTCCCGGTCTGTCGGAACGCCGGAGCCGATTGTCCGCCCTCGGGGCACGATTCACTAACCAGGGGGGATCCCGGCGCCGTCCACTTCGGGATGTGCGGGAACCGCCGCCGGACCAGGGCCTGCCGTCCGTGGAACCGTTGTCGAGCAGGATGACGGGGCACTCGTGGCGCGGTAGCGAGCGTTCCAGGTCACGGCGGCGGTTCCGGGTGACCACCACCACCGTCACGTGTGAGAGCGAGTCCACCCGACCGGCCTGCCGAACGGTTCCGACGCGTCTGCGGACACTGGTTCACCTGCTCGATTCGGCGCTTTCACGGCGGCCCTGAAGCTCTTCGGCGAACCAGGAGATGGTACGGCTCAGCCCGTCGACGACGTCCACCTTCGGCGTCCAGCCCAGGCGGGAGGCGGCCAGCGAGGTGTCGGGGCGGCGGACCTCCGGGTCCTCGGCGGGACGGTCGATGAAGTGGATCGGCGAGTCCGAGCCGGTCAGATCGCGGATCGTCTCGGCGAGGGTGAGCATGGTCAGCTCCGCCGGGTTGCCGATGTTGACCGGTCCCTCGAACCCGCTGTCGGTCAGGGCGAGGATCCCCTCGATCGTGTCGTCCACGTAACAGATGGAGCGGGTCTGCCCGCCGTCACCGGTCACGGTGATCGGCTCGCCGTGCAGGGCCTGGCGGATGAAGGTGGGGATGGCCCGGCCGTCGTGGGGCCGCATCCTCGGCCCGTAGGTGTTGAAGATCCGCACGATCGCGGTGTCGGCCCGGTGGGAGTTGCGGTAGGCCGTGGTCAGCGACTCGGCGAAACGCTTGGCCTCGTCGTACACGCTCCGCGGCCCCACCGGGTTGACGTTGCCCCAGTAACTCTCCCGCTGCGGGTGCTCCAGCGGGTCGCCGTACACCTCGCTGGTGGAGGCCAGGACGAACCGGGCGTCCTTCTCCCTGGCCAGCCCGAGCGCGTGCAGCGTGCCGAGGCTGCCCACCTTGAGCGTCTCTATCGGATGGCGCAGGTAGTCGGCGGGCGAGGCCGCCGAGGCGAAGTGGAGCACCAGGTCCACGTCGCCGGGCACGTGGACGAAGCCGGTGAGGTCGCACTCGACCAGCCGGAACGCGGCCCGGCCGATCAGGTGCTCGACGTTGCGGGGGGAGCCGGTCAGGAAGTTGTCCATGCAGACCACCCCGGCCCCCTCGGCGAGGAGGCGTTCACACAGGTACGACCCCAGGAAGCCGGCTCCGCCGGTCACCACCACCCATCGCGTGTTCATCGGACGCCTACCTCCAGCAGATTGACGGCGGCGTCGAGGACTTCCAGGACGCCGATTTCCAGCAGGCCCTCATCGGGCAGGTCACCGTGGGGGTCGCCGGAGCGCCCCGCCCACAGGGCCACGTGCGGACCGTGGGGTGGTCCCCACAGGGCGGGTGAGACGGGCCCGAACAGCACCACCGAGGGGGTGGCGAGCGCGCTCGCGAGATGGGCCACTCCGGTGTCGCCGCAGACGACCAGCCGGGCCCGGGCCACCAGGGCGACCAGGTCGCGCAGGCCGGTGCGCCCGGCGAGCACGCACGCCTCCGGCAGGCAGGCGAGGGAGGCCACCTGCTCGGCGAGCACCCGCTCCCCGGCGCTCCCCGTGATCACCACCTCGTGCCCGGCCTGCCGCAGCGCGAGGGAGACCAGCGCGAACCGCTCCGGCGGCCAGCGCCTGGCCGGGGCGGCGGCCCCCGGATGGAGGACGACCGGCGCGGGCCGCCTGGACCGGGGAACCCTCGGTCCCGGACGGGCCGCCCCGCGACCGGCCGGGGCCCGGCACGCGGCCGGCGCGGGCCGATCGGGCGGATCGGGCCGATCGGGCCGATCGGGCCGATCGGGCGGAGAGGCATACGGCCCCGGACCCGCGCCGGGCGGGAAGCCCTCCGATCCCGGACCGGCCGCCCCGGAGTCGACGGCGGCCGGCTCGGGCTCCGATGCGGAGACGGGCTCCGGCGCCGGGCCGGCCGCCCACAGGCGGGCGACGGGCGGCGGCTCCCAGCCCGGAGGGACCTCCAGCTCCAGATCGCCCGGATCGGCCGCGACGCCGTACCAGCCGAGCAGGTCGCACCAGCGCCGGACCTCGTGCGCGTCCCCCCGCCAGGGCGGCCCCGGCACCTCCGGGAAGTCGGGATGAGCGTGGGTGAGCAGCCGTCCCGGGCCGGTACGGCGCAGCGCGGCGAGGCTCTGCGGACCCCTGCCGTGCAGGTTGACCGCGATGTCGGGGGCCACGCCGAGCGGGACCGGTCCCGGCCCCGACACGTCGAGCAGTCCGTCCACCGCGCCGATCAGCGGCACCAGGGGCGCCAGAGAGGCGGGCGCGGCCAGCACGATCCGGTGACCGGGATGGGCGCGGCGCAGCGCCCGCAGCGCCGGGACCGCGGTGAGCAGGTCACCGAGGCCGAGCCCGCGCAGCACCACCATCACCGGCGGCCCTCCGGCCGCCGTCCGTCCGCCCGCGGTCACGCCGGGTTCCGGCTCGTCACGGCCATGACGTCTCCGTGGCGGGGCAGACGACCAGCTCCCCGATCTCGCAGCCCACCGGCCGGCCGAGGGCGAACACGACGGTCGCGGCCACGTCCTCGGGCGGGTTGACGTCGGCGGCCGGCGGCCGGACGCCCGCGGCGAGGGGACTCGCCTGCTTCGATGTCAAGACGGTCCTCAACGGACGGCCTCCTTCGTGAACGCCAGGCGGTTGACGGCCTCGACGACGTCGGTGCTCGGCACGGACGACAGGCAGGGATGGCCGGCGGTCGGGCACACCCTGGCCCGGCTGCCCCGGCAGGCGGCGTTCTGATCGCCCAGCACCGCGCTCGGCACGCCGTACGGCGCCCAGCGGGCGGCCGGGACCACGGGGGCGAAGAGGCTGACCACAGGTGTGCCGACCGCCGCCGCGAGATGGGCGGGGCCGGTGTTGGCCACGACCACCACGCTCGCCCCGGCGAGCACCGCCGCCAGCTCGGCGAAAGTCGTCCTTCCGCCCAGATCCGTGACGGATTCCCAGACGGGCCCGCCTCCCCTCTCCGACCCCGGTATGGAACACGTCTCCTGGACGGCCCCGCGCAGGAGGCGCGTCTCCTCCACGAGGCCCGAGGCCGGCGCCCTACCCTCCCAGCCCTCTGGTACGGCGGGCCGGCCGGAGAGGCCGGACCTTCTCGCGCCGGCCACCCGCGCGGTGAGCGCGCGCTCGCCCGAGCCTCCGGTCACCACGACCCGCCAGCCCGCGCGGACGAGGTCGTGGACCGCCCTCGTCCAGCTCTCCGCCGGCCACGCCCTGGCCTGAGCGGAGACCCCGGGGTGCACGACCACGTAGCCGGGCGGCCCCGTCAGGTGCCCCACCTCGGGCAGCGGCCGCCGTACGGCGAGCGCTCCCCTGTCGCCGGGCGGCAGCTCGAACCCCGCGGCCCCGGCCAGTCCGAGCATGCGCTCGGCCTCCGGCACGTCCAGCTCCTCGTCGACGACGCGGCACACGTCGAGCAGCGAGCCGGGGTGGTCGGCGCAGATGGCCGCGGTCTTCGGCGTCCCGGCCAGCCTCAGCAGCAGGGCCAGCGGCAGCGGCGACTGGCGGAAGGAGGTGAGGATCAGCGCCAGCTCGGGTGCCACCTCCTGAACGGCCCTCAGCAGCCGCAGGGCGTGCGGGCCGGTCATCGGCGGCGGGTTGGCGTCGATCCACGGCGTCCGCCACTCCACCACCCTGGACACGCCGGGCAGCAGCTCGGCCGCCGCACGGCCCTGCGGCCCGGCCAGCAGCACGACCTCCCTGGCCCCCGCGGCGACCGCGCGGACGGCGGGCCCGGCCAGCAGGACGTCACCCGCGTTGCCCGGCCGGGCGACGAGGACGGTGCCGATCATCTCCGGACCCGCAGTTCCCCGTCGACCACGAGCACCGCCGCCGGGTCATGGAAGATCGCGTTTATCCCGAGAAATCTCATGGATTCGCCTCCCGTGTGTAACTGGTTAACTACCGAAAGGAGCGGTTCTCAAACGACGACATGGGGAAAAGTCCTGGTAAGAGACCTGAATATCGCCAGATATCACTCTCTGTAGTTTTTCGGGGGCTGTCCCTCCCACCCGCCGAGCACCCGGCCCGTTGACGAGAGACACCCGGAGGCGCCCGTGCCGAGCCGCGACAATCCAGCCGCCGTCCTTTTCGACCGGGACGGCACGCTGATCGTGAACGTCCCCCGCGACCGCGATCCCGGCCGGGTGGAACCCGCGCCCGGAACCCGCCGCGCGCCGGACCGGACCCGCCGGGCGGCGGCATTCGGCGTGGCCGCCCGCACCGGGAGCCGGACCCGGCCGGACGCCGGAGCCCGCTGATGAGAATCCTGCTCTGGCATGTGCACGGGTCCTGGACGACGTCCTTCGTCCACGGCGCCCACGACTATCTCGTGCCCCTCGTCCCCGGCCGGGGCCCCGACGGACGCGGCCGGGCCCGGACCTACCTCTGGCCCGCCACCGTGCGCGAGGTCCCGTGGAACCGGCTCCGCGGCGAGGATGTCGACCTGGTCGTCCTGCAGCGCCCCCAGGAGCTGGATCTCGTCCGGCGCTGGCTGGGCCGCCGCCCCGGCCGGGACGTGCCCGCCGTCTACGTCGAGCACAACGCCCCGGCCGGGAACGCCCCCGGCACCCGGCACCCGATGGCCGGACGCGGCGACATCCCGCTGATCCACGTGACCCACTTCAACGACCTGTTCTGGGACTCCGGCAGGGCGCCCACCCAGGTGGTCGAGCACGGCGTCGTCGACCCCGGCCACCGCTACACGGGTGAGCTCCCCAGGGCCGGCGTCGTGGTCGACGAGCCGATCCGGCGCGAGCGGGTCGCCGGAACCGACCTGCTGCCGAGGTTCGGCTCCGCCGCCCCGCTCGACGTCTTCGGCATGAAGGTCACCGGCCTGCCGCACCGGCTCCGCTTCCCGTTCGGGACCTTCGAGGACCTGCCCCAGCGGGCGATGCACGCCGAGCTCGCCCGGCGGCGCGTCTACCTGCACCCCTATCGGTGGACCTCGCTCGGGCTCTCCCTGATCGAGGCCATGCTGCTGGGCATGCCCGTCGTGGCGCTGGCCACCACGGAGGCCGTCGAGGCGGTGCCGCCGGAGGCGGGGGTGATCTCGACCCGCCTCACCACCCTCACCGCCGCGCTGCGGACCTTCGTCGACGACCCGGCCCGGGCCCGGCAGGCGGGGAAGGCCGCACGCGCCGCCGCGCTCTCGCGCTACGGCCTCGGGCGCTTCCTGTCCGACTGGGATCGCGTGCTCGCCCAGAGCGCCGGAGGCTCCGGAGGCTGACGCGCCGGCGGTGTCCCACCGGCGCGGCCCGCCACAGCCAGGAGCCCCGCCGGCGGGGCTCCTCTTCCCGTCCGCGGCCGGGTGAATTCTGTTGGGAGCGGGGAACAGGAGGCCGATGAAGACTCCGACCGTGCTGGTGGTTCTGGGAGCGCTGGCGATGGGACCGGTCGGTTGCGCGTCCTCGGACAGGGGGCCCGCCGAGCAGGCGGTGACGCGGTTCTACACGGCGGTGCACGACCGGCATGGCGACCAGGCGTGCTCGCTGCTGACACCGGAGGCGGCCGAGAGCCTACGGACGGGGGGTCAGACGTGCGCCGAGACCGTCCTCGACCTGCCCGGCGGCCAGGTGCGCGACGCCGAGGTCTGGGGTGACGAGGCCCAGGTCCGGCTCACGCGGGACACCGTCTTCCTCCACAGGTTCCCGCAGGGCTGGCTGGTGCGCGGCGCCGGCTGCCGGCCCCGCGGCGACCTGCCGTACAGATGCGAAGTGGAGGCCTGACATGCGCGTCATGTTCGTCACGACCGTCGCCGTCGTCGCGATCGGCCTGATCTACATCTTCGCCATCGGCCTGCTGCGCCGTTAGTCGGCGCCCCGCACCGGCAGACCGACGTCGAGGGCTGACCAGGGGCGGCGGGAAGGCCGAGGCGCCGGCACCTCCCTTTTCCTTCTCACCGTCGAGCTGGAGGCCTCGGTCACCGCAGCTGTCTCCGCCGACGCGGTGCGGCCGGTCCGGAGACGCAGTCGAGTGCCGTCTGTGTGAAGGCTCCGCACCTGACGGTGGCACCCGCCGTACGCCAGAGAAGTCCGTATTCCAGCGGTGGGGCGTCTTCGATGGGGATGTAGGCCAGGTCGGGGCGGGGGTAGTAGCGCGCCCCCTGGGCTACGGCCAAGGTGACCCCCTGGCCCGCGCTGACGAGCGTGAGAAGTTCCTGCCAGTACCGGGTGGTGAGTGAGCGGCGGATGGGCTTGCCGCTCGGGCTGTAGGGCGGGAGCAACTGATCCACGAAATAGTCTGGCATTCCGGAGATGAACAGGACGAGCTCGTCGGCGAGGTCTTCCACACTGACCGTCTCGCGGTGCGCCAGACGGTGCCGACTGGATACGGCGAGGACTTTGGGGTCGGTGATCAGGACCGGTCCCGCGGTCAGGTCGGGCTCGTCGACGGGGAACTCGGTGAGCTGGATGTCCAGCTCACCGCGGCGCAGAGGCCCGAAGGGGTCCGACAGGTGGACCTCGCGGATCTGAACCTCGCAGTCGGGATGGCGAACACGGAAGGCATTCACGATCTTCATCACCATCTCGCTGGCCAGCGGACTGGAGAACCCCACGCGCAGGACGCCGCCGACGCCGCGCGCAGCGTCGGCGGCTTTGGCGATCGCCTGGTGAATACCGCGGTGATGGGGTGTCAGGTCCTCGCGGAGCTGCTGCCCGACGGGCGTCAGCGTCACCCGGCGACTGGTGCGATCGAACAGTGGGCCGCCGACGCGCCGTTCCAGGACTTTGATCAGTTGGCTTATCCGCGCCCGTGACACGTGCAGCCGTTCCGCGGTGCGGCCGAAGTGCAGCTCCTCGGCCAGCGTCAGGAAGGCCTCGATTTCCTGCCAGTCCATCTCGCACGCCTTCCTATCAGTAAAGCCACCTTACCGATAGGTGAGCATTTCGCTGTTGTTCCAGGTCATGGCGTGATCGATGCTTGACCAGCCAACGGGAATCAGAGGAGGGCTCGATGTATCACGAGCGAATCGCTCTGAGCGCGGTATCGCCACAGGCCGTCAAGATCATTACCGAGCTCGACGACGTGTTGCAGCGGGAAGCGCTGATCGATGACCGGTTGCGGGAGCTGGTGAGGATCCGCATCTCCCAGATCAACGGGTGCGCGTACTTCCTCGGCAGGCGCTCCAAGGAGCTCCTCCGCCTGGGTGACACCCAGGAGCGGCTCCACCAACTGGCGGGCTGGCGTGACTCCCGGTTGTTCTCCGCGACCGAACGGGCCGCGCTGGCCTTGGCCGAATCCATGACCTGGCTGCAGTCCGAAAGTGTGTCCGATGAGGAGTACGGCGAGGCCGAGCGGCTGCTCGGGCCCTACAACCTCGGCAACCTCATCATGACGATCTCCCTCTGCAACGCACTGGATCGCATGTGCCTGACGGCTCGGCTGCATCCCCCGAGCTGAACTTCCCCCTGTCCTACCCCTCACAACACGAATGCCGCGCGGCCGATCCGTGCTGCCCGAATTCGCGTCAATGAAGAACGGAATGAAAAGCCTGATGTTTCAACAGACCGACCGCATGAGCGGGCGAGCATGGGGCATGTTGCTCGTCCTGTGCGGCGCCATCTTCCTGGAAGGCGTGGACGTCTCGATGATGGGCGTGGCCCTGCCGTCGATCCAGGCGGATCTGGCCATGTCCACCGGTGAGCTGCAGTGGGTGGTCAGCGCCTACGTGCTCGGCTACGGCGGCTTCATGCTCATGGGCGGCCGAGCCGCCGACCTGCTCGGGCGCAGACGCATGTTCCTGTTCTGGCTGGCGGTCTTCCTCGTCTTCTCCGGCCTGGGCGGCTTCGCCGGCGAGGGCTGGATCCTGATCCTGTCCCGGCTGGTCAAGGGCATAGCCGCGGCGTTCCTCACCCCCGCGGGCCTGTCCATCATCACCACGAGCTTCCCCGAGGGCAAGCTGCGCAACAAGGCGCTTCTCGTCTATGCCGGTACGGCTGCCGCCGGGTTCTCCCTCGGGCTCGTCGTCGGCGGCCTGCTGACGTCGATCAGCTGGCGATGGGTGTTCTTCGCCCCGGTCCTGATGACCGCGGCGATTCTCGTCGCCGCCGTCGCACTGGTGCCCAAGGACGAGCGGAGCGACCGTCCCGCCCAGGGCTTCGACTTCGCGGGCGCTGTCAGCGTCACGGGCGCCGTGCTGCTGCTCGTCTTCGCCGTCGAGAGGGCAGCTCACGTGGGCTGGGCGCAGACGCTCCTCCTGCTGGCCGCGAGCCTGGCTCTGCTGGCCGCCTTCGTGGCCATCGAGCGGCGGTCGCGTTCTCCCCTGGTGCGACTGGGCATCTTCCGCTCGGGAGCGCTGGTCCGCGCCAACCTGGGCGCGATCCTGTTCTCCGGCTCGTTCTTCGCCTTCCAGTTCATCGCCGTGCTCTACCTGCAGCAGCTGCGCGGGTGGTCGCCGCTCCAGACGGGCCTGGCCCTGCTGGCCATCGGCATCGACGCCGTCCTCGCCCCGACGCTGACCCCCTGGCTGGTCAACCGCTTCGGCAACGCCCGGGTGATCTTCGGCGGGCTGCTGCTGGCCTTGCTGGCCTATGTGCTGTTCCAGCCGATCGGCCTGGACTGGACCTATGCGGCCATGTTCCCCACCATGATCCTGCTCGGAACGGCCTTCGCACTGGTCTACGGGCCGCTCACCATCGCCGCCACCGATGGGATCGCCGAGGAGGAGCAGGGGCTCGCCGGCGGGCTGCTGAACACCTCCTTCCAGTTCGGCGCGGGACTGGGACTGGCGGTCGTGACCGCCGTCAGCCTCGCCGCGACCGGAGGCGACGTCTCACCGCAGGGCGTACTCGACGGCTTCCGCGTCGCGTTGATCGTGCCCATCGTCGCCGCCGCCCTCGGCGCTCTCGTCATCGCCTCCGGGCTACGCCGTAGCAAGACCCCGATCGAGCAGCACGCCTGAACCTGGAGACACCATGGCTGTGAAAGTGAAGTCCTTCGCCGCGATCGAGAGCGAGTTCAACGCGTTCGTCGGCGCCATCGTCTACGCCACGATGGTCACCGTGGACGCCAGGAACCGGCCCAGGACCAGGGTTCTGATCCCCATCTGGGAGAACGTCGACGGCACCCCGCTCGGCTGGCTCGCCACCTACAGGACACCCGTCAAGGCGGCGCACATCGCCAACAACCCTCACACCAACTTCTCCTACTGGACCCAGGGCAACGACTCCGTCGCCATCGACACGGTCGCCGCGTGGGTCGACGACCTGCCGGTCAAGAGCCACGTGTGGGACCTGTACAAGAGGACGAGCCCGCGTGGAGCCGGCTACAACCTGGGCAACTTCTGGCGCTCGCCGGCAGACCCCAAGCTCCACGTCCTACGCCTGACCCCCTGGCGTATCCAGGTCATCCGCGGCATGGACCTGCGTAGCAGGATCTGGCAGGCCGCCTGACCTCTGGTGCCACGTCACCCGATCACCGGGCGGACGCGGTGGGAGAGAGCGCGGCGGACCCGCCGTGTCATCCCGTACGGCGGCCCCGGGCGGAGCCGCCGTACGGCCCGCGGGCACCGGCCGGTTCAGCCGCCGGTCTGCGGGATGATCGGGCCCTCGCTCGCCTGGACCAGGACGAAGCCCTGGCCCTGGAAGGCGAGCTGCGCGGCCTCGCCGCTCCCCCGGCCGATGAGCGCCCCCGCCTTGAGGGTGCGGTTGACGCCCACGCGCAGCCCGGCGCTCCAGCACACCGCGGACTGGCTGTCGGCGAAGGTCGGCGCGTAGGAGGTGTCGAGCAGCACCGGCGCGCCGTGCGCGGTGACCGCCACCCAGCCGGTGCCCTGGATGGTGGTGTTGAACAGGCCGCCGGTGGCGATGCCCGCGCCCTGCAGCCGCTGGATGTCCCAGGTGAGCTGGGGGTCGAAGGCCAGCAGGTTGGTCCCGTTGACGGTGATCGCCTCGTTCTCCAGGTAGAACAGGTGCACGTCGTCGGCGTTGTTAGCCACGAAGAGCGCGCCCTGCCCGCGCACCCGCATCAGCGGCGCGCCCTCACCGGTGACCATCTTCTTCAGGAACCGCCCGACCCCGCCGGATCCCTCGTAGTCGAAGTCCATCTGTCCCTGGAAGGCGACCATCGACCCCTGCCGCGCCAGCACCTCTCCGTTCAGCTGCACCCGCAGCATCTTGGGGTTCTGCAGAGCGAAATGGCCGGGGAACTGGCCCTGGTCCAGGTTCCCGAAGAACGAGCTACGCACGGGGAGATGCCTTTCAGCCTCGGAGGAGTCGCATGAGGAGTGACGAACGGAGCAGGACGGGAGTTCCCCCACGGCCACGACCACAGTGCCGGTGCGGGCGCTCGGCCGAGTGCGTCCACAGTGCCGGTACGGGCGCTCGGCCGGGTGCGTCCGCGTGGGAGCCGCCGTTCGAGGTCGACGGCTTCACCCCGCCGTCGGTCCCGGTCGTCGCGTCGCCGGCGGCGCGTCCGGATGGGATCTCCGCCGGATCCGCGATGCGGGCACGTCAGCGTTGACGTCGATCTCATCAACCCGCGCTCCGGAATGGCGACGCCCCTGACTTTCGGCAGTGGAGTCACCTCCTGCGGCTGGGTAGCGTCGACCGGATGAGGAAGACGGTCGCTGACTGGATCAGCCGGTACCACGTGCTCACGAACGTCCTGCTGTGGTCGGCCCTGTGCCTGCCCGTGCTGTGGGCGGGGCTCACCTCCACCGAGGACGCGTACGCCGGGTGGGAGACGGCGGCGGGGCTGCTCGTCGTGGGCGGGGCGGTGGCGCTCGGCCGGTCCGTCCCGCCGGCCTCGATGCTGCTCGCCCTGGCGTTGTGGGCGGCCTCGGTCGTTTCGCGCGGGGAGACGACGTTGGGCCTCGCCCCGTTCCTCCCGGCGGCGGTCGTCCTGAGCTACCTGGCGGGCGTACGGATGACACGGAGCCGGCCCGGACTGCTCGGGCTGGCCGGCGCCACCGCCCTGACGGCGTTCCTCGTGCCCGCCCTGACCGGGGACCTCGGGGCCGGGTTCGTCGCGATCGTGGGAGTCGCCCTGTTCGGGGCCGTCCCCTGGCTGACGGGGCGGGGACGGCACCAGCATCTGGAGCTGGCCCGCTCCGGCTGGGAGCGCGCCGAGCAGCTTGAGCGGGCGCAGCGGATCGTCGCCGACCAGGCCCGGCTGCGCGAGCGCACCCGCATCGCCGGGGACATGCACGACCTGCTCGGGCACGAGCTGAGCCTGATCGCGCTGCGGATCGGCGGGCTCGAGGTCGCGCCGGGCCTCGACGCGCGCTACCGCGACGCGGCCGGCGAGGCCCGCAGGGCCGTCACCGTCGCCTCCGAACGCCTCCAGGAGATCATCGAGGTGCTGCGCGACGACGCGCTCCCCTCCTCGCCGGACCTGCCCGGGGAGAGCGTCGCGGAACTAGTGGAACGCGCCAGGGCCTCCGGCGTCCCGATCGAGGCGCACGGGCTGCGGGAGGAGGACGCGCGGGAGGGGAGCCGGCTCGCGCCGATGGTGGAACGCGCCGTCCACCGCGTGGTGCAGGAGGCGCTGACCAACGCGGTCAAGCACGCCGCCGGGGCCCCGGTGACGGTCAGGCTTGACCGTCTGGCGGACGAGACGGTGGTGACCGTGACCAACGGCGCCCCATCCGCGCATCAGGCATCCGGTCACATGGGAGGCCGCGGGCGGGAGGACCTGATCGCGGGGAGAGACCACGGGCGGGAAGGCTCGGCGCCGTGTGCGGAGCACCGGTGGGAGGGCCTGATCGCGAGAGGAGAGCACCGGCGGGAGGGTCTGATCGCGGGCGGTGGGTACGGGCTGATCGGCCTGGCCGAACGGGTCCGCCTGTGCGGCGGGACCCTCCGGGCGGAACGGCGCGGCGACGGCTTCGAGCTGGCCGTACGGCTGCCGCACGTGCCGGACCCGGCCGGGGGGAGCCGGATCCCGTCGCCGTCCGCGGCCCGTCTGAGGGAGGCGCGGCGGCGGGTGCGCCGCGCTCGCACCCTGGCGATCGGCGCGGCCCTGGCGACCTGCGCGGGGGCGGCGGTGGCCGTGAGCGGTTTCATGGCCTACGACACCGTCGCCTCCGCCCTGCCGGCCACTGATTTCGACCGGCTGCGGGTGGGGCAGGATCAAGCCGAGGTCGAGGCGGTGCTGCCCGCGCGGCCCCGGGCCGACGCCGCGGGCAGGCCGGGCCCGCCGGTGCCCGCCGGGGCCGAGTGCCTCCACTACGGAAAGCACCGCAACCCGTTCGCCGAGCGGCGCGGCGACCTCTACCGGCTGTGTTTCAGGGACGGCCGGCTGGTGGGCAAGGACTTCCTGCCCTCGGCCCCGCCTCCGCCGGCGGTCGCACGACAGGAGACGGCGCGTTGATCCGGGTGGTGCTGGCCGACGACGAGAGCGTGGTCCGCGCGGGGGTGCGGATGATCCTGGCGGCCGATCCCGGCATCGAGGTGGTCGCCGAGGCCGGCGACGGGCGGACGCTGGTCGAGCTGGTCCGCGAACGCCGGCCGGACGTCGCCCTGGTCGACATCCGCATGCCTGACCTCGACGGGCTCGCCGCGACCGCCGAGATCCGCCGGGCGGTGCCCGGGACGGCGGTGCTGATCATGACGACCTTCGGCAGGGACTCCTACATCGCGCGGGCGCTCGCCGACGGCGCCGCGGGATTCCTGCTCAAGACCGGGGACCCGCGCGAGTTCCTGCTGGCGGTGCGGGCGGTGGCCGAGGGCGGCGCCTACCTGTCGCCCAGGGTGGCCGCACGGGTGATCGGCGAGCTGGCCGGCGACCGTCTGGCCCGCGGGACCGCCGCCCGCGAGCGGATCGACGTGCTCACCCGGCGCGAGCGTGAGGTCCTGGGGCTGGTCGGCGCGGGCCTGTCCAACGCGGAGATCGCCCGGCGCCTGCATCTGGTCGAGGGCAGCGTGAAGACGTACGTCAGCACGATCCTGGGCCGGCTCGGCGTGCGCAACCGCGTGCAGGCCGCCGTCCTCGCCCACGAGGCCGGGCTGGCCGATCCCGGCTAGCCCCGGCCGGCACGTCCGGTACGGCGCGCGGTCCCTGTCGCGGTGAGCGCCGGGCGGAGCGCGCCCCGGCTTCGCAGGCGCTCCACCGATGGGATGAGCAGGGGCGTCAGGGCCAGCATCAGCAGCGGGACCACGACCGCGCCGAGCAGACAGCCCGCGATGACGTCGTGCGGGTAGTGGACGCCGACGAAGACCCGGGAGAAGGCCCCCAGCGCCGCCGCGACCAGGACGTAGGGGGTGGTCCGCCGCCAGGCGATGACGAGACCGGCCGCCGCGGCGGCGGCGAGCGTCGCGTGGTTGCTGGGGAAGGACCAGTCCCCGTACGGCGGGCAGTCGGCGAGGGCGGAGACGCCGCGCAGGACGCGGCACGGCCGGTCCTCCGCCACGAGATTCTTGAACAGTTCACTGATCACGTAGGCCGCCACCGTCGCGGCGGGGGCGAGCAGGGCAAGCGTCATCGCCCGGGTGTCCTCGCGCCGGGCCCGCCACCAGGCGCCGAGGAGAAGGGCGGCGAAGACCACCAGCACGGCCTCCGTGCCGATCTCGGCCAGCGCCTGGAACCAGGATGGGGTGCTCTGCGCGAACCCGGTGATGTCGCGGTACAACTCGGCGCTGATGTCGGGCACGCCGTCGATCCGATCGCTCACTTTTCCTCCGTGTCGTCCCTTCTGGGGCGCCTACGACTGTAGGAATCCGGAGGTCAGGCGGGAGTCGCCGATCGTCAGCGATCGGCATTGACTTTCGTCGAGGTCACGGGGGCCGGGCTCAGGCCAGGCAGCGCAGGACCGCCCTGAGCCTGCGGTCGATCGGGTGGTCGTCCGGCAGCCGGCCGACCGTCGCCTCGACGAACACGGAGACGGGCAGCTGCGCGCTCACGCCGGCCGCGTACACCCGGACCCGTTCGGCGGTCAGCTCGACCTGCGCCTTCGAGCCCTGCTCCCCCAGCACGAAGCTCGCCACCTCGGACCGCCACCGGGCCCGCCCGTCGGCCTCGTCGTCCGCCACGGGAGCTCCCACGTCGTCGGCGTGCGTGGCGTACTCGGAGTCGTAGTGGAAGGTCTGCAGGCCCACCGGGTACGGCCCGGCCATGGTCGGCAGTTCCGCGTCGCGGCCGAGCGCGCGCATGCGCTCGCGCGTCTCGCCGTTCGCGCGCCGCCACTCCTGGAGCACCTCCTCGACGGGCATGCCGCGGCCCCGCCGTACGCACCAGTCGTTGAAGCCGTCGAAGCCGCCGGTGACGCCCTCGCGTCCGAGCATCGCGGTGAAACCCCGGATGTCGCCGTCCAGGCAGGCGTGGTTGTAGAGCTCCTCGCCGGCCAGGTGCCCCAGGACGTCGCGCACCGACCAGCCCGCGCACCGCGAGGGCCGCTCCCAGCCCTCGTCGTCGAGCCGGGAGAAGTAGCGGTCCAGGCGGGCCGCCTCGGTGTCGAAGATGTCGAAGGGGTCGAGATCGGCCAGCGGATCCTTCGATGGTGAGGTCATGCATCAGAGGTACCCAGAGACGCGGGGGCACGCATCCGCTGAACACTCTCCCCGCCCCAGCCCCGCTTTCATCAGATTTCAAGTGAAGGGCAAGCGGCAGCCGCGAAAGTTGGCCCGGTGAGGAAGACACCGATGAACCCGGCCGGGAACGACGTCCACCCGCGGCCCGGGGAGCAGGCCGGCGGGGAGCCGGAGCAGGGGCAGATCACCGGGCTGACCCGGCTCCTCGAGCTGCAGAGGGAGGCGGGCGACCGCGAGGCCGCCCTCGCCACGGCGAGGCAGGTGCTGGAGCGGGCCCGCCGGCTGCCCGCGCACCGTCTCACCGTCGCCACGGCCCTGCGGGAGCTCCGGGAGGAGCTGATCACGGGCGAGCTGTGGGACGAGGCGCGGGAGGTGGCCGTCGAGACCGTCCAGGCGTACGCCGTGCTCAGCGTGGAGGATCCGGACCAGCGCTTCTGGCATGCCCTGGCCCTGGACGAGTTGGCCGGGATCGACCTGAAACTGGGCGAGCCCGCCGACGCGCTGAAGGCCGTCCTGACATCGACCGGGATGTACCGGGCGCTCGCGGGCGAGGACCCGGCCTACTACCGCCCGGAGCTGCTGCGCTCCCTGCACAACCTCAGGCACGTCCACCGTGAGCTCGGCCGGCTCGGGGACGCCGTCGGCGCGATGCGCCAGGCCGTCGACCTCTGCCGCGCGACCCGCGACGGCGACCCCGGCTGGACCCCGAAACTGGCCCGCGCCCTCGACTGCCTCGGCAGGGACCTTGAGGAGAGCGGGCAGAGCGAGGCCGCGGTCGCCGCGATGAAGGAGTCCGTGGCGCTCTACGGAGACTGCCCGGACAGCGAGGAGACCCGGGCCGACATCCATGAGCGGCTGGGGATCGCCCTCAACGCGATGGACCGGAGCGCGGAGGCGGTCGAGGCCGCCGCCGCGTCCGCCGCGCTGCTGCGGGACATCGGCGACCCGGCGCGGCTGGCGACCGCTCTGCACAACCTCGGCATCTGCCTCCAGAACGCCGGCCGGACCGTGGAGGCCGTGGAGGCGGTGCGCGAGGCGGCCGAGATCCTTCAGCGGCTCTACGACGCGGATCCCGGCTGGGCGACCGGCCTGGCCGGCGCCCTGGGCTACCTGGGCCTCCTGCGGGAGGCGTGCGAGCAGTTCGAGCGCGCCGTCACCTCGGGTGAGCGCGCCGTGAGCCTGCTGGAGCGCCTGCACGCCTCCGGGGACACGGAGGGGGACCACGGCCATGAGCTCGCCCAGGCGCTGCACCACCTGGGCCGCTACCACGAGCGGCTGGAACGGCCGGAGCGGGCGTTCGCGTGCCTGGAGCGGGCTCTGGCCCTGTACGGGGAGCTGGTCCAGCGCGCCCCGGACCGTTTCCGCTCCGGCCTGGCCGGTGCGTGGGTCGCGCAGAGCGTCTACCTGGCCCTGCTGGAGCGCCCCGAGGAGGCCGTGGCCGCCGCGCAGCTCGCCGCCGACCTGTACGGCGCGGCCGCCCCGGCCGGGACGGAGCACCGGGCGGGGATGGCGGAGGCCCTGTCCCACCTGGGCGACCGGGCGGCGAACGCCGGGCACCCGGAGCGCGCCGTCCGGGCCACGGCCCGGGCCGTGGCGCTCTACGAGGATCTCGCCGCGCTCGACCCGGACCGATACCTGGGCAGGCTGGCGGACGAGCTCGACAGCCTCGCCGTACGGCACTGCGACCAGGAGGACCACGAGAGGGCGCTGCCCCTGCTCGAACGGGCGGCCGCCATCTGGGAGGAGCTCGGCCGCGACGGCAAGCTCGCGGTGACGCTGCGCAGGCAGCTGCTCGTTCTGAGCTGCCTGTACCGCGACACCGAGGCGGTGACCGACAGGCTGCTGGAGACGGCGGACGATCCGGTCGACGCCTTCACCACGCTCGGCGAGCAGCTCATCGGCGTCCAGCACCGGGAGGCGGCCCTGGAGCACCTGACCCGGGCGGCCACGCTGTGGGAGATCGTCGCGATGGGGCAGCCGGACGCCCCGCCGGCCCCCTACGCCCGCGCGCTCAGCCTCATGGCCACCTGCCTGGACGACCTGCTCCGTCTCGACGAGGCCGTCGCGGCCCAGCAGAAGGCGGTGGAGATCCTCACCGCCGTCGTCGGGGAGGAGCCCGAGCACCTGCCCCTTCTCTCCTGGGCGCTCGGCGAGCTGGCCGACTACCTGCGCCAGGCGGGCCGCTCCGGTGAGGCGCTCGGCCACCGCCGCCGGGCCGTCGAGATCGACAGCGGGCTCGCCGCGCGGGACCCGGCCCTCCACCGCCGCTCCCTCGCCGGCTCGCTGACCGACCTGGGCCACCTCCTGGCGGATCTCGGTGACCAGGCGGAGGCCGACGGGGTGCTGGCCCGGGCCCGCCTGCTCAGCGCCACGCTGCCGGAGGCCGAGCAGGCTCCCTGAGCCGGCGGCGTCCCTGCCGTGCAGGCTGACCCCGGCCTCCGAGGTGTGCTCGTTGTGGAAGCCGGGGGTGACACAGGCGGCGATCTCGCCGGGGTCGTGCCTGTTGAGCGCCGCGACGTAGCGTTCGACCGCCTGCCTGGTCAGCTCCCCCACAGGGTGCGGACCTCTTCGAAGACCTGCTGGTTGTGCGAGATCTCCACGACGTTGCCGTCGGGGTCCTTCAGCGCGCAGATGTAGCCGACCGGCGCCGGCAGCTCCATCGGCTCCCAGTGCAGGCAGCCCATCTCCCGCGCCTCGGCGGCGATCCGGTCCACGTCCTCGCGGTCGGGCACCTCCATGCCGAGGTGTGCGAACGGGGTGAGCTGCGGCTGCCGCGTCCCCCTGTCCTTGGCGAACTCCACCAGCACCAGCACGAACGGCGTCTCCACCTGCCTGTCGTTGGAGAGCCAGACGTTGCGTCCGTCCTCGTCCTCGTGGCGGGCGACCACCACCAGCGGGGTCATGGTGGTGTAGAACTCGATCGCCTTGTCCACGTCGCAGCAGGGCAGTGCGATGTGCGTCCAGCGCGCCTCGGTGAGCTTCTTCTCAAGCACGTCGGTTCTCCTCCGGTCCTTGTCCACTGGCCCGTCGAACTCGTCCGGGTCGAGTGGCGTGGCCACGTCCCGCCCGGTCGTCCGCATCATGTGCCGGGCCCTTCTCTCCCTGAGGCTGAGCGGGGTTCGTCACGTCCCGCCGCTTCGGCCATCCGGTGTTGGCGATATCACGGATTAAAGGTCAGTGACCTCTCAGGGCAGTACCCCTAGTCGTCGTCGGAATCGCGGCCGCGCGGCTAGTCGTCGTCGGAATCGCGGCCGCGCGGCGGGGAGGTGAGGGCGGATCCGGAGCCGCGCAGGAAGTCAAGGAGCGGCCCCTCGGAGGCGAGCCTGCCCTTCCGCCGGGCCTCGGCCAGGTCGCGCCCGATCTCGCGCAGCTCGTCACGGGCGTCCTCGCTCTTGCCCTTCTGGATCTTCCCGGCGATTTTGGCGATCTTCCCGCGGAGCTTGCGGGCCAGCTTGCGGTCGATGCCCCCCTGGCGTTCCTGCTCGGTGACGGCACGACTGAAGGCCAGCAGGCGTGCCCGCCATCCCTGCGACGCCGCGGTCCGGCTGGGGGTCGGCGACGGGGCCGCGGACACGCGTTGCGAGGCGGTCCGCGACGGCGACGGCGACGCGGACGGCGGTCCGGACCGCGTCGCGGCCGGTGCCGCGGACGTGATCGCGGCGGCGGCCGATCCCGCCGGGTCCGCCGGGGCCGACGTCCACAGGGCCCCGGCCACGAGGACGGCGAGCACGCCCAGCCCCGCCCCGACGTGCCATCCCCGCAGGCGGCCCGGCACGGCCCCCGCGCTCCGAGCGCCCTCCCCGGTGCGGGACCGCGCCGTCCACGCCTCCGCCGTCCACACCTCCGTGCTCTGAGCCCGCACGCCCTGAGCCTCCGCCGTACGGGCTTCCACGCTCCGGGCCTCCGCAAGCCGGGCCTCCGTGGGCCGGGCCTCCGCAAGCCGGGCCTCCGCAAGCCGGGCTTCCGTGGGCCGGGCTTGCGCCGTCCACACCTCCGTGCTCCGGGCCCGCCCGGCCTGAGCCTCCGCCGTCCGGGCCCGTGCGGGGGGCGGGCCCGGTTCCGGCGCCGGGGGAGGGGGCGCCGCGGCGTCACGGGCGCGGGGCGCCACCTGGCGGGCGACCCCGGCCAGCACCCGGCGGACGACTTCCCCGCTGGGGGGCCGCGCGGCGGGGTCCTTCTCCAGCAGGGCCAGCACCAGCCGCTCCAGCTCCGCCGGGACGTCCGGGCGGTGGCGGCGGGGCGGATCCGGAAGGCTCCGCACGTGCTGGGAGATCAGGTCCGCCGCCGGTCCGACGAACGGCGGGCGCCCGCACAGCAGCTCGTAACAGACGCAGCCGAGCGCGTACAGGTCGGAGGCCGCGTCCCCCGCCTCGCCGAGGATCTGCTCGGGCGACAGGTAGGCGGCCGTGCCGATGACGTCTCCCCCGGAGGTCAGCCGCGTCGCGGCCTCGGTCGCGACGCGGGCCGTACCGAAGTCGACCACCTTGAGCGCGCCGTCCCCGCTCCGGTGCAGGTTGGCCGGCTTGACGTCGCGGTGCACGACCCCGGCCCGATGCGCGGCGTCCAGCCCGACCGCGGCCTGTCCCGCCAGGCGGCACATCGCGAAAATGTCCGGTGGGCCGTCCTCGGCCAGCTCGGTGGCGAGGTCGCGGCCGGTCAGCAGCTCCATCACCAGGAACGGCCGGCCCTTGTGCTCGCCCACGTCGAACACCGTCACCACGTTGGGGTGGACGACCCGCGCGGCGGTCCGCGCCTCCCGGGCGAACCGCTCCCGCATGGAGACGTCGGTCACCTGCGGCGACAGGATCTTGACCGCCACCGGCCAGCCCGGCCGCAGGTCATGACCGCGCCACACCTCGCCCGTCCCGCCCCGGCCGATCAGCTCCTCCAGCCGATACCGGCCGGCCAGCACGGCCTGCGCCCGTTCCCAACCGCCCACGATCCCCGCCATCGATTCCGAGCCCGGCAATTGGGACCCCACCTTACGGGTGCCCGGCCGTGGCGGCGTCCGCGCGGTCGCGACGCTAGGGATTCGCCCCGGCCGCGCCCGCGCGGGCGGACAGGTCGGGGACGCTGTGCAGGATCACCTCCGCCGTCACGTCGTCCGGCTGCTTCTCCGCGGCGATCTCCGCCTCGACCTGCAGCCGGTAGCGCTCCGTCTCGCGCCGCACCGCGTCGTCGTCCCAGCCGAGGACCGGGGCGATGAGGGCGGCCACCTCGGGCGCGGCGGCGAGGCCGCGGTCCCTCTCCTCCATGAAGACGTGCGTACGGCGGGTCAGCACGTCCTCCAGGTGGAGGGCCTGCTCGTGCGACGCCGCGTAGACGGCCTCGGCCTTCAGGTAGCCCGGGGCGCCGTCGAGCGCCTGCCCCAGCGCGGGGTCGGCGGTGATCATGTCCAGCAGGTCCTCGACCTCCGACCCGTAGCGGCGCAGGAGCCGCTCCACGGTGGGGACGCTCAACCCGGAACGCTCGGCCAGACGGTGCCGGCCGTTCCACAGCGCCTCGTACCCGGCCGCGCCCAGGAGGGGCACCCGCTGGGTGACCGACCCGGCCACGTCGGCGCCGAGCTCTCGCACCGCCATGTCGACGGCGTCCTGGGCCATCACGCGGTAGGTGGTGTACTTGCCGCCGGCGACGATCACCAGGCCCGGGACGGGATTGGCGACCAGGTGCTCGCGCGAGAGCTTCGCGGTGTTCGCCTCGCCGCCGGCGAGCAGGGGGCGGAGCCCGGCGTACACGCCCTCGATGTCGTCCCGGGTCAGCGGCCGGCGCAGCACCGCGTTGACGTGGTCGAGCAGGTAGTCGATGTCGGCGCGGCTCGCCACGGGACGGTCCTTGTCGAGGCTCCACTGCGTGTCTGTGGTCCCGATGATCCAGTACTGCCCCCACGGGATCACGAAGAGCACGCTCTGCTCGGTGCGGAGGATCATGGCGGTGCGGAGACCGATCCGGTCGCGCGGCACGACGATGTGGACGCCCTTCGACGGCTTCATGGTCCGGCTCTCCCCGGCACCGGCCATCGCGAGGGTCTCGTCGGTCCAGACGCCGGTGGCGCTGATCACCTGGCCCGCGCGGACGGTGATCTCCCTGCCGGTCTCGAGATCCAGCACCCGCGCCCCCGTGACACGGCCGCCTTCGCGGAGCAGGCGGGTCGCGCGTGCCCTGTTCACGACGGCGGCGCCGTACCGGGCGGCCGTCCGGGCGATCGTCAGCGTCATGCGCGCGTCGTCGGTCTGCGCGTCGAAGTACTGGAGGGCGCCGATGAGGGCGTCGGGGCGGAGCGCGGGAGCCTCCTCCAGGGCACGGTGACGGCTCAGATGCCGGTGGCGCGGGACGACCGACCTCAGGCCCCCCAGGAGGTCGTAAAGGGTCATGCCGGCGCCGATGTAGAACCGTTCCCAGATCCGGTGCCTGAGCGGGAAGAGGAAGGGGACGGGCCGGACAAGGTGGGGCGCCAGGCGGGTCAGCAGCAGGTGCCGCTCCTTGAGCGCCTCCCGCACGAGCCGGAAGTCCAGCTGCTCCAGGTAGCGCAGGCCACCGTGGATCAGCTTGCTGGACCGGCTCGAACTGCCGGCCGCCCAGTCGCGGGCCTCGATCAGCGCGACCGTCAGGCCCCGCGACACCGCGTCGAGTGCGGCCCCCACGCCGACCACTCCGCCGCCGATGACCAGCACGTCGTATTCGTTCTCGCTCATCTCCCGCAACGCCGTCGCCCGGTTTTGCGGTCCCAATGCTGCAGATCTCACGGTAGGGCTTCCTCTCCTTCAGGGGTGAGCGTGGTCTCCCCCGAAGGCGGGGCCCGGCCGCGCCGCCGGACGAGGTCGCGGGCCGGCGGGCGGTCAGTCAACGTCGACCCAGTTGAGCGTGCGTTCCACGGCCTTCTTCCAGCCGGCGTACCCCCGCGTGCGCTCTTCGTCCGTCCAGTGGGGCTGCCAGCGCTCGGCCTCGTTCCAGTTCTGCTTGAGCCCGTCGGTCGACTCCCAGAAGCCGAGTGCCAGACCGGCCGCGTAGGCGGCGCCCAGTGCCGTGGTCTCGGCCACGACCGGCTTGGAGACGGGGACGCCGAGGATGTCCGCCTGGATCTGCATGCACAGGTCGTTGGCCGTGACGCCGCCGTCGACGCGGAGCACGTCGAGGGCGACTCCGGAGTCGTTGTGCATGGCCTCGACGACGTCGCGGGTCTGGTAGCAGATCGCCTCCAGGGTCGCCCGGGCGATGTGGGCGTTGGTGTTGAAGCGCGACAGGCCGACGATCGCGCCCCGGGCGTCGGAGCGCCAGTACGGGGCGAACAGGCCGGAGAAGGCGGGCACGAAGTACACACCGCCGTTGTCGTCGACCTGCCGGGCCAGCGCCTCGCTCTCCGCGGCCCCGGAGATGATGCCGAGCTGGTCGCGCAGCCACTGCACGGCCGAGCCGGTCACGGCGATCGAGCCTTCGAGCGCGTAGACCGGCCGGTCGGCGCCGAACTGGTAGCAGACGGTGGTGAGCAGGCCGTTCTTCGAGCGCACCAGCTCGTGGCCGGTGTTGAGGAGCAGGAAGTTGCCGGTGCCGTAGGTGTTCTTGGCCTCGCCGACCTCGAAGCACACCTGTCCCACGGT
>NZ_FOQY01000050.1 GCF_900113865.1 Streptosporangium canum | reverse complement strand
ACAGGAGCAGGCCGTGATCTACTCCCCGTTCGGGATCTTCCTTCTTCTCGTGTTCGTAGCAGCGGTCGTCATCCCCGGGGTGATAGCCGTCGCGCTTATTCGGCTCTTTCGAAGCTGACGCCTCCGGCGGGGGACTCCGCTCCGGGATGATCGAGACTGCCGAACGCAGAGTCATAGTTGGCTGAGGTAGAAGCCGGATCTTCCCGCCTGCCACGTCCCAGGCAAGCCCAACATCTCGACTCCTCCGGATCAAGGCCGCCTGTGACCGTTGGCATCCAATGACCGAGGAACGTCACCGGCTGATGTACACGCGAAGACGGCCTTGCCCCTCCGTCCCCGAGCTGTTGCCCCTCCGGGGCAGACCAAAGAGGCAGACGGGAAGATCCGGCAGGGGAGGTGCATGTCCGTGGTGAGACCTCCACCATGGAGCCATGGGACAGAACAACACCTCACCTGCCGCCGCCGAAGCGGTCGCGACCCGCGAAGATCTTGCCCGCTACGTTGAGGCCCTTCATGCGGAACTGATCAGCGGGGCGGTCTGGGAGAACGATCGCCTGGACCGTTTCCTGGGAGCGCTGGCGAGCTGGATCAAATCTTCCCCTGGCTACTACACGAACACGGGCCGCCCTGCGCCCGATGACGCCTCCTGGTCGTTCTTCGCCAACGCACTGGGGGCAGCAACGATCTACGAGTAGGCGTGCCCGTTACGTGCCCGTCAGAAGAGTGACCAAAGGGGACTCACGGAGAATGACGGGTACTCGAAGTGCTTCCCCGCAGGTCAGCGTTTCCCCAGCTCAGCGGCCAGGTGCGATAGAGACTTCCCAAGCTGACAGTGCGGGTCCGATTCCCGTCGCCCGCTATCTCGGCCTGCAGGTAGTCACGCCCCGAACACCGGCTCACTGAACCACCGCACCTTGCGGCAGCGCGCCTGACCATCTTGCGTGACCGGCTGGCCATCGACATCCTCGATGAGAATGCTGCCGACCTGTCGGGTGGGCACCCGGCCCATTTGCCGCCGCGCGTTACCTAGACATACCGAACCTGTCCCCACCTGACTAAGTCCTACCAGCCGACGGGGCACTATGTGGAGTCCGGTCTGATGAGACAAACGGCGAGGGTGTCCCAGTCCTCTTCCCCGTAGTCCGACCAGTCCGCGCTGCCCGCGTAACGGGCCCAGTCCGCCTTGCTGATCTCCGCGCCGGTGTGACCGAGGCAAGCCGCATACTCCAGGTTGGCGACGACTTCGGAGAGATCCTTGAGATTCCACAGGGAAACCCCGCCGGGGCCGGCGGTCAGGGCGATGCCGCCATCGGCGCTGAGAGCCACGGAATTGATCTCCTGCGAGTATCCCTTCAACGCGGCTATCCGGGCCGGCCTGGACGGGGCGGAGAGGTCCCAGAGGATCGCGGAATCACTCGGTCCGGCGAGCAGGGCGGTCTTCCCTTCGAAGGTCAAGGCCATGTCATACATGTCAGCAAGGGGCACATCAAACACAGCCGCGTTAACCGGACGCGACCGGTCATCGAGATTCCAGACCCCAACCTGACGTGCGTTCCCAACGAGGACGACGCGCCCGTCCGTGCTCATCGCCGCCGCTACGGACTTCGCGGGCAGGGCCAGGTCGGCCGGCTTGACCGGAGGTGAGGGGGCCGTGAGGTCCCAGAGCGTCACCGTTCCCTTGTTTTCCACGGTGACGGCGATCGCACCGTCCGCGCTGAGTCCGAGGTCACGAATGGATGAGGCGTGCGCTGTCATCGACAGGCGCGCTGGGCGAGACCGGTCGGTCAGATCCCACGCGGTCACGTCGCCGTCGGATCCGGCGATCATCGCCGTACGGCCGTCGCGCGACAGTGCCACCGCCTCCACGCTGTTGGCGTACTCAGCGTCCCTCTTGTTCACCACCGCGGCCATCCGGATCGGCTTGGCCGGATCGGTGAGATCCCACACGATCGTGGTGCCGTCGTCGTCACCGGTCAGCACGGTCCGCCCGTCGAAGGACAGCGCCACCGCGCCCACGTTCTCCTTGTGGCCTTTCAACGCGGCGACCCGATCGGATGGTTTTTCGACGATCTTGGGGTCGAGCCAGGTCGTGAGGTCCCATACGCTCACCTCGTCGCCGTGACCGGTCAGGGCGATCCGTCCGTCGCCGCTTAGCGCCACCTCGCTGGAGGCCTCCAGCGTGAATTCACTGCTGTGCTCCCTGGCCAGCGTGTCGATCAGCCCTGCCCGGGTCTGCCCGTCGGAATGGATCTTGACTGCGGCCAGGCCGAGGTTTCGAGCCGTGCTGTGGTCGGCGTCACGTAGTTCCGCGGCGTGGAGCGCGAGCCCATGAGCCAGTGCGACGCGCTCCTGAGCCGACACCCTGTCGTGCTCACGCTTCCACGCGAGTCCCGCGACGACCAGGCAGACGGCTAGGCACGCGGCAAGCACGATCGCGGACGTTCTCCAGCGGACGTTGCCGCGCGGATCCGCTTGCCGGGCTCCTGGTAGGTCATTCACTTGGGTCTCCAAACCGTCCGCTGGAAGATGGCGGCGACTTTCCGGCTTATGATCCCTCACATGATCAGCTTTGCCCACCATTTGTAAGCAGGCGATCCGGCGAGCCTTTCGGGAGCCCCCTGGGAGCCACCCGAATGGATGATCACGAACTGAGCCGGACGGATCTGAACGGCCGGATCCTCAGCAACCAGCGCGGCGAACGGATCTGAACGATCCTGGAGATTGTTTGGGAACCTACGGATAAGAAGGGCAGGCCGTGCCACTCGCGTGCCAGTAAGGCCGGGGAACAAGGGGGAATCACGGGGACTCACGGACAGGGCAACGCTGCCCCTGACCTTGAGAGCAGCAGCTCAGAGGGTCGCGTACCGAGATCTTGTAAACTGTAGATCAGGCATTCGATCTCCCTATCTCTGTGCACCTATGGCATTTCGCTGGCCGGGGCTCTCGGAGTCGGAGACAGCTCATCTTTGGGCTATTAACCAGGGTGATGAGGGGTCAACTACGGGCACTCATGGCTGGCCCGAGGTTGTCGTTGACCAGGGACTCCGGTGCCCAAAGTCCGTGATCATTGCGATTTCCAAGCTTTGGGGTTCAGCAAATACTGGAGGAATTGACTCGTATTTTTCAGCACGGCGGGGTCATGCTGTGGCGCGGGCCATATCTGAAGGTAGTAGCCATCTATGGACCAGCTCTCCATATCCCCTTGGGTGTGATACCGCAAGCGGTATGGTCCGGGACCGGCAGGCAACGGAGGAAGGCTGTGCGCCTTTTCATCGTCCCAATCTGTCTGCCATCCCGCCAGGAGGAGCTCGCCCGACGTGGACTCGAAACTGATCTCCACGATGTCTTCGTAGCCGTCAAAGTGGGCACCCGGATCCCGATCGGCGACAGCCACCGTGAAGGGCACCTCCCCCCACTGAGCGGCGATATTCAGGCAGGCGATGCCTTTACCTTCCACTTCGATGAGCCCAATGGAGTGAGTCGGGGAGTCATCTAACCCAGCGCCGGCCTCGTAGTCCTCCCGATCCAGGAGATAGACCGCACTGCAGTCCTCCACCTCCACCTCCATCTGCTTGGTGTGCACGACAGGGGTCTCATCTCTGCTCATGGGCGGGAAGCGTAGAGTCCGTCAGCGACAATTTCGGCTATCAGGGCAGCGCCACCGGGCTGCCCGCGAGTGATGGATCTCGAGCGGCTTCAGTGCCAGATCCGTGCCAGAACAGGCGGGGAACCACGGTCACTCACGGGGAATCACGGGGACTCGACCCGCCCTGACCTGCGCCCGCTTTTCCCAGCTCAGCGCGCCAAGGGCAGTAGCCGGTTCCCAAGCTGACAGCGCAGGCTAGATTCCCGTCACCCGTTTCAACCGAGAAAAACTAGGTCAGGGACATGATCTCGATCTGGCTGATCTCTTTGGGCTCGTTGCCGATCTTCCGTGTAACCGACGTGCGATCAGATGGATCAACCGTTCCGGCGAGCCAACTGCCGCACGAGGCGCGAGACCGCCCATGCCTGGAACCAGCCCGCGCCCATGAGGAGCAGGATGAGCACGATCGGATTCGTCAACTCGATCGGCAGCAGGTCCCATGCCTGCCAGATCAACCAGCCGAGGGGGAACGTGAGGTACATGAGCGCTACCCCGGACAGCAGGATCGGGTCCTGGACTGTCAGCAGGACCACGATCGAAAAGATACCTAGGGCCAGTATGAGGCCGGAGTAGGCGAGAGCAAGGCATCCGACGGGTCCGACCCTGTGGGGCTTTGTCATTCTTGCTCCATGTTTTGACCTGAACAAGAGCGCCGAGTTTACTCACGGTCTTAACCTGTTTGTCTTCTCGATCATGCGACTGCTCGGCGATATGCCGGTCAATCGCACCGGTGCGTGCCCGTTCCTACGGCGATCAGCTGGACCTCACGGTCACCCGGCCCGCCCCGAACCCCTGTTTTACCAGCTCAGGACGGCAAGATCAGTAGATCATTCCCAAGCTGACAGTGCCTTGGCTATACAGCCGCAAATACCGCCAAGAGGGCGAACGGCGCCGGAACTCAGTGAACGTCCACGGACGCCGTGCCCGCAGGCCAGAGCCTCAGACCCCGATCGAACCGACTTCTTTTAATCCGCGGTTTCGGGATGGTCACCTTCCCTCTGCCAGCCGCTGCCGAGCTGACTCCCATGGCCGCATTTCGCGGGCTTCGTCGGCGTCTTCCTCATACCAGCCCGTTTCCGAGAGCCAGGTCTCCAGCCAACCGGTCAGGCTCTCTGAGTCGACGTACCAAGCATGGTGCCAGTCGCCGCTGATCCCGTTCGGTTCGAAGAGCAGTACGACGCCTTGGGGACTACGGCAGTCCACGGCGGCGTACATGCCGCACCCCCAGTCCAGGATGGGCAGCACGTCCGCCGGCCAGTGGGCGTCACTGCTGGATTCCGAGGTCTCCCGTTCCTCGCAGTAGTCGTTCACGGCGGTACGTCCTTCTCCCACGAGCGGGAGAAGCTGGTAGTCGGGGCCGAAGCCTCCGTTGGCCACCTCGAGGTAGAGCCGCGCGAGCACAGGAGGAAGCCGGAAGCCCAGGATGCGTTCCGCCTGTGCCACTTCCTCCGCCGTCGCGGGGAGAGGCAGGTGCTCGGTGGTCGCGCTCGCCTTCGCGGATATTTGCCGAAGGAGATCATCGGTGTCTGTCACGACGGTGATCCTGTCATCTGCTCACGACAGATCTTCACCGACGGACAGCCGTCATGGATTGCATCCCTGGTTGCGATCCAGGGGCGTGCAGAGCCGTCCAGGATGGACCATGCATGTCCTCTGACCCGCATTGAACCGTCTGGAACAGTCCAGGGGCGATCTTTTAGTCCGTAGGTTCAGGGTTCGAGAACCGATCGGGACGGGCATGACCAGAGCTGTTAATGCGGTTTGGGTAGGTGCCGCCTGGCGCCGCGGTAGGTGGAGCGGCAGGGAAGCAGGTTCAGGGGACGAGGTCCTTGGCCAGGACGACGCTGTCGTAGTTGGTGACGTCCCACTTCCATGTCCCGATCGACGTGTAGCCGTGACGTTCGTACCAAGCGATGAGGTCGGCCGCCTGTGAGGAGGTGTCGATCACCGCCTTCGAGGCGCCCAGCGCGGCGATGCGACTCTCGGCCAGGGTCAGGAGACGATGTCCTAACCCGGTTCCTCGCTGGGCAGGGTCCACCGCGAGCTGCCAGAACGACCCGGCGTCGGAGGGAGCCGGGTAGCCAGGTGGGGTGTCGTACGTCCCTGCCACCGTGACACTACCGATGATCGTTCCCTGCTCCAGGGCGATCCAGCACTCCCCTTTGTCCAGACGGCGCCGTGTGTCCTCAGGGGTTTGGTAAGAGGCGAAGAAGACGAGTCCGGCGGCTGCGTGATCCGCGTACGCGCGGTGCAGGAACGTGGTGAGCCCCTCCACGGAGTCGCCGTCGGTGAAGCGCCGCATGATGATCGATTCCACGGGACCATGGTGTCCTGCGGATCCTCCCAGAGATCATCCGGGTAAGGCGGCTTCGGCGGACAACCGTTACATCGGCAAGAGAGAAGGACCCCGGTACCGCCCGGGATCCTTGCCGCCCCTGTCGCAGGCTGTGCCGTCGGGCGATGTCAGTCGTAGCGGTTGAAGAGCTCCTGGAGGTAGTCCTCCAACCGGGAGGTGAGCAGCGTGGAGGTCAGATCAGTACGTCCAAGCTCGCGCCAGGGGCCGGCGACTTTTTCGGCATCCGGCGCGAAGGGATGATCACCATTGGTCCAGGCGAGAGCGTCCTGAACGATGGCGCCCCGCGATGCTGACGCGGTCTGGGCAGGCGTACCGGCGTCGTGCCGTCAGGAGGAAATACGGGGACCGGCAGGTAGCGGAAGATCGCCGCTGAGCTGAAGCGCCGCAGGTGACGGGGGCTGACGCTGAGATCATCCGGACTGGTGGTCAGCTCCGGTCTCTTGTCCGCGCGGCACGCTTGCTTCGAATGAATTCTGTGGTCATCCATATGACGAACACCGCCACGATGGACACCGACCAGCCTCCGATGAAAGCTGCGGGGTGAGCGTCCTGTTTGATCACGATGTGGAGCACGCCAAGACCCACACCCATGGCCGCCCACCCTCGCACAAGTTCAGACGTGATGAACCGTCTCAAGAGATGTGGCGCTTTCTCATCGCTGATGGCCGCACTCTTCTCTCGAAGTGGATGCTCGCTCCACGATGATCTTATAGTTGCCGATCCGGCTCAAGAGGGGTGACGGCTCTCTGGCCAGAGCCTTCTAGTCATTTCGGGATGATCTTCGGTGGGCGAGGCCTGAAGAGAGGTTCCCGCCCTGTTCGGAACGTAGTGCCCTGGAAAACCGCCGGGGGCTTTGCGGCTCCTCGTGGGTTCGGATCCCACGTTCTCCGCTCACTCGCAAAACAGCAGCTGACCAGGGATTTCCCCCCGGTGGAGCGCCGTTGACCGGTTGGGGGTGCGCAGCCGTACGCCACCCTGAGCCCTTCTCGGTCGGTGGTCGCGGAGCCGGCCCGGCGCGTCAGCGGCTCTCGGCGGCCACGCGCAGGCCCAGGGCGACGAGGACCGTGCCGCTGACCGCGTCCAGCCGGCGCCGGATCACCGGGCGGCGGAACCACGCGCCCGCCCGCCCGACCGCGGCCGCCAGCGCCAGATACAGGACGATCTCGATGGCCACCTGGAGCACGGCGAGCAGCGCGGTCGTGGCGAACAGCGGCCGGTCGGCCGGCACGAACTGCGGATAGAACGCGATCATGAAGGCGGCGATCTTCGGGTTGGCCAGCATCACCACCGCTCCCTCGCCGAACGCCCTCCACCAGGTCGGCGCCGAGCCGGGCCGCGGTTCCTCGACCGCGCTCTCCTCGGCCGCTCCGCCTGTTTCGCGGCTGCGCCACGCTGAGCGCCAGGCCTTGATCCCGAGGTACAGCAGGAAGCCCGCGCCCACCACGCGCAGGACGAGGAAGGCCACCTCCGAGGCGGCCACCAGGGCGGCGAGCCCGGCGGCGGCGAGCAACGCCCACAGGTACAGGCCGGCCTCCAGGCCCAGCACCGTGGGCACCGCGCCGGAGAAGCCGCGCAGGGCCGCGCGGCGCAGGATCAGCGCCATCGCCGGGCCCGGCGAGGCGGAGATCAGCACCACGGCGAGGACGAAGGCGGGCAGAGAGGAGACGAGGTCCATGAGGTTCATCATGGTTATCGCATGCTGTCTGTTCAACGCGGTTCGGGTTGCGTCCGCGGAGGTGGTGTACGAGCATCCGATGCCGGGAGTGAGCCCGGACCTGTCATCGGGATCAGGGGGAGCGGGTGCCGGCGAGTAGCCGTTCGCAGGCGTCGAGCAGGCGTTGCCGCTGTGGCCGCGCCCGTTCGGCGAATCCCCGTTGCTCGGCGGCGTACTCAGCCCGCCCCTCGGGTGTCTCGATCCGAATCGCCCGGTAGCCGAGTGAGCTCAGGTCGTACGGGCTGGCCCGCATGTCCACGGCGCGGATGTCACGGGCCAGCATGAAGCAGTCGGCGACCAGCTCGCTGCTCACCAGTGGTGACAGCTTGTATGCCCATTTGTACAGGTCCATGTTGGCGTGCAGGCAGCCCGGCTGCTCCAGCTCCTGCTGCCGCTGCCGCGTCGGCTGCAGTGCGTTGAGCGGGCGCGCCTCAGGGGTGAAGAAGCGGAACGCGTCAAAATGACCGCACCGCACGCCTCGCTGCTCCACGACCTCTGCGATCTCGTCCCCGCTGAGCCGCAGTGGCCAGGCGCCATGCCGTACTTCCGCGGCCTTGTAGACCATCGCCCACTCGTGCAGGCCGAAGCAGCCGAGATATGCCGGCCGTGCCGCCGTGGCGGCCAGCAGCCGCGCGGTCCATTCGACGGCGGGCCCGCGCCTGTCCATCATCGCCGCGGTGTCGAGCGTGGCTCCCTCGGGGGTGTCGAGGTAGCCGCTGCCGAAGTCGCGTGCCCCCTTCAGCACCACCCCGGTGCCCGGATGCCACTGCCGCAGCCGCGCCGGCCGGTGCCCGTAGTAGGTGAACAGGAAGTCCTCGATGGGATGGGTCTCACCGCGCGCCCTGCGCGCCAGGTGCGGCGCCGTCCATGCCTCGACCCGTTGCCGGTGAGCCTCCGTCCGGGCCCGCCACACCTCCGGCTCCAAAACTTCCATCGCTGAATGGTATGCGCGGGCCGGTGGTGTCCGGCAGGCCGGCGATCGCCTTCCGCAGGCGGGCCGCGCGCCCGGCCGGGGTCCTGGCCTTCAGCAGCGGCAGGATCACCAGGTAGCGGCCGGTCTTGCCGAGCGCCTCGAAGCCGGCGGCGGCCGCCGGATGGGCCGCCAGCGCCTCGGCCAGGTCGGGCGGGACGGCGGCGTCGCGCTGGGCGGTGTAAGCCGCCTCCCAGCGGCCGTCCGCCTGGGCGGCGGCGACCTGCGCCAGGCCGGGCGGCCGCATGCGCCCCGCGGCGGTCAGTGCCGCCACGCTCTCGACGTTCACCCGCGACCATGGGCTGCCCTTGCGGCGCCGTGAGTAGCGTTGCAGGAAGCTGTGCTCGTCGTAGGACTTGCGCCGGCTGTCGATCCAGCCGTAGCACAGCGCGATCTCCAGCGCCTGCCCGATCGTGACCAAGGGGGCCGCCGACCCCTTCTTGGCGATCTTCAGCCAGACGCCGCCCTCGTTCCCATGGTGCTCGGCCAGCCACGACTCCCACCGGGCGGCGTCCTCGAAGTGCATCATCGGCCCAGGATCTCCAGGTAGTGCCGGTTGTACATGATGCCCAGCACGTTGCCGAACGGGTCGGCCACGGACGCGGTGACGAAACCGGGGCCGTACTCGGTGAGCGGCGTGTACGGCGTGGCCCCCATGGACAGCAGCCGGTCCAGGGTGGCCCGCACGTCGTCGACATGCCAGTGGATGACCGCGCCCCCGGGGGCGGCGGGCGCGCCCGGCGGGGCGTAACGCCGGTCGATGAGGCCGAGTTCGGCCTGGTAGTCGCCGATCCTGAACTCGTAGTAGGCGGCCGGCTGCCCGTTGCCCGGGCGCTCGAAGTACGGCTCGGCACCCAGCAGTTCGACGTACCACTTCTTGGCCGCCTCCAGGTCGTCGGCCCAGAAGCTGACGGTGGCCAGTCCTCGCAACATGTGGTGCTCCCTTCGCCGCCGGAGATCCGGCCGCTGCCGTCCCGGTTGATGTCTCCGACTTTAGGAGGGCAATAGGTCAGTGAACGTCCTATTAGTGCGGCAGGATGAAACTCATGCGTGATCCATCCGGCCGGCTGCTGCAACTGCTGTCCTTGCTCCAGACTCCGCGTGAGTGGCCGGGCGTCGAGCTCGCCGACCGGCTCGGCGTCACCCCTCGCACCATCCGCCGGGACGTCGACCGGCTGCGTGAACTCGGCTACCCGGTCCACGCCACCCAGGGCAACGTCGGCGGCTACCGGCTGACCGCCGGGGCGGCCATGCCGCCGCTGCTGTTCGACGACGACGAGGCGATCGCCATCGCCATCGGCCTGCGCACCGCCGCCACCGCCGCCGTCACCGGCATCGAGGAGACCTCGCTACGCGCCCTGGCCAAGCTGGAACAGGTCCTCCCCGTACGGCTGCGCCACCGGGTGACGGCACTGTCGGACGCGGCCGTCGTCCTGCCGCCACGGGACGGCCCGGCCGCCGACGCCGACACCCTGGCCGCGTTCGCCGCCGCCTGCGCGACCCACGAAAAGGTCCGCTTCGCCTACACCAAGGCGCACGGCGAGATGACACGGCGGCTGGTGGAGCCGCGTCAGCTGGTGGCCTCGGGCCACCTCTGGTATCTGGTGGCCTACGACGAGGACCGGGCGGCGTGGCGCTCCTTCCGCGTGGACCGGATCAGCGAGGTACACCGCACCGGCGTCCGCGTTCCCGTCCGCGAGCTTCCCGGTGGGGTCGACACCAAGACCTGGGTGACCCAGGCGATGCCGCCCCGTGACGTCCGGGCCCGGTTGCTGCTGCATGTGCCCATCGAACAGGCCGCCGAGATCGTCCCCGCTTGGCAGGGGACCCTGGAACCGGTCGACCAGCGCTCCTGCCGGCTGCACACCCACCCCGACTCCCCGCAGTACCTGGCCTACCGCATCACGCTCCTGACCGTCGACTACACCCTCCTCGACCCTCCGGAGCTGGCCGGGCACCTCCGCGCGATCGCCGGACGGGCGGGACGCGCCATCCGCGCGTTCACCGACACGAGCCAGGCGTGAGGCCTCGCTTCCGGCGACCATGGAGAGCCGGTCAGGGCGGGGCCCGGTCGCCACGGCGGTGCGGGCCGTACGGCATGAACATCCAGGGCGCCGCGGCTACCGGCGGAACGGCTCCGCGGGTCCCTGCCCCCTTGCCCGGCTCGCGGTGATTCCCGGAGCGGCGGGCCGGATCGGAGCCGCACATGGTCAGGCTGAATCAGTGTGATATCAAGGTCACCGCTACCGCCGCGGAGCTGAGTGGAAGCGCGATCATCAGAAAGTCGACGGAAATCCGTATCAGGCGATATTTCCGCCAGGCTATATCACTGAGTTGGACAAGCAGTTTGGCCTGCTTCAGATCCGCCCCCAGATCCGTGGCCAACTCATCCGGGCTCATGAGATATTTTCGCCAATGCCCGAAGTAATGGCGGCTGGAAAGGTCCTGGCTCATCTGCGGGCGGAGGACCAGGAGCAGGAGCTCCACCACCACCGTGACCCCGGCCAGTGCGGCTATGGCCAACCATCGGGCGGCGCCCTGCACGGGGGCGGCGACGGCTCCCGCCGCGGCGGCGGAGAACGCGGTGAACCCGATCCCCGTTATCGTCAGCAGGGCCGTCGCCTTGATGTCCGCCCGCGCGATTTCCTGCCGTGTCAGTTCCAGGGAGCTTGAGAGGTCGTTCCGGCCTGTGCCGGTCATGTCGCCGCGCTCTGTGGCTGTCATGTTCTCCAGTGGAACCCCTTTATGGGAAACCGTGGCCGTGGTCAGTCGCAACGATATTGACGCGTGACCTCGGTGAGTGGTTCCCAGGCCGGCCGGAGGACGTCAGGGCAGCGGGTCGATCCTGACGTGCTGGTCGTACTGGACGAGCTCTCCGCCACGGTCTGTCAAAATGGGCCATTTGGTGCTCCGGGCACACCAGATGACGTGTCCCGCGGTGATGTCCCGTGATCCGTCGAGAATCTCCGCGATCTCTCCGACCTTTCCGTGGGTGAAATCGTCGATCTTCACGCCGGGTGTCGTGACGAGCTCGAACAACTCCACCTGCGTGGATATCGGGGAGATGGACAGGACGGCTGCCAGACCGGTCGCCGGAATGCATATCCCGCCGCCGCGGTAAAGGCACATGGCGGCGATGCTCCGCGAATATTCGGTCTTCGCCACCGCGATGTCGATCAGGGCGCTGACGTCGAGCACCCGGCCGGGAAGCATGATTCAGGACCTCCGGACCCGGCGGCTGCCGATCTGGCCCCATTCCGCCTCGGAGAGCGGGTCGACTCCGAGAGCGCCGGCCGCCAGGTCGAGGTCTTCACGGTGCAGGCTCCAGCGGTGCATCAAGGTGATGACGTGGGGTTTGTTGCCGATCTCTCGTTGGACGGCGGCGTGGACCACATCGGCGATCCTGCTGCCCGTCGATCGCGCCTTACGAGAAAGCGCCTCAAAATCTGCTTTATCCAGCTCTATGGTGATGGAGGTGTCGGGGGTGGGGGCGCTGATTCCCTCCAGTCCCTCTCTGGGCTGGAGATGTGCCAGCCACAGGGGGACGGGAGCCGGCTCCTGCATGGCGGCATCCTGATCAGTCGATTCCGGTGCGTCCGGACCTGCGCCGTCTCGCCAGGCCGGCAGGGAGTGGGCCATACCTCCGACAGTAGCCGTGAATTCCGGAGCGGGCAGTACCTTTCCATGACTTTGGTGATCAATCAATATGCCGGCGGGAGACGGCAGAAGATTGAGCGATCACATAAGAATCGCCGGACGCCTTTCCGTTCCGGCTCCGTTCCCGGCTCTTTCTCCAGCTCTTTCCGGGTCCGGGTGGATCATGCCGGCGGAGGGGCGGGGGCGGAGACAGACGGATCGGGAACCACCGGGGCGGAGTCGGACGGCACGGAAGCGGACGGATCGGGAACGGCCGGATCGGGAACCGTCGGGACAGAAGTGGGCGGCACGGGAACGGACGGGTCGGAAGCGGGCGGGGTGGCGGCGACGGTGCCGCAGGTCCCCGCGGCCTGTCGTAGCCGGGCCAGCTGGTCGACGCCCTGGGCCCGGTACTCCTGCAGTTCTTCCGGCGGCGGTACATACCGCCACGAGCCGCCCTCGTAGCGGAAGACGAAGTCGGCCGTGTCGCCGGATCGGGTCGCCTGGACCCGGGCGTCGTCGCCGGTGATCGTGACGGTGGTGACGGCGAACCGGACGTCCGGCACGGGCTGCGGGCACAGCTGGAACAGCCTGACGTACTCCTCGCGCGCGACCGCCGTCTGTGCCTGTGCGCTCCACAGGTCCCAGAAGTCTCCGTAGGATCCGCCGGAATAGGCGTCGAGCCCCACCTGGGCGGCTTGGCGGACCGTGGTCTCCGAACGCTCGGAGTCCGGGGCCACGGAAGGGCTCTTCGACGAGGCGGCCGGGTCGAGCACCGTCATCACGGACAGGGCCGCCCCGATGAGCAGGCCGATGGCCATGATCACGATTACGGCCAGCCCTCGGCCCGTCTCGCCTTTCGGCGGCCGGCCGTACGGCGGCGGATAGCCCACGCGAGGCCTCCGGGGGCTGGCGGGAACGGATGAACGTGATCGTAATGCCCGCCACCTACGGCTGGCCACGGTGATCGTCGGCCGTCCGGTCCCGGACAGGCAGGCGGGTGGCGGACGGCCGCGGGGCGCCGGCGTGACGCTCGCCAACGGCGCCGACAACATCTCGGTCTACACGCCGATGTTCCGCACGATCGGCCCGGCGGCCGGCCTCGTCACGATCGTGGTGTTCGCCCTGCTGGTCGCGGTCTGGTGCGCGGCGGCCTCCTGGCTCGGGTCGCACAAGAAGATCATCGGCTTGGTCGAGCGCGCAGGGAGGTGGCTCGTCCCGGTGGTGTTCATGGTGATCGGCGCGGTCATCATGGCGGAGTCGGCCTTTAGGTAAAGATGGGCGATTCGCCCGAATTTACGACACCCCAAATGGGGATTTACTTCGCATGCGTGAACATTTTAGGTTCTACCGGCACCGGTGGTTCAAAGTGTGGATCGCCATGGCGGCACTGTCAGCCGCGCTCATCGCCATGACAGAGGCGGTCGGCAACCGCGCGGTCATGCCCGCGGCCTTCTTCTACGGAGCGGCGGCCGGTCCGGTCGGGCTCCTGGTCGCCATCCACGATCGGACCAGGATCGGCGCCAGCGTCCCAGGTGTCACGTTGATGGGGATGTTCCTGTTCGGCGGGGGCGTCGCCCTTCTGCTCGGTGGATACTTCGACGCCCTGCTCATCCCCGACAAGCACGGCCCCTCGATCCTGCAGGTCGGATGGATCGAGGAATCGGCCAAATGCGTCCCCCTTCTCCTGATCGCGCTCACCGGCCGCTACCTGACCAAGGCCGCCGGTGTGGCGCTGGGACTGTCCTGCGCGACCGGGTTCGCGGTCATGGAATCGATGTCCTACGCCTGGAAGAGCGTCGACGACACAGGCGCCGTCAACGCGGGCATGGTGCTGTTCATGCGCGGCCTCGCCACCCCGTTCAGCCATCTCGTCTGGACCGGCCTGATCTGCGCGGTCGCCTTCGGCGTCTGGCAGGCCAGGGGACGGATCGTGATCACCTTCTCCGTCGTCGGCGCCTTCGCGATGGCGGCCGTACTGCACTCGCTCAACGACGGCCTGCTGACCCTCGACATCCCCGGCCCCGCCCGCCTGCTCTTCCTCGTCGTCGCGGCGGAGAGCTACTGGCTGTTCCACCGGGCCACCCGCGACCTGACCACGGCGCCGGTCCTGGACCCGGCGCCGTCCCCTGCCTGACCTCCCACGCGAACGCCGTATCTGGCGGGAGGGCGGCGGCCGTACGGACGGGAGGGCGGCGCGGCCGTACGGGCGGGGGGAGAAGGCCGTCCGTACGGGGGCGGGGAGAGGTCCCGGACTACTCGTAGGGCTCGTCCGGGGTGTCGACCTTCATGAGATCCGTGCCGGAAAGCTGCGGATAGACGACCCCGTTGGGCATCTTGCCGAACGTCTGCGGGATCCAGGTGCCGGTGACCTCGACCCAGGTGTCCGGCGGCGGCGCCTGGATCCCCTTGACCGCGACCTTCAGCGGGAACGCGTCCGCGGCGCAGCAGGCGATCTGCATGCGGGTGACGTACCACTGACCCTTCTTCTTCGACGGGACGACGAAGCCCGTCAGCCTGACCGCGCGGCCGGTGAGGGACCTGCTGTCGTCGTCCCAGGCCCGGCCGATGAACTCGCCGATCGGCATGTCCACCGGTCCGTCGCCGCTCAGCGGGGTGAAGGCGGTGAGGGCCTGGCTGCGCGGCGGCGGCGTCTCGGACCGGGCCGCGGCGAACGAGCCCAGGGCGGGCGGGGCGATCATGAAGATCGCGAACACCGGCAGGCACATCAGCCAGGCCACCCGGGGACCCCCATGCGCGTGGTCGTGCCCGTGCCCCTGGTCCCGTGAGTGCCGCGCGCGCTCCCGGCCCTGGCCGTGCTCCGGTGAGCGGTCGTGTCCCTCGGCACCGGGGGAGCCCTTCCCCGGCCGCCATGCCTGGATCAGGCCGGCGACGCCGAGGATCATCAGCACCGCCCCGGCGCCGATCAGGAACGGCCGGAAACCGGGCTTCACATAGTTCAGATAGGTCGTGGAGAACGCCGAGATCCGGAGCACGGCGCAGCCGAGCATGATCAGGACCAGGTTCTGGGTCACGCGGTTCACAGCAGCAGCCATCCGAAGAGGGTGCTCACCAGCACGGCGAGCACGAAGGTCAGCGGGACGAACCTGAGCGCGAACGCCCTGCCGAACGTGCCGGCCTGCAGCGCGATGAGCTTCAGGTCCACCATCGGCCCGACCACCAGGAAGGCCAGCTTCGCGGTCGGGGAGAACGCGGTCATCGAGGCCGCCACGAACGCGTCGGCCTCCGAGCAGATCGACAGCAGCACCGCCAGCAGGGCCATGACCACGACGGCCAGCCACGGGACCTCGGCCAGCGCGGCCAGCCACTCGCGGGGGACCATGACGTTGAGCGTGGCGGCGGCCAGGCCGCCGACGATGAGGAACCCGCCCGCGTGCAGCAGGTCATGCCGCATCGCCTCGCCGAACCGCGCCCACTTCGGCCCGTCCCCGTGCGGGCGGGAGGGGATCGGCAGCCACTCGCTCCGGCCGAACCGCAGCCAGAGCCAGCCGACCAGGACCGCCACCGCCAGCGACGCCCCGAACCTGGACACGACCATCAGCGGCTGCCCGGGGAAGGCGACGGCGGTCGCGACCAGCACGATCGGGTTGATCGCGGGGGAGGCGAGCAGGAAGGCCAGCGCCGCGGCCGGCGGCACCCCCCGGGCCATCAGGCCGGACGCGACCGGGACGGACGCGCACTCGCAGCCGGGCAGCACCGCGCCGGCCATCCCCGCGACGGGTACGGCGGCGGCCGGATGCCTGGGCAGCGCTCTGGTCCAGAACGACGCCGGGACGAAGGCCGTGATCGCGGCGGACAGGGCCACGCCGAAGACCAGGAACGGCAGAGCCTGCACGCAGATCGCCACGAAGATCGTTGCCCAGGTCTGGAGTGCCGGGGCCGTCAGATGCGGCGCGAGGGTGAACCGTCCCACGACCAGCAGGACGACGACGAGCGCGAATCCCCACGGCAGCGTGTGTTTCGGCCCGGTGCCGCGTCCCCAGGAGTCCGGGGGGACGGTCCCGTCCTCATCGGCCCAGGGGTTCCGTGGATCGGTTCGAAGCTCGGACATGCCCCATATCGTGGCAGATTCGTGTGATGTTCCACGTGGAACATCACAGCTGGGACAGCAGCCACCTGGGGCCGGTGACCATGGCACCCAGAGCTGTGACCCGCTCGCGCAGACCCCGGTCGGCGGTGACGACCAGGACGCGCTCGCCGGGCGGGACATCCCGTACGGCCTGCACGATGGCGTCGTCGCCGATCCCGGGGGCGGCGACGACGGAGACGCCGGGGAGCGGCGAGACGTCGCGGGCGGCCCCCTCGACGACCATGACGAAACGGGGGAACCACCGGTCCAGGTCCGGGATCTCGCCGGGTATGTCGCGCAGGCCGCCGGTGGCGAGGGCGCTCACCTCGGCGACCAGTTTGGCGGCGGCTCCGGCGCGGTCCCTCCACCAGCCGTGCTCGGATCGGGCGCCGACGATGTTGGCGACGTCGAGGACGACCACCAGAGGGCTGAGCGCCCGGCTGATCGCGGGCCAGGTCTCGGCGAAGCCGGGGTGCAGGTTCTTGGCGGCGATCTGTTCGGGAGTGAGCCAGCGCAGGTCGGCGCTCTCGCTGTTGGCCGGGGCCGCGTCCAGCAGGTCGGCGGCCTCGGCGATCACGGTCGAGAAGGACCAGCCGCCGTGGTCGTCGAGGTAGACGCCCTGGACCCGGAGGCCCTCGCCGGTCAGGGCCGCCTCCTCTGCGGCCTCGCGGAGCGCGCCGGTGATGGGGTCCTCGTGGCTGTCGAGCGCACCGCCGGGCAGACCCCAGGTGCCGCCGTGGTGGCTCCACACGGCACGCTCCTGCATCAGGACGTGGGGCGTTCCGGCGGTGTCGTGGTGGACGGCGAGCAGGCCGGACGCGCCGTGCACGCCCCAGTGCCGATGTCCGCGCTCACAGTGAGCCCATCCGTCGCCGTCCTTGGCCGCCATGGATCAATGATGCACCACGAGGCACCGGCTCCTCAGGGGCGGTCCGTACCGCTAAAAATTTATATATCGGGATTTCCTGCCGCCCCTCGCTCCGCGTGGACCCCGGCCGGCGGTCGAACCGGACCAGCGCGGCGGGCGGGCGGGCCGGAAGTGCTGTCCCGAGCGGGCTGGAAGCGTGGTCCCGAGCGGGCTGGAAGTGCTGTCCTGAGCGGCTGGAAGCGTGGTCCCGGGTGGGCTGGAAGTGCTGTCCTGAGCGGGCCGGAAGTGTGGTCCCAGGTGGGCGCCCGCGCAGGCCCGGCGGCCTGGACCTCAGCCGCCGCCCTTGCTGAAGTGCTGGTAGTCCTTGATGCCCGACCAGTAGCCGCCCCACTCCCAGTCGAGCCTCTCGAAGGCCCGGACCACCCGGTCACCGGGGTTGATCACGCCGGGCTCGTCCAGGGGGCGCCTGGCGAACTTGCGGGCGTTCTTGTGCGCCACCGAGCCGTCGGCGGACACGTAGGGGTTCTCCCGGGGGTTGATGTCGACGGCCCTGCCGTACGCGTGCTGCGACCAGCTGCTGGACCCGGTCGCCGGGCGGCAGTTGAAGGCCGAGGTGTTGTCCGCGTCGATGGAGTCGAAGTCGTCGCCCTTGTAGACGTCGACGAGCTCCATCTTGCGGATCGGCCAGCGCCAGTCGTACAGGCGCCGGAAGACCGTGACGATGTCGTCGGCCGCGTTCTTGTTCACGACCATCTCGCCGGTGTGGGGCCTGTCGTCGAAGCCCCAGTAGGTCATCGTGATCAGCCGCAGGTCGCCGACCGGGACCGGGCATCCGGGCCGCCAGGAGTATCGGAGCCGGTCGCGGGCGACCTTGGTCACCTTGGCGGAGAACTTCGGCGGGGTGGTGGGAGACGGGCTCGCGGTGGGACTCGGGGTGGGCGTCCCGGCTGAAGGGGACGGTGACGCGGGGGCCGACGAGGTCGCCGGGGAGGGCGGGGCGGATTGGGTGGGCTGTGATGTGGCGGTCGCGCTGCACGCGGCCGCCGCCAGGCAGCCGACGGCCGTCGCGACGACAGCCCGGATGCGTGTCACCAAAGGAGAGCTGCTCACCTGTCGCCACCCCACGACCGACAAAAGGACAAGCCCCCATTGTATTTGACCGGCTACCTCAAGTGATAAGAGGCGGTCCGGTCAGGGAGGGCCATGAGTTCGGGCGGCCGGACCACGCGGCCGATTTCCGCCGATCCACTGCTCCGCCGGTCCGCCGGTCCGCCGGTCCGCCGGTCCGCCGATCCACTGCTCCGCCGTCCATCGCCCACCGCTCCGCCAGCCCGTCGGGACGTGTGGCTCGACGTCCCCCCGGCCTTCGGAAGTCAGGCGCTTTATCGCCGAACCGTTCTCGTGCGGCTTTCGCCCGCATTTACGCCACATCGGCAAGCGCGCCGGCATTCTTTAGCTGAGCTTTCTTCGAAAGATATCGCGCCTGTGTTCGAAGCCGCGCTACAGTCGGAGGCATTGGATCGAACACGGGTTCGGGCCGGGTCTTCCCAGGTGAGGGGTGTGTCATGGCGATGCTCGCGACGCGGCCGACGGCACACGCCCCCGCTCCGCGGACTTCTGGCCGCCGACACGCGACACGCCGTAGCGCTTTCTACGGAAATCTACGTCGGCCGCTATATCCCGTCATAAAGTCCGAGAGCGTGGACCCCGTGCGCAATCCCTACGCCCCCGGTGCGGGGCAGCGTCCCCCAGAGCTCGCCGGGCGCGACCGTGAGCTTCAGCAGTTCGAAATCGTCCTGGAGCGGGTGGCGCGTGGCCGCCCGGAGCGCAGCATGGTCGTCACCGGCCTGCGCGGCGTCGGCAAGACCGTCCTCCTCAACACCTTCAAGTCGATGGCCATGCAGCGGCTGTGGGGGACGGGCAAGATCGAGGCCCGGCCCGACCAGTCGATCCGGCGTCCGGTGGCCGCCGCCCTGCACCTGGCGATCCGTGAGCTGGCGCCGAGGCACCGGGCGCCCGAGCGCATCGAGGAGTTCCTCGGCGTGCTCAAGGCGTTCGCGATGCGCGACCCGGCCGCGGCCAAGGGCACCTCGCACTGGTCGCCCGGGATCGACGTGCCCGCCTCCCGCGGCCGGGCCGACTCCGGCGACCTGGAGATCGACCTCACCGAGCTGTTCGTCGACGCGGCCGGGGTGGCCACCGACCTCGGCGTCGGCATCGCCCTTTTCATCGACGAGATGCAGGACGTGCAGACCCCCGACGTCTCGGCGCTCTGCGCGGCCTGCCACGAGCTCTCGCAGAGTGGCGGCCCGCTGATCGTGGTCGGTGCCGGCCTGCCCCATCTGCCCAGCGTCCTGTCAGCCAGCAAGAGCTATTCCGAGCGGCTGTTCCGCTACGCCAGGATCGACCGGCTCGACCGCGAGGCGGCCGATCTGGCCCTCATCGCCCCGGCCGAGAGCGAGGGGGTGGAGTTCACCCAGGAGGCCCTCGACGCGCTCTACGAGGCAGCCGACGGCTACCCCTACTTCGTCCAGGCCTACGGCAAGGTCGCCTGGGACCTGGCGCTACGCAGCCCGATCACCGTCGACGACATCCGGGTCTCCTCGCCGGAGGCCGAGGAGGAGCTCGCGGTCGGGTTCTTCGGCAGCCGTTACGAGCGGGCCACCCCCGCCGAGCGTGACTACATGCACGCGATGGCCTCCATCGGCGACGAGCCCGTGGCGACCGCCGACGTGGCCGAGGGGCTCGGCCGCAAGCCGTCCAGCCTCTCCCCGGCCCGTGACAGTCTCATCAAGAAGGGCCTGATCTACAGCGCCGAGCGCGGACTGATCGCGTTCACCGTGCCACACTTCGGAAAATTTCTGCGTTCCCAGCCTGTCTGAACACATGTTCGATATAGTGGGCGAGAGCCTCCTAGACCTCTATACGGCTCTCTAGTGGGGAAGCTAGAGAGCCGTATAGAGCCGAATCCTGCGTGCTAGAAAAATCTACGGGTCTCTAGCGTCATGCCGATACGGGGATAGATTCCTGCAGAGACCCGATCTCGATCGGCCGTCCGGCGGCGTCGACCATCGCCACTCGCACCGCCGGGTGCCGGCCGCTCAGGTAGATCGCGAAGACCACGTCCGCCGGGTCGCCCGCGTGACTGTGCCCCGGATAGACGAAGAACCGCCAGCAGAGCTCCCGCCAGCTGTCGACCGGTTCCGTGCTCGACAGAAGTCTCTCGTGCGCCCGCCAGGCAGCGCTCGAACGCAGGCGGCTGAGCGCGGTCGACGGGTCCAGCGGGCGCTGCTCGCAGGGGGCGCGGTGCCGGAGCCGGGCGGCGGCCTCCTCGATCTCCGGAGAGAGCGCGGCGAGCACCAGCAGCCCGCCGGCCACGGCCGCTAGCTGAGACCAGGTGAGGCCGGCCACCACCGCCCAGCCGGGGACCGGCGGAGTCCAGACCGTTCCCACGGCCATGGCGGTCAGCACCATGGTGCGACCCAGCGAGCGCAGCCCCACCGGGATGGCGCTGACCTCGCCGAAGCAGCCGCAGCCCACATCCGGCCGGCGGCGGCGCAGCTCCCACAGGACGTAGGTCGACACCGCGAAGAACGTGGCCGCGCCCCACCGGAACAGGGAGTGGCCGGTCAGCATCAGGCCGACCAGCAGGACCACCTCTCCGGCCGCACAGCCGAGCAGGGCGGGCAAGCGCCAGCGTTCGACCACCAGCGCCGCCGGTCCGAGCCTGCTCAGCGCACCCGGTTCGGACTCGTTCACGGCCGTCCGCACCTTGGCGAGCGCGCCCGCGGCCAGCAGCGCGGCCAGCACCGGCAACTGCGCGGCGGCGATCGTCGTCAGCATCCCTGTCACCCCAATCCGACCCGGGCATTGAAGCACCCCTTCGTCAGGTCCCCGCCAAGCTCCACGAAGGCGGTCGCCGACAGCTCCACGATCCGGCCCCGTGGCGAGGTGCCGCACTCCAGGCACCGGTCGCAGAACCGGCCGGCCAGGCAGCCGCATGCCACGATGGGCAGGACCGAGGTGCGCCCGGCGCACACGTTGCGCACGTTGAGCATCGAGCCCAGCGCGAGATAGGGCAGGCCCGTGCACGACACCCCCGCGTCCTGGCAGTCGGCGTCGGAGCGCTCCAACATGGGGTAGGCCGCCCCCTGCTCGTCGTGGTCGAAGGCGTCCGACCAGGTGGCGGTGCCCGAGATCCGTGACTGCGCGCCGCTGTAGCCGGGGGGCGGCTCGGGGACGGCCGTCCACCGGTAGGGCGGCTGCGAGGTCGCCGGCAGCCGGGCCTGGGCCACGCCGTTCTCACGGACGCCGATGGCGTCGAACAGGTAGCCGGGCTCGAACTGCGGGTGCCGGACCCGCAACCGGCCCGAGGCGCGATAGGGGATGACGACCGTACGCCGCCCCCGGTGCGGTCCGCAGTACAGCTCCATGGTGCGGTCCCCGGAGCCGGAGCCGACGGACTGGATCACTCCGGTGATCCGGGTGATGTCCGCCCAGATCCGGTCCACCACCCGGCCGGACCGCAGGGCCCTGATGATCACCTGGGCGCCCGGCGGCAGGTCCGCCGGAGCGACGGCCTCGCCGCGCCACGCTGTCGCCCACGGCGCGATGACGAGCCGTTCCTCGCGGCCATCGGGGGTGTCGATGACTATCAGGTGCGGGCTGACGTCGAGGATCTCGCCGATGACCGATCGGAGGAGCTCGCCATCGCCGGGGAGCGCCCCTGGCTCGTCGAGGCTCCGGCCAAGCGCGGCCGCCGCCAGAACGCGGCGGCGGTCAACGCTGCGATACGGCATCGTCACTCCCCATATTTCGGTGAGGTTTCCCCGTTAGCGTCACACGCTTGCCGGGGTCTCGCTGTTCGCTTGCGCCAATAACTCCGGCAGGTGTCCGACCCTGTAGCAAAATTCCCACCCCTGATACAACGCGTTGCCTCCCACTTCGGGACAGACCCGTACCTGCTGCCCGCCCATGTGTGATCACGGGGCTGAGCCGGTTTTTGCCGTTGAGGGGACGAAATATAGGTTCCGGTTCAGCCGAATTATGGGCTCCGGCTGCGATTCTGGCCACGAGACGCACCCAGACCACAGGCTGGTGATCGCGGTGACCGGCGGGACGCACGAGGAGTTCCGCGAGTACGTCGTTGCTCGCGGTCCCACGCTGCTGCGCGCCGCCTACCAGCTCACCGGGCACCCCAGCGACGCCGAGGATCTCCTCCAGGCGGCACTGGTCAAGACGTACCTCGCCTGGGACCGGATCCAGGAGCGCGCGGCCATGGACGCCTACGTGCGCCGGGCGATGGTCAACATCAACATCTCCTGGTGGCGGCGGCGCAAGCTGGAGGAGTACCCGTCGGAGGAACTCCCCGAACCGGTTCTCACGGGCGGCTACGGCTATCTGCCCGAACGGGTGGAGCAGGCCCTCGACCGGCTGCCCACCCGGATGCGGGCCGCGGTCATGCTGCGCTACTACGAGGACATGACCGAACCGGAGATCGCCAAGGCGCTGGGGATCAGCGTCGGCACGGTCAAGAGCACGGTCTCGCGGGCGATGGCCAAGCTCCGCGGCGACCTCACGATCCCGGAGCAGCGGCAACTGGAGCCGCAGGCCTAGCTGTACTGACCTGAGAGGTTGGGTACGGCCGCCCGCCTCCCCGTGCGTGTCCGCCGGGAGAGCGCTGCGCTCGATGTGGTCAAGAGGGGTTCTCCGTCATTCGGACGGGGTGAGCTCGGCTCCCGCCGTGGCGCACGGCCGTACGGCGTCGCGGATGATTCTGAGTGTGTCCAGGAGGGTGCTGAGCTGCTCGGCGGAGAGCAGGCCGGTGAACCAGGTCTCGATGTCCGCCAGGTGCTGGGGGAGCACCGCGCCCAGCCGGTCGGCGCCCGCGTCGGTGATGGCCGCGTAGGAGGCCCGGCGGTCGCTGGCACACGCCTGCCGTACGACCAGACCTTCGCGCTCCAGCCGGTCCACGACCCTGGTCACCCCGCTGGTGGACAGGCTGGTCTGCGCGGCCAGGTCGCTCATGCGCAGACGCTGACCGGGCGAGCGCGCCAGCCGGATCAGCGTCTCGAAGTCGATGTCGGAGAGCCCGACCGCGGCGAAGGACAGATGCATCTTCGCCGACAGGCCGGTGTGGGCCTCGGCCAGAAGACCCATCGCCGTCAGCCGGGAGTCATCAAAGGGGATCACGCTCACACTGTATCCGACGATAGTTGACGCGCGGAATATTCCTCGTGTAGAAATCTGTTGTCGCAAACATCCGCACGGCAAGCACCTCATCGGGAGTAGACATGATCACTCGGACCTGGGAAGACCTTCAGCTCCCCACCCCCGGCACCTTCGCCCTCGACGTCGCCCACACCCGGATCGGCTTCATGGCCAAGCACATGATGGTGAGCAAGGTCCGCGGTAGTTTCACCGACTTCTCCGGTACCGTCGCGATCGCCGAGAACCCCCTGGACTCCTCCGCCGAGATCGCGATCAGGACGGAGAGCATCACCACCGGCTCCGCCGACCGTGACGGCCACCTGCGCAGCGAGGACTTTCTCGCGGCGGAGAAGTTCCCCGAGATCACCTTCCGCACCACCCGCGTGGTCGGCTACTCCAGCGGCGAGTTCACCGTCCTGGGCGACCTCACCATCCGTGACGTCACCAAGCAGGTCGAGCTCACCGTCGAGTACGGCGGCGCCGGCACCAACCCGTGGGGCCAGGAGCTCTGGGGCTTCTCCATCACGACCGAGATCGACCGCGAGGAGTTCGGCCTGACCTGGAACCAGGCTCTGGAGACCGGTGGCGTCCTGGTCGGCAAGAAGATCAAGATCGAGATCGAGGGCGAAGCCAACCCCGCCGCCTGATTTCCATGATCTACTCGGACTCCTTCCCCGGCCGGGGAGGGAGTCTTCGCTATGTCCGTTGGTTGAGATTGTCCGTCTTGCATCGCAAGAATCCCCAGGGCATCCACCGCTCTCACCTGCGGAATCCAGGTCTTGTCCACAGGTGTGGAGCAAGTTATCCACAGATGGTGGATAACTCGGCTGCTTCTGTTCTCGGCGACGCGACCGGCAATCGCTTTGCTGCCTTGGCAGATGGCCGGTACTCTGTGCTGAGCCACACGGCAACCAGGAGGCTTCGCCTAGTCAGGTCTATGGCGCCGCACTGCTAATGCGGTTTGGGTCTACAGCCCATCCGGGGTTCAAATCCCCGAGCCTCCGCAGGTCAAAGGCCCTCTCCCAAGTTTCGGGAGAGGGCCTTTCTGTTGCCTGCACACTGCCGGGGTTGCAGTTGTCACCCGTCGCCCCAGAGGGCGGCCCCCATGCGCGTGTTCGCGTCCTGCATCAGCGCGCCGGCCACGTGGGTGTAGCGCTCGGTCGTGGTCCTCCCGCAGCTCTCCGGCCTTCTCCCGCTCGGCCGCCTGCACGTCGCGATGAGTCCGGAGAAGGGGCAACAGCTCGGGAGGGCACTGAAGGGTGAGCTTGCTCCGGCTCTTACGCTGCCGAAAGATCATGCCGCCGCCTGTGCGCTTGGGGCAGCGGTCCGGATGACCGTGCGTCCCTTCGGACACATCCGCTTCGGGCAGACGTGACCGTGCCGCTTGCAGGCCTTCGGGCAGTCCGGACGGTGTTTGTGCTCGGTATACCGCTTCTTGCACGGCCGGCGATGCCACTCCGCGCCGCACTCGTGAGGATCGTCGCAACCGTGCGGTTGCGTCCACGGAGGTGGTGTATGAGTTTCCCCAGCTAGTCGGTGGGGCGCCGTGAAATGAGGACGGCCATCGCGTGATCCTTCGGGTTGCGAAACCAAGATCGAAGGAGAAGAAAGCGATGGCCGTGAACAGGCCGAGTCGCACGAATTCGTAAGTGAGTTGAAGCATGCGCGGTTCTCACATATGGCCTGGCCACCGTCATGGCCGATGACGTAGACATTCGTGGCCCTGGATAATCGGAAGGGCTCGTCTTACGCCTCGTCGGAACTATCGAAAGGTTCCTGTGCCAGAATTCTCAGAGAAGGCCGTGCAGGCGGTCGCTCGGGTCGATGCCCTTCACCAGTTGGGCGTCATCGCCCAGTGGCGCCTTTGCTCTCGCCATGCCACGCACAGGCGATATCCCCGCGGCTGCGATGACTGCACATTCGATGACGTAAAGACGTGTCCCACCTGTCGTATGTGGCCATGTCCCACGCACCTGGCCTTGTACGACGAGACGGAAGAAAGCTGTAGTCACCGAGTTCCTGTCGATCCGGTAACAGATGGAATGAGCCATCTCTCCGAGAGGCCGATCATCGTTGGTGACCACAGAGCGACTACGGACGTTTACGCATGGTGGAGCCAGTCTGGATGGGCGCCGGCAGCGTTCTGTTTCACCTTCATAGCCGACCTCGCGCCTGAAGAGGTGCTACGCCGGCTGGGACTCACCGAGGATCCCGAACAGGAAGGTTTCGCCACCATCGAAGTCGGCCGCGCTCCCGGTGGATCGATCATGGTGGAGTGCGGCCGTGCCGGGATCTTGCGCGACGTGGTGCATGCCCTCTCGCAAGGTACGTCGATCGCCAGCGTTGAGCGCAATGTTAACCACCACTCCCACTTCATCCATGCCGTAGACGGCCACATCGTCGCGCGCCTGGTCCCGATGTTCGCCCACTGGAGCGACAGCACCGACCCTGAACGACTGAAACAGGACCTCGAAGAACTGGGGATGATCTGGGATTTCGACCCGGACCCTGAGGTCTTCCCGCCCTACATCGAGGGCGCTTTGGCGCTCGCTGAACGACGTACCGGCGTCCGGCTGGAACCGCGTCACCTCCAGCCCGGCGCCTTACCTCACCGAGCCTCCATCGCCCGCTACTACGAAAGCCCTGAAGGCGCATTTCCAGAGCTGGCTTGACATTGGTGTCCTAGAGCGCCTAACAGAATGCCTGCCGCACTGTCTATGAGGATCTCTTTCCATGGGAGCGGAGGGACTCGATGTCCGGCGATGCCCACCACGAGCGTTGCCGGACATCGGCCGAGAGCCGGCAATCATCCTCGCTGAGTACACACACCGGGAAGGTCGCAGACCTTCTTGGCCATCTTCTTCGCCCTGTTGGTGAGTATCTTGGTCGTGTCCTCGCCGGCCCAGTAGGAGTCGGCGGTGTAGAGGACCAAGGCGCTCCCGCGGCGGACGACGACGTACCGCTCTCCGCTGGAGATGTACAGCTCGCCCTTGAGGGGCTCCTCCGTGCCTCTTTCGTAGGAGCTCCCCTTGACCAGCAGGGCCTCGTCTGCGATGTTCACCTTCTTGCCGGTGTAGCGGTGAAAGCTCCCGGCCACGGTCGCCGGCTGCGGAGCCTTGGCCTTGGCGCATTTTTTCACGTCGGCGCGGAGCTTGCGGAACGCGGCCCCGGCGTTCTTCGCGCTGGGATACAGCACGAGCTGCTCGGTGGCGTACGAGGGGGCGCTGGTCCCCTCGGTGATGGTCCGCATCGCGATGCGGCCATCGCGGGGCTTCTCCTTGGAGCGGCAGGGGTTGAGCCCAAACGGCTTGGTCAGCTTGTCGCTGACCGTCCACCACTCATCGGCCGCCTGATCCTCGGTGAGGGGCTTGGTCGCCTCGGCCTCGGTCAGCAGAAACCCTTTGGGGATCTTGACGGTCTCCGCCTGGGCCGTACTGGCCGCGCCGACCGCCGAGGCCACCATGACCGCCGTTGCGATGATCGATATCATCGCTCTCTTGCCCGTCATTTCGATCATGAGCTGTTAGATGCGTGACCCTGCTGAAAAGTTCTCCGGCGTCGAGACGGGCAGGGGCACAGCGAAAGTCATTCCGGTAGGAGCTGTTAGCCCGGTGACAGAACGATTCGGCTGGAGAGGCACTCGCGCACCTAGGTTCACGAGCTCGCTCGGGTTGCAGTTCCCCGCCGTATCAGCGCGTTCCAGGTGGGACCGTCCTGAACGGTCGTGCCCAGGGCGACGACGCCACCCGGGCATGGCTGCTCAGCCGGGAAGCCGAAGAGTTGGCCGCACTCGGCGACCGCCGCGCCGTCGACCTGTTGCAGCAGGCCGAAGATGCATACGGTCGAGCCCGCCCGCACCGCGAACGCGCCTGGACCCGTTTCCTTGACCCCGGCCGCATGGCCGCCTTTCAACTGTCCACCTACGTACGACTCGGTGACGAGCGCCAGGTGATCGAGGCCGGACAGGCCGTGCTGTCGGCCGTCGCCCAGGACGCCGACCACAAGAAGGTGGCCGTCATCCACGCCGACATCGCCCAGGCCCAGCTCCGGATCGGCGACGTTGCCGAAGGAGTCGCCTACGCCCACCGCGCACTCGATACCGCCCAGCGCAGCGGATCGACCTGGGGACTCCAGGACCTCACGGCGCTGGAGAAGGCTCTCGTCATCCAACAGGACCAGGCCGCTCGGGAACTCCTCGGCGACATCACCTCTACGCGCCGGAGCCTGGGGTCGTCTCCCGCTTGATCCACTCCAGGTAGTCAGCGGTGCCGGCCGCCAACGCGACCGCGACGATCTGCGGCACCTCATAGGAGTGCAGCTCCCGCACCCGCCGAGCGAGCTCATCGAACCGCTCAACGGTGGTCTTCATCAGCAACAGCCACTCCTCGGAGCGCTGGATCTCTCCCGCCCACCAGTAGGTGGACTCGATCGGGGCGATGATCTGGCAGTCAGCGGCCAGCCGTTGCTCGACCACTGCCGAACAGATTCGATTCGCCTCCTCGCGGCTGCCGACAGTGACATGGACCTCAAGGCAATCCGAAGCGTTCTGGAGCATCCCGCCACACTGCCGAATCGTTCTCATAGGTATCAAGCACGGCGGCGCGGCGCGCCGCCGCACGGCCCGCCACCCGAACGCCGCCCGAACATGCGGCGTGGGCGCCGGTCTCGGTTGGCGGCGGGACCACGGGCCGCCCACCGCACCACCTGCACACCGTATCCATTCGATCCGCCGCACGTGGGCCACGCGGCCGCATACGATCAGGCGGCTTCCGCCATGGTGCTGTACCTTCGACTTCCCTCTTATGTGATGAGGAGCCGCTATGTCCTCCGACGAGTTAGTCATCCTCTTCGGTCTTTCCTACGAGGCCATAGCTAGCCTGCTCATGGGCGTTAGCCTGATTGTCTTCAGCGTTGGCATTACCGCCGCACTTATCCTCATTCTTTTCGCCCTGTACCGCCGGTTTTTCAAGCTCAGGCGAAGGCCTCAGCCCAGGAATAACCGTGCAGGGCAAGGCTTCGTGCTCGAGTGGCTGAAGTAGAGATCTTGATCGCTGCACCTGCCGTCGCTCCGGCACACCAGGGCAACATCACCGCCACCATGCATGGCTGACAATCGCCTGACTGTGGCTGATCTCCACTCAAGGGCGGGGGCGATCGAAGGTCTGGGACTTCGTGCCTCAGCCCCAGTCCGCCGGGTAACGGGATCCTCTCCGTTGCATTTCCCGTTGCAATACAAGGGGGTTCAAGGTCGTTCAGGAAGGATCGGGTATGGTCGCTGACCTGCATTGAACGGCTTGGAACGGCGCAAGGTCGATCTTTTGATCCGCAACTGGTGAACAGCGACCGCATGACGACCGATCCGACCGGCTCCTTCTAAACTACGGAAATGATCGAGTTGAGTTCGCGAGCGCGTACGCAGCCGCCGCTGCCTCACACCGTGTGGGAGAGTTTGGCCGGCCCTCGGCGACCTGGCGGACGGCAGTGGCTGGACCTGCACTCCGATGAAGTCGAGCCGCGCATTCTCCGGGCGGTGGAGCCGGAACTCGTGGTCTGGTCGTCGTTGTGGCCGGAAAGGCCCGATGACGAGATCCGGTTCGACATCCGGCCGACCGAGGACGGCGGGTGCTCACTGCGCTGGACGCTACTGACACCTGCGGAAGCTCCGGAACAGGCTGTGATCGATCGTCTGCGTCACCGGCTCAACTTCCTGATCAATGCCCAGCTCCGGTTCTCCTTCGGGCAGTGAGGGTTCTCGGCGGACGCGTGCTGCAACGAATGCTGCAACAGAGGCACACGACGGCTCACATCCACACCCGTCCAGCACTGCTCAAGACCGGGTTGTGAGCTGCCGATCATGGCCGGGATGGTCCTGATAAAGAAGCGGTCACCCACGTAGGGCCAAGGTGACCGCCGGGCCATTAGCGGGCCATTAAGGGCGGTCAACTGCGGTCAGTCACGGTCACTCGCGGGGAGTCCTCCGCCCAGCTCGCACCCCGCACAGCCCGAGCTCGGGCCGATTCGCAGGCAGGATGTCAGGAGTTCGAGCCGTCACACAGCACGTGCTGTACTTCAGCGGTTCGCCGGTCACCGGTGCCCTGCTGACCCTGTGGGTCGCTACTCCCGTTCGGTTCCGACCACGAACCTGTTTACCGGCTGCCATGCGCCCCTGCGGGTTACCAGACAGAATCGGGTCAAACGACGAAAGGTGCCGGATGGGCCGCCTGCGGGAAGCAGCTAAAGAGTTCGCCTTCACGATGGTCTTAGGGTTGGTCGGATTCGGTGTGATCTTCGGAATATCCGCGCTGTTCGACCTGCCATGGCTGGTGGACGTGTTGGGCGGCCACTCCCTACCACCGTTCATCGGCCTGCTCTTCCTGCTGACCCTACTGGGACTCGTGGCCTTCGTCGTGTGGTTGGTGCGGAAGATCGGGAAAAGGCAACGCCAGCCGGCTGAGTGACATCCGCACATGCGAGTGCCGGAGGACGCAGCGACCGAAGGCAGGGTGAAGACCCTGTACGGGGTTGCAGTGTGGGTTGTAGTTCACCGCCGTACCAGGCCGCTCAAGGAGGACCGCCGACGGACGTTGGTCCAGGTGGGACTGTCCTGAACGATGGCGCACCGAGCTGCTGATGCGGTTTGGGACTGCAGCCCATCCGAGGTTCAAATCCCCGAACCTCCGCAGGTCAGAGGCCCTCTCCAAAGGTTCTGGGAGAGGGCCTTTCTGCTGCCTGAACACCGCCGGGGTTGCGGTTGTCACCCGTCGCCCCGGTAGCACGCGCGGACTCTTCGCTCACGCCGGGAACACCGCCGACGGGTCTCCGCACGGAAGACTCGCCGAGTCGGAACTGCTCAGCAGCCTTCATGGCCGCCTTGTGGGAGGCCCCGCCTCAGCGGGCCGAGCCGTAGTCACGCGGGTCAACGCCCTCGGCGATAACGTCCACAGCGGTTTCTGGGATTTTGTCGCCCGTCATGTCTTAGCCACCAGGGCCGCTACCCCGCGCATGTCTTACGCCACCAGGGCCGCCACCCCGAGCGCGTGCCCGACGGCCGTCTCGTTGAACGCCCGGATCGTCGCCGTCTCCGCCGCCTTCACCCAAGCCAGGCCGAGGATCGAGGGAGGCAACCCCGTGACGGGGACGAAGCTGACGTCCGGGCGTCCGTGGTGAGCCGCCGTGGGGGTGCAGAACAACATGCCGCCCCGGTTGAGCGCCACCTGGGTCATGCCCTCCTGGCTGGTGGTCACCGTAGCGGCCAGGGGAATAGGACGGCCGGAAGGGGTTGCGGACGGTGCCACCCGCTCGCGCCACGTGCGCGGAGCCGGGCCGTCCAGGCCGATCAGGGGCACGCCGGCCAGCTCCTCCGCGCCGATGCTCGCACGGGTGGCCAGCGGGTGGCGCGAGGAGAGGCCGAGCTGGTACGAGACCCGGTTCAGCCCTTCACCCGTCACCAGATCGGGCTCGTCCACCGGGAGCAGCGTGAACGCGATGTCCACCTGCCCGGCCCGCAACTTGCCGAAGGGGTCGGAGAGCGGGATCTCCACCAGCTCCGCCTCGCACCCCGGGTACCGGTGCTCGAAGGCGCGCACGCTGCCGGTGACGACGTCCGTGGGCGTGGACAGGAAGCCGATCCTGATCACGCCTGTCACCTCGCGGGCGGCCGCCTTGGCCCGGCTGACCGCGTTCGCGAGGCCGTCGTAGGAGGGGCGCAGGTCGGCCAGGAAACGTTCGCCCAGGGGCGTGAGGCGCACGCGCCTGCTGGTCCGGTGGAAGAGCCGGCCGCCGACCCTGGTCTCCAGTGAGCGCATGAGCTGACTCACCCGGCCAGGTGACAGGTAGAGGCGTTCGGCCGTACGCGCGAAGTGCAGCTCCTCGGTGAGCACGATGAAGCACTCCAGCTCCCTGAACTCCATCTCCGCCTCCATCTGATTGCTTAGTCCACCTAAACCAAGCCTTCGATCTTCGCCATTGTTCCCGCTGGTGGCCGGCAGAAAGCTGGCTGGCATGACCATGACCGATGTTTCCGCCGCCACCCGAGCGCGCTGGCTCGCCGTGTCCTCGGTCGCGATGGGCACCTTCACCATCGTGACCAGCGAGATGCTGCCCGTTGGCCTGCTGACCTCGATCGCCGCCACCCTCGGGGTCTCCGAAGGGGCGGCCGGCCTGATGATGTCGGCGCCCGGACTGGTCGCCGCCGTCTCCGCGCCCGTGCTGGCGATCACCACCCGACGGCTCGACCGGCGCGTCATGCTGCTGGGGCTGATGGCGCTGCTGGCGGTGGCCAACCTGGCGGGCGCGTTCGCACCGAACTACCCCGTCATGCTGGCCGCCCGGGTGCTGACCGGGGTGAGCATCGGCGGATTCTGGGCCTTCGCGGCCGGCCTCGGCCCGCGGCTCGTGCCCGAAGGGTCCGTCGGGCGGGCCACGTCGATCATCTTGGCCGGGGTGTCGGTGGCGTCGGTACTGGGGGTGCCCGCAGCGACGTTCATCTCGTCGTTCGCGGGGTGGCGGACCGCGTTCATCGCCATGGGGGTGCTGGCCCTGGTCCTGCTCGCGCTGCTGGCCACCACCCTGCCGCCGCTACCCGGCGAATCCCGGGCCCGCGCGTCCGATCCGTTGCCCCACGAGGCCCCGGCCCGCGCGTCACAGGGGGCGCTCACGTGGCTCTCCGGCCCGCTCAAGGTCGTCCTCGTCCTGACCGTCCTGATCGTGTCCGGCCACTTCGCGGCCTACACCTACGTCCGGCCGTTCCTGGAGCAGGTCTCCCACGCCGGTCCCGCCCTCGTCGGCACCGCCCTCCTCCTGTACGGCGCCGCGGGCGTGGCCGGCAACTTCGTGGCAGGCGCATGGGCGGCCAAGAACCCCAAGCCGGTCCTGGTCACGCTGGCCGTGCTCATGGCACTCGCCACGGCGGCGCTGCCCCTGATCGACCTGCCCCTGATCATGCTCGTGGTGTGGGGCCTGGGCTACGGCGGCGTGGGGGTGACCCTGCAGCTCTGGATCATGAGGTCGGGCGGCGGTGAGATGGGCACGGCGCTCTACGTCGGCGCCTTCAACGTCTCCATCGCGCTCGGCTCGTTCGCCGGCGGCCGGGTCGTGGACGGAGTGTCGATCTCCGCGGTGATGTGGGTGGGAGCGGCGCTCGCCGTGGTCAGCGCGATCGTCGCCGGCGTCTCGGGCAGGAGCAGGACAACCGGTTCATGAAGGAGCGCGCCTGCCCAGCCGCCATCCCGCCATCGTCCAGCACGCACCCCAGAGCAGGAAGAACGGCGACCACAGCAGCAGATCCCAGCGCGCCAGGTCGCGGGCCAGCGCGGCGTGCTCGGCCGGTGGCGGGCGGACTCCGGACAGCAGCAGCGCGTCGCCGACGAAGCCGAACCCCACCATCCCGATCGATCGGGCGATCATGAAGACCCCCAGCGTCCAGGCGATCGTGAGCAGCAGCCGGCGTGGGACGGCCGCCCCCCAGGGCCGTACGGTGGCCAGCGCGACGATGACACCGACCACCGCGGCGCCGGCCAGCAACCAGTGGCTCGCCACGAACAAGGGATCACGTGCGAGCAGCAGTTCGCGCAGCTCCGGAGGGAGCGGGTCCTTGTCGGCCAGCGCGTTGGCCCCCAGCGCCTGGGCGAGCTTCATCGATCCATAGGCCGCGGCGCACGCCGCCGCGCCGTACGCGCCCACCCGCGCCCGATCAGCCCGCGACACGTCGCGTCGCCGCCGCGTAGGACCGGATCATCTCCAGGAACAGTCCGATCACGAGGATCCCGAGGACTCCGTGGTACCACTGCCAGCCCACGCCGATACCGACGAACCCGTCCACGATCATGATCCCCGCGCCGCCGCCGACGGCCAGCAGCATCCCGGCCAGTACCAGCAGCATCAACGGTCTTGGCACTCTGCGCCCCAGCGCCGTGACCGTGGCGATGACGACGCACGCCCCCAACACGCCGGACGCGGTCGCGAGCCACTGTGCGGTGGCCGCGTCCATGAAGTAGCTTCCGGCCTCGGCGGCCGTCACGGGCGGGCCGCCCGGGAACCCGAGCCGGGCCTGCACGGCGAAGGCGGCCTTCCCGGCGGCGTAACCGAGGAACAGCACCGCCACCGCGTACGCCGGCCAGCGGCGTTGACGATCAGAATCAACCATGACTGCGACCGTAGAGGCCGCACGCCGGGCATCACTCCCGACAGCGGGGGAGGCGCCTCCCCCGCAGGAGGGAGCAGCAGCGGCTCCCCTTGCGCCTGACCTCAGGCGAGCCGCCAGGCGAGGAACCCGTCAGGCGCGTCGACCTGGACGAAACCCGCCCCGACCAGTTCTCCTTCGATCGTCTTCCACACGGGACGGTAGGCGGTGCCGGCGATCTCCTCCTCGCTGATCACCTTGTCGTCCTCGGTGATCCGATAGAGGTAGCGGACCTTGGCCGCCTCCTCGCTCGACTCGAGGACCTCCAACAGGGTCGTGTAGATATGGCGGCCCACCTGCCGCGACTCCAGCTCCTGGAGATGATGCGGCGCCGGGGGGCCGCCGTCGCGCCAGGTGAAGACCAGCAGGCCGCCAGGTTCCAGCTGGGCCGCCAGCACCGGCCAGAGCCGCTTGCGGTAGTCCGGCTCCAGGGCGTACATCACATTGATCATCACCATGGCTTCAACCGGCTCATCCAGATCGACGTTCAGCGCGTCACAGGGAAGCACGGTCACGCGCCGCAGCAGCTCCGGGCGTGTGCACAGCCGGGACAGCAACATCCCGCGCATACCGGGCGAGGGCTCCAGCGCGAAGATCTCGGCCGGTGTCCAGTCGGCCAGCGACGTGGTGATCAGGCCGCTTCCCGCACCGATCTCCAGGATGCTCCGCCGTACCCCTGCCAGAAGCGGGGGAAGCTTCTCCCGGACCCCCGGTATGTGCCCGTTTTCGTGGAACAGGTCGTAGAAGGGGATAGAGATGAAGTCGGTCATGGCGGGCACGCTACCCCAGGCACAGCAACCGCCTCCGGGACGTCTCCGTCAACCGGCAGGGGGATCGGAGTTGCCGTGCAGGAGCGTTCCCAGGGGTGCCGGAAGGACCGCGCACTCCCTCTGATCCGCACTGAACGCTCTGGAACAACGCGAACCGGATCTTCAATCCGTAGGTCCTGGTAATGACACGACGTTTTACCGGGTCTCGTGCCACACTTCCTGCTCAGTGCCGCCAACAGCGCCGATGGGGCGAGGGGGAATGACTCGGATGGGTTTGGAGGTCGAAAGCCGACCGTCCGATTCGCCGTACATCGAGCGGGTGTGGCGGAGCAGCAGTCATGACGTCGACCGGATGACGTCGATTGCGACAGCACATTGGGATCTGGTCTTCTGGGAGCACCGGGGGCAGGTCAACGCCGCTGTTCAAGGGCCGGGGTCACGGGCGAGTCCGGCCCCCGTTCCCGAAGACGCCACGTTCTTCGGGATCAGCTTCGCACTCGGCACTTCGATGCCCCATCTTCCGATCGGCCGGCTCGTCGACGGTTCCGCGGAGATCCCCGATACGACGCGCAGGTCGTTCTGGCTGAAGGGTTCCGCCTGGCGCCTTCCCGGTTACGACAATGCCGAGGTGTTCGTACGGCGGATGGTGCGCGAGGGGGTTCTGGAGTGCGACCCGATCGTCGCCGCGGTGCTCGGTGGCGCGTCGCCGGACGTGTCCGAACGCACCATCCAGCGGCGCTTCGTGGCGGCAACCGGACTTACTCGCGGCGCCGTCCGGCAGATCGATCGTGCCAGGCAGGCGGCGGCCCTGATCCTGGAGGACGTGCCGGCCCACGACGTGATCCACCGGCTCGGATACTTCGACCAACCGCACCTGGCGCGGTCGCTGACCCGTTATATCGGGCGGACCGCCACGCAGTTGAGGGATCGGGATCCGCTGGAGCCGCTGTCGCTTCTGTACAAGACCTGAACACTTGTTCCCATCTAGCCTCCAGTCGCAGCCATCGTCATGGCGGAGGATCTCGCGGCCGGCATCGGCACCCAGGACACGGTGCCACGTGGCCGTCGTACGTACGGCGGGCGCCGGCCGGAGCGCTGGAGTCGGATGCCGTGCGGAGCACGCCGACCGGCGCGCTCCTCCTCCGCTGCCGATACTGACCGAGGAGGTCGTCGTGAGGAAACCGGTCGACCCGGGCCGTGATCGTGGGCCACTCCTCGTAACCTCAACGATAAAGGAGCAGAGCAATGGCTAAGATCGTCTCCAACTTCTTCATCTCGCTGGACGGCGTGACCGAGTCGCCGGACCAGTGGCATTTCCCGTACTTCAACGACGAGATGGGCGCCGCAGTCGAGGCGGGCGTGCAGAACGCGGCGGCGTTCCTGATGGGCCGCAAGCTGTACGACGAGTGGTCGGCGTACTGGCCGACGGCGGACATGGACGAGGACTTCGCCAAGTTCATCAACAATGCCCAGAAGTACGTCGTGTCGAACACCCTGGAGAAGGCGGACTGGAACAACACCACCGTTGTCTCCGGTGACGTCGCGGCCAGACTGCGCGAGATCAAGGAGCAGACCGACGGCGACATCCAGATGTCCGGCTCCGCGACGACCGTGCGGTGGCTTCTCGCCAACGGGCTCCTGGACGAGTTGAACCTGCTCGTCCACCCGATCGCCGTCGGGCACGGCCGGCGGCTGTTCGAGGACACCCCGACCCACCCGTTGAAGCTGGTCAAGTCCGAAACATTCCAGACCGGCGTGCTCAACCTGACCTACGTTCCGGACGCCGGCTGACCGATGCCCGTGGGACGCCGCCATGGTTCAGCCCGTAACCACGGCGGCACGCCCCGGGGGGGCGCACGATGGCGATCACGACGGCACGCCCCGGGGCGTGTACGGAAGGCACCGACACCGAAGTCAGGCTCGGCAAACGTCAGACGTACGGCCGAGCCGGCTTCCCGCTGCTCCGTCGGAGAATCCTGCTCGCGTGGACGAGGGCGGCCGGAACAGGGGTGGACGGGGGCGGCCGGAACAGGGGAGACGGGCCACACTCCGAGTCGGCTGCTCGAACTCGTGGGGGTCGGCCCACCCCGGCCGAAAATGCCGTGTGATGTCACCTCGGCTGAAGTAACGTCGGTGCTCATGACCCCTCCCCGTGATCGCCCTCCCTTCGTAGCCGACGAGCGGACCCAGCTCGTCGGCTGGCTCGACATGCAGCGCGCGATCATTCACTGGAAATGCGAAGGGTTGTCCGACGCGGACGCCCATCGATCCGTTCTTCCGGCCTCACCCCTTATGACGATGGCGGGTGTCGTCTCCCATCTGCGTTGGACCGAGCATTGCTGGTTCGAGGTCCTCTTCCTGGGGCGGCCGGCCGAGGGGCCCCAATTCGAGGGCGAGCAGGAGGATGCCGACATGATGGTCGAAGGCATCCCGCTCGCCCAGCTCCTTGAGGACTACGACCGGCAATGTGCGGTGTCGAACGAGATCATCGCGGCCCATTCGCTGGATGACGTGGGCCGGCACCCGGACTTCCGTTCCGCTGCCGCGACCCTGCGGTGGATGGTGATCCACATGGTCGAGGAGACCGCCCGGCACGCCGGTCACGTGGATGCCATCCGGGAGCTGCTCGACGGCGAAAAGGGCTACTACTGACTGTCGGTCACCTGTCGCAGACGCATTCCTGCGGGGTATGGCCCGTTTCTGCCGCATTTCGGAACCACCGCGTATCGCATCAGATGCGAATTGGCGCTACCTCATGACCCATGGTTTCGAGGGGCCAAGAAGGCCTGCTCACCCGCAGCAGGCGCTCCTCCCTGCCGGTTCCGGCCACGAACCTGCTTGCCGACTGTCATGCACCCTTGCCTTTTACCCGACAGAATCGGGTGAAACGACGGAAGGTGCCGGATGGGCCGCCTGCGGGAAACAGCTACACAGTCCGCCTTCACGATAGTCATAGGGCTGATCGGATTCGGTGTGATCTTCGGAGTCTCCGCACTGTTCGACCTGCCAGGACTGGTAGGCACGCTGGGCGGCCACCCCACCCCACGCATCATCGGCTTGCTCTTCCTGCTGGTCCTGTCGGCACTCGCGGTCTTCGTTGTGCGGGTGATACGGAAGGTCAGGGAAAGACACCGTCAGTCGGCTGGGTGACGTCCGTACACATGGGTTCCGGTAGGACGCTGCGACGGAAGGCAGAGCGAAGGCCCTGCAGGGGGTCGCAGTTCATCGCCGCACCCGTCCGTTCCAGAAGGAACGCCGGCGGGTGCCGGCCCCGGTGGGACTGTCCTGGGCGATGGCGCCCCGAGCTGCTGACGCGGAGGGCCGGGTACGGCCCGCTCCCGCGGATGCGCCGCCGGCCGGTACCTCAGGCAGGCGCTACGGGTTGCCTGAGAAGGGTGCGCGGGGCTGGGTGGTCAAAGTCCGACAGGTACACCTCGTGATGCAGACCATTGTGGACAAGGCCGCGGGCGGCCATGAAATCGTCCATCACCTTCAGCGACGCGTGCTCCTCGCTGTAGGGGCCTTCGTGCAGCAGTTCCACGCACTGTCCCTCGGTGAAGGTGACCACCTGTACCCGGTCGACCGCCGCACCGGAGGCGCGCGCCGTCTCCCTGGCGGTGTCGGCCGCTCCCGGCTCCGGCGCGCCGGGCAGTGACAGCAGCAGATGCCAGCGCCACCGGTCGCGCGGCACCTCTGTCCACGGCTGCTCATCCTCCACCCACCAGCGGCCCTCCAACGGACCCACCTGGACGTTCATCGCGGCGGCGACCGCATGGAGGGCCTGGATCGCCGAGACGTGTTCGGCGCCGCCGGGCTCACCGCACCCGGTGACGTTCAGGCAGGTGACAGGGCCGTGGTCGGAAAGTCGTGGCGTCATGACTGCTCCTCCAGGGGAATCATCAGGTGGGTGACGAGCTGCTCGGGTGCCGTGCTGGCGGGATCCGACACGTACACCTCGCGGATCGGACCGTGTGCGGGATGGCCGTGCTCCGCGCACCAGCTCAGCAGGGCGTGGGTGGTGAGCGAGATCTGGTCGTAGGGGCCGATGTGGGTGGCGCAGGCGAAGACACCGCCTGGCAGTATCTCCAGCTCGGCCCCGGACACCGGCTCGCCGGTGACCAGGGCGACGCCGATCGGAACCGGCTCGCCCATATCGATCGGGAACAGCCCGATCAGCTGCACGGGGAGGAGACCGGACGCGCTGGACGTCAACCGGGCGACGGCCGCGGACGTGGCGCGGCCGATATCCCGCGGCCCCGCCGCGCTCTCCCTGACGATCGCGACTCTGCGCGCCGGTTCGGTGACGAGACGGATCTGTGCCGACGGGAGCCCCTCGGCCATCACCCGTTCCAGTGCCCTGATGGTGCGACGCCGTCTGGCCAGTTCCGCCTCCAGGTCGTCGCGCACCCCCGCAAGGACGCCCGTGGCACCCGACAGGACGTGACCGATGACCGCGAGCGGCACGTCCAGAGAGCGGAGCAACCCGATCGACAGGGCCTCGCGCGCCTGCGCCGGCCGGTAGTAGCGGTAGCCGGTCTGCTCGTCCACGTAGGCGGGTACCAGCAGCCCCAGCTCGTCGTAACGGCGTAGCTGTTTGACGCTGAGGCGGCCGAGCCTGGCGAACTGCCCGATCGGCAGCAGATCTCCGTCCATGCCCTTCAGCATGGGGCCTGCCCCGCGGGGAGAGTCCAATCCCGAGGTCTGCCGGATGCCTATGAGCTGGCCCGGTTCTGGAGCGGGGTGACCGGCAGTCCCCTGCATCCGGAGGACGGACCGGGAGACCTCGAGTGATCTCGGGGGCCCGCCCCCTCCGAAACCCTGCCCCGTGGCCGCGTCCTACTTGCTCAACTTGGTCAAGATCCACATGCCCAATCCGAGCATCGCCACGATGGAGAGAATCACGATGACGATGACACTCCAGTCGAGCGGTCCGGCTCTGTAGGGGTCACTCCCATCTGTTGCCGCGAGAGTCGTCATGATCGATGAAATCCCGATCACGGGGATCAGGAGCATGATCGCCGAGGAGGTGATCGTGCGCCGCCGTGGCCCGTCGGGGGCCTCTCCCGGCAAGGGCGGGTAGTACTGGCGCCTACCCGCCCTGACCAGACCCCGCACACCGACCCCCAGGGCCAGAGCCACGGCAAGGGCGGCGGTCGCAACGAACACCCAGTCAAGCGGTTCACGCACGTCATAGCCCGCGCCGAAGAACCACTTGAGAGCCTTGACCGCCATCGCCATCGTCATCGCGGCCAGCACCAGCCAGAACAACCTGGGCACCTTGGACATCCAGCCATTATGAAAGCGGCCGCCCTGCCAGGAGAAGCCTCCGGCGGGAGTACTTCGGCTCCGGGATGAGCGGCGGGCGATCTCACCGGCCGGATCCCGGCGTCAGCCGCCGCCGGAAGGTCGGCAGGGTGTCCGTACGGACGTCATCCCATAACGGGCTCGTGGACGAGATCCTCGCCCACGTCGCCCCCGCCGAGCTCGACTGCGCCGTCTCGGTCTCCGCCCCTGTCTCCGTCCCTGTCTCGGTCTCGGTCTCGGTCTCCGGCTTGGCCCCGTCTCACCGGGGCGTATCCGGCGGTGGCCGGCCCGCTGCCGTCACGTCAGGTCCCGGCGGTGCTCAGTTCGGTGGGGTCAGGTTGACGAAGGCGGTGCAGTTCCCCGGCCACGCGGGGTTGCCGGGTGTGCCGGGAGTGGGCTGAACGGCGCACCGTGTGTGAGCGATCTCGCCGATCGCGCTCCGCACCGTGACATGGATGTCGTTGCCCATACTCGCCAGGGAGACGGCGACCACGCCGCCCGGATAGTTCGCCAGAGATGAGATGTCGACCCACCGGGGCGCCGTGCGCGGGTCCCGGATCAGCGTCGCCCCGTTGCTCCTGGCGGCTCCGATGAACGTGAGGCTGCCCTGGAACGTCGTGGCGAGGCTCGCACTGGAGCCCTGCGGCCCCCGCGGACCCTGCGGACCCGGCAGTCCTGGAGGTCCCTGGGGTCCCCGGGCCCCCTGGATGCCCTGTGGTCCCTGTGGGCCCCGCAGACATTTGGACTGCTTGCCGTATGCGTTTTTGCAGCCCCCCGGTGTGAGGAACGTCGAATTTCCGGAAGGACCGCTGAAATGGCCGATCAGCATCGTCCCATTATTATTGGAGATCGAGTAAGGGGAGCCGGTTGCCGACTTCTCCGCGGCGGCTCCGGCCGGTGCCTGGAGGGATCCGGCCAGAAACGCACTGATTACCGTCGTCGTGACGATCCACGCCTGAACCCGCCTGCCGGGCCGCAGGTACAGGGCACTCCTGGTGCCGTTAGAAGTCATTTCGTTCCGTATCGTCGATGGTTCCGGTGAATCGGACTCATATGAAATCACCATGGTGGTGACAGCCCGGAGATACCCATCGGTAGGCGTGCCGGCACGTCGATTCGGTTAACGGAGGTTAAATGGGTGTCGCGGCGAGGGGAAAGTGTTCTCATCTGCCGCTTCCGATGGCCCGCGTTTCGGGCCGGATTATGACTTCGGTCCGAATCCTCGAATTAGACGGAATTAATTTGCGATGAGGGCGCATGGCCAAGATTGCGAAGAGAGGGATGCAACAGAACGGGGGTCCCCCGCGTCCTTGGGGTGTGGAGTTCACAGATTTCGTCGCCGCACGGGGGGACGCGCTGTACCGGTACGGCTATGTCCTCGCCGGTAACGCCGAGGACGCGGCCGACCTGACGCAGGAGGCGCTGATGCGCCTTGGGGACGCATGGTCCAGGATCCGGAAAAAAGATGATCCAGAGGGATACGTCCGCACGACCATGGCCCGCCTGCACGTCAGTCGCTGGCGGCGATTACGCAGAGAACGGCTGGTCGCGACGGTCCCCGAGGTGACCTACACCGACGATCGCCTCGACGGCGACGTCGGCCTGTGGAAGGAGCTGGAGGGCCTGCCGCCCAAACAGCGGGCCGTGCTGGTCCTGCGCTACTACGAGGACCTGTCGGACCAGGAGATCGCCGAGCTTCTCGGCGTATCGCGGGGCACGGTGCGCAGCCAGGCGGCCCGTGCGCTGGACAAGCTCAGAATCCGGGTTACCGATCTCGAAACGGGGCGAGTGGGATGACGTACGACAGGAGCGAGGCGGAGCTGGCCCGCACGCTGACCGGGGCGGCCGACGCCGCGCCTCCACCGGTGGGCGACCTGCTCGCGGCGGTTAACCGGCGGCGCGGGCGGCGCACGCGCAGGCGGGTGCAGTCCGCGCTCGCGGTCGCCGGGGTGATCGCGGTGATCGGCGGCGGTACGGCGGTGGCCAGGGGATTCTTCTCCAGCGGGGGCGGAGAAGGACAGACCCTCTCGGCGGCCACGGCCACGGCCACGGCCACGGCCACGGCCACGGCCACGGCCACCGCCACGGCTTCCGCCGGGCCGACCGACGCCGCGGAGCCTCGCAGGGTCGCGATACGGCCCGCGGCCGAGGTATGGCCCGCGGCGGTGACCAAGATCCCGGTGAAGGCCGCGGACGGCTGGAGATACCGGCCGGTGACCGGGTTGAGCGCCACCGAGCTGCTGCTGGTCGCCGAGTCCTCCTTCGAGAAAGCCGGCCGGCTGGAGGTCTACGACACGGCGGCCGGCACGAGCACCGTGCTCGCCGACATGCCTGCCCCCGAGGGAGGCAAGGGCTATTACGTGCAGGACGTCGAGGCGGGATCGGAGTACATCGCGTGGTGGGGTGAGACTCCCAACAACTCCGACAAATGGGCCGACTTCTGGGTGGTGCCCCGGGCCGGCGGCACGGCGAAGCAGGTCGGGCAGGTCACCGGAGACCTCTCCGAGGTGGAGCGGATCGGCGTCACCGCGGACTCCGTCGTCTGGTCGGCGGCCGGCGGGGGGATCTACCGCATGCCCCTGGCCGGCGGGTCCCCGGAGAAGATCGCCGGGACGGACGGCCTCCACCTGATGTCCTGGCCGTGGGCGGTCGACGTCGCCAAGGGGGGAGAGGGGGAGGATGAGCAGAAGAACCAGACCAAGGTGGTCAACCTGGAGACGGGGCAGGCGGCCGAGGTGAACGTCCCGGCCGGTGTCCAGGGACTCCGCTGCGGCCCGGTCTGGTGCTTCGGGAAGGAGAAGGACCAGGAGAACGACGCAAGCGTGGTGCAGCGGGTGGACGGTTCGGACCGCAAGAGCCCGCCGGACCTGAGCCTCTGGGGTGGGGAGCGTTCCCTCGCCCGCGGGTTCGGACTCTTCCATGTCTCCGGGGTCGTGGGCCGGGACGCGCGGGGCGAGGAGATCGAGGACGGGCAGGCGCCTCTGATCGCGGTGTACGACCCGGTCACCGGGACCACGGCCGGAATCGGCAGGCGGGACCCGTCCGGTGGAGGGAGCTACGGAACCGGCACCTCCTCCTCGCCCACGTCGGTCCTCTACTGGGACGAGGGACAGCGGCAGGTGGAGGAGTGCAGGAAGGTCGACGCCACTTCCATCCCCCGCCCGCCGGGAGAGCCCGCCCCCACGGGGAAGGGCACCTCGTGCACGACGACGATGGAAGGCGGCGGCAAGGAGCTGACGGTGGTGAACCTTCTCGCCGTCCCCTCGACGGAATAAAGTTTCAGGTATGAGGATCTTCAACGATGTCAGGGAGCTCAAGGCGGCCGTCGGCGAGCATCTCGGCTACACCGAATGGCGCCGGATCACCCAGGAACGGGTCAATCTGTTCGCCGACGCGACCGACGACCACCAGTGGATCCACGTGGACGTCGAGAAGGCGAAGGAAGGCCCGTTCGGGGGGACCATCGCCCACGGCTACCTGAGCCTGTCGCTGCTGCCGTCGTTCATGACGGAGCTGGTCCGGGTGGACGGCCTGGCCATGGGGATCAACTACGGGCTCAACAAGGTCCGTTTCCCCGCGCCGGTCCCGGTCGGCGCGCTGATCCGGGCGGGCGCGGAGCTCGTCGACGTCAAGGGAACCCCCTCGGGCTACCTGTCGAACATGCGCCTGACCATCGAGGTCGAAGGACAGAAGAGGCCGGCCTGCATCGCGGAGACCCTCTCCCTCTACGTCCCGGTCCCCGACGAGAGCTCCTGAGCCAGGATCGCCGCCTGGACGCGGCTGCGGAGACCCAGCTTGTTCAGCAACCTGCTGACATGGGTCTTCGTGGTCGCCTCCGCCATGTCCAGCTCGACGGAGATCTCCGCGTTCGACATGCCCCGCCCGATGCAGGCCAGCACCTCCCGCTCGCGCGGAGTCAGGCCGCCCACCTCCTGCGGCCTGCGCTCCGGGACGGCCGTGCCGAAGGCCGAGATCAGTCGCCGGGTGACCGACGGTGAGATGAGCCCATCCCCCCGGGCCACCACCCGCACGGCGTCCACCAGCGCGTCGGCGTCGGTGTTCTTGAGCAGGAACCCGGCGGCCCCCGCCCGCAGCGCCCCGAAGATGTATTCGTCGATGTCGAACGTGGTCAGGATCAGGACGTCGGCGATCCCGCTCAGCTCGCGCGTCGCGGAGATCCCGTCCAGCTTCGGCATCCGGATGTCCATCAGCACCACGTCGGGCCGTAGTCCGAGGGCCATGGCGACGGCCTGCTCCCCGTCCGAGGCCTGGCCGACGACCTCGATGTCCTCCTGACCTTCGAGGATGAGGGCGATCCCGGCGCGGACCGCCGCGTGATCGTCGGCGACGAGGACTCGGATGGTCATGAGATCTCCCCGGTGGGCAGCTCGGCGCGGACACGCCAGCCGTCGTTGTGTGGTCCGGCCTCGATGACGCCGCCGACGAGGGCGGCCCGTTCCCGCATGCCGACGAGTCCCGCGCCCGCGCCGGGAAGTGCCCGCCCGACGCCGTTGACCGGGTTGTCCACGGTCAGCGTGAGCAGGCCGGGCCGGTAACCGATCGCGAGGTCGGCGATCTTTCCGCCGTGCTTGAGCGCGTTGGTCAGCGACTCCTGGACGATCCGGTATCCGGCGAGGTCCACCGAGGCGGGCAGATCCCGGGCGTCGCCGTCCACGCGGAACCGCACCTCCAGCCCCGCCTCCCGCGCCCGGTCCGCCAGATCCTCCGCATCGGCCACCCGCCGCCGGGTGGCCTCGGCCTCCTCGCCGTCCTGCCGGAGCAGCCCGATCATGGTGCGCATCTCGGCCATGCCCTGGACGCTGTTCTCCCGGATGGACTCCAGGACGTTCCGTACGGCCTCGGCGGGCAGGTCCTTACGGGAGAGCACGGCCGTGGACTGGATGGCGATCGCACTGAAGTGGTTGGCGATCATGTCGTGCAGTTCCCTGGCCATCCTGGCCCGCTCGGATTCCACCGCCGCCCGCCGGTCCAGCTCCGCCAGCCGCGCGACCTGCTCGGCCCTGGACCGCTCGGACTCGGCCCGGTCGTGGAGCTGTTTCATGATCATTCCAGTGAAGACCGGGGTGATCCCGATCAGGCCGAGCTGGACGACGGCCACGGCGAGGAGGCTCAGATCCCGGAAGACGAACCCGGCGGCCGTCCCGCCGACGATGGCGAAGACCGAGGTGATGCCGAGCATCCACTTGCCCAGCCTGGCCGGGCCGTACCGGACGGCCGCGTAGATGTTGTCGGTGAAGACCAGGATCGTGCCCATGGACGGACCCAGGAAGCCGTCCGCGACGATGGCGACGAGGCCCAGCCAGAGAGCGGCCATCGGCGAGCTCCGCCGTACCGCGACGCCCAGGCAGCTGACCAGCAGCGGTACGGCGAGCAGGTAGGCGGGCGTCGCCCGGTGCAGATAGGCGCCGGCGGCCAGCAGGACGAGGCCGCCGGCGAAGCACGCCACGGCCCACAGCGCGTCGTCCCGTCTCATGCCCTCCATCCCATCATCCCTGGCAGGGCGATTGATCCGGCTGGGGAACGGGCCGCCGTACACACCTCGTACACACAAGGATGTAGGCCGGTTCATCACCCTCGACGATGCCCGGCCGCGGGGTGACCGGCGATCCTGGGACCATGATTCTGGCGATTATCATCGGTTGCGAGATTGGATTCTGGGTCCTCCTCGGACTGGGGCTCGCCTCGCGCTACCTCTGGGGCATGCGGCGGCTCAGCACGGTCCTGCTGGTCTCGGTGCCGCTGCTCGACGTGGTCCTGCTCACCGCCGCCGTCATCGACATGCGCGGCGGGGCGGAGGCGGCCTGGCACCACGGCCTGGCCGCCGCCTACCTCGGCTACTCGATCGTCTTCGGCCACCGGACCGTCAAGTGGGCCGACGCCACGTTCGCCCACCGCTTCGCCGGAGGCCCAGCACCGTGGAAACCCCCGGCCGGCGGCATGGCCAGAGCCCGCTACGAATGGGGCATATGGCTCCGCATCGTCATCGCGTACGGCATCACCTGCGTCCTGCTGTCCGGTCTGATCCGCATCGTCGACGACCCCTCGCGGACGGCCGCTCTGACCGCCTTCATGGGCAGCCTGCTCAAGATCCCGCTGATCGCGGTGCTCTGGCCGGTGAGCTACACCCTGTTCCCGAAGAAGTCCCCGAAGGAGGTTCCCGGCGATCGGGACGGTGGTGAGAAGGTCACCAGCGACTCCAGCGCATGACCTCCTCCCCGGCACCCCACGCGCTTGAGGTCCGCCTTGATCGTGTAGTCCAGGGACTGAATCGTGTAGCCCGGGGAGATCGTGTAGTCCGGGGAGAGGGAGACCCCCTGCATAACCTGCTCGGGCGGTATGTAGAGGACACGTACGGTATGCAGAGGACCTGCGCGGTATGCGCGGATCACCCGTACGGTATGCAGAAGGCCCGTGCAGTGTGCGCAGATCACCTGTGCGGTATGCAGAAGGCCCGTGCAGTATGCGCGGATCACCTGTGCGGTATGCGGAGAGCCTTGGTCCCTCCCGTTCCATATGGAGCGACCCCAGCCATGTCCCGCCCTGCGAACGGGCACGCTCGGTCGGCACGAACCTCCAGAGCGCAGACCCGTTCGAGCCGAACGCGCCGACCCGTCCGCGATCCGCGGTCCGGGTCTCGTCCGCGGCGTGACCGGTGAGCTCCCATGTGAAGATCCTCCGCGAGGCCGATCCCTCCGCGTCCCCCGGAAGGCGGCTTTCGCCGCCCCGACCTCCGCCAGGCCGAGACAGAGACCCGCTTCCCGGGAATGCTTCCCTCGATCCTCCAAGCCGCCCCCGCCCCACCTACATGATCACCCCGATCCCTCGATCCCGTGAGCAGGAGACACTCGCTCGCCCACGCCGGAGAACGCGGGGACCAACGAGCCCGTCAGAGACGCGTCCGTTAAGTGGTTCGAGGCATGGCTCAAGACCCGCTATGATTACTTACGCAGCGAGCGGCCGTAGCTCAATGGATAGAGCATCTGACTACGGATCAGAAGGTTGGGGTTTCGAGTACCTCCGGCCGCACAGCAGCAAGAAGGCCCCTGAGCAGGGATTATCCGCTCAGGGGCCTTCTTCTTTTCTTAATCGTTCGGGGTTCTTGCTAACACCCTTGCTAACAGGGGCTCCCGGTTGGCTCCCACTACTCGCCAATGGCGTTGGCGAAGACATCGGCCGCGGAGGCTTCCGCTGCCCTGATCACGTGGGCGTAGACACGGAGGGTGATGGACGGGGCGGCGTGGCCGAGCCGGGCGGCGACGACGTGGACGGGGACGCCGGCCAGGAGCAGCGTCGTGGCGTGGATGTGCCGCAGGTCGTGAAGCCGGGCGTGCGGGAGCGGCTTCTTGGGCGTCGGTCCCTTCACCAGGTCGTTGTAGCGGCGGATCATGGTGGCGGTGAGCGAGCTGACCGTGTCGGGATGAATCGGCTCACCCCAGCCGGTCGTGAACACGTGGTCATCGGTTCCGCGCCACTCCTGCCCGGCTACCAGCTTGTCGGCGGCCTGCTTGCTCCGCTGCGCCTTCAGGACCCTGACCGTCCCGTCATCAAGGCTGACGATGCGCTTCCGGCCGCTCTTGGTGGTCCCCTCGATACGCTCGCCGTCGATGAATGCGGCCGAGCCGGTGATGGTGATCTGCTTGCCGTCGAGGTCGACGTCGGACCAGCGCAGGTTGAGCAGTTCCCCACGTCGGGCGCCCGTGTAGGCAGCCACATGGAAGAAGGCGGACAACCGATGCGCGGACATGATCTGTAGGAAGGTCTTGAGCTAGTCACAGCGAGCGGTGATCGAGCGGCCGTGCCACAGCCCGGCGAGGAGTGCTGTACAGCAGCCCCGTACAGCAACACCGCCTTACGCGATCACACGCCACCGACCTGTATCTACCGTCTGACCAGGGCGCGAGACCACCGACCTGGGATGTGCCGTTGACTCGTGATGTAGGGGTCTGGGGTTCGATTCCCCAAGGCGGCTCCAGCTCAGAAGGCCCCCCGTGTGATCACGGGAGGCCTCTGCGTGTCTAAATGAGTGACTACGAGTCTCGGCCGGGACTGAAAACCCTTGGTCTTCGGGGTCGATCATGGGACATCATTTCCCCCCATGGCGACACCTTCGGTTCAGATACGGCGAGCTACCTCTGACGACGTCGTGATCTTGGCGCAGTTGAATCGCTTCGTGCATGATCTCCATGTCGATGCAAGACCGGATACCTTCCATCTGGTCCACGCCGCTGACGAATTGGCGCCGCATTTTGCCGCGTTCCTGGCGCGGGAAGGGGCCATGGCTTACATCGCGGAGTCATCGGAGAACGGCCCAGTTGGGTACATCACGGCGGCCATCCAGAACCGCTCTGCCGATGCC
>NZ_FOQY01000078.1 GCF_900113865.1 Streptosporangium canum | reverse complement strand
ATCAACACCGGCCCAAGGCCTTGATCAGTCAACCTGCTAGCACAGGAGAAGGATCCATGCCCAAGGGTATCGGTGCGTCCGCACCCATTTCAAACACCCCGTCTGACCAGGCGTTCGGCGCCCGTCGTCGAGCCCGTCCCCCGGTTTCGGAGCGCGGACGGAGCGTCCGGCGCGCGACATCCCCTACCAGCCGGTTCAGTAAGATCGCCCACCGGTGGTCTCGCGACGAACGGCTGTCGTGGAAGGCCCGCGGTCTCCTGGCCTGGCTGAACTCCCACGCGCCCGGGTTCCGGATCTCGGAGAAGCGCATCATCTGCGCCGCCCCCGACGGCCGCGACGCGACCCGCACCGCCATCAGGGAGTTGGAGTCCCACGGCTACCTCGTGCGCGAACGCGAACGAGGTAGCGACGGCAGGCTCGGCGGCGTCGACTACATCCTGTGCGAGCCCTGGGCACCCCCACCCGACCCCGAAGAGACCGCCCCCACCGAAGACACCGCCCCCGCCCCAACCCCGGTCCCGAGGGCCATCCGGCCCTCACCTGCGACGGAAAACCCGCCGCTGGCCTCGACCTGCGCCGACACCGTAAATCCCCAGGTCACCACCTACGACGGGAAAACCAACGCTGGGAAATCCACCCCCATAAGAAGAACAGAAAAGCAAGAAGACCAGCACCCCGAGAAGATCAGAAAAGCCCTGCCTCTTCTCGCCGCAGGCGAGCGTGCGGACCGTACCGCGCGAGACGCCGCCACGACGCCTGCGGCGAAGCCCGAAGAACTCACCCGGATGGCCGCCACCGTCCTCGCCAGACTGCCCGGCCACTACCGCGACACCCCGCCCTGGCTACGCTCCCGGCTGCTGAAGAGGATCTCCGAGGCCCTGGTCCATCACGCCCCCCTGGCCGTCGTCGACTACTGCGCCAAGTTCGCCGCCGACCCGAGATTCGGCGACTACGAGCACCTGCGCCGTTTCGACGACGTCCTCAGAAAGCTGACCGCCGATGTCGCCGACGGCACCACCTGCCCCGGCTGCGGACGCGACCCCCGCCATCCGTTCTGCGCCGCCGATATCGAAGGCGGCTGTCGATGAAACGGCAGGCATCACGCTCGGCGAGCTCTGACCTCCTGATGACCATAGGTCTCCGGGTCAGCTTTGAATCTTCCGCCCGATGTATGCGATCACGGCTGTGCCGTCTTCGCGACAGAGCCGGAAATGCAGCCGACCGGCGTTCGGCGTCATCCGGGCATGCAGGTCGAACACCCTGGTCATCCCGTCCAGGTCGGTGAACCCGCACAGACGCTTCCGTGTTTCGGACTCAGGTGTGACCCTGGTGTGCCAGGCCGGTTCAGGGGATTTCCGGGTGTCCCGTGCGTTCATGGAGGCGTCCAGTCCAAGCAATAGATCTTTGACCGGGGCCAGCCAGTAATGATGAAGCCTCATGAGGTCTTCTTCGACCCGATCGAGAAACCGCAGGTGAGGAAAGAAGTCTGCACGAGAGTCCCAGAGAGCTTGACCGGTCCTGATGTCAGCCAACCCCGTCGCCTTCGCCCACTCCTCGTGGACGGTCAGATGTTCGATCACGGAAGCATGCCTGACCTCCACTTCTTCCATGCGAAGATGGAGGGTCCCGTCGTCGATCTCCTCCAAGACGCTCCGCCTCGGAAGAATCCACTCACGGTTCCAACGCTCTTCAAGCGGAAAGCTGACCGGGAGGCCGTCGATCAGGTGAGCGGTCCCGATCCCGTCGGTACGGCTTTCATGGAACCGGTATTCGACCTCACCGGGGCCTGTCCAGTTTGGTGATGGTCGCGGGGATGTTCAGCCGATGCCACAGTTGGTCGAGGACGAAGGTGCCGCCGTAGGGGCGTGACTCCAGGAACACCAGCTCCGTGTCGGCGGTGGTGGCAATGCGGCGGCGGGTTCGAGCAGCTTTGATAGAGACGCGACCAGGCGCTTGATCGCGTCCCGGTCGAGCTGGTCCTCTCGGCCGAAACTGTGCAGGATCGTGGGCACGGACCTGCCTGCCGCGCTGTCCCGCGCGCTGTGGGCCAGGTGCAGGGAGCGGATCTCGGAGCCGCTCTTGTTCCTGCGGGTGGTCGTCTTCACGTACATCGTCTCTAGAGACTACGCACAGACATTCGCGTTCACCTGCCGTGACGCGGCGAGGCGCGTCCCTAGGCGGTTTCCCGTCCGCCGCACCACGCCAACACGCTGACCTGCAGCTTCATCCTGTCATCGTCTCCAGACGACCCGAATTACGTCGAACACAGGTCACCCCGACCGGTTCCTCCTGGATCAATCAGGTCGAGCGCTGGTTCGGCTTCCTGAGCGATCAGATGATTCGCCGCGGCGCACAATGGCCGGCGCAAGTCGATCCAGCCGATGGCCGAGCGGTTGCCCGACGGCGACATGCAGGCCCTGCAGCAGTTCGTCAACCAGTCGCCGTGGGAGCACACCGCGGTGCTGCGCGCGGTGGCCCGCAAGACGGTCCCGATCGTCGATCCGCAGGTGTGGGTGATCAACGATGTGTCCTTCCCCAAGGACGGGAAGATGTCGGCAGCGGTGGCCCGCCAGTGGTGCGGGGCACTGGGCAAGCAGGCCAACTGTCAGGTCGCGGTCAGCCTGCACGCCGCATCCGACACCGCGTCCGTGTCGATCTCCTGGCGGCTGTTCCTGCCCAAGGAGTGGGACGACGACGCCGGACGCCGCTCCAGGGCCGAGACACCGGATGAGGTCAGACACCGGGAGAAGTGGCGGCTGGCGTTGGATCTGATCGACGAGGCGATCGGCTGGGGCCTGGCCCCGCAGGTGATCGTCGCCGACGCCGGCTATGGCCAGAACGCCGCGTTCCGCCACGCCCTGGCCGAGCGGGGCCTGGACTTCGTCGTCGCGGTCCGCTCCGATGAGTCCGCGCACCCGCACGATGCGCTGCCCACCGTGCCCGCTCGGAGTGGGAACGGCCGCAAGCCCGCCGCCCGCTACCGCGCCCCGGCGTCCTCGCTGAAGGAGTTGGCCGCCGAGACGGGGCGCGTAAGCTACCGGCGGGTGACCTGGCGGAAGGGTTCCAAAGGCCCGATGCGCTCCCGGTTTCGTGTCCAGACCGTGCGTCCGGCCGGGGTTGCGGCCCGTAGGCACGCGAGGTCGCAGGCCTGCGGGGCGGCCGGCTGGGACGGGGTCTTGCCCGCGGTGACGTTGCCGACCGAGTGGCCGACCGGTGCTGCGGCGCCCACCGAGTACTGGCTGACCAGCCTGGGTGAGCAGGTGCCGCTGCGGCGCCTGGTCCGCCTGGCCAAGATGCGCTGGCGCATCGAGCACGACTACCGGGAGATGAAACACGGTCTGGGCCCGGACCACTTCGAGGGCCGCACCTGGCGCGGCTGGCACCACCACGCCACCCTGGTCACCGCCGCTCACGCCTTCCTGACGCTCCGGCGTCTGGACCCAAAAGCCCCGGCGCCGGCCTGACCTTCTACCAAGTCCTGGCCGCACTCCAGGACCTCATCCACGCATGGACCGGCGCGTGTCCCACCTGCCACCGCGACCTACCTGCCGCAGCACGGCCAGAACACCACCCACCCGAACCAACCTAACGAAGTACTACTAGTGCGACGTTCCTCATTGGATGTACAGATCCACATCGGCCGAGGACGCGGGAGAGGCCGCCATGCGGGCTCGGCTTTCGCGTTCTCCATTGAGGAATGGAGCGCCAGGGCTTGTCTTCGAAAGTGGTCTGGGGTGTGCGAGACCATCTTCGGGTGACCCGCCGCCATGAGCCAGCAGACCAGGAATGGGAGAGGCTTCGCGAGCTTCTCTCACCCGGCCGGACGGGTCACTCCCGCGAAGACGGCCGGCGCATCCTCAGCGGCATCGGGTGGAAGGTCCGCGCCGGCTCAGCCTGGCGAACGGAACAGCACGGCGGCGTAACCGTCCGGGGTGGTCGTGCGAGGGATCGTTCAAGCGCCGGGGTTTTCGAGGGTGAAACGCCTTTCGAACCAGGACGGTGACTCCCGGGAGAATCGGGAAGGTCACGACGCATCTTATCGAGGCGCTCTTCCCGGCCGACGAAGCGGCGCTTTCACCCGGCCGCGCCCCTGGTCGGCGACGGTCCGCTACGGAAGAGGCGACGACGTGTTCTTCGACGCCTCCCGCGTGGCCGGTGAAGCCTTCACGAACCGGGGTCTCGCTCGTTCGCGAGCGCTACCACAGGGCGTTATTGCAGTAGCTCTCCCCGTAATAGCTGTCCCAGTCGTCACCGTCATTACCGCCATTATGGTCGGCGTACCACTGCCAGATGTACTTCCCAAAATGGGGGTCCCATTCGGAGGACCGGATGTAGTGGTTACCGGTCTTGTGGTAGTGACCGCGCGCCATCCTCGGAGCCTCTGCGCCGGCGCCGCCGTTGATCCAGGTCGAGCCCCAGCTGCACCGGGTGTCCGCGTGTGCCGCTGTGGTCCCGCCCGTGACGACCATGGCCCCTGCCAGGGAAACGGCCGCGGTGCCGAGAGCCCCCCACCGCTTCAGGGCCCCGGCGTTGATTCGCTATGTCCAGTTCCGGCATGTTGGTCAGATGTTGTAGACGGCGAATGCGGCATTGCGGTCGAGGAGGTCGCGG
>NZ_FOQY01000052.1 GCF_900113865.1 Streptosporangium canum | reverse complement strand
AGACGCCGTGGTCGCGGCCGAGGGCGGCCCGGTCGGTACGGTCGCGAAACCAGCGCAGCCCCATCACCGCCTGCGCAAAACAGGTCAGCGCCCGAGAACCCGAGCGGGTGCCCAGGCGGCGGCGTTCGGCCGCCAGTAGCAGGGAGAGATGGCAAACCAGCTCCCGGGGGACGTCGAGCGTGGCACGATAGGTGATCACGTGGGGCTTTCTGGACCGAAGACGGCTTGTGGTGAGACCTCTTCTACCGAAAGCTCCACGCCTATTTCAGGGGCATCGCGATCCATCCCGATTCATGTCCGCCGGCACCCTTGTGACGGCATCAAGAGTAAAATGCCCGAACCGATCTTGCTGAGATCACCTCAATGACACCGCCGCTGTATCCATATCCGAAGGGGATGTAAATCCTCAGCCGGAGGATCTGGTGCCCAACCCGGGGCGCCAGGTGCTGGGGCAGACATTGGCAGAGGTCAGGGTATGGGTCGCCGTCCCGGAGGCCGCGCTCGACCCCGCGCACGGCCGGTTCACCGGACAGCCTGTGCGGGTGGGGCCGACGGTCCGGCGGTTCGCCGAGGACCTCACCGCCCGCCGCGTACGGCTCCGCCATGCGATTCCGAATCGATGACGGAGGGGAAGCAGGCGGATGCCGAGAGTGCCGTTTCCTCTGGAATGCGAAAGTGGCGCCGGACCCCCCGGTGAAATCGGGAGGACCGGCGCTTGCGCTTTCTCCAGCCACGTCTCCGATGCCTCCAGAAAATTGGCACGTTCCACGAACAGCGGCCACCACTGCTGACCTCTGTCCAGCCACTCGGTCACGATCCGCGGCAAGGAACGTTAAAACGATTTTTGTCATATCACCAAGATCTCGATACCCTTTACCGGCGCGTCCGGGAACGATCTTCAGGTCGACGCCAGTGACATGGTGGTCGCCGCCCACAGGCGCACGCGGCCGAAATCCCTTCGGCCGCAACCGCCTTGGACGCGTGTTCACGAACTCGCCTATTCCTATTGGGGATGTGGTCATCAGGTGTCGGTTTCATCTGACTTCATGAGATCAACCCAGGCCGGCCTCGCGGCTGCCGCCGCGACCAGACGCAGGTTCCTGACCGTGACCGGCACGGCCGCCGCCTTGGCCTTGACCGGCGCCCTTCCCGGCATCCGCAGCGCCCACGCGGCATCCGCGGTGAATGTGGACCGTCAACCCCTCTTCACCCTGGGGATCGCGTCCGGCGACCCGCTGCCCGACGCGGTGGTGATCTGGACGCGGCTGGCGCCGGAACCACTGGCGCCGTTCGGCGGGATGGACCAGCGCCCGGTAACGGTCCAGTGGCAGGTGGCCGAGGATGAGGCGTTCCACCGTGTCGTGCGCCGCGGCACTGCGACCGCCCGGCCTGAGTACTCCCACACCGTCCATGTCGATGTCCAGGGCCTGCGTCCGTGGCGGCACTACTTCTACCGTTTCCGGGTCGGGGGGCAGATCAGCCCCGTCGGCCGCACCCGTACCGCTCCGGCCCCCGGCGACGCCATCTCCGCGATGAGCTTCGCCTTCGCGTCCTGCCAGGCGTGGTTCGAGGGCTACTACACCGCCCTCGCCGACATGGCCCGCCGCGACCATGACGTGATCCTCTTTCTCGGTGACTACATCTACGAGTTCGGCGCCGACAAGGGCGTACGCCCCGACTCCGGGGACCCTCACGCCATGCGCCAGACGGTGACACTCGACGACTACCGGGAGCGGTACGCCCTGTACAAGATCGACCCGGATCTGCAGGCCGCGCATGCCGCCGCGCCCTGGATCGTCACGCTCGACGACCACGAAGTCGTCGACAACTGGGCCGACGAGGCGCACCCGAGCGCCCCGCCGGCAAGCTTTCTGGTCCGGCGCGCCAACGCCTTCAGGGCCTACTGGGAACACATGCCGCTGCGCCTGTCACAGCTGCCCAACGGGCCGGACATGCAGCTGTACCGGCGCCTGCGCTATGGCACCTTGGCTGAGTTCAGCATTCTCGACACCCGGCAGTACCGCTCGGACCAGGCGGGCGGCGACGGCGAGAAGCCGCCCAACCCAGGATCGCTGGACCCCAGCCGCACCATCACGGGCGAGGAGCAGGAGCGATGGCTGCTCGACGGGCTGGCCGCCTCCGGAACACGATGGAACGTCATCGGACAGCAGAACGCCATGGCCCAGCTCGACGTCAAGGCCGGGCCGGACATGGTGGTGCCGATGGACACCTGGGACGGTTACGTCGGCTCTCGTAACCGGGTGCTCGGCGGCGCCCACGAACGCGGCGTCAAGAACCTCGTCTCCTTGGGCGGAGACCTCCACCGCAGCGTGGCCTCCGACCTCAAACTCGACTTCGCCGACCCCGCATCGCCCACCGTGGGTACCGAGTTCGTCGGAACCTCCATCACCTCCGGGCTCGACGGTGCCGACCACGACCAGGTCGGCCTGACACTGCTCGCCGAGAACCCGCACATCAAATACCACAACTTCCAGCGAGGCTACGTCACCTGCACCGTGACCGAACAGGAGTGGACCGCGGACTACCGGGTGGCTGACCGTGTCACGACACCCGGAGGCACCGTGACGACCCGTGCGCAGCTCGTCGTCGAAGACGGCCGAGCCGGCATCCAGACCACCTGAGTCTCCGTAATGGACAGGATCTCCATCATGCTGAAGCAGCGCATCGCGCGGACCGCCCTGCCATCCCTGGCTCTGTGCACCGCCATGGTCACCGCGCTGGCCATGGCGTCTCCGGCGAACGGGGCCTCCGGCCGCTCGAAGCCGAAGGACCAGATCACCATGGCGGCCAATCCGGCCGCGCTCGACATCCTCCCGCTGCCATGCTTTTCCGGCAGCTTCCAGGCCACCATGACCAACACCGGACCACAGGCCCAGTTCGCCGATATGACACTGAGCGCCCAAAAGCCGATCACCCTGTCCCGGGACATCTTCTCCAGCTACCTTCCGGCCGCCGATCCCGACCAGCCGGTGAGCACTCCGGTCGAGGTTCGCGCCCCCCCGGGACACTCCACCGGGCACCTATGACGTCCTGCTGGCCATGAACAAGCAGGAGCTCCGCGTGCCGGTTCGGGTACAGGAGCCCCCGGCCAAGGGGCCCGGCGACAACGTGGCGCTGGGAGAGCAGGCATTCGCCTCATCCGCTCACGGTAATTTCCCGGTCTGCGGTGGTGTCGACGGGAACAAGGACCATGCCCAGTGGGGCACCCGCACCGGGTGGAACGACGCCACGCCGACGATCTTTCCCGACAGCTACGGGGTCCGTTTCCCAACGCCGCAGCGGATCGACCAGGTCGAGCTCCTGACCATAGACAGTGCGGGGTCCCCGGCCACTCGCTTCGGGGTGAAGGACTGGGACGTCCAGGTCCTCACGGACGGCCAGTGGCAGACGGTCGCCCAGGTACGTGGCAACACCGCTGGACTCGTGACCTCGCAGTTCGCCGCGACCACCGCCGAGGCCGTACAGGTCGTCATCTACGCCTCGAACGACGCCAGATACTCGCGCATCATGGAGTTGGAGGTCCGCGGAGCGTAACCCCGGGCTCGGCCGATTCAGGATCCTGGTCATACGAGTCCGAGGATTCCCGTCAAGGCCGTCCCGGCCGGCCCGGACCCTGTTCTCGGAATTACCGAGCCGGGTGCTGGGACCGGTCCGTGCCGTGTTCCCGGAAGCCGGTGAGCCGAGGATTTCCGGGAACACTGCCTTCTCAGAACTTCCCCGGATCACCTGGCCCGACCGGCAGGAAGATCGTCTGCTGGCTCTTGCGGGCGGCGGCCACGTCCCACACCAAGCCGACCATGTCCGACGTACTGGCGAGGGTTCTGCCGGCCGGGCTGAACGCCGCCGACCAGTTGATGTCGTCGTGGCCGCGCAGTGTGGCGGTGATCATATGGCTCGACCCTCGGGTGGCACCAGTGGGACCGCCAGGGTGCACCAGACGATCTTTCCGCCCGAGGTCGGGCGGTAGTAGCCCCAGCTCCGGGCGAGCAGGTCGACGAGGCAGAGGCCGCGTCCGCCCTCGTCGTCCGGATCGGGGACCCTGAGGACGGGCGGAGTACGGCAGGCGTCCCAGACGCGCAGCACGACCGCGTCTCCGACCGGGTAGAGATCCAGCCAGATGTGATCCGGACTCGCGTGCGCCACCGCCTCCATGATGGCGGGAGACTCCATCACGGCGGGGGATTCCGTGACGGCGTGCGGCGAGACGTGCGGGACGTGCGCCTTGATCGCGTTGGAGACCAGCTCGGAGACGACGAGCTGGGCCGTCTCGATCAGGTCGTCCCGCCGCCAGCCCTCCAGCACGCGCTGGACGTGCACGCGGGCGTAGTAGGGCGAGGTCGGGAAGACGGAGAGCTCCAGGTGGTGCTTTCCGGTGGTGACGTCGGTCATCGTTCACCCGCTCCTGGTCGGTGCGTCAGGCGTCAGGGCATAGGACCGGCACCGTTCGCAGACGGGGGCGGCTGCTCTCCCCGCACAGGGGGCGGCGGGGCACGGTGCCGGTCCTACGGGAGGTACGACCGGGGAGCGGCAGGGGGCTGCCGGGGGTCGTACCGCTTGCGCCGGGCGGACACCCGACAGGGGTGGGCCGCGTCGGGAGGGAAGCTCATCCGCCCGGCTGACTGGGGAAATCACGCGTTTCGCCATCCGGAAAGAACCCTTTCCGGAAAGCTTGACTCTGAGAGCATGCAGCATCACTCTCAGTGAATGCAAGGGCTACATTCGTAGTGACTACATCGTCCAGAAAGGTACGGAAATGCGGGATGAGCAGGGGATTGGTGGAAGTGTTCCTCGCCTGTCGAATCGGCGCCAGCCTCCCACCGTTCGCCTCCGTCGCCTGGCGGCCGAGCTGCGCCGTCTTCGCCAGCAGGCCGGGCTGTCCCAGGACGACGTCGCGGAGAAGACCAACGTCAACAGCGTCACGCTCTACCGGATCGAGACGGCCAAGACCAAGCCTCAGCTTCGAACCCTTATCGCCCTGCTCGACGCCTACGGGGTCACCGGCACCGAACGCGCCGACCTGGTGGCCTTGCAGAAGGAGGCCAAGCAGCGCGGTTGGCTGCACGGCCTCGAAGCCGACCTTCCCGACAAGTACAGCACCTACATCGGGCTGGAGGCCGAGGCCCGCAAGGCCATCAACTACGAGTCGCTGTTCATCCCCGGCCTGCTACAGACCGAGGACTACGCACGGGCGGTGGTCCGGGGCGTACTGCCGACCGCCACAGAAGCAGAGGTGGAGAGCTTCGTCACCGCGAGAATGCAACGCCAGGGCCTTCTGGAGAACGAGACACCCCTCCGGCTATGGGCGATCATCGACCAGGCGGCGCTGTGTCGAAAGGTTGGCAGCCAGGCCGTCATGCGCGACCAGCTTGCGCACCTCATCCAACAGGCCCAACGTCCGCACGTCACCGTCCAGGTGATCCCATTCACCGCCGGAGCCCACCCAGGCATGCCCGGGAGCTTCATCGTCTTGAAGTTCGACACGGGCGACCTCGACGTTATTCACATTGACAGCATGGCTGGTGATCTGTTTCTTGAGAAGGAGACGGATATCCAGCGTTATAACCAGATTTGCGAGCATCTCTGCGCGATAGCACTGAGCCCTGCCGACACGGTCGCGCTCATTGCATCCATGCGCGAAGATCGCTGAAGGAAGGAAACGGGATGCAGCAACCTGACCTCTCCCATGCGCGCTGGCGCAAGAGCAGCCTCAGCGGCAGCGGCCCGAGCTGTGTCGAAGTGGCGTTCGTCGACGACGCCGTCGCCGTCCGCGACACCAAGGACCGCGAGGGCGGCACACTCGTCTTCCCCCGTGACGAGTGGACGGCTTTCATCGGCGACATCAAGTCCGGCGGCCTCGACGGCCTTTCCTGATCGACAGGCCCTCTCCGGGCCATTGCCACCTTCCGGGAAGTGTCATCGCGTCGCGAAACGTGCACTTCCCGGGAGATGACCTGAGCCTTCTGCTACTTCGGGGATGGGACGTCCGCTTGCGTCTCTGTCGTCATCATCGCTCGAAACATCGTGAACAGTGCCAGCCGTCAATGCTTGTGGACCAAGCAGCTGTCCAACCGGAAGGGATGGTCTTTGATCGCCCGGAGGATCGGATTCCAGCCGTCCCATTCCGGGTTCGCATGCCGGCCCAGCACAACGACCGCGACCCTTTCGGCCCCCGCCCGCTTCAGCGCATACGCCACCGACTGGACGCGGGACCCCGTAGTCCAGGTGTCATCGAGCAAGAGCACGTGACCGCCCCCGAGGTCCCCATCCAACACGCTGAATCGGTCCTTGCGGAGCTCACGCACATGAGAAGGGATGTCCTGGTTGACGGAGAGACCAACCCACGGCAGCCCCGTCCGGTTCCCAAGCAGCGCCCGCAGCGGGTGCTCACCTGGTCGGCCCCGCGTGCTGGGCACCACCGCTACATGACTCCACCTGGTGACGTGAGCCGCCTCCGCGACACAGCCGAGATGGTCCCTGACGAAGAACAGCAGCAGGTTGAGCAGGCTTGTTTGAATCTCCGGCGACGGAACCTTCGCCTTGTAGGCGGCCAGGCCGTACGCGTGCTGGGTCCGCTTGACCGCATAGGAGATGGGCACCACGACATCGGCGACTCTGGCCTGGGCAGTCCTCAGATGTTGTTCACATTGATAGCAGCGGGTCCAGCGGGGATCTGCGGGACCGCAGCAGACGTAGCAGATCAAAGGTGCCGGCCTGAGTGGGTTGCGAAGGTAGTGAGCTTGCTGGGCGACACGTACGCGGACGAGATCCCAGGGGTCAACTGCTCCAGACAAGGTGGGGGGCCTCCGGAAGCGCATCAGGGCCGGTATGCAGATCAGAGATCACATGCTCCACGACCGAGAGTAGCTGGTTGAGGCTGGAAACCACATGAACACCGGGCTTTTGCGCGTATTCCCGCGCCCAGTCGTGCTCCAGAAGCTGATCAGGCATCACGACGGGGCGGCCGTGCTCAAGCGCCAGCCGGGCCTGGATGCGCGCCCCGCTTCTCCAGGGCGCCTCGACCACCACTGTGGCCGCCGCGTAACCGCTCATCACGGCGTTGCGCATCGGGAAACTCTGCTTGCTCGGCGGCGCGTCCGGCCAGAACTGGCTGATCACGGCCCCTTCGCCGGCGATCCGCTCCTGCAGGGCGCGGTTCTCGCTCGGGTAGAACCGGTTGATCCCTGTCCCGATCACGGCCACCGTACGACCACGCGCCTTGAGCGCCGCCGTGTGCGCAGCGGTGTCGATGCCCTTGGCCAGGCCACTGACCACGGTCACCCCGTTCAGGGCCAGCTCTCTGGCCACCGCGGAGGCGATCCGCAGACCCTGCTCGCTCGCCTGACGGGTGCCGACGACGGCGATCGCCCGCTGATCATCGATAAGAGTGCCCCGCGAGAACAGCAGCGGAGGCATCTGGTGAATGCTCCGCAACTGACTTGGATAGCCGGGATCGAAGCAGGCGTGAACATCGATGCCCGCGGCCTCCCATGCCTCCAGCGTCTCCTCCGCGTCCTCGATGGCGGACACCACGGGATCGGACACGGAGAACAACGTCTCCTGCAACCTGAGCCGGGATTCGAGCGCGGCCGTCGCACCGCCGGTTTCCAGCACCTCGAGAGCGATGTCCTGCCACTTGGCCCCGGGACGCTGCAGCAGCGCCACGAGAGCGGCACGTTCGCGCAGTTCCGGAACCATGCTCCCGATGCTACCGGTGAACGGGAGCACGGTCCCAGAACCTCACTTCTTCGGTTTTCAAAACATCTGTTCGAGTTTCAGCCGCCCGCAGGTGCCAAGCTCCCCACGCTCACCGGAGCATCACCCCGTGCCGTAGAAGGAGTTACCCAGGCGGCGCCGCTCGGATTCTGGGATATAGAGGTCAGGGAAGCCGTCGATCGTGATGAACTCGCTGAGCACAGACAGGTCGAGGTCCCAGTGAACGAGCTTTCGCTGCGCGTAAACGCGGTGGGCGCGCGACAGCTCGGCCTCGGCTTGATCTTGAGTCCAGCCGTTCACTTCTCTGAGCTTGGCGATCACCCGGTCGGTCTCGCCGTTGATCTCAGCGAGACCGATGTGCTGCACCCGGTGGCAGTCGGGGCAGAGCGCGATCAGCCGCTCCAGCCGTTGAATGTGGCGGCCTGCACGCGTCTCGAAAACCCACAGCTCATGACAGTCAGGCCGCCGGCTCCGACCATCCTCCATATAACAGAGCGCCTTGCAGACCTCACAGCGATTGCCCGCATGCGTACAGACAGGGATGCGTAGCTGATCCCAGTCAGCCCGGGAAAGGACGCCCCTCAGGTTGGACCCCCACGTGCTGGAAGGCAGCAAGTCAGCGCGGAGCCGCCCCTGCCTCAGGAGGGGGAGTCGCGAACCGGCCGCACGCGCACCGCCAGGATCGGTCGTGTCGAGAGAGGCGAGGCCGAGAGGCATGTGAGCCTCACGGTCGACCTGAAGCCCGTATTCCGCAATGAACCGATTGATGGGCCCCAGCTGGACGGCTTCACTGACCCCGAATGGGGCACAGAATTCCTCGGCGTCCTCTATCAGGACCTGTCCGAGACAGCCAGGAAGTCTTACGCTCTCATCCAGACGCCGATGTTCGTCGAAGAGTTCATCCTCGATCACACCCTTGATCCGGCGATGGAGCAGTTCGGTCTGGAGGGGCTCAGGCTGATCGACCCGGTATGCGGTTCCGGAACCTTCCTGCTCGGAGCATTCCGCCGGCTGCTGAACCGATGGAGGACAGCCGAGCCGAGCACCGACAACTGGGAGTTGATCCGGAGAGTCCTCGCGTCGATTCACGGCGTCGACCGGCACCCCTTCGCAGTGACGATCAGCCGGTTCCGGCTCCTCATCAGCGCGATGAAGGCAGCGGGAGCCGACAGGCTCCCCAACACCCTGGAGCTCCTCATGCCGGTCGCCACTGGCGACTCGCTCCTCGACGGCCGTAACGCGCCCAACCCCCGCCTCATGTCCATGAACGCTTCGGACGACGAGACGTACAGTCATTTCCCATCGGAAATCGGCCTGCTGGATGCTGGCAGCTATCACGTGGTCGTCGGCAACCCGCCATACATAACAGTCAAGAACAAAGCGGAGAACGAACGGTACCGCGAGGCTTACCCAAAGGTCTGTTCCGGGATGTACGCCCTGACAGTGCCGTTCGCGCAGCGGTTCTTCCAGTTCGCGCGCCCTGAGGATTCTTCCGGGCAGGGTGCGGGCTACATCGGCCAGCTGACCGCGAACAGCTTCATGAAGCGCGAGTTCGGCCGGAAACTGATCGAGGACTTCTTCCCGTCGGTCGACCTCACCAACGTGATCGACACCTCAGGGGCCTACATCCCCGGACACGGCACTCCGACCGTCATCCTGCTGGGAAGACAACGCCCCCCGCGCGGCGCCTCCCCTGTTGGCGCCGTCATTGGCATCCGGGGGGAGCCGGAGACTCCCGCAGATCCCGCAAGCGGACATGTGTGGCGGTCCATCGTGGATCAAGCCTCGGACCAGAACGGAAGCAACGGATGGACGCAGTTCCTGTGGCTGGACAGAAGCGTGCTGCGAACCTTCCCATGGAACCTCGCCGCCCCCACCACGACGGAGATCCTGCGGCGGATGGAGGGCGGCAGTCGGCTCGGAGACCGGGTGGCACGGATCGGCTACTTCGCCACCACCGGCTCCGATGACATCTTCACCGCGCCACCGGCCTCCTTCCGGAGAATCCATGTCGAAAAGCAACCCCTCGTCAAAGTGATCACCGGCTCCGAGGTGAGGGACTGGATCGTCCTGCCGGAAAGGGAGGCCTTCTTCCCCCGGCAGGACGCTCGGCAACCGGTGAACATCGAGCGGTTCCCGGAACATCTCGAACGACTCTGGCCCTACCGGACGGTCATGGGACACCGTATGAACCACTCCGGTGGCACCTACTTCAAGGCCGACCGCACGTGGTATGACTGGCATCACGTGACCGAGACGAGGGACGCCCACCCCTGGTCTATCGTCTTCCCCTGGGTCGCCACCCACACCCACTTCACCCTGCTGCGTGACCCTATTTTCCCTCTGCACTCTGCGCCGGTGATCAGGTTGCCGAAGATGGCCTGGGACGTCGACCACCAGCAACTGACCGCGCTACTCAACAGCTCCGCCGTCTGCTTCTGGCTCAAACAACACAGCCAGACCAAGGGACGGCCAGCCTCCGACCAGCCCGGAACAGGAACCGGCGAACCGTGGACCGCTTTCTATGAGTTCACCTCCACGCGCCTGGCGGACCTTCCGCTCCCCACCGACCGATGGTCGGCCGACCGATGGTCGATCCACGCGATGCGGTTGGACGACCTGGCCAACACTCTGATGGTGACCCTCCCTGCTGAGGTCATCCGGACCTGCCCGAAGCTGTCGCGGCAGGTACTGGCTGACGCCCGCGACCGGTGGGTGCGAACGAGAGAGACGATGATCGCGCTTCAGGAGGAGCTGGACTGGGAGATCTACGACCGATACGGCTTGCTGCCTGACACCGGCAAGATGATGACGGATGGAGAGCATGTCCCTCTCGTGAAGGCCGGTGAACGGGCCTTCGAAATCGTTCTGGCGAGAAAGGTCGCCGCGGGCACCGCCGCCACCACATGGTTCACACGCCACAACCTGAATCCGCTGACGGAGGTGCCGGGACACTGGCCATCCGTGTATCAGGAGATCGTGCATAGTCGCATCGACGCGATAGAGGCGGATCCCGCCCTGTGCGCCCTCGAGCAGCCGGAGTACAAGAGACGCTGGGCGAGCGAGGACTGGGACCACCTGCTGTTCGACGCCTTACGTGACTGGTTGCTCGACCGCTGCGAAACGCCCGAACTCTGGTACGAGCAACGGGACGGACTGCCTCACCCGCGCCCACTGACCATTCAGGAGCTATCGGATCTGCTCCAGGAGGATTCCGAGGTGCGTGAGGCCGCAAGCCTTTACGCTCCCGGCAAGCCCCTGAATAAGATCCTTCAGGATCTCGTCAGTGAGCACGAAGTTCCCTATCTCGCGGCGCTCCGCCTACGCGAGTCCGGGCTGCGTAAGCGTGCCGAATGGGAGAAGGTATGGGATCTTCAACGGGATGAGGACGAGCTGCGCCGCACAGGCAATGTCCATGCAGCCGACCAGCAGCGAGACTCCATTCCGGTGCCGCCCAAATATACGGCGAGTGATTTTCTGAAAGTCGCCTACTGGCGGCAACGCGGAAAATTCGACGTCCCCAACGAACGCTTCGTGTCCTACCCGGGGGTCGGCGATCGGGACAGTCCCCTGATCGGCTGGAGCGGATGGGAAAGCAGGGAGCGGGCTCACGTGTTGTGGCGTCTCGCCAACGAGTGGATCCCACCGAACAGTGAAGCCGTCGTCCCTCTCACAGCCGGTCTGTTCGAATTGTCACGCTGGCACAATCGTTCTCATTCCGATGACCAGCACTGGATTAAGACGTTCAACCGCGCCCTGGCTACGACGGATACCGAGGGCTTTCGGACATGGCGCCCGCCGAAGTCGAACCGGGGTCGGCCTCGGAAGAATTCATGATCACGCAGAGGCATCGCCCATCCGCCTCAGCAAGAAGCAGGGCTGGCGGGCAGCCCAACGGGACCTCAGCATCAAGAGCGGCGGCTTCGACGACCTCACCTGACCGGCGGAACCTGCCCACTGAGAAGGCGGCGGCGAGCATCCGCCCGAAGGCGTCGCCCTCGCTGTCGTGACTCAGGTACAACCCGCCGGTGTGTTCGTTGAGCTTCTACAGGTAGTCCTTCAGTTTCTTCTGGTCCTTCGTGTACGGCCCGGTCACCTTCTCGACCGCCGGCCGTGCGGCGGCCGGGTTGTTCCCCCGCGCGTACATCAGTCCGGCTGAGACCTTGCGAGAGTCCGCCATCCCCCATGCCGACGCCACCCCTGCCGGCCACTCGGCGGGGAACTCCCCCGCCGACAGCAAGGGCCCGGCACCAGAGTGGCCGGACGGATCCGGGCTCTGCATCGCGACCTTGATCGCATTCCCGATTAAATCGCCATAGACAAACACAAACTTATGCAACACCGGCTCGGACCCTACGCCGAGAAGAGCCGGGAGACGACGGGACTTCACCGAAATCTCGGTGGATCTCTGCGAGAGCGGGTATATTCGAGGAGTCGCGAAAGCGAGCACAAGCTAATCCGGGGCTTCATGCCCCTGAGGGCGCGGTCTTCGGACCGCGCCCTCTTTTTTCACCTCCCCCCGATCCGAGGTCGCTCCGCAATGAACGCGATCCCCGCCGGGCGTGACCCCCGATCCGGCTACTCCCGGCACGTCACGACCCGCATGCTCGACTTCACCAGCGCCACCACCCCGTGGACCCGCCGGCTGTGGGACGTCAGCTCCCTTCTCGCCTTGGAGGAGCTGCACGAGGCGGGTGTCTGGGTCGACCGCAGGGTCCTGTCGCAGGGGGCGGTCGACTGGCAGCGCCACGCCCTGGAGCGGTTCCTCGGCAACGACCCCGCGCTGGGCAGCCCGGCCTACCGGCGCGAGCTGCGGGAGTGCGTTACGACCACCCTGACGCTGGCCAGCGACGGCCGCCGCAAGCTTCGCCACCTCATCGACGTCGCCCGGCCCGGTTACCTGGACCGCTGGGCCGGCTGCGTCGCCGTCGACGACCCGCCCCGGCCCGAACTCGTCGCCAGAGCCGTCGCCTCCCACCTGCTCGACAGCGGGCACAGCCTCTTCGGGCTGCAGCGGTGGCTCCGCGACGGACGGCAGAGCCTCGCGGCCGTGGACCTGCTGACGGAGGCGGCGACGTTGCTCGCCACGCCCCCACACCGCTGGAGCGTCGTCGTCCCGTTCCACGCGCTGCACCGGCACGAGGAGCTGGCCGGGCACCTGCCCCACTGGCGGACGGCGGACGACACGTGGGCCATGATCGCCGAGGCGGGCCTCAAACCGCCGGAGCGGATCGTGGGCTCGCTGGCCTTCACCGTGGAGGCGCGCGACTCCGTCCGCGCGGTGGAGATCGCCTTCGACCTGGTCGAGCGGATGCAGGCCCGGGCCAGGTTCGCAGCCGGTGGGCCGGTGCTCCCGCTCGGAGAGGCCTACGTCGCCGGAGAGGCCAAGCCCCTCCCGCTGCAGCCGCCCGCCCGGGGAGCCCAGGTCCTCTCGCTGGCCGCCGAGCGCCAGCTCTACGTGGTCGGCGACGAGGTGCAGCGCTTCGGCGAGCACTCCAGGAGCACCGTCGACGACGCCCTGGAGATCGCCTCCGGGCTCAACCAGGGCCCTCTCGCCCCCGCGATCGCCGGAGGCTGGGCGGCACTGGAGTCACTGCTCACCGAGGCCCGCGACCCCGACGAGCGGGAGAAGGTGGTGGCCGCGGCCCGAGCGGCCGCCCTCGTCGCCGCCTCCTGGCCGCGTGCCGAGCTCACCGCGCTCTCCTACCGGATCCGCGAGGTGAAGGACGGTGACCTCGCCGCCCGCCTCGACGCCTGCGCCTCCAACCGGGAGCGGGCCGCGATGATCTCGGCTGAGCTGAGGAGCGGGGGCGCCCTCCCCCTCATCCGGTCCTGGCGGACCGGCAGCGACGCCGCCTGCGTCCTGCGCCTGCGTGAGCTGCTCACCGACGACCGGCGCGTGCTGGAGCGGGTGCGCGGCTACGTGGAGATGTCGCTGCGCCGGCTGTACCGCTGCCGCAACATCGTGCTGCACGGCGGCTCCACCGGGGGCGTCGCGCTCCCCGCCGCCCTCCGGGTGACCGCTCCGCTGGTCGGGGCGGCCCTCGACCGCCTCACCCACGCCCATCTGGTCACCGGGGTCGCGCCCATCGCCCTGGCCTCACGTGCCGAGACCGCCCTGCACATGGTCGGCGACGACCTCGGCCCGGACCTCTGCGACCTGCTCGAATGACCCCTGGCCTGGATTACGAGGCGGCGGAGCGGCGGTGGGCCTCGACCCACTTCGTGGAGATCCGCAGCGCGCCGAGGGCGCCGGGAGAGGGCCGGTCCTCGAGGTGCGGCATACCGCCGTGCTCGACGGGCAGCAGCAGCCACCGGGCGGCGGGCCGTGCGGTCGCCTTGTCCGCCAGGCGCTCCAGCACGCCCAGCCGGTCGTAGCGGGCCAGCGGCGCCGCCTCGACGACCAGCAGCGGCTGCGGATCCATGGCCAGCCGTTCCTCCAGTCCGGCCGCCGCGAGCGCGACGAGCCGCCTCAGGTTCGCGGCGTCCTGCGGGGCCGCGTCCGGGCGGTCGGAGCGGAGCACCAGCGACCAGTCCACGGTGAGCGAGTCGGCGGTCGTCCGCATCGCGGCGAGCAGTTCGGCGGTGACGTCGAGCACCTCGGCGCCGAACCGGGCGCTCAGCGCGGCGATGGCGTCGAGGTAGAGGCGGTAGTTCACGGCGAGCGTGACGAAGCCTCGTTCCCTCGACGACAGCGCCATGCGCCGCTCGAAGTCGGTGAACTCCCGGTCACCCGCGCTCCCGCTCGGGCTCGACCCCACCAGGCTCCTGGAGGAGGGGAGGATGGTGGGGAACATCCTGCGCGGCTCGTAGGTGCCCTGCTCCTGGGCGAAGACCAGTGGGACCCCGGCCTTCTTGAGGAGCGCGTTCAGCTCGGCCGGCTCCTTCCCCGGAGGACTCTCCGGGAACGCGCCGACCCTCGGGTAGCGGGCGCGGACCCGCGCCTTGAGCTGCTCGGGGTTCATGCCGTGGCGGACCACGCCGAGCGAGGACGCCATCTGCTCCAGGGCCAGGCGCGGGTCCAGCCCGTCGGGGTAGATCTCCCCGCGGCCGTTGGCGGCGGCTGTCCGCGAGGCCGCGGCGGCGAGCAGGGCCAGCCGCTCGGCGGGCAGCTCCGCCGCCCCCTGCGGCAGCCGTACCGTACGGAGCCTGGCCTCGGTGCGCGCGGCGGTGGGCAGCGGGGTCTCGGCGGCAAGCTGGTCGGCGGCCTTGCCCAGCCGTACGGCGTAGTCGAGCAGATCGGTGCCCGGCACGGCTTCGGGGTCGGTGGGCTTCTCCAGCGCGACGATCACCGACTCGTGGGAATGCCGCTGGAGGAGCCTGGCCTCCCCGCCGCGCTCGGTCTCGACCTCGACGGCGGCGCGGACCAGGCCGAGGGCCCGGCGCATCCACCGCTCTCCCGCGGCTTCGGGGCTGCGGGAGGCGAGCAGCGCCTCGGCGACGCCGGTCGCGGCGATCACGCCTCCGGCCTCCTCGACGATCTGCACGATCTCGTCGCGGACCTGGGTGAGACTTCTCCTGGGCCGCCACCCCTTGCGCGCCTTGGGAACGATCTGGCCGACTCGGCCCGCGGTGACTCCGGCCGCCCGTGCCAGCTCGGCGTTGCCCGGCCAGTCGGAGGCGGTCTCCTCCAGCCCGAGATAGAGCCGCAGCACCCGCGCCTCGGCGGAATCTCCGCGGAGGCTCTTCGGCACCAGGGAACCGAGCACCAAACCGACACCGCGGTCGGAGTCGCCCTGGAGATCGGCCACCTCGTGGGCCGCGGTGGCCGGTTGGAGCCGGCCGCGCCACTGCTTGGCCCTGCGCCGGATCTCCCGCTTGGTGGGGTCGGCCACTCCGGAGAGCCGGGAGAGCTCGAACGGCGAGCGGGCCAGCAGGTCCCGGACGGTCCTGACGTCGATGCGGTGCAGCGCGTCGACCGCGCGGGGGGTGAGACCCGACGAGGCGACGGCGGTGTCGAGGACCGCTCTGGCCGCCGTCTGGTCGAGCTCCTCGCCCGTCACCGGGTTGACGCTGGTCGGCGTGGCCGCGGCCGGTGGGACGGCCTCGAAAGCCGCCTGCCAGGCGATCCGCATCTCCTCGATCGACTCGTGCCTGGCCTTGACGTCACGCGAGAGCGCGCTGCGGAAGAAGGCGACCGGCCCGTCGCGGGCAGGTCCCGGCTCGAAGTCGCCGGGGTCGATCGTGACGTCTCCGTCGATCACCGCCGGGTGGCTGCCACCGGTGCCGTAGGTGGGGGTCCGGCCGGTGGCCATCTCGTAGAGGGTGACGGCCGCCGCGTAGCGCTCGGCCGCCGCGTCGTAGCGGCCGGTGGATCAGGTCGAAGAACGGGTCGAGGTAGGGCGGGGTGCCGACGCCGGTCTGCTCCAGCGGCGCCCGCGACAGGGAGAAGTCGAAGAGCGAGAGGTGCACCTCGCGGCTCTTGCCCCGCTCGCGGAAGGCGAGGTTGTCGGGCTTGAGGTCGCGGTGGTTGATCCCGGCGAGATCGAGCGCGGCGAGGATCTCCAGCAGGTCCCTGCCCCAGCGGCCGAGGAAGTCGAGCGAGAGCCGCCCCTCCCTGCGGATCATCGCCGCCAGGCTCTCCCGCCCGGCGTCCTCCAGGAGCAGCGCCGTACGGCCGCCGACGACCAGCGGTCCCTCCAGGCCGCGGGCGATTCGCGGCTCACGGGCCAGGTGCAGCACCTCGGACTCGTCCAGCAACCGCCGGCGAGCGCTGTCCTCGTCCAGTGCGACCTTCAGCACGGCCTGGCCGTGCTCGGGATCCCTGACGAGCAGAGCCAGTGCGGTGGACCCCTGACCGAGCCGCTGGACGACCTCGAACCGGCCCGGCTGCTCCCTGGTGCCGATCACCGCGCCGGGGGTCGCGTCCAGCGGGTCGACCCGCTGGGCGACCTCCTCCCGCAGGAGGAACTCCTGGATCAGGCTCTCCAGCTCCTGGACGAACCTCTCCGCCGACTCCGTCCGCAGGTCGACGTCGCCCGCCGTGGCGTTCCTGACCAGGTCGATCAACGTCTGCGACGCGCCGTCCAGCTCGACGCCGACGTCGAGGCCCCGCTCCCGGGTGAGTCGCTGCTGCAGTTCCTCGCCCGTGTCGGCGGGAGCGTTTCCCATGAAGATCAGAAACGACACGGAGCCGAGGCCGAAGACGTCGGCCAGAATCGGATCGGCGCCGGGGTCGTGGAGCGTCTCGGGGGCGAGGTATCCGTGGGCGGCCCGGTCGGTCAGTGCCTCGAGCGTCCGGGTGCCCGCGGCGTAGCTGCCGTATCCGGGAGAGCCCGGAGCCAGGCGCCCGGCGGTGTGCCAGTCGCGGACCCGCACGCCGTACCGGCCGTGGGCGAGGCTTCGCACGAAGACGGACAGCGGACTGAGCCTGCGGTGGACCAGCCTCCGGGAGTGCGCGTAGCGCAGCGTGTTGGCCAGCGTGCGGACCAGACGGATCCGCTGGTCGATGGAGAGCTCTGCCGCCTTCTGCATCAGGAAGTGGTCGAGCCGTACCTCGGTCGCGTCGTGGTCGAACACGACGGCGAGGCCGCGGTCGTGCTCGTAGAACTCGATGGCGCGGGCGATGCCCGGATGGTTGACGTTCTCCAGCGTGACGAACTCGCGCTTGGCGGCGCGGAGGGTCACGGCGCGCTCCTCCTCGGAGACGCTCCGGTCGACGAGGTAGAAGCGGACCCGCCGGACACTGTCCAGCATGGGGTGGCGGGCCAGGTAGTCCTGCCAGCCGGGCCCTTCGGCCAGGGGGGTGTCGGCCAGCTCCAGGTTGCCGACCCTGCGGTGCCGGACGCTGGGACGCACGCCCGCCTTGTCGATCAGCCGCGTCAGCTCGACCGAGCGTCTGCGGTCGACGGCGTTGCGGGGGTTGTCCGGTGTGACGGCCAGCCCGTCCGCGATGAGCTCGTCCAGACCCTCGGGGCCCTGGCCGTCGATCCGGTAGACGCCCTTCCTACCTCGGGCGGTGAGCCTGACCTCGGCCGTCGGCTGGTGGAGGACCACGCCCGCGTGCACGAACGGCAGGTCACGCCCGCCGGCGTCGATGAGGAGCTGCTTGAAGTGCTTGGCCTTGGTGTCGGCGAGGATGCGGGGGCTGTCCTCGGCCCTGCCGTTGTGGACCCAGGTCTGGTGATCGCCGACGATCCGGCCGGACCAGTGCTTGAGCTCCAGCAGGTGGATGCCGCCCTTGCCGATGACGAGGAGGTCGACCTCGTACTGGCGGCCGCTGCGGGTGGTGAAGGTGAAGTTGCTCCACACCCGGTAGGGATCCTCGTCATCGAGTCTGGCCTTGATCGCGGCGAGGCCGCCCCGCTCGAGGGTGTGCTCGGAAGGTGTGACCTCTACCCAGCGCTTGCTACGGACTCCACGCAGCCCTCCGTTCCTCGGCGCAGAGTCTAGTCCCGGAGGCGACTTTCCTTCCCGTGGTAATGCCCCCGGATCGCAACGGCCCGGAACCGGCCCAAGCGGCCGCCCACCGCGTCCCAGACGTTCTCGGCGGCGAGCGAGCCTCGGGCTTTCACGGCGAATATCGCCAGCCTTGATCGTTTACATGAGAAAGTGCCTTCGCAGGGAGCGCCCGCACCTCGGCGCACGGCTGCGCTTCACCGACCCGGGCGGGCACCGCTTCACCTGTTTCGCCACCAACACCAAGCAAGGTCAGCTCGCCGATCCGGCTCCGCATCGCCGCCCGATGGCCCTGGGCCACGCAGCTCATCACCGCCGTCACCCGCCTGCAAGCCCTGCCGGCGCCACCCTGACCAACGTCAAGCCGCCCCACCGACCAGGAAAGGACACCCACGGGTCCGTGGAACCCCGCTCACCCGGCGCGACAGCCGGGCCACCACGCTGACTAGGAAGAGAAATCACGCCTCAGCCAAATGCATTGGCCGACCACACGAAGATCACGAAAGATCGAGGTTAATCAACTGCACCTCGCCGAACAGCCCCCGATCTCACGAAATAGTGAAATACATCTAATATGATCTGAAAACGCTATATTTAGGAATCGAGGGCGTATCCGGGCAGCGCGAGAGTCTCGGTGTGACCAAGTGACACCCTTCACCACATCCCAGCTTCTCCGCTCTCCGCTCCCCGCCCTCCGCGGCATGCTGCATGACGGAGCCCGCAGAGCTGACAATCACCAGATATGACCATATGAAGAAAGATCGATACGGTTCTCGGCGTGTTGTGGAGATTCCGGATCTGGTGGGTGCTCGCCTTTGTCATGCCGGTGTGCGGGTTCGCCTACATGTGGGCTCAGCCCGCGCGCGGGTTCGGGATGTTTGGCTATATCCAGATGTGCCGGGGATATGAGTTCCATGACGCGGTGATGCCCTTCCTCTGGTCGGTCACCGCGCGGGTTCCGATGCTGTGGTACATGGGCCTCCCCGTCGTCGTCCTGAGCTTCGTCGCCTCGCTGGCCGCCGGCTGGTGCGAGCGGCCCCGGTGGGGGCGGGTGACCGGCCGGGTGATGGCCATGCTGCTGCTCGCCGCCTACGGGATCGCACCGGCGGCCTTCGCAGTGGACATGCTGATCGACCGGGGATGTTTCAGGACGTGGGGCGGCCGTGAGGGCGTGGAGATCTTCGTCCTGCCGAACGTGGCCCCGACGCTGACCGCCCTCTGCCTACTGCTGGCGGCCCGTCGGTGGCGGGAGCGCCGCGGAAGGCTCGTGCGCCGGACCGCGGTGGTGCTGGCACCGGCATGCCTGCTGCTGTTCCTGCCCGCCGCCGACCTGTCTCCCGGCCGCCTCACCTCCGCCGCGGAGTGCGGGCCGGCGCCCTCCTCGGCCGGCAGGGCGCGGGAGACCGGGGACCGGGCCTTCCTCTGCGCGGTACGGCGCACGACCCAGAAGCCGTTCAGCCGGATGCCCGACCGGGAACTGCTGGCCTACGGCCACCATCTGTGCGGGGTCCACATCCGCGCCGACGAGGCGGAGACCGCACGCCTCTGGGAGCGGAGCGGTGTCACGGTTCACGCGGTGGCAGGCGCTCTCATGACGATCTGCCCCAGCCTGGTGGCGACCGTACGCACGCAGGAGGAAGCCAGGAAGCTGGAGTCCGTCGTCCGGGAGGTCGAGGAAAGGCGTATGTGCGCGGAGGCGCCGCGGCACCGGCCGCTCGTCCCACCGGTCAAGGTGAGCAGGAAGCGGCTGTGGACCGACTACGGCGTGCTGGAGTCCTACGAGTACGCCGAGGGCGCCGAGGACCCCTTCGAAGACGGTCTGCTGGACATCACGCAGAAGAACGGGCTGGTGGCCACCCTGCCCGGCCACGCGATGGTGCGGGTCCACTCCGACTACCTCACCTGCGCGACCGCGGAGACCTACCGGCGACGGCCACCGGTGGAGACCAGGGGCTGGGATCACGTGGTGGAGGTCGGCTACCACAGCCCCGGCGGTGAGTTCGCGCTCGGCGACGCAATGGGCGGGAGCCGGCTGCCCAACCTGGCGTTCCTCGGCAAGGGCGACTACCGCATCCGGGTCCACTACCACGCGCCTCACTGGGAGGACGACTCCGACGACCCCCAGCAGCTCCTGATCATGGTGTTCCCGGGACGCGACAGCCGGACCGTCGTCCACCGCGAGCGGGTGAGGCGCTGACAGCCGACGCCACGATGCCTGCCAACCCAGAGCGCTTCGGTATCGACCTGAGACCACTTCCGTCTCCGCCATGGCGCCGAGAGGCGTCTCATGAAGTGAGGCCCCGCATCGAGCAGGTGAGGAATCATGGACGTTCTCGTGACGGTGGACGGCGACGACGACGAGCTCTCCCGCCGTCTGCTGGAGGATCTGCGCAGGACTGCCGCACATGAGAACAGGCTTCTGCCGCAGGTCGGCACCGCTGACGAGCAGGGCCGCGTCAGCGCCATGGACCGCACCCGTGAGTCGCTGCTCTTCTCCTTCGATCCCTCCGACATCCCCGCATTCGCTCATGCGATAGTCGTCTGGCTGCGTCATCAGACCGAATCCGGTTCTGCGCGGCCGGAACACGGCGTGGTCGTGAGCGTTTCCGCCAGGGGGAAGGAGATCAAGCTCTCCAGCACCGAGACGGTTTCGATCTCCGAACAGGCCCGGCGCATCGGTCAGCATCTCCGGACAGGGCAGGAAGGCGAACGGGAAGCTCTCTTCGAGAATCGGAAGAACCAGACACTCCAGTTGTATCGGGAGGACCCATCCCTACGGAAGCAGGAGTTGGAGCACTACCTGCTCCGGGCGCAGCAGCGGTATGAGCTGGCAATAGAGCTGGAGCGTGAGAGGGCGATCCAGGAGGAGCGGCAGCATGCGTTAGAGCATGAGCGTGAGAGCGCCGTCCGGGAGCAGCGGCAGCGTGCGTTAAAGCGTGAGAGCGAGCGCGCTGATCTGAGCGACCGGATGGAGATGCTTCGCATCCTCGTGGAGCGGGGACACCTGGACAGCCCCCTCACCGGAGCGGCCGAGGACATGCTCGCCGCCGTTGGGAAAGACTCCCGCGCGGAGGATTCCCTCCGGGAAGCACTGCGCACGCAGGCCGAGGCCATGGACGCGACTGCGGGCGCGGAACCGCCGAGGCAGGCGTGCGCTGTTCATGTGAGCGAGACCCAGGCGGGCCCGGCGGTGCGGGACGCGCTCGTCGACCTGGCCGCCGCGTTCGGATGGACGGCCGGACCCGACTCCAAGCCGATCATCGGATCCTTCTTCCAGCGGCTGACGATGTGGACCAGGGATGTGGCGACCTCGGCCACCACCAAGGAGATCGCCGAGGAGATCCGCCGTGGCGTCGAACTGGCCACCATCCACAGCCAGCAGGCCGACAATGACAGCCGGCAGGCGGAGGCCGTCGTCAAGCTGGTGCAGTCGCTGGAGGGCACCGACAAGGCGGTGATGCTCGTGGGCTCCATCCTGATCATGAAGGATGACGGCCGGCTCTCGGTCAGGACGCTGACCCGGCGGCAGCTCATGTTCCTCGATCGTCATGCCACCAGCGTCACCGACCCCGCCGCGGTCCTCCAGGCGCTGGACGAGTGCGCGCGCTCCCACCGCGCGGAGGCTCTGGAGCCTCCGCCCGTCGCGGCGTTTCGCGCGATCGAAGCCCGTCCGGACGACGATCTGTCTGCGACACCGCGATCCCCGCAGGAGCGGTGTCGGTCCGCACAGCCGCTTCACGCCGACCATCGTGCTCAAAAGGGGCCGACAAGTGTGTGGCCGCATCCGGGGAGTTCTGACGGGCCGGACCCGTGAGAACGGATAGATGCGCTGATGACGGGCACCGCGTACCCGGGTCGACCCCGGGCCGGGCGGTCGCGACAGAATGTGGCCTCATGGAAGCCCGTATCGCGATCGCCCCGTCCGCGGAGATCGGAGCGGCCTACGGCCGCGCCAACTCCCCCGGCCTCGACCTTCTCCGTGCCAACATCGAGAAGGCAGTGGCCGCCGGGGGCGGTGTCATCACGCCTCTGGACGAGGCCGACGGCCTGGTGTGGCTCATCCCCGGGGAGCCGGAGCAGCTCCGGCTGGCGCTGGACGGCCATCCCGGGATCGGGTGGGTGCAGTTCCCCTGGGCGGGGGTGGAGAAGTTCGCGACGGACGGCCTCTTCCGGCGTCCGGTGACCTTCACCTGCGCCAAGGGGTCGTTCGCCGGGCAGGTGAGCGAGCACGCGCTGATGTTGACGCTGGCCTGCCTGCGCAGTGTCGTACGGCAGGCGCGGACGCCGCACTGGTCTCCGGTCGATCCACGGTCCCTGCACGGCCGGCGGGTGACGATCCTGGGCGGCGGCGGCATCGCCACCGAGCTCGTCCGTCTCCTACAGCCTTTCGACTGCCATGTCCGGGTGATCCGCCGCAGGCCGGAGCAGGTCGAGGGCGCCAAGGAGACGCTGCCGCCCACGGCCCTGCACGCCGTACTCCCCGAGACCGACGTCCTGGTGCTGGCCCTCGCCCTCACCCCGGAGACCAGGCACGTCGTCGGCGCCGCCGAGCTGGCCCTGCTGCCGGCGGACGCCGTCGTGGTCAACGTCGCACGCGGCCCGCACATCGACACCGACGCGCTGGTCGAAGCCCTCCGGGACGGGACGATCTCCGCCGCCGGCCTGGACGTGACCGACCCCGAGCCGCTCCCCGAGGGACACCCCCTGTGGAGCGACCCCCGGGCCCTCATCACCTCACACTGCGCCGACTCCGCCGATTACGTCATGCGGATGCTCTGCGAACGGGTCGAACGGAACGTGCGCCACCTGCGGGAGGGCAGGCCGCTGGAAGGCCTGATCGACCCCGCCACGGGCTACTGACCACCCCGCCGGACCAAGAAAAGATCACTTCCGGGACGCGTCGGCTGCGAGCCGCGCCGGGTCGGCGGACCGGGATTCGCTCACGGTCCGAATGCGACCGGCATTCGGACCGGTGCTCCGCCGCGGGGCGACCGGCATTCGGACCTGTGCTCCGCCGTGGGGCGGACGGCGTGCGGAGGGGGTGCGGGGACCGGCGGCCACCCAGGTGTGACACCGTGGATGTACATCTCGCATCCCGTGAACCGCATGCGCCACCCCCACCGCAGGGGACGCCGACGCGAAGAGGAGAGATCATGTCGAAACCGCCGCTTCCCGAGGAAGCAGTCGCCATGCTGAAGAAGCCGAATCCCGCCGTCATCGCGACGCTCCGGTCCGACGGCCGGCCGGTGTCCACGGCCACCTGGTATCTCTGGGACGACGGCCGGATCCTGGTCAACATGGATGAGGGCCGCAAGCGGCTGAGCCACATACGCGACGATCCCCGGGTCACCCTCACCGTGCTCGACAAGGACGACTGGTACACGCACCTCAGCATCATCGGGCGCATCGCCGAAGTCCGCGACGACAAGGATCTGACCGACATCGACAGGCTGGCCCAGCAGTACCTCGGGAAGCCGTACCCGCGGCGGGACCGCGACCGGGTCAGCGCCTGGATCGAGATCGACAGCTGGCACGGCTGGGGCACGCTCAAGGACAACAGCCAGGTCGGCTGACGCCCACGCCCGCCCGACATCGACGGTTGAGATCGTTTCCGGCTGATCGAGGAGATCGGCCGCCGGCACGCCCGCGAGGCAGAGGCTCTGTGGAGCGCCCCGCCGTACGGCCTGGCGCGACAGCCGACCTCCCGGCAGGTCACAACGGATCACCTGACGAGGCTTCATCTTCCCCCTGAACAGGGCGGCCCCCTCGGCGGACCACCCCTCACGCTCACGCTGTTCCAGCCGGGCCTCCGGGGTCGCGCGCGTGCCCTATCTACGCGGAACTCCTCGCGCTGCTACGGTTCAAATGTCTTATTTGATCTTCGTTGAGGAGTGTGATCAGGATGCGAATCGTGAAGCTGGTAATGGCGGCCCTGACTTTGGCGGCCGCGGCGCTCGTGTCGACCGTTTCCGCAAGCCCGGCGCAGGCGGCCGATTGTTCGGGTTCGCTCATCGAGCACCTCCCCGTCGGATCACTCGGCTATCTGGACATCTACTACTCATCGTCGACAGGCAACAACTGCGCCCGTCTCAACTCCACCGGCTCGTCCTACGGCGAGTCCAAGTACATGAGCGTCCGGCTCAACGCCTGTAGCGCGAGCTCGACGTCGGTGTGCAACGTGCTCGACACCGACTCCGACAGCGGCTACTTCGAGTACTACGCCGGCCCCGTGACCGTGTACGGCAAGGGCCGTTGCCTCCGCGCGACCTACCAGATCAAGAGCATCAGCAAGATGACCCCCATCTTCCACTGCGGCTGACGGAATCCCCAGGTGCGGCACCGCGGTGCCGCACCTGGCACGCATCACACCGCACCTCACCACGACACCACCTCACCCAGCCACGCATCGGGGTTGACGACATGACGCCCCCTGGTCTCCACGGACGGGCAGCGCGCACAGGTCTCGTTCGTTGACAGGTGCGCCGGATGTCGAAATGATCACGCTTCCCGGCATATGAATCGGTCCATCCGGATTGCCCAACGACGGCCAGCAGTATCGAGGAGATGACATCGGGTGTCCGTGACGGACCAGGAGCTTGTCGCCGAGCTTCGCGAACTCGCCGACCACCCTCATCTGATGGCTCGCCAGGAGCAGCTACGCGATCTCGCGGACGCGATCGCCGACCCCGGCAAGGCCGAACGCTGGTGTGAGATCGACCTGTTCGCCGCCTTCTCCCCCGATGACACCATCCTCGTGGACGACGGACCGGCGGACACCACGCCCCAGCGGAGGAAACCGGGACGGCGTCGCGGGCTCGGCGCCGCCATCGGTCCCGCCCTCGTCTTCGTACCGATCTTCATCACGTGGCTCGGGCTGATGATGGCCACGGGCGCCTACGGCGACGTCCTCGAAGCCAACGGGATGGAAGCGGCTCGACGGCCTTTCCTCGAAATGTGGCAACAGGGCTTCGACGGCAGGCTGCCCGTGTTCTTCAAGTTCGACAACATCGCGCTCTGCACCCTCGCGGCCATCTTCTGCCTCATCCTCTGGACCGTCTTCGAGAACATCACGAGAAACACCAGAGAAGACGCCTCGGATCGGGACCTGGGGGTTCTCCGGGTCCGCCTCCGCGGGGCGATGACCCAGGCGAGTCTCGTGCTCAGCCAGGTCCGGCTCTCCTCTCCGGTCCGGTTCGGGGCCGAGCTCGGCAAGACGGCGGCCGACATCGGCTCCGTCGGCGCTACGGCGCGCAAGGTGCACACCGAGCTGGTCGAGGCGCTCACCCTGACCTTGGACGCCACGCGGAAGACCACGGACGCCCTGGCCGGCAGCGCGCTCGACGTGCGCGACGCCGTAGAACTCCTCGGCGGACGCCTGGCGACCATCAACAGCACCTGCGACGATCTCACCTCGGCGGTGTCGCGGGTCTCAGCCGTGATCGACAGCGCGGGATCCCGCACCGGCCAGGCCGTGACCAACGTCGGGAACCAGCTGTCGACGACCATCTCGCAGACCACCCTCGACCTGCGCCGTGCGTTCAACGACGAGTTCGTGCGATCCATGCGGTCGGTCCACAGCACCGTCTCCGGCCTGGACACCCAGGTCGGCAAGCTGGCCGACGCGACGGTGAGCATCGGCCACGCGGTCGACCGCGCGGCCGTCTCGATGGATTCCGTCGGCTCGTCGACGGAGAAGGCCGTCGACCTCCTCGGCGGGCGGGTCACCGACACCCTCGCCGGCGCGGCCGAGGATCTCCGCCGGACCTTCGGAAACACCAGTACGGAGATCCGGGAGGCTCTCGGAGACTGGTCGGCCACCGCAGGGGCCCACGCCTCCCGGATCGAACGCGTCTCCGACGCCTCGGGCAGGACGGTCGCCCTCATAGAGCAGACGCGGGACACGCTCGACCGGCTCCCCACCGCGCTCGCGAACGTTCTCGCCGACCTGCCGGCGAAGGATCTCACCGAGGGCGAGGTCACCGGCCTGCAGCAGGCGATCACGCGGCTGCGGCTCGTGGTCGACCGCGCGGCCGATGCCTTCGGGGCCCCTGCCTCCGGCGGCAGCCGCGACGACGGTCCGGCCCGGAGTCTCGGCGACAGCGGCGGCGACGGTCCCGAGGAGGCTCCACGCGGCGGAGGCCGCAGCGGTGAGGAGGCTCCACGCGGCGGAGGCCGCAGCGGTGAGGAGGCTCCACGCGGCGGAGGCCGCAGCGGTGAGGAGGCTCCACGCGGCGGTGGCCGCAGCACTTCCGGCGAGGCTCCATGCAGCGCCGGTGGCGGTTCCGGCGAGGCTCCCGGCGACGGTAGCGGCGGCGGAAACCGTAAAGGTGGAGGAAACCGTAAGGGCGGCGGAAACGGCCTCGGCGACGGCCTGAAGGCCCGTCAGAGGACCCCACGGTGACCCCCCGCCGCAGGACCTCCACCTCGACCCTGCTGGCCGGCTGGCTCTTCGCCGACCTGCTGCTCGGGCTCACGATCATCATGCTGGGAGCGCAGGCACCGCCTCTCTCGCCCGTCCGCCCTCTGGCGGACGCCACCCAGCCCCCGCCTGACCCCACTCAGCCCCGGCCGGAGGCCTCCCGGCCCCCGCCTGACCCCACCCGCCCCCAGCCGTCGGCCTCCCGGCCCCTGGCGGACGCCACCCGGCTCTCACCCGAGCCCGCCCCGTCTCCTGCGGAGGAGAGTCCCACCCCCGCCCGGCCGCCCAGTCCTTCGCCGGCTCCGTCTCCCTGCACCGGCCGTGTCGGAGGCGTCCGGGCGAAGCCGATCACGATCTCGTTCCAGGTCACCCCGGGCGCTCATGACGACATGCTGGCCGCACAGATCCGGCAAGAGCTGCGTAAGCACAGGGACCGCCTGGCCGGACAGCACGCCGGTATGGTTCTCACCTTCGCCGCCGACGGCGGCACCGGAGACGGCGTTCGCCTGGCCACGCGGGTCAACACGGCCATACGCGAGACGTACCCGCGCATTTTCGGGACGGCCGTGACGCGGAACTTCCACGACCTCGACGCACCGAGGGGATCGATCTCCATGGAGATCTACTCCGTGACCTACGGCTGCTCCTCCGGATCCGGAAACCCAGGATCACCTGATGAGTGAGCACCTCTCTTTCTCCGAGCCGAGCCTGCTCCGGCTGTTCACTTCCCCGAGCCCCGCGACGCTCATAACGTCTCCATCGCCGCGGAGGGGACACACCGTCAGATGTGCGTGCCGGGCTTGTTCGCGAACACCCAGCGATTGCTTGCCAGCGCGTCGTTCGGCTCAGGGCGTGGACCGCGACCGTGGTGGCGCGTGAAATCGAAGGGCGTGTGGATCGCGGTGGACCAGCCCCGCCCCCTCAAGTCGCCGACGGAGTCGGGACGCGGCTCCCCATCGAACAGGGCGAGCAGGTCGACGCCGATCTGCTGTCTGGCCGCGACATAGACGGGGCTGGCGCGGACCTCCGGAGACTCCGGCCCGAGCTTGACCTCGAAGGCCAGGGTGCTTCCGTCGGCGCTCAGGCGGTCCACGGTATCGATGAGACGCCGCTCGGCGTCCGGCGGGAGATAGAGCAGCAGCCCTTCGGCCAGCCACGCGGTCGGCACGGTCGGGTCGAAGCCCGTGCTCACCAGCGATCGGATCCAGTCGTCGCGCAGATCGACCGCGATCGGGCGGCGCGTGGCCGTCGGGACGGCGGCGAGGCCGTCGAGCACGTGGTGTTTGAACGCCAGGACGCCGTCGCGGTCGATCTCGTAGATGACCCGGCCCGGCGGCCAGTCGAGCCGGAAGGCTCGCGCGTCAAGGCCCGCGCCGAGCAGCACGACCTGCCGGGCGCCCGCGTGGGCGGAGCGGACGAGGAAGTCGTCGAGCACTCGGGTGCGCAGACCGAAATAGCGCCCCAGCCTGCCCCACAAGGGGTTCGCATCCCCGTCCGGCACCTCCGCCGGGCGGACCGGCCAGGCCGCGGACGCCCCGGCGGCACGCACGAAGTGCTCGGCGTAGGCGTCGCCGGCCAGGGCGTCGGGTCGGTGGGTCTCGATCGCCCGCGCGGCGGCGACCATGAGGGCGGTCAGTCCGACGCCGCCTTCGACACCGGTGTTCTGGGCACCTGGCACGCGTCCTCCTCTCCGGTTGGGGGCGCCCACGAGTCCGGGGCCCGTTCCCAGTCCGACGGCCAGTCCGATGACTGGTTCCATTTATCCTCCTTTGTCGGAGGCCGGACGTGTCAGGCTGCCATGATCCCGATCAGGCCGGCCCTCCAACCAGGTGATCGCCCGGAATTCCCACCTTCTCCGGGCTGTAATAGTCCTTGATGCCGGCGACCCAGACCGAGACCGTGATCTGGTCGGCGTCCGACGGCTCGAACGCGTCGAAGAGCGTGTCGATGTTCGCGCGCTCGAAGCCGATGGCCGTCATGAGCGCCACGAAGGCGCTCCGCTCGATGAGCCCGTCGCCGTCCGGGTCGCCCAGCGCGGCCAGCGCCTCGGCGAAGTCGGTGACCGCCCCGTCGAAACGCTCCGGGGAGAGTACGCACGCGGCGTACTCCTCGAAACTGATGCGGCCGTCGCGGTTGGCGTCCAGGCCGGCGGCCAGAGTCGTCCAATAACGCCGGAAAGCGGCCAGCATGGCGGCTTTGGCCGCGTCGTCGGAATCGGGAGACGCCGCGACGACACGGGTCGCCATGAGTTCGAAGTCCTCGGCTTCGAGATAGCCGGTGCCGTCGACGTCGAACAGGGCGAAGATGAGCTTCACTCGACCGATGGCTGCTTCGTGCATCTTCTATCACCTTTCTTTGGCTGCCGCTCACAATGAGGGCTGAAATAAGGCGTCCGACCGCACAAGATTATGCCAGACCATGACCCGCACACCTGCGACACGATTAACAGTTTGGGGCGACTTAATGCAATCAAGGGAACCAAAAGAATAAATGCCACGAGTCGTTAAATATCTCAATTATTCAGGCTATTTGCGTCGCCGCTCCAGTTGATCGTCCACCATCCTCCGGACGAGGCCGATGTCCTGGTGCGGGCCCTCGTGTCGGGCACGATGTGGCCCCGGCGGCTCGCCCGCGGGTGCGCCGGCACCGTAATCGTGGTGATTTCCTCAAGATTTGTACGGCCTGCGGGCATGGCCCGGCAAATCGTGGGGACGGTGACGCGATGGCATCGGAAATGCTGGGACATGTCGCACTTCCTGGAGACGTCGCGTCCGTTCCGCAGGCCCGGTTATACGTCCGCGACCTGCTGGGCGCCGTCGGTTCCAGCCACTTGGAGGAGGCCCTCCTCCTCGTCACCGAGCTCGTGACCAACTCGGTGCGGCACTCCGACTCCGGCCGCCGCCCCGACGGGCAGGTGGCGGTGGTCGTCACCGAGCGCGCCGAGGTGGTCCATGTCGATGTGATCGACCAGGGGTCGGCCAGCCGTACTCCCCGGGTCCACCAGGACGTCGACACGGACAGCGGCGGAGGCCGGGGGCTGTGGCTGGTGCGGGAGCTGGCCTCGGCGTGGGGATGGCACGACGATCCGGCGGGACGCGTGGTCTGGTTCCAGATGGCGAAACAGCCACCGGCGTGACCTGGGGTGCTTCACCGTCCCGGCTCCCCCGCGCAACCTCCACCGGGACACCCCGCGCCACCACCCCACCGTGAACTTGGTGAAGATTTGAGTAAAAAGTCCGGTTACCGCAGTCCGACATATTGACGCTCTAATCAACAGCCACGCATACTTCCCCTCATGGAAGCACAGAAGTCCACAGAAACGGGCAAGCATGCTGCCCGCTGAGCGGCATTCGCGGATCGGGGAGGCGCTGCGGGCCTCCCGTGTGGTCAGCACCGACGACCTCGCACGCGAGCTCGCCGTGTCGGCGGAGACGATCCGCCGTGACTTCGTCCTGCTCGAACGCCGGGGAAAGCTGGTGCGCGTCCATGGAGGCGCGACGATCGCGCTCGGGCAGGCCACCGGGGAGGAGACCCCGTTCGTCGAGCGGACCGGGACCGCCGCGGAGGCGAAGAAGCGCATCGGCCGCGCCGCGGCGGCGCTCCTCCATCCGGGCCAGACGATCGTGATCGATGTGGGGACCACCGCCGTCGACGTGGCCCGCGCCCTGCCGCTGGACTTCTCCGGGACCGTGGCCACCTGCTCCCTCCTGGTCGCGGCCGAGCTCTCCGAGCGGGCCGACGTCGAGATCCTCGTCTGCGGGGGCAGGCTCCGGGGAGGGGACCTCGCGCTCTCGAACTCGGTCGCCCAGGCGTTCTTCGCGGACCTGAACCCGGACATCGCGTTCCTCGGGTCCGGCGGCGTCGACGCCGTGGCCGGTCTGACCGACTACTACCTGGACGAGATCGCCGTGCGCAAAACGATCCTCAGGAACGCGGCCCGCTCGTACGTGCTCGCCGACTCCAGCAAGTTCGGCCGGGTCGCCCGCCATCGCGTCGCCGGCATGGACGAGTTCGACGGCCTCATCACGGAGGCCGAGCCTCCACCGAGCATCCGGGACGCCGTCACGGGCGAGGGCGGGGTGATCGTCCTGCCCTGAGGGACCCCCGATGGTTCGAGGAGCCGGGCGGCGCGGCAACGCCACCCGGCTCAGACCCCCCAGCCGATGCGCCATCTGACAGGAAACATAGGAGTTGGGAATCCATGTCCCAGTATTCACCACCCACCCCCGGCAATGAGAGCACCGCGGGCGTCGAGGAGTTCGGCTACAAGCAGGCGATGAAGCGCGGCACCGGCCGCTTCGCCTCGTTCGCCGTCGCGTTCGCCTTCGTCTCGATCGCCACCGGCATCTTCACCACCTACGGTTCGGTGCTGAACAGCTCCGGGCCGGCCGGCATCTGGACCTGGCCGATCGTGATCGTCGGCCAGCTGGCCGTCGCGTTCATCTTCGGGTCCCTGGCCGCGCGCATCCCGGTGACCGGATACTCCTACCAGTGGATGTCCCGGCTGGCGAACCCGGTGCTCGGGTGGATCATCGGCTGGATCTCGTTCACGTTCCTGGCGATCGTGGTCGTCGCGGTGGACTACACCATCGCCTCCACCGTGCTGCCCGTGCTGCTGCAGTACGAGGGGACGGCGCTGAACGCGTGGGTGATCACAGGGGTGGTCATCCTCTTCCAGGCCGTCCTGGTGGCGTTCTCCACCAAGTGGACCGAGCGGGTCAACAACTTCGCCGTGACCGCGGAGCTCATCGGCATGATCGCCCTCGTCCTGCTCCTGCTCGGCGTGGGGTTCGTCGCGAAGGAGGTCAACTTCGCGAACCTGTTCAGCACCGGAGCCGTCCCGGCCGACGGCTACCTCAGCTTCGGGACGCTCACCTCGGCGGGCCCGTGGATGCTGGGCTTCCTGCTCGGCGCGTTCACGATCGTCGGCTTCGAGTCGGCGGCCAACCTCGCGGAGGAGACGAAGGACCCGGCCCGCGTCGTCCCCCGCGCCATGTGGCAGGCGGTTCTCGCCTCCGGCGTGCTCGGGTTCCTGTTCCTCGTCGCCGTCACCCTGCTCGCCGGTGACCCGGTCGAGCTGGCGAAGTCGGCGACGCCGATCGCCGATGTGATCACCCGGGTGCTGGGCCCCGTCGTGGGTACGGCGCTGCTGGTGCTGGTGGTGATCGCGATCTTCGCCTGCGGCATGGTGATCCTCATGACCGGGGTGCGCCTGGTGTGGGCGATGTCCCGCGACGAGCGCTTCCCCGGCTGGCAGGCCTGGCGGAAGGTCTCGCCGCGGTTCGGCACGCCGCTGAACGCCACCGTGTTCATGTTCGTCATCGGCGAGCTGATCCTGGCGATCTTCTCCACCCGGACCGACGCCCTGTTCGGGCTGTTCGCCGCCGCCACCCTGCTGCCCGCGATCATCTACACGGGGACCGTCGTCATGTACGTGGTCAAGCGGAAGGCGCTGCCGCCGAGCAGGGGATTCGACCTGGGCCGGTGGGAGATCCCGGTGATCGTCGTCGCGATGGTCTGGCTGGTGTTCGAGCTGCTGCTCTTCCGCGACGCCTCGTTCGTGGACCCGTGGACCTACGTGCTGATCATGCTTGTCCTGGGCGCCGCCTACCTGGTGTACCTCCTGGTCACCCGCGGCGGGGCCAGGGGGCTGGCGATGCCGGACATGCATTCCATCGACGCGGAGCTGAACGCCGACGCCGCCAAGGGCGCCGGCGCGGCCACCGACGCCGCCAGGAGCACGGGGGCCGTCAACGACACGGACGGAGCGCACAGGCGGTGACGACGGTACTGGCGATAGACCAGGGGACATCCGGCACCAAGGCGGTCGTCGTCGACGGTGACGGCGGGGTGCTCGGCATCGCCGAGCTCCCCGTCCGCCCCACCTACCTGCCCGGAGGAGGAGTCGAGCAGAACCCCCGCGAACTGCTCGACTCGGTCCTCGACGCCGGCCGCGAGGCCGTCGCGCGGGCCGGTGCGCGGATCGACGCCGTCACGCTGGCGAACCAGGGCGAGACCGTGCTGGCGTGGGACCCCGTCACGGGCGACCCCCTCTCCCCCGCCATCGTGTGGCAGGATCGCCGGTCGGAGGGCATCTGCGCGGAGCTGGACGGGTTCAGGGACCGGATCGCCGACACCACCGGGCTGGTCCTGGACCCGTACTTCTCCGCCCCCAAGATGGCGTGGCTGCGCCGGAACGTGACGGGCGCAGGGGTGGTCACCACCTCGGACTCCTGGCTCGTCCACCATCTGACCGGGGAGTTCGTCACCGACGTCTCCACGGCCAGCCGATCGCTGGTGACGCGGCTCGGCGACGTCGAGTGGGACGCGGAGCTGCTCGAACTGTTCCAGCTCGGCGAGGAGCGCCTGCCCCGCATCGTCTCGTGCGACGAGGTGGTCGGCGGCACCTCCGCGTTCGGCGGGCACGTTCCCGTCGCCGGGCTCGTGGTCGACCAGCAGGCGGCGCTGCTCGCGGAGAACTGCCTGAGGGCCGGCGAGGCGAAATGCACCTTCGGCACCGGCGCGTTCCTGCTGGCCAACACCGGCACCTCCGCCACCCGCTCCACGGCGGGACTGGCCGCGTCGGTCGCCTGGCGCGTCCGGGGGGAGACCTCCTACTGCTTCGACGGCCAGGTCTACACGGCCGCCTCCGCCGTGCGGTGGCTGCAGGACCTCGGCTTCGTCCAGAGCGCGGCGGACCTCGACGCCGTCGCGGCCACGGACGCCGAAGGGGTGCTGTGCGTCCCGGCGCTGGCCGGCCTGGCCGCCCCCTGGTGGCGTCCCGACGCCAAGGCCGCGTTCACCGGGATGACGCTCTCCACCGGCCCGCGCCACCTCGTGCTCGCCGTACTGCAGGGGATCGCGGCGCAGGTCGCCGAGGTCGGCGAGCTCGTCGCCGCCGACCTCGGGCAGCCGTTGACCATGCTCCGCGTGGACGGCGGGCTCACCCGCAGCCGCGTTCTCATGCAGGCGGTCGCCGATCTGATGCAGATCCGGATCGACGTCTACCCCTCCCAGCACGCCACCCCGCTGGGTGCGGTGGCACTGGCCCGCGCCTCGCTCGACCCGTCGCTCTCCCTTGAGGACGCGGTGGACGCGTGGGAGCCCAGCACGACCTACGAACCTCGATGGTCTGCGGATCAGGCAGCCGACTTCCGTTCCCGCTGGGGAGAGGCCGTCGCCGCTGCCGTGACACGGGAAGGAGAGCGGTGAGCACCACGGGGGAGACGGCGGTGAGCACCACGGGGGAGACGATGGGCACCACGTTCGACGTGGCGGTGATCGGTGCCGGCATCGTCGGCTCGGCCATCGCCCGGAAACTGGCCGGATACGAGCTGAACGTCGCGCTGCTGGACGCGCGCGGCGACGTCGGCGACGGCACGAGCAAGGCGAACACCGCCATTCTGCACACCGGTTTCGACGCGACACCCGGCACGCTCGAATCCCGCCTGGTCCGTGAGGGTTACCGCCTGCTCTCCGACTACGCGGAGCGGACCGGCATCCCGGTCGAACACACCGGGGCCCTGCTGGTGGCCTGGACCGAGGAGGAGCTCGACGCCCTGCCGGCCCTGAAGGAGAAGGCGGAGCGGAACGGGTACGACAGGACGCGGATCGTCGGCCGCGACGAGGTGTACCGGCAGGTCCCCCACCTCGGGGAAGGGGCTCTGGGCGGGCTGACCGTTCCCGACGAGTCCATCATCTGCACCTGGACCACCAACCTCGCCCTGGCCACGGAAGCCGTGCTGCGCGGCGTGACGCTGCTGCTGAACCGGCGGGTGCGGTCGGTCGAGGAGCGCGGCGGCCGTACCGTGCTGCGCACCTCCGGCGGGGAGGTGAACGCCCGCTGGGTCGTCAACGCGGCCGGACTCGGCGCCGACGTCATCGACCGGCTGTTCGGCCACGACCGTTTCACCGTCACGCCGCGACGCGGCGAGCTGCTGGTCTACGACAAGCTCGCCCGCCCGCTGGTCGACAAGATCGTCCTTCCCGTGCCCACCGCACGGGGCAAGGGTGTCCTGATCAGTCCCACCGTCTACGGCAACGTCCTGCTCGGCCCCACCGCCGAGGACCTCACCGACCGCACCGACACCGGCACCTCGGAGAAGGGGCTGGAGTTCCTGCTGGGCAAGGGGGAGAAGCTGATGCCCGCCCTCCTGCGGGAGGAGGTCACGGCGGCCTACGCCGGCCTGCGGGCGGCGAGCGACCATCCGGACTACCTCATCGAGGCCGACGCGGGGCGACGCTACGTCCTGGTCGGCGGGATCCGCTCGACCGGTCTCACCTCCGGCATCGCCGTCGGCGAGCATGTCGCCGAGCTGATCGGGGAAGCCGGCCTGGCGCTCACGCCACGGAAGGACCTGCCGGAGCCGCCGCACATGCCCAACCTCGGGGAGGCCGGCCTCCGGCCGTACCAGGACGCCGCCCGGATCGCCGGCGACCCCGCCTACGGCAGGGTGGTCTGCTTCTGCGAGCGGGTGACCGCCGGCGAGATCCGCGACACCTTCCGGTCGCCGATCCCCCCGTCCGGCCTGGAGGGGCTCCGCCGCCGCACCCGGGCGATGAACGGGCGCTGCCAGGGATTCTTCTGCGGCGCCGAGGTCGGGAACCTGATGGACACCAAGGGCGGGAGCGCCTGCGAACAGCGCCACCCGTCGCCGGAGGCACAGCGATGACAACCGACATCACCACCCTCACCCCGGACGTCGTCATCGTCGGCGCGGGGCCGTCCGGGCTGAGCGCCGCCCGTGCGCTCGCGCCGAAGCTCGGCGGCGGCGTCCTCGTCCTCGACCGGGAGAGCACCGCCGGGGGCATCCCCCGGCACAGCGACCATCCCGGCTACGGGATCAGGGACATGCGGCGCTTCATGAGCGGGCCCGCCTACGCCCGGAGGCTCGTCGAGCAGGCCGAGGCCGCCGGTGCGACGATCCGTACGAACGCCACCGTGACGGGCTGGGCCGGTGATCGCGCGATCGAGGCCACCACCCCGGAGGGCCGCATCCGGGTCGAGGCGCGGGCCGTCGTCCTGGCCACCGGCGCCCGTGAGCGCCCACGCCCCGCCCGCCTCATCCCCGGCGACCGCGCCCGCGGCGTCTACACCACCGGGCACCTGCAGAACCTCGTCCACCTGCGGCACGGGAAGGTCGGCAGGAGGGCCGTCATCGTCGGCGCGGAGCTGGTCAGCTGGTCGGCCGCGCTGACCCTGCGCGAGGCCGGTTGCAGGACCGTCCTGATGACCACCGAGTATCCCCGGCCGGACTCCTACGCCCTCTTCAGCGTCCCCGGCAGGATCCTCTTCCGGACCAGGGTCGCCACCCGCACCCGCGTGAGGCGGATCATCGGCCGGCCGGAGCTCGAAGCGGTCGAGGTCGAGAACATCGACACCGGTGAGCGACGGGTCGTCGAGTGCGACACCCTCATCCTCACCGGCGACTGGATCCCCGACCACGAGCTCGCGCGTGCCGCGGGGATCACCCTGGACCCCGGCACGAAGGGCCCGCTGGTCGACAGCGCGCTCCGTACGGACCGGCCCGGCGTGTTCGCCGTGGGCAACATGCTGCACCCGGTCGACACCGCCGACATCGCGGCGATCGACGGCGCCCACGTGGCCCGTTCCGTCATCGCGTGGCTGAACGGCGAGAGCGTGCCGGCCGGGCAGGTGCGTCTCGTCGCCGACGCGCCCTTCCGGTGGGTGTCGCCGGAGATCCTGCGTCCCGGCGACCCCGTCCCGTCCCGGCGCCGCCTGCTGCTGTGGAGCGATCGTTACATCCCGTTCCCGCAGGTCGTCCTGCGGCAGGGCGGGAAGGTCGTCGCCCGCAGGCGCCTGTGGTGGCCGGCGGCTCCCGGCCGGGTGTTCCGCGTCCCGACGGGCATCCTCTCCGCGGTCGACCCCAAGGGCGGCACCGTGCACATCGGGACGCGGTGACGACGCCGGGGCTCGGCGGCCGGGGGGCGCCGATCAGGCGCGCGGCGATCGTCGCGGGCGTGGAGGCCGGTCACGCGTCCTCCCCGAGGCCGTAGACGCGGCGGGCGTTCTCCGCGCCGATCATCGTGGCGACCCGCACCGCCTGGGACTCGCTCCACTCCCCGTCCGCGACGAAGCCCGACAGGACCCGGGTCATCGCCCGCCGCCAGAGCAGGGCGCCCAGGTGGTGCAGCTCCGCTGGGCCCCAGGCGTCCGAGGAGAAGAGGATCTTGGCGAACGGCGCCGGCTCCAGGCTCTCGGCCACGACGGCCACGCTGCGCGCCCCGGTGTAGTTCACCCCCAGCCCGACGTCGAAATAGACGTTCGGATAGACGTGGGCGAGGAATCCGGCGTTGCGGTGGAACGGGTAGCAGTGCAGCAGGAGCAGCGGGACGGCCCGGCGCTCGGCGAGCTCGATGAACCCCCGCATCAGCAGCGGATCGGAGCGGCGCAGGTCGAGGTCGGGGTCTCCGTACCCGATGTGGAACTGCAGCGGCAGGCCCCGCTCGACGCCCTTCCAGATGAGGTGGCGCAGCAGCACCGGGTCGTCGACCCGGGTCCTCCCGCTCCGCTCGGCGGTCCGCAGCCAGCGGCCGGCCGCCGCCGTCACCTCGTCCGGGGTGGGCGGGCCGGGGTCGAAGTCGAGCCCGTGGCGGTAGGCGACGATCGTCTTCAGCCCGCGCGCCGTACGGCTGTGCTCCCAGAGGGCCTCCTCGAAGGCGGCGGCGAATCCGGCCGCGCCGGTCCCCCCGGCGGCGACCCGCTCGGCGACCGCCTCCAGCCGGACGACCTCGTCGGCGGGCCTGCCGGTGACGGCGGCCATCCGCGCCGGGCCGAGGATCTCGTCCCCCCGGTAGCCCGTCTCCACCAGGAAGTGGCCGATCCCACTGGCGGCGAGCAGGCGCCTGTTGACCTCCTCGGTGCCGAGCTCGGTACGGCGGGCGAGATAGGTCTCGGGGTCCGGATGCGGGTCGAGGCCGAGCGCGGGTGCGCAGTGCCGCAGGATGGCGAACCCGATCTGGGAGTCGAACTGGGTCATCCAGGCGGGCACCGGCCGGTCGGACTCGGTGATCAGCTCCTCGAACTCGCGCCGCGACACGTCCGCGGCCAGGGCGCCGTGAACGTGGTGGTCCACCAGCGGGATCGCCTCGATCGCCCGCTCCAGGGCTCCGGCCCGTCCTGAGGGATCGGCCCGCTTCGGGGATTCCGCCCGCTCCCGGGGGTCGAACGACTCAGTGGACATCGGTGATCCTCCGGCAGTGCTCGGTGTCGTCCGGGCTGCGCCGTACCCGCTCCGCGACGGACACGAACATCTCCGCCCCCTCTGTGGCATCGCGGCTGGTCACGTCATTCCATTCATGGCATGGACATTCGGTATGACGCGCCGGGAACCCTCTCCAGGAGGCTTCCACCTGCACCGTTACCAGCCAAAGTCCCATATCGCGAAGTTATGGAAACTTGAAGGGTATTCGGCCCCTCTTGTCCGATGTCAGCTTTGTTTCAGTCCAGGCTGCCGGGTTCCGGCCAGTTCCCCGCGGCGGTGTCGCACGGCGCCGGTTCCGACCGGCCGCACCGACGGCGCACGCGTTCGACAGGTTGTATCCAGGCACGTCCCCCCGGAGGCCAAGGAGGCCATTGTGGACGCCGAGAACACCCGCGACGACAACATCGAAGGCAAGGAATCCAGGGGCATCAGCCGCAAGACCCTGCTGAAGGCCGCCCTGATAGCCCCGGCGGCCCCGCTGCTGTTCGGGGCCCCCGCGCTGGCCCGCAACGCGCAGGGGACGGGCCGGCTGCTCGACCCCACGCCGTTCTGCGACGACGGCGACGACCCGACGATCGCCCAGACCGAGGGCCCCTACTTCAAGCCCAACTCGCCCCTGCGCAGCACGCTGACCGGCCCCGGCGTCCCGCTGACCGTCAGCGGCTACGTGTTCGGCCGGTCGTGCCAGCCGATCGCCAACGCGCTGCTGGACTTCTGGCAGGCGGACACCAACGGCGCCTACGACAACACCGGATACACCTTCCGCGGGCACCAGTTCAGCGACGCCCAGGGCGCGTTCAAGCTGACTACGATCGTGCCGGGCCTGTACCCGGGCCGCACCCGGCACATCCACGTCAAGGTCCAGGCCCCGAACCGGCCGGTCCTCACCACCCAGCTCTACTTTCCGAACGAGCCGCGCAACAACACCGACACCATCTTCCACCCGTCGCTGCTCATGAACGTGCGCACGGTCGGCTCGGGAAGGGAGGCGAGCTTCGACTTCGTGCTCAACATCGTCGGCACGCCGTCCCCCAGCCCGACGCCGACCACGACCACCCCGCCCCCGACCGGCACCTGGCGGGCCGGCACGAGCTACCGGGCCGGTGACCAGGTCACCTACGCCAACCTGAACTACCGGTGCCTGCAGGCGCACACCGCCTACGCCGGATGGGAGCCCCCGAACGTCCCGGCTCTCTGGCAGCGCGTCTGACGCACCCACCCGCCGCCGTGGACCGCGAGGACCGCGGCGGCGGCGACCTCACCGGACCTGCCGGCCATGGACACCCGCCCCGACCCGGCGGTGGACGACCCGCCCACGCGGGTCAGGCGGGTCGGGTACGCGGCGACAGGTGGCGCTGGAGCTCCCACGGGTCGTGGGCGCTGAAGACGCTCACCTCGTCGCCGTGCAGGCGGACCAGCTCACGCAGCCGGGCGTGGTTGCCCAGCCGTAGCGGCCGGTCGACCTCGGTGATCTGCTGCAGGATGTCCATGCCCGGATGGCCGTACGGGCGGTCGGGGTCGATCTCGCCGTGGAAGTAGTAGGCGTCGCCGCAGTGCAGCAGCCAGCGGTCGCCGTCGGGTACGGCTATCGCGCTGTGGCCGAGGGTGTGGCCGCCGAGCGGCACGAGAAGGATCTCCGCGTCCAGGCCCTTGAGCGGGCGGACCGCGTCGAAACCGAACCACGGGTCGCCCTGGGTGCCGGGGTAGGTCACCCAGTGCGGCCGGTGCGCCCAGTGGGCGGGCCGGTAGCGGACCCGGTCCTCCGGATGGTGGCCGGGAGCGGCCATCGCGGCGCGGTGCTCGGCCTCGCGCAGGTGGACCTGGGCCCAGGGGAAGTCGGGCAGGCCGCCGGCGTGGTCGAGGTCGAGGTGGCTCAGCACGATGTGCCGCACGTCCTCCGGCCGGAAGCCGAGCTCGGCCACCTGGTGCAGCGCGGTCTCCCGCACGTCGAGGACCGGCTGCGCCCGGCCGAGGAACTCCTGGCTGAGGGTCTCCTCCGGCCGCGCGACGTCGGGCGTGCCCAGCCCGGTCTCGACCAGGACGAGGCCGTCGCGGTCGGTCTCGACGAGCAGGCAGTGACAGACGGCGCGCGCGGGTGCCGGCGCGCTGCCGCCGACGGGGTCGATCTGGCGCATCGATCCGCAGTTGAGGTGGTGGATACGCACGACAGCTCCTTTAGCTAACGAACGTTCGGATGCAATTGGCGAACGATCGGTAGGTTAAACTGGTGTCATGAGCCCGCGCAAGTCAGCCGCCGAAACGGCCACCACCCGGACCAGGATCATCGAGTGCGCTCTCGCGCTGGCCTCGACCGACGGGCTCGAAGGGCTCACGATCGGCCGCCTGGCGACCGGCCTGGGGATGAGCAAGGCCGGGGTGATCGGCCACTTCGGCACGAAGGAGGCACTCCAGCTCGCCACGCTCGACGCCGCGGTCCAGGCGTTCCGCCTGCGGGTGCCGGCCAGGGTCGTGGGCGCCAGGCCGGGAGCCGAACGGCTGGCGCGCGTGTTCGAGGAGTGGGTCGGCTACATGCAGGACGGCGAGGCGCCGGGAGGGTGCTTCCTGACCTCGGTCGCCACCGAGTTCGACGGGCGTCCGGGCCTGGTCCGCGACGCCGTGCTCGCGGCGTTCTCCGACTGGTCCGCCTATGTCACAAGTGAGATACGCGCCGCCGTCGAGGCCGGAGAGCTTCCCGCGGAGACCGACGTCGACCAGCTCGCCTTCGAGCTGAACGGCGTCGCCCTGGCCGCCGACCAGGCCACCCGGCTCCACCGGGACCCGTCGGTCCCCTCCCGCGCCCGCTGGGCCATCGGCCGCCTGCTCACCCCCGGCGATCCGTACGGCCGGCAGGCGAGTCCTCTCGCGGAGGAGCGGACGGCGCCCTCACGCGGTTGACGACGGCCGCACGGCCCGCAGTGTGGCCGTGGCGTCGACCGGCAGCGGGCGACGGCGATCCGGCTTCCGCTCACGCCGCCGGAGAGGCGTCAGCGGAGTTGCGGGAGGACCTTGGCGCCGAAGGCGTCGATGTAGGCGCTCTGCTCCTGGCCGACGTGGTGCAGGTAGATCTCGTCGAAACCCAGCTCCGCGTAGTCGTTGATCCAGGCGGCGTGCCGGCCCAGGTCGGCGGAGACGTTGACCGACTCGGTCACCCGCGACGGGGGCACGTCCGCGGAGACGGCGTCGAAGAGTTCGGCGGTGTCGAGATCCCAGCTCACCGGCGGCCCGAAGACGTTGCTCCGCCACTGGTCGTGGGCGATCGCCAGGGCCTCCTGCTCGCTCTCGGCCCAGCTCAGGTGGACCTGGAGGGCGATCTTTCCCCGGCCGCCCGCGCCCCGGTATGCCTCCACGACCTCGCGCAGCGTCTCGATCGGGCGGTTGACGGTGATCAGCCCGTCGGCCCACTCCGCGCACCAGCCGGCGGTCTGGGCGCTCACCGCGGCTCCGACCAGCTTGGGCGGGACGTCCGGCCGGGTCCACAGGCGGGCACGGTCCACGGTCACCAGACCGTCGTGGCTGACCTCCTCCCCGGCCAGCAGCGCCCGGATGACGTCGACGCACTCCCGCAGGCGCGCCGTACGGACGTCCTTGCGCGGCCAGCGGTCACCGGTGATGTGCTCGTTGCTCGCCTCCCCGCTGCCCAGGGCGGCCCAGAACCGGCCGGGGAACATCGCCCCCAGCGTGCCGATCGCCTGGGCGATGATCGCGGGGTGGTAGCGCTGGCCCGGCGCGTTGACCACGCCGAACGGCAACTCCGTGGCCTGGAGGGCGGCACCCAGCCAGGACCAGGCGAAGCCGGAGTGCCCCTGCCGCTCGCTCCACGGGGAGAAGTGGTCCGACGACATCGCCGCCGCGAAGCCCGCCTGTTCCGCCCGCGTCACCGCTTTCAGCAGCTCGGCCGGGTGGATCTGCTCATGTGATGAGTGAAAGCCATAGGTCGCCATGACCTCCGGCTACCCGCGAGACGGGCGTCCACGCGGAAAGTCCCCCTTTGGAACGAGTCATTCAGGACGGCCCGCCCGAAACCAGCCATCCGGGACGGCCCACCCGGGGTCGCCCACCCCCGGGCCGCTCACCCCCGCCGCCGGGGAAGGGCCGCGCAGGCGTCCGGCGGCCTCCCGCGGACGGCGGACCGGGATGGCCGCCACGTGGACCGCGGCCCCGGCGACCGATCCGCGCGGCACCGGCAGACCATGATCGATGCGTGCGACACCGTCAGCCGGAGTCACGCATCGCAATTTCACAATGGCCGGAAGTGCCGGTCGGCGGCTCGCGAACATACGCCGGAACCAGACCGGAAAAGGCGTCGATCCCGGTGGAACGCGCCAACTGAACCGATGCTCCCCACCTGCACTCTCTCCTTCCCGGACCGCTTCCGGCGGTCGAGGGAGAAAATCTTCATCAGCCCTCCTCTTTTTGTCAAATGTCTTTACAGCGGCAGATATCATTCCTTACCGTGTCAAACCTCCGGGCTTTCCGATTTCCGGAAAGCTTCCCCCCTGGAGGAGGATTCATGGTTTCTGTCCAGGTACGCCGGTCGCGGCGCGTGGCGGTGACGTCGGCCGGCCTGCTGGTGGCCGTGCTGAGCGTGTTCAGCCCGCCGGCGAGCGCCGCTCCGGCCGACCCCATGGCCGACGCCTTCGCCGGCTCGGCCGCGACCTACGAGGTCCCCCGCGACCTGCTCGTCGCCCTCGCCTACGCCGAGACCCACCTCGACAACCACCACGGCGCCCCCAGCGCCAGCGGCGGCTACGGGGTGATGCACCTGGTCAGCAACCCCACCACCCACACCCTGGAACAGGCCGCCGAACTGACCGCCGCACCGGTGGAGACACTCAAGACCGACGACGCGGCCAACATCGCCGGCGGCGCCGCCCTCCTACGCGCCCACGCCGACCGGCTCGGACTGGACGCCACCGCCCGCAAGGACCCCGGCAAGTGGTACACCGCCGTGGCCCGATACGGCAACGCCACCTCCCCCGAGGTCGCCCGGCTGTATGCCGACACCGTCTACGACCTGCTCGCCCACGGCGTCAACACCGCCGCGCCCAACGGCACCGTGACCGTCGCACCGCAGGCCGTCACACCCGACCGCGGCGCCTACGCCCACACCCCCGACCTGAACGCCCCCCGCCTGGCCGCCGCCGTGGACTACCCGGCCGCCAAATGGGTGGCCGCCGGCTCCAGCAACTACACCGTCTCCAACCGGCCCACCAGCAACGCCATCGACCGCATCGTCAT
>NZ_FOQY01000053.1 GCF_900113865.1 Streptosporangium canum | reverse complement strand
GAACCTTTGCGGATGCATGAGGGCATCGGCAGAGCGGTTCTGGATGGCCGCCGTGATGTACCCAACTGGGCCGTTCTCCGATGACTCCGCGATGTAAGCCATGGCCCCTTCCCGCGCCAGGAACGCGGCAAAATGCGGCGCCAATTCGTCAGCGGCGTGGACCAGATGGAAGGTATCCGGTCTTGCATCGACATGGAGATCATGCACGAAGCGATTCAACTGTGCCAAGATCACGATGTCGTCAGGGGTAGCTCGCCGTATCTGAACCGAAGGTGTCGCCATGGGGGGAAATGATGTCCCATGATCGACCCCGAAGACCAAGGGTTTTCAGTCCCGGCCGAGACTCGCAGTCACTCATTTAGACACGCAGAAGCCTCCGTGATCACACGAGGGGCCTCTGAGCTGGAGCCGCCTTGGGGAATCGAACCCCAGACCCCTACATTACGAGTCAACGGCGAGCGCCAGGTCGGAGCACTCACGCCCTGGTCAGGCGGTAGATGCAATGCGGTGAGATGTGATCGCGTAAGACGGTGTCGCTGTACCGCACTGCTGTACGGCCTTCCCCACAAGCGACGGCGCGGCCTCTCAGTCAGCACTCACTATGCGAAATCTCCATCGCCTGGAGCAGGGCCGCGACGACACGGACCGCCTCTGGCCAGGTGAAGATCTCCTCCGAAGCTCCAGGCGACCACACTTCCCGTGTCGAAGACGAACTCCGCCTCCATGCACTGGTTGAAAGCCTCGGCGTCGAATCGCTCGATCACCTGCACAAGCCGTTCACCGACGTGACGCACGAACGGAACCTCCTCAGAAGCCGGGACGACGTCGACACGGCTGCCGAGCTCCGGCATCGTGTAACTCTCCTGGGGCTCGTCCGGTGCGATCCGCAGCGTCCAATCAGCTGCGACACGCACTATGACGGTCACCGACTCCAGATGGAGCCAGACATCGACCAGCTTTGGATCATCGGATCCATGGGTGAACAGGGCCGCGGTGACCGCGACCAGGCGCTGGCGCTCCACACGGGAAAGATCCACCACCCCACTATTCCCTGAACCGATTCGAGTCGGCTCCCGCAATCCACAGATGATCGACTGCTGCCACCTTGCCCCCGCTGACCTTCACGGTGGAGCCGACGACGGGCAGGACGTGTCCTTCCGGCGTCGCTCCTGCGTAGACGCACTGCGATGGCAGCGTGAACAACAGGACAAGGAGCGCGAAGCCGCAGGGAATCACTGGGAGAATCACGGCTTGGTCTTCGCCTCCACCGTCGGCACCCGGCTGGATGCTGCCAACGTCCGGCGCGGCTTCCGCCAGGCCGTCAGGAACACCGGCTTGGACGCCGGGAAGTGGGCGCCGCGTGAGCTGCGACACAGCTTCGTCTCGCTGCTCTCGGACAACGGGGTTCCCCTGGAGGAGATCTCCCGGTTGGTCGGGCACAGCAGTACGGCCGTGACAGAGCTGGTCTACCGGAAGCAGATCCGGCCGGTCATCCAAGGGGGAGCCGCAATCATGGACCGGATCTTCAAATCATGATCGGAACCACGCCGCAGCGCCTGTACGGCAAGGGCCTCTACACCAGTTGAGATCTCGCCGTAGGACTATCAGGGAAGTTGCGGCTCGGCATGGTCTGTCTGCCGCTTCCCCCGTTCGATGCGTACGGCGCGGACGATCAGGTAAGTCAGCAGCAGTACCCCTACGACGAGGACACTCACGCGGATGGCGGGGGTCTCAAGTTCTCCTGACGCCCCTTTGAGCACGGCGAAGACACCCAGATAGAGCAGGAAGCCTCGCCCGTCGAACCATAGGTGGACACGGGGAATGCCGCCGAGGATCATCAAGCTGAGAAGTACGTAAGCAAGGATCAGGAAGAACGGTGCGGGATCCATTGACGGCCCAACCCAGATGCAGGCCAGTCCACCTATGGAGCCGATCAGCGCCATTACGATCGCGGTCACCTGTTGCGACTTGGACAGCGCGTTGAACCACGACGAAGGCCGATCTGCGGAATTCACGAGATCAATCTCGCATAGGACGACAATCCACCGCCAGGCGTGGCCTGGATACACCTACCGCCGACATGGCCATGTAGACGGTCCCGCCCTGGCCGTAGTCACGCACTTAGACACGCAGAAGGCCCCCACGATCTTCGTGAGGGCCTCTGACCTGGAGCCGCCTTGGGGAATCGAACCCCAGACCCCTTCATTACGAGTGAAGTGCTCTGGCCGACTGAGCTAAGGCGGCGTGCCGCGCATGTTTCGCACGGCCTACGGCAGTCTACAGGCTCCCGGAGGCTTTCTGCGCCCCCGAATCAACCGATCTTGGGGCAGTGAACTCCGTCCTTGGGCACGGCCAGGTTGATCAAGTAGTCGTCGACCAGGCGGTCCACGCATGCCGAGCCGGTCAGGTACGCGGTGTGCCCGTCGCCGTCGAAACCGACCAGCACCCCGGAGGAGAGCTGGTCGGCAAGGGCCTCGGACCACCCGTACGGCGTGGCCGGGTCGCGTTCGGTGCCGACGACCATGATGGGGGCGGCGCCGGGGGCGTCGATCTTCTCCTGGGACGTCGCCTTGGCCGGCCAGTAGGCGCAGGGCAGCGACGACCACATGACAGAGGGGCCGAACAGCGGCGCGTCACCGACGGAGTCGCGGGCGGCCTCGGCGAAGGCGGCGGAGGTGGCGGGGAAGCGACCGTCGACGCAGTTGACGGCCATGTTGGCTTCCGTCTGGTTGGAGTACGTGCCGCCCTCGCGGCGGTCGATCAGCAGGTCGGCCATACGCAGGAGCGTGGTCCCGTCACCCTTCAACGCCTCGTTGAGCGCCTGACGGAGGACCGGCCACGCCTGCCGGTCGTAGAGGGGGGTGATCAGGCCAAGAGTGACCCACGGCTCGCCGATCCGGCGGCCGTCGCCGCTCTTGTTGGCCAGGGGCTCCTGGTCCGTCCTGCCGAGCAGGGCCGCGAGCTCCTCACGGGCCGGCTTCACCGGGCCTTCGAAGGGGCAGTCCGCGGCGGTGAAGCAGTCTTCGAGGAACGCGTCGAGAGCGACCTCGAAGCCGTGGGCCTGGGTGGCGTTCAGCTCCAGCGGGGAGAGTGAGGAGTCCACCGCGCCGTCCAGGACGAGGGCGCGGACACGGCCGGGGAAGAGGTCGGCGTAGACCGCGCCGAGCTGCGTGCCGTACGACTTGCCGAGGTAGGTGAGCCCCTTGTCCCCGAGGGCCGCGCGGAGCAGGTCCATGTCCCGTGCCGCGTCGGCCGTGCCGACGTGCGGCAGCAGCTTGCCCGAGCGGGACTGGCATCCGGCGGCGAACCGCCGCGAGCCCTCCTCCAGCGCGGCGACCTCGGCGGGCGAGTCGGGAGAGCCGTCGAGGGTGAGATAGGCGTCCAGATCGCTCGACGACAGGCAGCGGACGGGCGAGGACTCGCCGACCCCGCGCGGGTCGAACCCCACCACGTCGAAACGGGCCCGCACGGCCTCGCTCAGCACCGAGCGCGCGCTGCGCGCGTATTCGATCCCGGAGCCGCCGGGGCCACCCGGGTTGACGAGGATCGAACCGATCCGGTCTCCCGAGGCGGGGAGCCGGATCACGCTGATCTGGATCCGCTCGCCGCCGGGCATGTCGTGGTCGAGCGGCACGCCCAGCTTGGCGCATTCGAACCCGTCACCGCAGCTCGACCAGTCGAGCGCGCTCTCCGCCCGGTCGACACCGGTGCAGGCCGTCGCGGAGAGGACCAGCGCCGCGAGGGCGGCGACCGTACGGCGGAATCTCACGCTGTGCCTTTCGGGGGGACGGCGGCAGGTCGCATTTCGTGGGAATCCTACGCCCGCCTCCCCGAATTCCTCACCGAGGACGAGTCCGCTGATCCACGGCGGACTGATCGATCGACCCGCCATCCCACCCACCCCGCCGCCCTGGGCGGAGAGATCGCAGAGGGGGAGCCGGAGAGGTCGCCGGGGATGTGGCGGGAGCTTTCCGAGAAGTGCCGGCGGCCCTCCGAACCCACGCGACCTCCCGCCCCCGGGACACCTCCGAACAGACCCCGGGACACCTCCCGGCCGGGGACCCCTAACCCGGGGAACAACTCGGGGAACCTCTGATCCCACATCCGCCTGTCCGCGCAGCCCGCGTGCACCAGGACGACCACCGGCCCGCTGCCGGCCTCGTCACAGCCGAACTCCGTGTCACCGATCCGGATCATCGCCATGCCCGTACTCCCATGTTCGCCTGCCCGTTGCCGCATTCCGTTCCTGACGCGGAGATATTTCACGATCAGCCTCGCGAACCACCAGGACGGTCCGCCACCGGCGGAAAACGGCGTGCGTTCTCAGCGCCCGCCAGCGACAATTCCGGTCATGCAGGTGAACGTTGAAGATCCGGTCCGGCTCGGAGCGAGCGGGCTTCCCGACGGCCGGCTGCTGGGCTGGGCGGAGTGGGGGCCGCAGGACGGCAGCCCGGTGCTGCTGTGCCCAGGGGCGGCCACGAGCCGGTGGCTGGGGTTCGGCACGGACGTCGTCGACGCTCTCGGGGTCCGTCTCGTCTCGGTGGACCGCCCGGGGCTGGGGGCCTCCGACCCCGCGCCCGGCCGGACGCTGGACGGCTGGGCGGATGACATCCGCCACCTCGCCGCGGCGCGCGGCCTGAAGGGCCTGACGGTCGTCGGGTTCTCCCAGGGGGCGCCCTACGCCCTCGCCTGCGCGGCGGCGGGTGTCGCGGTGGGGGTGGCGATCGTCTCCGGCGGGGACGAGCTGGCCGCGCCGGAGTTCGCCGACGCCCTGGAGCCGGAGGTGCGCTTCCTGGTCGACTCCGTGGCGGCCGACCCGGCCCGCGCCGAGGCGTCCTTCGCCGGATTCGGCAGCCCCGATGCGCTGTGGGAAATGATCATCGCCGGGAGCCCCGGCCTCGACCGCGAGGTCTACCTGCAGCCCTCGTTCGAGCGGGCCTTCCGCCGTGCCATGGATGAGGCGTTCTCCCAGGGCCCGGCCGGATACGCCCGGGACACCGTTCTGGCCATGGGGCGCTGGCCGTTCGATCCCGCGGGCATCACCGTGCCGGTCGACCTCTGGTACGGCGGGCAGGACACCAGCACGGTCCACTCCCCCGATCACGGCGCCACCCTGGCCGGCCGCATCCCGTCCGCGCGCCGCCATCTCGTGCCCGACGCCGGCGGCGCGCTGCTGTGGACCCATGCGGAGGAGATCCTGCGTACGCTGCTGCGGCACCCGGCCGGAACGGCATCCGCCCGCTGAGCGACCTGCGGCACCCGACCGGGACCGCGGCCACAGGCTGAGCCCCGCGCTGCGAGACACGACCGGGATCGTGCCCGCAGACTGAGCCGCGTGCGGCACACGACCAGGACTAGGACCAGGATCGGGATCGCGCCCGCCGGCTGCGCCGTCTACTCCTCCCCGGGGGCGTCGGCGGCCGTCGCCGCCTCGCCGTACATCGTGTCGTGCTGCTTGCGCGGGGAGCAGACCGAGGCGGAGGGGCAGGCGCAGCGCCGCCCGCCCTCGTCCAGCCGGACCGTCACCGAGTCCGAGGGGACGTTGCGCCCCACGACGGTCCCCGGGCCCTCGGGGGTGTCGACCTTGAGGCCGACGCGGGGCATCTTGTTGTTCGCGTTGACGTAGAGCGGGTGCTCGTATTTGAGGCAGCACATCAACCGCCCGCACGCCCCCGCGATGCGCAGCGGGTTGACCGGCAGGTCCTGGTCCTTGGCCATGCGCACGGAGACCGGCTCGAAGTCCTTGAGGAAGGTGGCGCAGCACAGGTCGCGGCCGCAGGGGCCGATGCTGCCCTGCAGGCGGGCCTCGTCGCGGGGGCCGATCTGGCGCAGCTCCACCCGGGCGCGCAGGTTGCGGGCCAGGTCGCGGACGAGGGCGCGGAAGTCGACGCGGTGGGGCGCCGAGAAGTAGACGGTGTAGACGTTGTCGGAGTCGAGATAGTCGACTCCGACGACCTTCATGGGCAGCTCGTGCCGCTTGATCAGGCGTTTGGAGACGCTGCGCGCCTCCGCGCGCCGCCGCTTGTTGCCCTCGTCGCGGGCCAGGTGCTCCTCATCCGCGATTCCCGCGCACAGCGGCAGGCCGCCGACCTCCTCGCTCGTCCACTGCGGCGCCCACACGCACTCGGCCACCTCCGGCCCCGCGTCGGTGGGCACGAGCACCTTGTCGCCGACCTTGGGGGTGTGCTCGCCCGGATCGAGGTAGTACAGCCGGCCGTAACGGGTGAAGCTCACGGCCATGATCATGCTCATGTGGCTCCAAAGCTGCTGGGGGTACGGCTAAGCGCCCACCACGCCACCTTACGCGCCGAGACCGTCCTTGTGGGCTACGGCCAGGGCCGGCCCGGGGCGCGGGACGAGCCGGGCATCGGGGGATGGCCGGTGGAGCGGGCAGCTGGGAAATCCGCTCCACCGGCCGCGGGATTTCACCGTCGTCCCCTATGAACGCGCATCCCCGCCGGTCCGCTGCTTCAGCATGTCTGCTTGCGCAACAGGCAACTCTGATCGACCACGTTGGAGACGCCGGGCAGCCCCTTGGCGGCCGCAGTGATCTTTTTCCAGTCGGCCCCCTGCTCCGGAAGGATCCGGAACGACTCGGGCATGTCCTCGACCCTGATCTTGGAGAGCAGCGTTGTGTCGGACTTGTTCTGCTCCTTGAAGCGCTTGTACGCCTCCTCCGCGTTCTGGAAGCCGATCCACTCCACGTCCGGCCGGCTCCACAGCGCCTCGGCGATCTTCGTCCTGTCGACTTTCTGGCCCTTGCACTGCGGGAACGGGTCATTCTTCTTGCACAGGAAGACCGAGATCTCCAACTGGGGCTCTGGCGTCGGCGATGCCTGGACGGCGGTGGTCGTCCGGGGATCCGCCCGCTCCGCCCACACGGACCCGGCTCCGACGGCGACGGCCGTGACGGCGGCGGCGACGAGCAGCATCGGGACCCGCGACCGGCGGCGGGACGGGACGGTCAGCGGGCGGACGTCGACGGCGGTCACGGCGGCGGCCGCCAGGGCCTCGCGCAGGCGGTTCTCGGTGGCGTTCATGATTCCTCCCCAAGCTTGCGGGCGAGGGCGGCCAGCCCGCGCGCGATGGTGGACCGCGCCGTGCCGGCACCGATCCCCATGGTCTCGGCGATCTCCAGGTCGGACAGGTCGAGGTAGTAGCGGAGCGTCAGCGCCTCGCGCTGCCGCCTCGGCAGCGCGCGCAGCGCCACCAGCACCTCGCGGCGCTCCTCGCCGAGCAGTGCGGCGTGCTCGGCGGACCAGACGGGCGGCTCGTACGGCACGGCCCGCCGGAACGCCACCGCCCGGCGCCGCAGCACGGAACGGGAGCCGTTGAGCACGGCCGAGCGGATGTAGGCCAGCGCGCGCTCGGGGTCGCGCAGGCGGCGTCGTCCCGCGTGCGTGCGGGTGAACGCCTCCTGCACCACATCCTCGGCCGTGGCCTGGTCCCCCACCATGAGCAGCGCCAGCCGCACCAGCCCGAGGTGGTGGTCGGCGAACAGCGCCGCGACGTCGACGCGGTCCCTGGCCAGGGGCTCTCCATGGGAGAGCATCTCGATTTCGGGATCTGGGGTGGTCCCCGACAATGACATGGTCACGTAACAGAGACGCCGGGCCGGGCCGCCCGCTGCTCCACCCGGCCCACGAGTTTCATCCACGTCCGGCCGGACACCGCAGCGGTCCGCCTCGCCGTACAGCACGGCGTACGACGAGGCGGACGGTCCGGCCTACGACGAGGCGGACGGCCAGGCGTACGGTCCGGCCTACGGCCAGGCGTACGGCCAGGCGCGTACGGTCCGGCCCGGCGGATGGGGCCCGCTCAGCGCACGAGCTCGGCGAAGGACTTCTCCCACCGTTCCACGATCATGGAGATGTCGTAGCGCCCGGCCGTCTCCAGGGCGTTGGCCGCCATCCGATGACGGCCCTCCTCGTCGTCGATCATCTTGAGCAGCCCCCCGGCCAGGGCGTCCACGTCGTCGGGCGGGACCAGCACCCCGTCATGGCCGGAGGTGATGATCTCGCGAGGCCCTCGGGGACAGTCGAAGCTGACCACCGGCACCCCGCACGCGAACGCCTCGATGATGGTCATGCCGAAGCCCTCGAACCGGGAGCTGACCGCGTGGATGGAGGCCTTGGCCAGCTCGCCCTCGATGTCGCCGGTCGGGCCCATGAACGTGACGTTGTTGTGCAGGCGCAGCTTCACGGCCAGTTTGACCAGCTTGTCGCTGATCCGGCCCTCGCCGTAGATCCGCAGCTTCCAGTCCGGGCGCTCCCGGACCACCTGGGCGAACGCCTTCAGCAGCCGGTCGTACCCCTTGACCGGCACCAGCCGCCCGGCGGCCAGCACGATCCGGTTCTCCTGCCTGGAGCGGGGACGCGGCCCTCCGGCCAGCCCGTTGCCGATGGTGTAGACCCGCGTCCGCGCCCCGTCGAGCATGGTCCGGTAATCCTGCTCGTCGGCCTCGGTGAGGGTGACGATCGCGTCCAGCTTCGGGTACCACTGCCGGATCTCCTCGAAGATGCCGGGCTGGTGGGCCTCGAAGTGCAGGTGCTCCTGGGCGATCGTGACGATCCGCCTGCGGGCGAACCGGGCGGCCATGATGTTCAGCCCGGCGCGGGTGGTGATCAGCACGTCGGTGCGGAGCCGCCGCAGCTCGCGCCTGAGCACGTCGTCGCTCCACGCGCTGAAGGAGGCGTAGGCGCGCTCCTCGGGGTGGATCAGCGCGCTCGGCTGCTCGCCCAGCCGCTCGGCCTTCTTCGTGTACGGCCAGCGGACCCTGGCCCCCTCCCGCAGGTCCACCAGCGACCGCAGCCTGACCTTGGATCCCAGCGGCAGGAAGGGCAGGTCGGTGTGCTGGAAGACGCTGATCACCTCGACGTCGTGCCGCTCGGACATCTCGGTGGCGAGGTCGAAGGTGGCCCGGATCGTCCCCCCCATGCCGTAGGCGTTGAGGATCAGGAAGGAGATCTTCATGAGGTCTCCTCCTCGACGGTGAGCGCGACGGCGAGGCTGTCGGTGTCGGTGTAGTACGGCCGGACCCTCACCTGTCCCACGCGCTGGGCGGGGAAACGTACTTTGGTCTTCTTGTCGGTGATGTCGTCTAGGCGGGCCGCCAGCGGCAGCCGTACCCCGGCGACCTCGGCGTGGAGGTCCCAGAAGGCCCGCCGCCGCGTCTGCGTCCGGGCCATCGGCTCGATCTGGAGAACACCTTCGAACCGGCGCCCCCGGAAGAGCGCCGGACCGCTCACCGGCTCCGGGCCCTTCCTGGCCACGGCCACGAGACTGGCCGAGCCCTCGATCGGCTCGCCGTACGCGATCACGCCGTTGATCTCGATCACGCCGTCGTCGGAGACGAGGGCGGTCACCTCGACGTACGGTTCGACGTCGCGGACGGTCAGGGCGAGAGTGCCGAGGGAGGTCCGGAACGCCCGGATCTCCCGGTCGCGGGGCGTCTCGGCGTAGGCGAGCAGCCCGTCCAGCGAGAATCCCGGATCGTCGGTGGCGAGGGGCTCGTCCCGGTGCGACACCGTCCAGACGCCCGGCCGCAGCCCGGCGAGGTCGGTGCCCCCGCGTTCCTCTCCTGTCTCCACGTGCCGTAGGACGATCTCCCCGTCCACCGGCTCCGGCCACTCGATCCTCAGCACGTCGTGGTTGTCCACCCGGCTGGTGACAGCTCGCCTGACCCCCGGCGCCGTCACCTCTTGACGTGCTTCGATGCTCCTCAAAAGTCCCCCGGTCTTCCTGCTCATCCCCGTAAAGCAGGACACTGTCCGATAGATTTATAACGAATGCATGGAAATTCGCTGGGAATTCTAACGATCCACACTCATCCTTTGAGTGGCATTAGCCGCGATTGGTTCCATTCACGGAGAAAAAGGCGGATGAGGGCCGCTGGGACATGACAGCCCTCATCACCTCGCCAGCAGATTCCCGCGCGTCACCGGCCTCCGGGGAACCGGTGAGCGCCCGGTGACAGCCCGAGCCGATCACCCCGGACTCCGCCTCCGCCGGACGATGAGCTGCCCCACCCGGGGCGTCCCCGTCGACGGACCGGCCGTCTCAGCGGGCTCCGGTCTCCCCGGATGCGATGTTCCAGGCCCGCATGACCAGATGGTCTCGGCCCGCATGACCAGGAGACGCGGAAACCACATCCAGGCTGCCCGGGAACGCCGACCGGACCGCCGGTCAGGTCAGAGCTGGGGCCGGTGCAGCGAGATGGTCATCGCCTCGACGGCCATCTGCGGATTGACGTTGGCGGCCAGCCGCTCGCGGCAGCGCATGATCGCGTCGATCCTGCGCAGCGTGTCCTCCGGAGTGGAGGAACGGGTCAGGCTCTCCAGGTCGGCCCGGCGGTCCTCGTTGGCCAGCTCCACGGGCGCGCCGAACTGCATGGCCAGCACGTCGCGGTAGAACGCCACCAGGTCGAGCAGCGCCGCGTCGATGACGTCACGCTGGGTCCGGGTGGCCCGGGACTTCTGGAGTTTCTCCAGATCCTTGATCGCCCCTGCCCCGCCCCGGATCAGGCCCTTGTTCAGCCCCTTCCCCGAGGAGCCCTCGCCGTAGATCTTGCGGAGCTCGTTGGTCTCCCCCTCGTCCAGCGCCGAGGAGACCGCGTCGGCCTCCTTCTTGGCGGTGTCCACCAGCCGCTCCGCGGCGATGACGCACTCCCCGACCCCGGTGAGCGACCGGGGGATGGAGAGCACCGCCTCGCGGCGTGCGCGCATCTCCGGGTCCAGGGCCAGCCGCCGGGCCCGCTCCAGATGGCCCTGGGTGGCCCGCGCGACGAACTCCGCCATGTCCGGCGGGATGTTGTCGCGGGTCACCAGCGCGTGGGCGACCGCCGCCGTGGGCGGAGTGACCAGGGTGACCACCCGGCAGCGCGACCGGATGGTGATGACCAGGTCCGCGGGCGACGGCGTGCAGAGCAGCCAGACCGTCTTGGGCGGCGGCTCCTCGATCGCCTTCAGCAGCGCGTTGGAGGCGCGCTCCGGCATCCGGTCGGCGCCCTCGAACAGGACGACCCTCCAGCGTCCCAGCGTCGGTGCCCCGGCCGCCCGGAGGATGAGCTGACGGGTCTCCTTGATGCCGTAGGAGAGACCCTCGGTGCGGACGACCTCCAGGTCCGGGTGGGAGCCGATCGCCACCTGATGGCACATGTCGCAGTGGCCGCACCCCTGGTCGGGGCAGAACAGCGCGGCGGCGAACGCCCGTGCCGCCGCCTCCCGGCCGGACCCGGGCGGCCCGGTGAACAGCCAGGCGTGGGTCATCCCCGTGCCGGAGCCTCCGGCCAGCATCTCGGCGGCCCCGTCGGCGGCCCGGCGGAGCGCCACCGCCGCCCGCTCCTGCCCCACAAGGTCATCGAAGACTCCCACGCCCTCAACCTACCGCCGGTGTCAGTCGCGGATGACGGGGATGGTCCCGGTGGCGTCCTCCGACTCCTGCGGCACCGGGTCGGGCAGCACCTCGCGGACCCGGTCATGGATGAGCAGGGAGATCTGGTCCTGGGCGAGGGTCCCGTCGACGACCAGGTAGCGTTCCGGGGCCGCGGCGGCCAGCGAGCGGAACTCGCGGCGCACCCGCTCGTGGAACTCCAGCGGCTCGGACTCGATCCGGTCGGCGGCCCCGCCCAGCCGGGTCAGGCCGACCGACGGCGGGGTGTCGATGAGCACGGTCAGGTCCGGGACCAGCCCGCCGGTGGCCCAGGTGTTGATCCTGGCCACGTCGCCGGGCTCCAGGGCCCGGCCGGCCCCCTGGTAGGCGAGCGAGGAGTCCACGTAACGGTCGGAGATCACCATCGACCCCCGGTAGAGCGCCGGGCGGATGACCTTCTCCACATGCTCGGCCCGGTCGGCCGCGTACAGCAGCGCCTCCGACCGCGCCGACAGCCCCTGGTGGACGGCGTCCAGCAGGATGGCGCGCAGCCGCATGCCCACCTTGGTCGAGCCCGGCTCCCGGGTCTGCACGACGTCGAAGCCCTGGTCCCGGAGCCAGATCGCGAGCAACCTGGACTGCGTGGTCTTGCCCGAGCCCTCACCGCCCTCGAACGCGATGAACATCCCGCGCGGCTGCTCGGCCTCCTCGGGCGCGAACCGCTCGCCGCGCACCGCCGCGACCAGGTCGGAGACGATCGACACGCCTTTGCGGTCGTCCATGTGCCGCAGCGCGAGGAGACCGACGATCACCGCGAGCAGCGCGCCGATCAGCAGCACCAGGTTGGAGCCGTCGAACCGGTAGACCGTCTCCCCGCCGAGCCTGACCTCGTGCCTGCCGAACAGGCCCGCCAGCGCCGGCGCGACCGCGACCACCAGCAGCAGGGTGACCCGGGCGAGCGACTGCAGGAAGGAGAACGTACGGCCGCGCAGGCTGTCCTCCACCTCCAGCCCGATCATGGTGTAGCCGATGATCCAGGCGATCCCGGCGCACGCCCCCAGCGCCACGGTGAGCAGGGCGACGATCACCAGGTTGTGGATGAGCGCGATCGCGGCGAGCACCACCCCGGCCACGACGATCGACAGCCCGAACAACCGCCGCCGGGACAGCTCCCGCAGCAGCCTGGGCCCGAAGAACATGCCGGAGGCCATGCCGACGAAGACCGCGCCGAACACCACGCCGTAGGCCGCGTCGCCGCCCTGCAACGCCACCACGTAGATCTTGGCCACCCCGACCACCGTGCCGCCGGCGGCGAACGCGCCGAGCATGCCGATGACCAGGCCCCGGATCAGCCGGTTGCCGCCGACGAAGCGCCAGCCGTCGACGATCTGCCGCAGCACCGACGGCGTGGAGATCGCGGTGGCCGTCGCGCCGGGCTTCGAGATGTCCTTGAGCGTGAAGATGATGAAGGCCGACACCAGGTACGCGATGGCGTTGATGAACAGCGCCAGGTAGGTGTCACGGTCGGCGAAGTACGGGACGAACCTGCCCAGGGCGTCGTCGGCCATCGACAGCACGGCGAACAGGAGCGCGGCGACCGGGGCGGTGCCGTACGTGACCAGGAGGTTGAGCTGGTTGGCCTCCTCCAGCCGCTCCTTGGGCACCAGGTTCGGCACTGTGGCGTCCTTGGCGGGGACCCAGAAGAGGTTGACGCACTCGACCAGGAATGTGGCGATGATCACCCACTGGTAGCTGCCGATCAGCGGGATCGACAGGACCAGCGCGAAGCGCAGCAGGTCGGAGAAGAACATGGTCAGCCGGCGGTCGAACCGGTCGGCGAACGCGCCCGCGAGAGGGCCCAGCAGGATGGCCGGGAGCATCTTCGCGACGAAGACGCCGCCGATGGCCAGGCTCTGAGCCTTGTATCCGGCTCCGCTGGTGAGGTTTCCGGCAAGCGCGGTCAACGCGATGATGTTCAGCCAGTCTCCGAGGCTGCACAGCGACATGGCCGTCCACAGCTTGCGGAACGGAGCGTTGGCCAGCACGTTGGGAGGCTTGCGGCGCGCGGTGTTCCGGCCAGGGGTGGTCATGGTGTCAGCGTATCCAGGTGCTCGCTGGGCTGGGGAAAACATGAGCCCGACGGATATGCCCGGCGCTCATCGCATGAGGGTAATACGTGCGGCCTGTCCTGCGCAGGCGGCACCCGCGAAAATCCCCGGCGGGCGGCACCCGCGAGAAGAGGTCCCCGTCGCCCGCGTCTTCTACGGCCTCTCGCCGCGAAGCTCCAGAAGGGTGATCTCGGGGGGAGCCCCGACCCGGACGGGCGGCCCCCAGAAACCGGCGCCCCGGGTGACGTAGACCCGGGTGCCGTCCACCTCGCCGAGACCGGAGACGACCGGCTGCTGCAGCGGGACGACCAGGTTGAAGGGGACCATCTGGCCGCCGTGGGTGTGGCCGGAGAGCTGCAGGTCGACGCCGTGCGCGGCGGCCTGGTACGCCTGGACCGGCTGGTGGGCGAGGAGGACCGTGGACCGGGAGCGGTCGCGGCCGCCAAGTGCCCGCTCGAAGTCGGGGCCGTCGCCCGCGGGGTCGCCCGCGACGTCGTTGACCCCCGCGAGGTCCAGCACGGCGCCCCCGTGGGCGATCTCGACGCGCTCGTTCTGGAGCGGGCGGACACCGAGGTGGCGGAGCTCCTCGATCCACTCCCCGGGACCGTTGGCGGTGTAGTACTCGTGGTTGCCGGTGACGAAGTAGGTGCCGTAGCGGGATTCGAGACTCCTCAACGGCCTGGCCACCGTGCCGAGCTGGGCCACCGTGCCGTCGACCAGGTCGCCGACGATGGCGACCACGTCGGCCTCCAGCGAGTTGACCATGCGGACGATGCGCTCGGCGTGCGCCGTACCGGTGAGCGGGCCGAGGTGGATGTCGCTGACGACGGCGAGCCGCAGGCCGCTGAGACGCGGATCCAGCTTGGGCAGCGCGACCCGGACCGACTCGATCACCGGGTCGCCGAGGGCGGTCCTGACGCCGTTGCCGACCGTGGCCAGCGCCCCCACCCCGGCGACGGCGGCGGCCGTGCGGGCGATGAAGAGCCTGCGGCCGATCGTCTCCGGTCCGGCTCCGGCCGGGCTGCCGGCTCCATCCCCGGGACCGGTCGCCGCCGGCGCCGGAGGGGTGAGGGCGGCGGGCGGATCCTCGACGGACAGCCGGGTGGCGCCCCGGGAGGGGGCGTCCCCGGAAGCGGCGTCGCCGGGCACCGGCGCGGGCTCGAACGGCGAGGCGATCAAGGGTGGCTCGGAGAGCGGGGCCGCTCCGGATTCGGACGGCAGGGCGGCCCGGCCGGGTGCGGGGAGCGGAGGCACCGGCCCGGCGCCCGGGACGGCGTGTGCCCGGCGGCGGCCGGCCGTCCTCCGGGACAGGCGGGCGTCGGCGCGACGACGGCCGGAACGGCTCAGCACCAGCAGGGCCAGCGCGCGCGGGATCTCCAGCAGCACCAGGAAGACCGTCAGGTAGAACATCACCGCGATCCAGAAGAACCCCGGCCAGGCCAGGAAGTGCCCCCACTCGCTCCGGGAGCCGACGAGCGTCACCGGGACGAGCACGGCGAGACCGGCCAGGATCCAGGTCAGCACCCGGCGGGTCCGGCCCCTGGCCGTGGTGGCACGGATCAGGCGGCGCCAGAGGTAGTAGTGGACCAGCGCCACGACCCCCACGATCAGCGACACGAAACCCACGACCGTCACCGCCACCTCTCCCACGCCGGCCCGCCCGCCGTACCCGGCGCGTTCCGAAGAACGCCCGGGACGGCGGATGCGTTCCCCCGGACCTGCCGGTCCCTGAGGAGGCTCTCAGCGACTCAGGAGGCCCTCAGCGCCCTCAGGCCTTCGCCTTCGCCTTCGGGCGGGTGGGCCGCTTGGGCGCCGGGCCGCGGGCGCGGCGGTCGGCGAGGAGCTCGGCGGCGCGCTCGGTGGTGATCTGCTCGACCTCGTCGCCCTTGCGCAGGGAGGCGTTGGTCTCGCCGTCGGTCACGTACGGGCCGAAGCGGCCCTCCTTGACCACGATCGGCTTCTTGGAGACGGGATCCTCGCCGAGCTCACGCAGCGGAGGCGCGGCGGCGGCACGCCTGCCCCGGGCCTTGGGCTGCGCGAACAGCTCCTTGGCCTGCTCCAGCGTGACGGTGAACATCTCCTCCTCCGACGCCAGCGAGCGCGAGTCGGTGCCCTTCTTGATGTAGGGACCGAACTTGCCGTTCTGCGCCGTGACCTCCTGGCCGTCGATCTCGCCGAGCTTCCTGGGCAGTGACAGCAGCTTCAGCGCGTCCTCGACGGTGACGGTGTCCAGGGACATCGACTTCAGCAGCGACCCCGTGCGCGGCTTGGGCGCGTCGGCCTTCTTCGTCTTCTTCTTCCCCTCGGCCGGCGGCGGCTCCTCGGGGAGGATCTCGGTCACGTAGGGGCCGTAACGGCCGTCCTTGGCCACGATCATGTGACCGGTGACCGGGTCCCTGCCCAGCTCCCGGTCGCCCGTGGGGCGCGAGAACAGCTCCTCGGCCCGCTCGGCCGTGAGCTCGTCGGGCGCCAGGTCCTCGGGCACGTTCACCCGGGCGCCCTCACGGTCCAGGTAGGGGCCGTAACGGCCCACCCGGATCATGATGTCGGTGCCCCGGATCGAGAAGGAGCTGATCTCCTTGGCGTCGATCTCACCGAGATCGGTCACCATCTCCTTCAGGCCCTCGTCGCCCTCCTCGCCGAAGTAGAAGCGGCGCAGCTCGGGCACCCGCTCCGCCCGGTCGTTGGCGATGTCGTCGAGGACCTTCTCCATGTCGGCCGTGAAGTCGTAGTCGACGAGGTGGCCGAAGTGCTGCTCCAGCAGGTTGACCACCGCGAACGCCAGGAAGGACGGCACCAGGGCCGTGCCCTTCTTGAACACGTAACCGCGGTCCAGGATCGTTCCGATGATCGACGCGTAGGTCGAGGGACGGCCGATCTCCCGGTCCTCCAGCTCCTTGATGAGCGAGGCCTCGGTATAGCGCGCGGGCGGCTTGGTGGCGTGCGACAGCACATTGAGCTCGGCCGCGGTGAGACGGTCGCCCTCGTCCAGGTTCGGCAGGCGCTTCTCGGAGTCGTCACGGTCGGTGGCCGGGTCGTCCGCACCCTCGACGTAAGCCTTGAGGAAGCCGTGGAAGGTGATGGTCCGGCCGGTCGCGCCGAACTCGACCTGCTCGCCGGAGCTGGAGACGCCGCCCACCTTGACGGTGACCGACTCCCCGACCGCGTCCTTCATCTGCGAGGCGACGGTCCGCTGCCAGATCAGCTCGTACAGCCGGAACATGTCGCCGCTCAGCCCGGTCTCGCCCGGCGTGCGGAACTCCTCACCCGAGGGGCGGATCGCCTCGTGCGCCTCCTGCGCGTTCTTCACCTTGCTGGCGTAGGCGCGCGGCTTGTCGGGCACGTACGCCGCGCCGTACAGCTTGATGGCCTGGCTGCGCGCGGCGGCGACGGCGGTCTCCGACAGCGTGATGCTGTCGGTACGCATGTAGGTGATGAAGCCGTTCTCGTACAGGCGCTGGGCGACCTGCATGGTCGACTTCGCGGAGAAGCCCAGCTTCCGGCTGGCCTCCTGCTGCAGCGTGGTCGTCCGGAACGGCGCGTACGGCTTGCGGGTGTACGGCTTGCGCTCGACCGAGTTGACCTTGTAGGCCGTGCCGCTCAGCCGCCCGGCCAGGGCCCGCGCGGCCTGCTCGTCCAAGTGGACCACGTCGGCGCTCTTGAGCCTGCCGTTGCTCGCGAAGTCACGCCCCTGGGCGACGCGCTTGCCGCCCACGCCGGTCAGCGTGGCGGTGAACTCGCGCGGCGCCTCGTCGCGACCGGTGTCGAACAGCGCCTGCAGGTCCCAGTAACTCGCGCTGGTGAACGCCAGGCGCTCGCGCTCGCGCTCCACGACCAGCCGGGTCGCCACGGACTGCACGCGACCGGCGGACAGGCGGGGCTTGACCTTCTTCCACAGGACCGGGCTGACCTCGTAGCCGTAGAGGCGGTCGAGGATGCGCCGGGTCTCCTGGGCGTCGACCAGCCGCAGGTTCAGGGCACGCGGGTTGGCCACCGCCTCCTGGATCGCCCGCGGGGTGATCTCGTGGAACACCATGCGGTGAACCGGCACCTTGGGGTTGAGCACCTCGCGCAGGTGCCAGGCGATCGCCTCGCCCTCCCGGTCCTCGTCAGTGGCGAGGTAGAGCTCGTCGGCGTCCTTGAGCAGCTGCTTGAGCTTGCTCACCTGCGCCTTCTTGTCGTGGTTGACGACATAGAGCGGCTCGAACTCGCTATCCACGTTGACGCCCAGGCGGGCCCACGACTCACCCTTGAACTTCTCGGGGATGTCGTCGGCCTTCTCGGGGAGATCGCGAATATGCCCGATGCTGGACTCCACGACGTAGCCGCGGCCGAGGTACCCAGCGATGGTCTTCGCCTTGGAAGGCGACTCGACGATCACCAGGCGGGTTCCGCCGGCGTTGCCGTTCTTGGCTGGCACGCTGCTTCCTACCTCGCTGTTCGCATTGGTTTCCCCGTTTTCTTCCCCTCGGGTTACCCGATCTGGATCGGGCACACTCCCAAGGAAAGCCGCAAGGACGCACAATAAAGCCCTATGAGTGCCGACGTCCCCCAGCCCACCCTCGGAGACTAATCGCTGTGCTCGACTACTCCTACTTGGTTCTCCATCTTCCGCGTGGCACCTCCAGGGACGCCGCCCGGCAGATTCTGACCGAACACGCAGAATACGGCGACTGGGAACTCGACCGCCTGCGACTGTATCCCGACGGCCGCCGGGACGTCCGGCTGCGTCGCAAGATCATACGTGTGACCAGGACGATGTGACTCTGTGCAGGGCTCCGTGACACCGGTCACAGCCGCTGTGCCCGGACATGGCTTTGCCCGTCCCGGGCCGCGCCCCCGGAACGGGCAAAGCTTCTCTGCCTCGCAGGACGAGGGAGAACACGGCCCTGGGCCGCGACACCATCCCTCGCCACAGGCGAAGCGTCTATGCGCCTCCCCCAGTGGATCTGAGGGGACATGGCTGAAGAGTTACTGCTGTCTTACTTCTCGCTTACTTCCTGCCGAAGCGGACGCGGCGGGTGGTCGCGAAAAGCGTCGCGGAGGCGGCGGCCATGACACCGGCCAGCAGGGCCGCCAGCGAGCCGGGGTTCATCCCGGTCACCCCGGCGGGCTGGGCGGCGCTCATCAGGCCGAGGTCGCCCACGGGGAGGGCGCCGCCGAGCGGGGTCGAGGAGACCAGGTCGGTCGCGGGGGCCAGCGGCGAGTCGGCCTTCCGCCCCGTGCTCCGGGCGGTCGCCGGAGTGCCGGGCAGGCCGGCCGCGTCCCGCGCCTCACCGACGAGGGGGAACTGCGGGAGGTCGGAGCCGTGCGCGCGCTGCCCCGGCTTGGCGGGGGCGACGGGGAGCGCGGGCACCAGGCCGCTGCTCTTGTGGGCGCCGACCCGCTGGGCCCAGTGGCCGTAGTCGTGGCCGCGGTGCCCGCCGGCCGGCGTGCCGACGTGGGAGCCGCCCAGGCAGCCCGCCGCGGCGTCGCCCAGGACGGCGACGGCGTTGCCGCAGATGTTGATCGGCGCGGTGATCGGCGCCACCACCTGGTTGCCGCCCAGGACGCTGTGGTCGCCGCTGGTGCGGTTGCCGCCCGCCCCGCCCCGGCCGCCGCCGTGCCCGACCGACGCGCCGCCCTTGCACCCGGCGAAGGCCTTGCCGAGGACGGCCACGGCGTTGCCGCAGACGTTGATCGGCGCGGTGATCGGCGCCACCACCTGGTTGCCGGCCAGCACACCGGACCTGCCCGACGTACGGTTGCCACCCGCCCCGCCACCGCCGCCGTTCTTGACCGACGCGCCGCCCTCGCAGCCCGCCGCGCCGTTGCCGACCGCGTTGCCGCAGACGTTGATCGGCGCGGCGATCGGGGCGATCACCTGGTTGCCGCTGCCGGCGCCGAAGCGGCCGTCGGTGTCGTTGCCGGTCGAGCCGGGACGCCAGCCGCCGTGCCCGCCGTGCCCTCCCAGGTAGCCGGGCTTGCCCGGCTTACCGGGCCGGCCGCCGTCGGTCACCTCGGCGCCGCCCCTGCAGCCGGAGAACGCCTTGCCGAGGATCGCGACCGAGTTGCCGCAGATGTTGATCGGCGCGGTGATCGGCGCCACCACCTGGTTGCCGCCCAGGACGCTGTGGTCACCGCTGGTGCGGTTGCCGCCCGCCCCGCCCCGGCCGCCGCCGTTCCTGACCGACGCGCCGCCCTTGCAGCCCGCGTCGGCGGCACCGAAGACCGCGACCGAGTTGCCGCAGGCGTTGATCGGCGCGGTGATCGGCGCCACGACCTGGTTGCCGCCCAGGACGCTGTGGTCACCGCTGGTGCGGTTGCCGCCCGCCCCGCCCCGGCCGCCGCCGTGCCCGACCGACGCGCCGCCCTTGCAGCCCGCCTCGGAGCTGCCGAACAGGGACAGCGCGTTGCCGCAGGCGTTGATCGGCGCGGTGATCGGGGCGTTGACCTGGTTGCCGCCCAGGACGCTGCCCCGGCCGGAGGTCTGGCCGGGGATGCCGTTGCCGCCGGTGTTCTCGACGGAGGCGCCGCCCTTGGAGGCCGCGGACGCGTCGCCGACGACGCCGACGGCGTTGCCGCTGATGTCGATCGGCAGGGAGATCGGGATGTTGACCTGGTTGCCGCCGCCGATGGAGTTGTCGCCGGAGGTGTCCGCGAACGCCGTACCGCTGCCGAGGGTCATGACACCCAGCGTGAGCAGTGCCGCGGGGGTTGTGCTCTTAACCCACGTACGCATGATTGATGCTCCTTGCGGTTCTTGGGGGGATACCTGACATCTCGTGGCCGGCGTGCGAGGCCATGCGAGGTCCTGACGAGAGCCCGCACAGCGGAAGCCCCGACGGCCGTCACGAGGGATGGGAGATTGCTCACCGTCATGGACGGGCGGCTCCCCTGGAGATGGGGACCAAGGCCCTGAAGACGGGACTGGGAGACGCTCCGCGACCGGCGGGTCCCACTTGGGGAACGAGGCCGGTCCAGGGGGCGGAGTCAGTCAGGGGAGAAGGAAGGGTCGTCCGCCGCTGTGCGGACAACGGGGGGGAGCACGCACGCCAGCGGGGCGCGCCGCGCCGTCAACCGCGGGTCGTAGACGAACCGCGAGACGTCCCCCACACCCGGCCCGGAGAGGCCGGGGCCACCGCTGCTCTGAGGCACGAACCCGTCGGCGCCAGAGCTGTGGTCGACGGTGGCGGGTGCCGGGGAGGTCGGCTTCGACTGGCTGGTGAGCCCGTCCACACCTCGCCCGGCCATGGCTTCGGCGTTTCCTGTCGCCGACAGCCCACCGCTGTCCGTGGGGAAGACACCGGCCTGAAGGGCCGATCCGGAAGCGGCTGAGTCGGGGGCGTCGGAATGCGCCACTCCCGTCGCCGCGGTGGTGTCCGCGGCCGCCGGAGCGGCGCCAAGGAGCCCGAAGACGACTGCGAGCAACCAACCGGCGGCCAGCAGGCCGCCGATCGCGAAGACCCGCCTGACGATCTGCCGGGTGCCGGCCGCGAACCGCGCCATCCGGTCAGCCCAGGCGAAGATCGCGTCGTCGGCGGGAACGGCCACGGGCACGCGCTGGACAGCGGGCGAGGACGCCCTCCACTGCCCCTGCGGCATCCGTGCCACGTGACCTCCCCAAAGCTCCCGGGTGGGCCGCTTGTCGCATGGCCCAACCCCTCAACGGAGAGTTACGTTAACACTACGGCGAGTCAGAGCAATGGGTTTCCATGGAATGTCTCAGCAACCGTCCAGGAAGCGGTCAAGCACCCGGACCCCGAACCGGAGCGAATCCACCGGCACCCGCTCGTCCACCCCATGGAACATTCCAGAGAAGTCCAAGTCCGCCGGGAGCTTCAGCGGCGCGAACCCGAAACCGCGCATGCCCAGCCGGCTGAATGCCTTCAGGTCCGTGCCGCCCGACAGGGTGTACGGCACGGCGAGCGCGCCCGGGTCCTCGGCGAGCAGCGCGTCGGCCATCGCCCGCACCAGCGGCCCGTCGAAACCGGTCTCGAGGGCGATGTCGTGGTAGACGAACTCCCTGGTCACGTTGGGTCCGAGCAGCTCGTCGATCGTCTGGAAGAACTCGTCCTCGTATCCGGGCAGGAAGCGGCCGTCCACGTGCGCGGTAGCGGTCTGCGGGATCACGTTGGCCTTGTAGCCGCCCTGCAGCATGGTGGGGTTGGCGGTGTTGCGCAGCGTGGCGCCGATCATCCGGGCCAGCGGCCCGAGCTTGGCCACGGTCGCCTCGGCGTCGTCCAGGTCGAGTTCGAGCTCCAGCGCCTTGGAGGTCTCGGTGAGGAAGGTCCTGACCGTCTGCGTGAGCCGTACCGGCCAGTCGTAGCGCCCGATGCGGCCGACCGCCTCGGCCAGCTCGGTGATCGCGTTCTCACCGTTGAGCATGGAGCCGTGCCCGGCCCGGCCGCCGGCGGTCAGCCGCATCCAGGCGATGCCCTTCTCGGCCGCCTCGATGAGATAGAGCCTGCGGGCCTCGTCGATGGAGACGCTGAACCCGCCGACCTCCCCGATCGCCTCGGTGCACCCGTCGAACAGGTCCTTGTGCTTGTCGGCCAGCCACTGCGCGCCGTAGGTGCCGCCGGCCTCCTCGTCGGCGGTGAACGCCAGCACCACGTCCCGCGGCGGGCGGCGCCCCTCGCTGAGCCGCTGCCGGACGACCGCGAGGATCATCGCGTCCATGTTCTTCATGTCGACCGCGCCGCGCCCCCAGACGCACCCGTCGGCGATCTCCCCGCCGAGCGGGTGGTGGGTCCAGTCGCCGGCGTCGAACGGGACGACGTCGAGGTGGCCGTGGAGCAGCAGCGCGTCGCGGGAGGAGTCCTCCCCCTCGATGCGGGCGATCACGTTCGCCCGGCGGCTGTCCGATTCCAGGATCTGCGGCTCCAACCCGACCTCCGCCAGCTTGCCGGCCACGTACTCGGCGGCGGCCCGCTCGCCGGGGCCGGAGTTGTCGCCCGCGTTGGTCGAGTCGATCCGGATCAGGTCACGGCACAGCCCGGCGACCTCGTCCTCGCCATTGAGCGCGGTCATGTCGACTCCTTCGGTTTGGTACGGCTTGCGCCTCCATCCTGCCGCCGCCGGACGCCTGCGGACATCCCCCCAAGGGCGGGCCGCTTACCGATATGACGCGAGCCCAAGAGTTTGCTAACCTGAGTCCGCCGACGCGGGATGACGGTCCCGCGTGCAGGCACCAAGTCCGGGTGGCGGAATAGGCAGACGCGCTAGCTTGAGGTGCTAGTGCCCTTTGCGGGGCATGGGGGTTCAAGTCCCCCCTCGGACACAAACTGGTATCCCATAGGGTCCTGGTCACTTAACGAAGTGACCAGGACTTTCTGTTTTGACGGGTGGTAGACCAGCCGCAGTCCGATGTTCGCGTAGATCTTGGCCTTCCGGATCGAGTCGGCATTCGAGAGAACTCGCACCATGTCTCCAAGCCTGTGCGTGATCTCCGCCAGCTCATCACGCCCCATCCGCCTCTGAGGCAGTACGTGCGCGCGGCCGAGGCGTTGCTCGGCCGCGGTCTTGCCGACAAGCTCTTCCTGGATCCATCCGGCGACGAGCGCCGGGTCGGCGCCCGCCTCAAGGGCAGCCCGATGCTGGGCGAGCTTGCGGTCGCACTCGGTGATCTGGCGGCGTGCCACAGCGAGTGCTTGGGCCTCGGGCGGTGTCACGTCCTGTGCGGCCGCCAAGACGTCGAGAGTCTGATCAACGTTGTGGGGCGCGAACAGCCGGCCGAGCCAGCGGTCCAGTCGCGGAACGACGCGGTCCTCTCGTAGGTAGACGTTGCGGGGATGCATGAGGTGGTTGGCCAGGGCGTACTCCTCGGGGAAGCGGCAACGGTAGTAGGCCGCGTCGTTGACCCATTGGCCCTGCATTCTGCGGTCGCAGACACCGCAGTACAGCAGCCCCCGGAGCTGGTACGGCTTGGGGGTGCGCTTGCGGGTCTTGTCGGTGTGGCGATCGCCTCGCCCCGTCAGCGTCATCTGCACGGCGTCGAAATCCTCTGTGAGTTTCCCCCGTAGCCCGGACACCGACGGTGTGGCATCAGGCTTCTGGGTCCGACGGCTGGTGACGCCGCTCGTGCCCGCCACGCCGCTTGCCAGGTGTGTCCACCACGATCTGGTCTCCTTGGCTGGTGTACGCGTCCCGCCCTTGCCGTCTCCCCTTTTGTCTCTGCGGTCCATGCGTTATCGCTGGTGGAGATGGGTGTCGTGGTTGTGACATTCGCCAAGGCCTGGCGTTCGGAAGATGCCGATCTGATGAGCATTCCTTCCGGCGTGGCTACCGGAGATGGCCCGGCGCCCTGTCCTTTCTGGAGGTCGGCTTCAGGTCTCGGCGTGGTACAGGTGAACGGTTGCGGGATTGAGATCGGGCTGTGGGCGGTTCCAGTGAACGAGGCGCAGGTTTGTGGCGATGATGGCGCTATGGCGCGAATGGGTTCCGGTGCGTTCCGGGTGTTGTTGCCAGCGGGTGCGGCGGTATTGCCGGTTGCGGTCGGCGTGGCTGTCAACCAGATCCTGAGCGACGGCCAGTGGGCGTGGTGGTGGATCCTGGTCGCGGTGGCGTTCTCAGCCGTCCTGACGTGGGTGACACACCTGCTCACCCGCTCTGCCCCGGCTGCCACCTCAGCCGCCTCGGCCGCCTCGGCCGTCGGCGAGAGTGAAGATCAAGGCCAAGGCCCGGGTGAGCGGTCGGTGGTCATCAGCGGGGATAACAGCGGGATCGTCTCCACCGGGGACAACGCGCGGAACGTGCGGATGAGCGCGGAAGCGTCCGGGTCGGGGCGGGTGTATCAGGCCGGCGGCAACCAGACCATCAACGAGTGATGAGCGCGTCAGCATCGGCAGGGAACAACGAGGCGGGCCAAGGTCGCGGCGAGTCGATCCGGATGGAGGCTGAGGCCTCCGGGGACAGCCGGGTGTATCAGGCCGGTCGTGATCAGTTCATCTTCAACCTGCCCCCGCTTCCTGCCTCGCCGATCAGGCAGATCGTCGAGGGTGACGTCCCGCAGCGGCCGCGCGCCTTCCAAGAACGCGCCGGCCTGCTGGCACGGTTGCATGAGCGGGTGGACGGGCACGGCGCGGCCGTGATCGACGCGGTCACTGGCACCCCGGGGGTGGGAAAGAGCCTGCTGGCCGCCTCTTATACCTGGGCCTGCCAGCGGGCCAGGTGGCCGGTCATCGCCTGGATCACCGCCGAGAGCGAGGATCACATCGTCACGGGCCTGGCCGCTCTGGCCCGCCGGCTGGAGGTCGCCGTCCCCGAAGAGGACGCCTTCGCTTCCGCAGTCAGGGCACGGGATTGGCTGGCGGCCGCCGATCATCCGGCCTTGCTGGTGTTCGACAACGCCACGGCGGTGGATCAGGTGCGGCGCTGGTGTCCGGCAACCGGTGCCGCCCGCGTCCTGATCACCACCCGCAACCGCGCTTTCCACACCCTGTATGACGAGATCGGCGTTGGCGTTTTCACCCCCGATCAAGCGGTGTCCTTCCTGCACCAGCGCACCCGCCTCACCGGCCCCGGCGCCGAAGAGGTAGTCGACGAGCTGGGGTGTCTTCCGCTGGCGGTCGGGCAGGCCGGCGCCTACATCGACCGGCGGCGCATGAACTATCCCGCCTACGTGCGGCTACTGCGCGGCTATCCCCTGGACCGGTACCTGCCGTCGCAGGCTCATGATGAGTATCCGCACGGAACCGCTGCGGCGATCCTGTTGTCCGTCGACCAGATCGAACAGGCCGTCCCCACCGCGCGGGACATGCTGGAACTGCTGGCGGTGCTGTCGGAGGCCGGTGTTCCGCGGACGGTCCTGTATGGCACCACCGACCCCGACCCCGGCCCCGCCGCCGAGGGCATCGACCAGTTGCTGGCCGATCTGGCCGACACCTCGCTGATCAGCTTCAGCGAGGACGGCGCCACGGTACTCATGCACCGTCTGACCAACCGGGTGCTGCGCGAACGCGCCCAGCATCACGTCGACGTCTCCAGGGGGGAGGCCGGGAGTCATCTGGGGGAGGTGCTGGAGGGCGCCGTAGGTCTGCTGCACCGCTTCAACGGCCAGATCCCAGATGGCGCCGCGACCTGGGCGGCGCGTGCCGCCGTCGACATGCTGGTCGAGCAGACCTCCGCCCTCTACACAGTGACGTGTGGCTGGGGTGAACCTTCGGAGGAGCTGCTCTCTTTACGCGCTTGGTGTGGGACCTATCTTGAGAACCTCGCCGATCCGGGACGCGCGATCCCGCTGCATGAGCAGACCCTCACCGACCGGGAGCGGTTGCTGGGCGGCGATCATCTTCACACTCTGGCCTCCCGTGACAGTCTCGCCAACGTCTGCCGGGCCGCGGGGGATGTGACGCGGGCCGTATCGCTGCACGAGCGGAATCTGGGCGCCTTTCAGCGGGTGCTGGGCGGCGACCATCCCCGCACTTTGGGCTGTCGTAACAACCTCGCCTACGCATATCAAGATGCGGGGGATCTGGGCAGGGCGATCCATCTGTTCGAGCAGAACCTGGCCGATAGGCAGCGGGTGTTGCGCGCCGACCATCCTGACATCCTGACCTCTCGCAACAACCTCGCCCTCGCCTACGCCGACGCGGGAGATCTGGATCGGGCGATCCCGCTGTATCAGCGGGCCTTGGCCGATCAGGAGCGGGTGCTGGGCGGCGACCACCCTGACACGTTGACTTCCCGCAGCAACCTCGCCCTCGCCCACAAGGATGCGGGAGACCTGGATCAGGCGATCACATTGTTCGAGCAGGCCCTCCCTATCTATCAACGGGCGTTGGGCGAGGACCACCCCGACACCTTGAACTGCCGAAACAATCTCGCTCTCACATACCACGCGGCCGGGGACATGGATCAGGTCATCCCGCTGCTGGAGCGGACACTGGCCGATCGAGAACGAGTGCTGGGCGACGATCACCCGGACACCCTGCAATCGCGCGGCAACCTGGCTGGCGCCTACCGGGATATGGAGGAGGACTTTGGCCGGGCCATCCCGCTGCTGGAGCGGACGTTGGCCGATCGGGAACGTGTGTTAGGCGACGAGCACCCCCACACCTCGTCCTCCCGGGTCAACCTCGCCACCGCCTATCGTGCGGCGGGGGATGTGAGTAAGGCTATCCCGCTGATGGAGCAAGCCTTGGCCGCTGAGGGTCGGATGCTGGACGGAAACCATCCCGACCTTCTGACCACCCGTAACAATCTCGCCTACATGTATCTGGAGGTGGGGGATCCGGCCCGGGCCATCCCTCTGTATGAGCAGGTTCTGGCCGACTTCGAGCGGACACTGGGCGTCGACCATCCCCAGACCTTGACCTGCCGCAACAACCTCGCTGGCGCCTACCAGACTGCTGGAGATCAGGCTCGGGCTATCCCGCTGTTCGACCAAGCCCGGACGGGTCGCGAGCGAGTGCTGGGCGGGGACCACCCCTCTACCTTGAACTCCTGTAACAACCTCGCCAACGCCTACCGGGCCGCCGGGGATGTGGGCCGGGCCATCGCACTGTACGAGGAGACTTTCGCCGTATGTGAACGTGTCCTAGGAGTCGACCACCCGCTGACCAAGATCGTGTGTGACAACATGTTGGCCACCCGTGAACGGGCCAATGCCTACCCTCCTTAGCGATGGGAGGGTCGGCGCCAGATTCGGAGCGGGCCTGCGTCGGTTCCCGGCCTGACCGTCAGCGCCGTCCTGGACGAGGGCGACTACCCCACCGGCCGCACCCTCACCAAGGAGCAGCGCCAGGTACTCCTGCAGCGCGTCCAGCGTGACGACTTCCACGGCGAGTGGAACTACACGATCGCGCCCTACGATCCCAGCACGGCGCCACCAGCCGAGCCGCAACAGGCGAAGGCGCCCCCGATCCCGGCTGAGGGCACTTACCTGCTCACCCATCCCGCCCTGACCGGCATGTCCCGCGACCAGTTCGACCGACTCGTGACCGAACTCGAACCCTGGCGTCAGACCCTGGCCGAGGCCGAACGTGAGAAACGCAAGGGCATCAACCGGCGCGGATACAACCCCGGGTTCGGGTTCCTCGACCACCAGCACCGCGTCCTGGCCGCGGTGCTAAGCCACCGCAACACCGTCACGCTCACCCTGGCCGCCCGGCTACTCGGCCGAGACCGCAACACCCTCAGCTACCACGCCCACCGGACCAGGCCCCTGCTGGGCTTCGCCTCCCCCGACCTGGCCGCAATCCTCGCCCAGCCCCGCCGCCGGACCTACCCGCCCCGCTCGATCGAGGCCCTCCAAAACGAGATCACCGCCTACGAAACCAACATCAACTCGGGCAGTAGTTAATTAACGGGTCCTCACCAGTGCGTCTCCCCGGCGAAATATTTGGCCGCTTTACGGAGAATGTCGCGTTCTGTAGTGAGCTTCTTCTCGCTGGCCTCCAGCTCACGCACGCGCTCTTCCAGCTGAGCGATCCGCTCCGCGATCTCATCGCTCGCCCTGGAGGGTTGCCGGGCGCGCCCGCTGTCCGAACTGGTCGGCGGCCTGACCGGCTCCTCACCTCGGCGGGCACGTGCGAGCAGTACCCACGCACGCAGGCCGCCCCGGCTCACGCCGAGATCGGCGGCGATGCCTTTGCAGGTCGCGCCGGGGGTGGACTCGTACAAGGCCACGGCATCGGCCTTGAACTCCTCCAAGTAGTCCTTCAACGCCATCGACGGTCTTCTCGCTTCCTCCGGATCGAGCAAGATCCAGCATCAGCGTGTCCACCAACCAGGGGGAAGTGCCACGGCCTGTCGCCGGAGGAGTGAACCGGCAGGTTCCAAGCCGTGCGCAAGTCGCCTCTGACAAGCTGATCCCGAAATTTCGGGAAGGATCACCGCGTTCGGGATTTTTCGCCCCTGTCAGCACAACTTGTGCGGCGGGTTGTTCGCGGAGTGGATGGCAACCTGGGGGCTGTCGGGATCCTTGCCGAGGAACCGGAGTGCCATGAGCCGGCATGGTGAGGAGGGCGAACCGATCTCCAAAGCCCAGCAGGGCTAGACACTAGATCGGGAATCGTCCTCAAGAACCCGTCCGCGCAAAGCCTCCAGTTCCTGCCCCAGAGCACCCGACCCGACGAGCATCAGGGCGTGTACCGCGCTCACCTCCCGGGCGGATGCCCATATGCCCGATCCGCGGGCCTGGAACGGGAGAACCTCGATCGAGTGGACCCGGAAAGCGGCCGGGTCCAGGTATCGCATGCCCCCGGTCCCGCACAGGTAGGTCGTGGCGCCTGTCAGCCATGCCAGGTCGGCCAGGCGCTGCGAACGTTCACCAGGTGCGAGCAGATCGCTGCTGTGCAGGATCTGCCCCTGCCACCCGACCTCCTCCAGCAGCAGGCGCGTGGACAGCTCCGTCACGTCCGCCAGTCGATCCGTACTCTCGAACGCGGCGAGTACGGGTTCGAGCCCCCTCTTGAACGACGGCCAGTAGGCACTGCGCCGGTAGTGGTCGGCGAGGAGCTGAACGACACGGCGCCGGCAGCGGGAGGGATCGGCCAGACGCGCTCCGCGGATGGAAGTGAAGCGGCCGTATGGCAGATAGGTGGAAATGGAGAGCCACTGCGGCTGCCACGAGCCGTCGAGCGAGGCGAGGCGCGCACGGTGCTGGTAGTCCCTGCGTGCGAACTGCACATCGTCCAGGACGATCCAGTAGTCGGCGGCGAACAGCTTGGCCAGCGTCACCAGCCGGGGGAAGAGGTTGGGCTGGTGGATGGCGCACACCTCGCCGTACGGCAGGTCAGGGCGTAAGGAGCCTGCTGTCGAATCCGGCGCGGAGAAGAGCCTGGTAGGCGTCATGGACCTCTCCTGGGACGGGCTGCTCGATGGCGTAGCCGAGCTTGGGGTACTCGATCACGCGCTGGAGGTCGCCGACGAGCATGTCGATGACCAACTTCGGATCGCCGATCGAGCTAACGTAGTCGTCCAGCTCAAGCGGCTCGGAGGCGCACACCACCTCGACCTCGGGCCATACCTTTCGTGCCGTGGCGTAGGCCCGGCGCTCCATGTACGGCTTGGAGATCAGGAGCACCGAACCAGGCCGAATACCTGCATCGGCCAGCACCTGGCGGGACAGTGCGATGTTCTGGCCGGTGTTGATGGCATTCGGCTCCAGCAGAATCGCCTCGTCGGACATGCCGAGGTCAAGCGCGTGCTCGCGGTAGTGGACGGCCTCGCCTCGGGGGAAGCGCGCCGCGGTGGTGGGGCTGGTGGCACCGGAGAAGACGAGCAGCGGGAACCAGCCGGCGCGGTGCAGGTCGACCGCCGCGCGTGCCACCCCCAGATCGTGGCTGCCCAGGCCAATGGCCACGTCACACCGGCTCAGGTCGTGGTGCATCTGGTGGTAGTCCCAGATGGTGTGGGCGTGCTGCCACTGCTCGTCGGTGATGACCTGCTGCTTGACGCTCACTCGGTTGCTCCCTGGTCGCCGTGGCAGAGGGAGGCGGATCTCCCCCTGGATGGTCCGCTGGATGCCCTCGATGCTGCGCAGTTGGTGCGCGAGCCCGTGCTGCGCGGCCTCGCGTGCGGCACGGTCGAGGATCACCACCCCATCATCCACGGTGGCCCGATCCGAAAGCAGGACGTGCCCGTAAGCCGTCTCCAGCCGGACCCGCTGCATGGGCGCATCGGTGACTGCGGTGGCGCGGGCGAGGTCGATCAGGCGTAGCGCCTCCGAGAGGTTCCCTGCGCCACGGTGGGCCAGAGCGAGTTTCTGGTGCGCGACGGACCAGTCCTCGGGTTCGCCGAGGTTCTCGAACTCGCGGATGGCGGTCGTCATCAGGCGGGCGGCGTAGTCATTCTTGTCGTTCTTGCTCAGGGCGGTCCCCACCCACAGCCGGGCTCGCGCCCTGTCGCGTGGTGAGAGCCGGTCGTCCACCGCCAGCGCCTCATATTCCTTGGCGGCCTCGTCCAACCGGCCCCCCATCTCGGCGACCACCGCCAACGAAAGGTCGAGCTGCGCGATACGACGGGGGATGTCGAGCTGTCCATAGATCGATCGGGCGTTGAGGTAGGAGCGGCGAGCGGACAATGGGCCGGCGACTGCTCCTTGGTCGCGCTGGAGGTCGCCGAACAGCGTCGTCGATCGTGCGAACAGGTAAAGACCCTTGTCGTCCAACGCGTGCGGGTCGTAGCGGGTGAGCCATCGCTTCAGTAGGTCGGTGGCGTAGCTGAAGCTCTGGCGGCTAAGAGCGACCACAGCCCGGTCAAGGTCGTCTGTCCAGGTCTCGTAGTCCCAGGCCCGTGGTCCCATCCGGGTGACTCTCAGCCCTTGGTCCACGTCCTGGCCGAGTTCCAAGAGCAGCGTCTCGAACCGCAGGTGAGTCGCCGAATTCGCGCGGGCGAGTGCGGTGTCCAGGATGGCTTGGGTGTCCGGACGTGGCCGAGTAGTGGTACCGAGCTGGTCCCACTTCGCCACGGTGCGGGGAGCCACGCCGAGGTGCTGCGCGAACACCCGCACGCTCATCCGCAGGGCTCGGCGAAGTGCACGCGCTTCGAGACCGGTCCACTCATGCACGGTCGTCACGTCGCTGCTCCCTTCCACGGCCATGGAAGCACGTAGAGGTACCGAGGGCCTACGGAAGTGCAACGCAAGTGCGACAGCGGGTCGTATCCAGCGGGGTCGGGGCTGGCCATGCTCAAAGAGCGGGCCGTAAGCCCCGGCCACGGTAAGGACGGCTACCTTGTGGACACTCACCGAACAACACGATGTGGACGGCCCGATCGTCTACGGGTACCTGCGGCTGCATCGTTCGACGCCCGAGCGGCACGCCGCCCTGACGGTAGCCCTCGCCCAATACTGCGAGCAGCACGAACTGCAGCTTTGCGGCATCTTCACCGATCGAGGGGCCGCATCGTCGGACGACCCGGCCTTCGCCGGCCTGCTGGACGTCCTTCTCATGTCCGGCGCCTACGGGGTGGTTCTGCCCACTACGCACCACCTGGGCGAGAAGCCCGTCGCGACTCGGCGGCGGGAACAGCTGAACGCGATTGGGGCGCGGCTGCTGGTCGTGCGGGGAGCCCTCCGTACCACTGGCTCTTCCGCCGGCCGACCAGTCGTGACTCTGGCCCGCGCCGTTCCCCATGGCCAGCTCGAACCAACTCGCCAAGGACCCCATGATGATTGACACCTTCGTCGCACCACCGCCCGGCAGCGAATTCAACCCGGACGTGCCAGCGGTAGAGCGCACGTACGCCGCGCTCGCAGGCTCCGAAAAGGACGGCTTCGAGGCCGACCGTGCAGCCGCCGGCAAGCTGAAGGGGGCGATTCCTGGGGTAACCGAGGTCGTCCAAGAGAACGCAGCGGCTATCGCGCGGGCTGTCGCCTCCCCGTCCACCTTCGTGAAGTGCTCGATGCAGCCCCGGTATGACCCCGGCGCCATCGAGGTCGCCAAACTGATACAGGCGCGGGCGCCCCGCTGGCTTGTCCTGTGGCGCCCGTACTGGCGGGTCCTGCAGGCGTGGGAGTGCTCCGACCCGCGGCTATGTCGCACCGTCATGGGGCGCAGCGCCACCGAGCTGTGGCAGCGCATGCAGGAAGCTGAACTTGATCTCTGGCGGACCTCCCCGCGCGCCATGACCGCGGACCGGCCACCCACTACACCCGTTCCGGGTGGCCGTGAGGATCTGCCAGAGGCGGCCCCAAGACGATCACCGGACCTGGCAGCACCCCGCCGGCCCGGAAGACCTCGGGGCCCCAGACCACACCAGGCGGGAGCGCATCGTGTTCACGTACAGTGACGCGTTCCTGGCGGTCGCCGGGTGGCCGTGTTGCTCCTCCTCGTCTTGGCGTAGACAGCCGAGCAGGCTCACAACGTGCGGCCGTCCACGTACTCCGGCGCGGGCCCATGCCCCTACCTAGCGCCCATGCTGCCCCGCGCCGCCTACGACCCGCCGCCCACGATGTACCCCGGGAGGCCGTCGTGGGCGGCGGGCTCCAGATCCTGGCCGGACCCTTCCCACGTGGCGAGCGCGCAGGCTCGCCAGCGGGCCGGCCAGGCGGGGGAAGGCGGGCACCCTGTCGAGGAGTGCAGGTTGTCCGCCTTCCTCCCCCAGCGGGCCGCACGCCCCGTGGAGAGAGCAGACGAGGATGACGAGAACCCGCCAGCCGCAGGCGGTCAAGCAGGAGGGCCCCACCCCCGAGTGGGAGCCGTACACGTCACATGGCGCCATCCTCCGGGTCAGACACACCTCGTGCTGCGGCCGGTACGAACTGGCGTCGGAGGGCGGCGAGTTCTTCGTGCTCCGTCCCGCCGACAGGCGCGGGCACGAGCAAACCAGCCGAGGCCGGGCCTACCGCGACGTCATCCAGATGTACGCCGCCCTGGTGCGCAAGCACCACCTTGACCACACCAGCCGCGGCGAATGGTACGAGGCCGACCCGTACGTGAACCAGGCGGAAGCGGGCTGACTATGCCCCTGCCCGGCTGGCGTGGACACCCCACGTCAGGAACCCGAAACAGGACAAGGAGTAGAGACATGAGCACTCTGACCCCGGAGGAGACCGCCACGGTCGACACGGGAGAGACGTTCGACCCGTTCGCCCTCAACATCGAATTCATCGAGAACACCCCGGCGGCCGACACGGTGCTGATGTGCAGCACCGGCGACAACTGCGGAACCTCCTGCCCGAGCGCCTGCACGACCTCGTAGTCCGCGGGGCGCGGGTCCGTACGGGCCCGCGCCCCCTTCTTCCCCAGAACGGAGCGTGAGTGATGACGCGGTCGCGGCGGACCCTGTACCGGTGCACGGGCGCCGGGATGCTGCGCGCGGCGGTGAACCTTTCCGCCCCTGCCCTGCCGCAGTGGCCGGGGCCCGCCGCGTCCCCCGAGCAGTGGCGTTCCTGGCTCGGCCCGATCTGGGCCGATGACACGTTCCGGCGCGCGGTCTCCAGTGCCAGCCTGGACCTGGCCCGCCAGGTGGAGGCAGTTCTGGATGGGCGGTTGTCGAACGCTCGCCGGGCGCGTCGCGCCGCACTCGCGGTCGCCCGGTACGCCATCAGGTATGAGCACCGGTCCACGCCGTTCGGCCTGTTCGCCGGCGTCTGCCTGGTCGACTTCGGCGAGACATCCGCCGTGCTTGTCGGGGATGAGCACGAGATCGTCACCCGAGCCGACCCCCGGGCGCTGGACAAGGTGATCAACACCCAGGAGGCCGACGGCACGTCGATGGCAGCCGTCGAGGTGTGCGTCAACAACCTGGTGTACGTGCGCGGCGGCCGCGTCTTCGTGCCGTCCGAGGGCGCGTCGGAGTTCTCCCTCGCACTGACGCCTGCGCTGACGCTCGTTCTCCAAGCGGCCAAGTCACCCATCCGGTATGCGGCGCTCACGGGCAAACTCGCCGCAGAGTTCCCGCAGGTGGAGGAACACCACCAGGCGGCGTTCCTCGCGGAGCTGCTGCGGCTTCGGCTGCTGCTGTCGGCACTGCGTGCCCCCGCCACGATCGTTGACCCGGCAGCCGTCCTGCCTGCCGTCGCCTTGGACGCCCGCGATCGGGAGGCGTACGTGGACCTACGGCTGAACGCCAAGGTTCGACTACCGGAGGCCGTCGCGGTCGAGATGGAAACCGTAGCAACCGTGCTGGCCAGGCTCGCGGCCAACCCAACCGGCACTCGGGCGTGGCGGCGCTACACCGAGCAGTTCGCCGCCCGATGGGGTGAAGACGCCGAGGTCGGCCTGGAGCAGCTCGTTGACCCGGACAACGGGTTGGGCCTGCCTGACGGGTTCGGCTCGGTGTCCGAGCCGCCACGACCGATGTCGCGACGCGACCGGCTGCTGTTGGATCTCGCAGGGACCGCCGCCGTCGAACGCCACCGGACGGTGATCCTGTCCGAGCCGCTCATCGAGGAGTTGGAGGCGGCCGCAGGCGAACCCACCGCCCTGGCACCGCACTTCGAGGTGTGCGCACAGGTCCAAGCCCATTCCCTCCCAGCGCTCGACCGAGGCGACTTCCGCGTCCGCGTTCACACCGTCTCCAGGGCGGCAGGCACGATGACGGGACGATTCGGGCACCTATTCCCGCAGGCCGCCGGGCAAGTGGCCCTTCCCACGGTTGACCCTGTGGCGGAACTGGCTCAGTTGTCGTTCCATCCCTCCCGCGTCGAGGCCGACCTGCTCACGCGCACCCCGCAAGTCCTGCCGAAGCTGGTCAGCGTCGGAGAGCACCGGGGCAGCGACGCCACGGTTTTCGTCCCCTCTGATCTGGTCGTAGGTCTGCGCGGTAGCCACCTCTACCTCGCGGTGGCCGCCACCGGGGAGCGCCTGGAGCTGCTCGCGCCGACCGCGCTCAACTTCATGTGGAACAACTTCACCCCGCCGCTGGCCCGGTTCCTGGCCGAGATCAGCCGTGCCGCGACTCCGCAGGTGACCTGGTTCGACTGGGGTGCGGCGTGGACGCTGCCGTTCACGCCGGGGCTGCACTATCGGCGCAGCATCGTCGTTGCCGCCCGCTGGCAGCTTCGGGCCCGCGCCCTGCCCGGCCGTGCGGCATCCCTGGAGGAGTGGGCCGCGCAGCTGCACGCCTGGCGCGGCCGGGCGGGTGTGCCTGACCGTGTGCTCCTGGCCATGGACGATCAGCGCCTGCTGCTGGACCTCACCGGGGAGATGGACCTGGACGTGCTCCGTACGCACCTGTGCGGCTCTCCTATCGCGGTGCTCTACGAGGCGCCACCGCCGGACATGGATGGATGGATCGGCGGGCGGGCCCACAGCATCGTCGTCGCGGTAAGGGCGGGCCGATGAGCCCGCCCACGACGCAGGCCCTGGCCGAGGGCGCGCTGGGGATAGCGTTGCTGCACATCGAGCGCGGCAACCTTGCCGCAGCGCGGCCCCTGCTGGCCGAGGCGGTCACCGGTGGCGTCAGCACCGGCTCCAACGCTTCTCTGTTCCACGGCGCCCCGGCCCTGGAGTTCGTGCTTGGCCGTGCCGGGCGCACCGACCAGACCGTTCAGGCGGCCGTCGACCGGGTCGTGACCGCTCGGCTCGCCGCGGCCCGCTGTCGGCGAAAGGCGACCCGGCTCCCGGCACTGGCAGAATTCGATCTCATCCGAGGGCTCACCGGGCTGGGGGTGGTGCTGCTTGCCCGAGCAGGCTCGCCGCCGCCGCTGCTGCAGGAGGTGCTGGCCTACCTGGTGACGCTGGCGGTCCCGGCCGAAGCCGATGCCCAGGTCCTGCCCGGGTGGTGGTCGCCGGACAGCCCCACGCATGAGGAGATCACCGGTGGCCACGCGAACAACGGGGTAGCCCACGGCATCGCCGGCCCGTTGGCGCTGCTATCTCTCGCCACCTGCCGCGGCGTCCTGGTGGAAGGCCAGATAGGCGCCATCAAGACGTTCACGGCCTGGCTGGAGAAGTTCGGCTCCTTCTACTGGATCACCCTGGACCCGCTCGCCGCTGAGGCGTTGCAGGCGCCGCCCCTGCGCCCCTCCTGGTGCTACGGGGACCTTGGTATCGCCCGCACGCTGCAACTGGCAGCCTGCGCGCTCGGCGACGACACCCGTAGGCAGAAGGCCGAAGAACTCGCCATCGCCGCCCTCACCGACCCGGCCCGCCTGAGCCGGGTCACCGATGCGTCCCTCTGCCACGGCTGGGCCGGGCTGCTGACCGTCACGACCGCCCTCGCCGCCGACAGCCGTACCCCCGACCGGTTCGCCGAGCCCATCCGGCAGACCCGCCAGAGGTTAGAAGCGGGGATCCCCACACTGTCCAAGCCCGGGTTCATGGAAGGCCGAGCCGGGGCGGTCATGGCGCTGAAGGGCTCCAACGTGACTGGCTGGACCCGCGCCCTGTTGATCAACTAACCCGTCACCACAACCGAGCAGGAGCGAACCGAGGACATGGACTGGAACGACGAGAACCTACCGCTGCCCGACGAACCGAAGTGGTGGCACGCCACCATCCGCTTTCCCGGCGATGCCGGAGCGACCCCGAAGGCTGCGACCGCACTCGCGGCCGCGCTGTCCGGCTGGCGTTTCCACTTCCTGCGCAAGGAAGGCAATCTCCGGCTTCGCACCGAGAGGCCCGCTGCCGACCTGCTCGATCAGCTCGTCGCCGACGAGGTCGTGGCCGGTTGGGTTGGCGGCATCTACGAACCGGAGATCGAAACCTTCGGCGGCGAGCAGGGTATGGCCATCGCCCACGAGGTGTGGTGCGCCGACAGCCCTGCGGCCTTGGCCGAGACCGGCAGCCCGTACGCCCGTGAGCGGTGCATCCTGCTGCTCTCCACCATGAACCGCGCGGCGGGCCTCGACCCGTTCGAGATCAGCGACGTGTGGGCGACATTCGGCAACCTCCGCCCGGCAATCGACCCACCGCAGGCGGCCTACCAGGCGTCTGCGATCACTGCCATGCGGCGCCTCGTGCACGCCGACGCCGCCAAGCGGGACACCACCGAACCCGGCTGGCCTGACCGCGTCGCCGCGTTCGAGGACGCCGGCCGCCGCCTGGCCCGGCTCGCGACCAGTGGGCAACTCCGGCGAGGGCTGCGCGCGGTCCTCGCCCACCACGCGATCTTCGCTTTTAACCGCGCGGCCACACCCGTGGCCGAGCAGGCTGCCGCGGCCTGGTTGGGCTGGAACGTCGCCTTCGGAGACGGCGACCCAGCCACCGTGTCCAGCAGTCAGTCCGCACCCGTAACCCTTATTTTCAAGAGGATGGAGAGCACCATCACCACGACCGACCCCGCCGAGCTGCGCAACGCCATGGTGGACAAGTTCATCGGCTCCAGCCACCTGCGCACTCCCGCGATCATCGACGCCTTCCGGGACGTCGAGCGCCACCGGTTCATCCCCGACGTCGAGGTCGTCGCCGCCTACGTCGATGACGCCGTGTCGGTGAAGAACGACCGAGACGGCGAGATGATCTCCTGCATCTCCGCGCCGTCGATCGTCGCCACCCAACTGGAGCAACTGGGCGCAGAGCCCGGCCACAAGGTCCTGGAGGCCGGGGCGGCTACCGGCTATAACGCCGCTCTCCTCGGGCGGCTCGTCGCCCCCGTCGGCCGCGTGTGGACGGTGGACGTCGACACTGACCTCGTCAGCACCGCCGCGAAGCATCTGGCCGCTGCTGGCGCGTCGAACGTGACCGCGCTGCTGGCCGATGGCGCGGCCGGTCTGCCCGAGCATGCCCCGTTCGATCGGATCCAGTTCACCGTGGGCGCCGGTGACATCCCCCTCCCCGTCCTGAATCAACTGGCCCCGGACGGCCGTCTCGTCATCCCGATGCGGATCCGCGGCAGTATCTCCCGCTCCTTCGCCTTCGAGCGCGACGGCGACGGCGAGACCTGGAAGACCGTCTCCTGCGAGATGGCCACGTTCGTCCCGCTGCGTAAAGGCGTGTGTGACGACGTCCGTACGGTGGTCCCCATGGCCGGGGAGGGCAATGTCCGGCTGGAAACCTACAGTGAGCAGCTCGTGGACCGGGAGGCGATGCGGACCGTCCTGGACGAGCCCTCCTACCAGGTCTACACGGGCGTGAAGCTCCGGCAGGGTTCACCCTGGGAGTGGGTCTATCTGTGGTTGGCGTGCGTCCTGCCCAACGGCCTATCTCGGGTACCTGGCCGGCGGCCCGGGTTCACCCCGCATTTCGGGTGGGGTTCGATGGCGGCGCTCGACGGCGACAGCCTGGCCTATCTGACCGTCCGCGAGGGTGAAGACACCGTGGGCCGGTTCTGGGAGATCGGCGTCATCGGTCACGGCCCGCGCGCCGCCGACCTAGCCGAGCAGGTCGCCGCCGCGATCCAGGAATGGGACCGCTACTACGGCAACGACGCCCCGGCCCCCGGCTTCCGCATGGCCACGGCCGCCAACCGCGACCTGCTGAAGGCCGCTGACTCACGCTTCGTCATCGACAAGACCAACAGCCGACTCGTCATCGACTGGCCGTAGGAAGGGGAGCAGCGTGATGAACCCTGCGATCGCCGCCCGTATCCCGCTGGTCTGCCGACCCAAACCCCCCGGGCTTCCACTGGACAAGCGCATTGCAGAGCTCACCGCGCTGACCGCCGAAACACCCGGCGCGGCGGACCACTCCAAGCGGGTGGCCCGCGCCTGCGGTGTCCTCAACTTCTCCGCGCTCATCGCCTCCGACAGCGGCATGCCCGACCTGGCAACCGAACTGTGCTGGCGGCAGCACAAGGTCTTCGCCGAAGCCGGGAGCCTCGACCAGGACATCGCCGTGATGTCGCTGATGCCGCTGGTGAACATCGCCCGGCTCCTGATCCGTGAAGGTGAAGGTGGCACTGCCTTCGCGGTGCTGCAGCAGTTGTACCGGGCCGCCGAGCAGCGCGGCGCCACCGTCATCCGCGATCACGACGTCGACCTGTCTCCGTTGATCCGGACCGTCGCAGACCACCGCAAGATCTGTACGGAGCTGTGGGTCGCCCTGCTGATCGACGGTGCCAGAGCCCTCGCGAGCGTCGGCCGTTGGACCGAGGCAGCCGAATCCATGGCCGCGCACCGCGGCGTCGGTCAGCGGCTTCTCGACGGCCGCCAGCTCACGATCATGTCGCTGATGGAACAGGGCCTCCCGCAGCAGGCCGCCACCATGATCGACTCCAGCGTTCCCACAGAGCCATGGGAGAACGCCGTCGCCGCCATCCTGCGCGTCTACTGCCGTCCTCCGACCACGCCGACACCACAGGACGAACTGGACCATGCGGGACGGGAAACTCTCGCGCTGATCACCGACCCCGACCCGATGACCACAGCGTTCCGGACTCGGCTCACCCTGACCATGCTCGACCTGACCGCCGACCGACCCACGGCATATGACTCCGACCTGCGGTCCACTGTCGTCGGCGTGGCCTGCACGGACGCCTACGCTGCCCGAGAGGTCATGGGGCACCACGGGATGCGCTCCCGCATGACCTCGCAGCAGGAACAGGAAGTCGCCGGCGTGCTCACCGCCTCGGGGTTCGGCGCCGGCTACCTCCCAGCAGCCCACCTGGATGCCCTCACTGCCGCAGTCCGTCACGGCGAGGACAGCCTGCGTGCCCTGCTTGCCGAGCTACACGGAGCGGCCTGAGCCGACCTATGATCGCTCCTCCGGCCGTGGTTGCGAACCCCGCACTCCAATCACGGCAACCGCCCGGCGCAGGCCCGAACCGGGCGGCGCGGCCGTGGGACGACGCTACTGGAGAGCCCACCCCACGGCCTCGCGGGAGCGCACGCGCCGGAGCTGATGGTCACGACCCGGCATGGTGAAGCCTGGCGGCCCAACGCGCAACCAACCGAGGACGGCGAGCGGGTAAGACCTCAACGGCGGCTCGTCACTGAATCCCCAGCACGTTACGGGAGAGATCGGCGGACGTGCGGTCAGCGACGCCGGCACCAATCACTCGATGTGACTAGCGCCGCAGGCATTACGGACGACGCCATCGACCAACTACCCACAGCCGATTTGTATCGGCCAGCCTTACCTGGGCACCGTCCAAGATCAGACTGCCCCTCGCCCGGCGGCCCGGGCGAGGGATGTCGCCTCTTGAGCGCGCCGGCATGCAAGTCGTGATGATCAGGCACATTGCCCGAAGTCCGACGTCCTGTCGGGCGAAGTAGCGCCGGAGATCTCACGTCTATGCTCTAGCAGTCGACATGAACGCTCTCGATCTCTCGGAGACTTCTTGATCACCTTGTATCGCGCCCATCCCGAGCCGGGTGTCGACAGCCTCGATGGAATCCGCTCTTGGACCACATCTCGGAGCCATGCGATGAGGTATGTCACGGGCGAGTTCGAAGGCTATGGCGGCCCTCATCTGTACGTCACAGAGGTGAAAGCCTCTTTGATCGTCGATCTGAGGCCGTGTGAGGAGTACGAAAAGCTCAGAAGTGTGGTGATCGATTTGGTTGGCTTCGATCTCAACGACTTACCTATCGATCTTGGCTACTACCACGACCTGTTTCGTGAGGTAGCGCCCATAGCGAGGGCACGCGGTTTCCAGTGGCTGGCCTTCTGCGATGAATACCCCTTCAGCAATGTAGAAGAGTGGCTCTACCTTGGCTCTGACCCACTACCGGTGCGCGAGATAGAGACGGATTAGGTGCCCTACCCCTCCGATCAAGCGATGATCGTTTGCTCTGCCGGAAGGTAATTCGGCCAGTGCGAGGTTCCTGTGGCCTGCTACCAGTTGACGCTTCCTGGTTCGTCGAAGGATCCATCGGCCAGTCGGCGTACGCCGTACTGCAGAGAGGAGGTCGAAAGTCTTTCGACGCCGCAAGCTCGCATGAACTCGACCACGTCGAAGTTCGGGTCCTCGTAGCCGAGGCACTGTGCGGCCACCCACGCCACGTTTGTACGGACGCTTTCGGTCTCGTTCGCGGTGAGTTCCTTCTCGCTGCGTTTACTGGTGTCGTGGCGACGCTGATGACCGGCACGATCCATCCGGTATGGAGCGTCTTTCCAGTCGTGTCCCCTGATCTCCGCAGCCATTTCACGGGCGCGGCGGCTTAGCGCCATGGTCCCTCCAAGTAGGACGAGCGGCACGTGACCATCCGAATAGGTCGCCGCTGGGCCACTTAGTGGTCCCGCCCGTAAGTTCTTCGGGGGTTCACGCGGCTGTTGGCAGTGCGGCAGGCTGGTGGCTGTGGCCGGGAGGCTGCTGGGAGCACTCTTTCTGTTCGTGCCGCTCGATCCGGGCCACCAGGTCCTCGAGATCGGCCGGGGTGAACTCCCATTCGAAGGGCCGGGCGGTCTCGTTGTAACGACGCTCGAAGGCGGTGAGCCGGTCTTTGACCTGGTCAAGGCTGGTGAAGTCGTTGGGTGTGACGACCTTGCGCTGCACGATGGAGAAGAAGATCTCTATCTGGTTCAGCCACGAGGCGTGCACCGGGGTGTGCACCATCACGGCGTTGGGGAAGCGCGCGGCCAGCCGGTCGCAGGCGGCCTTGCCGCGGTGGCTGGAGCCGTTGTCGACCACCCAGAACACCCTGCTGGCCGAGGCGTAGGGCTCTTGGGTCATGACCTGTTCGACCAGGGTCATGAACGGCAGGATGCCGGTCGTGGGCGCGCAGTGCCCGAACACGCGGGAGCGGTGGACGTCGTAGGCGGCCAGGTAGGCCAACGATCCGCCGCGGTCGTACTCGTGGTTGACCCGCATCATGCGGGCCGATCCCGGTGGCAGGGTCGGGTGGCAGCGGCAGCGCGCCTGGATCGAGGTCTTCTCGTCGCAGGAGATCACGTACTCGTCGCCGCCGAGCGGCCGGCCGTCCCAGACCCGTTGGTAGAGGTCCAGCACCCGGCCGGCCTTGATCGCGAAATCTGGGTCGCGGATGAACACCCACGACTGGTACTGCCAGGGTTTGAGCGCGGCGGCGGCCAGGATCCGGCGAACGGTCGACGCCGAGATCGCCGTGATGATGCCCCGGCCGGTCACCTCGGCCGCCAGGTCGCCGCTGCTCCACCGCGACAGCGGCACCCCGGTCTCGGCCGGTAGCTGGCAGGCCAGCGCTTTGACCTCGGCCCGCTGAGCAGGGCTGAAGCGGGGTGGCCGACCCGATCGGGGCCGGTCCTTCAGTCCGTCCATCCCCTGGTCGGCATAGCGGCCCCGCCAGGTCCGGACGGTGTCGATATGGACCTGCCGCCGGAGGGCGATACGCGCGTTGGCGTAGCCGTGCGCGGCGTCCAGCACGATCCGGATACGGACGACCTGCTGGTAGGGGGCGGTGCGGGAGTAGGCCAGCTTCTTGAGCCGACGCCGCTCGGACGCGGCCAGAACGATCTGGCGGGCACGGGGAAGAGGCACTGGGGGACTCTCGGGGAGATCTTGGGGACCCCTGCGACCCTGCCCGATCCGCCCGCCCCGCCGTGATCGACACGCCGGGGACGGCAAGATATCTCTCATGCCCGCGATCCCGGACTCGACCAAGACCTCGCTTGCTCAGCGGCTGCGCCAGCACGCCCGCGACCACTGGCCTGAGCTGTCCAGCCTGCATATCCGCTACCACGGTCAGTTTGCCTATGTCGAAGGCGAACTGACCGACGGCGACCGGCTGCCTCTCCTTCGGTTGCGCTACAGCGGCTCGGCTTCCATTTGGGGATTCGGGCTCTACCTCGCCAGCAGCGGCAAATACGACAACCAGATCCTGCCCACCGGCCTCATCGCCGGCAGCCCTCAAGAAGCCCTCGACTGTGCCTGCGGCCTCTACCTTGGACGCTGACCCCCGAAGAACTTACGGGCGGGACCACTTAG
>NZ_FOQY01000079.1 GCF_900113865.1 Streptosporangium canum | reverse complement strand
CTCGGTTGAGGGCCGAGCTGGCGCGGGGCCCGGCCGCACACGGCTACGCCGAGGACCAGCGCTGGACCCTGGCCCGCATCGCCGATCTGATCGCTGCGCTCAGGCCCTCGTCAAGATCTTCGACGCCCCCTCGCCGATCACCCCGAGCCGGCTCCGGGAGGAGCTGAACCTCACCTCGGGCGCCGTCACCACGTGCCTCGACAGGCTGGAGCGCGCCGGGCACATCCGCCGGGTCCGCGACGCGCACGACCGGCGCGTGGTCCACCTGCACTACCTCGACACGGCCAAGGAGTTCGCCGCGGCCTTCTTCCGCCCGCTCGGCCGCAGCACGGACAACGCCCTGCGGCGTTTCAGCCCGGAGGAGTTGCGCACCGTGGCCGCCTTCCTTGACGCCATGAACGAGGAACTCGACGCGTTACGGGCCATTCCTGCCCCTGTCTTCGAGCGCACGGGCCGAACCGGTTGCGCGCCGACGTCAGGTCCTGTCGTCCGTCTCATGAGGCGCGGGAACGTCCACTGAGGCGGCGTCCCGGAAGGAGCGGTGTCGCGGGGCTGTACGGCCGAGTGCGGCGGTCGCCTCCGGGGACAGGAGGAGGCGACCGCCGCACTCGTTCACGATGTCGTGCCCTCTGGCCGGGAAGACCCGTACGGCGTGCCCTCGATCTCGCCGAGGAGGCGCCGTCGGAACGGGCACGGGGGGCCTTGCGCCGGCACGACGACGCGGTCACAGAGTCCGGTGGGCGGAGATCCTTCTCTCACCGCGCCCCCAGCGCCTCCTTCGCATGCAGGAGGGCCGAGGCGTTCATCTTCCTGGCGTCCGCCAGCTCCTTGGCGAACTTCTGCAGCATCTTCTCGTAATAACGGTCCTCGATCCGGATTCGCTGTGCGGCGTAGTCTGTCGTCTTCTCGCACTCGGCGTCCGCGACGGCGAGAGAGATCTCCTGGGCGCGCGCCTCGTCCGATCCGATGCCGAGCCGCCGGTGCGACTCCAGCGACCTGCCTCTCGCCGCATCCGGATTCTTGAGGCCGGAGTGCCCCTTGCTCGCCATACACGACGACCACGCGGAATCGATACGCGTCATGTCGGCGTCCGACGACGCCTCCCGCCTGGCCCGTATCGGAAGATTTCCGGCCAGGTAAGTCAACTTCACGTAATCGCTCAGCGAGCCGTAGAGCTTTTCCCTCGCTTCGGCGAGGCATCCCTCACTCGTCGTCCCCACTCTTCCTCCGCCCGGTAGGTCTGCCTTTATCTCGGGGGCGTCGTCACGACCGAAGAACGCTTCGCCCCACCGCTTCTGCTCCTCTTCCGAGAGCTTCGAGATACCTGATCGGTCCACTTCTCCCGGGGAGTCTCCGGCGTTCTCCGCGGACTTGTAGCCCGTTCTCTGCACCTGCTCCACCGTGAGGCCGTAGGGATCCTCGCCGAGGGTCGGGGCGACGTCCGTCGCCGAAGAGGGGTTTTGGACGTAGGTGAATCCACGTTTCTTCATGCAGCGTTGCACTAATTCCTCTTGCGCCGCATATCTTGTCGCCGACCCGGAGAACAGGGCGAGCAGCGCCTCCCGCACCTTCGGGTCGTGGTTCGCGAGCGGAGTGACGACCGCGGCGCGGCTCTGCGAGGTGTCTCCGGCGTTGGCAGTTGACAGGAGGTAATTGCCGCCGGAAACCGTCGCGATCGCGACGGCGACAAGGGCGATGCCGCCGAAGGCAATCTTGTGAAAGCTCCTACTCATCATCGATCCCTTTCGTCTTCTTTTTAGCAACTTTGTCCAGAGCTGCGGCCGCGATGCGCGTCACCCGTGGCGGCCTCCATGTCGGGATCCGTCACATAGTCGATGCTGTCTCCTGCGGCAACCCAGACCGTCGGACCACTATAGTCTGAGATGTAGACGCAAACCCATGCGAGAGTTTGGAATCGATTCTTATATGACCTGTCGTTCCAGGTCAGCGTCGGCCAGTTTCCCCCGGCCTGGTGCCACTCCGGGATTGCCACCGTGGTTCGCCCAACGACGCCGCTGTAATACGGGGAGCTCCAGACGCAGAAATAGGATGTCGAGCACGAGGAATCGGCGGACGCCGGTGTCGCGGCGCCTGCTGTGATAAGTCCCGCGGCCAGCACGGCCGATGCCGCCGTCATGGCCAATCTTTTTGGATTCATCCCGGTTCGCCTTTCTCTCGGTTTGATTTCCCGGCTACCGAGGTGACCGGGAATCGCCTCCCGTATCTGGCGTTTTGATGCTATTTTATGCATCCAAATGGATCAAGACATTGATCTTCCGGACTGTCCGTGATAGAGAAGTTATTGGAGTCCTCTTTGTGGGCTTGGAGGCATAATCCGTTTTCATCTGCGAGATGCTTGCGAAGCGTGATTGAATGCATTTTTATTGTCACGTTTCGGTTCTTCGTGGCCGGACACGCCGCTCCGCCACTCGGATGTCGGCCGTCACGGCCGTAATCGGCGGGCATGGTGCATCTGAGCTTGAAGGGCTGACGTTACGGCGGTTCGAGGATGAAGCCGGTCTGAGCGATGAAGCCGTCCAGCAGCCCGGACCGGTACTGCATCCGCTTGAGCTTGGTGGCGACCATCGCCGCGAGCTCATCGATGTCGTGCGGGGCGAGGTTGGCCAGGGCCCGCTTGAGCGCTGACCACACCCCCTCAGCCGGATTCGGCTCCGGCGCATAAGACGGCAGCTGGAAGACCGTCAGCCACGGGCGGGCCTCGATCATCGCGCGCATCACCCGGGACAGGTGGTGGCGGTCGTTGTCCCACACCAGCACGATCGGGCCGTCGAGCTGCTGGTGAGCGGCGTCCAGCAGCGCCGCGAACCGCTACGAGCCAAAGCCCCTGACCTTCCCGGGATGGCCACGCCGCAGCAGCATCCGGGTACATCAACCGGGTGCGCTGCCCGGGCTTGGCGCATACCAATCCGGCCAGGCACACGCGGCCGTAGCCCTTGCCGGTCACGGCCACGATGGGGATCTTGCCGCGT
>NZ_FOQY01000054.1:10062-43308 GCF_900113865.1 Streptosporangium canum | reverse complement strand
CCCCAATAGACGATTGGGTTGATAGGCCGGAGGTGGAAGCACAGTAATGTGTGGAGCTGACCGGTACTAATAGGCCGAGGACTTGACCACAAAGCAATTTTTGCTCGCGTCCACTATGCGATTCTGAAACAGCAAGCGCCGTGTGTGTTTGACAGTTTCATAGTGTTACGGCGGTTATGGCGAAGGGGAAACACCCGGTTACATTCCGAACCCGGAAGTTAAGCTCTTCAGCGCCGATGGTACTGCACCGGGGACGGTGTGGGAGAGTAGGTCGCCGCCGGACAATCTTTTTAGGAAAGGCCACCCTTCGGGGTGGCCTTTTCTGCTTTCCGGACCCCTTTTTCTCGCCCCTTGCCCTGCTTCTCTGCCCTCTTTCAGTCGGTGTGTTCTCCTGCAGACCCTTTTTCCACCGGCCCTTCTCCGGGGACCTGCCTCCCTGCTCCGGACGGATGCCCGCCACCGGATTCCGCCCTTCCATGCGACCGGCAGGAACTCTACACCCGGCCGGCTACGTTCTTCAGACGTGGAGTTTTCCGGAGAGCACAGTCACCGCACGCCCGCTCAGCTCGACCCGGTCACCTCGCACCGTCGTGTGGATCACACCGCCCCGCTGGGAGAGCTGGGCACCGACCAGGGAGGCCGAGCCGAGCTTGCCCGTCCAGTAGGGGGCCAGGGCGCAGTGGGCGGAACCGGTCACCGGGTCCTCGTCGACACCGACTCTCGGAGCGAAGAACCGGGAGACGTAGTCGACACCGGGGCTCGACGCGGGAGCCGTCACGATGACTCCTCGGGCGTCCACCTTCTTCAGCGCGAGGAAGTCGGGGGAGACGGCGCGCAGAGTCTCCTCGGAGTCGACCTCCACCAGATAGTCCCAGACGTTCTTGCCGACCCAGAGAGGCTCGACCCCCAGTGCCGCCGCCAGACCGTCCGGCGGGCTCGTCGCCTCCAGCACCTTCGCCGGGAAGTCCATGCTGATTAGACCCGTTCCGTCCCTGGTCACGGACAGAATCCCGCTCTTCGTCGAGAAATCAAGGGTTTCCGGGGTTGATCCTGTGGAATACAGCACATGTGCCGCGGCCAAGGTGGCGTGCCCGCACAGGGCCACCTCGACCACCGGTGTGAACCAACGGAGTGAATACGGCTCGCCGTCTTCCCCTTCAAGCACGAAGGCCGTCTCGGAGTGCCTCATCTCCGCTGCGATGGACTGCATCCAGGCATCCGGAACCGGATTGTCGAGCAAGCAGACCCCCGCAGGGTTACCCTTGGAAAATTGGTCGGTAAATGAATCGACCGTATAGATACGCATGAAGTAATTTTAACTGATCGACAATATTCGGCTGAAAGCGGGTATGAGGGCCAGGCAAACCAGTGCGCTAGCCGTACAAAGTGGTAATAAGCGTTGGGCGTGTCGCGCGGCGAACTTCTGGCCGTCGGTTACCGTCCAAGGTGTAGGACAAGCCGGCTGCGGCGTGGTCCTGAGGAAAGGACGAGCCGATGGGGGCAGTGCGCAAGGTGGCGACCTACCTTGGCCTGGGTGGAGCAGAGGATTACGACGAGTCCTATGACTACGAGGACGAAGTCGAGGGTGAGGGCGAGGACTGGCAGCCCGCTTCGGAGCGTGCGGCCAAGCGCTGGCGTTCGATGAGCGAGCCCTCCCGGATCGTGATGCTGACGCCCAGGAAGTACAACGACGCTCCGATCATCGGACGGCACTTCCGTGACGGCCAGACGGTTATCATGGACGTCAACGTCATGAGCACGGCTGAGGCCACCCGGATGGTCGACTTCGCCGCGGGCCTGGCCTACGGCTGCGAGGGCCGCATCGAGCGCATCGCGGAGAAGGTCTTCCTCCTGGCTCCGGCCGAGGTGGAGATCACCACCGGCTGATCCCGTGATGACCGGAACGGCAGGAATGATTGGAACGTGCCTTCCGGTGTTCTCGTCCTCCCCGGGCCCAGCGTTGCCGTGTCCTCCGGACCTGGGGTTCTGGTCCTCCCGGGGGTCCCAGCAGTCTGATCGAAAGATCCAACGGATTTGGCGCTGACCTGCGGCGATACGGACAGCAGCCAAGGCGGTTCTCAGGAATCAGCTATCGCGTCATCCTCGAACCCATCACCTGACCACGTCGGCCTGATCACTGACCTCGACGCACTGCCGTACGCCGAGGTTCACCGCCGCCTGCTCAGCCACCGACCGATTTCGGATCACAGGAGGCCGGCGTCGCGTGCCCTGTTCGCCACGTCCACGCGGCTGCCGGTGCCGAGTTTGGCGAAGATGCGGGTGATGTTGGCCTTCACCGTGGCCACGCTCACCGACAGGTTCGTGGCGATCTCGGGGTTCGAGCTGCCCTTGGCCACCTCGATCGCCACCCCGTGCTCGCGCTCGGTGAGGAGACGCAACCCCGTGCGTACCATCGGGTCGTCGTCCACGATCACCACTCTGATCACGGATCAAGCCTCCCACGGCAGCCGTACGTCAAGGACGAAGTGTCCGTCCTGGACCGCATGGCTCAGGGTGCCCCCGGCCATCTGGGCACGCTCGGCCAGCCCGACCAGGCCCAGCCGTCCGCCGAGGCCGGGGCTGGGGCCGGGGCTGGACGATCCGGCGTATGGAGCCGGGTTGCTCATCCGGATCCGTAACCCTTGGCCAGGCCGTCCGCCGAGCTCGGCTCTCACTCGGGTACCCGGCGCGTGCTTGCGCGCGTTGGTCAGCGCCTCCTGCACGATCCGGTACGCGTGCCGCCCCGTCTGCGCCGGCAGCAGCTCGCGCCCCTCGACAGTGTCGGCCACCTCGACCTGCTGCCCGGCCACGCGTACTTCGTCGAACAGGGCGTCCAGGTCCGCCAGGCTCGGCTGCGGGTCCTCGACGCCGCCGTCGCGCCGCAGCGTGCCGAGCACGGCGCGCAGCTCGTTGAGCGACTGGTGTGCGTTCTCCTGAATCGCCTGGGCCGTTTCGCGAGTCTGCTCGGCGGTGAGGTCGGTGCGGTGCGACAGGCCGCCCGCGAGCATGGCCAGCAGAGAGATCCGGTGTGCCAGCACGTCGTGCATCTCGTGGGCGATATTGACCCGTTCGGCTAGTTTGGCCTGCTCGACGCGGTGCGCCTGCGCCTCGAGCGCGGCCTGTCGCCGCGAGGCGGCCAAGTCGCGCCATGTGCGCAGGTAGAGGCCGAAGACGGTCAGCCCACCGACGATCACGCTGCCGGTCACCATGGTGACGCTCGTGACGGAGACGCCCCTGAGCTTGTCGGCGTCCGACCACAGGATCTGCGCCGCCGGGCACAGCCACGTGGCGAGAGCGACCGGGACGATCTGGCGCCAACGGCAATGCGTGCACATAGCGACGTAGGTGACGTACGCGGGGCCGGCCGCCGTGGTCGAGTAGAGGGTCAGGAGCGCGGTCGCCAGCGCGACCTGCCAGGGGAAGCGGTGCCGCCATCGCATCAACCCCAGACCGGCCCCGAACAGGGCCAAGTCCAGCGCGATCCGGGCGAGGTCGGGGGTGACCTCGCGGTTCACGGCTGACAGGATCGAGATCCCGCTGACGAACAGCGCAGGCACGGTGGCGCAGAGGTAACGCAGAGCCTCGCCCCGGCTCTTTCCTTTCACGCCCGACTCATCGACACCCCACTCATCCACCCCTGACCCATTCACGCCCGACAGCCTAGGGAAGCGCCGGAGCCGCCCCTAGCTACCAGGGTCCAGAGCGGGTAGCCCTGGGTCTTTTTCTCGGCCGGTGGCCGTCGACCTAGGTCCGATGACCCGAGGCGGGGAATCCGGTGAACTAGGCCCGTGATCGAATTCCATTGCGTCAGCAAGGCATACAAAGGGGTGAAAGCCCTCGACGAGGTGTCCTTCACCGTCGAGGCAGGCAGCGTCACCGGGTTCCTCGGACCGAACGGCGCGGGGAAGTCGACGGCTCTGCGCATCCTGACCGGGCTCTCGCGGCCGACGTCGGGGTCGGCCACCGTGTTCGGGCGGCCGTACGCCGAACTTGCCTGTCCCGGCCGCCGGGTCGGCACGCTGCTCGACGCCGGCGCCCTGCATCCGGGGCGCAGCGGGCGGGAGGTCCTGACGCTGGGGGCGATGATGCTGGGCCTGCCCCGCTCGCGCGTCGAGGAGAGCCAAGAGCTGGTCGGGCTGACCGGCAAGGAGGGCAGGCGGGCCGTCGGCGGCTATTCGCTGGGCATGCGGCAGCGGCTCGGCATCGCCCACGCGCTGCTCGGCCGACCCGAGGCGCTCATCCTGGACGAACCCGCCAACGGCCTCGACCCGCAGGGCATCCAGTGGATGCGCGGGCTGCTGCGCAGCCTGGCCGACTCCGGGTGCGCGGTGCTGCTCAGCTCGCACCTGCTGCACGAGGTGGAGCAGGTCGCCGACCAGATCGTGATGATCGGACGCGGCCGGGTGCTCGCCCGGGGCACCGTCGCCGAGTTCGCCCGCGATGGCGGCCTGGAGCGGACCTTCCTCGAACTGACCGCTCAAGCCGACAGGAGCGCCGCATGACCCCTATCGACATTCCGTTCACCAGGCTGCTACGGGTCGAGACCCGCAAGCTGTTCGACACGCGCAGCGGTCTCATCCTCGCGGTGAGCGCGATCGGGCTGGCGCTCGTGGCCGTCGTCGCCCGGGGCCTCACGTCGGAGCCGCGCTGGTTCACCCTGGCCGGGACCGCCGCCATCCCGCTCGGGACGCTTCTGCCCGTGCTGGCCATTCTCACGGTGACCGGCGAATGGCGGCATCGCACCGCGCTGACCACGTTCGTGCTGGAGCCCCGGCGCGGGCGGGTGCTGGCGGCCAAGTGCCTGCCGCCACTGGCGGTCACCGTGGCGGGCTGCGTGTTCGCCCTGCTGGCGGCCCTGCCCATGACCGCCGTCGCCGCCGCGGTTCACGGCGTCGAGGCCACGTGGACCGTCGCGCCCGCCAAGGTGCTGGGCTGGATCGCGACGATGGTGCTGGTGACCGGCCAGGGCCTCGGCATGGGTCTGGCGCTGTTGAACGCGCCGGCGGCGATCGTGATCTGTCTGGCCAGCACGGCCCTGTGGAGCACCGTCGCCCGGCTCGGCGACATGGGCGCGATCCTGGCGGGCTGGCTCGACCTCAACCTCACCACCAACCCCCTGATGAACGGCGGGCTCACCGGCGACGCCGCCCTTAGGCTGACCGTGTCAGTGTTCGTGTGGATCGTCGTTCCGGTGGCCGCAGGGATACTGCGCATCTCGAGGAAGGAGATCGGCTGACGGCGGCGTGGTCACGGCGGATGCCGTGGGCGAAGGCGCGCAGGTGGGCGGTGGAGGCGGAAGCTGCGGCTGGGTGAGCCCGGCGTTCTCGTCCTCTCCGGGCCCGGCGTTGCCGTGTCCTCCGGACCTGGGGTTCCCGTGCTTCCCCCACCCGGTGTCCCCGGGTTACCTGGCCCCGGCGCTCCCGTGTGCCCCGGATCCGTCAGCTCCCAGCTACCCCGCGCGGGGACCTCGACGGAGCACGCGCACCAGTTCGGCCAGGTCCGAGGTGGCGGTCTGGGCGCGCTTCTCGCTCTCGCGAGCGTATTCGTGCAGGGCCCACACGGCGCCCTCGGCCAGCTCGCGCAGCTCGGAGACCTGTGCTGTGACGTATTCGGCGTCTGCCTGCTCGCGTCTGCGGCGGCGCCAGAGCTGATGGCCCCCCGCTGCGAGCAGAGCCACCGCGAGCGCTGTGAGCGGCAGCGTCACCGGGGTGACGAGCGCGGCCACCAGAGCCGCCACGCCGAGGGCGAGCAGCGCGTAGGCGGGCCAGGGCCGGCCGCGGACGGGCACTCCTTCGACGGTGATGCGCTTTTCGGCGGCGGCCAGCGATTCGGCGTCCGGGCCTTCCGGCCGGAGCACCACACGGTGCCCCAGCAGCGGCATGGTGACCGACTGCGGCGGATCGACCTGGGTGGCCTGGACGAGGCGCTCGGCGGCGGTCCGCACGATCGGCGCGGCCATGTGCAGCGCGATGGCGGCGAGATGCGGGTCGGAGCCGGGCTGCAGGTCGCCGAGCAGGTGACCGGCGAGCGAGTTCATCGGCCCCTCGGGGCCACCTGAGCCGATCAGATGGCGCAGCACCGTCAGCGGCTCGCCCTCGGTCCACACGGCGGCGGGCCTGCTCGCGCGGTTGGCCAGTTTCCCGCCGGTCCCCTCCCGGGTCGAGGTGATCTCGATGCAGCGGCCGAGCAGGCGGGTCAGCTGGTCGGCGGCCTGGACGGGCTCGGCCAGCTCGGGGAGCTCGGCGAGCTGGGGGAAGTCGACCAGGGACGGCGGCACCACCATCGACGGCTCGTGCGGGGTCAGTGCGCTCAGCCAGCGGTCGGGCTCGACCTCCGAGGGGGCGGCCACCGCGTCGAGCTTGCGGAGCACGAAGATCTTGCCCGCGGGGCCGTACGCCCCCCTGGCGGCGGCGAGCCAGAGCGCACGCTGGCCGTGGGTCACCGGACGGTCAACGGCCATCTCGCCGAAGGCGATGCCCAGCCAGGAGGCATGGATCTGGTCGCCCTGGCCGGAGACGGCCAGGGCCAGGCAGAGGAAGAGCGCGGTCCGCTGCCCGTCGAGCTGGGCGGCGCGGCCGAGGGGTTCGAGCGCGTCTTCGCCGCGCATGAGCAGAACGAGAGCCTCGACTGCCGGGGCCAGCCAGTGATCGGTCGTGTCCGGCAATCGCGGCGGCGTCATGGAGAGGGCCGCGTCGGCGGCCAGATTCGCCAGGAGTGCCTCGGCGTAGCGGTGCAACTCCGTCCCGACATGGGAACTCGCGGTCAGGTCGGTGCTCAAGGCAGAGAACTCTCCGAAGTTGTGACCGATGACCGCGCCAGCGTAGTGCGCCTCGGTCATCCCCGTCGGGAGGCGCGCCGAACCCAACTTTGCCGGATGATCGCCTCGATTTGGTGAATCAAGGCGATCATCCGGTGGATAACTCACATGCGCTCGGGAACCGGGACTCCGAGTAGGTCCAGGCCGGTCTCCAGGACGCGCAGGGTGAGCGCGCACAGGGCGAGCCGCGAGGCGCGCGTGGCCGGGTCGACGTCGTCCTTCAGGACGGGGCAGTTCTCGTAGAAGGTGGTGAAGACGCTCGCGGTCTCGAACAGGTAGGCGGCGAGCTTGTGCGGCGCGGAGCCTTCGGCCACCTCGTCCACGACGGAGCCGAACCCGAGCACCTGCAGGGCCAGGGCGCGCTCGGCCGGGTGGCCGAGCAGGATCGGGCCGGTCGCCGTGGCCGGGGCCATGTCCGCCTTGCGGAAGATGGAGCGGATCCGGGCCGTGGCGTACTGGAGGTAGGGGCCGGTGTTGCCGGTGAGGGCGAGCATGCGGTCGAAGTCGAAGACGTATTCGCTGTCGTGGCTGACCGACAGGTCGGCGTACTTGACCGCGCCCATGCCGACGGCGTGCCCGATCTCGGCGCGCGCGGCGTCGTCGTAGTCGCGGCCGGCGAGCACGGCGGCGGCGCGGGTCTCCGCCTCGTCCAGCAGGTCCAGCAGCTTGACGGACTCGCCGCTGCGGGTCTTGAACATCTTGCCGTCGCTGCCCAGCACGCTGCCGATCTGGACGTGCTCGGCCCTGACGTGGTCGGGCAGCCAGCCGGCCATCCTGGCGGAGGCGAACAGCATCGACATGTGCAGGGCCTGGGTCGCCCCGATCACGTAGAGGATCCGGTCGACCTTGAGGTCCTGGACGCGGTAGTGGATGGTGGCCATGTCGGTGGTGGCGTAGCCGTACCCGCCGTCGCTCTTGCGGATCATGAACGGCAGCGGCTGGTCCTCGCGGCCGGTGAAGCCGGGCGGGAAGACGCAGAGCGCGCCGTCGCTGACGACGGCGATGCCGCGCTCCTGGAGCTCGTCGCAGACCTGGGCGAGCATGTGGTTGTACATGCTCTCACCGGCGATGGCGTCGTCGGTCAGCGTCACGCCGAGCTGGCGGTAGACCTTGTTGAAGTAGCGGACCGTGGCGTCCATGAAGATGTGCCACAGGCGCATGGTCTCCGGCTCTTCGGCCTGGAGGGTCACCACCCGCGTGCGGGCGCGCTGGTTGAACTCCGGGTCGGAGTCGAACTTGGCGCGGGCCGCCTGGTAGTAGGCGTTGCCCTCGCCGGCCTCGAGCTGGGCGACGGCGGTCGCCTCGCCGATGTCCAGCAGGTGCTCGATGAGCATGCCGAACGGGGTGCCCCAGTCGCCCAGGTGGTTCTGCCGGATGACCTTGTTGCCCAGGTGCTCGTGCACGCGGGCCAGGGCGTCGCCGACGATGGTCGTGCGCAGGTGGCCGACGTGCATCTCCTTGGCCGCGTTGGGCGCGGAGTAGTCGATCACGACGGTCTGCGGCGGGGTGGCCTGGGCGACGCCGCTGCGCGGGTCGGCCATGATCTCGGCGGTCTGCTCGGCGATCCAGTCGTCGGAGAGCGTGATGTTCAGGAAGCCGGGACCGCTGACCTCGACGGTGCCGGGGAAGGCGTCACCCCGCGTGCCTTCGGCGCGGCCGGAGAGGTGATCGGCGATCTCCTGGGCGACTTCCCGCGGGGCTCGTCGCAGTCGCTTGCTCAGGCTCATCGCCACGTTCGCCTGGTAGTCGGCGAACTGCGAGGGACGGATCAGCGGGTCTGCGTCGGCGTAATCCGTACCGAAGGCGGCGGCCAGCGCCTGCTGGACGCGCTCGGTGAGGACGAGCTGCGGGTCGGTCATGACTCAAGGGTATCGTTTGACCGGCCCTGACCCGGCGATATATCGGGCGATCGCATGATCTTGAAAACGATCGTCAGCGCGACCATGCCGGCCGCGCCGAACCCGGCCGCGACGAGGTCGTTGCTCAGGTCGCCGAGGGCGAGCGCGAAGAAGTCCCGGGTGAACGGCGTGGCGAGGGCGAGCGCGAACAGTACGGCCATGGAGGTCACCAGCGCGACGCGCCACCATACGTACGGCCCGGCGACCAGGACCAGCACCCACCACGTGGTCATGAACAACGTGATCACCGCTGAGGTGCGGTTCTCCTCCAGGGTGGAGGAGCCGGTCTGGGCGGCCCAGTACGACAGGTAGACGGCGACCGCGCAGATGACTCCGGCGGGGATCGCCAGCCGGAGCACGCGTGGCACGAAGCCGGTCCTGGCCCGCTCGTTGCTCGGCGCGAGTGCCAGGAAGAACGCCGGGATGCCGATCGTCAGCGCGTTGACCAGGGTGGAGTGCCGGGGGGCGAACGGGAAGACGAGCCCGACGACCCCGGTGAGCAGGGACAGGACGATGGCGTAGAAGGTCTTGGTGAGGAAGAGGCTGGAGACGCGCTCGATGTTGGCCAGGACCCGGCGGCCCTCCGCCACCACCGAGGGCAGGCCGGCGAAGTTGTCGTCCATCAGCACGATCTGGGCGACCGATCGGGCGGCGCCGCTGCCCGAGCCCATCGCCACGCCGAGATCGGCGTCCTTGAGCGCGAGCACGTCGTTGACGCCGTCGCCGGTCATCGCGACCGTGTGACCGCGTGACTGGAGGGCGCCGACGAACGAGCGCTTCTGGTGCGGGGTGACCCGGCCGAAGACGGTGTTGGCGTCCAGGATCTCCGCCAGCTTCCCGGGATCGTTCTCCGGCAGGGTGCGGGCGTCCACCGCGTGTTCCCCGCCGGGTACGCCGAGGGAGAGGGCGATGGCCGAGACCGACTCGGGGTTGTCGCCAGAGATGATCTTTATGGTGACGCCCTGCTCGGCGAAGTACCCGAGGGTGGCGGCCGCCTCGGGGCGGATCCGCTGCTTGAGGGCGATGACGGCCGCCGCCTCGACGGGGCCGAGGTCGTCGGGGTCGCGCAGTGACGCGACCCGGACCAGGGCGAGCACGCGGAGGCCGGTGGCAGCCGTCTCCTCGGCCTCGTCGTACTCCGGGGTGCCCGGGGTGAGCAGGACGTCGGCGGCGCCGAGCACCCAGGCGCCCTGCCCGGCGAACTCCGCCCCGCTCCATTTACGGGCCGAGGAGAAGGGCACCTTGAGGCCGGGGCGCCAGCCGGGAGGGTCGGGGTATCCGGACTGGACGGCCCGGGCGGTGGGGTTGGGGTCCGGGTCCAGGTGGGCCAGCGCGCTGAGGGCCTCGCCGACGGGCAGGTCGTCGCGGAGCGGGCGTACCCGGTCGAGGCTCATGCCGCCCGCGGTGAGCGTGCCGGTCTTGTCCAGGCAGAGCACGTCCACCCGGGCCAGCACCTCGATGGCGGGCAGCTCCTGGACCAGGCAGCGGCGCTTGCCCAGCCGGATCACTCCGACGGCGAAGGCGATGCTGGTCATCAGGACCAGGCCTTCGGGGATCATGGTGACGATGCCCGCCACCGCGCCGGTGATGGCCTGGCCGAAGTCGCTCGTCCTGCTGACCTGGCTCCAGACGAGCAGCGTGCCGATCGGGACGATCAACCAGGTGATGTATTTGATGAACCGGTTGACGCCGGCGCGCAGCTCCGAGTGGGACAGGTTGAACTTGCTGGCCTCGTCGGCGAGCCTGGCCGCGTAGGCGTCGCCGCCCACCCTGGTCGCGACGTACGAACCGGTGCCGGCGACGATGAAGCTGCCGGAGAGCATCTGGTCGCCGGGGCGCTTGTGAACGGGGTCGGCCTCACCGGTGAGCAGGGACTCGTCCGCCTCCAGCCCGTCGGCGTCCGCCACCCGGCCGTCGACCTGGAGCTGGTCGCCGGAGGCGAGCAGGATGAGGTCGCCGAGCACGACCTGTCTGGGCGGGATCCGGGTGTCCGCGCCGTCCCGGCGGACCTTGACGGGGGCCTCGTTGACGACGGCGAGGTGGTCCAGGGTGCGTTTGGCGCGGAGCTCCTGGACGATGCCGATCGCCGAGTTGGCCACGATCACCGCGCCGAAGAGCCCGTCCTGCCACTGCCCGAAGATCATGATCAGCATCCACAGGACGGCGATCACCGCGTTGAACAGGGTGAGGACGTTGGCCCGGATGATCGCCGGAAGCGATCTGCTCGACCTGCGCCGGACCACGTTGACCTGGTCGCGCGCCACCCGTTCGGCGACCTCCGCAGTGGTCAGCCCCCGCTCCGCCGGCTGCTCCACGCGTCCCCCCGAGATTCGTGTGGGTCTCCCACATTACGCGGAGGGCGTCAGGGGCCGCGGGGGTCACCAGAGGCGGTGCGACCATTGCGCGGGGGCGTCAGGGGGCGCGGAGGGTTACCAGAGGCGGTGCGACCGGGGGGCGGCGGCCAGGCGTTCGCCGATGCGGGTGACCACGCCCTGCCGGGCCAGCCCGGCGGCGAGCACGCAGGCGGCGCTGACCCCTTTGGCCTGCGAGGAGCCGTGGGCGATGACCACGGTGCCGTTGAGCCCGAGCAGCACGGCCCCACCGTGGACCTCGGGGTCCAGCCGCTGGTTGAGCCCCCTGATGCGTTTTCGCTGCAGCATTCCGCCCAGCCGGGCCGTGCGGCTCTCGCTGATCGTGTCGCGGAGCTCGGCGAAGGCGTAGCGGACGCTGCCCTCCATGGTCTTGAGCGCCACGTTGCCGGTGAAGCCGTCGGTGACGATGACGTCCACCGCCCGGGTGAGCAGGTCGTGCCCCTCGATGTTGCCGGCGAAGTTCAGGCCGGGGGCGGCCGACAGCAGCTCGTGTGCCCGTTTGACGAGCTTGTTGCCCTTCTCCGGCTCGCTGCCGATGGTCAGCAGGCCGATCCTGGGCTCGTCGATCTCCAGGGCGGTCTCCGCGTAGGCGGCGCCCAGGTGCGCGAACTGCACCAGCATCTCCGGCTTCACCTCGGCGTTCGCTCCCGCGTCCAGCAGGACGGTGGGGGTGGGCCGGGTCGGCAGGGCGACGGTGATGGCGGGCCTGAGCACTCCGGGCTGGCTGCGGAGCCGGAGCTTGCCGGTGGCCACGATCCCGGCGGTGGATCCGGCGGAGACCACGGCGGAGGCCTCGCCCCGCCGTACGAGATGGCAGGCGACGGCGATGCTGGAGCGGGGGCGGCGGAGGCTGGCCAGGGCGCCCTCGTCCATGGCCAGGGCCTCCTCGGCCCGGATGATCGGGACCTCGGTGAGCGCGTCGTGGACGGAGAGCGCCTCCATGAGGGGGCGGGGAGCGCCGACGAGGACGACGCGGACTCCGTGTTCCCGCACCGCGTGTACGGCTCCCGCGACGATCTCGTCCGGGGCGTGGTCGCCGCCCATCGCGTCCAAGGCGACCGGCATGGCGCCGGGATCGTGGGTATCAGGCAAGCGGTCACCTCGTGCGGGATGGTCTGTCCGCATCGTAGGCGGGGTCGGCGCCGGATGGGGCAACCGGGGGCTCAGGACCAGTCGGGGAGATTCCAGTCGGTCCTCTCCCGCGAGACGATGATCTTCCCGAAGGTGGCCCGGCCGACGACGCGGATGACCGGGCCGCCCTCGTCGCCGAGGCCGCCCGAGATGTGCCTCTTGGCGAACAGCGCACTGACCTCGTCGATGACGTGGGCGTTCTCCGGCACCCTGACGATCAGCTTGCCGAAGGCGGAGTTGACCTCAAGGGTGATCTCACGGCCGGGGAGCACCGCGTCGGACAGGTCGACGATCAGCGCGCCGAACGTGGCGTTCAGCGCCGTGTGGCGTCCGGCGATCCAGCGCCCGCCCCGGACGACCTTGCTGAAGACGGCGCGCACCTCGTGCCGGGCGATGGCGGGCTCGTGGGCCGTGGCGATGACGTCGGGCAGGTCGTGGGTGATCGGGGCGAGCTCGCCCAGGGTGACGGAGTCGTAGGTCGCCTGCAGCCGGTCGGCGTGTTCGAGGCTGGTCAGACGGCCGGTGGCGAGGGCTTCGGCGAGCACCCCGGCCACGCGGTCGCGGTCGGCGTCGGACGCGCGCATGGCCGGGGCGTGGTGGCCCGGTAAGGCGGGGTCACGGGAGGTCATGGGAGGGATTCTACGGCGTTTCGAGATATATCGCGAGAGAAATTTACCGGCGAACTTACCCGGGAGTGGAACCAGCCTTAGGGGTAATTACGTCCGGGTATATAAGCGCCGTGACGCGCGACCGGCTGGAGAGGTTTACACGAAGACCGACAAAAAACGGAGGAAAGAATTAGTGATCTTGAAGGAAGGCTCTGCACGCGGCTTCCGGGCCTACACCGCCAAGCATCTGGACGACCTCCTGCGACGGGCCGGCCTCGGGGACGAGGAGCGGCTGCGGATCAGGGCGGTGGCGACCGTCCTGCCCTTCCGCACCAACGCCTACGTGGTGGATCAGCTCATCGACTGGTCGGCCATCCCCGATGACCCCATATATCGTCTGGTCTTCCCTCAGGCGGACATGCTGCCCGAGCCGGACGTCACCAGGCTCGCAGGTCTTCTGGGCGCCGACGCCCCGAACGCGGAAATCCAGGCGGCGGCACGCGAGGTCAGGATGCGGCTCAACCCGCACCCGGCCGGTCAGCTCGACCTCAACGTCCCACGCGTGGGCGATGACCCGATGCCGGGGATGCAGCACAAATATCCTGAGACGCTGCTCTTCTTCCCCAAGCAGGGCCAGACCTGTCACGCGTACTGCACCTACTGCTTCCGGTGGGCGCAGTTCATCGGGGAGCCCGATCTCAAGTTCGCCTCCGACGACGTCGAGAACCTCGTCGGCTACCTGAAGAAACATCCCCGGGTGACCAGTGTGCTGTTCACCGGCGGCGATCCCATGATCATGAGTGCGCCGGTGCTCCGCCGCTATCTGGAGCCGCTGCTCGAACTGGAGCAGCTCGAATCCATCCGCATCGGCACCAAGTCGCTGGCCTACTGGCCGCAGCGGTTCGTCTCCGACCCCGATGCCGACGACACGCTGCGCCTGTTCGCCTCCGTGGTGGACGCGGGCAAGAACCTGGCCTTCATGGCGCACTTCTCGCACCCGAGGGAGATGGAGTCCCCCGTCGCCGAGGCAGCCGTGGCCGGGATCCTCGCCACCGGCGCGGTGATCAGGACCCAGGCGCCGCTGATCAGGACGATCAACGACGACCCCGCGACCTGGTCGTCCATGTGGCGCAGGCAGCTCACCATGGGCATGGTGCCCTACTACATGTTCGTCGAACGGGACACCGGACCCCAGGACTACTTCGCGGTCCCCCTCGCCCGGGCCTACGAGATCTTCAGGGACGCCTACGCGAGCGTTTCGGGACTGTGCCGCACGGTGCGGGGTCCCTCCATGTCGGCCACGCCCGGCAAGGTCTGCGTGGACGGCGTCGCGGAGATCGCGGGGCAGAAGGTCTTCGTGCTCCACCTCATCCAGGCGCGCGACCCCGAGCTGGTCGGACGCCCCTTCTTCGCACGCTACGACCCCACGGCCGCGTGGCTGACCGATCTGCGGCCGGCGTTCGCCGACCGCTTCCCCTTCGAATCCTCCGAACTCCCCGAGCTCCTCGGCCCCTCCGACCCCTTCGAGCCGGCGACGGTCCCTCATCGGCTGTCCGCCTGATCCACAGGGTCAAGGGGGTGCCCGGCGACCGGAAAATCTGACGCCGTGACCGGTGGACTCTCTTTCCCGCCCCTTTCCCGGGTTCCTGCCGCCGGTGCCGCCGGGATGTGCTCCGGGGGGCCGTGGTTTTGCGGCATACGGATTGGCGGACCGTAATCCTTCGCAGGGCTATTTCCAGATTTACCGGCTGCGCCGGGCGGGTCCCAGGGCCCGCCCGGCGTGTCCATGCTGGGGCTCCAGATGTTGTCGCCGCCGATAATTCGATCACCGTGAGTGGACCGGGGGTCGCTCGGGGCGGTGATACAAATGCCGATGCAGTTTCCGGCCGGCGCGTTTCGTGCAGCCCTTCAAATCGCGCCCACCGGTAATTCAGGGTCTTAGGCCCGCTTTTTCTCATGGTTCCAGAAAAGCAGAGCGGGCCGATCACAATCTGGGAAGGCAATCATGAAGCGATGCATCAAGGCGGCTGTGGCCGTGGCGGCGTTCGGTCTCGCGGCGGCGGTCTGCGCCCCCGCCCAGGCCCAGTCGCGCGACATCCTCGACGGGCAGGACGGGACCGACGGTCTCTCCCACGTGCTCGGGGGGCTCACCTTCGGCCTGCTCGACGAGGGGAACGTGCAGCTCGGCACCATGGGCGACCAGGGGCCGGCATTCGGGACGCGGGATGACCTGGGCCTGCCGGGCGGCATGACGAGCGGCTGGCGGGTCAGCACCGACCGCCTGTGGTGGACGCTCACGGACACCGCCGGGGAGCTCGCCGGCACCTCCCTGAGTGACCCCGTCCCCGGCGCTCCGCTGACCGGTGACTCCGCCCCTGCAGCCGCGCAGGACAGTGACCCCGTCCCCGGCGCCCCGCTGACGGGTGACTCCGCCCCTGCAGCCCCGCAGGACAGTGACCCCGTCCCCGCCGCTCCGCTGACCGGTGACCCCGTCCCCGCAGCCCCGCAGGACGCCGACGCCGCGCAGAACGGCTCGCTGTCCGCCGCCCAGGGACCCCAGAACCTCAGCGACGTCCTCGGCACCGTGCCCACGACGACCACGTCGGCCGCCGAGACCGCTCAGACCTCCGCCGAGGCGGTCGCGGCACTCGGCGACAAGCGTGCCGAGATCGACGGCCTCGTGGACGCGGCGAACCAGGCCGTGCCCCAGGGCGCGGAGCAGGCGGGCACTCTCGCCCCGCTGGTGGGCACCCTGTCCCCGGCCGAGGCCGAGCCGGTCGCCGGGGCCGTCGCCCCGATCGTCCGGTCCGCCTCCGTCGACGAGCTCGCGCCGCTGGTGGGCAACAGCGGTGAGGAGGGCGCCAAGGCCCTCAGCGGAACCGTCCATTCGCTGGCCGACGCCACCATGAGCACCACCAGGGTCGCCGCCGAGTAGTCACGGCGAACGCGGGACGCCCGCCGCGCCGCGGAGTATGCGCGGAGACGCCGCGAGGTATCCGTGGCGGCGCTACGGGGGATGCGCGGAGACGCCGCGGAGTATGCGTGGCGACAGTGAGAGACCGGCCGGTGCGCACCGGCCGGTCTCCCTCTGTTTCAGAGGCCTGGTCCCCGCACGGTGGTGCGGCGGGCGATCTGGGCCTGAAGTCTGGCCATCTGCCAGTGCAGCTCGATGAGCTGCTCGACGAGCTGGAGACGGGGAATCTCGGACGGGTCCTCTGTGGCCAGGTGGTCGATCGCGGTCGACAGCTCTCGCATCGCGCGCCCCCACTCCATGACGGCTTCCTAAGATCGAAACAACGTTCGAATCATAGCGGAACGCCGATCACGATGTCAGTCGATTGCCCGCCCGAGCGCTCGCGTGTCCCTCAGGTTTCGTACACAGGTGCGATATATCCGCGGGCCAGGGTGTGGGCGGTGATGTTGAAGCCCACCACGGCAGGCGGCGTGTCGGCGTCCACGCCGAGCTTGTCCACGTCGAGGGCGTGCACCGCGAAGATGTAGCGGTGCGGCCAGCCGGGCGGCGGGGCCGCGCCGCCGTAGGCGTGGGTGCTGTAGTCGTTGCGGCCGTGCACGCCGGAGTCGGAGCCGGCGCGGCCCGCTCCGGTGGGCAGTTCGGTCACGTCGGCGGGGATGTCGAACAGCAGCCAGTGCCAGAATCCGCTGCCGGTGGGAGCGTCGGGATCGAAGCACGTCACCGCGTAGCTGAGGGTGCCCTCGGGGGCCCCCGACCAGCGCAGGTGCGGGGAGATGTTCTGCCCGGTCGCCCCCCAGTCGTCGAACACCTGGGCCTCGGACATGGTCTCGCCGTCGCGGACGTCGTCGCTCTCGACGGTCAGCGCGGGGACCTGGGGCAGGAAGTCATATGGAATCGGTGGCCGTGGGGACACGATTCACCTCCGGTGGGAGCGTCTTGTCGGTCGCTCTCATCTTGCCCTGCCGCCCGGGGGCGGCGGGGCCCGGCGCGGTCAGGCGCTGTTGTAGGCGGCGAGCACCGCCTTGGGGTCGCCGTCCATCTTGATCTTGCCCTTGTGCAGCCAGATGACCCGGTTGCAGGTCTCCTCGATCACGTCGAGGTTGTGCGCCACCAGGAAGACCGTGCCGGCCTGGTCGCGCATCTGCTTGATGCGCTCCTGGCTCTTGCGCTTGAAGTCGCGGTCGCCGGTGGCCAGGGCCTCGTCGATGAGCAGCACGTCGTGGGCCTTGGCCGAGGCGATGGCGAAGCGGAGCCGGGCGCCCATGCCGGAGGAGTAGGTCGACATGGGGAACTGCACGAACTCGCCGATGCCGGAGAATTCGACGATCTCGTCGTACTTCTCCTTCACCTGCGCGGGGTTCATGCCCATCGCGTAGCAGCCCAGCACGATGTTGCGCTCGCCGGTGAGCTCGCGCATCATCGCGGCGTTGACGCCGAGCAGGGAGGGCTGGCCGTCGGTGTAGACCGCGCCCGAGTGGGGCGGCAGGAGCCCGGCGATGGCCCGCAGCATGGTGGACTTGCCCGAGCCGTTGCGGCCGATGATGCCGATGGCGTCGCCGTGGTGGGCCACGAAGGAGACGCCGCGGACGGCGTGCACCTCCTTCATCTGCGGCCTGCCCTGGCGCTTGAGAAGGCGCATGAGGGCGTTGGCGGCGTTGCCCTTCTCGGCCTCGGTGGCCGCGCCGTACACGCGGTAGATGATGTGCAGGTCGTCCACGATGACCGTCGGAGTGCCCGCACGGCTGTCGCCGACGGGGTCCGGGTTGGGGTGCACCCTGACGTCCTTGGTGGGGGCGCCGGGTTCCTCAGCCTTCACGCTGGACAGCTCCTCGGTCAACTCAGCCACGGCCGTACTTCTCCTCGGCTCGCCAGAAGTACCAGAAGCCACCGATCAAGGCGAACACCGCCCAGAATATGCAGACGTACCAGATGTACGGCCGGGGGGCATGCGACTCCATGAGCAGGTCGCGCATGAGCTCGATGTAGGCGGCGGCGGGGTTGAAGTACATGATGTCGGCGATCCACTGCCGGAACACGTCTCCCTCGGCGCCCACCACCTTGCCCTGGATGGAGAAGAACACGCCGGAGGCGTAGAGCCAGGTGCGCATGATGAACGGCAGGAGCTGGTTCAGGTCGCGGGCGGTGGAGCCGACGCGGGCCAGGACCAGGCTGGCGCCGATGTTGAACATGGTCTGCAGCAGCAGGGCCACCGGGATCAGCAGCCAGAACCACGTGGGCGTCTCGCCGGTGACGAGCACCAGCGCGACCAGCACGCCCATGGAGATCAGGAGCTGCTGGAACTCCTGGATCGTGTAGGCGAAGGGGAGCGCCGCGCGCGGGAAGTGCAGGGCGCGGATCAGCGACAGGTTGCCGGAGATCGACTTGGCGCCGCTGCTCACCGAGCGCTGGGTGTAGGTGAAGACGAACATCCCGGTGATGAGGAACGCGGGATAGTTCTGGACCCCCTTGTCCGCACCCAGGATCAGGCCGAACATCAGCCAGTAGATCCCGGCGTTCATCAGCGGGGTGAGGACCTGCCAGAGCTGGCCCAGGGCTGAGTTGCTGTACTTCGAGACGTTGCGCGAGGTCGCGTACGTCATGACGAAGTGCCGTCGTTCCCACAACTGACGCAGGTAGACGGGCAGACTGGGGCGTGCGATGGCACGCCGAAGTCCGTAACGCTCGGCGAGCTTGGCCAGCGGCTCTTGCCCCTTGTCTGGGGTGCCGTTACTCGGGCCGCCCGCCTGGGCGTCCGCGATCGCGGATTCCGGCTGGCTCATGGCAAGGACTCTATTGGATGCGAGTGGTTGAAGTGCCTACGGCGGTGCTCCGCCGCACACATTGGACGGGATCTCCACCAAGGAGGTTCCAGGGCAATTGTGCGGTTCGCCTGCGAACCCCCGGTCCTTCTGCGACGGGGTCAACGTTAGCCCAGGTAGGGGTCATGCGTGGGCAATGGATGCGAGCACTCATGGCCCAGAGGTACTTTGGCATGACCGTTCTCGCCCTATATGAGCCTATATGTCTACTTATGGCCCTTCTGGGGGGTTGGATCGGTCATGCTGGTAGACGTATGGCGCCGAACCGGCACATGCGTGACCGAACTGCAACATCACAGAGACATCTATGTGTGGAGCGGTGCGGGATAGTCGCGTCCGACTGGTGTGGCGTCAGCACCTTGGCCGGGACGGCGAGGAACGGGGGACCACAACCTCCCCTGCCGGGCTGTCCGGGCTACGGGACCTCGATGGCGACGCCCGCCTGCAAAGGGAGGAATTACTACAATGCGCGTTACTAAGGGCGCACGGATCACCGCCGGCACCGCGCTGCTCGCCCTGGGGCTGGCCGCGTGCGGCGGCCAGAGCTCTACGGGCGGCGGGACGGCCTCCGCCGACCAGCCCGTGCGCATGGAGCTCGGTGAGCCCCAGAAGCTCTTCTACCCCGGTGACACCACCGAGTCCGAGGGTTCCGAAGTGCTGGCCGCCGTCTTCGCCCCGCTGGTGAGCTACGACGAGAACAAGCAGGTCGTCGACGACGTCGCCGAGTCGATCAAGTCGACCGACAACAAGACCTGGACGATCAAGCTCAAGCCGGGCTACACCTGGCACAACGACGAGCCGCTGATCGCGCAGAACTACGTCGACGCGTGGAACTACGCCGCCAACCAGGACAACGTCCAGGGTGCCAACGGTTTCTTCAGCCGCGTCGAGGGCTGGGCCGACCTGAACCCGGGCGAGGGCAAGACCGTCTCCACCAAGGAGATGAAGGGCCTCAAGGTCGTCGACGACAGCACCTTCAAGGTCACCCTGAGCAAGCCGTTCTCGCAGTTCAAGACGATGCTGGGCTACACGTCGTTCTACCCGCTGCCCAAGGCCGCCTTCGGTGCGGACGGCAAGGTCACCGAGGCGTACGCCAAGCAGCCGATCGGGCAGGGCTACTTCAAGTTCGACAAGCCCTACAACAAGGGCACCGACCAGTCGATCGACCTGACCCGGTACGACAAGTTCCCCGGGGACAAGCCGAAGTTCGACAAGCTCCAGTTCAAGCTCTACTCCAGCGCCGAGACCGCGTTCAACGACCTGCGCGCGGGCAACCTGGACATCCACGACTCGCTGCCCCCCTCGGCGATCGCCAGCGCCAAGGCCGAGCTCGGCGAGCGCTACATGGACGAGGCCGACGCCGGCGTCGGGTACATCGGCTTCCCGATGCAGTACAACAAGACCTACGCGAACGTGAAGGTCCGCGAGGCCATCTCCCTGGCCATCGACCGCAAGACGATCGCCGAGACGGTCTTCTCGGGCACCCGCGCCCCGGCCGACGACTTCATCAACCCGCTGCTCGACGGCTACCGTCCGGGCGCCTGCGCGGTCTGCACCTACGACCCGGCCAAGGCCAAGTCGCAGTACGCCGCCAACGGCGGCCCGAAGACGCTGGAGCTGGGCTACAACTCCGACGGCCCGCACAAGGAGTGGATCGAGGCGGTCGCCAACAACCTCCGCGCCAACCTCGGCGTCCAGGTCACGGTGAAGCCGTTCGAGAAGTTCGCCTCGATCCTCGACGAGCTCGACGAGAAGACCTACGGCGGCATGTTCCGCATGGGCTGGGCGATCGACTACCCGTCGGCGGAGAACTACCTGACCCCGGTCTTCTCCACCGTCGCGATCAAGACCGGCTCCAACTACGCCGGCTGGTCCAACAAGGCGTTCGACGACCTCCTCGCCAAGGGCGACAGCGCCGCGACGCAGGCGCAGGGCCTGAAGTACTACCAGCAGGCCGACGACATCCTGATCAAGGAACTGCCGTACATCCCGGTGTACTTCTACCGGACGAACGCCGCGTTCTCCCAGCATGTCAAGGGCGTCAAGATCAACCTTCTCAACCAGGTCGAGTGGACCAAGGTCGAGAAGGTCGCCTGACGGATGGCTGCGGGCCGGGCGCGTGCGCCCGGCCCCATGGGCTGCCTCCGGGCGGTCCCGCGGCGCCGCACATCCCGGCGGCGCCGCGGGGCTGTTCCCCGAGGCGTGTACGGGAGGCTTGAATGAGCCGTTACATCATCAGGCGCCTGATCCAGGCGATACCTGTTCTTCTGGGCGCGACCCTGCTCATCTACGCCATCGTCTTCGCGCTGCCCGGTGACCCCATCGCGGCGCTGATGGGCGAGAAGCGGATGGACCCCAACCTCGTGGACATCATGCGAGAGCAGTACCACCTGAACGACCCGTTCCTGGTGCAGTACTGGTACTACCTCGTGGGCCTGTTCGGCGGCGACTTCGGCAAAACCTTCGCCGGGGTCCCGGTCACGGACATCATGGCCGGCAAGTTCCAGGTGACCATCAACCTGGCGATGACCGCCCTGGTCATGGAGGCGGTCATCGGAGTCGGCCTCGGCCTCTACGCGGCGCTGCGCCACGGCAGGGCCCAGGACTCCATGGTCCTCGCGTCCACGCTGGTGCTGATCTCCATTCCCACGCTGGTCACCGGTTTCGTGCTCCAGCTGCTCCTGGGGGTCAAGGTCGGCCTCTTCCCCGTCGCGGGCGTCACGGACGGCTGGCGCAGCTACCTGCTGCCCGGCTTCGTGCTCGCCGGGACGTCGATCGCCTACCTCACCCGGCTCACCCGGACCAGCCTCGTGGAGACCCTGCGGGCCGACTACATCCGCACCGCGGTGGCCAAGGGCCTGCCCCGGCGCCGGGTCGTCGGACGGCACGCGCTGCGCAACGCGCTGATCCCGCTGATCACCTATCTCGGCGCCGACCTCGGCACGCTGATGGGCGGCGCCGTGATCACCGAGACGATCTTCAACCTGCCGGGTATCGGCCAGCAGCTCTTCAGCTCGGTCTACCTGCGCGAGCAGTCGGTGGTCGTCGGCATCGTGACCGTGCTGGTGCTGATCTACATCCTGGCCAACCTGATCGTCGACCTGCTCTACGCCGTGCTCGACCCGAGGATCCGCTATGAGTGACACCCTCGCCCCGGCCGCCGGGCGCGCCAGGCACGGCAAGCCGGCCAGGCCCCCCAAGCCGCCCAGGGCCGCCAGCCTGTGGAACGACGCCTGGCACGATCTGCGCCGCCGCCCGCTCTTCATCGGCTCGGCAGTCCTTATCGGCATTTTTCTCATCATGTCGGTGTTTCCCTGGCTGTTCACCTCGGTTGACCCGTTCGACGCGGCGAGCTGCCGGCTCGCCGACGCCCGCCAGGGCATGAGCGGCGCGCACTGGTTCGGCACCGACAACCTGGGCTGCGACGTCTACGCCCGCACGGTCTACGGCGCCCGCAACTCGATCGTGGTGGGCGTGACGACCACGGTCGTCACCGCGCTGGTGGGCGGCCTGCTCGGCCTCGTCGCGGGATTCAAGGGCGGGGCGGTCGACACCCTGTTCTCCCGGATCACCGAGATCTTCTTCGCCATCCCGTCGATCCTCGGCGCGCTGCTCATCCTGGCGGTCTTCCGTACGGGCAACGTCTGGACCGTCATGCTGGCGCTGGCCGTACTGACCTGGCCGATGACCTTCCGCATCATGCGGGCGGCGGTGATCACCGCCAAGAGCCAGGACTACGTGGTCGCGGCCCGGGCGCTCGGCGCCTCCGCGCCCCGGATCATGTTCCGGCACATCCTGCCGAACGCGGTCGCGCCCGTGATCGTGGTCGCCACGATCAACTTGGGGGGCTTCATCGCCGCTGAGGCCGGCCTGTCCTTTTTGGGGGTCGGTTTACGCTCGCCTGATATCTCCTGGGGACTTATGATCTCCGATGCCCGGGAGCGCTTCCTGGAGGCGCCGGGACCGCTGCTCTTCCCGGCGCTGTTCCTGAGCCTGACCGTGCTGGCCTTCATCATGCTGGGCGACGCCGTACGCGACGCCCTCGACCCGAAGCTGCGGTAAGGGGGGACCTGTGAAGAAGACGTCAACGTCGGTGTTGCCGGCCGGGGGAGCCCTGGGTGACGAACCCCTGCTCGCCGTCGACGACCTGCACGTGGAGTTCGTCACCAGGCAGGGCGTCGTCAAGGCGGTCAACGGGGTCAGCTACTCGCTGAACCCCGGCGAGACGCTCGCCGTGCTCGGCGAGTCGGGCTCCGGCAAGTCGGTGACCGCCCAGGCGATCATGGGCATCCTCGACATGCCGCCGGCCCGCATCCCCCGGGGAGAGGTCCGCTTCCGGGGGACCGACCTGCTCAGGCTGCCGGAGGACGCGCGCTCCCAGGTCCGCGGCCAGCGGGTTGCGATGATCTTCCAGGACGCGCTCTCCGCGCTGAACCCGGTGTTCACCGTGGGCTCGCAGATCGGGGAGATGTTCCGGGTGCACCGGGGCGCCTCCCGGCGCGACGCCGAGAAGAAGGCCGTCGAGCTGATGGACCGGGTCCGCATCCCCGGAGCCAGGCAGCGGGTGCACGACTACCCGCACCAGTTCTCCGGCGGCATGCGCCAGCGCATCATGATCGCGATGTCGATCGCGCTCGACCCGGAGGTGCTGATCGCCGACGAGCCGACCACGGCGCTCGACGTGACGGTGCAGGCCCAGATCATGGAGCTCCTCGCCGAGCTGCAGCGCGAGAGCAACATGGGCCTGATCCTGATCACCCACGACCTCGGCGTGGTGGCCGACGTGGCCGACAAGATCGCGGTCATGTACGGCGGGCGGATCGTGGAGAACGCCCTCGTGCACGACATCTACCGGGCCCCCGCCCATCCGTACACCAAGGGGCTGCTCGACTCGATCCCCAGGGTCGACCAGAAGGGCCAGGAGCTGTACGCCATCAAGGGCATGCCGCCGAACCTGCTCGCGATGCCCTCGGGCTGTGCTTTCCACCCCCGGTGCCCCTACCGTCAGGACAACTGCGTCACCGAGGCGCCGCCTCTGTACGAGATCGGCCCCACGCGCAGCAGCGCCTGTCACTACTGGAGGGAGGTCCTCGATGGCAGCCACGGGTGAGCCGATCCTTGAGGTCCGCGACCTGGTCAAGCACTTCCCGCTGAACCAGGGCATCATCATGAAGAAGCAGATCGGTGCGATCAAGGCCGTGGACGGGGTCTCCTTCGACCTGCGCCGCGGTGAGACGCTCGGCATCGTGGGCGAGTCCGGCTGCGGCAAGTCCACGCTGGCCAAGCTCCTGATGGCACTGGAGCGGCCGACCTCCGGCTCCGTGAAGATCAACGGCCGGGAGATCGCCCAGGCCAGGGGCGGCGAGCTCAAGCGGGTCCGCCGCAACATCCAGATGGTCATGCAGGACCCGTACACCTCGCTGAACCCCCGGATGACCGTGGGCGACATCATCGGCGAGCCGTACGAGATCCACCAGGAGGTCGCCCCCAAGGGGGACCGCCGCCGCAAGGTGCAGGAGCTGCTGGAGGTGGTGGGTCTCAACCCCGACCACATCAACCGCTACCCGCACCAGTTCTCCGGCGGCCAGCGCCAGCGCATCGGCATCGCCCGGGGCCTGGCGCTCCAGCCGGAGATCATCGTCTGCGACGAGCCGGTGTCCGCGCTCGACGTGTCGATCCAGGCGCAGGTCATCAACCTGCTGGAGCGGCTGCAGAACGAGTTCGACCTCGCCTACATCTTCATCGCGCACGACCTGTCGGTGGTCCGTCACATCTCCGACCGGGTCGGCGTGATGTATCTGGGCAAGATGGTCGAGCTGGGCAAGGACACCGAGATCTACGACCGCCCCGCCCACCCCTACACCCAGGCGCTGCTGTCGGCGGTCCCGGTGCCCGACCCGGACGGGCGGGAACGGCGTGAGCGGATCATCCTCCAGGGCGACCCGCCCTCCCCGGCCAACCCGCCGTCGGGATGCCGCTTCCGGACCAGGTGCTGGAAGGCGCAGGAGATCTGCGCGGAGCAGGAGCCGCTGCTGCAGATCCGGCCCGGCACCGCGCACGCGAGCGCCTGCCACTTCGCGGAGACCCACGACGTGGTGCACGTCTAGAAGAGGGCCGGGCGCGGGAGGGTGACCCCTCCACATGCGAGAAAAGCCGGAGGGCGACGCCTCCACACGAGATGTGGAAGCGTCGCCCTCCCGGCTTACTAGAGGATGTCGACGCCGATGCCGCCGATGCCGACGAGGCCGCCGATGCCGACGCCGTGGCCGACCCCGCTGCCGTTGCTGACCACGTTGCCGCTGCCGCCGTAGACGCCCGGACGGATGCCGCCGCCATAGACGCCGCCGCCGTAGACGCCGCCGCCGTAGACGCCGCCGCCGTAGACGCCGCCGCCGTACGCGTACGCGCCGGCGCAGGGAGAGGCCGCCACGACGGCGGTCGTGCAGCCGCTGCTGTAGACGGCGCCCGTCGGGACCAGGACCGGGGCCGAGACGACGCCGACACCGCAGCAGTCCGCGGCCTTGGCCGAGGAGGTGGAGGCGGACGCGGCGGCGGCAGGCGCGAGGATGGCGATGCCGACGCACGCGGAAGTGATGAGAAGACGACGAATCATGTGTTTGTTCCCCCCCGTAAGGAAGCCGCGGCAGTGTCCGGACTTGGAACGTTCTGGCTGCTCGCGGCTACTCAACGTAACGGGAGCGACACTATCCATCGACATGCTTTGTAACGGTGCCGAGATGGTCAGGTTGTAGTAATGATCGCGGAGCCGTGGCCGAACAAACCTTGGTTCGCGGCCAGTCCGGCCCGCGCCCCTTCCACCTGGCGCGCCCCCGCCCTGCCCCGTAACTGCCAGGTCAGCTCGCAGACCTGGGCGATGGCCTGGGCGGGGACGGCCTCGCCGAAGGAGGCGAGCCCGCCGGAGGGGTTCACCGGGATCCGGCCGCCGAGCGCGGTGTCCCCGGCGCGCAGCAGCTTCTCCGCCTCGCCCGGCGGGCACAGGCCGACATCCTCGACCCAGTCGAGTTCCAGCGCGGTGGACAGGTCGTAGACCTCGGCGAACGACAGGTCACCGGGGCCCAGGCCCGCCTCCTCGTAGGCGGCGTGGGCGATAGAGGCGCGGAAGGTCCGTTCGGGGGGCGGCACCGCCGCGGTGGAGTCGGTGGCGAAGTTCGGCAGTTCGAGCACGGTGCCGGGGAAGGTGGGCGTCACAGTGGAGACGGCCGCGAGCCGTACCGGACCGCTCGCGCCGTGGCGGCGGGCGAAGTCGTCGGAGGCCAGCACCAGCGCGGCGCCGCCGTCGGAGGTGGCGCAGATGTCCATCAGCCGCAGCGGGTCGGCCACCATGGGGGAGGCGAGCACCTGTTCGGCGGTGGTGGTCCGGCGGTAGCGGGCGTTGCCGTTCAGGGAGCCGGCGAGGGCGTTCTTGACCTTGACGGCGGCGAAGTCCTCGGCGGTGCTGCCGTACAGGGCCATCCGCCTGCGCGCGTAGAGCGCGAAGTACGCCGGGTTGGTGGCGCCGAGCAGCCGGAACCGGAGCCAGTCGGGGTCGTCCGGGCGGTCGCCGCCCACCGGCTTGAAGAACCCCTTGGGGGTGGAGTCGGCCCCGACGACCAGCGCCACGTCGCAGAGCCCGGCGAGGATCCGGGTGCGGGCGATGTCGATGGCCTGCGCGCCCGAGGCGCACGCCGCGTAGCAGGACGCGATCCGCGCGCCGTTCCACCCCATGGCCTGGGCGAACGTCGCGCCGGCGACGAATCCCGGGTAGCCGTTCCTGATCGTGTCGGCGCCCACCACGAACTGGACGTCGCTCCAGGCCAGGCCCGCGTCGCGCAGCGCGGCCCGGGCGGCGGCCACGCCGTACTCGGTGAAGGGCCGTCCCCACTTCCCCCAGGGGTGCATCCCCGCGCCCAGGATGACGGCGCTCACGGCCTGCCCCACATCCACACCGGCGGGCCGTCGGCGAGCGGTCCCCAGGTCAGCTCCAGCTCCATGCCCACGTGCAGGTCCTCCACGGTCAGGTCCTTGACCTGGCCGAGCACGACGATCCCCTCCTCGGCGAGCTCCACCGCCGCGAGCGTCACCGGGACGTACGGCTCGGCCGTCACGAACGGCGCGGGAGGCGGGTAGCAGGCGTTGGTGTAGGACCAGACGGTGCCCCGCCGCGAGAGCCGGGTCCCCGTCAGGTCCTCGCCGTCGCAGTGGGGGTTGCGGCACAAGCCCGTCTGGGGCGGGAAGTAGACGGTCCGGCAGTCGGAGCAGCGGGTGCCGAGCAGATGCGCGGTGCCGTCGTCCACGGTGAACCAGCCGTCGATCACGGGTGCGGTCATAGGGCAAATATGACACAAGCGCTTGCTAGGTAACATCCCCTGGGGGATCGGGCGGCCGCCTCACCCGGACGAGGGAGCGGGCGGCGTCTCGGGCGGCCGCGCCGAGGGGCCGTGGCCGCCTCACCCGGACGAGGGGGCGGGGGACAGCCGCACGTGGGCGCCCGGCGGAAGGCCCAGCCGCTGGGAGGCGTCGCCGGAGTTGACCGCCAGCGCGACCAGCCCCGCCGAGTCGGCGAAGGCGACCAGCTCCCCGGGGGGCACCGCGGCGAACGTCTCCCGGAACGGCACCGCGATCTGCCTCCTGCCCAGCCAGACCACCAGCGTGCTGCCCGGCCGCACCCCCAGCGTGAACAGGTCGCCCGCACCGACCGAGAGCTGGGTGTTTCCGTGGCGGTCCACCGACAGCACCTCGCCCTCCACCACGCCCTCGCGCACCAGCGAGGTCGGCGCCGGCAGCGAGACCAGCCGCTCCAGCGGGATCTCCGGCCCCACCTCGGCCAGGCTCCGCCCGACCGCCAGATGCGCCGCCACGGGCGCGAAGACGTCGCGCCCGTGGAAGGTCGGCGAGACCGGTCTCCTGAAGAAGTCCTCGTTGACCAGCTCGTAGGCCGCCTTCGCGCCGCCGCTGGCGTGGACCGCCCAGGACAGCACGCCGTTGTCGGGGCCGAGGAACACGTGGTCGCCCGCCTCGACCGCCACGGCCCGGCGCGAGCCGCCCCCGGGGTCCACCACGGCGATGTGCACGCCGGCGGGCAGATAGGCGATCGTCTGCGCCAGGATCGCCGCCGCGCGCCGTACGTCCCCGGACGGGACCAGGTGGGACACGTCGATGATCCGCGACTCCGGCGAGATTCCGACGATCACGCCGTGGCAGGCGGCGACGTAGCCGTCCTCCAGGCCGTAGTCGGTGAGAAGGGTGATGACTGAGGTCACATCTGGTGACTGTACGTCCCCGCATCCGTCGTGAACAGCCGGAAATGCATGCGTCGTAACCAGCCCGAAATTCCCGACTATCCTGGCAGCGGGCCGCGTGTGCGCGGTGTGATCATCGCGTGCCCGACCGAGGAGGACAGCAATGGACACCGCGCCGACCCCCGGTGACGGCGCCGCCCGGGAACCGGCCCCGCGGGCCCTCACGGACAGGGAGCGGGGACTTCTGGTCTTCGAGCGCCAGTGGTGGCGCCATGCCGGCGCCAAGGAACAGGCCATCCGCGAGGCCTTCGACATCTCGGCCACCCGCTACTACCAGCTCCTCGGCGAGCTCATCGACCGGCCCGAGGCGCTCGCCCACGACCCGATGCTGGTCAAGCGCCTGCGCCGGCTCCGCGAGACGCGCCGGCGCGACCGCGCCGCCCGGCGCATGGGCTTGCGCCCCTGATCTCTGGGTACGGCCAGTCAGACAGGCAGCCGGGCCGATCCTCTGGGGGGGCGAACAACCATGAGCCGGACAGGGTGGCGGAGCCGACGAGAGGTCGGGCGAGCATGACCGTGAACACTTCCGACGGAATGCGGGCGATCCTGGACGACCCCACCGGGGCCGTGATCGGACTCGACTTCGACGGCACGCTCTCCCCGATCGTGCCCGACCCCGACTCGGCCAGGATCCACCCGGACGGTCCCGCGGTGCTGGCCAGGCTCGGCGAGCTGGTCGGCGCCGTGGTGGTCGTCACCGGCCGCCCGGCCGCCACCGCCGTCGAGTACGGCTCCCTGGCCCGGGTGCCGGGGCTGGTCGTGCTCGGCCACTACGGCCTCGAACGCTGGGAGGCGGGCAGGCTCACCGCGCCACCCGTCCACCCCGGCCTGGCCCGGGTCCGCGCCGGACTGCCCCCGCTGATCGCGAGGTTCGACGGGACCCGGTTCGAGGACAAGGAACGGTCGGTGGCCGTGCACACGCGGCAGACCGCCGACCCGCAGGCCGTGCTGGAGGCGCTGCGCGAGCCCGTCGCCAAGCTGGCGGCCGAGGCCGGGCTGACGGTCGAGCCGGGCAAGTTCGTGCTGGAGCTGCGTCCGCCGGGAGTGGACAAGGGAGTGGCGCTGAGCACCTTCCTGAAGGAGCGGTCGGCCCGGTCGGTGCTCTTCGCCGGGGACGACCTGGGCGATCTGCCGGCCTTCGCGGCCGTGCGGGAGTCCGGGCTGCCCGGCGTGACGGTGTTCAGCGGGTCGACCGAGATCGCGGTGGAGGCCGACATCGTCGTGGACGGGCCCTCCGGGGTGATGGAGCTGCTCGGCTCGATCGCCGATGCCATTGGGCGTTAAGTCGTTGGCAAGTCGGGACAAGTAGCTTCCTCGCATGAGAAAGACCGCTTACGCCCTCGCCGCGCTGGCCGGCGCCGCCATGCTCGTCACCCCGATGACCGCCTCCGCCTCGACCGCCTCCGCCTCGGCCACGCAGACCCTGTCCTTCCGCGGGATGAACCTGACGATCCCCTCCAGCTGGGAGGTGTATCGCGACGGCGACCGGGTCAAGGTGATAACCGGGGCGTGCGGCAAGCCCTCCGCCGGCTACTTCACCCCGAAGTGGGACGCCTTCTGGCTGTTCGGCCCGAAAGTGATCAAGTACGGGCACGAGGGTTTCTCGGCCTACACGCCCGAGCGGCCCTTCTACCCCGCCAGCGACGTGCAGCGCTGCCCGTTCAACGGCAAGCACGGCCAGGTCCTCGGCAAGGCCACCGTGGCCGGGCTGCGCCAGGTCGGCCCGGGGCACAAGGCCCACTACCGGTCCTGGTTCGGCCGGTGCGTGAAGGACGGCAACGGTGAGCAGACCGCGACCTTCGACCAGCGCGAGTGGTTCCTGCCCAAGTCCAGGATCCTCGTGGTGGACGTCTGGAACACCCCCGGCCTGGCGGGCACGCTGAAGCGCGCTACCTGGAGCTGACCAGGATCCCGGTGACGGCCAGCCCGATCAGGACGGGGATCATCAGGAACGCCCGCTGGGTGCCGAACCCGTCGGCCAGCGCGCCCAGCAGGAGCGGTCCCAGAGCTATCGCGACGCCGGCGAAGATCGAGGCCGTGGCCGTGGCCTGGTCCGGCCGCCCGCCGGAGGCGTCCAGCACGCGCGACAGGGCCAGCGGGAAGTGCAGCGAGACCCCGATCCCCGACAGGGCCAGAGCCGCGTAGGAGAGCGCGGGGTCACGGCTCAGCCAGAAGAGCGCCCATCCGGTGGCGGTGAGCGCCAGGGCGCCGACGAGCAGGACGGGGGGCCGTATCCACAGGGCCAGCCGTGCTCCGGCGAAGCGCCCGGCCGCGAGGCCGAGCGTGAACGCGGTCAGCCCCAGCGCCGCCACCGCGCCCGACAGCCCGGTCTGGTCGGCGAGGAGCTTCGCCGCCCACAGGTTGAAGCAGAACTCCAGCGCCACGCAGCAGAACAGCACGGCTCCCGCGGTGTAGAACCGCCAGCCGAACCGGGCCCCGGTCTCCGGGCCGGTGACGGCCCCGGCGTCCTCACGTCCGGGCATCCAGACCCGGCCCATGGTCAGCGCGAGCAGCGCGGTCAGGATCGGGGTCATCAGCAGCGCCGCCCGCCAGCCGAGCGCGGTCTGCGCGGCGAGGCTGACGACGAACGGCGCGGCGACGCCGACGGTCACCCCGACGGCGTTGGCCTCGCTGATCGCCGCCGCTCCCGCCGGGCCGTGGTGGTCGTTGAGCGCGGCCATGCCCGCGTAGAGGGTGATCGACGCCATCCCGCTGGCGACGCCGTACCCGAGGAGGGTGACCGGCAGCGCGGTGCCGGCCATCACCAGCAGCACGCCGGCGTTCATGCCCGCCAGTCCCAGCCAGGTGACCGCCCGGCGGCCGATCCTCCGGGTCAGCCAGGGGAGGGCGAGCCCGGTGAGGATGCCGCCGATCGCCATCGCGGTGCCGTGCAGCCCGGCGACCGCCTGCGACACCCCCTGGTCGACGCGGAGCATCGGGAGGGCGGCGCTGAGGCTGTACAGGTAGGTGGTGAAGGTGCCGATCTGCAGGTAGATGAGCCAGGTCGCGCGATCACGGATCAACCGGACGGGCGTGATCGTGGTCACGGGTTCCCTCGGGTGGGGGGAAATGTCAATGGAAACCATCTCATGGCAGACCAAGCAATCCCAGAGCTCACTTGAGAGCGGCGAGCTGGTCGGAGAACCAGCGGTGCGGGGGGAGCGCGGTGGCCGCGGCGGCCAGGAGGGCGCCCCTGCGGGCGCGCTCCTCCTCGGGCATGACCAGGCCCGCGTGGAGGGCGGCGGCCGTGGCGGAGACGTCGTAGGGGTTCACCAGCAGGGCGTGCTCGCCCAGTTCGGCGGCGGCGCCCGCCTCCCGGGACAGGACGAGCGCGCTGTTCGGCGACAGGACGGGGCCCTCCTTGGCCACCAGGTTCATGCCGTCGCGGATCGGGTTGACCAGCAGCACGTCGGCCAGCCGGTAGGCGGCCAGCGAGCGCGGGTAGTCGTCGTGCACGTTGAGGATCACCGGGGCCCAGTCCTCGGTGGCGTACTCGTCCTCGATCTCCTGGGCGCAGCGCTGCACCGCCGCGGTGTATTCGCGGTATTCGGGCAGGTCGTGCCGGGAGGGGTAGGCGAAGGCGAGATGCACGACCCGGCCGTGCCACTCGGGGTGGGCCGACAGGAACTCCCGGTAGGCGGCCAGCCCCCGGACGATGTTCTTGGACAGCTCGGTCCGGTCGATCCGCACGATCAGCTTGCGGTCGCCGACCTGGTCGCGCAGGGCCGCCATGTGCGACTCGACGTCGGGTTCGCGGGCCCGCGCCCAGAGGGCGTCGCCGTCCACCCCGAGGCCGTGCACGCCGATGCGGGTCGTCCGGCCGCCGTGGGTGACGGTGCGAGCCGTGCGGTCCACCCCGGCGCCGAGCACCGCCTCGCAGCAGTCCATGAAGGCCCCCGCCCAGCGGGCGGTCAGGAACCCCGCGTGGTCGGCGCCCAGGATGCCTTCGAGCAGCTCGATCCCGACGTCGTCGGGGAGCAGGTTGAAATACTCCGGCGGCGCCCACGGGGTGTGCGAGAAGTGGGCCACCCGCAGGTCGGGCCGCTCGCCTCGCAGCATGGCCGGGGCCAGGCTCAGGTGGTAGTCCTGCACCATCACCCTCGCCCCGTGCGCGGCCTCCTCGGCCAGCGCCATCGCGAACGCCTCGTTGTAGGCCTGGTAGGACTCCCACTCGCGGCCGAACCTGGCGTCGAACTGCGGCCGGTTGGGGGTGTCGTAGAGGAGGTGGTTGACGAACCAGAGGGTGGAGTTCGCCACCGCGTTGTAGGCGCGGTGGAAGATCGTCGGGGGGATGTCGAGCATCCGCACCGCTCCGGTGTCGTAGCCGGCGTGGTCGAGCCGGCCGCCGGGCGCGAGCCGTGCCGCGCCTCGGTCGCCGTCGGACAGCGCGGCGCAGACCCAGAGCATGTTGAGGTCTCTGGCCACCTCGGCCAGACCCGACACCAGGCCGCCGCCTCCCCTGCGCATGCTCAGGGAGCCGTCCTCGGAGAGCGTGAAGGAGACGGGGCCGCGGTTGGAGGCCACCAGGATCGCGTTCAATAGACCCCCCTCGCCTAGGGACATGCTTGTCCCGAAGGTTAACCAAACATAACCCTCGACCGTAGGATGTCGAGCGACTGTGACCGCTCGATGGGGGCTCGTGATGGCGCTGGACGAGACGACCGAGGAACTGGCCCGGGTGGCCGCCCAAGGTGACCACCGCGCGCTGGGTGAGCTGCTGAAGCGGATCGAGCCAGACGTGCTGCGGCACTGCGGGCGTATCCTGCCCTACCGGCAGGACGCCGAGGAGGCCTGCCAGGACACGCTGCTGGCGGTGGCCCGCAACATCGGCCGCTTCGAGGGGCGGGCCCGGTTCACCACGTGGCTGCACATCGTGACCGCCAACTGCGCCCGGACCACCTACCGCTCGCTGAAGCGGCGCTCCGCCGAGCAGAGCTCGGACGAGCTGCCGCTGCAGAAGCCGGACGTCGCCCGGGTGAGCGTGATCGCCGGATCCCGGCTGGACCTGCTCGACGCGATGGAGGCGCTGGAAGCCGACAAGCCGGACCTGGCCCAGGCGCTGGTGCTGCGTGACATCTGCCAGCTCGACTACAACGAGGTGGCCGAGCAGCTCGGCATCCCGCTCGGCACCGCCAAGTCCCGCATCCACCAGGCGCGCAAATACGTGCAGAGCGCGCTGGGCGACGCCTACGGCTTCTGATCCCGGCGGGCGGTGGCGGGCCCGTTCACGGCGCTCCCTCGGCGGAAAGTGGGGGATCGCTGGAAATCGTCGTCCGCGTGGCGTGGGGCTTTTGCGGCCTTGATCGGCAACGGCTGGATTAAGGTGGC
>NZ_FOQY01000054.1:7357-8397 GCF_900113865.1 Streptosporangium canum | reverse complement strand
CAACCACCGCCGGGCATGCTCGAAGCACTCCAGCGCGACCTCGGTCTCACCAGGGAGCAGGCCCAGACCCGGCTGCTCAACGAGGCCCGGCTGCGACCGGTCGAGGCGAAGCTCCGCAGGAGGCTCGGCAGCCGGTTCGGCGGCTCCTGGTACGCGGGAAGCATCGCGCAGAGCCTCGTGGTGGCCACCACCGACTCCGCCGACATTCCCCAGGTCCTCGCCGCGGGCGGCCGCGGAGAGGTCGTCAGCCGGTCGCTGGCGGAGCTCGACACGATCGTCGAGCAGGTTGACGCAGCTCTGTCCACCCACCCGAACGGGCGGGTGCGCTACGTCGACGTGAAGACCAACAAGGTCGTCATCCTGTCCGACGCGCCCTCGGCAACCAGAGACGTCATCGAGGCCGCCGGTGTGAACCCGGTCGCGGTGCGGGTGGTGCCGTCCGATGAGCAACCCCGCCCCCTCTCCGACCTGCAGGGCGGCGCCCCGTACTACATCGGCGTCACGAGCCGCTGCTCGGTCGGGTTCTCGGTGTTGCGCGGGACCCAGAACGGGTTCGTCAGCGCCGGCCACTGCGGCAAGACCGGCGCCGTCACCACCGGCGTCAACCGGGTCGCCCTGGGCGTCTTCCAGGCGTCGCACTTCCCCGACAACGACTTCGCCTGGGTGGCGGTGAACGCCGACTGGACGCCCAAGCCGCTGGTGGACAACGGCACCGGCGGCACCGTGACCGTGGCCGGATCCAAAGAGGCCGTCGAAGGCGCCTCGATCTGCCGGTCCGGTTCCGCCACCGGCTGGCACTGCGGCACCATCCAGCAGCGCAACGCCAGCATCACCTATCCCCAGGGCAACGTCTTCGGACTGGTCCGCACCAACGTCTGCGCCGAGGCCGGTGACTCCGGTGGTTCCTTCATCTCCATCGACCAGGCTCAGGGGGTCACCTCCGGCGGCTCCGGTGACTGCACCTCCGGTGGCGTCACCTATTTTCAGCCGATCGGTGAGATCCTCACGACCTACGGCCTCAGCCTGGTGACCACCGCGGG
>NZ_FOQY01000054.1:0-5733 GCF_900113865.1 Streptosporangium canum | reverse complement strand
CGCAGACCGTCACCGGCACGTTGAACAGCGAGCAGTCGGTCTACCAGCCGAACAACCGCTACTACCGCGCCACCACCGCCGGCGTCCACGCCGGCTGCCTGGACGCCGACGACGGCGTCGACTTCGATCTCTACCTCCAGAAATGGAACGGCCGCGGCTGGGACACCGTCGCCACCTCCGACAGCCCCAGCCCCGACGAGAAGATCAACTACACCGGCACGCCCGGCTACTACCGCTACCGCGTGCCCTCCTCGAACGGCTCCAGCCCCTACACCCTGGGCTACAGGACACCGTAATCCGCTTCTGGACCACACGGTGAAGGCAGGAAATGCCGGTGGATCTCGCTGGAAATCGTCGTCCGCGTGGCGTGGGGCTTTTGCGGCCTTGATCGGCAACGGCTGGATTAAGGTGGCGTTGCCCACATCGCATGATCAACCTGTGATGCGTGGCGTTCTCCCCCCTCACGCTTGCAAAGCCGAGGTCGAGGAGAGATCCATGTCCCGCAGACACGTCATCACCACGGGATGCGTTCTGGCGATCACCGCGCTCACGCTGACGGCCGCCCCGGCCATCGCCCAACCCCGGACAGCGGAGCCCCCGGCGGCCGTGGCCGCGAGGAAACCACCGCCGGGCATGCTCGAAGCACTCCAGCGCGATCTCGGCCTCACCAGAGAGGAGGCCGAGACCCGCCTGCGCAACGAGGCCCGCCTGACACCGATCGAGGCACAGCTCCGCGGGCAGCTCGGCAGCCGGTTCGGCGGTGCCTGGTTCGCGGGAAGCATCGCGCAGACCCTGGTGGTGGCCACCACCAGCGCCGCCGACATCCCCGTGATCGTCGCCGCGGGCGCCCGGGCCGAGATCGTCACCCGGTCACTGGCAGACCTCCAAGCGATCAAGAAGCACGTCGACCACGCGCTGCCCAGCCGCCAGGAAACAGGGAGCGTGCGCTACATCGACACGAAGATCAACAAGGTCGTCGTCCTCTCCACGGCGGTCACGACGACCACGAACATCCTGGAAAACGCCGGCGTGGACCCGGTCGCGGTGCGGGTGGTGTCGTCCGATGAGCGGCCCCGGCCCCTGTCCGACGTGGTGGGCGGGGAGGCCTACTACATCGGCAGTTCAAGCCGCTGCTCGATCGGGTTCTCGGTGACGCGCGGGACCCAGAACGGGTTCGTCAGCGCCGGCCACTGCGGCAAGGCCGGCGCCACCACGACCGGCGTCAACCGAGCCGCCCAGGGGGTCTTCCAGGGGTCGACCTTCCCGGGCAGCGACTTCGCCTGGGTGGCGGTGAACGCCGACTGGACGCCCAAGCCGCTGGTGAAGAACGGCAGCGGCGGCACTGTGACCGTGGCCGGTTCCAGGGTGGCCATCGAGGGCGCCTCGGTCTGCCGGTCCGGTTCCACCACCGGCTGGCACTGCGGCACCATCCAGCAGCGCGACACCAGCGTCAACTATCCCCAGGGCGAGGTCTCGGAGGTGACCCGTACCAACGTCTGCGCCGAGCCGGGTGACTCCGGTGGTTCCTTCATCTCCATCGACCAGGCTCAGGGGGTCACCTCCGGCGGTTCCGGTGACTGCACCTCCGGTGGCGTCACCTATTTCCAGCCGATCGGTGAGATCCTCACGACCTACGGCCTGACCCTGGTGACCGACAGCACCACTCACACTCCGCCGGGCGCGGGCACCTGCACCGGCTATCCGCAGACCGTCACCGGCACGCTGAACAGCGGGCAGTCGGCCTACCAGCCGAACAACCGCCACTACCGCTCGACCGTCACCGGCGTCCACGCCGGCTGCCTGGACGCCAACGACGGCGTCGACTTCGACCTCTACCTCCAGAAATGGAACGGCCGCAACTGGAGCGTCGTCGCCACCGCCGACAGCCCGCGCCCCGACGAGAAGATCAGCTACACCGGCACGCCCGGCTACTACCGCTACCGCGTGCTCTCCTCGAACGGCTCCAGCCCCTACACCCTGAAGTACAAGACACCGTAATCCGCTCCCGGTTCCCCTCCCAGGGGGCGGGCCACCGTGAAGACCGAGGGGAAGACGGAGCTCCCGCCGGGCGGGCGATGAAGGGCGTGCGCCCGGCGGGAGCTCCGCCGGCCGCCTGTGGGAAACGGGGCGTACGCGGTGACCACTTGACCTTGTCGTAGCGTCAATCGCTTCACTCGGGCCATGAAGGCGATCTCGGCACTGTGGCCGGCGGTCCGGCGGCGGGTGGACGTTCCGGAGGGCGGCGCGGCGATCGGTTACGACCGGGGGCTGCGCGTGATCCTGTGGGCGATGGTGGTGACGTCACCGCTGGAGTTGGTGGTGGTCCATCACCTGCTGCCCTGGGAGTGGGCCCGGTGGGCGCATCTGGTGGTGATGGCGGCCGCCGCGCTCTGGAGCCTCGGCTTCATCGCCTCACTGTGGGTCTATCCCCATGCTGTGGATGACGAGCGGCTGCGGATCCGGTTCGGCGGTCTCCTGGACGTCGTGATCCCGGTCCGGCTGATCGAGTCGGTCCGTGCGGAGCGGGTGAGCAAGGGGCAGAGCAAGCTTGCCGAGGTGGTGGGGGAGACGCTCTCGGTCGAGGTCGGCGGTATGACGAATCTGGTCGTACGGCTGCGCGAGCCGCATGAGGTGAACGGGTTCGGGCGGGTGCGGGCGGTGCGTTTCACGGCCGACGATCCCCGCGAGGCCGTCCGACAGGTAACACGTTACATCTCGCGGAGTGAGACACTTGGTCAGGATGGCGGCGAGGCGGGGTAGAGTGCGTAGGACCTGCTCGTCAGGTCGACAACTGAATATTTGCTCATCCAGAGGGGTGGAGGGACCGGCCCTGCGAAGCCCCGGCAACCCTCCCGGTTCAAGACTCGTTCTTCTGACGAGGTCGGCCGGGACAGGTGCCAATTCCGGTCTGTGACCAGGGTGGTCGCAGACGAAGATGAGGGAAAGGCCTCGCTTCATGGCGCTCGCAAGCACTGAAACCACCACCTCGCCCGGCCGTGTCGAAGACGCGCACGGCAAGCCCTTCGGTCCCGCCGCGGCCCTGTCCTGCCGCGAATGCGGCGCCCGCTACGACCTCGGCCCCAACTTCGCCTGTATCGAGTGTTTCGGGCCTCTGGAGATCGCCTACGACTTCGGACGGGTGACCCGGGAGCAGATCGCCGAGGGGCCGACGAACATCTGGCGCTACCGCTCGCTGCTGCCCGTCCCGGCGGACGTGGCCGCCAAGCCCAACATGGCGCCCGGCTGGACCAAGCTCGTCAAGGCCGACAACCTCGCCCGCGAGCTGGGCATCCGCTCCCTGCACGTGAAGGACGACTCCGGCAATCCCACGCACTCCTTCAAGGACCGCGTGGTGGCCATCGCCGTCGAGGCGGCCCGCAACTTCGGTTTCCACACCCTCTCCTGCTCCTCCACCGGCAACCTGGCCGGCGCGGTGACCGCGGCCGCCGCCCGGGCCGGTCTGGACGCCTGCGTGTTCATCCCCGCGGACCTGGAGGAGGCCAAGATCGTCATGGCCTCGGTGTACGGCGGCAAGCTCGTCGGCATCGAGGGCACCTACGACGACGTGAACCGCTTCTGCTCCGAGCTCATCGGCGACGAGCTGGGCGACAAGTGGGGCTTCGTCAACGTCAACCTCCGGCCCTACTACGCCGAGGGCTCCAAGACCCTGGCCTACGAGATCGCCGAGCAGCTCGGCTGGCGCATCCCCGACCAGATCGTCATCCCGGTCGCGTCCGGCTCGCAGCTCACGAAGATCGACAAGGCGTTCAAGGAGCTGATCGCGCTCGGCCTCGTCGAGGACAGGCCCTACAAGATCTTCGCCGCCCAGGCCGAGGGGTGCTCCCCGGTCTCCGCCGCCTACAAGGCCGGTCACGACGTGATCCGGCCGGTCAAGCCGGACACCATCGCCAAGTCGCTGGCGATCGGCAACCCGGCCGACGGCCCCTATGTGCTGGACATCGCCCGGCGCACCGGCGGAGCGGTGGAGGACGTCACCGACGCCGAGATCGTCGACGCGATCCGGCTGCTGGCCAGGACCGAGGGGATCTTCGCCGAGACCGCGGGCGGCGTCACCGTCGGCGTGCTGCGCAAGCTGGTCGCCGCGGGGAAGCTCGACCCGGAGGCCGAGACCGTGGTCCTCAACACAGGCGACGGGCTCAAGACCCTCGACGCGGTGGCGGACCATGCCCGCCCCACCGCCGTCATCCGGCCGTCTCTTGACGCTTTCCGTACGGCTATCGCCTAGAAACTCGTGAAAGGTACTGAATTATGAGCGTTTCTGTGCGGATTCCGACGATTCTCCGGACCTACACCGACGGCTCCGCCGAGGTGACCGGAGAGGGCGAGACCCTGCGGGATGTTCTGCAGAAGCTCGACGCCGACTTCCCCGGCATCGGTGCGCGCATTCTTGATGAAACGGGCAAGATTCGCCGTTTTGTCAACGTCTACGTCGGAGATGAGGACGTCCGTTTTGTGGACAACCTTGACACCGCCACGCCGTCCGGCGTTCAGGTCTCCATCATCCCGGCGGTCGCGGGGGGCTGATCCCCCGGCGTCCCCACCGCCTCTCCACGACACCCGCGCGCGGCCTGACCGCGTGCGGGTGTCGTGTTTTGTGACGTCAGCTCATATCTGTGCCCCGAGATGTGATGCAGTTTTTAACCAATTAATCGCACCGGCAAAACTCGGCCTCAGCCCTGAATGCGTACGTAAAGCGGTAGTTCGCAGATTGACTCTGTTGCCCTACGGTGTCCCACAGGTATGGTCGAGAACGATCGACGTAGGCGATGTCTGCGCCTCGGAGATTGCGGACTTCGCGCGAGGAATGGGCGATGTCCTCTAGTCCAGTAAGAGGAGTCGGAAGTGGCGCAAGGCACCGTCAAATGGTTCAACGCGGACAAGGGCTACGGCTTCATCGCGGTAGACGGTGGTAAGGATGTGTTCGTCCATTACTCCGCGATCATGATGGATGGCTATCGTGCACTCGAGCAGGGCCAGCGGGTCGAGTTCGAGATCACTCAGGGTCAGAAGGGTCCCCAGGCGGAATCCGTCAGGGCGGTCTGACGCGACCGTTCCACCCATTCGTCGGGAAATGCCGGAAGATCCCGTGGCAGCGCAGTCCGCGCGGATCTTCCCGCGTGTCGGCCCGGCTCGCCGTTCCAGCGGCGGGCCGGGCCTTCGCTCTGAACGCGGGTCCTCGTTCTAAGCTGGACGCAGGTCAGAGCATCACGGCTTGCACTCGGCAAGGTAGAGTGCTAAACAGTTCGTTGGCACTCCCTGTTGGAGAGTGCCAACCCTGGATCGAGACGATGGGACCCGCCGAACGGAGTCGCGGGTCCACATGCCGTCGCGGGCGTCGGCTCGATCCGGTGCAAGCCACCCTGCGTTTGGGAGGTCTAGCCGTATGGCAGCCAAGATGATCGCGTTTGACGAGGACGCCCGGCGCGGTCTCGAGCGCGGTATGAACCAGCTCGCGGACGCCGTCAAGGTGACCCTCGGCCCCAAGGGCCGTAACGTCGTCCTGGAGAAGAAGTGGGGCGCACCCACGATCACCAACGACGGTGTCTCCATCGCCAAGGAGATCGAGCTCGAGGACCCGTGGGAGAAGATCGGGGCCGAGCTCGTCAAGGAAGTCGCCAAGAAGACCGACGACGTCGCGGGTGACGGCACCACCACCGCCACCGTGCTCGCCCAGGCTCTCGTACGTGAGGGCCTGCGCAACGTCGCCGCCGG
>NZ_FOQY01000057.1 GCF_900113865.1 Streptosporangium canum | reverse complement strand
AGGAAAGCGTGACGGCGGCGAGGAGCGGGGCCCACGCCACCAGCGGCAGGTAGATGAACCCGACGAGCAGACGTCCGGTCACGGTCATGCCGGGGTGCGGCAGCGTCCACCAGAACAGGAACGGGGTCCACAGCAGGGCGAGAACCCCGACGCCGGGCCAGGCGGGCACGGTGACGGCCAGGCGCGGGATCGTCCGGCCGCCGAGCAGCGGGATCCAGCGCGGCACCACTTCGCCCCAGCGTCGCACCAGGCCGAGGGTGAGCAGGGCCGCGGCTTCGGTCAGCGCGGAGAGGGCGATCAGGTACAGCGGCCCCCACGCGGTCGTGCCGACCAGGTCGCGCAGGCCCTGCTCGGTGTAGCCGAGCGGAAGTCCCAGGGCCAGGCCGATCCGCCACAGACTCGACGGCAGCGCGAGCAGGGGCACGACGTGCGCTACCCCGACGGCCCAGCGCGGGACCGGCCGTTCGGTGTCGATCGAAGGTGGGAGCACCGCCGCATCCTTGATCATCATCAATCCTTTCGAGACTGTAGTTTCGAAACTGTAGTCTCGTATGATGATGGGATGGAGCACAACGGGCAACAGGTCGGGCGGCCGCGCGACAGCCGGGTGGACGAGGCCATCACCGCGGCCGTTCGGAAACTCCTGGGCGAGGTCGGATATGCGGGTCTGACGGTGGCCGCCGTGGCCGAGTGCGCCGGGATCGGCAAGGCCTCGATCTACCGGCGGTATGCCACCAAGCACGAGATGATCTTCGCCGCGGTCGTCCACGGAGAAGTGCTGGAGGTTCCGCCCGACACCGGGTCGCTGCTCGGGGATCTGACCGCGCTGGCGCGGGTGATCGTCGGCCATCTGAGCAATCCCGCGGCCGCCGGTGCATTGATGAGCCTGCTCGGCGAGATCGCAGCCGATCCGACACTCGCCGAACGGTTCACCACGACCTTCGTGGAGCCGGAACGGGCCGGCAACGCCGAGCTGCTGGAGCGAGCAGTGCGGCGCGGCGAGCTGGAGCGGCTGCCTGACATCGACCTGTTCCACGCGATGTTCGGCGGCACTGTGCTGTCCTGGCTGTTCATCTCCCACCATGACCCGCACGACCTGCCCGAACGACTCGCCCGGTTCGCCTGTGCCGCACTCCGATCCGCGGCCCACCAACCGTTCCCGTCCGACTGAGTCCCCGCTGTCGCCGATGAACGTTCGGTTGCTCCTGATGGCCGGTCACGGCCGTGACGATCGCCGGCGAGCGTCAGACGCCGCTCATGGTCGGGGCGATCGGAGCCGCAGGGCCTTCCTCCGCCGGCCCCACGGCATCGTCGCATCGAGCGACGGGAGCGCTACGGCCCGCCGGGCCGTAGCTGAGCATCGCTCACGGTCAGGGGCTCGATGCCCGACCGGGCCACAGGGCGGGGACGGGGGCGCGGTGAGGGCGGGGCGTTCATCGCCCCGCCCTCACCGGGGGTCTTCACCGGGAGCCCCCAGCGGGCTCATGCCCGTAGAGCGGGCACCTCCGCGACCGGCGGCTCCTGCCGCTGCTGCTGTCCATGGCGCCTCTGCAGGGTCTGGAAGCCGACCAGGTCGTCCGGGAGCGCGTCCGGCACGTCCACGTCGAACCGGGACAGGGTCCGGGTCCGCATCGCGACCAGCGCGGTGACGGCTATGGCGATGGCGAACAGCACGTACATCAGGCCGACGCCCCGGCCCGCACCGGTGCCGAGCACCAGGCCGACCGTGTCGGCCAGTGGGCCGCCGGGCAGCAGCAGCGGCTCGAACGCCGCGCTGCCGTACGGCGCGACCAGGCCGAAACCGATCGGCAGGGTGGACCAGGCGATCAGCGTGTTGAGCGCGATGACCCGGCCGTGGAAGCGCTGCGGCACCTTGACCTGGATGATCGTGGCATAGACGCCGTTGAGCATGGTCAGCCAGAACGACATGCCGAACGCGCCGACCGCGATCACGAGCAGGTTCTGCTGGAGGCCGGTGACCAGGCAGAAGACGGCGAGGACGGCGGTGGAGAGCATGACTCCGCGCAGCCGCTGCCGCCGTGGGCCGCCCCAGACGGTCATGGTCAGACCGCCGAGGAAGACGCCGAGTCCCCCGGCGAAGGAGATCCGGCCGACGTCCTGGAGCGTGGCGAAGCCCAGGACGAGCGGTGAGATGAGCAGGAACAGCGGGGACAGGAAGATGTTCAGCACCGCGAAGAAGAAGAGCATGCCGCGGAAGCCCCGGTTGCCCCAGGAGAACTTCCACCCCTCCACCATCTCGGAGACCAGGGACTCCCTGCGCTTCCAGGCCATCGTCTTCGGGAAGCGGACGAACAGCAGCACCGCGATCGCGAAGACGTAGGAGACGACGTCCAGGACGAGGATGCCCTCAAGGCCGATCACGGCCATCAGGCCGACGGCGACCAGCGGGACGACGAGTTGGGCGGTGCCGGTCACCATCTGGACGACGCCGTTGGCGTGGCCGAGGAAGCGCTTGGGGACCAGTTGGGGGACCGCCGAGTTGTAGGCGAGGCGCTGGAAGGTGAGCGCGACCGACAGCAGCACCAGGAGCGGGTAGATGTGCCATACCTGCAGATTTCCGGTCCACAGCAGGATCCCGAGGGCGAGCTGGGTGCCGAACGCGCCGATGTCCCCGGCGAGCATCACCCTGCGCCGGTCGTAGCGGTCGACGAGGGCCCCCGCGAGGGGGGACACCAGCATGCCGGGGACGAGCGCGAGGACCGAGAACAGGGCGAACCTGGCGAGCGACCCGGTGGTGACGTAGATCCACAGTGGGACCGCGAACTCGGTCAGCGACGACCCGATGATCGAGATGAGCTGTCCCGCCGCCACCGTGGCGAACCGCTTCATGCTGGGCTTCGGCTCCCGCCGCGTCCCGTACGGGGTGGACGCCCCGTGCCCGGCGACGCGGGGGGCGGGGATGTCCTGCCCCGTGACAGACCCGGACCGCTCGGACACACCCGTGACAGACCCGGACCGCCCGGACACACCCGTGACAGACCCGGACCGCCCGGACACACCCGTGACAGACCCCGCCCTCTCGGGGGCGCCCTGGTCGGAGATCCCCTCAAGCCACCAGGTGGATCGGTCGGTACGGCCCAGCGCGGCGGTCTCGCCGGAGGCGATGGCCCGGTGGGTGCCGGTGACGATGGCCGACAGCTCCGCGGCCCGGTACTTCAGGAAGAAGTGCCCGGCCTCGTCAAGGACGACCACGGCGGTGGAGTCGGTGAGCAGGTGCCACTCGCGGTAGCGCTCCTGGTAGAACTCGGTGGCCGGGTCACGCTCGCCGGCCACCGAGATGATCGGCGCCCTGAGCGGCTCGACGCCTTCGGCGAACAGGCGGGTGAAGTAGCGCTCCGCCTCCTTGGTGCCCTGGCGGCGGTTGTCGATCATCAACTTGAGCTGGTCCCGGTCGAGGTCCTCGACGTCGAGGCCGGCGGCCTGGAGGGCGTTGGCCCAGACCTGGTCGCTGCGGAGGCGGTCGGTCAGGTTCGACAGCCAGGCCAGCGTCGAGGCGGGCCGGGCGAAGGGGAAGATGCCGCCGAGATAGATGGCCTCGACCGGCCGTCCCGCCGCCTCCAGCCGCCGGGCGATCTCCACGGTCAGCATGACGCCGAGCCCGCAGTGGCCGTACAGCGCCAGCGGACCCCGGATCCCCTTGAGGATCTCCTCCACGCAGCCCTGCGCGACCTCGGCCACCGGCCGGGTCTCCTCGATCAGCCCCATCTCCTGGCCGGGGACGGCGACCGCGTGCAACGCCCAGCCCGCGGGCATCGCGTCGGCCAGTGGCTGGTAGATGGCCGCGCTGCCGCCGCCGTACGGTACGCAGACCAGGGTGGAGGTGGCGCTGCGGACCGGGGTGAGCCGGTGCAGGAACATGCGCGGACCGTCGTCGCCGGCCTCGACGAGCTGCGCGAGCTCGCGGACGGTCCGGTGCTTGAACAGGTCCAGGATGCTTACCTGGCGCCCGCCTGCGGGAAGGGCTTTCCGCAGGCGGGCGACCACCTGTGCGGCGAGCAGCGAATGTCCGCCCAGGTCGAAGAAGTCGTCCAGCACGCCGACCTGGACCAGCCCGAGCACCTGGACCCATACCCCCGCGATCGCCTCTTCGACGGGCGTCCGCGGCGGGACGAACCCGGCCTCCTGGTCCGGCCGCTCCTCGTCGGGTTCGGGCAGCCTGGCCCGGTCGACCTTGCCGTGCGACTTCAGCGGCAGCTCGTCCAGCCAGACGAACCGCGCGGGGATCATGTATTCGGGGAGCCGCTCACCGAGCGCCGCGCGCAGCTCGCTCACGCTGGTCCGCTCCCCGACGAGGTAGCCGATCAACCGGTCCTGGCGCAGCTCGACGACGGCGTGCGCGACGCCGGGCTGGTCGGTGAGGACCGACTCGATCTCCGACAGCTCCACCCGGTAGCCCCGGACCTTCACCTGGAGGTCACGGCGGCCGAGGAAGCACAGGTCGCCCGAGGGCAGCCAGCGGCCGAGATCGCCGGTCCGGTACATGCGCGCGCCGGGCTCGCCGTGCGGGTCGGGCAGGAACCGGTCGGCCGTCAGGCCGGGCTGCCCGAGGTATCCCCGGGCGAGCCGGTCGCCGCCGAGGTAGATCTCACCGGTCATGCCGGGCGGGACGAGCCGCAGATGCTCGTCCAGCACGTAGACCCGGGCGCCGGGGAGCGGCCTGCCGATCGGGAGGTTCAGCGACCGCTCGGCCTCGCCGGTGACGGCGTGGGTGGAGATGCCGACCGTGGCCTCGGTGGGACCGTAGTGGTTGACCACGGTGGTGTGCGCGCTCAGCTCCCGGGCCCAGCTCCACTTGGACGCCTCGCCGCCGAGGACGAGCAGCTTGCGCGGGAGCAGGTCGGCCGGGTCGGCGATGTCGGGGTCGGCGAGCAGCGAGGCCAGGTGGGACGGGGTCATCTTCAGGTAGTCGGTACGGCCGAGCTGCCCGGCGAGTTCCTCCACCGGTGACTGCGGGTCGACCAGGTGCAGCTCGCCGCCGGTCATGAGCGACAGGTAGAAGATCGTCACCCCGAAGTCGAACGAGAGCGACTGCAGCAGCGTGTAGACCGCCGCGGGCTCGACCTCGAACCGCTCCCTGACCCCGGCCAGGTAGGTGAGCACCTGCCGGTGCTGCACCCCGACGCCCTTGGGCCGCCCGGTCGTCCCCGACGTGTAGATCACGTACGCGAGATGGTCGGCCGTGACCGGAGGCGCCTCGAACGCGGTCTCCCGCAGCGTCTCCTCGTCCAGGCAGACGGCCGGCGGCCCCGGAACCAGGTCGCGGAGGGCGGAGGTGGTCACGACGACGACGGCTCCGGCGTCGCCGAGCATGTGGGCCAGCCGGTCGCGGGGCTGCTTGGGGTCGAGGGGGACGTAGGAGCCGCCCGCCTTCAGGACGCCGATGACGGCCGCCGCGAGGTCGGTGGACTGCTCCAGGAACACCCCGACCCGGGTGTCGGGGCCGACGCCGTAGCGGTTCCTCAGCAGGGCGGCGATCCGGGTGGAGCGGTCGTCGAGCTCGGCGTAGGTCAGGGAGTCGCCGCAGACCACGGCCGTGGCGCCGGGCGTCAGCGCGGCCTGCGCGGTGACGAGGTCGTGGAGCAGGCCGTGGCCGACGGGCGCCGGGGCGGTGCCGGCGCCGAAGCCGAGGACCAGGTCCCGCTCGTCCCCGGAGAGCAGGGAGAGCTCTCCGACCCGCGTCTGCGGCGACTCCACGATGGACCGCAGCAGCGTCTCGAACCGGGACGCCAGCAGCTCCACGGTCTCCGGGTCGAACAGCGCCGTGCTGTAGGTGAAGTTCCCGACCAGCCCGTCAGGGTTCTCGAACAGGTAGAGGCCCAGGTCGAAACGGGTGGTCCTGGCCGGCAGGGTGACGTACGAGACCCGCCCGTCCTCCTCGCCGGCCTTGAAGTTCTGCAGCGCGAACGTCACCTGGACGAGCGGCGACCGGCTCACGTCGCGGACCACGTTCAGCTCGTTGACGAGCTGGTCGAACGGGAGTTCCTGGTGCGCGAAGGCGTCCAGCGCGGTCTCGCGGGTGCGGGCCAGGAACGCGCTGAACGGCGGATCGTCGGCCAGGTCCGCGCGGAGCACCAGCGTGTTGACGAACATGCCGACGACGCCGTCCAGCTCCGGCAGGCCGCGGCCCGCGACCGGGGAGCCGACCGCGAAGTCCGGCTGTCCCGAGTAGCGGGCCAGCAGCACCTGGAAGGCGGCCAGCAGCGTCATGTACGGCGTCGCCCCGGCGGCCTTGCCCAGGTCGGTGAGCCGCCGGGTGAGGTCGGCGTCCAGCCGGAAGTCGAGGGCGGCTCCCTCATACCCCTGCTCGGCCGGGCGCGGCCGGTCGGTGGGCAGCTCGATGGCGGGCAGGCCGGCGAGCTTCTCCCGCCAGTGGTCGATCTCGCCGCGGTGCTCGCGCCCGCGCTGCCAGAGGGCGTAGTCGCCGTAGCCGACCGGGGCGGACGGCGGGGTCGCGCCGTCGTGCAGGGCGAGCAGCTCACGGATGATCACGTCGCTGGACCAGCCGTCGATGACGGTGTGGTGGGCGGCGATCAGAAGCACGTGGTCGTCGGGCGCGAGCCGTACCAGGACGGTCCGGAAGAGCGGGCCGTGCTCCAGGTCGAAGGGGGTGGCGAGCTCGGCGTCGAGCAGCTCGACCGCGGCCTCCAGGTCCGCCGCCTCGGTGACGCGCAGCTCGGCCGGGCGGGGCCCGTCGATCACGAGCTCGGGGGTGCCGTCCTCGGTGGTGAGGAAGCGCGTCCGCAGGGCCTCGTGACGCGCGACGATCTCGTCCAGGGCCCGGCGCAGCGCGTCGGCGTCCAGATCTCCGCGCAGGCGCGCCGCGACGGGGACCGTGTAGGTGGTGGTGCCGGGGCGGTACTGCTCCAGGAACCACAGGCGTTCCTGGGCGTGGGACAGGGGCGGGGTGGTTCCCGGGGTCCGGGCCGTGATGGTCCGGGACTCCTCCCGGCGCCGGAGCCGCTGGGCGAGCAGCGCCCGCTTGGCGTCCGACAGCGTCGTCTCGGTCAATGCAGCTCCATCCGGAGGGCGGCGAGGAACAGCGCGGCGTCCCGGCCGTTGATCAGTCGATGGTCGTAGGCGAGGCCGATGTTCGCGACGGTTCTCGTCGTCACGGCGCCGTCCTCACCGAGGACGACCTCGGGCTGCGGTGAGGTGATCGCGAGCGCGCAGACGGTCCCGGGGAAGACGAAGGGGATCGCGAGGATCACATCGGCGTCGGTGTGCAGGGTGATGGCGATGTTGGCGCCGGTGAGGTCCCTCTCCCGGAAGTCGCCCTCGGTGGCCGCCAGCCGGTAGCGCATGAGCGTGTCGGCGATCTCCCGGAGCGACCCGGTGTCGTGGACGACCGGCACGTAGAGACCCTGGCCCATGTCGAAGGTGACGCCGACGCGCGGCGCCTCCGCCGGCCGGGCCCGATCCCCCTCGACCGAGGCGAAGAACAGCGGGAACGCCGGATGCAGCGCGGCCACGGCCTGGACGAACAGCTCCGCCAGGCCGACCGGCCGGCGGACCTCCCTGCTCAGCCCCCTGGTCCGCGCCAGCAGCGGCCCCACGTCGAACTTCACCACCGTGTAGGCGGCGGGGATGGTGCCGTGCGAGGTGGTGACCGCTCTGGCCACGGCCCGCTGCACCCGGGAGAGCGGATGCGTGCCCGCCGCGCCGCCGGAACCCGCCTCTCCGGCCCGCGGGGAGGGGTCGCCGTCGGCGCGGGCCTGTCCGGGATCCCCGCCGTCGGCTCCGGCGTGTCCGCCGGCGGCCGGTGGCGCACCGGCGCTCCCGGCCAGGCGTTCCACGTCGCCGCGGCGGACGATGGGCAGGCCGAGGGCCGTGACCTGGGCGACGGTGACGCCGAGTGCGTCCATCAGGGCTCGGGCGGGGTCGGTGATGACCGGGGCGCCGGTCGCGGGAGCGGCCGGCGTGTCCGTGGACGCCGCGGAAGCGGAAGCGGGAAGCGCTCCGGAGGTGACCGGCGCGCCGGCGGACGCGGCCGGGACCGCCTCGGGGGTGACCGGCGCGCCGGTGGACGCGGGGACGGCCTCGGAGGTGATCCGGGCGAGGACCGCGCCGGGGGCGATCCAGGTGTTGAGCCCGGCCACGTGGTGGAGGTGACCGGACTCGGCGGCCTCCAGCTCGTCGGCCGCCTTGGAGGTCTCCAGGACGGCGACGGGGTCTCCGGCCTGGACGGGCTTGCCGTCTTCGACGAGCCACTCCACGACCAGGTACTCGGTGTCGTTGTTGTTGAGCTTGGGGACGCGGATGTCAGCCACGCAGGGCCTCTCGTACGGCGTGGTGGATCGTGGACTCCCCCACCAGGACCTCGTTCTCGAGGTGGGCGGCGGTGGGGATCACGCTGGCCCGGGAGTGGACGAGGCGGACGGGGCCGCGCAGGCGGCCCCAGAGACGGGCGTGCAGGAGGTGGGCGACCTCGCTGCCCCAGGTGCCGCCGGCCGTGCTCTCCTCGGCGACCAGGACGACCTCCCCCAGGAACGGCAGCAGCGCGTCGGCGTCCAGCGGGTAGAGCCGGGACGGGACCAGCAGCCGGCCGGAGATCTCCTGCTCCACCAGCAGGGACCGCATCGCGGCCAGCGCCCGGTGCGCCATCCCGCCCGGCGCGATGATCACGCAGTCGGGCCGGGCGTCCGGGCCCCGCAGGTCGACCACGGCCAGGCCACCCTCACGGCGTACCGTGAAAAGCGGGTCGACCTGGTCCATCTGCCGGGTGTAGAGGACCTTGTCCTCGAAGAACACGCACGGCTCGCCCCGCTCCAGCATCGCGCCGAGCACGGCGCGGTTGTCGTGGAAGGGGGACATCTCATACAGCGACAGCCCCGGCATGCCGACGAAGTGCTTCTGCAGGCTCTGGCTGTGCGTGGGTCCGTAACCCCGGCCGCCGCCGGTCGGGCAGCGCACCACCATCCGCAGGGGCAGCCGCCTGCCGTACATGGAGACCGACTTGCTCGCGAAGTTGCAGAGCTGGTCGAAGGCGAGCGCCACGAAGTCGCCGAACATGATCTCGGCCACCGCCGTGTTGCCGGTCAGGGCCAGCCCCGCCGCGACGCCGGTCAGGGCGCCCTCGCTGATCGGGGTGCCGATCACCCGGCCGGGGAAACGGGTCGACAGGCCCTTGGTGACCTTGAAGGCGCCGCCGTACGGGTCGAGGATGTCCTCGCCGATCATGTAGGCGGTGGGATCGTCGTCCAGCAGACCGTGCAGGGCGGCGTTCAGGTTCTCGGCTACGCGCATGTTCCCTCCCATCGGGAGGGCGGGCGGGCGGCGACCTCGTCGGCGATCGCCTGGATCTCCGCCCTGACCGGCCCGTCGAGCCGGTGGAACTGGTCGGGGTGGTCGTGGGCGTAGCGGCCGTACCAGTCGTTGTCCCTGGCTGCCTGTACGGCGCCGGCCGGGCGGATGTCGTCGCCCTTGCTGTGCGGGCCGAGCCGGTGGGTCACGAACTCCACCACCAGCGGCCGGGCCTGGCGCACCTCCGCGACCAGAGGAGCGAGCGCCGCCCGGATCTCGTTGACGTCGGCGGAGACGACCAGATGGTGCCGGATGCCGAACGCCGCCGCCCGGCCCCCCACGGAGCCCGCCATCTGCGCGGCGGTCGGGGTGGACTGGGCGATGCCGTTGTTCTCCACCACCACCAGCAGCGGGAGCTCCCAGAGCGCGGCGAGGTTCAGCGCCTCGTAGACCGCGCCCTCGCCCCACGTGCCGTCGCCGATGTAGACGCACGCCAGCGTGCCGGGCTCGGTCCGCTTGAGGTGGAGCGCGACCCCGGCGGCCACGGGCAGGCTCTCCCCCTGCACGCCGGTGGACATGTAGCGGTCGCGGTGGATGTGCTGGCTGCCGCCGACGCCCCCGCAGACCGCGCCCTCCCTGCCCATGATCTCGGCGAGCAGGCCGTGCGGGTCCCGGAACGTGGACAGGTAGTGGCCGTGGCCCCGGTGGTTGCTGAAGACGTGGTCGTCCGGGCCGAGCAGCGGGCGCAGCGCCACCGGGACGTACTCCTGGCCGAGGCAGGTGTGCGTGGTGCCGTTGAGCTCTCCCCTGCCGTACAGCTCCAGGAGTTTCAGCTCGAAGTGCCGCACCTGCAGCAGCAGCTCCAGGTCGTCGTCGCCGAGGCGGGACAGGCGGAGCCGGTCGAGGGTCTCAGTCATCGCCGAGTGACTCCACGATCCCGGCGATGGTCGGGTTGTCGAAGAAGGCGTCCAGCGAGACCTCGATGTCCAGGCGCTTGCGCATGCGGGCGATGATCTGGGTGATGGTCAGGGAGTGGCCGCCCAGGTCGAAGATGTCGTCGTGGTCGTCGATCGGCGAGATCCCCAGGACTTCCTCCCAGATCTCGCGTACCTGCTCGGTGAGGGTGGTGACGGAACCCATCTCTTACTCCAGGATTTGGTTCAGTATTTCTTTGAGCGGCAGGTCGGGGTCGTGGGTGGCGCGTTCCAGGAGGAGACGCAGATCATTAGCCACCCGTGGGGCTTCCGGGACCGCCTCGGGGTCGTGACGCAGGCTGACGGTGAGCCCGCCGGGACCGTCCACGCACTGCAGGTGCAGCGCGCCGCGGACCGCGTGGTTGAAGACCGTCCACTCCACCGAGGCGTCCAGTCCGGTGAACACCGGGTCGGCCTCGTGCCGGGTGCGGTAGCTGACCGAGACGGGGACCAGCGCGGCGTGCGGCCGGATGCGGGGCATCGCCCGGGTCAGCGGCACCTGCCGGAACCGGTAGACCTGGCGTAGCTCGGCGCGGAGCCCGGTGGCGAACTCCCGGAAGGTCGCCTCCGGGGACGGGGTGGAGGAGACCGGGAGCTCGTTGACGAACAGGCCGATGTGGTCCGCCGCCTCGGCCGGCCGGGTGGACAGGTCGACGGCGGTGGTCACCTCGGCGTTGCCGTACCCGGAGAGCAGGACGTGCAGCGCGGCCAGCAGCACCTCGAACCGGGTGAGCCCGGGGACCGACGGGTCGGCGGTGAGCCGCAGCACCCGGCCCTCGCCCGCTCGCCGGGACCGCAGTGCCCGGCCCAGCAGCACGGTCTCGCCCGGATCGCGCCACCGGGGCGCCCAGAACTCCTTCGCGGCCGGGAGCATGGCCGCCACCCGGTCGCGTTCGGACCGGCCGTGGTCGATCTCGGGCAGCGGGGACGGGCGTTCGCCGTTGTAGAACGCGGCCAGGTCGCGGACCAGGATGTCCTTGGACTGGCCGTCGAAGATCAGGTGGTGGGCGACGAAGACGAGCAGGTGCCGCCCGGGACCGGTCTCGAACAGGGTGAACCTGGCCAGCGGGCCGTGCTCCAGGTCGAACTCGCGCAGGATCTCCTCCCGCACGGCCGCGTCCACTCCCGCTGCCCCTTCCCCGTCCGGGGAGCCGGCCGGGAACCCATCCGAGGAGCCTGTCGGGGACCCGCTCGGAGAGCCGGCCGGGGAACCACCCGTGGACCCGCCCGGAGAGCCGGTCGCCCGCCGTACGGGGATCTCGGCTCCGGGCACGAGCCGCAGCTCGTCGTCCACCTCCGCCACCACGCCGCGCAGCATCGGATGCCGGTCCACGACCGCCGCGCAGGCCGCCAGGAGCGCCCCGGTGTCCAGCGCGCCGCGCAGGTGGACGAGGAGCGGCATGTGGTAGGCCGTTCCCACCTTCACGGCCTGCTCGGTGACCCACATCCCCTGCTGGGTGAAGGTGACCTCGTGCGTCCCGCGCCGGGTGAAGGCGGCCTCGTGCCGGAGGGGGGCGGCCGCGCCCGTCTCCCCCGCGGTGACCTCGTCCGCCCTCTGCCCGGGGAAGGCGGCCCCGCCTTCCCGCGGGGCCGGTGTGCCGCCGGTCATCGCGCGTTCTCCAGGCTCCGGCGCAGGGCCCGCTTGTCGACCTTGCCGCCGTTGTTGCGCGGCAGGGCGTCGACGGTGGTCACGTGCGCGGGCAGCTCGTGCGGGGCGAGCCGGTCCTTGAGGAAGATCCGCAGTTCCTCGGGGGTGAGCGTGGCCCGGGTGGCCATGGTGACGGCCACGACGGTCCCGAGCACGGGGTGCGGGACCCCGAAGGCCGCCGCCTCGACCACGTCGGGGTGCTGGTAGACGGCCTCCTCGACGTGGATCGTGGAGACCTTGTAGGCGCCCGACTTCACCACGTCGCCCTCCCGGTCGACGAGGTAGAGGTAGCCCTCCGCGTCGAGGCGGCCGAGGTCGCCCATCCGCACCCACCCGTCGCGGAAGGTCCCGCTCTCCGGATCGCCGTAGTAGGCGCGCGGCGCGGCCGGGGAGCGCATCCAGACCTCGCCGGTCTCCCCCGGCGCGAGCGGCGTGCCTTCCGCGGTGGCGATCCTGACCCGTCCGCCGGCCACCGCGCGGCCGACGCTGCCGGGCCGGTCCGGGTCGAACATCATGATCGTCTGAGCGGGGGCGGCCTCGGTCGAGGTGTAGTAGTTGGTGATCGTCGCGTTGGGGAAGGCCGTGGTCAGCGCCTGGGCGACGGCCGAGGGCAGCGGCGCGGCGGCCGAGCCGAGCAGCAGCACGCTGGACAGGTCGTACCGCTCGCCGACCCCGGCGTTGATCAGCTCGATGGCCATCGCGGGGACGAGGAAGACCGTCCCCGCCCGGTAGGACTCGATCAGCGCGGCGAAGCGGCCCGGGGTGAAGCGCGGCAGCGTCACCACGGCCGGGTGGGCGTCGAGCGCGTTGATCAGCATGGCCTGGCCGGCGTTCGTGCCGATCGGGAAGGCGTGGAGCAGATACGCGGAGTGCGCGAACGGGCGGCGCCTGGCGCCGCAGCCGTAGGCGAGGTTGGCATGGGTGGCCGACACCCCTTTGGGGCGGCCCGTCGTGCCGGAGGTGTAGAGGATCTGCGCGAGGTCTCCGGGGGCGGGATCGGCCGTCTCATAGGACGTTTCGGTCCGCAGGCCGTCGAGGGTGGCGCTCCACCCGATCTCGGGCACGGTGAGCCCGCCGGCATGGATCACTCCGGTCGCACGGCAGTGTTCCAGCATGAAGCGCAGGTCAGCGGAGGCGAGGCGGTCCGACAGCGGCACCGCGGCGGCACCGGCCGCCAGTACCCCGCAGAACGCCACCGCGTAGTCCGCCCAGTCCGCGCTCCCGAAGACCAGACCCACCCGATCGCCCTTGGTGACACCGCGCGCGACCAGGCCGTTCGCGATCACAGCGGACCGCTCGTACCACTGGCGATAGGTGAGCGGCTCCGAGCCGTGCACGATCAGCGCGACCCCGTCGGGGTCGGCGGAGGCCCGGTCTCTGAGCAATTGGGGAACGGTCAGGTTCACCATGTGAACCTCCCAATAAAGATCGGATGTCTATGAGCTCGGCGCCTTCGAGCACCCGAGTCACAACAGGAAAGAATCTTTACTATTCTAAAACGAGCGCCAGTCTTACATGATCGCCACAGCCGCGCAAGCCCTTTGACCAAGGTTCGCGAGAGGGAGGGAAACCCCTGCCACACAGGGCCTTGCGCACCCCGGGCGGAGGTGTAACACTAACCACCCAGAACTAACTGAAAGGTTTCTTTCCAGAAAGAAACCTTTCCCATTACGTGCTCAACTCGGCAAATATGCGCGGAGCGGGCTTTCGCATACCTATTTTCGGCGCCCTCGCCCGAATGCGGACCCGCGGCCGACGAAGGAGCTCTGCGTGCTTCAGCCAGAGACCATTTCCCCCGGCCAGCCAGGGACGGAATACCCGCTGTCGTACGGCCAGCAGCGGTTGTGGTTTCTCCACCGCCTCGACCCCAGCGACTCGACCTACAACACATCCTATGTTTACAGGTTGAAAGGCCGTCTTGACACGGTCGCGCTGGAGGCCGCTTTCACCGCCGTGGCCGCACGGCACGAGAGCCTGCGGACCCGCTTCCGCGAGCGGGCCGGCCGGCCCCTGGCGATCGTCGACCCGCCCGCGCCGGTGGCGGTGGAGCGGCTGGCGGCCGGGACCGACCAGGAAGCCCGAACCCTCGTCTCCGCGCTCACCAACACGGCCTTCGACCTGTCCGCCGCGCCCCCGTTCCGGGTCTCGCTGATCGAGCTCGGTCCCGACGAGCACGTGCTCTGCGTCGTCCTGCACCACATCAACGGCGACGGCTGGTCGCTGAACGTGCTCCGCTCCGAGGTCGCCACCCACTACGGCAGCGGCGGCACCGCCCCGCTGCCCCACCTCCCCCTCCAGTACGGCGAGCTCCAGTACGGCGAGCACGCCCGCGACCGGCACTCGGCGGACTCCGGGCTCCAGTGGTGGATCGAGCGGCTGAGCGGGGTGCCGCCCCTCGAACTGCCCGCCGACCGGCCGCGTCCGGTGCAGCGCAGCGGCGCCGGCGGCGAGGTCGACTTCCGGATCGAGGCGGATGTGAGCGCCGCGATCCGGGACCTGGCCCGGCGGGCCCGCTGCACGCCGTACATGGTGCTGCTGGCCGCCTACCAGGTCCTGCTGGCCCGGCACACCGGCCAGAGCGACTTCTGCGTGGGCACCCCGTCGGCCGGCCGCGACAGCACCGAGCTGGAGACCATGATCGGTTTCCTGTCGACCACGCTGGCCCTCCGCTGCGACCTGTCCGGCGACCCCACCTTCAGCGAGCTGCTGAAGCGGACCCGGCGGGTGGTGCTGGACGCGCTCTCCCGGCAGGACGTCCCCTTCGAGAGGCTCGTCGCGGAGCTGGACGTGGAGCGGGACCTCAGCCGCACCCCGCTGTTCCAGACCCTGTTCGCCTTCCACACCCACGGCGAGTGGGCCGACCCGCTACCCGGCCTGACCGCCACGCCCTTCCCGCACGGCTGGTCCCGCGCCCGGCTCGACCTGTCGGTGGACATCTCTCCCACCGACGACGGCCACCTGCTCGGCAGCGTGGTCTACAGCACCGACCTGTTCGACCGCGAGAGCGTGGAGCGGATGGTCACCCGGTTCCAGGAGCTGCTCGCGGCCGCCGTGGCGGACCCCGAGGCGCCGGTGGGCTCGCTGCGGATGCTGCCGGCGGCGGAGCTCGGGCTGCTGGCGGAGTGGAACGGGACCGGCGCCGAGCTGCCCGAGGTGACGCTGGTCGACCTGGTGCTCGAACAGGCCGCCGCCACCCCGGACGCCATCGCGGTGGAGACCCCCGCGCGCGCCGGGCAGGCCGCGCCGCCGGCCACGCTGACCTACGCCGGGCTGGTGGAGCGGGCCGCGGAACTCGCGGGCCGGCTGGCCGCGACGGGCATCGGCCGCGGCTCGCTGGTCGCGGTCCGGATGGAGCGCGGCACGGACATGCTCGTCGCGCTGCTGGGCGTGGCGATGAGCGGCGCCGCCTATCTGCCCGTCGATCCCGACTACCCGCCGGCCCGCGTCTCCTACGTGATCGAGGACTCCGCGGCCGCGCTGGTCCTGACCGGCCTGGACGACCTTCCCCCGGGGACCGCCGCGACCGCGCGCCCCCGCCCCGGCGACACGGCCTACGTGCTGTACACCTCGGGATCCACCGGACGCCCGAAGGGCGTGGTGGTCCCGCACCGGGCGCTGACCAACTTCCTGCTGGCGATGCGCGACCTGACCGGGTCCTCGCCGCGGGACGTGTGGCTGGCGCTGACCTCGCTGTCGTTCGACATCTCCGCCCTGGAGCTGTACCTGCCGCTGGTGACCGGCGGCCGGGTGGTCGTCGCCGACGCGGAGACGGCCCGCGACGGCGTCCGGCTCGCCCGGCTCGTCCGGGACGCGGGGGTGACCCACATCCAGGCGACACCGTCGGGGTGGCGGGTCCTGCTCAGCGGAGACCTGCCCCGCGTGGTGGGCCTGACCGGCGGCGAACCGCTGCCGCCGCAGTTCGCCCGCGAGCTGCGTCCCCGGGTGGACAGGCTCGTCAACGTCTACGGCCCGACCGAGACCACGATCTGGTCCACGGCCTGGGAGGTCCCCGAGTCTGCCGGCGAGATCGTCATCGGCCGTCCGATCGCCAACACCACCGTCCACATCCTGGACCCCGCCGGCGGCCCCGCCCCGATCGGGGTGCCGGGCGAGCTGCTCATCGGCGGCGCGGGAGTCGCGACCGGCTACCTCGGCCGGCCCGCCCTGACCGCCGAGCGTTTCGTCCCCGGCCCGGACGGCGCCCGCCTCTACCGCACCGGGGACCGCGCCCGGCTGCGGGGCGACGGCACCCTGGAATTCCTCGGCCGCACCGACAACCAGGTCAAGCTCCGCGGCCACCGTATCGAGCTCGGCGAGATCGAGGCCGTGCTCGACGCCCACCCCGCCGTACGGCAGGCGGTCGTCGCCGTGCGCGGGGACCGGCTGATCGCCTTCACCGTGCTGACCCCGGCGGACGCGCCCCCCTCGGCGGACGCGACCTCTCCGCCGGACGCGGCCTCCTCTGCGGACACGACCTCCCCGCCGGACGCGACCTCCTCGCCGGACGCGGCTCCCCCTGCGGACACGACCTCCCCGCCGGACGCGACGCGGGAGCCGGGCGGCGCGGGACCACTCGACGAGGTGCGGGAGCACGCCGGGCGGGAGCTGCCGGGATACATGGTGCCCAGCGTGTTCGTCGAGGTAGCGGCGTTGCCGCTGACACCCAACGGGAAGATCGACCGCAACGCGCTGCCGGATGTCGACGGAGGGGCCGAGCGGACCACCACGGCGCCTCGCACCGCGGGCGAACGGCTGGTCGCACAGGTCTTCGCCGAGGTGCTCGGCGTGGCCGAGGTCGGGGCGCACGACGACTTCTTCACGCTCGGCGGCCACTCGCTGCTGGCCACCATGGTCACCGCGCGGCTGACGGCGCTGTCCGGCAGGGAGGTGCCCGTCCGGGAGGTGTTCGTCCGGCCGACGGTCGCCGGGCTGGCGGAGCTGGTCGAGCCCGCCACCGGAGCCGGGACCGGCGGGGACGGCGAACCGGGACGGACCACCGGACAGGGGGCGGCGGGACAGGGCGCCGGAGGCGGAGAGCCGGGACGGACCACCGGACAGGGGGCGGCGGGACAGGGCGCCGGAGGCGGAGAGCCGGGACGGACCGCCGGGGCCGGGCACGGGGAGGCCGGCGGCCCCCGGCCCCGGCCCGCGGGGACCGTCCCGCCGCTCTCCTTCGGCCAGGAGCGGCTCTGGTTCCTCAACCGGCTCGACCCGGACGACGCCTCCTACAACATGTGCCTGGTCAGACGGTTGCGCGGCCCGCTCGACCCGGACGCCCTGGGCCGGGCGCTGGACGGCACGGTGGCCCGCCACGAGAGTCTGCGCACCCGGTTCCCCGAGGTGGACGGAGCGCCCGCCGTGGTCGTCGACCCGCCGGGCGCGGTCCCCGTCGACCGGGTGAGCGCCGGGGACGAGAACGGGGCGGCGGAGCTCGTCGCGGCCCTGACCAACAGGCCCTTCCCGGATCTGGCCTCCCGGCCGCCGCTGCGGGTCACGCTGATCGGGATCGGCGAGGACGACCACGTGCTGTGCGTCGTCCTCCACCACATCCTCGGCGACGGCTGGTCGCTCAACCTCGTCTTCGACGAGCTGTCGCGCCTCTACTCCGGCCGGGCCGAGCTGCCCCCGGTGCCGCTCCAGTTCGGCGACGTCGCCCGCTGGCAGCGCGACCGCGACACCGGCGACCTGCTCGCCTACTGGCGGGACCGGCTCGCCGACCCGACCCCGCTGGACCTGCCGGTCGACCGGCCGCGCACCGCCGGGGCCGCCCGGCGCGGCGACGTGGCGGCCGTCCGGCTGACCTCGGCCGAGGCCGGCGCGCTGACCCGGCTGGGCCGGGAGCACGGCGCGACGATGTTCATGGTCCTGCTCGCCGCCTACCAGGTGCTCCTGGCCCGGCACACCGGCCGGAGCGACATCCTGGTCGGCACCGCCACCGCGGGCCGGGACCGGATCCAGCTCGAACCGGTCGTCGGCTATCTCAGCGACACCCTGGTCCTGCGCGGCGACCTGTCGGCCGACCCCACCTTCGCCGACCTGCTGCGCGACACCCAGATCGGCGTCCTGGACGCCTTCTCCCACCAGGGCGTCCCGTTCGAGGAGCTGGTGACGGCCCTGAGGACCGAGCGGGACCTCACCCGCACCCCCCTGTTCCAGACCATGCTCATCCTGCACACCCAGGACTCCGGGCACGCCCGCGACGCCTTCGCCGGACTGACCACCACGGCGTTCGAGCACGGCATGCGGCAGGCCAAGCTCGAACTGATGCTGGAGGCCTGGCAGGACGAGCACGAACTGTTGATCACCCTGGTCTACGACGCCGAGCTGTTCGACCGGGCCACCGTCGAGGGGCTGGCCGCCCGCTTCCGCCTGCTCCTGACCGCGCTGCCCGAGGTCGCCGGCGACCGGGTCTCCACCCTGCCGCTGCGCACCGAGGACGACGACGCCCTGCTCCGCCGCCTCTCCGAGGGACCGGCCCAGCCGCCGGCGACGGCCGTACCGGACCTGTTCGCGGCGGCCGTGCGGAACACCCCGGACGCGGTCGCGGTCGGGTGCGGGGACAGCCGGCTCACCTACGCCGAGCTGGACGCGCGCGCCGACGAGCTGGCCGCGCTCCTTCAGGCGCGCGGCGTCGCCCCCGGCGACGTGGTCGGCGTCCGCCTGGGCCGGACCCCGGACACCGTCGCCGCGCTGCTCGCCACCTGGCGGGCCGGGGCCGTCTACCTCCCGCTCGACCCCGACTATCCCGAGGACCGGCTCGCCTTCCTGGTGGAGGACAGCGGGGCGTCCCTCGTGCTCGCCGAGGCCGGGCCGTACCGGGGGACGCCGGAGCCCGCGCCGCGCGACGCCGCCGCCTACGTGATCTACACCTCCGGTTCCACCGGCACGCCCAAGGGCGTCGTGGTGGAGCACGACGGGCTCGCGGCGCGGGTGGCGTGGATGCGCGAGGCGTACGGCCTGCACCCCGGCGACCGGGTCGTGCAGTTCGCCTCGCTGAGCTTCGACACCCACGCCGAGGAGATCTACCCCACCCTGGCCGCCGGAGCCCGCCTGGAACTGCTGCCCGACGGCGGTGTCACCCTGCCCGACCACCTGGCCGGGGTCACCGTGCTCGACCTGCCGACGGCCTACTGGCACGCGCTGGTCGACCAGATCGACGAGATCGCCTGGCCCTCGACGCTGCGCCTGGTGATCCTGGGCGGCGAGCAGGTGCACGAGGCCGCGGTGGCCCGCTGGCGGGAACGCTTCGGCGACCGGGTGCGGCTGGTCAACACCTACGGCCCGACCGAGGCCACGATCATCGCCACGGCCGCCGAGCTCGACGGCTCCCCCGGAAGGCCGCCGATCGGCACCCCGATCGGCGGCACCCGGGTCATGGTCCTGGACGGGCACGGTGAGCCCGTGCCGCCGGGCGCCCCGGGTGAGCTGTGCGTCACCGGGGCCGGGGTCGCCCGGGGCTACCTCGGCAGGCCCGCCCTGACCGCGCAGCGGTTCGTCCCCGGTCCCGGCGGTTCACGCGTCTACCGGACCGGCGACCGGGCGCGCTGGCGCGGCGACGGGCGGCTGGAGTTCCTCGGCCGCGACGACGACCAGGTCAAGGTCAGAGGCTTCCGGATCGAGCTGGGCGAGATCGAGGCCGGACTCCTGGCGCACCCCGGCGTCGGCCAGGCGGCGGTGGCCGTGCGCCAGGAGACCCTGGTCGGCTACGTCGTCGGCACGGCCACCGGCGAGGAGCTGGGCAGGCACCTGGCCGGCGTGCTCCCCGCCTACATGGTCCCGGCGCTCTGGGTCGGCCTGGACGCCCTGCCGCTGACCCGCAGCGGCAAGATCGACCGGGCCGCGCTGCCCGCGCCCGAGATGGGGGCCGGGACGAGGACCGCCCCGCGCGGCGACGCCGAGCTGCTGGTGGCCGACGTCTTCGGCGAGGTGCTGGGGATCGAGGCGGTCGGCGCCTTCGACGACTTCTTCGCCCTGGGCGGGCACTCGCTGCTCGCCACCCGCGTCATCGCCAGGCTCCGCGCCCTGGTCGAGGTGGACGTGCCGATCCGCACCCTGTTCGCGCGGAGCACCGTGGCCGGGCTCGCGGCCGCGGTGGAGGAGCTGCTGGTCGCCGAGCTCGACGGACTGTCAGACGAGGAGGCCGCCCTCCTCGTGCGAACGCCTCATGGAGAAGGGGAGCTGTGATGAGTCACCGTGTCGTGGTCAACCACGAGGAGCAGTATTCGATCTGGCCCACCGGCCGGGACCTGCCGGACGGCTGGCGGGAGGAGGGCGTCTCCGGGACCAGGCAGGAGTGCCTGGACCACATCGACCAGGTCTGGACCGACCTGCGCCCGCGCAGCGCCAGGGAGGCCACGGGTGTCTGACGACTGGATCTGGATCTCCACCGACGACGTCAGGAACCGCGTGGAAGGAGCCCGCGATGGTGGTTAGGGAACGGCTGGCCGCGATGGTGGCCACGGCGTCGGACGGCGCGGTGACGGCCAAGGAGGCGCTGGCCGCGACGGTCCCGCTGTCGGCGCTGGGGGTCACCTCGCTGGCGCAGATGCGGCTGATCGACGCGGTGGAGACCGAGTTCGGGGTCGAGATCGACCTGTCGGGCGAGGGGTTCGACCTGCTGGACGACCTGGACGCGCTGGCGCGCCACATCGCCTCCTCCGGCCGCTCCGGTTCCTGAGAAGTGTCACTGCAGGTGTTCTGAACGGGGAATGCACATGGACATCCGGTTCTCGGGGAGCCGATCGGGCACGGCCCCGCTGACCTGGGGTCAGCGGGCCATCTGGGACACGATCCAGAAGACGGCGCCGGACGACCACTACTTCAACTTCGGCCGCGTGCTCAAGGTGCCCAGGCGGGCCCGGCCGCTCACCGTGGAACGGGCCGTCGAGGTCCTGGGCGCGCTGGTGGAGCGGCACGGGTCGCTGCGGACCAGGCTGGGGGCGGGGCCGTCCCAGGTGCTGGAGACCTCCGGCGCCATCGCGGTCACCCTGTCGGCCGGCGATCCGGACCGGCTGCTGGACACGCTGGCGGAGCGGGCCTTCGACTACGCGGGTGAGTGGCCGCTCCGGGTGGGGCTCGTGGTCGCCGACGAGACCGCCGCCGGAGCGGCGGAGGGGACCACCGGCGACGCCGCCGGAAGGCCCCCCGGCGGGACCGTCACCCACATCGTGCTCGTCTTCTGCCACCTGGCGGCCGACGGCCTCGGCGCGGAGGCGGCGATCACGGACCTGCGGCTGCTGCTGCTCCGCGGGGCCGTACCCGGACCGCCGCCGCCCTCGCCGCTGGACCTGGCCCGCTGGCAGCGGTCGGAACAGGGACTGCGGGTCGCCCGAATCGCCGCCGAGCACTGGGAGAGCGAGTACCGGCGGATCCCGCCGACCATGTTCGACCGGCCCGTGGCCGTGCCTGAGGGGCCGCCCGTCTGGCGGGCGCAGATCGTCTCCCGGGCGCTGGACCTGGCCGTCCAGCGGATCGCCGCCGTGCACGGCGTGAGCACCTCGACCGTGCTGCTGGCCGCCTCGTCCGTGCTGGTCGGCGCCGTGACCGGCCACGACGTGTGCGCGATGCTGCCGATCGTGGGCAACCGCTTCCGCGCCGACACCGCGAACGCCGTCACCACGCTCTCCCAGGAGGGCCTGTTCGTGCTGGACCTGCGCGGCGACGCGACCTTCGCCGACCTGCTCAGGAGGGCCAAGCCGGCCGCGCTGCGCGCCTACCGCTCCGCCTACCACGACCCGGACGACCGGGACCGGCTGACCGCCCGGGTCAGCCGGGAGCGGGGCGCGGAGATCCACCCCTACTGCTGTTTCAACGACATGCGCTTCGTCGACCGGGTCGACGCCTCCCACGACGAGCGGACGGTACGGCAGGCGATGAAGGATACGGCGCTGACCTGGCCGCTCAGCCAGGACCGGCTCAACTGCCGCTTCTGCCTGCACGTGACCGGCGAGCCCGGCGGGCTGGGCGTCTCGCTGACCGCCGACACCCGTTTCCTGCCCCGGCCGGCCATGGAGCGCTACCTGTACGACCTGGAGTCCCTCCTGGTCGAGGCGGCGTTCCGCGAGGTTCTGGAGCCGGTCGGTTGACGGCCCCCCTTCGTGGCGCCACGCCGCGTCCCCTCCCCGGGTCCGAGGCCCGGGGTCTTTATGCCGGAGGTATTCGATGACGGTGTACGCCTACGCCGAGGCCACCTCCTGCGTCCAGGGCGGCGCGCTCCGCTTCCATCTCGCGCGCGCCTCCCGGGCACCCCTGCACGGCTCGGTCCTGCTGGAGGACGTGTCGGCGGACAGGGCGGTGTCCGAGGAGGAGTTCGACGGCCCCCTGTGGACGTTCGACGTCCCCGCGGACCTGCCGAGCTCGCTCTACCGGGCGGTGTTCACCGCCGACGAGGACGCCTCCGAGGTCTACTTCGTCGTACGGGCCGCCCGGCCGCGCTCCCCGATCCTGCTGTCGATCCCGTTCCCGACCTGGCAGGCCTACAACCGGGCGGGCATCCCCGGCGAGTCCGTCTACTGGACCGAGCAGGCCACCCGGGCCTCACGCGTCGCCTTCGACCGGCCCGGCGGCGGCCCGCCGCCCGAGCGCTGGGAGGAGGGCATGCTGCGCTGGCTGGGCCCGGCCGGGTACGAGGTGGACTACTGCTCGGGGCTGGACCTGCACGACGGCGCCGCGCTGCTGTCCGGCTACCGGCTGCTGGTGGTCAACGGCCACGACGAGTACTGGACGGCGGGAATGCGCGACAACGTGGAGGAGTTCGTCCGCCGGGGCGGCAACCTGGCCGTCTTCTCCGGCAACACCTGCTGGTGGCAGTTCCGGCTGGAGGACGACGGGCGGACCATGGTCTGCTACCGCGACGCGGTCACCGACCCGATGGCCACCGTGGAGCCCGGCCTCACCACGGTCGAGTGGTCCAGCGCGCCGGTGAACCGGCCGGAGAACTCCCTGACCGGGGTCAGCTTCCGGCGGGGCGCCGGGACCTGGGGGCCGTACATGCAGCTGATGCACGAGGAGTCCTACACCACCCGTTTCCCGGAGCACTGGGTCTTCGACGGGACGGGGCTGGGCGAGGGCGACAAGTTCGGCCAGGGCTGCATCGGTTACGAGACCGACGCCTGCGACTTCGTCGAGGTGGACGGCGTCCCGGTGGCCACCGGCCGCGACGGCACCCCGCCGTCCTTCGTCATCCTCGCCACCGCCGACCTGCGCCACTGGCACCGGTACGGCCAGGGCGGCATGGCCACCATGGGCGTCTTCGGTCTCGGCGCCGGGACGGTGTTCACCGCCTCCACCGTGAACTGGGGCAACACTCTGCGCGATCCCGCCGTGGACCGGATCACCCGCAACGTGCTGGACCGGCTGTCCGGCCCGCCCGCCGGGTGGGAGGTCATCGGCCCGGCCGGCTCGTTCCGGGCGCTGACGGTGTGCGACTCCCAGCTGTACGGCGTGGGCGCGGACGGCTCGCTGTACCGCCGGGACGTCTCCGGCCAGAACCTGCGCTGGCACCGGATCGACTCCGGCGGCGGCGTGGTCGCCATGGCCACCCCGCGCGAGGCCTCCACCACCAGGCCCATCGGCCTGTACGGCCTGACCGGCGACGACCGGCTCGTCTATCGCGACCCGGGCCTCCAGGCCCCCTGGACCGTGCTCGGCGAGGCCCCCTCCGGCGGGGTCGGGCTGGCCCTGGTCGACGGCGACCTGTGGGCCGCCACGGCCGACGGCGGCCTGTGGCGCCTGCCTCCGGAGACCGCCGAGTGGACCCTGGTCGACGGGGAGGCCGGCGCCGTCGCCCTCACCGCCATGAACGGCCGCCTCTACGCCGTCTGCTCGGGCGACCGCGTCCGCACGCGCCTGCCGGTGGCGGCCGCCGCGGAGTGGGGCGACCTCTGCTCCGCCGCGGGCTGCACCGTCCTCACCGCGCACGCGGGCCGCCTGATCGGCGCCACCGCCGACCGCCCCCTCCGCTGGCGCGCCCCCGTCCCCGACCACCGGGCGAGGTGAGGCCGTGGACGGCGGGCCCGGACGGAGGCCGGGCGGCGGGCTCAGACCGCGGCGGAGCCGTGGGCGGCGGGCCCGGACCGGGGAGTGCCGTGGCGGCGGGCTCAGACCGAGGTGGGGCCGTAGACGGCGGACGCGGCCCCGGTGGTCATGGCCCAGTAGCGGTCGCCGTAGGACCAGTGCCACCACTCGGTGGGGTAGTTGACCAGGCCGGCCGACCGCAGGACCGCGCCGAGGAGGCCGCGGTGGTGGCGGGCCTCGGACGACAGGCCGGAGGCGTCGGTGTAGCAGGCGCCGTCGCTCTGCTCGGGGGTGGCGTTGAGCGGGGTGCCCATGTCGAGCTCGTCCCCGTCCTCGGTGCACAGGGTCAGGTCCACCGCCGCGCCCGCGGTGTGCGGGGCGACCTCGACGGGCGAGACGTAGCGGCTCGCCGCCACGCAGATCTCCTCGGGCGACATCTTCGGGAACACCAGCCGCAGCTCCGCCGAGTACTCCTCGAAGATCCGCTGCTGCGTCACCAGCGGCCGGTAGCCCTCCACCACCAGCAGCCGGTAGCCCGGCGGGAGCTGCGTCTGCGCGCCCTCCAGCCGGGCCAGCAGCCCCTCCCGCAGGTGGGCGAAGGCCCCCTCGGAGTCGGCCATCCGCCCGTCCACCCGCAGCCGCCCCCGGACGTCGGCCAGCCGCTCTCCGGACTCCTCGACGGGGATCGCGGTGACACGGGGATCGGAGATCAGAACGATGTCGCGCATAGCGCCAATTCTCACACCGTCTGGGAGAACACCTGCTCGCGGGCCTGCTGCAGGGCCGATACCAGGGCGCCGCGCAGCACCGGGTTGCCCCGTACCCTCGTCGTCACGACCCTCGGCCGGCTCGGGCAGACCCGGGCCACGGCCTCCTCGACCCTGACCGCGAGCGCGCTCCCGCCGGCCCTGCCGACGTCGCCGCCGAGCACGATCAGAGCGGGGTCCAGGACCACGGCCACCGCCGCCACACCGACCGCCAGTCTCCCGGCCAGCTCGTCGAGGAAGCTCTCCGATCCGCCGGCGACGGCCGTACGGACGTAGTCGCCGACGGAGTCGCCGGCGACGCCGTGCGCGTCCGCCAGGCCGGCCACGGCGTCGCCGCCGACCAGGCGCTGGAAGGAGCCGGACTGGGGCTCGCCCACATCGGTGGGGAGCGGCTCGCCGGGGACCGGGAGCCAGCCGATCTCACCGGCGCCGCCGGTGAAGCCGCGGTGCAGGCGTCCGCCGAGCATGACCCCGAGCCCCTGGCCGACTCCCGCCCAGACCAGGACGAAGTCATCCATCTCCAGTGCGGCGCCGTGGCAGCGCTCAGCCAGCGCGGCCAGGTTCACGTCGTTCTCGATCGTCACGGGGACGTTGAGGTGGCGGCGGAGCCCGGCGAGCACGCCCTCGTGCCAGGAGGGCAGGTCGAGGGAGAACCGGACGTCGCCGGTCCGGGGGTCGACGACGCCCCGGGTGCCGATCACGAAGGCGCGCAGGCCGGACATGGGGATGCCCCCCGACTCGCACGCCTTCCGGACGGCGCCCTGCACGAGCCGGACCGGGTCGTCGTGGCCGTTGGGGTCCACCGAGATCTCCGCGACGGTCTCGCCGGTGATGTCGGCCACTCCGGCGCTGATCCGGTCGGGCAGCACGTCGAGGCCCACGACGTACGCGCACGAAGGTACGACGCCGTACAGCGCGGCGTTGGGGCCGCGCCCGCCGGCCTGCTCCCCGACCACCGCGACGAGGTCGCGGTCCTCCAGCCTGGCGAGGAGCTGGCCCGCGGTCACCTTGGAGAGCCCTGTGTGTTCTCCCAGCTCAGCCCGGGTGAGCGGGCCGCTGGACAGGAGCAGCTCCAGTGCCGCGCGGTCATTGAGCTGGCGCAGCAGGCGAGGCGTCCCCGGACGTCTGGACAAGATCGGCTCCCCCCGTCACGATCCGCTAACGATCGTTTCTTTTAAGAAAGTTTCTTGTTAGTTTAACCGTAGTCAGCCCGCAGGCAAGAGTGACAGCAGGCTGCGGGATGTCAGAGCGCCGACCGTGAGGAGGCGCCTTCGACCAGGTGTGGCGAGGCATGGGGACCACGCCGGCACCCGAAGCGCGACCCCGACGTGAAGCCGGGAAGGGAGAACCCCAAAGTGAAAATCACGAAGATCGCGGTTACGACTGCTACCACCGCCGCCCTGGCCCTGGGCCTCGCCGCATGTGGTTCCGCCGATGAGCCCGCCAAGAGCGCCGACCCCCAGGCCGGCGCCTCCACCGCCGCCTCCGGCCCGAAGTACGCCGGCCAGACCCTGACCGTGTGGCGTCTCGGCGACAGCAACCCGGCCGCCCAGAAGTACATGGACGAGCTGAACGCGGCCTTCGAAAAGGAGTCCGGCGCCAAGATCAAGCTTGAGTGGATCCCGTGGCCCCAGGTGAACGACAAGTTCACCGCCGCCGCGGCGGGCGGCGCCGGCCCGGACGTCACCGAGATCGGCAACGACCAGGTGCCGCTCTGGCAGAGCCAGGAAGCCCTCTCCCCGGTCACCCCGCTGGCGGAGGCCGGCGACCAGGCCCAGATCCCGAAGAACCTGCTCGGCCTGGAGACCATCGACAACGAGGTCTACGCCCTGCCCTGGGGCGCCGGCTCCCGCGCGGTGCTCTACCGCAAGGACTGGTTCAAGGACCTCGGCATCGAGGTTCCGAAGACCTGGGACGAGCTGGTCGCCGCGGCCAAGAAGATCCAGGAGAAGAAGGGCAAGGACGTCGACGGCTTCGCCTTCAACGGCGGCTCCGACGCCAACCACCTGCTCGGCGCGTTCGCCTGGTCCGAGGGCGGCGAGTACGCCCTCAAGGAGGGCGACAAGTGGGTCGGCAAGGTGACCGACCCCAAGTTCAAGGCCGGTTTCGCCACCTACACGAGCCTGGTCACCGACGGCCTGTCCGGTAAGTCGCGCCTGACGCAGAACACGGTGGACATCCGCAAGCGGTTCGCCAACAACAAGGTCGGCATGTACCTGACGGCCGGCTGGGACCTGCCCGGCATCGAGGTGGACAGCAAGGGCAAGCTGAAGGCCGACAAGCTCGCCTTCTTCCCGCTCCCGGCCAAGTCCGGCGGCGAGGCCCCGTCCTTCTTCGGCGGCAACGACATCGCCATCTGGGACAGCGCCAAGAACAAGGAGCTCGCGGCCGAGTACCTGAAGCTGGCCACCAACAAGGAGTGGGCGGAGCGTTACGCCCTTGAGGGCGGCCTGCTGCCGATCTACCCCGAGGCTCTGGCGAAGCTGAGCTCGGACCCGGCGCTGGCCCCGTTCGCGGCGGCCTTCGCCAAGGCCAAGGCCTTCCCTGCCGACCCCAACTGGACCGAGGCCAACGAGACCAAGGCCGTGCTGCAGAACGCCGCGCGGTCCGTCATCGAGGGCAAGGCCACCCCTGACGAGGCTCTCACCAAGGCCAACGGGGAAATCGAAGAGATCCTGAACCAGTAGTCACATGACGAACACGTCTACGATCGCCCGGGGCGGAGGCAAACCCTCCGCCCCGGGGCGGCGCCGTAACAGCCCGCAGCGCCCCGCCAGAGCCAGCGGGCTCCCTCCATGGGTCATCCCGTACGTCCTGCTCGTGCCCGGTCTAGTGGTGATCGCCGGACTGCTGCTCTACCCGCTGTTCCAGATGATCGTCATCTCCTTCCAGAAGGTGGGGATCCCCCAGATCAACGGCAAGAAGCCGGCTGCCTGGGTGGGCTGGGACAACTACACCAAGGTCCTCGACAACGAGATCTTCTGGTCCTCGCTCCGCAACACCGTCGTCTTCGCCGCCGTCACGGTGACCCTGACACTGGTCCTCGGGACCGCGGTGGGCGCGCTGCTCAACAAGCTCGGCAAGAAGATGTCCACGGTCGTGGTGGTCGGCATCATGTCCGCCTGGGCCGTACCGCCGGTCGCCCAGGGCGTCATCTGGCGCTGGCTCTTCGACGCCGACGCCGGAATGATCAACTGGGTGCTCAACCTGCTCCCGGACTGGCTGTCCAGCCTGCTGTTCGGGCGGGCCGACTGGACCGGCGAGCCCTGGCTGAACGACGCGCTCACCATCTACCTGGTGCTGATCATCTGTGTGGTCTGGGCGTCGTTCCCGTTCATCGCGGTGTCGGTGCTGGCCGGTCTCAAGGGCATCCCCACGGAGCTCTACGAGGCGGCCCGGGTCGACGGGTCCACCCCCTGGCGGACCTTCAGGAAGATCACCTTCCCGCTGCTCAAGCCGGTCTTCTCGGTGCTGACGATCCTGTCCATCATCTGGAACTTCAAGGTCTTCAGCCAGCTCTACGTGCTGATGAACGGGCCGACCAACCGCGAGGCCTTCAACCTGTCCATGTTCTCCTTCGCCGAGGCATTCCGCAGCCCGCCGAAGATGGGCACCGGCGCGGCGATCGCGGTGATCCTGACGCTGCTCCTGCTCGTCGTCACCGCCGTCTACGTCCGGCAGATCGTGAAGACGGAGGAGATGTGATGACTCCGATCGCACGCAAGCGCCTCGGGAAGGTCGCGCTCAACGCGGCCGGCGTCCTGGTCTTCATCTTCGCGGTGTTCCCCGTCTACTGGATGGTCTCGACCTCGTTCAAGACCAACGACCAGATCTTCACGACGGAATTCATCCCGTTCCCCACGGAGCTCACCCTCGACCACCTGCATCGAGTGCTCACCGAGGGGGTGGCGGGCAACTCCATCTGGCTCTACATGCGCAACAGCGCGATCGTCGCGCTGGGCACCGTGGTCATCGGCGCCGTCTTCGCGCTGCTGGCGGCCACCGCCATCGCCCGCTTCGCGTTCAAGGGCCGCAGCAGCTTCCTGGTCCTGCTGCTCATCGTCCAGATGATCCCGGCCGAGGCCCTGCTCATCCCGCTTTTCCTCAACGTCAAGCGGCTCGGCCTCTACGACCAGCTGCTGGGTCTGATCGTCATCAACGTCGGCCTGACCCTCCCCTTCGGCATCTGGATGCTGCGCACCTTCGTCGCCGCGGTGCCCAAATCCCTGGAGGAGGCCGCCTGGATCGACGGCGCCAGCCGGTTCACGACCTTCCGGAAGGTCCTGTTCCCGCTGGTGGCTCCCGGCCTGGTGGCGACGAGCATCTTCTCGTTCATCACCGCCTGGAACGAGCTGATCTTCGCGCTCATCCTGATGTCGGACTCCTCGGGCTACACGATGCCCGTCGCGTTGCAGTTCTTCTTCGGGCAGCGAGGCACCGACTGGGGCGCCATCATGGCCGGCTCCACGATGATGACGATCCCCGTCGTCGTCTTCTTCCTCCTGGTGCAGCGGCGCATGGTCACGGGCCTCGTCGCGGGCGCCGTCAAGGGCTGACCCCTCCGGTGCCGGTACGGCTCCGCACCCACAAGGCGCGGGCCGTACCAGCCCTGTCCATATTCGACACCCCCCTAACCTCAGGTAAGGAATCAGGTAGCGCCATGTCTGAGTTCATCGCGGACTCCAGCGATCAGGGGCTGCGTCGTCTCGCGGCCGGCACGTTGCTCGTCGCCTTCCGGGGCACCACCGCCCCCGAGTGGGTCCTCCGGGACCTGGAGAACGGTCTCGGCGGCGTCACCCTCTTCGGCTTCAACGTCGCCGATCCCGCCCAGCTCTCCGGGCTCACCGCCCGCCTGCGCGAGGCCGGTGAGCCGGTCGTCTCGCTGGACGAGGAGGGCGGCGACGTCACCCGGCTCGACTACCACGTGGGCAGCCCCTACCCCGGCAACGCCGCCCTCGGCGCCGTCGACGACGTCGAGCTGACCCGGCGCGTCTACCGGTCCATCGGTGACGACCTGGCCCGCTGCGGCGTCAACCTGGACATGGCACCGTCCGCCGACGTGAACACCGCCGACGACAACCCGGTGATCGGCACCCGCTCGTTCGGGCCGGACACCGCGCTGGTCGCCCGGCACACCGTCGCCGCCGTCCACGGCCTGCAGTCGGCGGGCGTGGCCGCCTGCGTCAAGCACTTCCCCGGTCACGGCGCCACCCGCCAGGACTCCCACCTGGAGATCCCGCTCGTCGACGCCTCGCTCGAACTGCTGCGGGAACGCGAGCTCGTGCCCTTCCGCGCCGCGATCGACGCCGGGACCAGGTCCATCATGACCGCGCATGTCCGGGTCCCCGCCCTGACCGGCATGGCCCCCGCCACGCTGTCGGCCGCCGCCCTGACCGTCCTGCTCCGCGGCGAGCTGGGCTACGACGGCGTGATCGTCTCCGACGCCCTCGACATGAAGGCCGTCACCGACACCTACGGCCTGGCCGGCGGCTCGGTGCTCTCGCTCGCCGCCGGGACCGACCTGCTCTGCCTCGGCCCGCTGCCGACCGAGGACGACGTCCGCCGGATCATCACCGAGATCGTCGCCGCGGTCGGGGACGGCCGGCTGCCGCTGGCCCGCCTGGAGGCCGCCGCCGAGCGGGTGGCCCGCCTGCGCGCCTGGTTCGGCACACCCCGGACGGGTCAGGCGGAGGAGAACGTCATCGGCCTGACCGCCGCGCGCCGCGCGGTCAGCCTCACCGGTTCGGCGGCCCCGCTGGTCGACCCGCTGGTGGTCGAGGTGGACACCCCGCCGACCATCGCGGTCGGCGACGTGCCGTGGGGCTTCTCCCCCCTGCTGCCGCAGGCGAAGGTGGTCCGGGTCAAGCCCGAGACGGCGGACGTCCCCGGCATCCTGGAGCGTGCCATCGGCCGTTCCCTGGTCGTCGTGGTCAAGGACGCCCACCGCTACGAGGCCAGCAAGTCGGTGGTGTCGGCGCTGCTGGCCGCCCGCCCCGACGCCACGGTGGTCGAGATGGGCCTGCCGATCTGGCGCC
>NZ_FOQY01000058.1 GCF_900113865.1 Streptosporangium canum | reverse complement strand
AGCGTTGCGCACGCGGTCAACGTCAAGATGACCACCAGCGGATGCCGCAGCCCGCAGGCCGAGCGCTGCTCAGGCACCGCCGCCAACCGGCGTATCAACGCCGATTCCACCACGACCGGATCAGTCGCCAGCTCGGCTTCCCACAACGCCAGGTCGGCGAACTGGTCAAGACACGGGACGAGACGAGAGCTGGTCGGGGAAGATGGGGACACGAGCGCGACTCCTGCGGCGATCTTCGGATTCGAGACCTGAAAGATCAGCAGAAGTCGCGCTCTTTCGTCTTCCACCTGGCCAAACACTCAACGTCGGCATACCGCATCAGAACCCGGGAACGCCGGGGCCCTGGGAGTGCGATGACGGTGTGCGACCCGGCACCTGATTCGTGCGTGTTTCTCATAAATGTGGTCGACTTACTAGTCGATCAGAGTGTAAGTGTTGATGGCCAGTTCCGGCACCGCGTATCTTCCAGCAGCACCTCCATCAGACCCGGACCTGTTTCTCCGGGGCGTTATTAGCGGCGATATGCCCTTGCACAGCTCTGAAGCCGTCAGGGTGACAATAACGTGCGACGCCTGTCGTGCACGAGCCCGGGCCGCGTCACTCAATGAGCTCGAACAGATCGCCCTGAACCATCTTGTGTGGAGGCTGCTGTTCTGCAGAGCCGTCGTCCATTTCATCTTGGGCGAGGCAGTCTGTTGCGTAAGCGAGCCAGGCTTCGCTTACCACTCGGCCTCGCGCGCCCAGCTTCTGACCGTTGAGCTGTGCCCAGTGCTGGACGCGTAGATCTTCGAGTAAACCGTCAGCCCCCAAAGCATCGAGCCGCCCTGCCTCGCTCAGTCGGTAGGAGGCTGTGATCCGGGCCGAGAGTCGACCGTTTCCCCCAGTTTCGATTCCCCGTAATCGAGCCCAGTCACGTACAGCTTGCGTCTCAGCGCGGGACACGACAAAGCGTTGCCGTTGTTTGGTCTGGTCGCGTAGGCATCCGCAACTCCTGGTGTTGCCCGAGGTGACTTGTGCCTGGACGGCCGTGAAGGGGTGCAGATTGCCGCAAACGCATCGGTAGTCGCGAACGATTTCCGTATACCGGTTTGGGTTTCTGTATGGTGTGCTGATAGGCGTTAGAAGACTGTATTGATGGGGTGGCGTTTCCTTGAGTTTACGGGGGCGTCGAACTTTTGTCCGTTCGGGCTTGCGTCGCGGGGGACGTAGTTCCCCCCAGGTGGCGATAATGTATGCGTCTGCCTGATCTTGGACCTGTGCTACTCCGCGGGTAAGATAGTCATCGAGTGCAGGGACACTGTCAGGGAAACGGTCTTGTATAGCGGCTGCTACGGCACATGCCTGCTGGTAGGGGGTTGATCGCTCTGGCACTGGCACGGTCAGTCCCTCTGGAACCTTCAGTGCAGGGAGATCTCCCCGCCGCACGTGAACAAGCAGATTTAGTAGGCCAGCAGTGACTAAAATCTTGCTTTTCTCAGTCTCATACTGCTGTCGATCTCTCCGTTTGATGGAATGGTGGTACGAGCCGTCATACTCGACACCGATTCGGATTCCTCCCTCTATCTGAAAAACGGCATCGACTTCTACTGCTTTGTAACGCCAGTGCTTCGGTTTGTACTGCGGCGGAACTGTGATCTGGTGTGAAGCAAAGTTGGGCAGACCGTCGGGCAGTCGAGAGTCCGGTAGCTCGGGTTGAACGAGTTTCATCAGACCCGAAAGTTCCGCGACGAGCCGGACCTGTTCCTTCGAGATTCCGGCTCTCGAGCACTGCGGGCAATCGCCACCCTGAACGCGATTGAGGATGGTTGCCTTCCATCGATGCCCGTGGCGGCACCGCCAGGGCAGTGTGGCGTACACGCCGCCGGGTTCGTTCCCGGCTATTTGTTTCCTCGAGACGTTGTGCTGGCTGGTGGGCAGTTGGCTCGGGTCAATGTCTGGATCGTCGAGTCCATCAGCGATCTCTGGGAACCACGTGTGTAGCGAATTTGTGTCGTCTATCACGTACCCGGCGCAAACCCGGCAACCGTCTCCTTGGAGGGCGCGTTCTTTTACCGCCGCCTCGAAGCGGTGCTCAACTGGGTGCCATGTACCCGTCTCACGGGTGACTGCCCATGTCCGGCAGACCCACGACACTCGCTCATGTGCTGCGTAGTTCATCTGACTCTTCGGCACCGGGCCGCGATACTGGTCGGCCAGCGTTGGGATATCGGTGAGTCGGATCAACTGCCGGCAGGCCGGGCACCCCGCGCCAGCCTGAACTCTGTCCTTGGGCAGGGCCACCCACGGCTTGTGGCCTAGGCCAAGGGGGCACTGCCATAGATAAGGGTGTGCCTCGTCATGTCTCTGGGCTGTCGCGGAAACCTCCTCGGGCCGGGCGTTATTGTTCGGGTACCATTGTTTCGCCACATCAGGGATGTCGGCGACCATGGTCTTCCCACGCCCACCTGTGCGGTTGGCCCACTGTTCCTTTACAATGATCTTGTGCTGGTCCCAGAAAGCTTTGACTTCCGCCTGACGGGCCTTTGCTGCTTCAACCTCGGTCTGTACGCGTTCACGACGAGCGCGGTTAAGGCCGTTCCAGGTGCTGCGCATATGCTGAAGCATTCGCAGTCGATCCTCTCGGCTGCCTCCGGCCGGATCCAGCGGTTCCGGGCGGGGCGGCCACGCGGCGAGCGTGGCATCGGATGCCGCGAGAACACACTCGGCGGTGTTGCTCCCAGAAACATTGGGGGTGCTGGCTCTGAACACGGGGTTAGGTTACGCGACAAGACCGACAAGGAATTCGTTGTCGTGGCTATGGGCTATTTTCTTCGGCCGCTCGATTGAGTTGAATCATAAGCTCGTGGTTGGCCGCGCAGACGGCGAGTTCGTCGTTCCGTTCGGACATACGGGACATCGGACCAGTGCCGAGCTATGTTGATCTTGATGACAGATAAGATCAACGCACTGCGAACCGATCCGGCCTCAGGCCTACCCGATGCGTGCGCTGCGAGCAGTCGGTCGATGCCGAGCCGGTTAGCGTCTGGGCCATGCGGCACCCCACCCCGGGTGGCGGCATGCTTCTATCTCCTTCGGACTGTTACCGCCCTAGCAAGTGGTCTGTCCGGAATTTCTGGAGCACCTTACTGCTCGTCGAGGATGCCGTCGGTCAGTCCTCGAAATAGACAGGCCTTTCCTCGATGCCCAAGGCCACGAGCATCGAGGCAGTGGGCACCCGGTAGCGGTGGCCCACCCGTATGACAAGGCAGGGGAACGCGCCGAGGTGGACCAGCCGGTATGCGGTCCCGATGGAGATGTCGAAGGCGCGGGCCGCCGTGGCGAGGTCGACGGACAGCGGTAGGTCGAAGGCTTCGGCGAAGCCAAGGGGCCGGGTCATTGGGGAACTCCTGCCCGACGTCCCAGGGGCAGACTCGCCCGCCGTCCACGTCGAGGATGGCGTGGAGGAACCAGTCCCAAGCGGTTTGCCAGCAGGCGGCGGCGTACTTCTTCGATCTGCGCCGCCGTTAGACCCGAGATATCCACAGCTGAGGAGTCCGGTTGGGGTGCGTCCGGCAGATCAGCGACATCCTTGACAATACGGTGGGCCGCTACGGTTCGAGCGAAGTGCCAGGCTCTGCTTGCCGCGGTTCGCAGTAGAACCTCGCCGACTTTCGTTTGCGCGAGGTCTACGGTGTCCACGCCCTCCAGGAGAGCGAGTAACATCTCCGCCTCCACGTCCTTCCGTTCTACGCGGAGGCGGAAGGAGGCGTTGTATGAGGTATGCGTGATCCGCGGTATCGCGAGCCAAATGACGAACAGCCTCCATGTACTGTCTTGCTGGCGTTCCCGCCGTGCTGCGGTGATGACCTGTCGCCACAGGGCGTCGCGTTTGGCCTGGTCTTCTCCGGACGACACCCTCCGGGCCTCCTCCGACGTCATCTTCAGGGGCCCCTGATCAGTCAGGATGGTCAAGGTCAGCGGGGATCGGAGAACGGCTTCGCCGATGACATGACGCGCCTCCCTCCATGGGAGCAATGACATGATTCCTAATCCTCATAGGTTTCAGGGGGTTCTGCTGGATCCTCGGGCCCTGCCTCCCCATACCAGTTGATGATTCGATCGGCCTGAGGTACCTGCTTCGTTTCCTCCAGGAACTTGGCGAGGCGCAGCCGGAAGACCTGACGTTCCTCGTCAGATGCGAAGGTGAGCTCGTCGAGCCATTGGACGAGCGGGGGAGCGGGGGTGAACAGGTCAGCCTCGGTGACAAGAGGCGTCGGAGCTAGAGTGAACGGCTGCGTCACCAGCGACCGAAGGGCCTGCGGGACCTCCTCATTGTTGGCCGCCGACGTCAGCTGGGCGAGGTCGGCGAGGTGCGAAACTGTCTTCGTTATCTCGCACTCATTGGTGGCGAGCAGCCATACGACGGCGCTCCCCATGTCCGGGAAGAAGTTCTTGGCGAGATAGTCACGTCGGTGGCGTTCGTGTTCGCGCCTCTGTTCCCAGAGTTGGTGATCTTTTCGGATTTTGGACATTTCGGTGAGGCGCGCTTCGTCTTCTGCCGAAAGCCGCACTGTGACATCACGGCCCATGACCAGCGCGCTGCCTGACGAATCGGCGATGAGATCGCCGAGCACGGCCGCGAGGTTGTGCCGCAGTTGGTCGTGACGGTCAGGGGAATACAGGACGGCTATGGGCTGGGCGCGATCCAAGATCGACTGGATGGCGACGTCGCCGAGGTGGACGTCAGAGGCGAGGCTGTTGGCGTGACCTGACGGCCGCCACCGCACGGTGACCGACATGGAGAACCAGTAGTCGGGGTCGGCGCTCTGGAGCCGCAGGTCGGGGACGAGAGAACTGCGGAACGGATCCGGCGGCGGGACATAGACGGGTTCGGCGAAGCTAGCCGTCGGTGACCGGTGTGAGGGGGCCTTGGTCGTGCGCCAGACGAACAGGGCAAGTCCAGCTAGCAGAGCGCCGGCGGCGATGACTGGCCAGAGCCAGGCCGGCCATCCGAGGGACGTTCTTATCCACAGGTAGGCAAGGCCTGCCAGCACGATTCCGACGAGTAGAGCGACGGTCTTACTGCCTGTGTTCATCAGGGCCCTCCTGAGCCGTGAAGGTTATGCCCTGAGCGGCATCGATGGCCTGTAAGAATGTCTTGGCGGAGTCCGTCGGCTGTCTCGATGACCGGGCGTGGACCTCCAGGTAGAGCAGCGCGGAGCTCCGGTCGTCGCCGCGGATCGCGGCGATCAAAATGTTCATGAAGTGCTTCCTCATGGGGGCGGTATTGAGCTGATCGAGCCAGGTGTGCAGCCGTTCCATCCACTCATCGCGTGGCCTTTGGGCCAGCAAGACCGCCCAACAGGTGGAGAGCCCGGCTCTGACCCTTCTGTCTTCAAGCGGCGCCACCTGGCCGCGGGGGCGAGTGATCAGTTTTTCCGGGTCGGATGCTTTGAGGAAGGTCGCGGTCTCGCCGTCGGACCACCCTCGCCTGCCGTTGAGCGTCAATCGGTCTAGGAGACGGCGGTAGAAGCGGCGGCTCCGCTCAGCCTGCTCGCATAGGGCGTCCTGGGCCCGGGCAGAGACCAGTGGGCTGCTGTGTCGGCTGAGGTGGAGCAGTCGGATCTGCGCCTGTTCTGGATACTGCTGCGCCATGATGTCGGCGCAGACTCGGACAAGAACCCAGCCGAACCAGGGGTCCGGCTCTGGACCCGTGACCCAACCGTAGATCTGTCGACGGAACCGGCGTGCGTGCCGAGGTGCGAGGAGCCCGCACTCCAGCGCACGGGCCGCGAACGGGAGCAGGCTCTCTTTTAGCGCCCATCGGAAGGCCAGCTGATCGAGGTCATTGGGACGATTCGTCCGCAGGCATTGATCGGCGAAGCGGGAGACGAGCTCAAGACTCTGGGGGGACTGGAGTTCCCCGGACTCGACGACTCGTGCGACCGCCTCTCGAAAGGAGTCCCGGAGTCGGGGAAAGTTGTCCCAGAAGTACCGTCTGATGGCTTGGTCGTAGGCCAAACCTTTGAAGCGGACGATTCCCTCTTCCCGGGTCAGATTTAAATCTCTGAAACGTTCGGCTAGGTCGGGCCGCTCGAACGCGGGGTCCTCCTCGGGCCGGCCCGACGCGGTGAGGAGGATGCCGGCGGTGTACTCCACCGCGTCGGCCGAGGCACCGCTCAGCAGTCCGGCGGACAGCAGCAGAGCGCGTTGGCCTCCATCGCGAAGCTTCTTGATGTTGTCGACGATTTCGTTGTCTCGGTCGGAAAGCGCTGTGATGGCCTCGCGACACCATTCTGTGAATCCGCCTCGGCCGTGTTGGGAGCGTTTCGCCTCAAGTACGATGCTCGCGAGCTTGGCGACATCCCACATCGAACAGGACGCCACATGCCGTCCAAGCTCGGCCGCATCGATCTCCTCGGCCGTGTATGTGATCCCCTCAACGCGCAGGTAGCGCTGGAACACGCGCATGCCCGAAGGGCTGCCGACACGGACCACCAGCGAGTCGAACTCGGGGAGCAAGAGGGGGAGGCGCTCGGCGGGAACCACTACCACCAAGCAGGCCCGGTACTCGCGCAACTTGGCGCGATAGGAAGAGAGACGCTCCTGGAGGGGCTTGTATTCCGAAGGATCGGCAGTGGACAGATCGGCGAGGATCCGGTCGCCGTCCTCCCACGAGGAGATGTCTTCGGTCTCGTTCAACTCCTCGATGCTGTCGGGCAGGCTGCGGATCGTCCCGGTTTCCGGCTCTCCCCGCCAGTTGCTCAGGAGCATCAGCGCGGCGGTGCGGCGGCCGTTTCCGCTTTCTCCGGACACGACCACGATGCCGGAATTCTCGAAGCGGTGCTGCGCCTCGCCGAAGTGTGGCGGTGGGACGAAACGCGGGTTGAGCCAGTCCAGATAGTCACGTGACACCCAGCGCGGATCTGCAGCCTTGAGTGACGCGGCGGCTGACTGGATGAAGTTGTTGGTCTGATCGCCCGACCCCGTGTGCGTGGGCGCAGTTGCCGCGTTGACCTGGGTGGTGAAGCGATCCCCGGCCATCACGGTTCGTTCTCGGTGTCTTTGGGAGCGCCGAAGGCCTGGTTGATCTGAGTGCCTCGGCCGTTTTCGATGTAGTTAGTCCCGGGGCCGCTGAAGTGGTGGCCGCCATAGATGGAACCGCTTCCGGTATGCGTCCCGTTGATGACGGTTCCCGAGTTTCCGTTAACGACGCCGATGCTGTTGCCGTTGCCTGGCCCGAGTGGTTCCTTGGCGTACGCGTCGGCGAGATGCGGCAGTTTCCTGGCGATGAAATCGCCGAGCTTGGTGATGTCACCGTTGTGGTCCTTGGAGCCGATCTGAGCGGACTGGAGATCAGCTAGATCCGCGAGGTCTTCGGGCAGGTCCTGGCGCTGGAGCCGCGGCAACTTGGTTCCGTCCAGCACTGGAACCACTACCAGACCGTACGTCAGCGCTTCGATGATCTCCTTGCGGACCCAGTCGTCCGTGGCATCTAGGGCGCGTTCGCCGCGCCGGTTCATGGCGTCGAGCCAGCCGGGTCCGATGATCGCGAGCAGGATCTGGCACCGCCGGACGTTCTTGATCAGGCTGTCATCGAAGCGCTGGCCGAATTCGATGGACTTGGTGGCCCGGTAGACGGTGCCGGGGCCGAATCGTTCCGACAGCTTCTCGTCGAGGTAGGCGGCTGTGTTCTCACCGTCACCCGTGCGGTAGTTCAGGAAGATTTCGGGCATGGCGCGCTCCACTCGCGGCTTCCGCCGCAGTTCAGGGGATGGGGTTAGACGCCGAAGGCGGAGATGGAGGCGACAAGCCTCGGGTAGAGGTCGCGGACCGCGTGGTTCGTGCGGTACCTGGCCAGAACATGGGTGAGACGGCGCAGGTCGATCGTTACGGTGGCCGAACGGACGGAGTGCACGCCGTCCAGGAGCGAGTCGGCGACGCGGCAAGCCTGGTCGATGTCGCCTGCGGAGGCGTGGGCGAGAGCCTGACGGACGCCGTATCGCGTGCGACTCCGCACGGCGGTCGGGAGCAACCGGCGGATCTCGGCGTCGAGAAGATCTGCGGCTTCGCGCGAGCGCCCCAGGTCGTGAAGGCACCAGCCGGTGGACATCGCCACCTGGTCCGGGACGTGGCTGGAGCCGAGGATGGGAGCATTCCCGGAATCGTCCCGGGCCAGGAGGTCACGTGCGGTGTCGAGGGCGCTCATGCAGGCCCGGTAGTCGCCCGCCAGGGCGTGGCCCTGTGCCTCGCGCTGCGCCGCCAGCCCTTTGATCCTGGGTGGGACGTCGGCGCGAGCCGCCTCGGCCGCGAGAGCGATGGTCTGTTCGGCATCGTCCGCGTATAGCGTGATTAGCGCTCGCCTGACCAGCGAGTAAGTGCTGAGGTTGGTGTCATCGCCCGCCTGCGCCATCTCGACGGCCATGTTGGTCCACCACAGCGCCGCGCGGTTGTCGCCAGCCTCTTGAGCCATCCAGCCGGTATATTCGGCGTATCGGGAGCCGAGCGCGAGGACGTCGGGTCGGTGGCGGTCACTTGACCGTTGTGCCATCCTGCGCAGGGTATGAACCTGTGTGATCAGTATGGGCAGCATCTCGCTGGGGGCGACGGCCTGTCCAAGCTGACGGAGTTGAGGGAAGAGCGAACCGAACCCGCTTAACGCCGCAGTTTCATCAAGACCTGCCGGTGTCCCTTGGACGCTTACGCGCATTCCAGCTAGTGAGATCGCACCCATGGCAATCGCCTGCCGCCGGCCAACCGGGCCGAACCAGTTTTGCCCGTCGTTGTCCAAATACATCATCCACCCTTCGTTGTCGGTTGTGCCGTCGATCGGTCCGGTGTTCTTGGTGACAACGGGAACGAGCGCTGCGAGTTCACCTTCCGCTTCGAGAACCACATCGCAGTGCCGGGCAAGGTCACGCGATGGCGGCTTGTCGCCTCGTTCGACCTTGCTGAGATGACCTTTGCTGTAGTTCACAACCTTCGCGAGCTGCGAAAGCGTCATCCCCGCAGCGAACCGGCGCCTCCTGAGCTCGGCGCCGAAATTTCGATTCACCCACTCATTTCGCTTCATTTCCCCGTCTCCTTCCAACTGGACGACCGGCGACTTCTGGATTTACCGCCACAGGCGAACATGATGAAGGAAAGGCGGTAAGAGATTCCGCCACGACCGAGGAGGTAGGTTAACCCGTGTGCTCAGAACGGTGCTACCAATGTTGTCGGGAGACACATTCTCCGATGCCTGACGTACTTCTGTATCAAGTTTCACTCGACGCTCTCCTGGCCGTCTACGATCATGCATCCGCACAATCGGCAATCGGCCTCCTGGTCGTCTTCCTGCTGGCGGGAGGCAGAATGGTTCGTGGCCAGTTGAATTCTGCCATGCCCGTGAAGAAGGGGAAGAGGTTCCGAAGGGTTTCCCGTTTCCTCTTCAAACGAACTCAGCGCCTCTCCTCGAGACGCTGTAGCTCGACGGCACCGGTGTGGCCGCCTTTGGCAAGGGCGTCAACGACGGCCCGGAAGTGCGGACGTGCCGTGGCTGGCAATTCCGGATGGATGTCTCGCAGCCAATCTGACAGGAAATAACCGGGCAGCTTGACGTTCCCGCGTACCAGCCGGGCCACCCATGGAAGACCAATCTCGACCTGCTGGTGGACCGGTTGGGCACGAAGGAATGCCAGGAGTTCGTCGAGTCCGGATGTCGGCGCGGTGAGCGTCCAGGCCTCGATGAGGTGCTTAACCGAAGCCAGCCGGAGCCAGCGCTGGCGCGCCTCACGCAGGGTGCCATCGATGTCGGCATCCATCCCCCAAGGCTGCGGATTCGGCAGGAGGCTCGCCGGGATGGGGACGTCCTCGCCGGGAAACGTGAGGACGATCTCCATAATGGTGGGCCACACCGATGCGAATGCGCCAGAGAATTCGGCCTCGTAGGTCACCACCGTTTTGAATGCCCAAAGTAGGTCGTCGAGCACGCTCGGCCGGGTTGCGAGGCGTTCGACGAAGTCCAGGACAACCTCGGGCTCCGCCAGCGCGGTACGGAGAAGCGCCGCTGCCATGGGGGCCTTGTCCTCCTCGCGGTCGCTCTCGGCGGAGCGGGCGTAGGCCGCCAGGAGCGCGGTTCTGTGCCGCCGCGCGGTCTCGGTAACGCAGTGCTGGACGCACGCTGCGTCGAGGACAGGCGTTACCGAGGTCTCCAGTTCGCGCAGGAACTGCTCCGCGTTGTGGAGCCGGTCAAGCCGATCGATCATTGTCTGATGGCCCGTGCCTTCGAAAAGGTTCAAGGCGTGCTGGATCCCGGCCTCGACGGCACGCCAGGCTGCGACGTGATGGCAGGGCTCCGAACAGGGCTCGGACCAGAGTGGACGAATACCTTCCGCGAAGTAGACGCGGGCCTGGTGGACTGGGTGTGCCCCGCAGGCAATGATCGCTTCGGGATCGGCCTGCCGTGACTCCGCGAAGGTGGGAAGCAGCGTCCGGGGCAGGGCGAGAGCGGCCTGAATGGTATCGCCCCCGAGCGAAATGGCCTCGGGGTCGTCGTCGATGCTGGAGTGGATTGCCGCTGTCAGAAGATCGATAGACCATCTGAGATCATCCGAGTCGAGGGCAGCGCCTGCGGCGACGGAGTGTATGGCCGCCGCGGCGACCGAATAACGTGCGTCCAAGGGCCGGACGGAGGGATCTAAACTCCGGACGGTCTCCACGTCTTTGGTGAGCTGACGAAGATCGATATCGCCGGGCAAGTCGATCCTGTACGGCAGGCGCGCGTCCGGCCGGTAGCTGTTCAGCATGCGATAAAGCTGGCCGGTGAGGGCGGTGTCGGCGCAAATTTTCGCGAGGTCCGCCGCCATAGATGGTTTGACTTCGACGAGTTGCCCCTGTTCAGCCCGAGTGATGGCATAGCGCTTCGCGTCGAAGTGGTCGGCCCAGCTGCTTACGGCCAGGTCATCTTCATCCCCAGCCGCACGCAACCGAGAGCCCACCTGCCGTAGCCGCTCCAGGGCCGCTTCGTCACTTTGAGACATGGCTTGGAGGACGAGCAGCATGGCAGCTTCCCTGGGAGCGAACCCCAGGCTCGGCGGTCCCTCCAACTTATGGAGCTGTCTTGCCAGGATCCGGGCGGACTCGAGCTTCCACACAACGGGCGAGGCGAGGAAGCCGTCGAGTTCGTCAGTGATCTCGTTGAGCTGACGAAGCAGCATGCTGTACGCGAGTCCGGCTCCGGCGACTGTGTCGATCTGTCGAAGGGTCACTATTGCGGCGTCCTTCGGAGGCAGGGCGAGGTCATCGAGAAGGACCCGTTCAACCGCCATGAGCGCGCTCATGCATGGCTGTGGCCCCGTGAGTGCGCCTTGATACCAAGACCAGGACGTGACCGGACCGGGGTATTCGCGCTCCCCGGAGTTCATGAAGTCACCGGTCAGCGAGGGCCCTTCGGCGTGCGCCTTGAGTAGCCCCCGGATCAGGGCGAAGCCGTGTTTGGGCGAGCGCCGGAGCAGGCAAATGAACGGTCCCCGATACCAGGCGGCTTGGTTGTGGAGGAGAAACTCGTGTGCTCCTCGCCCGCGTCCCGGCCGATAGTAGGCAAGGGCCAATTCGACAAGGAGCATCGGATTGGCGCCGGCCAAGGAAGAAGCCGGGTCGAAACGATCGACGGCTCGCATGAGCTGGTACGCGCGGTCGGACGTCTGCGCGCGTAGCTCCGCTTCGGAGCGCTCATCCTGGTCTCCTCCGAGGAGCGCAAGAGCCTCGAGGAAGGCACCTTCGCCGTACTGCGGAGGCGAGGCAATGAGGCTGTCGCGCAGGAGCACCCGCGTCGGCCGGTAATGATCGATGTTGTCCCCGCGGATCTCCAGCCGGGAGACGCCTCGCAACCAGGCGAGGACGACATCGTCACGCAGATCGTTGTGGCGCCTGGTCAAGACCTCGCAGTGTCTGGCCAGCCAGGCGACGACCGGTGCCCCTGCCACCGGGTCACAGGCGAGATCCTCGCCGAATCGCAGCGTCGTGCAGCGCAGCAACTGCTCCAGCAGAGAAGGCTCGCTGAGAAGCCGCTCTGTCAGAGCATCAAGAACCTCAGCGCACCATCCTGCCGAGAGCATCGCCTCCCAGGGAACCTCTTCCCACCGCGAACCGTGCGCTGACGCCAGTCGGCTGAAGTCGGCGTAGGTCTCTGCCCAACGTGGCCCGAGTCCGGTTCCGGGTCGGATTCTCTCCTGGCAGAGGATCCGAGCGGCCCGAACGGCCCAGCGTGGCCCTTTGATCTCCAACAGCCCTGTTCCGCCCTCTTGGAACAGGCGCCATGCCGTCGCGAAATCGCGAAGGACGTCGTGGGCGTACGTCTCTTCACCGATAGCGGAGCCGTCACTTATCGACATGAGGATCCCATCGGAGCGGAGAGAGGCGAGTGCGGCTCCGGACGAGGTGGGCGTCCACGGCTTCCCCAGCATTCTCTCCGTGATCGTCCCCAGGGCGGACGCGCGGTCGTCGGGCGGAACTCCATTCACCGTCATGCCCAGGTTGAGCACGACCGCCCAGTGATACAGCCGATAGATGTCGGACTCGCAGGCCAGGGTGTCAGGTAGCACGGCTCCACGCCGTGCGGCGCGCAGAAGGAGATTGACCAGACCGAGACGGCGCAGAAGCCAACGGGAGCGCATGTCCCTGGCCATCAACGCCAGTTCGGGAGCGGACGCCAAGAGCGTCGCGATCTCCTCGTCGTCCAGTGGAGGGACGACGAAGTCCTCCACCTCGCAGGAGAACATTTCGCGAATGTTGTCGGCGGCGTCGTCACGGCTGATCAGGACTATCCGGGCACCTGCTTCCAAGGCGGTGTGCACCGCGTCGGTGTCCAGGCCGGTCTGGATCGCCTCGGCTCCATCGAGTACCAACAGTGCGCCTTGCGCGCCCGAGAGGAGTTCGGCGCACGCGGCAACGTCGCGCATACTCGCCATGAGCAGCTCCCCCTCTCTGTGGCGGAACTCCTCGGCAGCCTTCAACGCGGCTACGGACTTACCGGAGCCAGGTTCTCCCCTGATCAACAGGATCTGGCCGGGGATGGTTCGCCCGAATGCGCTCACCAGCCGATCCAGGAGTTGCGCCCGTTCGAGGTGGAGGGAAGGTTTCGTGGAGAGTTCCTGGACAGTCGTCCTACGAAGACTCCGCTCCCACTCCTGGAATCGACTTCGCAAATCAGGCTGTACGGCGTGATTCACGACCATCCAGCCGTTCCCCACTGCGTACGTCGCGGCCCCCTGATCCCCGTAATGGGTCATCTCCAAGGGGCCATTCACGACATTGAGAACGCCGTCGTGCTCGGCGTGATTGAATTGCCAGGTGACGTCCTGAGAAGGCGCGACCGTGTGCGAGGGCAAGGCTCCTGTCAGGGCCATAACGGCCAGTGCGGCCGTGCCTATGGATTCTTCTTTGCCGATCGTCCAAATCGTCAGGCAGGCCTCGATCCTGGCGGTCTTGCCCACAGCCAAGGCGCCAGCCGAACAGTCTGTCCGCGATGCGCTGTCGATGACAACGGGACCGATATGAATCCTCTTCGGGATACGGATGCCGACCAGCGACTGAGTAAGTGTCTGAAGCAGTGCGGGTGAGGCGGCCTTGACTCCGTCGGCCCCCTGGATCTCATCGGCCACAACGACATCACCCGGTGCGACGTTCAAGGACAGAGTACGGCCCACCCCCAGGAACAGCACCACCTGAGGATTTAGAGCGAGTCGGGCTCGTTCAGTGATCGCTGCGGTCGGATACTCCTCCAGTTCCAGCCGGACGAGTGCTATGACGCGGTGGCCTAGGCGGCCCACGTCGAACTGGATCCCGCCGTGGACCTCCGTGCGAAGTCCGACCATGTGCGAGCGCAGCATTGTGTGGTCCCCGTCCAAGACCGTCAGCACGACGACAGGTCCATCAGCGGCGTTCTCCACCAAAATTCCCCCTTTGTCGGTGCTATTCTGCCCAGAAATCTCATCACCAGGAGTGTCAACTTAACGGCTGATCTTGGTTTTTGAAATGGTCAGTGATTGGCGGGGGTGAGATCATCCTCAAGGAAATCTGGAAGGCATTAGCCTGTGGCTTTCACGATAAATTTGAGCAAGCTTGATCGTTTGCATGATAAAAGTGTCCTCTGGTTAAGGTGATTAGACTTATTTAAAGCCTCGCCCATCCAGGCGAGAAGGCACTTTCCATATGAACTCTACTGCACCCCACCGCAAGATCACTGTCTCTATAGACGGCCACGAGCTGATCTCTCACACCAGCGCCCACGCTGTGCAGGCTGATCGTGGCTCGTGTGACGCTGTTTGTATGGGGGCGAATCGTTGTCGGCGAGAGGACCGGCCAGTGGCCGTTGGCTACTCAGCGGCCGGGGTGAGCTGTGCGGTTGGCGACAGACAGCTGCATCGGATGCCAATGTTGCTGGTCGGAGACTTCGTGCATGGCTCTTCATTAGAGGCTTTCAGCTAGGCCGACTCAGGTGTACTCGGCGGTGGAGATCACAGCTTGTGGATATTGGTCGCGACGAAGTCAAAGCCGTCCTGTCGGCGCTGAATGATCTCGAACCCCACACAGTCACTGGGTTTTAGGACTTGGTGGCCTTCAGCGAGAATGTCGCTGAAGTGTGCGCAGGCGTCGTGTCCCAAGGCAGCCCGGGCGAGGAGATCATGCCCCATCCTTCTTCCGCCTTCCATAGCTTCACAACACCGTGGGCCATGACGCCATGCTCAAGCTGCTCCCGTCGCCCTCTCCGGGAAACGATCAAACCGATCCCGGGAAGCGATCTTCAGAAGGGCTCTTCGCTGCAGGCCAGACCTACTCGTGAACACCCCACAAGATCGAAAGGCCCGGTTCCAGGACATGGAGCCGGGCTTTTTGCCGCTCAAGCGGTGTGCAGGTCGTCAGCGGCCGGGATCGTGCGGCGCGGTGTCCGCTGAGGGCTCCGGGGCCGGAGTCAGCGAAAAGCCGGCGAACACCGCCCGAGCTCTGCTGTTGCGGTCCCGTGAGGCGTGCGTGCAGCGGTTGAGGGTGGTCGAGATCTGCTCGTGCCCGATCAGTCCGGCGACGTCGTTGACGGGGACCCCCTCGGAGACGAGCCGGGTGGCGGGGGCCGCGCTGTTGTTCGGAACGTGAAGGACCACGCGATGGCCGTCTTCATCTCCCGGCACCACGCCATCTAGCTGGGGAAACTCATACGCCACCGCCGTGGAGGCAACCTCACTGCCGCCTGGAAGATCCTTCGAACGGGCTCAGAAGGTGTCCCTGGGCTCCTGGCCGAGAACTCAACAGCCGACTCGGGCGGGGACAGGCTCCTGGTCAGCGGCTTCAAAGGGGGGATAGCTCTCGCCGGCCATTCGATCGGCCGCATCGATGTAGTCGGCAAGGGCGTCGCGGGATTGGGCGAGCCTGGCCATCTGATCGTCCAGTCGCCGCAACCGTGCCCGCATCGCGGCCAGCAACTCGGGACATCCGAGTAGCTCCGGGGCTTCTCCGACCGCGCAGGGCAGCAGGTACGCGATGTCCTCAGAGGACAGGCCCGCACCAAGCAGGTGCCGGATCTGCTTCACCCGCAGTATGGCGTTCTCGTCGTACTCGCGGTAACCGTTCGCGCCGCGGTCCGCCTCCAGCAGTCCTTGGGCTTCGTAGTAGCGCAACTGGTGGGTGTTCACGCCCGTCCGGCGACTCAGTTCCCCGATCAGCATCGAAACCTCACTTGACCTTCACACCGATATCAACGTTGACGATGCTGCCATGAACAGCAAAACCGATACACCCGTGACAGTCATCGGACTCGGCCTGATGGGCCGGGCGCTCGCCGGCGCGTTCCTGAAAGCCGGGCATCCCACAACCGTCTGGAACCGCACAACCTCCAGGGCCGACCAGTTGGTGGCCGAGGGCGCACGGCTGGCGGCAACGGCTGGCGACGCGCTCGGGGCGAGTCCCCTGACGATCATCTGCGTCACCGATTACCAGGCCATGCACGAGCTGCTCGGCGCGAGCGACAGCGAGCTGGACGGCAAGACGTTGATCAATCTGACCTCGGGCGACTCGGCCCAGGCCAGGGAAGCCGCCCAATGGGCCGAGCAACGCGGCGCCCATTACCTGGACGGCGCCATCATGGCCATCCCATCGGTGATCGGGACCGCCGAGGCAGTGATTCTGCACAGCGGTCCGCGATCGGACTTCGAGGTGCACAAGTCAACGCTCGACGCGCTCGGCACCGCCACCTACCTTGGTGCGGACCATGGGCTGGCGTCCCTGTATGACGTGGCCGGCCTGGCCATGATGTGGAGTGTCCTGAACGCCTGGCTCCAGGGCACTGCCCTGCTCAGGACGGCCGGTGTCGACGCCGCGACGTATGCGCCGTTTGCGCAGCAGATCGCTGCTGGTGTGGCCGAATGGCTGCCCGGGTATGCCGAGCAGATCGACAGCGGCTCCTTCCCCGCCGAGGTGTCGGCCCTGGAGACCGACGTGAGGGCGATGGCACACCTGATCGAGGAGAGCGAGGCGGTGGGCGTCAACGCCGAACTGCCGAAGTTGATCAAGTCGATGGCCGACCGCTCGATCGCCGCCGGACACGGTGGGGAGCAGTATCCCGTGCTGATCGAAGAATTCAGCAAACCCCGCAATGACTGACCGATCCCGACACCAGGTTCTCAGCGGTCTCGGTGGAGTCAACTCCGTGCAGGGGTCGCGGGAAGCGATGATCTCCATCCCGGGAAGCGATCTTCCAGGGCTCCGGCCCACCCCGGCTCGCACCCACTCGTGAACACCCCACAAGATCGAAAGGCCCGATTCCAGATCATGGATCCGGGCCTTTTCGTTACGTCGCCGGTCAGGTCCACCAGTCCTGATCGGGCAGCCTGAGCCACATGTCGGGTGGGCCGGTGATCGAGCCGGCGTCGGTCGGCCGCAGGCCTGCGCTGGCATAGCAGTAGGCCACGGCCTGGTACTGGTAGAGGTAGGTGGTGAGTATCTCTTCGGCTGACTCATCGCCGACCACGTTGCCGCCGCCGGGATGGGTGTCCCATTCTTCGATGACGCCGTTGCGGGCGACGGCCCCCTGGTTTCCGCTCTTGGGGTTGTCGCACATCGCGTAGCAGACGGTTTCCGCGGAGAGGCGCTTCGCGACGCCGGGGGTACATGCGATGTATCCCCATGGCTGGCTGACGACGCATCCGCCGGGTACGTCCGTGACGCCGACGACGGCCAGGCTGTCATCGAAGTCCGAGAAGGGATCATTCATGATCTCTTCAACGTCGTCGTCATCGGCCGGTACGGCTCCCAGGAGCTGAACCGCCTCAGCGGCGGTGAGGCGGGCCATGCACGCCAGGCTGAAGCCGGCATGGTCGAACTCTCCCAATACCGCGACCAGCCGCTCGGCTTCCGTCACGGCAGCGGTCTCGGCGGTGGACAGGCCGGCCTCGCCGTCGGGAAGAGTGAACAGATCAGGGGTGGGAGTGGCCAGGCTGAGCCGTCCGGGGGACCAGCCGTTCATCATCGGCCGCCATGGGTCCGCCCCGGCGGCCACCAGCGCGCGGGCGTTGTCGGGGCGGTTGTTGAAGACGGCCGTCCAGAGGGCGGTACGGCCTTCTTGTTCCGCGTCGACGTCATCGACGCGCCCGGCCAGTTCCGCGACCACCTCGGGTGAACCGCGCTCGGCCGCCGCGTGCAACGGCCGTACATGGAAGTGCACGCCCGTGTTGGGGTCGGCACCCGCGTCGAGCCGGGCGCGGATCAGGCTGAGGTCCGTCCAGGCGTTCCAGGCGACGCCGAGCCATCCAGATCCGTCGTTGACGACCATGGCACTCCTCGGGGGCGTACAGGGTGTATGAATGCCGATCATGGCGTGTGGGGCCGACAGATTCGGGCTGGGACCAAGTCCGATCCGCGAGAGAGCGGCGTCCTCCGATGGTCCCACCGGTTGGTGAGAGGCTGACGAGAGTCAGCGAACCCGCTGGCACGAGGAGGTGGCCGAGGTCATCGGACGGCACCGGATGGCATCCGATGAGTCGGCCCGGCACGCCCTACCAGTGTTCGCATCGAATCGGAAACCGAGTTCGCGCTGCTCAGAGCAGATCTGCCGCAGGCAGATCGTGTCGACGCCGATCCGGATCGCCCCACATGATGGACGCATGGGCGAAGAATCGAAACTTCCACTGTTCGACGCGCGGGTAAGACGTCAGTTTTACGAGAGGCGTGTTCTCATTCTCGACGGTCCTCTCGATGACGACAACGGGACGCTGCTCGCCACGCAATTGATAGCACTCGCCACGCAGGACGCGTCGACCGATATCGCATTGTGGATTCACTCCCCAGGCGGCTCGGTTCCATCGATGCTTGCGATCCGCGACATCATTCGGCTCATTCCCTGCGACGTGTCGACCCTCGCGCTGGGTATCGCCTACAGCGCCGGGCAATTCTTGCTGTCATCGGGTGCCCGAGGGAAGCGCCGGGCCCTGCCGCACGCACGTGTCCTGATGCACCAAGGCTCGGCCGGAATCGGTGGCACCGCAGTCGACATCGAACTGCAGGCCGACGACCTTCGGCATACTCGCGACACGGTGCTCGGTCTTATCGCCGATGACACGGGTCAGCCTGTGGAGCGCATATTCGAGGATTCCCTGCATGATCGCTGGTACACAGCGCAAGAGGCACTGGACTACGGCTTCATAGACGCAATCGTCCAGAGCTTCGACGAAATAGCGCCACAGGATCGCCCGCGGTCCGGATTCGGCGTCACCGAAGGAGCCGGCCAGTGAGCACGTACACGATCCCCAACGTCATCGCCCAGAATCCTCGTGGCGAGCGGATCATGGATGTCTACTCGCATCTCCTCACCGAGCGAATCGTCTATCTGGGGACCGCGATCGATGCGGGCGTCGCGAACGCGCTCGTCGCACAGTTTATTTTTCTGGAGTCAGAAAACCCCGATGCCAACATACAGTTCTATATCAACTGTGAAGGCGGGGACCCGAGTGCAATGCTCGCGATATATGACACCATGCGCTATATCCGCCCGCGGGTTGAGACAACCTGCATCGGACAGGCCATCGCGGTGGGTGCCGTCCTTCTCGCCGCGGGCGCCGAAGGAAAACGTGCAGCTCTCCCGCACGCACGGGTAATCCTGCACCAACCGGCTGCTCAGGGGCGCGGAACGATCCCCGATCTCATCTTGCAAGCCGACGAGGTCGTACGTGTCCGAGCGGACATCGAGCGCATACTGTCACGGCACACGGGCCAGACCGTCGAGACCCTGCGCGCCGACACCGATCACGATCGCGTGTTCACCGCGACCGCGGCCTTGGAGTACGGGCTCCTCGATCAGATCATCGAGGAGCGTTCGTAGACTCGTGGATGATCCCGGCAGGCCACGCTACGCGGCCAGAGCATACGCCGCCGAGCAGGTAGCACCTCTCGACGTGCTGCTCTGAGCAGACCGCAAGCTCTCGGCAACGGCAAGGGTCAGATCGACCAGGGTGACATCCAGCGCGCCGGCGACCGCAGCGATCATCTCGCTCGACGGCTCCTTGACGCCTCGTTCCATCTCGGAGAGATACTGCGGCGAGACGCCGGCGCGACGCGCCGTCTCGCTCAACTTCTCGCCCCGCTCGTGACGAAGACCTCTGAGACGCTCACCGAGCGCGTGCCGCCACAGCGGCTCGCGAGCCGGAGACGGCTTGGAGTCGGTCCGATCGGTCGCCGGATGTAGCGGCGGGACAGAGGAGGCCATGCCTCACCTTAGGTAGACGGCGCGTTCGAGTTCAGCCGGATCCGCGCAGAGCGGAACCGTCCCCGCCCCCTCCGCCCCGCCCTCGGGGTCGGTGAGGATCGCAACTCGTGTAGACGTGACCCAGGTCAGAGGCCGTTCACGGGAGATCGGGAGCGGCCTCCCGCGTTGCCGGGTGACTACAAGCCCCTGAGGCACAGGGACGAACTCTTCCCGCTCATGAATTCCAGCCCTCCATGAGGAACAGGAGACCGGTCAGATCGTCGCCGTGGGGCGCGGGCATGCAGGCTCCGCGTGCGATGAGCTGTTCGGTGATCTCCCAGATCAGTTCGTGGGAGATGACCACGGTGGCCACGGCCCGATCATCGGCGGGCACGTATCCGTACGCCTCTTCGGAGGCGCGGCTCATGAGGAAAGCAGAGACCGGGGCCGCGACCGCGGTGGCCAGTTCGTCGAGGACATCGCCCACGCCGACGAGTGGTATCGCGGAGCAGCCGTCGTCGAGCCGTAGACGCCAGCCGTGTCCTTCCGAATCCGTGACCGAGGACATGTGGTGATCGCGCAGCGCCTCCGCCGCCCCGGGGGTGGCGGCGAAGGTGTGGAGGCGGCGCAACGTCTCGTCCGACCAGACGGTCACCAGGGTGAGATCGTCGGCGAAGCGGTAGAAGTTCGTGCCCGAGCTGCCCGCGCGTGGTGGGTGGATGGCCCAGAAGGCGCCGTTCCACCATGGACGCTCGGCGGTCAGCGCGGTGTCGGGAACGGCCTCTTCGGCGCGTAGCTGTCGCCACAGCACCAGGTCCAGCGCGTAGCCGAACACCATGGCGTACAGACTGTGACCGAGCCCGCGCCGCCGCAGTTCCGCGGCGATGTCGTGCACCGGCTTCTCGACGGCGTCCACGAGGGGGCTCGCCAGCCGCCGTAGAGTCGCCCGCAGCGGGGCCGTCTCAGGTGAGCCCAGCACGGGGAAGGCGGTTCGGACCCGTTCCCCATCGCGTTCCAGGAGCCGGAACTCCAGGAGCCGGGAGAGCTGTGCGTCGGAGACGTCCAGCTGGTCTCTCGGGGCACCATGACGTGCCGCGTACAGCACGCGCCCGTTGTTTCCGTCGGCTACCACGTCATGGGGCGTCCGTTCCGCGTTCGGGCAGTAGCAGTGCAGGGCCCAGAGGGCGAGGTCCTCAGGATCGGACATCCCGTCCGCTGCATGGTCCATACGGCGAGTATTCGGCGTTTTTTAATCTTTGTCATCGCATCGGAGGCTTCGCCGCATCCCCTTGCTCCGAACCGGCGAACGAGGTCAGGTTGGCGCCGGGATCGGCAGGGCCTCCACCTTCGTGGAGATGGAGAAGAATGGATTTCAACAAGCAGGTCATCGACGAGTTCCGCGCCAACAATGGCCAAGTCGGTGGCTGTTTCGAGGGAGCGAGGCTGCTCCTGCTCACCACCACCGGCGCCCGCTCGGGCACGCCGCACACGACTCCGCTCGTCTACCTGCCCGACGGCGTCGAGCGCATGCTGGTCATCGCCTCCGCCGGGGGAGCACCGAACAACCCGGCCTGGTACCACAATCTGCAGGCCAACCCGCGCGCCACCGTCGAGACCGGTGTCTTCGTCCTCGATGTCGAGGCGGAGGTCCTGAGGCCGCCGAACGGGCTGGTTCTGGCTCGTGCGGCGGCCGCGGCGGCCGATCCGCGCCGCGCGACCTAGGATCGGGCCATGCCCTTGACCGCGAACGACGTCGACCGGTTCGAGGCATCCAGGCCGCGCCTGGAGGCCATCGCCTACCGTCTCCTCGGCTCCGCCGGAGAGGCCGAGGACGCCGTGCAGGAGACGTTCCTGCGCTGGCAGGCCGCGGACGTCGACCGCATCGAGGTCCTTGAGGCCTGGCTGACGAAGGTCCTCACCAACCTGTGCCTCAACCAGCTCACCTCCGCGCGGGCGCGCCGCGAGACCTATACGGGCCAATGGCTCCCCGAGCCGCTGCTCGCCGGGGACCCGATGCTCGGCCCGGCGGAAACCGCCGAGCAGCGCGAATCGGTCTCGTACGCGGTCCTCACCCTCATGGAGCGCCTCTACCCCAACGAGCGGGCGGTTTACGTACTGCGGGAGGCCTTCGACTGCCCGCACCGGGAGATCGCCGAGATCCTCGGCATCACCGAGGCCGCCAGCCAGCAGATCTTCCACCGCGCCAAGAAGCACATCGCGGACGGCAAGGCCCGAACCGAGGTCGACGGGGGCGCCGCCCGGCGGATCGTCGAGGAGTTCCTGGCGGCCGCCACCAGCGGCCGGACCGAGCCGCTCGTGCGCCTGCTCACCGAGAGCGCCATCTCGATCGGAGACGGCGGCGGGAAGGTCCCGGCCCGTGCCAAGGCGTTCGAGGGCGCCGTCGCGGTCGCGACGTTCCTGCGGGGCCTGTTCAAACCCGGCAAGGCCAAGCGCGCCCTGGTCGGCGGCGCGCCCGAGGTCTACGCCTGGACCGCCAACGGCGACCCCGCGGTCGTGGCCGTCGTGGACGGCAGGGTCGTCGGCGTCATGTGCCTGGAGGTCACCGCCGAGGGCATCGCCGCGTTCCGCAGCCAGGTCAACCCCGACAAGCTCGAACGCGCGACCGCGCACTGGGCGGCCGCCGACCACGGGGAGCCCCTGTTCAACGCCTTCTGATCACTATGTGAGGTGCTTCACACAGCGTTCCTGTCAGGAAACGGCGGGCCATCTGGTTCAAGTGGCGAATCCGCGCAAGATGGGAGCAAGGGAATGCAGCACCGCATCATCGTCATCGGAGCTGGATACGCCGGAGCCAGCGCCGCCGGCCGCCTCGCCAGGCTGCTCCGCCGCGAGGAGGTCGCCATCACCCTCGTCAACGCCGAGCCCGACTTCGTCGAACGCGTCCGCATGCACCAGCTGGCGGCCGGTCAGGGCCTCAAGCCCCGGCCGTTCAGCGAGATGTTCGCGGGCACCGGTGTCGAACTGAGGGTCGCGAAGGTCACCGGCGTCGACGTCGACGGCAAGACCGTCGCCGTCGTCGACGCGAACGGCACCGAAGAACTCGCCTACGACACGCTCGTCTACGCCCTCGGCAGCGGCTGGAACGCCCAAGGCGTCCCCGGGAGCGCCGAGCACGCCTATGAGATCGCCAGCCGTCCCGGAGCGCTCCGGCTGCGTGAGCGCCTGGCCGGCCTCGACGCCGGGCAGACCGTGGTCGTCGTCGGCGGCGGTCTCACCGGCCTGGAGGCCGCGACCGAGATCGCCGAGGCCCGCCCGGACCTCGACGTCGCCCTCGCCGTCCGCGGCGAGCTCGGGGATCAGCTCTCGCCCAAGGGCCGCGAGCACCTGCGGAAGGTCTTCGACAAGCTCGCAATCACCGTGCACGAGCACATCGCCGTCGCCGGCGTCGGAGCCGAGCGCGTCACCACCGCCGACGGCAAGGCCATCCCGGCTGCGGTCACCGTGTGGACCGCCGGCTTCGCGGTCCACCCGATCGCGAAGCTGACCACCCTGGAAGTCACCGGCACCGGCCAGATCGTGGTCGACCGGACCATGCGCTCAGTCTCGCACCCGGACGTGTACGCCATCGGCGACGCGGCCATGGTGATGGGCCCCGGGGACAAGCCGCTACGGATGTCGTGCGCCTCGGGAATTCCGACCGCGTGGCAGGCCGTCGGCGCGATCGCGGCGCGCCTGACCGGCGGGAAGCTCTCGAACGCGCCGATCCGCTATTTCAACCAGTGCATCTCACTGGGCCGCAAGGAGGGATTGATCCAGTACGTCACCGCCGACGACCGCGCCGTGCAGGCGGTCTTGACCGGACGGCTCGCCGCCGTCTACAAGGAGCTGATCTGCAAGAGTGCCGCCTGGAGCGTCGCCAACCCGCTGCTCGGGCTGCCGGCTCGGCGCCGCCGCGTCACGCGGGAGCGGGCCGCGGCGGACTCGGCCGTCAGGACGCCGGCGTAGAGCACGCGGCTCGGGGTTGGGGCGTCTTCACCGACGATGTTTCTCGCTTCGGACGCGAGTTCGTTCCCTGCCCTGGGTGGCCAAGGACATCGGGATGCCGTACGGCGAGCCGCGGCTCGGTGGTGCGGCGGCTCGGCAGCGTTCAAGGAGATCGCGGTCGATGCACGGTTCCGCCAGGCTTCCTCGCCATCGGCCGACGGTCAGGGCGAAGAGGAAGTCGACCCGTTGCCGGAGCGTGGGAAGTTTCTCGTCGGGGATCCCGGCCAGGCGAAGCGAGCGGAGAAGCATCGCGACGTCGCTGAGCTGCTCGGCGTACAAGAGCGCCGGTAATCACCATCGTGAGGCTCGCCGTTCCGATTGGTGCCCTCGTGGAGCCGTCATCGCCGTGATCACCCGCTGAGGCGCCGGAAGTCATCTCCGGGGAGGAGCGGCACCTACCGCACAGGGGGACGATCCGATGGCGCGGCGACGGCCGCGATGCTGTGTCTGGCCAGGCAATGACCCTTTTCATCCGGTCATGTAACGCTCCGTCCGTCTTCTTCCAAGCAGGGATGTATTCGGGAGGACGACGAAGGGAGCACGGCCGGTGCGCCTCAGACAGAAGGGGTCGGCGGAGATCTCCACCGACCCCGAGGCTTTCGAAGCCTTCTACCGGCGCCACGTCGAAGCGGTCACGCGATTCCTGGCACGCCGGGTGGCCGACCCTCACACGGTCGCCGACCTGGTGGCGGAGGTATTCATCGCGGTACTCGACTCGGCGCACACCTACCGCCCCGGCTTGGGCAGCGAGATCGGCTGGTTGTACGGCGTGGCACGCAACATCCTGTCCGCCGAATGGCGGCGGGCGGCGCGTGAACTGCGTATCGCCGGCCGGATCGGGGGACGCCGCCTCCTCGACGCCGACGACCTGTCGCGTATGGAGGAGCGTCTGGACGCGGAGAGCACGGCCCGGCGGGCCTTCGAGGCCATGGCCGGACTGCCCGAGAGCGAGCGCGCCGTCCTGGAGCTGGTCGCCATCGACCAGCTCTCGGTGGCGGAGGCGGCCGCCGCGCTCGGCATCCGGCAGGGGACCGCCCGGGTACGGCTGCACCGCGCCCGCCAGTCACTGCGCCACGTTCCCGGCGTCGTCCCGCCCACGGTCATGGAAGGACTCCGATGAACTTCGAGGAGAGACTGCTCATGGAGCTGAAGGCAGAGATCGGCGAGCGGAACGAGCGGGCGGCACGGGGACCCGCCCGTTCGAAGACACGCCGCCGCCTGCTGGCGGGGGTCGCGGCCGCGGGCATCGCCGCCGCGGCGGTGGTGGCCGTGCCGCTGGTCACCGGGTCGGAGAGCTCGGCGTACGCGCTGACCCGGAACCCGGATGGATCGTTGACCTTGAAGATCAACGAATTCCGGGACTCGGACCAGGTCGAACGGGACTTGGCCGAGCTGGGTGTCAAGGCCGATGTCTCCTACGTCAAGCCGGGCACGTGGTGCGCCCCCGACCGCGGGCGCGTGGTGGGGGCGTCGTCCGTCGACCCGGCGAACCTGAGGAGCAAGGATCCCAAGGTCAAGGCCGAGGCTTTGAAGCTGATGGAGGACTCGCCCTCCCAAAGGGCGTATGAACTGGTCCGCAACGGCGGCGGGGTGCGGATCTACCCCAAGGAGATCAAGCCGGAGCAGACCGCGGTCATGATGTTCACCGAGAACGGCGACCAGACTTCGGGCCCGGAGAAGCCCAGGGTGCTCTGGCAGTTCGGCTTCGTTCTCATCGACGGCCCGGTCAAGCCGTGCACGGTCGTCGACGACCCGTCCTGGAACGACATCGGCGACCCGGTGAAGAACCCCGAGGCGTTCCCGCCCGCCGGTAGCTGATCCACTGATCCACGGGAGGTACGGCGGGCGCCCGCCGTACCTCCCGTGGACCCTTCGTCTGGCACGTGCCGCGGCCGGAGGAGGCGCCGGCGGCGGGTCAGGCTCTCTCCTGGCGGGGCATGACGACCTCGCGGACGATGAGCAGGAGGGCCGCGACCAGCGGGATGCCCAGCAGGGCGCCGACCACGCCGAGCAGGGCGCCGCCGACCAGGGCGCCGACGATCGTGGCGAGCGGTGGGACGTCCACCGAGCTCTTCAGCACGCTCGGCGCGATCCAGTAGTTCTCGACCTGCTGGTAGACGGTGAAGAAGATCACGCAGATGATGCCGACGGTCGGTGAGACGAAGAAGCCGACCAGGGAGGCGACCCCCGCGCCGATGAAGGCGCCGACCATCGGGATGAGGTCGGTCAGGGCCACGATGAGGGCCAGCGCCAGGGCGTAGGGGACCTTCATGGCGATCAGGAAGAAGAAGGTCGTCACTCCGGCGATCAGCGAGATGATCAGATTCCCCGCGACGTAGCCGCCGATGCTGTCGATGATCTTGTCGCCGAGCAGGCCGGCACGGGTCCGGCGGGACTTCGGCACCAGGCGGTAGGCCATCTTCTTGAGCGAGTTCAGCGAGCCCAGGAAGTAGAGCGTCAGGACCAGGACCGTCAGCGCGTTGAAGACCGCCCCGATGAGCACCTGGCCGAAGCCGAGGACGCCGCCGAACATCTGGCTGCCGAAGTCGCCGCTCGTGACGTACTGCTGGAGCTTCTCCAGGATCTGGAAGCGCTGGTCCAGGTCGCGGATCATCGGATTGTTCTGCAGCTCCTGGACGTACTGCGGGAGCTTCTCCACGAAGTCGGTCGACTGCGTGGTCAGCGGCGGCACCACGGCCAGGCCGAAGACGGCGAAGACGGCGATGACGCCGAGGAAGACCACGGTGATGGCGACCACGCGGGCGAGCCCGCGCTTCTGCAGGTTCTCGACGGCGGGGTTCAGGCCGATGGCGAGGAAGAGCGAGACGATGATGAGGATCAGCACCGAACTCGCGCTCATCACCGCCTGCACCAGCCACCAGGCGGTGAGCACGCCCAGCGCGGCGGTGAAGCCGAACACGAACGGGTTGCCGCGCATCGACTGCCCCGGCCGGCCGAAGGGCAGGTCGGCGGAGGTCATGTCGGTGGGGGCCTCCAGCGGCCGCACGGGGCCCGCGGAGGTGAGGACCGGTCCGTCGGCGGGGGCTTCGAGAGGGCGCACGGGGCCGGCCGAGGTGAGGACCGGCTCGGCCTCGTCGGCGGGGGCGGCCTTTGCGGAGGAGGGGGCGGGGGAGACGGGGGCGGCCGGTTCGGCGCGGTCACTGGAGATGGGCTCGGACACGCACGGCCACTGCCCCGGCTGCGGTGGATTAGTCGGTTCCGGGAAGTGGCGGGAATCACCCTCGGGGGCCGGCCCATGGCGACGTGCCGCAGGAGTCGCTCTGGGAGGCGGCCCATGACGAGGTGCCGCAGGAAATCGCTCCGGGGCGGCTCATGTCGGCCGTACTCCGGGTTCGGCGCACGGCGGCCGTGCCGCAAGAGCCGTCCCGGCGGATCAGCCCATGTTGACGTACTGGCGGGGCCGTAGCGCGTGGCTCCTCAGCGCGGCCAGGGCGGCCGACCGGCCCGCGGGGGTGAGCCGGCCCGCCCGCCGCAGGCCGAAGGCGTCCAGGCGCCGCCCCAGGTCGGCCAGCGAGGCGTCCACCTCCGAGGTCTGCCACTCCTCGCAGTCGATCACCGAGGCGACGCGGTCGCGGTCCGCGGGTGAGCCGTCGGCGAGCAGCATCAGCGCCACCTCCCGGGCCGAGGCCCTGAAGCCGTGCTCCCCGGACGCCGGGGCCAGCAGCGCCGCGGCCGCGGCCTCCCAGAGCAGGTCGCGGTCGTGGAGCAGGCGCTCCCCGGTCGAAGTGATCACCAGCCGTCTCCCGGCGCGGCGCAGCGCGCCCATCTGCCCCTGGGCCACCTCGCGGACCGCCGCCAGCTCCGCGCCGCTCCAGGGACTCTCCGCGAGCACCGAGCGGGCCAGGTTGTGCCGTTGGGTCAGCGGCACGCCGCCCTGCCTGCGGCCCTGTTCCAGCAGCCATCTCAGCGCCTCGAGGTGGTCCTCGGCCGGAGCCGGGATCGGGGCGTGCAGGCGCACCTCGAAGGGCTGGGCGAGCTCGCGCCAGGCGGTGCCCCGGCCGAGCACCCAGCGGTTCAGGCGCTCGCCCTGGACCCGGTGGAGCCAGTTGTCCCCGCCGAGCTCGGGCCGGGGCGTGGTCAGCCAGTGGCGGGTCAGCGCCTGCCGTTCGGGGGAGCCGACTGTGAGCTCTCCGGAGACGATGGCGAGCTCCAGCGCGGCCGAGCACGCGCCGTGGGCGCCCAGCTCCTCGGGGCCCATGATCGAGCTCCACCGCAGCTCCGGCACGTCGGGCGGGAGCACCCCGGTGGCGTCCAGAGCGCTCTGGTAGGCGGCCATCCCGGCGTCCTCGCCGGAGCGGGTGTAGGTGCGCAGGATCTGCGCCGTCGTGGAGGAGAGGCAGAGCGCGGCGTAACGTTCCAGGCCGCCCAGCCGGAGGAGGCTGGCCAGCGCGCGGGCGATCGCGGGACGGTCGCCGGAGACCTTGGTCGGGAGTGTGTACCAGAGGAACTCGCACACGTTGAGCTCGGTGATGGTCTCCAGCGGCTCGCCGCCGGTCAGCCAGTCGATGGCGCTCCGGGCGTGCTCGGCGTAGTCGGGTTCGGACCGCTCCAGCTCGGAGAGGAGCGCGGCCACGTCCGGTGCAGGCATGCTTCGAAGTCTGCCGTATGCGGGCCTGCCCTGACGATGAACGTGACGTAATGGATCGTGCACGTCGCCTACCCTAAGGAATCAGCACTAAGCAGCTCATATGCGTGGACGGTCAGACCCAGCCCTTCTTGAAGAGCATGCGCGAATGCCACTCCGCGTAAGGGATGATCTCGGCGGTGAGCACGGGGTAGAGCCACCAGAAGTTGATGAGCGACAGCAGCGTGAAGGCGCCCACGATCGAGGCGCCGACGATACGCCGTCGTGGCGCGGCGTCCGCCGGGCCGATGATCAGCCCGGCGGCGAGCACGATCGCCAGGATCATGAAGGGGACCATGGGGATCGCGTAGAACAGGAACATGGTGCGGTTGTCGGCGATCGCCCAGTAGAACCAGGGCAGCCAGCCGGCGGCGTAGCCGAGCAGGACGGCTCCGGCGCGCCAGTCGCGGGTGGCCACGTACCAGGCGATCATCGCGATGAGCGCGGCCAGCCCGCCGTACCAGATGACCGGGGTGCCGACCCCGAGCACCTCCTGGGCGCAGCTGTCGGTGTCGCATCCGCTCTTGGGCGTCTCGTAGAAGAACGCCACGGGGCGCAGCAGCAGCGGCCAGCTCCACGGCTCCGACTGGTAGCTGTGCGGGGTCGCCAGGCCGGTGTGGAAGCCGAGGACCTGGAAGTGGTAGTTCAGCCACGACCGGATCGAGTCGAAGACGAAGTAGGCGGGTCCCTGCGAGGTCGCCTGGGCCCAGTTGCGTCCCCAGCCGGGGGCGGAGGCGAACCAGCCGCTCCAGGAGGCCATGTAGGTCAGCGCGGGGATCAGGCCCATCGCCAGCAGGAGGTTGGGCAGGTCCTTGCCGGCCATCCCGCCGTACGGCCGGCGCAGCCCGACCGCCCGGCGGGCCCCGGCGTCCCAGATCAGCGACATGACCGCGAAGGCCACCAGGAAGAAGATCCCCGACCACTTGACCGCGCACGCCGCGCCCAGGCAGAGCCCGGCGGCGATCCGCCACGGCCGCAGCCCCAGCCACGGGCCGTGCTCGCTCAGCGGCGAGGTCTCGTACCAGTCGACCAGCCGGCCACGCGCCCGGTCCCGGTCGACCACCAGGCAGGCGAACCCGGCCAGGACGAAGAACATCAGGAAGATGTCCAGCAGCGCGGT
>NZ_FOQY01000059.1 GCF_900113865.1 Streptosporangium canum | reverse complement strand
TATCATTCGGTCCATGTCACCGTGATGGGAACCGAACCCCGATATTCGGAGAGGCCGGACCGTCGTCCACAGCCTTCACGCCCACGTGGTCTTCACGCCTATCTGCGGGGCGGGCACTTTTGGTCCCCGCCCTCCTTCGCCCTGCTTCGCCGCTTCATGCGGCGGCGCCCCGCCGCCGATCATCGAGGAGTACCTCGAGAACCAGAAACGGCCGGGCTGAGCAGCTCACGTGAACCAACTGTCACGGCACCGATCGGGCCTGGAGGCCCTCCCGCGCTGTCGTTTCCTCCCGGGCGTAAACGCCCGGGGTTCCACGCCAGATCACGCTGAACCTCGAGAAAGCATCCCGAAGGGGATGGCGATTACCAGAACGCAGCAGATGATGCCCGCGACGACATAGCCGATGGCCAGCCAGATCCCCGCGAACACCAGCCAGATGACATTCAACAGAGTCCGCATGATCTGAGCATGTCAGGCCGGATCTGACCGCTTCTATCGGGTCTGCCCCTGAGAGAGCCCTGAGGGGAGCCCCGAGGAGCGTCCCGATCCGAGTGGCGCCCGTCCCTTGCCCGGCAGCCCGGCGAACGCCTGGGCGACCCGCGCCCAGGCCCGCGCGCCCTCGCCCCGCAGCTCCAGGCAGGTGTCGTCGAGGTGGCGGCGCTGGACCACCAGGAGGCAGAAGTCGAGCGCCGTGCCCCTGACAACGTCGGCGGCGCCGGCCGGCCCCGCCGTCCACCGCGAGCCGTCGGGCATCGTCAGCTCCACCCGGATCGGATCGGCGGGCGGGGTCAGGCCGCGCACCGCGAAGCCGTACGGCATGGCCCGGACGCCGAGCGTCGCCACGTGCCTGAGCCGGGCGGTCGGGACGCGCACGACCCCGAGCGCGTCCGCCACGTCCTGGCCGTGGGCCCAGGTCTCCATCAGCCGCGCGGTGACGAAGGACGCGGCCGACATGTCGGGGCCGTACCAGGGCAGCCTGGCCCCGGGGTCGAGCCGGGCGAAGGCGTCCAGGCTGCGGGCCCTGGCGGCGCGGAACCACTCGTGGACCTGGCCGGGGGTGAGGCCGCGCGAGGCGGCCGCGAGCTCGTCCATCGCGGACTCCCCGCGGCCGAGGAAGGCCGGCAGCGTGGCGCGGAAGCCACCGGGGTCGGTCGCGGCGGCGGTGGCGGCGTCGTCGAACCAGGCCAGGTGGCTGATCTGGTCGCGCACCGCCCAGCCCTCGGCGGGGGTGGGCAGCTCCCAGGACGCCGGGTCGAGCCCGCGGACCATCGCGTCGAGCTCGGCGGTCTCCGCGCGCAGATCGGCCTGCAACTCGTCCATCAGCCCCATGGCGCGCCTCCTCGTTCCAGCCCAGGCAAGGGTAGACGAGTGATGTTCCAGGGGGACAGCCCCGCGGCCGGTGGGGGGCACCCCACAATGGAAGGGTGATCTGCCAACAGTGCAAGGACCGTCGTCACGAGGAGTGCCGGGGCGGCTCGTGGTGCGACTGCCAGCACCAGGACGTCCAGCGGCCCCGGGAGTCCTCGATGGACTGGCCGCGCCAGGGGTGAGTCCCACAGCCAAGGTTGGGCCTGGAGAGAGTCCAGAGTGTGGACCCGACATTGGACATCTCGGACGACCAAGGTATCGTCGGTGCCATGCCAGCGGACCCATTGCTCGTCGTGCGACGCCACGTCGACCTTCTGCGTGTCCGCAGTGCCATCTGTTGTGACGTCCGTTGACCGTCGCCCTCCGCTGATTTCACCCAGCTCGGGCGCGCGACAGGCGTCCTCCTTGCGAGTAAAGCGACCCCCACACTCGACGATGAGGCGGGAGGTGCTGTCTGTGCGTGTCCGGAAATCATTCCAACGATCCAAAGGACGCGCACATGACGACCCCGGCCAAGCCGGCTAACCGCCACCACAAGCGCCCGCGCGGCGAAGGTCAGTGGGCTCTCGGTTACCGCGAACCGCTGAACAAGAACGAAGAGAACAAGAAGAACGACGACGGGCTCAACGTCCGTCAGCGGATCATCGACATCTACTCCAAGGGCGGTTTCGACTCCATCGACCCGGCCGACCTGCGGGGCCGGATGCGCTGGTACGGGCTCTACACCCAGCGCAAGCCGGGGATCGACGGCGGCAAGACCGCGATCCTGGAGCCGGAGGAGCTCGACGACCGCTACTTCATGCTCCGGGTCCGGATCGACGGCGGGCGGCTCAACCTCGAACAGCTCCGCGCCATCGCCGACATCTCCAACCTCTACGGCCGGGGCACCGCCGACGTCACCGACCGGCAGAACATCCAGCTCCACTGGATCGAGATCGAGGCCGTCCCCGACATCTGGAAGCGGCTGGAGGCGGTGGGCCTGTCCACCACCGAGGCCTGCGGCGACACCCCGCGCGTCATCCTGGGCTGCCCGCTGGCCGGGATCGACGACAACGAGGTCCTCGACGGCACCGCGCAGATCGACGAGATCTACGACACCTACATCGGCGACCCGGCCTTCTCCAACCTGCCCCGCAAGTTCAAGACCGCGGTGAGCGGCTGCCCGGCGCACTGCACCGTGCACGAGATCAACGACATCGCCTTCGTGGGCGTCGTCAACGAGCGGGGCGAGAGGGGCTACGACCTGTGGGTGGGCGGCGGCCTGTCGACCAACCCCATGCTGGCCAAGCGGCTGGGCGTCTTCGTCACCCCCGAGCAGGTCACCTCGGTCTGGGGCGGCGTGATCGGCATCTTCCGTGACTACGGCTACCGCCGCCTGCGCCACCGGGCCCGGATCAAGTTCCTGGTCAACGACTGGGGGGTCGAGAAGTTCCGCGACGTCCTGGAGAAGGAATACCTCGGCCACACGCTGCCCGACGGCCCCGCGCCCGAGCAGCCGCGCGGCGGGCGCCGGGACCACGTGGGCGTCTTCCCGCAGAAGGACGGCAACTTCTACGTCGGCTTCGCGCCCAGGGTCGGCCGCCTCGACGGCGACAAGCTGCACCTGATCGCCGACATCGCCGAGCGGCACGGCTCCGGGCGGGTGCACACCACGGTCGAGCAGAAGATGGTCATCCTCGACGTCGCCCCCGACCGGGTCGACGGCATCGTCGCCGAGCTGGAGGCCAACGACCTCCGGGTCAACCCCTCCACCTTCCGCCGCCAGACCATGGCCTGCACCGGCATCGAGTTCTGCAAGCTGGCGATCGTCGAGACCAAGGCCACCGCCTCCGACCTGATCGACGAGCTGGAGCAGCGCCTTCCCGACTTCAGGGAGCCGCTGACCATCAACGTCAACGGCTGCCCGAACTCCTGCGCGCGCATCCAGGTCGCCGACATCGGCCTCAAGGGCCAGCTCGTCGTCAACGACAAGGGCGAGCAGGTCGAGGGCTTCCAGATCCACCTGGGCGGCTCCCTCGGCGTCAACCCGGGCTTCGGCCGCAAGGTCCGCGGCCTGAAGGCCACCGCCGAGGAGCTTCCCGACTACGTGGAGCGCGTCGTCAGGAACTTCGAGAAGCAGAAGAACGACGGCGAGACCTTCTCCGGCTGGGTCCAGCGCGCCGACGAGGCGGACCTCAAGTGAGCCGCCCGGCGGGCCGCGGGGGGAGGGCGGGCCGATGAGCGAGCGAGCGGTCCCCTTCCACTGCCCCTACTGCGGTGAAGAGGATCTCGAACCCTACGAGGGCGACGGCGGCTGGTACTGCCGCTCGTGCGTCCGCGCCTTCAAGTTGAAGTTCCTGGGCATCGGAGTGCGGTCATGACGGCCGGCGGACCCGGCCCGGTGAGCGCGGCGGCCCGCGAGGCGTGGGCGGCCCACGTGGCGATTGAGGAGTGGTGAGCGACATGACACTGGTGGACATCGAAGTCGGACTACGGCAGCAGCGCGGCGCGCTCGACCTGCAGGACATCGTCGAGTCGGCCGCGCGGTTCCTGGAGGACGCCTCCGCGCTGGAGATCATCCGCTGGGCCGCGGCCACCTTCGGCGACCGGCTCTGCCTGACCTCCTCGATGAGCGACGCGCTGCTGATCGACCTGGTCAGCCGGGTCAAGCCGGGGGTGGACGTGCTGTTCATCGACACCGGCTACCACTTCGCCGAGACGATCGGCACCCGTGACGCCGTGCGGCAGGTCTACGACGTCAACGTGATCGACGTGCAGCCGTCCCGGACGGTGGCCGAGCAGGAGCGCGACCTCGGTCCGCGCCTGTTCGGCCGCAATCCCGACCTCTGCTGCTACCTGCGCAAGGTCGAGCCGCTCAACCGGGCGCTGGAGCCGTATCTCGCCTGGGTCTCCGGCATCCGCCGCGACGAGGCCGTCACCCGCGCCGGCGTCAAGGTCGTGGAGTGGGACGCCAAGCGCCAGATGGTCAAGATCAACCCGATCGCCCGGTGGACGCAGGACGACGTCGACAACTACATGGCCGACAACGGCGTGCTCATCAACCCGCTGCACTACGACGACTACCCCTCGATCGGCTGCGCCCCCTGCACCCGTCAGGTCGCCCCGGGAGAGGACCCGCGCAGCGGCCGCTGGGCCGGGATGGCCAAGACGGAATGCGGGCTGCATCTATGACGTGGCGCGTCCCCGGCGCGACGCCCGCGATCCCGCTGATCGCGGCGGCGCACGGGTCCCGTGACCCGCGCGCCGCCGCGACGGTGGAGGAGCTCCTCGACCTGGTACGGCGGGCACGCCCGGAGATCCCGGTGCGCGCCGCCTACCTCGACCACGCTTCCCCGACGCTCGCCGGGGCGCTGTCCGGGCTGGCCGAGGCGGTGGTCCTGCCGCTGCTGCTCACCGAGGCCTACCACAGCCGCGTGGACATCCCCGGCGCGCTCGCCGGGGTGACGGCCCGCCGGCCGCTGCTGCGCGTGCACCGGGGCGCGACCCTGGGCCCCCATCCCCTGCTGCTCACCGCTTTGGAGCGGCGCCTGGCCGAGGCCGGGGTGGAGCCCGGCGATCCCGGCACCGCGGTGGTGCTGGTCTCGGCGGGCTCCAGCGACCGCCGGGCCAACGCGACGGTCTCGGGGGTGGCCGGAGACTGGGCCGGCCGGCGCGGCTGGTGGTCGGTGACCGCCGCCTACGCCTCGGCCGCCGCCCCCACCCCCGAGCGGGAGGTCCGGCGGCTCCTCGACGCCGGAGCCCCGCGTGTGGTGGTGGCCCCCTACCTGCTGGCGCCGGGCCACTTCGCCGACAAGATCCGCCGTGACACCCTGGCCGCGGGCGCCTGGGCGGTCGCCGACGTGCTCGGCGCCGCCCCCGAGCTCGCGGCCGTGCTGGTCGAACGCTACGAGCGGGCCGTGCGGCGGGAGAGGGCCTTCGCGACCGCCTGACGTCAGCCCGGGGGAAACCGGTTCTCATCCGCGAAACGACAGCCGGGTCCGCTGTCGCACGACTCGATCCGGCTGGTCATGGCCAGGATGCTCATGTCGGCACGGCTCTTTCCGGCATCCCTCACGACCTGCCGGGCGTCCTTGTCGTTGATCAGCGGCCGCCCCAGCTTCCTGATCGAGCCGGGCGGGACCACCGCGACCTCCAGGCGCTTGATGTCGTTCTCCACCGTCAGGCTGGTGAAGAACTCCGACTGGTTCCCCTCTTTCGGCAGCTCGTTGCAGAGCTGGGCATTCTGGTAGACGCCTTCCTCCCAGTAGAGGACCTCCGCCTGGCGCGGGCAGCGGACCTGAACCCACAACATCCACTCACGCCGCCGTTCGGGGAGGACGAACGCGACCCGCTCCCCCATGGCCGAGAACTTCTTCGCCAGGATGGTGTCGGTGATCGTGCGGGCGCCGTACCGCGGTGACGGCTGGGCCATGACCCCGGTCCAGAGGTCGTCGGGGGCCGGGGCGGCGCCCCCCTCGGGCAGGGTGAACGCCAGCGCGGCGGCGAGTCCCGCCGCGACCGTGCCCCCCAGTGCCCGGAGGCGGCGGCGCCTGATCCTGCGGACGCGCCGGTCGACGTCGGCGACGGTCACGCCCCCGTGCAGACCGTCGTCGCTCTCCCGGTCCAGGATCTCGCGCAGCTCGGATTCGGTGATCGTCATCTCAGCTCCCCGTGGTGATCGCGGCGACCGCCGCGGGATCGACGCGTAGTTTGGCCAGTGCCCGGCTGGCCTGGCTGCGGACGGTCGCCACCGAGCAGCCGAGGATCTCGGCGATCCGCGGGTCGGGCAGGTCGGCGAAGTAACGCAGGACGATCACGGTCCGCTGCCGGTCGGGCAGCCCGGCCAGAGCGTGCCGGACCGCCTCACGCGCCCCGACCTCGCCCGTCGGGTCCTCTTCCGCCACGTCGGGCAGGACTCCGGTCGGCACCTCCGCCCGCCATCTACGCCGCCACCAGGAGGCGTGGGTGTTGGCCAGGATGCGGTAGACGTACGGGTCGGGGTCGTCACCCACCCGCCGCCAGGCGGACCACGCCTTGGCCAGGGCCGTCTGCAGGAGATCCTCCGCCGTGCCCCAGTCGCGGCACAGCAGGTAGGCGGTCCGCAGCAGCCGGGCCGAGCGCTGCTCCACGTAGCGCTCGAAGTCGGCCCGATCTCGCATTCGGGATCCTCACTGTTCGGTGTCTGTCACCGATCACTACGCTCCGGCCCCCCGGAGACGTTGCACGCGGTCCGGGATGTCTCAGCCGGAACCGGAGGAGATGAGGGACCTCGCCGCCGGACCGGCGGCGATCACCGCGAGCCGTGCACAGTGAGAAGCAGGCGACCGCTCTCAGTGGTGAGGCGTCAGTAACCCGGCGGCTGCGGCGGGTAGGGGCCCTGGGAGGGGTCCGGCCGGTGGGGGCCGGAGCGCTGCTGGGGGCCGGAGTGCCAGTGCGGGTCGAGGTGCTGGTGCGGGCCGGGCGGCGGCAGGGGGCGCTGCGGCTCGCCCATGAGCTCGCCGCGCAGCTCGCGCCACTGCTCCCGCCAGGCGGCCCAGGCCTTCTTGACGGGCTTGGCCTTGGAGTCGCCGATCACCCTGACGTCGCCCATGACGGCGTACGCCTTGACCCGGATGACCGGCACGTTCATGCCGGGAGGGGCCTCGAGGACCTGGACCTTCTTGTCGCCCATGATCGCGATGCCTTCGAGGTCGACGTCCACGCCGTCCGGAACGATGATCTTCACATCGCCCATGACCGCGGCGGCCACGATGTCCACCACGCCGGTGCGGACCTCGGCCTCACGCAGGTCGAGCACGACGTCGCCCATGACGGCGACCGCTCCGAGCCCCTGGTCGATCCGCCACTTGCCCCGGCGCTTGGAGTCGCCCATGACGGCCACGAACCAGCGCCGCGCCCGGCCGCCCTGCGGCGCCGGATCGGGCGCGTAGGCGGGGGCGGGCCCCTGGCTCCGGCCGTCGGCGGGCAGATCCGAGGTGATGACGGCCAGCTCGGCCTGGGTGACGGCGGTGTAGGCCGCCTCCGTGCGCTCGGTCAGCTCGCCGAGGGTCAGGCGTCCCTCGACGGAGGCGACACGCAACCGCTCGACGACGGCCTCCCGCTCGGCGTCCGAGGCCCGTATCACTCCGGGATCGTTCATAACTCACAACATATCGCGAGTTTTCTCCGGGGTGGATCCTTCCCAAGGAGGATGCTGCGGCCTACATCCCGGACGGCGCGTACACCCGGGGTCCCGCGCGGCACGGGTCCGGCGTGCTCACGGCACCCCGGACGGCACGGCGGCGCGGCACCCGGACATCGCCGAGGTGCAGGTCCGGGGCTGCGGCCACCGAGCCGCGGCGACCGGCGGGTCTGTCGGCCACCTATGATCCGGAGGCATGTATGAAGAACTTCTGGACGCGGTGGCCGGGAACGACGCCGAGCGGGTCGAGCGCCTGCTCCAGAGCGGTACGGGCGCCGACCCGGACGGCGCCGGGGAGACCACGGCCCTGTATCGGGCCTCGACCGACGGCCGTGTGACGATCGTGCGGGCGCTGCTGGCGGCGGGGGCCGATCCCAACCGGGCCAGCGGCGGCGAGGACGAGGGGCTGCCGCTGTCCGGGGCCGCGGCCTGGAACCACGCCGACGTCGTGGAGGCGCTGCTGGAGGCCGGGGCCGAGCCCTCCGGGCGGGAGAGCGGCGGATGGAGCGCCCTGCTCTGGGCCGCCGCCAACGGGCAGGCCGACGCGCTCAAGGTGCTCCTCGCGGCCGGGGCCGAGGCAGAGGAGGCCAACGACAGCGGCGAGACCGCGCTCACCCTGGCCACCCGGCGCGGGGCGCTGGGCGCCGTGAGCGCGCTGCTGGAGGCCGGGGCCGACCCCACCCGGTCGGACGGCGAGGGCGACACGCCGCTGGCCATCGCCTACGACTGGCTGGGCACGCAGCTGGAGAGCGCGCTGCTGGAGCAGGTCACCGAGCAGGCCCCCGAGGGCTCCCAGTTCGTCGTGGGCCGCAGCCGCGCCGCGGACGGCACCGACCTGGTGACCGTCGCGGCCGTGGGGCCGGACGGCGAGCGCGCGGTCGAGCTCCAGTGCCAGCGAGGCCACGCGGCCATCGCGACCCTGCTGGAGGACGCGTCCTCGGAGTTCCTGCCCTTCGACGAGCTGGTCGAGCGGGCGCTGCCGTACCGGGACGTCGACGAGGAGGCCGAGACCTGGTGGACCGTGGCCGGCTCGCTGAGCCGGCGGGCCGACGAGGACACCTTCGAGTCCGCGGCCCGGCTGTGCGTCAGCGAGGACCCGCGCAAGCGGGAGTTCGCCGTCGACGTGCTCGCGGAGTTCGGCTTCAGCGGGGAGGAGAAGCCCTTCCTCGACCGGACGCTGCCGATCCTGCGGCGGATGGCCGCCACCGAGGGCGACGAGCGCGTGCTGCGGTCGGTGCTCGGCGCGCTCGGCCACCACGCCGACCCGCGGTCGCTGCCCGAGGTGCTGGAGATCATCACCGCCGACGGCTGGGCCCGGACCCAGGCCGACCCGGCCGCGCTGGCCGCCGTCCTGCCGCCCGGCCACAGTGAGGGGCTCGCGCTGCTCATCTCGATGACGGAGGACGCCGACGAGGAGGTGCGCGACTGGGCGACCATGGGCCTGGCGGGGCTGTCGGAGGACAGCGGGCAGATCCGTGACGCGCTGGCCGCGCGGCTCGACGACGATGACCTGAGCACGGTCGCCGAGGCCACGCGGGGCCTGGCCACCCGGGGTGACGCCCGCGCGCAGAAGGGCGTGGAGCGCGTGCTCGCCGAGAGCGACGAGGACGACGAGTACGTCCGCGACCTGGTCCGCGGTTCCTAGCCGTCCGGGCGGGCCGGGACGGGCGGGGCGGGCGGGGACGCCGGGGACAGGTGTCGAACCGGTGCTCCGCGGACGATCACGGTGATCGCGGCGAGTAGGGTCGTGGATGGCTAACGCTTCGTGATCGAAAGGACATCGCCATGGCGACGACACGTACCGCGACGACTCAGTGGAAGGGTGCGCTGCTCGACGGCTCGGGCACCGTCTCGCTCGACTCCTCCGGGGTGGGCACGTTCGACGTGTCCTGGCCCTCGCGGGCCGAGCAGGCCAACGGCAAGACCTCGCCGGAGGAGCTCATCGCGGCCGCGCACTCCTCCTGCTTCTCGATGGCCCTGTCCCACGGGCTGGCACAGGCGGGCACCCCGCCTCAGACGGTGGAGACCAAGGCCGACGTGACCTTCCAGCCGGGCGAGGGCATCACCGGGATCGTCATCTCGGTCCGCGCCCAGGTGCCGGGCCTGTCGGCCGAAGAGTTCCAGAAGGCGGCCGAGACGGCCAAGGCCAACTGCCCGGTGAGCAAGGCCCTCGCCGGCACGACGATCAGCCTCGACGCCGAGCTGCTGAGCTGATCCGCGCCGCCCCGTGGCCGCGTGTGCCCGGCTGGGACGCGCGTGGCCACGGGCGGCCGGGCCCTTTCCGGGACCGCTCCGGGTCACCCGCGGGACTCTCCGGGCCCGTTCCGGGCCCCGCCCCGAGCCGCCCCGGCCCTCTCCGGGCCCCGCCCCGGGTTTCCGGCTGCCCGGCACCGCTCCCCCGGCCCGGACCCGCCCTGGGCCCCTCCGTCCGGCCCGCCACGGCGAAAGCGCAGGTTCTGGCCTTTCCGCCGGGGGTCCGGCCACTGTCCGGGGACACATACACTCAGGCATCCCCGCCCTGCTGGGCACACCATCTGGTGACCGGAGCACCCGACGACGCCGTGCTCCGGTCGCGGCCACCTGGCTGAGGGCCGCCCCATGTGGTCAGGTCACGATCCGATCGAAGGACAGCAGCCGAAGAAGACCTGAACGCCTCGTGAGCTCCCCCGATGCACGGCGACGCGGACCCGTCAGGTCTGGCCGTCCGCGTTCCCCCGCCGTACAAGGGTGACAAGAACGACAACACCCTGCACACGAGGGCCTAACTGGAGGAGAATAGGGCCACATGCGCGAAGTCTGGCCTGGAGAGCCGTATCCACTCGGTGGCACCTGGGATGGCGTGGGCACCAACTTTTCGGTGTTCTCCGAGGTGGCCGAGCGGGTCGAGCTGTGCCTTTTCGGAGATGACGGCAGCGAGGAACGCGTCGACCTGCCCGAGGTGGACGGGTTCGTCTGGCACGGTTACTTCCCCGGGATCACACCGGGGCAGCGGTACGGCTACCGCGTCCACGGCCCCCACGAGCCTTCCCACGGGCACCGGTGCAACCCTTCCAAACTCCTCCTGGACCCCTACGCCAAGGCCGTCGAGGGCGACCTGGCATGGGACGAGGCCCTGTTCTCGTACGCGTTCACCGATCCGACCGAGCGCAACGACGACGACAGCGCGCCCTTCATGCCGAAGAACGTGGTGGTCAACCCGTTCTTCGAGTGGGGCGACGACCGGCTGCCCCGCACGCCGTACCACCAGACCGTCATCTACGAGGCGCACGTGCGCGGGCTCACCATGCGCCACCCGGCGGTGCCCGAGGAGCAGCGCGGCACCTACGCGGCGCTGGGCCATCCGGCGGTCATCGAGCACCTGCTGAGCCTGGGTGTCACGGCGGTCGAGCTGATGCCGGTGCACCAGTTCGTGCCCGAGCACGCGATGGTCGCCCGGGGGCTGACGAACTACTGGGGCTACAACACGATCGGCTACCTGGCCCCGCACAACGCCTACTCCAGCTCGGGACAGCGCGGCGAGCAGGTGCTCGAGTTCAAGGCGATGGTGCGGGCGCTGCACGAGGCCGGGATCGAGGTCATCCTCGACGTGGTCTACAACCACACCGCCGAGGGCGACCACATGGGGCCCACGCTGGGCTTCCGGGGCATCGACAACGCGGCCTACTACCGGCTGCACGACGGGGACCGGCGCTACTACCTCGACTACACCGGCTGCGGCAACTCCCTCAACGTCCGCTCCCCGCACGCGCTGCAGCTCATCATGGACTCGCTGCGCTACTGGGTCATGGAGATGCACGTCGACGGGTTCCGCTTCGACCTGGCCGCCGCCCTCGCCCGCGAGCTGCACGACGTGGACCGGCTGAGCGCGTTCTTCGACCTGATCCAGCAGGACCCGGTGATCTCCCAGGTGAAGCTGATCGCCGAGCCGTGGGACGTGGGCCCCGGCGGCTACCAGGTCGGCAATTTCCCGCCCCTGTGGACGGAGTGGAACGGCAAGTACCGCGACAGCGTGCGCGACTTCTGGCGCGGGAACGGGTCCGCGCTGCCCGAGTTCGCCTCCCGGCTGACCGGCTCCGCCGATCTCTACGCCACCTCCGGCCGCCGCCCGGTGGCCTCCATCAACTTCGTCACCTGCCACGACGGGTTCACGCTGTCCGACCTGGTCTCCTACAACCGCAAGCACAACGAGGCCAACGGGGAGAACAACCGCGACGGCACCGACGACAACCGGTCCTGGAACTGCGGCGCCGAGGGGCCGGTGGATGATCCGGAGATCACGCGGCTGCGCCGCCGCCAGCGCCGCAACTACCTGGCCACTCTGTTCATCTCCCAGGGTGTGCCGATGATGCTGGCGGGCGACGAGTTCGGCCGGACCCAGGGCGGCAACAACAACGCCTACTGCCAGGACAACGAGATCTCCTGGGTCGACTGGTCGCTGGTCAAGGACGAGAAGGACCTGCTGGACTTCGTCAGGAGCCTGTCCGGGCTGCGGCGCGCGCACCCGGTCTTCCAGCGGCGCAGGTTCTTCCACGGCCGCAAGGCCGACGACGGCACCCGCGACATCGTCTGGCTCACCCCCTCGGGTGAGGAGATGTCGGCCTCCGACTGGCACACCGGCTACGCCAAGGCGCTGACCGTCTTCCTCAACGGCGACGCCATCACCGAGCCGGGCCCGCGCGGCGAGCCGATCCTGGACGACTCGTTCCTGCTGCTGATCAACGGCCATCACGAGGACATGGACTTCGCCCTCCCCGACGCGAAGTACGGGGCGCAGTGGCGGACCGTGCTGGACACCGCCGACGACGGGCCGAAGGACGGACGGTCCGCCGAGGGGCTCTGGCCGCCGGAGGCCGTGGTCCCGGTGACCTCGCGTTCCATGCAGATCCTCCGCTGCACCAGGACCTAGAGTCCGGTCGCGATCGCAGCGGTGAGCAGCACCAGGACGAACGTGGTCACCCCGGCGACGCCGTGCAGCAGGACGGCGAGGACGGGGAAGCGCTGTTCGGCGCCGCGCGCGTGGCGGCCGCCGCCCAGCCAGCGGGTGAACATGGTGAAGCCCAGCAGCGCGGAGGCCGCGAGCACCCCGAACGACACCCACGCGAAGGCGCGTTCGCCGGTGAGCACGTAGACGACCCAGCAGCCCAGCGCGGAGACCGCCAGGCCCGGATGGGCGAAGACGAGCACCGCGGGGAAGCTGGTGACCTTCGTCCGCTGCTGGCGCAGCCCCCCGCCGGACAGCCACAGGTACAACAGGTAGATCCCGACCATCGCGGTGATCAACCAGGTCACGATCGCGACCAGCCCCACAAAACCTCCCAGATCCGCCAGAACGAATCATGTAACGAGAGTCACCCGAAGTCACTAGGAGCGTCGAATCCGTTATTGACCGTGCTGAAAAGCTCCCTAATCCGCCACTGTGCCAAGGTAGGGGGATGCGCCTTATCCATCCCGCCGCCGCCGGCGACGTCGACCTCGCCCAGGCCTACGCCTACCCGGACGGCCCGTGCGTCCGGGTCAACATGGTGGCCAGCGCCGACGGCGGGACCTGGCTGGAGGGGCTGTCCGGCGGCCTGTCCGGCGGAGGCGACCGGCGGATCTTCGGGGTGCTGCGCGGGCTGGCCGACGTCATCGTGGCGGGAGCGGCGACCGTGCGGACCGAGGGGTACGGCCCGGCCCGGCCGAGGGAGTCGTGGCGTCCGCTGCGCGAGGGCCGCCCGGCCGCCCCGCCGGTGGCCGTGGTGACCCGGCGGCTCGACCTGGACCTGACGGGACCGCTGTTCGCCGAGGCCGGGCCGGACGCCCGGACGATCGTCGTCACCTGCGAGGCCGCGCCCAGGGAGCGGCGCGAGGAGGCCGCCGCCCACGCCGACGTGATCGTGGCGGGGCGGGACCGGGTGGACCTGGCGGCGGCGGTCAAGGAGCTCGGCGAGCGCGGCCTGGGCCGGGTGCTGTGCGAGGGCGGGCCGAAGATCAACGCCCAGCTCGCCGCGGCCGGCCTGGTCGACGAGCTCTGCCTCACGCTGAGCCCGATGCTGATCGGCGGGGACGCCGCCCGCGTCCTCGACGGCCCGGCCTCGCTCACCCGGCTCCGCCTGGCCCACGTCCTGGAGGAGGAAGGTTTCCTCTTCACCCGTTATATTCGAAAGTCCCGGTGAACCGGTGAGGTGAGTTCGCCGTCGAGCACGACGACACATGTTCGGAGCCGTAGTGGACGAGCAGGGTGAGTTCGCGGCCGGGCGCCGCGCCGGACGGCCGGCCGGAGTGGCGGGATGAGGCTGCCGATCGCGCCGCCGCTCGCGCCGATGCTGGCCAGAGCCGTCAGGAGCCTGCCGCCGCAGGACGGCACCCTGTTCTACGAGCCCAAGTGGGACGGCTTCCGGTGCGTGGTGTTCCGCGACGGGGACGAGGTCTATCTCGGCAGCCGCAACGAGCGGCCGTTCACGCGCTACTTCCCCGAGCTGGTCGAGGCGGTGCGGGCGGAGCTGCCCGACCGGGTGGTGGTCGACGGGGAGATCGTCGTCCGCGACGGGCAGACGCTCGACTTCGAGGCCCTGCAGCAGCGCATCCATCCGGCCGCCTCCCGGGTGCGGCTGCTGGCCGAGCGGACCCCGGCGTCGTTCGTCGCCTTCGACCTGCCGGCCCTGGGTGAGGAGTCCCTGCTGGAGGTCCCGTTCTCGGCCCGCCGCGCGAGACTGGAGTCGATCTTCGGCGGCGCGGGGCACGCGGTGCGGCTGACGCCGGTCACCACGTCCGAGGAGCGGGCCGCCGAGTGGTTCGACGCCTTCGAGGGCGCGGGGCTGGACGGCATCGTGGTCAAGCCGGGCGGCCTGCCGTACCAGCCGGACAAGAGGGTGATGTCCAAGGTCAAGCACGAGCGGACGGCCGACGTGGTGGTGGCCGGATACCGGGAGCACAAGTCGGGCCCGGTGGTCGGGTCGCTGCTCCTGGGGCTCCACGACGCCGAGGGCGTGCTCCACCACGTCGGCGTCGCGGCGTCCTTCACGATGAAGCGCCGGGCCGAGCTGGTCGAGGAGCTCGCCCCGTACGTGGACCGGGACGGCGACCATCCCTGGAGCGCCGCCTCACTGCCCGGCGCGATCTCCAAGTGGAGCGCCACCAAGGACCTGTCGTTCGTGCCCCTGCGCTCGGAGCTGGTGGTGGAGGTCGCCTACGACCACATGGAGGGGCGCCGTTTCCGGCACACCGCCCAGTTCCGCCGCTGGCGCCCCGACCGCACTCCCGGGTCGTGCACCTACGAGCAGCTCGAGCGGCCGGTCTCCTACGACCTGGACGACATCCTGGCCGGTTAGAGCGGCATTCACATAGACACGGGCACAAAGAAACGATATATCTCGACTATGGTGCGATCATCCTCCTCCGACGACGAGCTCAGGGCCGCCGTCGCGGCCCGCCGCGAGCTCGGCCCCGAGTACGAAGACTCCCTGGTCGAGGGCTTCCTGGAGAAGATGGACCAGGAGATCGACCGGCGGGTGGACGACCGGATCGCCGCCCGCTCCCGCAAGGACGCCCCGGCGGTCCGCCCGTCCGTGGACGCCGGCCAGCGGCTGGCGCTGTCCATCGCCTCCATCTTCTTCGGCGTGGGCGCGACGGCCGGCATCGCCGCCTCCACCGATAACGGCATACTCGTGATCCTGATCCTCTGGCTCGGCATCGTGGGCGTGAACGTGTCCTTCGCCCTCGGCCGGCGCCGCTAGCCCGGCCACCGCCCCGACACAACCGCCGATCACGAATTCCGGCTTTCCCGCACGATCAAGCAAGCGTACGCTTGGTCACGTTTCTGTACGGCTGACGCGGGAGTGAGCAGTGAACGAGTACCGCAACCTGATCGGCGGGCGGCTGGTGGCCGCGGCAGACGGCCGCACGCTGGACTCGGTCAACCCGGCCACCGGCGAGGTGTGGGCCCGCGTCCCGGCCTCCGGCAGGGCCGACGCCGAGGCCGCCGTGGCGGCGGCACGCGAGGCGTTCCCGAAGTGGTCGGCCCTGCCCGCGCTGGGCCGGGCGCACTTCCTGCGCGAGGTGGCCGGGGTCTTCGCCCGGCACGCCGAGGAGCTGGCCGGGATCGAGACCACCGACAACGGCCGCATCCTGCGGGACACGCTGAAGAAGGACCTGCCCGGCATGACCCACCTGTGGCAGATCGCCGCCGGCCAGGTGCTCGACGCCGTCAAGGGCGAGACGGTGATCCTCGGCCCCGGCAGCATGGGCCTCACCCGGCGCGAGCCGTACGGCGTGGCGCTCTGCATCATCCCGTGGAACTCCCCCATCTCGACCTTCTCCGCCAAGGCGGCCTACGCGCTGGCGGCGGGCAACACGGTGATCGTCAAGCCCGCCGAGCAGGCCTGCGCCTCCGTGCTGCGGCTGGGCGAGCTGCTGGCCGAGGTGCTCCCGCCCGGCGTGCTCAACATCGTCAGCGGCCTCGGCGAGGACGTCGGGGACCCGCTGGTCCGGCACCGCGGGGTCAACAAGATCAGCCTCACCGGCTCCACCCAGACGGGCCAGGCCATCACCCGTGCGTCGGCCGACCACCTCAAGCCGCTGACGTTCGAGCTCGGCGGCAAGTCGCCGAACATCGTCTTCCCCGACGCCGATCTGGAGGCCGCCGCCCAGGGCGTGACGGTGAACTCGATCTACACCGGGAACGCCGGGCAGGTCTGCGTGGCCGGGTCCCGCATCCTGATCCACCGGTCGGTCTGGGACGAGATGATCGAGCGGATCACCGCGATCGCGGCGCGTGTCAGGCTGGCCGACCCCCTCGACATGGCCACCACGATGGGCCCGATCGTGTCGGAGGGACAGTACGAACGGGTCGCCTCCTACCTGGACATCGCCGAGAAGGAGGGGGCCGAGCTGGTGTTCGGCGGCCAGACCGGGGCCGACGTCGTCCCGTCCCTGCCCGGCGGCTACTGGGTGGCGCCCACCCTGTTCACCACCTCGGACAACGCGCTGCGCGTCTGCCAGGAGGAGATCTTCGGCCCGGTGGCCGTGGCCATCCCGTTCGACACCGACGACGAGGCCCTGGCCGTCTCCAACGACTCCTCCTACGGGCTGGCGGCGGGCGTGTGGACCCGCGACCTGGGCCGCGCCCACCGGTTCGTCCGCGACCTGCAGAGCGGCACGGTCTGGGTGAACACCTTCCGCCAGATGCCGCCCGGCCTGCCGTTCGGCGGCGTCAAGGACTCGGGCTACGGGCACGACGCCGTGCTGGAGTACACCCGGGAGAAGGCCGCGATCATCCAGACCTGAGAGGGCATTTGATTTGAGTAGGTTGCAGCTTATGTCCTAGTAGACGCCTCACCAGTCCACTGACCGGACACCCCCTCAGGCCGCGCTCTCGGCTGGGGGAAAACGTTCTCGCCAGAAGTCGGCGATGGCGTCCCGTCCCGTGATCCAGATGTCGTCGCGCGCACTGATCCGGTCGAGCACCCGTAGCAGGCCCGCCAGCCGGGCCGGTCTCCCGATGATCCTGGGGTGGAGCCCGATCGACATCATCCGTGGATGCCGCGCGCTCTCGGCGAGCAGGACGTCGAAGCAGTCGATGGCATAGCGGGCGAAGTCGTCGGCGGTGAAGAACTGTCCCTTGTAGAACTTGGTGTCGTTGACGTCCAGCGAGTAGGGGACGATGAGGAACGGCCGCCCGTCGACCTGGTCCCAGTACGGCAGGTCGTCGCTGACCGAGCCGGCGTCGTAGGCCAGGCCGGCCTGTGCCAGCAACGAACGGGTGTGCACGGTGTTCGGCGGCCGGGTGAACCAGCCCTTGACGGGTCGGCGGGTGAGACGCTCCAGTGCGGCGACGCAGTTCTCGATGTTGCGGCGTTCCTCCTCGACGGTCATGCCGGTGTGCGGGATCCACCGGTAGCCGTGCCCGACCACGTCGCACCCCCGCTTGATGATCGCCTCTGTCACGGGCGCGTTCCGCTCCAACGCGAGGGCCGAGGCGAACACGGTGGGGATGACGCCGTGATCGTCCAGCGCCTGGAGTATCCGCCAGATGCCGACGCGGCTGCCGTACTCGAAGGTCGACTCGGCGAAGAGCTCCCGCTCCCCCTCGGGGACGTCGTACTTCGCCTCGACCAGGGTCTCGCGGGTGGTGTCGCCGTCGAGCAGGTTGCGCTCCGCGCCTTCCTCGTAGTTGACCACGAAGTTGACGGCGAGCCGGGCGCCGTTCGGCCAGCTGAACTCCGGCGGACTCTGGCCGTATCCGACGAAGTCACGTGATGCGGTCACGGTCAGCTCCTTCATCGCCGTCGGGCGTGGTGGGTGAGGTGCGAGGAGGGAAGAGGTCCCCGGCGGACAGGCCTGCCGACAGGCCGAAGAGCAGTCTGAGCCGTGCCTTGGCCGGCGACAAGGTCCGTACCGCGAGCACTCCTTCGCCGAGCAGGTGCGTCTCCGATCCAGGGCCGCCGTAAGTGCGCCGAAGGATCGGGCCGTCGCCGCAGCGGCTGGCCAGGACGGCGGGCCGGCCCGACCGCACCGAACGCACGACCGCTTCGGCCAGCGCCGGGGAGAGATGCCCGGCGCCGGTGCCCGCGACGACGAGCCCGGCCACGTCGCCGGCGATCGCGTCGACCAGCGTCCCGTCGGAACCGGCCACCGCCATGACGAGCTCCACCTTCACATCCGGCGGAGCCGTGGCCGTCAGCCGGTCGGGCTCCGGTGGGGGGCCGAGCAGGAGCTCGACCTCGTTCTCGATCACGAACCCGACAGGCCCGGCGGACGGGGAGGAGAACGCCGCGACCCGGGAGCTGTGCTGTTTGGTCACCAGCCGGGCCACATGGATCTCATCCTGGAACACCACCACCGGGCCGTACCGGGCCAGGGGCCTGTGGAGCGCCGCGACGACGGCGGCGACGAGGTTGGCCGGCCCGTCGGCGCCGGGGAGATGCGGGGCACGCATGGCCCCGGTGACCACGACGGGAACGGCGGTGTCCACGAGCAGGGCCAGGGCGTAGGCCGTCTCCTCCAGGGTGTCCGTGCCGTGCGTGATCACGACGCCGTCGGCACCGGCGGAGATCTGGTGGCGTACGGCCTCGGCGAGCGTCCACATGTCCGCCGGCGTGACGGCCCGGCTGGAGATGGTGCGCACGTCGCTCGCCCGGATGTCGACCGGTAGGGCCCCGAGCATGCCCGCGAGATCGGCGGCTCCGTGGTGCGGGGTGGCCCTGCCCGCGGTGGACGTGGTGGCGATGGTGCCGCCCATGGCCAGCAGGCCCACCACTGCCCTGGTCATTTCCCGCCCTCGAACAGGTCGGCGCAGTCGGTGACCTCGAGCAGCCCGTCGAACCGTTCCCACCACGCCGTCGCTGTCCGCCGGTCGCCGACGAGCGTGGCGAACTTCTCCTGGTGCTCGGCCTCGGTGAGAGGGCGCGTGTGGTGGCCGCGCGGATTCTGTACGGTCGCGGCCGTGGAGCCGTCATCGGTCACCACGGTCACCCGCGCCGGGGCGGACTCCGGCCACTGGGCCTCGAACTCGGGCAGTACGCTCACCCGCACCTTCTCGGCCACGGCGGCGACCTCGGGGCGGAAGCGGAACGCCGCCACGTCGCTGCGGCCGAGGACGAGCGCCGTCGCCACCGCGTAGGGCAGCGAGAACCGGCCGGACAGGTCGTTCGCGGCCGGCTGCCGGTCGATCTTCAGGTTGACGGCTACCGTGTCGACCCGCACCTGGCGGATCTTCTCCGGGCGAACGGGCGTGATGGCCAGTGCCGCCTCCACGGCGCTGTGCGACAGGGCGCAGGCGCTGTGGACCTTGAAGTAGTTACGAGAGATGCCGAGGTCGTCATAGCGCAACGGCTCGGTGAGCGCCGACCCGTCCACGATCTCGCCCGCTATCTGGCCGAACGCCACCTCCAGCGCGTCGGCTGAGCCGGTGAACTCGGCGCGGGCCAGGGCGGAGGCTCGTATACCGCTCTGCGCGGCGTATCCGGTGTAGGCGTTGCGCGCCGTCGCGCCGTCATAGCAGGCCTGCCACACGGACAACAGCGGGCTGGTCGCCGCGATCGTGGCCGCTGTCACCGGATCGGTCCCGTCGAGAAGTGCCACGGCGACCGCGGCGCCGACCGCGCCGATGTGCCCGTGTGGGTGGACGCCCTGCCGCAGGCGGAACGTGCGGAAGAGCCGGCTGCTGACCTCATACCCCGCGAGGACCGCTCGCACGAGGTCGGCGCCCGGCGCGTGCACACGTTCGGCGACGGCGAGGGCCGCCGGGATCACGTGCATTCCGGGATGGCCCGTGGGCCGCATGCCCTCGTCGAGTTCGAGGCTGGTGCCCGCGGTCGCGTTGAGGAACGCGGCGTACGCCGGATGGGCCCGCAGGCGCGGTGTCGTGAGCACCGTCGCCGTGTGCCCCGGGCCGGCCCGATCCGCCGGGGTCACCAGCGCGTCGCGCTCGTCGAGGGCCACCAGCGCGGCGATCTCCGCTGTCCTGGCCCCGGCGGTGGCGACCGCGACGGTGTCGGCGATGACGAGCCGGGCGCGGCGCAACGTCTGCTCGGGGACATGGACGAGGTCCAGCTCACTTGCCACCCGGACGGCGGTGTCGATGCTGATCATGGTTCTCCTCACCGCTCAAGGTTCAGGTGCCGGGTCTCACCGAGGGCCCACACCGCGGCGGCACTGATGATCGTGACCAGCACCACGTAGGCGCCGACGGCGTACATGCCGACCGCGCTGTACAGCGCGATGGCGATGAACGGGGCCACCGCCGCGCCCAGCAGTGATCCGCCCTGGTTGGCGGCGGTGATGCCCGAGTAGCGGGTCGCGGTGGGGAACAGCTCCGCGAAGTAGACGCCGATCGGGGCGTAGGCACAGCCCACGGGGAAGGCCAGGAGCGCGAGGCCGACGGTGAACAGGACCGGTGAGCCGGTCTCGATGAGAGCGATCGAGGGGAAGACGACGACCAGGATCCCGCAGAATCCCATCAGCAGCGCCGTCCGACGGCCGCGCTTGTCGGCCACCCCGGCGGACAGTCGCAGACCGATGCTGTACGCCCCCGCCGAGAGCAGCACCGCGGTGAGCGCCGCCGCCTGGCTGATCTTCAACGGCCCGGTGGCATGGGAGAGCAGGAAGACGAAGGCGACGTAGAAGGTCGCGCTCACGGTCACGTACGCGAGGGTCGCGAGGACCACGGCGCGCCGTGACTCGCGCAGCAGGGTCGCGATCGGAAGACGCGTGCCGGCCGTGTCGCCGGTCTTCTTGCCGGCCTGGAACACCGGCGACTCGTCGAGGCGCAGCCGCATCACCAGCCCGACGACGATCAGTACGGCACTGGAAAGGAAGGGCAACCGCCAGACCCACTCCACGTAGGTCTCCTTGGGGACCAGAAGGGTCACGGCCAGCAGGACGGCCGTCGACAACGCGAGACCGGCGGTGACGCCCTGCTGCGCCCAGCTCGACAGACGAGCCCTCTTACCGGGCGGCGCGAACTCGGTGGCCATCAGGATGGCGCCACCCCATTCGCCGCCCACCGCGGCGCCCTGCACGAAGCGGAGCAGGACGAGCAGGGCTGGAGCCAGCGCGCCGGCGGTGGCATAGGTCGGCAGCACGCCCACGAGCATCGTGCTGATGCCCATCAGCATCAGGGAGGCGATCAGCGTCGTCTTCCGGCCGACCCGGTCGCCGTAGTGGGCGAAGATCAGGCCGCCGATCGGCCTGGCGATGAAGGCCACCGCGATGGTCGCGAACGAGGCGAGCGTCGCCGCGACCGGGGACATCGCGGGAAAGAACTGCGTGCCGAACACGAGCGTCGCGGTGCTCGCGTAGATGTAGAAGTCGTACCACTCGATCGTGGTCCCGATGAACGCCGCCTTGGCGACCCGGGAGGCCTCCGCCGGAGTCGGGGTTGCGGTGTCGGGGCCACCGTCACTTGTATCTATCCGCGTCAACGTTCGTCTCCTTCAACAACCGGCGAGGAACCTCGCAGCCGAGCGGCTATGTCGGCGAACGCCCGATTCTGGGCGTCCGGGTCGATGTGCACGTCGAACAGAACCGGCCCGGTCTCCTCGGCCAGCACCCGCGGCAGGATGGCGAGATCCGCGGCGCGTTCGATGGAGTGGGCGGGTATTCCGAAACCCCGGGCGATGTCGGCGATGTCCGGCCACGCATGCTCGGACTCCGTGACGGGGAGCCCCTTGGCCCTGAGGCTGTGACGCTCCTGGCCGTACCCCCCGTCATTCATGACCACCACGGTCAGCGGGAGGCCGTAACGCCGCACTGTGGCGAGCTCGTTGAGGCTCATCATCAGACATCCGTCGCCGAGCACCACCGTGACCCGCTCGCCCTCCCTGGCGAAGGCCGCGCCGATGCTCACGCCCAGGGCCTGGCCGATCGCGCCGAAGTCGTGCGTGAAGGCGTATCGGCGGGGATCCCAGCTGCGCAACGTCTGCTGCGCGTATGAGCCGAAGTGACCGGCGTCGACGACCAGCAGACGATCCTCGGGCAGCGCCGCGTCGAGAGCGTCGACGACGTCCTGCGGGTGGACCGGTGAGGTGTCGGCCGCGGAACCGGCCCGGCCGTTCTCCTCGGCGGGAGGTGTCCAGCCGGTGCGCGCACCGATGGCGGTCAACCGGTCGCGCAGGACGGCCACGGTCTTGGCGGCGTCACCGACGACGGCGACAGCCGCCCGCGAGTGCCTGCCCATCGCTTCGGCATCGTGATCGACGTGGACGATCACGCCGCCGTTCAGGCCGCCGTCGGTCGTCCACGGGTTCGCGGTGGCGCCCAGCACGAGAACGCAGTCGGCCTCCGCCAGCGCGCGGGAGGCGGGGCCTGCCCCGAGCCCGCCGGCCACGCCGAGGCTGCGCGGGTGGGTGGCGAGCAGCCCTTTGGCCTTGAGTGAGGTGGTGATCGGGGCTCCCAGCAGGTCGGCGAGTTCACCGACCGGCGCGGCGGCGTCCCCGGCCGGCACGCCACGGCCGACGAGGATCACCGGTCTGCGCGCGGCGATGAGCGCTGCCACCGCGGCGTCGACGGCCGCGGGGTCCGCTGCCGGTCCTGCCGGTGGCTCGGCCGCCGGCTGGTAGGGCACCGTGTCGGGCGGCAGCGGGGCGAGCAGCACGTCGGTAGGGGCGTTCAGCACCGCAGGACCCTTGCCGAACCGGACGTGCCGGAACACCGCGCCGGTGTCGGCGTGCACCGTGTCGGGCCGGTGGAGCGGCCGGAACATGGCGCCCGTCGACCGGATGAACGACTGCTGGTCGAACCGCTGCGGATGGTTCAGGTCTCCGGTCGGGGTGTCGGGGGCGATGAGCACCACGGCGGAGTGGGCGGCCACCGCGGTCAGCAGCGACGTGGCCGTATTGCTCAGACCGGGACCGTGGGTCACGCTCGCGACTCCGGGCTTCCCGGAGAAACGGGCGTAGCCGTCGGCCATCGCGACCGCGCCCTGCTCATGGCAGGCGTGCACCAGCTTGATCCGCCCGGTCATCGAGACCTTCGTGAGCAGGTCCAGGTTTCCGTCACCCATCAGCGCGAAGATCACCTCTGTGCCTTCGGCGACGAGCGCTGCTGTGACAGCATCCACAACGGTTCTATCTCGCATGGAATGCGACTGTACTCGACCGCATTCCTTCTCACAAGGATGAGTTTCTCTGTGATCTATAAGCTCTCTACGTGCGGAAACAGTTCGATCTATAGCCCGACTTCCGCCTCACGTGAGCCCGAGAGTAGAGGCGAAGAGCTACTTGGAATACCAAGGTATTCACATGTATTCTCTGATGCATGGACGAACCCTTCGAGGCTCACGTCGACGCGCCGGCGATCACACTGCCCGGCAACAGGCCCATTGCCGACGAGCTGTACGACTACCTGCGGCACGCGATCATCCGGGGCGAGCTGGCCGAGGGCATACGCGTGGTCGAGGGCGACATCGCGACGCGGGCCAACGTGAGCCGCACGCCTGCGGGGCAGGCGCTGCGCCGTCTCCAGTCGGACGGCCTGCTGCGCGCGTCGCAGCACGGACTGCTCGTCAATGAGCTCTCCGCGGACGAGCTGTCCGAGACGTGCACCGTCCGCGACTCGCTGGAGGCGCTGGCCGCCCGGCTCGCCGCCTCCACCCGCACCGATCTCGACGTCGCACTGCTGGAGGAGCTCACCGAGCGGTTCGAAGCGGCCATAGGCGGCGACGTCTCCGAGATCGTCGAGCTCAACCACGCCTTCCACGACGCGGTCTGGGACGCGGCCCGCAACTCCGCGCTCAGGCGTTTCCTGCTGCAGACGCGCTCCCTGATCGAACGGCTGAACTCCACCACCCTGAGCTCAGAGGCCCGCCAGAGACAGGCCCTCGACGAGCACCGGGCGATCCTCGCGGCGATCGCCGCACGCGACGCCGACACGGCGGAGAGCGTCGCACTGCAGCACTTCCACAAGGCGACGGCCATCCGGATCCTCTCCAAACGAGTCCGTACGCGGACGAATCCGACTGCCGGCTGACCCATCCCACCAAGACCAGAAGGATCTTCATCCATGGATTTCCACGCGGACGTGATCGTCGTCGGCACAGGCAACGCAGGGTTCTGCGCCGCGCACGCGGCCGCCGAGCGGGGCGCGCGGGTCCTGATGCTCGAAAAGGGTTCCGAGGGGACCATCGGCGGCAACACCTACTTCACAGCCGGAGCGATCCGCACTACCTACCAGGACATCGAAGACCTCGCGGACGTCATCGACGACCCCGACGAACGCCTGCCGTACACCGACATCGATCCCTACAGTCCCGCCGACTTCGCGGCGGACATGCGCCGGGTGACGCTCGGACGGTGTGACCCCACACTGACCGACGCGATGGTCCACGGCGTCGCGGACACCGTGCGGTGGATGCGCGGCCACGGAGTGCGCTTCCGCCTGCAGTACGAGCGCCAGGCCTACGAGATGGAAAACCGCTTCCGGTTCTGGGGCGGCCTGCCGCTGGCCACCGTCGACGGCGGGAAGGGACTGGTGGCGCAACACCTGGCGGCGGCCGAACGTGCCGGTGTACGGGTCCGCTGCGACACCGCCGTCGACCGCGTCCTGCGCGATCCCGACGGGCGCGTCGTCGGCGTGGCGGCGGGCACGACGGAGTTCAGGGCGGGCGCCGTGGTGCTGGCCGCCGGAGGGTTTCAGGCCAGCAGGATGATGCGCGCGCAGTATCTCGGGCCCAACTGGGATCTCGCGAAGGTGCGCGGCACCCCGCACAACACCGGCGGCGTGCTCACGGCCGCCCTACGCGCGGGCGCGCAGTCGGCGGGTCACTGGAGTGGCTGCCACGCCGTGGCATGGGACGCCAAAGCGCCCGAGAGCGGCGACCTCGAGCTCACGAACCGCTTGACCAAGCAGTCATATCCGCTGAGCATCGTGGTCAACACGGCGGGCCGGCGCTTCCTCGACGAGGGGGCCGAGATCCGCAACTACACCTACGCCAAGTACGGCGCGGAGATTCTGCGCCAGCCGGGCGCCCTCGCGTTTCAGATCTTCGACGCGAAGACGGCGCCCCTGCTGCGCGAGGCCGAGTACGAAGCGCCCGGCGTCTCCCGCTTCCAGGCAGACTCGATCGCCGAGCTCGCCGAGCAGGCCGGCATCGACGCCGCCGGGCTGACCGCCACGGTCGAGGAGTACAACGCGGCCACCCGCCCCGGCCCGTTCAACCCGGCCGTCAAGGACGGGCTCGGCACGACCGGACTCACCCTGCCGAAGAGCAACTGGGCCCAGCCCCTCGACCAGCCTCCCTACCTCGCGTTCGCCGTGACCTGCGGCATCACGTTCACCTTCGGAGGCGTGAAGATCGACACCTCCGGTCGCGTCATCGACGAGGCCGACGAGGTGATCCCCGGGCTGTTCGCCGCCGGGGAGATGGCGGGCGGGCTGTTCTTCCACAACTACCCCGGCGGCAGCGGCCTCGCCGCCGGCTCGGTGTTCGGCCGCCGGGCAGGCGCCGAAGCCGCCGCACTCGCGTCGACCGGCGTCCTGACCTCCTGACGCACCTGGCAAATCCCGGCACGACTACGCGGCCATCAGGCGACGCGGGTCGCGACGATGGCGCCTCACCCGGCCCCGGTTCCCGGCACACCGACATGGTCAGGCTGATCGGCGAGCTCGGCGGCCCCGGCGCCGGCGCCGGGTGAGGCGGTCGGCGCGGACCCGGTCACTCACCGGGAATCGTCGCGCGCCTTGCTGGGCTGCACCCGCTTCGGCTCGCCGGGCATCTTCGGGTAGTTGGGCGGATAGGGCATGTCGCCCCGGTCGTCGCGCTCGAACCACTCCAGCAGGGGCTCGATCGAGAAGGCCCGGTCGTCGATCGCGGCGTGCACGTCGCCCAGCTTGGCGAACCGGGCCGGGACCGTCCGGATGTCGAAGTCGCGCGGGTCGGCGTCCGCCAGCTCCTCCCACGTGAGCGGGGTCGAGACCGGGGCGTGCGGCTTGGCCCGGACCGAGTAGGCGGCGGCCACGGTCCGGTCGCGGGCGTTCTGGTTGTAGTCGATGAAGACCCGCTCCCCCCGCTCCTCCTTCCACCACGCGGTGGTGGCCAGGTCGGGCACCCGGCTCTCCACCTCCCGGGCGAAGGCGATGGCGGCGTGACGGACCTGGGTGAAGTCCCAGCGCGGCTCGATCCGCAGGCTGACGTGGATGCCCCGGCTGCCGGAGGTCTTGGGGAAGCCGGCCATGCCGAGCTCCTGCAGGATCTCGTGGACCGCGAAGGCCACCCGGCGCGCCTCCTCGAAGCCCGTGCCGGGCTGCGGGTCGATGTCGATGCGCAGCTCGTCGGGATGGTCCACGTCGGAGGAGCGGACCGGCCACGGGTGGAAGTCGATGGTCCCCAGGTTCGCGCAGTAGGCGATGGCGGCGACCTCGGTCACCCGGAGCGCGTCGGCGGTGCGCCCGCTGGGGAAGCGGACCGTGACCGTCTGGAGCCACTCGGGATGTTTGGCGGGCATGCGCTTCTGGTAGATGCCCTCGGTCTCGACCCCGTCGGGATGGCGCTTGAGATAGGTGGGGCGGTCGTACAGCGCGCGCAGCGCCCCCTCGCCCACGCTCACGTAATACTCGACCAGGTCGCGCTTCGTCGCCCCGATCTCCGGAAAGTAGACCTTGTCGGGGTTGGTGACCTTGACGACCCTGTCCCCGACCGTGAGTTCGATGTACGGCGATGCCATGGGCCGAACGCTACCCCGTCAACTTCTCGGCCGTAAACGACCGAGCTTGCAGCTCCTCGCCGTCGATGGCTTCGACGGTCTGGTCCGCGTCAGGCAGCGTGACTCACTGCCCAGCCCGCTACACCGCGCGCGGCGATGTTACGGGCTGCGTTGACGTCGGCATGCTCAGCGAAACCGCACGACGTACAGGAAAAGACGGCCTGCTCCGGCCGGTTGGCCCGATCGGTATGCCCGCAGGCCGAGCATTGCCGGCTGGTGTAGGCCGGATCGACATGGATAAC
>NZ_FOQY01000061.1 GCF_900113865.1 Streptosporangium canum | reverse complement strand
ATCAACACCGGCCCAAGGCCTTGATCAGTCAACCTGCTAGCACAGGAGAAGGATCCATGCCCAAGGGTATCGGTGCGTCCGCACCCATTTCAAACACCCCGTCTGACCAGGCGTTCGGCGCCCGTCGTCGAGCCCGTCCCCCGGTTTCGGAGCGCGGACGGAGCGTCCGGCGCGCGACATCCCCTACCAGCCGGTTCAGTAAGATCGCCCACCGGTGGTCTCGCGACGAACGGCTGTCGTGGAAGGCCCGCGGTCTCCTGGCCTGGCTGAACTCCCACGCGCCCGGGTTCCGGATCTCGGAGAAGCGCATCATCTGCGCCGCCCCCGACGGCCGCGACGCGACCCGCACCGCCATCAGGGAGTTGGAGTCCCACGGCTACCTCGTGCGCGAACGCGAACGAGGTAGCGACGGCAGGCTCGGCGGCGTCGACTACATCCTGTGCGAGCCCTGGGCACCCCCACCCGACCCCGAAGAGACCGCCCCCGCCGAAGGCACCACTCCGGTCCCGGCCCCGCACCCGGCCACAACCCCGGTCCCGAGGACCATCCCGCCCTCACCTACGACGGAAAACCCGCCACTGGCCGCGACCTGCGCAGACACCACAAACCCGCAGGTCACCACCTACGACGGGAAAACCAACGTTGGAAAACCCACCCCCATAAGAAGAACAGAAAAGCAAGAAGACCAGCACCCCGAGAAGATCAGAAAAGCCCTGCCTCTTCTCGCCGCAGGCGAGCGTGCGGACCGTACCGCGCGAGGCGCCGTCACGACGCCTGCGGCGAATCCGAGAGAACTGACGCGGATGGCGGGAGAAGTGCTCGCCGGGCTGCCCGGCCACTATCGCGACACCCCGGCGTGGCTGCGCTCCCGGCTGCTGAACAGGATCACCGAGGCCCTGGTCCACCACACCCCGGCGGCCATCGCCGACTACTGCGCCAAGTTCGCCGCCGACCCGGGATTCGGCGACTACGAGCACCTGCGCCGCTTCGACGACACCCTCCGGAAACTGGCCACCGACATCGCCGACGGCACCGCCTGCCCCGGCTGCGGACGCGACCCCCGCCATCCGTTCTGCGCCGCCGATATCGAAGGCGACCAACGGTGAGCATGAGAACGACAGCCGGACATCCGGCATGCAGACCGACCGGATCGGATCTAACCGGCGAGGAGCTTGCTGACCGCCTGATGGGAGACCCCGAGCAGCACACCGATATCCCGATGGGGAAGCCCCTGCTCATGAAGACGGCGTGCGGCCTCGCGTGAATGGTTCACCGCGTCGTCACGCAACCGGTCTGCCTCCCGGCGGATCTCTCTGGTCCGCGTGACCTCCGCGGCGAGTTCCTCCCCCAGGACGGGAACCACCGTGATCTGCCAGGTAGTCGCAGGACGGCCGTCGATGTCGGCGTCGAAGCGAACGGCCAGCAGATCACGCACCGTCTCCTCGACCTGATCAAGCCGCCGCGCCTGCGTATGCGCCGGACGCCGCAATCCGGGCCCCTCGATCTCCAACGCCCACCAGCCGCCGGACCGCTGAGCCGTGACCCGGAACTCGTTCACTTGCCCTCCTCCTCGTCATCCTGGCTCATGTCCTGTTGCGCTTCGGCGAGCAGTGCGTCCCACTCCTTGAGAATGCCCTTGGCCGTCAACTCGTTGATTTCAGCGTGACGCGGCACGATGACCGCGCCTCCCCGGACATACCACTTGTCATGGCCACCGCCATGCACATCGGGCGTCTTCGAGAACTCGAAGCCGTATTGCTTGGCCAGGCGCGCCATCCGGCTAGGCAGATCATTCCGTTTCATTCAGCATAGTCAATGCGATTGCCACATCAAGGCAACCAGCTTGCCTGTACGTCCGGATGCATCCTGTCCGACCGGATTACGCCACCCTCCGGCCGCACCCATGGCCGTTGACAGGTCGCTCATCTCGCGCGCACTCAGCCCGATCGGAACTGCCCGATCTCGCCTGGCACCTCCGAACCGGCACCCGGCTGGACGGATCATCCCGTCCTCACCTCAAGGGTGAGCGAAACGTCCAACCCCGGTTGCGTACGCCCGGCGGAGCGGCACGATGCGGAGACGTGAACGACAACGACCTCCTTCTCAACCTCAACGACCGCAGGTTCGTCATGGTCAGCTCGACGGCGAGCGCGGTGGACCCGGACGGGCCCACCGAGTTCACCTACCGGGAGTCCGGCGGGATCATCTGGGGCGACTACACCGGCGACACGGTGGTCCACGGGCGCTTCGTCGGCACCCGGGACGGCGACCGCCTGGAGATCACCTACGTCCACCTGCTCAAGAACGGGGAGCGCGCCAGTGGACAGAGCGGCAGCCGCATCGAGACCTTCCCCGACGGCCGGTTGCGCCTGGTCGAGGAGTTCCAGTTCGCCGGTGACGACACGCAGCACGTGAGCGTGTGCGCCGAGGTCACCGGAACCTGACGCCGGGGTCTCAGGAACCCGGGGGACCCGCCCGTCGAGCCGGACGGCCCCGGGAAGAGCCTCGGCCACCGGTACGGCTCCGGGAATCCATACCGGTACGCCTCCGGAAAGAGCCTCAGCCCTATCGGTCGCCCCCGGAAAGAGCCTCCGCCGCACCGGTACGGCTCCCGGGAGGTCCGCCCGCCGTGGCGGGCGGTTCAGACGTCCTGCTGGAGCTGGGCGCGGCCCTCGGCCGCGCCCACGAAACGCATCATGCCCAGCGGGACCTCCGCCCCGACGGACCCGGCGGACCCGGCGGACCCGGCGGACCCGGTGGACCCCGCAGGTCCGGCAGCCCCCGCGGGACCTGCGGATCCGGCAGGGCCGGTAGACCTGGCAGACCCGGCGGCGGGGTCGGCGGGCGGGCGGCGGGAGGATCGGCCGGCGCCGCGGTCGCTCGGCAGGACGTAGGGGCGTCTGAGCACTTCGTCCAGGATGAAGACGGTCTCGGTGGCCTTGACCGCCGGGATGTTTGCCAGCCGGTCGGTCACCATCGTGTGCACGGCCGCGACGTCGGTCACCCGGACCTGGATCATCGCGTCGTGCTGGCCGGTGGTGATCGCGCAGTACTCCACCTCGGGCATCTGGGCGAGCTGGGCGCGGAACTGGCGCCACATCTGCTGCCGGACGGTAACGAAGATCAACGCGGTGATGCCGAGACCTGCGCGGACGTGATCGATCTCCGCCGTGAACCGCTTGATCGCGCCGTCGGCGCGCAGCGCCTCGAACCGCGTGTAGGCGTTCGCCCGCGAGATGCCGACCCGTTCGGCGAGGGCCGCCACCGAGATCCTGCCGTTCTCACGCAGCACCTCAAGGATCTTCAGGTGCGTCGCGTCGAGCTCCAGGCCGATGCCGATCCGTCCAGGTTGGCCGCCCTCTTGGGTCGAGTTCCTTGACATTTCGGTCATGACCATACCCCTTACGTCAGTTTCGTCTCAGTTTACCCTCATGAACTGGACTTTCTGCCGGACAATCCTGGACGATCGGCGACCAAACGTCTACATGGCCCATTTTCGGAGGACACAGAATGGCGATCCGTTCACGGCGCCCCGGCGCGAAGGCAGCTCTGCTGCCGGTGCTGCTCACCGGCGCCCTCGCCCTTGCCGCCTGCTCCAGCGGCGGTTCGTCCACGACGTCCCAGAACGGTGGCACCGCCGCCGCCAAGACGCTCGTGATCGACACCTCCTTCGACCTCAAGACGGCCGACCCGGGGCGTACCTACGAGCCGACCGGTCTGATCATCGGCAAGGCCGCCTACGAGACCCTGCTCACGTTCGAGGGCTCCGACGTCACCAAGCCGGTGCCGGCCCTCGCCGAGTCGTTCGAGCTGTCGGCCGACGGCAAGGTGCTCACCCTCAAGCTCCGCCAGGACGCCACGTTCGCCGACGGCTCCCCCGTCACCGCCGACGACGTCGTCTTCTCGCTGAACCGCGTGCGTGACATGAAGGGCACCCCGTCGTTCCTGCTCGACGGCGTGGAGGTGGCCAAGTCCGGCACCGAGACGATCACTCTGACGTCGAAGAGCGCCAACCCGGCGCTGCCGTACATCCTGCCCAACCCCGCGCTGGGCATCCTCAACTCCAAGCTCGCCAAGGAGCACGGCGCCACCGCCGACACCGGCGACAAGGCCGAGCAGTACCTCAACTCCGCCTCGGCGGGCTCGGGCCCGTACACGATCGAGTCGTTCAACGTCAGCAGCCAGGTCGTGCTCAAGGCCAACGCCAAGTACTGGGGCGCGACCAAGCCGGTCTACGACAAGGTCGTGCTCCGCAACGTCGAGGCCGCGACGCAGAAGCTCAACATCTCGCGTGGCGACAGCCAGGTCGCGCTGAACCTCTCCGGCGACCAGGTCGCCGGGATCACCGGCGACCTGCAGATCAAGAAGACGCCCGCGGCCAACGTGATCTTCCTGCTGGCCAACCAGAACCCCTCGGTCAGCAAGATCACCTCCAACCCCAAGTTCGCCGAGGCCGTCCGGAAGGGCGTCGACTACGCGGGCCTGCTGGAGCTGGCCGGCGAGGGCTCGGTCCAGGCTCCCGGAATCATCCCCTCGATGCTCCTGGGCTCGCTCCCGCCGGACCAGGCGGCCCAGCGCGACGTCGAGGGCGCCAAGGCGGCGCTCAAGGAGAGCGGCGTGGCCAACCCGACGGTCAAGCTGGAGTACCCCAGCGAGCTGACCGTCAACGGCCTCTCCTTCCAGCCCCTCGCCGAGCGGATCCAGGCCAACCTCAAGGAGGTCGGCATCACCGTGGAGCTCGCTCCCGCGCCGATCACCACGGCCCTGGACAACTACCGCAACGGCAAGGAGGAGCTGGGCCTGTGGTACTGGGGCCCCGACTACCCGGACCCCAGTGACTACCTGGCGTTCCTGCCGGGCAAGCTCGTGGGCCTGCGGGCCGGGTGGAAGGCCGGCGCCGACAAGGAGCTGGAGGCGGCCGGCGCGAAGGCGGCCACCACGATCGGCGACGAGGCCAGGAAGCAGGCCTACATCGACGTGCAGACCAAGCTCAACGAGGCCGGCACGTTCATCCCGCTCATCCAGCCCAGCCAGAACATCGTGACGGCCAAGTCCGTCACCGGCCTGGAGTTCCACCCGGTGTGGACCGTCGATGTCGCCGACCTCAAGTAGCGAGGACCTGAAGGGGGATACGGCCCGGCGCAAGCCGGGCCGTTCCGGCAGCCGGAGCCCGCTGATCCGCTTCCTGGCCCGCAGGGTGCTCACGGCCCTGCTGCTGGCCGTGGGCATCACCCTGGTCACCTTCGTCCTCACCAACCTGGTCCCCGGCGACCCCGTCTCGGCCAACCTCGGCCAGCGAGCCCTCGGCGACCCGGCGATCGTCGCGCAGTGGCGGGCCGAGCACGGCCTGGACAAGCCGCTCCCCCAGCAGTACCTGATGCACCTTCAGGGAGTGGTCCAGGGCGATCTCGGGACGAGCCAGCAGAGCCACCGCCCGGTCATGGACGACCTGGCGGAGTCCGTGCCCGCCACGCTCGAACTGGCCGGCGCCGCGATCCTGATCTCCCTCGTGGCGGGAGTGGCGTTCGGCGTGGTCGCGGCGCTCCGCCGGGACCGGCTCACCGACCACCTGCTCCGGGTCCTCAGCCTGATCGGCATCTCCGTGCCGACGTTCTGGCTGGCGCTGATGGCGTTCTACGTCTTCTTCTACCGGTTGCAGGTCACGCCGGGCAGCGGCCGCATCGACCCGACCATGAGCCCGCCCCCGCAGGTCACCGGGCTGTACACGATCGACTCCGCCCTGGCGGGACAGTGGGACGTGTTCGCCTCGGCGGTCGGCCACCTCATCACCCCCGCGCTGGTGCTGGCCCTCTACACGATCGGCCTGCTCACCCGGTTCACCCGGTCGGCGGTGCTGGAGGTGCTGGGTCAGGACTACGTGCGCGCCGCACGGGCCAAGGGCCTGCCCGGCCGGGTGATCCTGTTCCGCTACGTGCTCCGCTCGGCGCTGGTGCCGATCATCACGGTCGCGGGCCTGGCCTTCGGCAGCCTGCTGTCCGGCACCGTGCTCGTCGAGGCGATCTTCGCCTGGCCGGGCGTGGGACAGTACGCCTACAAGAGCGCGACCACCCTCGACCTGCCCGCCGTGATGGGCGTCGGCCTGGTGGTGGGCGGGGTCTACCTCGTCATCAACCTGATCGTCGACGTGCTGTACGGCGTCATCGACCCCAGAGTGAGACTCCAGTGAAACTCCCCCAAGCCTGGCGGCAGCCGCTGGCGATCGTCGGCGGGGTGATCGCGCTCGCCTGGATCGTGATCGCGCTGGCCGCCCCGCTGCTGGCGCCGCACGACCCGCTCGCCCAGGACCTGCCGCGGCTGGCCTCGCCCGGCCCCGGCCACTGGTTCGGCACCGACCAGCTCGGCCGGGACATCCTGAGCAGGGTGATGTACGGCGCGCGCCTGTCGATCCCGCTGACCCTGCTGCTGGTCGTGCTCTCGGTGCTGATCGGCGGCCTGCTGGGCGCCTGCGCCGGATATTTCGGCAAGTGGGTGGATGAGACGATCATGCGGTTCGCCGACCTCGTCTTCGCCTTCCCCACCATCATCCTGGCCATGGTCGTCGCCGCCGCGCTCGGCGCGAGCCTCACCAACGCCGTGCTCGCCGTACTCGTCGTCGCCTGGCCGGCCTACGCCCGCGTGACCCGCGGGCTGGTGCTGGGCGTGCGCGAGCGCGAGTTCGTGGTGAGCGGACGGCTGCTCGGCTTCTCCGCCTGGCGCTCGCTCCGGGTGGACGTGCTGCCGAACGTCACCGGCCCCATCCTGGTGCTCGCCACCCTCGACATCGGCACCGCGCTGCTGCTGCTGTCCGGCCTGTCGTTCCTCGGACTCGGCGCGAAGCCCCCCTCCCCCGAATGGGGCGCGATGGTCGCCTCCGGCGTGGAGGTCTTCGACAGCTGGTGGGTGGCGACCTTCCCCGGCCTGGCCATCCTGACCGTCGTGCTGGCGTTCAACTTCCTGGGCGACACGCTGCGTGACGCCCTCGACCCGCGGACGGCCCGCGCCATCAAGGAGCGTGCGCTGTGAGCCTCCTCGCCATCTCCGACCTGAAGGTCTCCATCGGCGGCAAGGAGATCCTGCGCGGCGTCGACCTCGACCTGCGGGCCGGCCGCGTGCACGGCCTGGCCGGCGAGAGCGGCTCGGGCAAGACGATGACGGGCCTGGCCGTGCTCGGCCTGCTGCCGCACGGAGCCCGCACCAGCGGCCGGATCGCCCTGGGAGAGCGCGACCTGCTGGCCATGCCGGCCAAGGAGCTCAACACGGTGCGCGGCGGCGAGGTCGCCATGGTCTTCCAGGACCCGGCGACCAGCCTGCACCCGATGCTCTCGGTCGGCCGCCAGCTCACCGAGCACATGCGCCACCACCTGGGCCTCGACAAGAAACAGGCGCGCGCCAGAGCCCTCGAACTGCTGGGCCAGGTGCGCATCCCCGGCCCCGAGGGGGCGATCGACCGCTACCCGCACCAGTTCTCCGGGGGCATGCGCCAGCGCATCGCGATCGCGATCGCCCTGGCCTGCTCGCCGAAGGTGCTCATCGCCGACGAGCCCACGACGGCTCTCGACGTGACCGTCCAGGCCGGGGTGCTGAGGCTGCTGCGCGGCCTCTGCGACGACCTGGGCCTGGCCGTACTGCTCGTCACCCATGACCTCGGCGTGATGTCGGCGGTCGCCGACGAGGTGAGCGTGATGAAGGAGGGCCTGGTCGTGGAGACGGGCCCGCGCGGCCAGGTGCTGCGTGACCCGACCCACCCCTACACCCGCGCCCTGCTGGAGTCACTGCCCGGGGAGACCTCATGACACTGCTGACCGTGGACGACCTCGTCGTCGAGCACCGCACCCCCGGCCGCCCCCTGGTGCGCGCCGTGGCCGGAGCCAGCCTGACCGTCGCGGCGGGCGAGGTCGTCGGTCTCGTCGGCGAGTCCGGATGCGGCAAGTCGACGCTGGCCCGCGCGGTGTGCGGGCTCAACCCGGCCGCCTCCGGGACGATCACCTTCGACGGGCACCCGGTGACCCCGCTCGGCCTGCGCCGCAGAGACCGCGCACTGGCCGGGATCCAGATGGTCTTCCAGGATCCCTACGCCTCGCTGAACCCCCGGCGGCGGGTCGGCGCGCAGATCGCCGACGGGCTGCGCACGGCGGGCGACACCGTGACCGCCCCCGCCGACCTGCTGGAGCGGGTCGGGCTGCCCCGCGACTTCGCCGGCCGCCACCCGCACGAGTTCTCCGGCGGCCAGCGGCAGCGGATCGCGATCGCCAGGGCGCTCGCCGCCCGGCCGACCATGCTGATCGGCGACGAGCCCATCTCCGCGCTCGACGCCTCGGCCCAGGCCCAGGTGGCCAGGCTGATGCGGGACCTCGCGGTCGAGTCGGGCGCCGGCCTGCTGTTCATCAGCCACGACCTGTCGGTGGTACGGCTGATCGCCGACCGGATCGCGGTGATGTACCTGGGGAAGATCGTGGAGGTGGGCCGTACCGCCGAGGTGTGGGCCGATCCCCGTCATCCGTACACCAAGGCGCTGCTGGGCGCGATCCCCGCCCCCGACGGCGCCGGCGTGCTCCCCGCGGAGCTGTCCGGAGACGTGCCCGATCCGGCCGACCCGCCGCCCGGCTGCCGGTTCCACCCGCGCTGCCCGGTGGCGATGGACGTGTGCCGGGAGCGCGAACCCGCGTTCGGCCCGGTCGCGTGCTGGCTGCACGAACCTGCATGATCGACGAGGTGCGCCTCAGGATGGCGGAGGAGGGGATCGACGCCCTGGTGCTGCGCCCCTCCCCCGACTTCCGCTACCTGGGAGGGCAGGGCGACGGATATCTCGTCCTGCCCCTCCGGGGCCCGCTGGAGACGGCGGCCGGCCCGCTGGAGGCGGCGGCGCTCATCCCTCCCTCCGCCCGCCGCGTCGGGGTGGACCCCGAGATGCGGGCCTGGGAGCTGTTCTCCCTGCGGGTGAAGGCCGAACTGGTGCTGGCCTCGGTCGTGCTCGCCCCGCTCCGGCTGCTCAGGGGGCCGGCGGAGGTCGCGGCGACGGAACGCGCGGCCTCGGCGGCGGACGCGGTCCTGCTCATGGCGCGCGAGCTGGCGTGGTTCGGCACCACCGAACGCGCGATGGCCCGGCGGCTGTGGGCCATGATGGTCGAGACGGGCTGCGAGGAGGTGCTGTCGGTGCTCGTCGCGGCCGGCGAGCACAGCGCCGTCCCCCGGCACGTGCCGTGCGACCGCGTGATCAATCCGGGCGACGCGCTCCTGGTCTCGATCTGCGGGAGATGGGGGAACCACTGCTCGGAGGTCGCCCGCGTCTTCGCGGTGGCCGAGCCGCCCGAGGACTTCGAGGCGATGTACTCGGTCGTCCTGTCCGCCCAGCGCGCCGCCCTCGACTCGCTGCGGCCCGGTGTGCCGGCGGCGGAGGCCGGCAGGGCCGCGCAGGAGGTGATCGAGGGCAGCGGCTACGGCCGCTACGCCGCCGAGCGGCTGGGACGGGGTGTCGGCCTCGGCCAGGACGAGCGTCCGTGGCTCGTCTCCGGCGACACGACCGTGCTCGCCCCCGGCATGACGGTGTGCGTCGAACCGGCGATCTACCTGCCTGAGCTGTTCGGCGCGCGGGTGGCCGACGTCGTGGTGTGCACCCCCGCCGGGGCGGAACGGCTCAGCGGAAGCTCACAGGCCCTCCACGTCCTCGACCACTGAGCGGGCGGGCCGGCGCGTCCTCCGCCGGGGAACCGGTGCGTCCTCCCCCGGCGAAACGATCCGGCCTCGACCGGGGAACCGGCGCGTCCTCCGCCGTCGAAACGGTCCGGCCTCCCCCGAGGGAACGCTCCGGCCACCCGGGGGAACCGTCCGGCTCCGCCGAAGGAACGGTCCGTCCTTCCCGAGGGGACGGGCCGTCCCCGCCGGACAGACACGGCGGCGGCCCCTCGCTCGATCAACCGGCCGTCAGCGCCACGACGGCGGGCCCGAACGCGGTCCCCAGCAGGTAGCACAGGGTGAACAGGCCGATCGCGGCCGGTCTGTGCTCTTCGGGGGCCGCCGAGGTGGCGCGGACCGCCAGCACGCCCTGGCCCGAGGCCGCCGCGATCGAGGCGGCGGCCTGGGCGACCAGAAGACCGGGAACCCATGAGGTGAAGGCCGCGGCCAGGGCCGCCGCGACACCGGTGGCGGCCAGGGCCGTGATCATCAGGCGGGGCCGCATCCGGGCGGACGCCGCCACCACGGACCACGACAGCGCGCCGCCGAACAGCAGCGGCCACACCATGGCCACGCCGATCTGCGCGGACGACCAGGTCGTCAGCTCCGACAGCCGGACCGGGAGCGCGTAGATCAACCCGAAGTTGCCCACGGCCAGGGCGAAGGCCAGTCCCGCGGCCCCCAGGAACCGGGGCGCGCGGACCAGGGCGGCCGGCACGAAACCCGCCGGCCGGGCCCGCAGATGAATCCCGAGCGCCGTCGCCGCGACGACCGCGCACAGTCCGGCGGCCACAGGCTGGTGCGGCACGGCCACCAGCGCGGTGACCAGCCCGGTCAGCACCACCACGCCGATCGCGTCGAACCGTCCGGGCGGCGGCGCGGACCGGACCGCCTGCCGCAGCACGGCGGGCACCGCCAGCACGGCCACGACCGGCAGGGCGAGCACGACCCGCCAGGACAGCAGGTCGCTGACCAGCGATCCGGCCAGCGGGGAGACGGAGCCGACCACGGCGAGCGAGGCCGTGGCCACGCCCATCCGGCGAGGGGAGTCGGCCAGTTGCATGGCGATCGCCGTCAGCCCCGCGGCGCCCAGTGCCTGCGCGGCGGCGGCGAGGAGGAGGATGGGCAGGCTGGGGGCGACGAGAGCGAGGACCGCCCCGATCAGGGCGAGCAGGGCGCTGATCGTCACCGTGCCACGCATCCCGCGGTGGCCGACCAGCCCTGACATCAGCGGCGTCCCCACCGCGATGCCCCACCCGAACACCGTCACCAGCCAGGTCGCCTCCCCCGTCGAGACCCCCAGGCCGCCCGCCACCTCGCCCAGGATGAGCGCCGGTCCCGCGATCCCGAACGACATCGGCCCGGCCAGCACCGCCAGGGAGAGCGCGGAGACCCCGGCGTGCCGCGCCGGAGGAGTCACGGTCGGAGCCGTGGGCGGAGCGCTCATCGGGCTTCCAGCGTCGGGTAGTCGGTGTAGCCGCGGTGATCACCGCCGTAGAAGGAGGCGGGGTCGGGCTCGTTGTAGGGGCCCCCGGCCTTGACGCGCTCGGGCAGGTCGGGGTTCGCCAGCCACAGCGCGCCGAGACTGACCGCGTCGCACAGGCCCTCACGGAGCACCGAGGCCGCCTCGCCGACCCTCTCCTCGGCGGTGTCGCCCGGGTTGAGGATCAGCGTGCCCGGCCACGCGGCCCGGACCAGTTCGGTGATCTCCCGGTCGAACTCCATGATGTGCACGTAGGCCGGCTCGAACGGCGCCAGCGCGCGCATCAGGGCCGGATACACCGTGGCCGGGTCATCTTCCCGGATGCCGTTGTTGGGGTTGGCGGGGGAGATGCGGACGCCGACCCGCTCCGGCCCGATCGCGTCGGTGACCGCCCCGACGACCTCGGCCGTGAAGCGGATCCGGTTCCCCACCGAACCGCCGTAGGCGTCGGAGCGGACGTTGGTGCTGCCGCACAGGAACTGATGGAGCAGATAGCCGTTGGCGGCGTGCAGCTCCACCCCGTCGAACCCGGCCGCCACCGCGTTCCTCGCGGCCGCGACGAAGTCCTCGACCGTCGCGGCGATGTCCTCGAGCGTCATCGCCCGCGGGGTGGGGTGGTCGAGCATGCCTTCCCTGGTGTAGATCTGCCCGCCGGACGCGACCGCCGAAGGGGCCACGGGCAGCGCCCCGTCCGGGTAGAGACACGGGTGGCCGATCCTGCCGGCGTGCATCAGCTGCGCGAAGATCCGGCCGCCCCCGCCGTGGACGGCGTCGGTGACCCGGCGCCACGCCCCGACCTGCTCCGGCGAGTGCAGGCCCGGGGTGTCGATGTAGCCCTGGCCGATCACCGAGGGCTGGATGCCCTCCGTGATGATCAGACCGGCGGTGGCCCGTTGCCCGTAATACTCGGCCGTCAGATCGGTCACCAGCCCGCCGATCGCACGGCTGCGTGTCATCGGCGCCATCACCAGGCGGTTGGGAAGTGTCAGCTTGCCTACGATGACCTGCTCGAATAGCTCGTCCATATTGATGAAAGTATGAGCGGGGAGCTGCATCGCGAATCAGTAGAATCTACTGGTTTCAGGTACTTGGAGGGTACGTGCTGTACGGGCGGTCCACTGAGCAGGTCGAGCTCGAGGGCCTGATCGCCGCGGCGCTGGAGCGGCGCAGCGGCGCCCTCGTGGTGCGCGGCGAGGCGGGCATCGGCAAGACCGCGCTGCTGGACTGGGCGGCCGCGACGGCGGTCGGGCGCGGGCTGCGGGTGGTGCGGGTGACCGGCATCGAGCAGGAGGCCGACCTGGCGTTCGGCGGCCTGACACAACTGCTGTGGCCGCTGCAGGATCGGCTTGACGCGCTGCCGGAGCCGCAGGCCGCCGCGCTGAAAACCGTGCTCGGAGCCGGGTCGGCCGGAGGCCGGGACCGCTTCCTCACCGGGCTCGCCGTGCTCACGCTCCTGGCCGACCTGGCGGAGGACGTCCCGGTGCTCTGCCTGGTCGACGACGCCCAGTGGCTCGACCAGGCCAGCACGGAGCCCCTGCTGTTCGCCACCCGGCGGCTCGCGGCCGAGGGGGTGGCGATGGTGTTCGCCACGCGGGAGGACGGCCTCGCCGCACCCGGGCTGGACGAGCTGCGGCCTTCCCGGCTGGACGGCCGGGACTCGGCCCGCCTGCTGGCCGAGCACCAGGTGGCGCCGGTCCGCCGGGAGAAGATCATCGCTGAGTCCGCGGGCAATCCCCTGGCGCTGATCGAGTTCGCCGCGGGACAGCGCGACCAGCCGGCCGGGCCGCCGTCCCCGCGGGTCGCCGACCGGGTGCTGGCGTCGTTCCGGGCGCAGATCGGGCGGTTGCCCGAGCGGACCCGGCTGATGATGCTGATGGCCGCCGCCGAGGGGAGGGGCGATCTGGCGCTGCTGCTGCGGGCGGCGCACCTGATGGGCGTCGGCCTCGACGACCTGGAGGCGGCGGAACGGGCCGGACTGATCCAGGTGACCGAGTCGGCCGTCGCCTTCCGGCATCCGCTGATCGGCACCGCCGCCTACCAGGGAACCGCGTCGGCCCGGCGCGTCGCCGTGCACCGGGCTCTCGTCGAAGCGGCCGAGGACCCCGACTGCCGCGCGCACCACCTGCCCGCCGCGACGATGGAGCCCGACGCGGGCGTCGCGTCCGAACTCGCGGCCGCGGCCGAGCGGGCCGGTGCCCGCACCGCCTACACCGCCGCCGCCCGCCTGTACGAGCAGGCGGCCCGGCTCGCCGTCACCGAGCGGGACCAGGTCGGCTGGCTCGCCCGAGCGGCGGCCGCGGCCCTGTCGGGCGGCCACGCCGGCCAGGCCGCCGAGCTGGCCGGAAGGGCCGAGGACCTCGCCGGGCACGTCGTGGGAGGCGCCGCCCGGCCGGACCCCTCCTCCGGAGGGGAGCACCACGACGCCGTGGCAGAGCTCACCTCGGTGCGCGCGGCCGCGATGTTCGAGCTGGGCCAGGAGGAGAAGGCCGTCCACCTGCTCCTGGACCGCGCCGATCGAGCGGCTCCGCACCAGGGCATCGCCATGCTCCGCACCGGCGCGACCTACGCCTGGCTCACCGGCGACGAGGCCGCGGTGTCGGCCGCCGCCCGGAAGCTGGCCGCCCTCGGCGAATCCGACCGGATGGCCGAGGGCCTGGCGCACCTCATGCGGGCCGACTACGCCCGCGGCCTGCCGCTGCTGGTGGACTTCCTGACCAGGGCCCCCGACACCGAGCGCGCCCTGTTCACCGGGATGATCATCGGTGACGACGCCACCACCATGGCGCTGGCCGCCGCCGAGGTGGCCCGCTGCCGTGAACAGGGCCTCATCGGCGCCCTGCCCCAGGTGCTGCAGATCCTGGCCCAGACTCAGGTATGGGCCGGCCTGCACCGCGACGCCGAGGCCGCGGTGGCGGAGGCCGCCGGGATCGCCTGCGATACCGGCCTGCAGCAGCGCATCGCCTGGCTCAACGGCGTCCCCGCCCGGATCGCCGCCATCGAGGGCGCCGAGTCCCGCTGCCGCCGCCTGGTCGCCGAAGCCTCCAATGCCTACCAGGCGACCGGCGATGTCATCCTGAGCCTGCTGGAGCTGTCCATGGGCGACCACGAGTCGGCCCTGGACCGCCTGGAAGCCGCCTGGGCCGGTCCGGTCGGCAACGCCGCGGTGCTCCTGCCCTCCACCCCCGACCAGATCGAGGCGGCGGTGCGGCTGGCGCAACCGCACCGCGCCGAGGAACCGCTCCGCCGCCTCCGAGCCTGGGCGCGGGCCTCCGCGCAGCCCTGGGTCCAGGCCGTCGCCCTACGCTGCCAGGCCCTGACGAGCGACGACGAGGCCTCGTTCCGGGCGGCTCTCACCCTCCACGAGCGGGGTGGCCGCCCCTTCGAACGCGCGCGCACCCAGCTTCTCTACGGCGAATGGCTCCGCCGCGCCCGCCGTCCCGGCGACGCCGGCGCTCCCCTGCACGCGGCCCTGGAGACCTTCGCCCGCCTGGACGCCGCCCCCTGGATCACCCGCGCCCGGTCCGAACTTCACGCCAGCGGCGAGTCCCCTCGGGCCGCTCACCCCGCCCTCGCCCCCGCCGCACCGCTCACCCCACGAGAGCTCCATGTGGTACGGCTGGCCGCCGCCGGCCGCAGCAGCCGCGAGATCGCCGCCCAGCTCTTCCTGAGCACCCGTACGGTCGAATACCACCTGTACAAGGCCTATCCCAAGCTGGGCGTCACCTCCCGCCGCGAGCTCGGCCGCCTGAACCTCACCTGACCGCGTCCGCCTTGCCGGACCCCACGCGCCGGAGCGCGGTGACCGCGATGAGCGCGGTGAGGGCCGCGAACACCGCGCACACGACGGCGACCGTGTTCAGCCCGCCGGTGTAGGCGTCCCTGGCGGCGGCCAGCAGCTGGTCGCCGAGCCCGGCGGGAAGCTGTCCGGCCACCGCCAGCGCGCCTTCGAGGCTGTCGCGGGCGGTCTCCGCGGCCTCCGCCGGGACGCCGGGCGGCACGGTGACCGCGTCGCGGTAGACGACGGCGCCGAGACTGCCCAGCGCGGCGATGCCCACCGCCACGCCCAGGTGGCTGCTGGTCTCCTGCAGCGAGGCGGCCGACCCCGCCTTCTGCGGCGGGGCGGAGCTCACGACCAGGTGGGTGCCCAGCGCCCCGATGGGGCCGGTGCCGAAGAAGCTGACCACGAACCCGGTCACCATCAGCGGCAGCCCGCCGACCGGACCGACGAAGGCGATCAGCGCGTAGCCCGCCGCGGCGATGGCCAGCCCCGCTCCGATGACGCCCCCCATCGAAAACCGCCTCGCCAGGGCCGGCGCCAGCTGCGCGGAGACGATGGACGCGATCGCCGACGGCACCATCCACAGTCCCGCCCGCACCGGGGACAGACCTTCGACCATCTGGAGGAAGCCGGTGATGAACAGGTAGCTCCCGGCCACGGCGACCATGAGGAGAGTCGTGATCAGCAGCGAGGCGGTGAAGGCCGCGTTACGGAAGAGGCGGACGTCCAGCACCGGATGGGCGAGCGTGCGCTGCCGCGCCACGAACACGGCTCCGACGGCCAGGCCGGCCACGGCCGTCAGGACCGGCAGCGGCTGCCAGCCGTACCTGGCGATCTCCTTGAGCCCGTAGACGACCGGGAGGATCGCGGCCAGCGAGAGCGCCACGCTCAGCAGGTCCAGCTTGCCGCCTTCGGGGTCGCGGTACTCCGGCAGCAGGATCGGCGCCGCGACCAGCAGGACCAGCATGACCGGCACACCCAGCAGGAACACCGATCCCCACCAGAAGAACTCGAGCAGCGCCCCGCCGATCACCGGGCCGAGCGCGGTGCCGGCCATGAAGCAGCTCGCCCACAGCGCGATGGCCCTGCCGCGCTGCCGCGGGTCCTGGAACATGTTGCCGATCAGGGCCAGGGTCGAGGGCATGAGCGTCGCCGCGGCGACGCCGAGCAGCGCGCGGCTCACGATCAGCATCTGGGCGCTGGTCGAGTAGGCGGCCAGCAGGGAGGTGACGCCGACGGCGACGGCACCGATCATCAGCAGTCTCCGGCGACCGATCCGGTCGCCGAGCGTGCCCATGGTGACCAGGAAACCGGCCATCAGGAACCCGTAGACATCCATGATCCACAACGTCTCCGTGCCGGTGGGCCGCAACGCCTCGGCCAGTGGCGGCAACGCCAGGAACAGCACACTCTGATCAAGGGATATCAGCAGCGTGGGCAGCGCCAGCACGGCGAGGCCGGTCCACTCCCGGGGCCCGGCCTTGCGGCCGACGGCCTCGACGGTATGCGATGACATGGGAAATCCTTCCGTGGTCGGCGGATCCGCTCGTGATCCGCTCAGCACGACCACCGTGCACGGCGGGGCTCCCGGTCTTCTCCCGGTCCGCTCCCGGTCCCGTGCCGTACCGGTGCCGACCTGCGGGACGAGCGCCGGCGACGGTCGGCTACCGTGACTGCATGCGTTTCGGGGTGCTGGGTCCGCTGGAGGTGTGGACGGCGGACGGGCGGCCGGTCAGGGTTCCGGAGCTCAAGGTCCGCGCCCTGCTCGCCGACCTCCTGGTGCACCGCGGGCGACCGGTGTCCGCGGACAGGCTGATCGACGACCTGTGGGGCACCGCGCTGCCGAACAACCCGCTCGGCACGTTGCAGAGCAAGGTCTGGCAGCTGCGGCGCGCGCTTGAGGACGCCGAGCCGGGCGGCCGGGCCCTGGTGATGTCCCGCCCACCCGGATACCAGCTGCTGGTCGAGCCCGACGCGGTGGACGCCGACCGCTTCCACGAGCTGGCGACGCGGGCACGGGCGAGCGACGACTCCCGGCTGCGCGCCGCTCTGCTGGCGGACGCGCTGGCGGTGTGGCGCGGCCCGGCGTTCGCCGACTTCGCCGACGAGGAGTTCACCCGGCCGGCGACGGCACGGCTGGAGGAGCAGCGGCTGACCGCGCTGGAGGAGCAGGCCGAGGCGCGGCTGGGACTGGGAGAGCACGCGCTGCTGGCCGACGAGCTCGGCGACCTGGTCGCCCTGCACCCGCTCCGGGAACGGCTGCGCGCCGCTCACGTACGCGCGCTGTATCTCGCGGGCCGGCAGAGCGACGCGCTGAACAGCTACGGCGACCTGCGGGAGCGGCTGGCCGAGAGCCTGGGCCTGGCCCCCGGCCCCGAGATCGCGGCCCTGCACCAGGCGATCCTGGTCCAGGACCCGGCGCTGACGGCGTCACCCTCCCCGGCCACGACCGCGGCCCGCCCGCTGACGAACGTGCCGAGCGCGCTCACCGACCTGATCGGCAGGGCCGAGGCGGTCGGCGAGCTCCGCTCGCTGCTGAAGGCGGGCAGGCTGGTGACGCTCACCGGCGCGGGCGGGGTCGGCAAGACCCGGCTCGCGCTGGCGGTCGCCGCGCAGGTCGGCCAGTCGTTCCCGGGAGGAGTGCGGCTGGTCGAGTTCGCCGCGCTCGCCCCGTCCTCACCTTCACCGGCCCACTCCCGGGGACGGCGGGAGACGGCTCCGGCGACCGAGGTGCACGACGTGGTCGGCGAGGTGCTCGGGGTGCGGGATGTCATGACGTCGACCCCCGAGCCCCTCTCGCCGACGGAGCGCATCGTCCACGCGCTGGGTGACCAGCCGACCCTGCTGGTGTTCGACAACTGCGAGCATGTGATCGAACCGGTCGCCGAGCTGGCGGGGCGGCTGCTCGGAGCCGCTCCCCGGCTGCGGATCCTGGCGACCAGCCAGGAACCGCTGGGCATCACCGGCGAACACCTCCAGGCGGTGCGCCCATTGCGGCTTCCCGCACCCGCGACGGACCTCGGCCCCGCCGCCGCGCGCCGGTTCAGCGCGGTGGAGTTGTTCGTGGCGAGGGCGAGCGCGGCGGCACCGGGCTTCGTCCTCGACGAGACCAACGTCGAGGCGGTCGTCTCGATCTGCCGGCGGCTGGACGGCATCCCCCTCGCGCTGGAGATGGCCGCCACCCGGGTCCGGGCGCTGGGCGTGCACGAGGTGGCGGCACGCCTCGACGACCGATTCCACCTGCTGGCCGCGGGAGCGCGCGGCGCCCCGGCCCGGCAGCGGACGCTACGGGCGGTGATCGACTGGAGCTGGGGTCTGCTCGGCGAGCGGGAGCGCGCGGTGCTCCGGCGGCTGGCCGTACATCCCGGCGGCTGCACGCTCGCCGCGGCCGAGGAGGTCTGCGCCGGTGACGACGTGGATCGCGCGGAGATCCTCGACCTGCTCGCCCGGTTGGTGGACTGCTCGCTGGTCGTCATGTCCGACGGCACGGACGGGCCCCGGTACCGGCTGCTGGAGTCGGTCACGGCCTACTGCGTCGAACGCCTCCGTGAGGCCGGCGAGCTCGAAGAGTTCCGGCTCAGGCACCGCGACTACTACACCGGTCTGGCCGAGCGCGCCGAGCCGCGGCTGCGGGGCCACGACCAGCGGCTGTGGCTGCGGCGCCTGGACGCCGAGACCGCCAACCTGCGCACCGCGTTGGAGGGGGCGGCGCGGCTCGGTGACGCGGACCGCGCGCTGCGCCTGGCGAACGCGCTGACGTGGTACTGGTACCTGCGCGGCCGGATCGGCGAGGCCGAGCGGTTCCTGACCACGGCGCTGTCGGCCGGCGTCACGGGCCCCGCCGCCACGGTGGCCACGGCCTGGCTGGGCGGCATCAGGCTGCTGCTCGGCGGTAGCGCGGATCCGTCGGCGGAGTACCGCGCCGCGCTGCGGTCGGCCGAGCGGATCGACGACCCGGGCGGGCGTGCCCGGATGGAGTGGTTCCTCGGATCGCACACGTACGGCGTCGGCGATCTGCCGACGAGTGAGGACCTGACCGGCCGGGCGCTGGCGACCTTCCGGTTCCTCGGGGATCGCTGGGGTACGGCCGCGGCCCTGAACAGCCGCACTTTCCACGCGAAACTGCGCGGAGACTTCCAGGCGCTGCGGCGGGACGGCGAACGGAGCCTGGAGCTGTTCCGGGACCTGGGCGACCAGTGGGGACAGCTCCAGACCGTGACCCCCCTGGCGACACTGGCCGAGATCGCCGGCGACTACGAGCGGGCCGGGCGGCTGTACCGGGACGGGCTGCGGATGGCCGAGGATCTCGGGCTGTGGCCCGAGGTCTCCTTCACGCTCTCCGGGCTGGGCCGGATCGCCCTGCTGTCGAAGGACTACCCGGCGGCCAGAGAGCTCCACGAGCGGGCGAGACGGCTCGCCGTCGAGCGGTCGGACACCTTCGGGGAGCAGTTCGCCGAGATCGGGCTCGGGCTGGGGGCGCGCCGGGAAGGCGATCTCGACACCGCCGAGGCACACCTGCGCAGCGTGCTCGACCTGCACCGCCGGATGAGTTACGAGCCCTGCGTTCCCGGACTGATCCTGGCCGAGCTCGGATTCATCGCCGAGCACCGGGGCGACGCGCGCGCCGCCCTCGCCCTGCAGCTGGACGGCCTCGCCTCCGCCCGGACCACCGGCGATCCCCGGGGGATCGCGCTGGCCCTGGAGGGCCTGGCCGGAGCGCAGACGCTGGCCGGTCATCCCGATCACGCCGCCCGCCTGCTGGGGGCCGCCGCGGCTGCCAGGCAGTCGGTGCGGATGCCGCTGCCGGCCGGCGAACGGTTCGACGTCGAGCGCATCGCCGCCAAGGCCGGGGCGGCACTCGGTGACGTGGGTTTCGCCGCCGAGTTCGAGCTCGGCGGCGCGCTGCGGCCCGAGGAGTACCTGGCGCACCCGTCCCTGGCCGGGCACACGCGACGGGCACCGGCCAGGTCCGCGACGGCCTGACGGGCCAGGCGATCCGGCCGGGACCTTCCGCCGGCCGACCGAAGATCCGTGCGAGAGACCGTCACGCGCGGCGGGTCCGGCGGACGCCGTTCCGGGGTCCGCCGGGACCGGCGCCGGTCGGCGATCACTCCACGGCGTTGCCGCCGAGGACGAGCGGTGGCCGCACGGTGTCCCGGCCCCACCGCCCGTCGCCGGAGGGGGCGGAGGGTTCGGCGCTCCCGGCGAGGTCGGCGCCTCCCCGTAGCTCGCGCCGGAGCGTGCGGGCGTGGTGCAGGTAGTTCTGCGCCAGGCGGGTCCGGCCCGCCGACCGGTGCAGCTCGCCGAGCGTCTGGACCGTGGCCGCCTCCCCGCTCCGGTCGCCGAGCCGCTGGAAGATCAGCAGTGACCGCTCCAGCTGGTCGGAGGCGTGCGACTGGTCGCCGCGGACCACCTGGAGCCCGCCCAGACTCTGCATGGCGTAGGCCCCGCAGTGGAGGTCGCCGAGCCCTTCGAAGATGTCCAGCGCGTGTCCCTGGAAACGCATCGCCTGCTCGGGCTCCGCCGCCAGATCGTGCAGCCGCCCGAACTGCATGGACACGCAGCCCTCGCGATGGGAGTCGCCGAGCTCCCTGGCCAGCCGCAGCGCCTCGCCCAGCCACTTCGAGGCCTGGCCGGGATCGCCGGAGGCCAGGCAGACCCGCCCGATGGCCTGCCGCGCGTAGGCCTCACCGCTCTGGTCGCCCATGGCGAGGAACATGGCCAGGGCCCGCCTGAAGTAGGCCAGTGCCCTGAGATGCTCGCCGCAGAACTGGCTGACCGCCCCCAGCCCGCAGATCGAGGTCGCCTCGCCCCGCACGTCCCCCAGCTCGTGGAAGATCGTGAGGGATCGCCGGAACATCTCCGCCGCCTCGGCGTAGCGGTCCTGGTAGAGGCATACCTGTGCCAGGCCGCGGAGCATGGCCGCCTCGCCGTGACGGTCCTGCGCCAGGCGCGCGGCGTCCAGGGCGATCCGGTGGGTGGACTGCCACTCCTCGAAGTGGCAGCGCAGGTCGAAGTAGGGGACGAGGGCCGCCGCGAGCCCCCACGCCGACGCGGCCAGCCCGGCGTCGACGGCCAGCCGCACCGCGCCTACGAGCGCCTCGTGCTCGGCGTCGAACCACGGCAGCGGGTCGGCGGTCAGGCGGCCGAGGGTGTCGGCCGCCAGGTTCCAGCGGGTGGCCCTGGCCGATGTCAGGCTGAAGAGCGTGGTCGGCAACCGTGCCGTGGCGCTCTCGGTGGTGGCCGTCCACGCTCCGAGCACCCTGATGAGGGCGTGCCGCTCCGGGGCGCCGGCCTTCTCCTTGGCGTTGCAGCGGACCAGGTCGTGCAGCCGGTAGCGCGGCTGGCCGATCGGGTCGGTCCCGACCAGCTGGAGCAGGTTCACATCGACCAGGGCGTCCGTCACGTCGTCGGCCCGGTGCCGGTCCAGCACGGCGTCGACCACCCAGCCGGGCAGGGACTGCGGTCCCAGGAGACCCAGGGTCCGGAAGGCCAGGGCCGCGTCGTCGGGCAGCAGCCGGTAACTCCGGTCGAAGCTGACCCCCACCTCCAGATCTCCGGCCCGCAGCTCGCCGAGCCTGCCCGCCTCGTCCTCCAGCCGCTGCCGCAGCACCCCCAGCGACCACCTGGGCCGTCCCGCCAGCCGCGCTCCGGCGACCCGGACGGCGAGCGGCAGGTAGCCGCAGGCGCGCAGAATCGCCGACGCCGCCTCCCTCTCCCGTCCCACCCGCTCGGAACCGACGATCCTGCCCAGGAACTCCTCGGCCTCCTCCGGTGACAGGACGTCCAGTTCGAGCTGGAGGGCGCCGGGCAGTTCGGTGATCCGCCGCCTGCTGGTCACGAGCACCGCGCAGCCGTTGCCGGGCAGCAGCGGCCGTACCTGGGCGGCCCCGGCGGCGTCGTCGAGGAAGACGAGCATCGGGCGTTCGGCCAGCAGGGACCGGTACAGCGCGGAGCGTTCGTGCACGGTGCACGGCAGGCCGGCCGCACCGACCCCCAGCGCCCGCAGCGCCTCGGCCAGCAGCTCACCCGGGTCGGCCGGCGCGTGCTCGGTCCCGCCGAGGTCCAGGTAGAGCTGCCCGCCCGGATACCCGGCCCGTACGGCGTGCGCGCAGTGCACGGCCAGCGCCGACTTGCCCACGCCCGGCGGGCCCACCACCACCACGATCGACGGCGGTCCGTCCGGCGGCCGTTCCACGGGTGACAGCGCCCGCGTGAGGACGGCGACGTCCTCGGACCTGCCGGTGAAGTCCGGTATGTCCGAGGGGAGCTGGTGCGGAGTGGAGCCGGGGTCGGGCACGGTCGCGGCGGGCGGGAGCTCCCCCGCCAGGACCGCGGCGTGCGCCCGGCGCAGATCCGTGCCGGGTTCGATCCCGAGCTCGGTGACCAGCTGCCGCCTGACCGTGGCGTAGGCGTGCAGGGCCTCGGCCTGGCGGCCGCTCCAGTGCAGGGCGAGCATCAGCTGCTGCCAGAGGTCCTCGCGGAAGGGATGCTCCTTCAGCAGCCCGCGCAGCTCGCCGATCGCGTCGGCGTACCGGCCCCGCGCCATTCTCAGGGCGATCAGCTCCTCGGCGGCGTCGAGCCGCAGCTCCGCCAGCGACTGCAGCCGCCCGTCCCAGAGCGGGCTGCCCGGCAGGTCGGCGAGGGGGATGCCGCGCCACAGCGCGAGCGCCCGGCTGAGCAGGTCGTAGGCCTCCTCCGTACGGCCCGCCGCGCGCGCCCGCGCGATCAGGTCCGCGAAGAGCAGCACGTCGAGCTGTCCGGGTGCCAGCTCGATCACGTAGCCGGGCGGGCGGGCCTGGATCCGGGCGCCGGCCGCGTCGAGCACGCCGCGCAGCGAGCTGACGTAGGTGCGGAGGTTGGCGTGGGCGGAGCGGGGCCGGTGCCGGGGCCACAGCACCTCGACGAGGAGGTCCGCGCCGACCACGTGGTTCGCGGCGAGCAGCAGCGATGCCAGCAGGATCCGTGGTTTCGTACCGGCGATGCGCAGGGGCCGTCCCGAGACACGGACGTCCAGGGCGCCGAGCACGCTGAATGTGGGCTGATCAACCACCATGACCGCACTTACTCCTCGTATGGAGGCACTGCAACCATTCATCGGGTTGTGTGGTATGGGCCGGGTAGGCCTTTATGCCGATTTTGGATGATTTTTGTATCGATAATCCAGACCCTTAGCCCCAGGAAGAGCCTTTCGGAGAGATCCAACAGACAGTGCACGGTGCCGGTCAAGGCTTCGCCCCGCCGGACCCTGCGGAAAGGATCCGTATGAGACTCAGAGGGGTGCTCACGGCTGGGTTCGCCCTGCTGCTCAGCCTCGCGGGCGGCGCCGTCATGGCGCCGGGTGCCGGAGCCGCCGCCCTGGCCTCCGGCACCACCGCGGCGAGCCTGGCACCGGGCTTCCAGATGCCCTTCCCCTGCGGGCAGAGCTGGACGGGCAACTCCAGCGCCAGCAGCGCGCACCAGTCGTGGGAGATCGACTTCAACCGGGGCGGCTCCGCGGACGCCGACCTGGGAGACACCGTCGTCGCCGCGGCGGCGGGCACGGTGGCCATCTCGGCCCACCAGGGATCGACCAACGGATTCGGGAACCTGGTCAAGATCGACCACGGCGGCGGCTGGTCCACCTACTACGCCCATCTGAACTCGCGATCGGTGATCGCGGGAGCCCAGGTCTCCCAGGGACAGCCGATCGGCACGGTCGGCAAGACCAGCAAGCCGGGCAACAACATCTCGGCCCACCTGCACTACGAGGTGCGCCTGGGCAGCAGCTACCCCTCCAACATCCAGAAGGCCGTCTTCAACGGGTCCACCTTCGGCTACCCCGTCCAGACCGTGACCTCCAACAACTGCGGCGGCGGCAACCCGCACACCGCGGAGTCGGTCTGCGGCAGCGGCTACGGGGTGGTCGACTCCGCCGCCCTCGGCACGGCGGGCACCGTCTACCTGCTCTACAACAACTCCAACGGCTACAACTGCGTGGCCACCATCAAGCGCTCGTCCATCGGCACGGCGACCGCCACCACCGCCTACCTGGAAGTACAGGGCAGCAGCCGCGTCACTGACAGCGGCAACTTCGAGTACTACGCGGGCCCCGTCCGTGCGAGCGCGCCCGGCAAGTGCGTCAAGTGGGGCGGCAAGGCCGGTTCGTCCGTCTACGACAGCCCCTTCGAACACTGCGGCAGCTGACCGCGAGAAGGGCCGCCTCCATCTCCTCCCGGCCGGAGTCGGCCCTTCGACGAACCCCCCCACCTTTCGAGGAGAACCCGTGAAGGCCCGTCTCCGCCGTCCGGCCGCACTGCTGGCCGGCTCGCTCATCCCCCTGTCGCTCCTGATCGGCCCGCCCGCGAGCGCCGCTCCGGCCG
>NZ_FOQY01000062.1 GCF_900113865.1 Streptosporangium canum | reverse complement strand
CTTCACCTTGGTCTCGGCGGTGTCGAGCGCGCCGGCGGCGGTGTCGAGGGAGCCCGCGCAGTTCGTGAGAGCGAGGTGCAGCGCGTCGCCGGCCTTGCCGTACTGGCGTATGTAGTTGTCGAACGCCTCCGCCGAGACGCCATGCCAGGCATGGTCCACCCTGTTCACCGCGCGGGTGAGCTCGATGGAGTGGTCGTTCATGCCGCCCGCCGTGGTCCGCCACCGCTTGGCGATCGAGGTGATCGACTCCTTCGCGCCGTTGACCTTCGAGGCGATGGTGAGCAGTTCCGAGCTGCCGGGAACGACGGGAACGATCGGTTCCCTGTCGCCGCCCCTGTCGGTCAGCGATCCGCGGTCGTCGCTCATGAGCCGTTCACGCCCGGGTATTCGATGCCGCGGAGGTTCTCCTCCACGGCGCGCAGTGCCCGCTCGAAGTGGATATCAAGGTTCGCCACCTGGCCGAGCCCCTTCCAGCGTTGGTGCATAGCAGACAAATGCCGATCATAGAGGACAGAGATCTTTCCAGAGGTGGGCCATGCCCGCATTCGGGGGCGACGGGCGCGTCCGCCATCCCCTGTCCTCCGATGGCCGCCCGTCCGCCCGCGGGCGGGACGCCGCCCGCGCCGCTCCCCGGTTGCTCGCTTGATAATGAGTGTTATTTCTGCGTCAATTGATGTTTTTGTGGCTTATGGGCTCACCTGACCTGTTGAGGGGGTATCAGTGAACGATGAGTTCCGGATCACGATGGAGGGGCTGGCCGACGAGTACAACAAGCAGGCGGCCCAGCTCCGCGAGACGTACGGCAAGCTGAACGAGCTGACCGCGACCGCGCAGTCGGATGACCGGATGGTGACCGTCACCGTGGGCCCGCGCGGGCAGGTGCAGGGGATCGAGCTGGATCCGCGCGTCTACCGGAAGCTGTCGCCGTCGGAGCTGACCCGATCGATCATGGAACAGATCGGCGTGGCGACGGGCGAGGTGTCGGCCCGGACGCAGGAGCTGATGGCCCCGCTCGTGCCGGACGGCCTGCCGTACGAGGAGCTGTTCGGGGAGGGCGCGAGCTTCGAGTCGTTCCTGCCCCAGCCGGTGGACCTGCCGTCGAGGGAGCCGGAGGGCCGCCGGTGACGACGCCCGGCGGCTCCCCACGCGGAGCCCGGAACGTCGGCGGGGAAAAGCCGCGTACCAGGGCGAGCCGACAGACGCGTTCTCGCGGGAGGTGCGGCCCCTCAGCTCTCCTCCGGGGGTGACGGGGGCGCCAGGAAGGCGGTCTGCACCAGGCGCGCGCCGTGCCTCCTGTCGACGAAGTAGCCGCGGCCCGGCGGGAGCGGGTGGGGCCGGATGTTGCCGAACACGAAACCCTCGTCCTTGTTGCCCGACAGGACGACGGCGGGGCTGGCCATGTCCTTGATCTTCTGGATGACCGGATCGAACATGGCCCGGCCGACGCCGCCCATCGCGCGCGACATGACGAGGTGGAGCCCGATGTCGCGGGCCTGCGGCAGCAGTTCGGCCAGCGGCTGGAGCGGGTTGGACGAGGTCGCCACGAGGTCGTAGTCGTCGACGACGATGTACAGGTCCGAACCCTGCCACCAGCTTCTGGACCGCAGCTGCTCCGGCGTCAGGTTCGCCGGAGGCAGCCGCTTGAGCAGCGCGCCGCGCACGTCGTTGATCAGTTCGAGCGCCGCCGCGCTGGAGGCGGCGTAGCCGATGCGGTGCTCGGTGGCGGCGGAGTCCAGCAGCGCCCGCCGGTAGTCGATCACGATCATCATGGCCTGCTGCGGCGTCTGCCGGGCGACCAGGCCCTCGGTGATGAGCCGCAGCATGTTGGACTTGCCGCTCTCGGTGTCGCCCACCACGATGAAGTGCGGGTCGGCGTCGAAGTCCAGCATGACGGGCGACAGGGTGGCCTCGTCGATCCCGAGCGGGATCCGGTTCGGCCCGCTCTGTTCCGCGCCGGGCAGCGTCTCGGCGGCCAGCACCGCCGGCAGCAGCCGTACGGCGGGGGCGGTGGGCCCCTGCCAGGCGTCCCTGACGGCTTGGACGAGCGCGCGCACGCCGTCCGACAGGTCGTCGGCCTTCCGGACCCCGTCGATCCTGGGCAGCGCCGACAGGAAGTGCAGGCCCTCCCTGGTGAGGCCGCGTCCCGGAACGCCCTCGGGCACGGCCATCGACGCCTTGCGGTTGACCTCCGACTCGTAGGCGTCGCCGAGCTTGAGCTCCACCCGGGTGCCGAAGAGGTCGCGGATGCCCGGACGGAACTCCGACCACTTGTTGGTGGCGGCCACGACGTGGATGCCGTAGCCGAGGCCGCGGGCGGCCAGGTCGGTGATCACGGGTTCGAGCGACTCGAACTCCTGCCTGACGGTCAGCCAGCCGTCGACCACGAGGAAGACGTCGCCGAAGCGGTCTCCCTCGATCGTCCCGTCGGCGCGCAGGCGCCGGTAGGTGGTGATCGAGTCGATCCCCTGGTCGGTGAAGTCGCGCTCCCGCTGCTGCAGGAGGGTGGCGATCTCGGCCACCGTACGGCGGACCCGGTCGCCGTCCAGACGGCTGGCGATCCCGCCCAGGTGGGGCAGCCCCTCCAGCGAGGCCAGGGCGCCGCCGCCGAAGTCGAGGCAGTAGAACTGCACCTCACGGGGGGTGTGCATCAGCGCCATGCTGGCGATCAGCGTGCGCAGCACCGTGCTCTTGCCGCTCTGCGTCCCGCCGGCGACGCCGACGTGGCCGGCCGCCCCCGACAGGTCCAGCCAGAACGGGTCGCTCCGCTGCTCGAACGGTTTGTCGACGAGGCCCACGACGGCGTGCAGCTGGCCCCGGCCCACCCATCCGATCGTGCCCAGGCCGAGTTCGGGCGTCGCCGACAGGGGCGGGAGCAGGTGCGTGAGGGTCGGGGAATCGCCCAGCGGCGGCAGCCAGATCCGGTGGGCGGGCGGTCCCTGGTCATGCAGCCGGCTGACCACGAGGTCCAGCAGGGTGACCGAACCTCTTTCGGCCGGCGCGTCGGCCGCGGGCAGCTCCTTCTTGGGCTCCTCCACGACGGGAACCGGCGCGAAGTCCGGGCCGTACTCCACGACCTGCCGCAGGACGGGCTGGCCATCCGGCGTCACCCCCTGGCTGTGGTCCACCTGGTAGGTGCCGGACACGTAGGCGGCCTTGAACCGGGTCATCCCGGTGGTCTCGAACTTGAGATAGCCGTTTCCCGGGGCGGACGGCAGCTCGTAGGCGTCGGCGACGCCGAGCACGACCCGGCTCTCCATGGCGGAGAAGGTGCGCAGGCCGACCCGGTAGGACAGGTGGGTGTCCAGGCCGCGCAGCCGGCCCTCCTCCAGCCGCTGGGAGGCCAGCAGGAGGTGGACGCCGAGGGAGCGGCCGAGCCGCCCGATCATCACGAACAGCTCGATGAACTCGGGTTTGGCCGAGAGCAGCTCGCTGAACTCGTCGATCACGACGAACAGCGTGGGCATCGGCTTCAGGTCGACGCCCTGCTCGCGGGCGCGCTCGTAGTCGCGCAGGGAGGCGTAGTTGCCGGCGGCGCGCAGCAGCTCCTGGCGGCGGACCATCTCCCCGTGCAGGGCGTCGTACATGCGGTCGACGAGCGGCAGCTCGTCCTCAAGGTTGGTGATGACCGCCGAGACGTGGGACAGGGTGTCGAGACCGAGGAAGGTGGCGCCGCCCTTGAAGTCGACCAGGACGAAGTTCAGGATCTCCGACGAGTGGGTGATCGCCAGACCGAGCACCAGGGTCCGCAGCAGCTCGCTCTTGCCCGAGCCGGTGGCGCCGATGACCAGGCCGTGCGGCCCCATGCCGCCCTGCGCCGACTCCTTGATGTCGAGCTCGACCAGGCGCCCGTCCACGCCGAGGCCGATCGGCACCCGCAGCCGGTTGCGGCCCGCCCGGGGCCGCCACGTCACCGACGCGTCGAGGCGGTTCGGGTCGCCGACGCCGAGCAGGTCGGTCAGGGAGGTGTTCAGCGCGAGCACGTCCTGCGTCTCCCCGCCCTTGGCGGTCGAGACGCGCAGCGGGGCGAGCTGCCGGGCCAGGCCCTCGGTCCGCAGGAAGTCCAGCCGGTCGGGATCGCCGAGACGGGTCGAGCTCTCCTTGCCCGCGTGGTCGACCTTGATCATGTGGAAGCCGTCCGGCTGGATGTCCAGCCGGAGGGTGACCTTCTCCTCGATCGTCCCCGCCGACCCGGACAGGTCGATCACGGTGACGCCCTGGATGGCGTCGGTGCCGAGCTGGGAGTCGTGCGGCACGTGGCCGCCGTCGATGATCAGCACGTGGTACGGCAGGGCGTCGGCGGAGGCGCCGGGCTTGAACCGCGCGCGCTCCTTCAGCTCCGGGCCGAGCAGGTGGTCGAGCTGGGACAGGTCCTCGGCCATCAGCCGCACCTGGCCGGCCGCGTCGGTCTCCTCCGGGTGCAGCGCGTGGGGCAGCCACTTGACCCAGTCCCACTGGGTCATCCACTCCTTGCTCGCGCACACCATGACCCGCATGTCGTCCGGGGAGTGGAACACGGTCAGCTGGGCGATCATCGCCCGGACGAGCTCGCGTACGGCCAGCGGGTCGCCCGTCAGGTTGATCCGGGCGAAGGAGTGCAGGGCCACGGCCACCGGCAGCTCGGCCACCGTCGAGTGCGCCCGGACGAACCTTCGCAGCGCGCCGGACGTCAGGGCGTCCAGGTCCTCGATCGGCTTGGAGTCCGGGGGGATGAGCTGGATGGCGAGTTTCTGCACGCCGGTGCCGAGCCGTACCGTGCCGAAGTCGTCGTCGCGGGGCCGCCGTTCCCACAGGCGCTGGCTCATGGCGACCCACCACAGTGACTCGGGGGCGGGACCGCCCCACTCCAGGGCCGCGCGCTGCTGCTTGGCGGCCTGGCGCACCCTCTTGCGGACCTGGGAGAGATAGCGGAAGTAGTCGCGGCGCAGGTTGTTGAGCCGGTTCTTGCGCTCTCCCGACTGGCGGCCCATCTGGCCCAGGGACATGCCCACCATGGATATCGCGAACAGGCCGCTCGCGACGTACATGATCGGGTTGGTGTTGCCGCCGGCGGTGAACATCAGGCCCATCGCGGCGCCGCCGGCGATCATCGGCAGGTAGGTGAGCACCGCCATGAAGCCCTGCGGCTGGACCTCGGGGACCTCCGGCGGAGACTCGAGCAGGATCTCGCCCCGCGGAGGCTTGGGCGGCGGCCGGCGCTCCGGGCGCCGCACGATGACGATACTCACCCCTGGAATCGCCTTCCTGATCGTTTGCGCTACTTATTACCAGAAAACGGTTATCTGCGGCTGCCGCGCGTAATCCTCGCCGTCCCCGCTACCGTATCCGTGATGTCCGTGATGCCTGTGGTGAGAGGGATACGACTGTGAGGTCGCTGGCTCAACCGCCCGCTCAGGGGCCGATCACACAGGGCGCGCTGGCCCAGTTCGCCGCGCCGCTGCCGACGTTGTGCCACGTCACGATCGTGGCTCCGCGCAGGAAGGCCGACCTGGCGCTGCCCGCGGACATTCCACTGCCCCATGTCCTGCCCGGCCTGCTGCGCGCGGTGGGGGAGATCGGCGGCGACGCGGCGGCCGGTCCCGGGTGGGTGCTCCAGCGGCTCGGCGGGGCACCGCTCGACCTCGGACAGAGCCTGGGGACCCTGGGCGTGCTCGACGGCGAGGTGCTCTACCTCAGGCCGCAGGAGGCCGTGCTGCCTCCCGCGCTGTTCGACGACGTGGCCGACGTGGTCGCCACCGGGGTCCAGGAGGGCTCCGACAAATGGGGTCCGCGGCACACCCGCCTGGTCGGGGTGGGAGCCGCTATCGCGCTCCTGCTCACCGGGGTGGCGGCCCTGGTGCTGGCCGGGCCGCCGTGGACGCCCGCCGCCGTGGTCGCCGTGGTCTTCGCGGTCCTGCTGATCGCCGCGGGCGCCGCGATCTCCCGGGCGGCCGGCGACTCCCCGGCGGGTGCGCTGATCGGCTACGCGGCGCTGCCGTACGGCCTGCTGGCCGGATTGCTGGCACCGTCGGCGGCCGGGGGGCTGGGGGGACTCGGCGCGGCGCACATGCTCGCCGCCTTCGCCTCCGTCGGCCTCGTGGCGACCATCGCCGTGATCGCGATCGCCGACGGCGTGCCGGTCTTCCTCGGCGTCGCCATCGCCTCGATGACCGGAGCGGTGAGCGCGGCCGTCGTGATGGTGTTCCAGGCGCCCGCCGCCGGGGTGGCCGCGGTCACCGTCGCGATCCTGCTGGCGTTCACCCCGCTGATCCCGGTCCTGTCGTTCCGGCTCGCCCGCGTGCCGACGCCGACGATGCCCACCACCGCCGACGAGCTGCGCAACGACAACCAGGAGGTCGACGGCCCGCTCGTCGAGGAGCGCACCGCCCACGCGCTGAGCTACGCGACCGGGATGGTCGCCGGAGTGGCGCTGGTGGCACTGGTGGCGCAGGCCTATCTCGTCATGCACGGCGGATGGGTCGCCACGGCCAACGCGCTGACGCTGTCGCTGACCCTCATCATGCGGACCCGCGTCTTCCACGGGTTCGGCCAGCGGCTCTGGCTGATGATCTCCGGTGTCTCCGGGCTCGTCATGTTCGCGATCTCACAGGCCGCCGGCGGGGGAGGTCCCACCGCGATCATCGTGGTGATGGGACTGCTGGGCGCCGCGGCGATCTGCGCGGGCCTGGGCATGTGGCTGCCGGTCGGCAAGCCGACCCCGTTCTGGGGGCGTGCCGGGGACATCGTCGAGCTCCTGCTGATCATCGCGCTGTTCCCGCTGGCCCTCGGCGTGCTGGAGGTCTACTCCTGGGTGCGCGGCCTGTCCGGCTGAGCCGCCGGGCCCGGCCCTGCCCGACCTCCGTCGCCGTGTTCTTCTGTCCGCATTGCGCCGATAGTGAGGGTGCGGTTAGCTTGCTCCGGAAGTGGCCGGTCGTCACTCGTGAGACCGGTGGTGCCCATGTGGAGGGAATCGGTCAATGCAGGAGTTCGGGGACTTCGCGAACATTGATATCGACAAGCTCCTGAAGGGAGCGGACGAGCAGTTCGCGCGCATGGAGGAAGTACAGAAGGGCATGGCCGACCTCGTCGGGCGCGCGCAGGACGACGACGGCCTGGTCACCGTGGAGTACGCCGCCGAGGGCGTACGCGAGCTCCAGCTGCACCCCAAGGCGATGCGGCTGAGCGCGGGCGAGCTGGCCGACAAGATCAAGGACGTCATCGCCGCCGCCACCATGGATCTGCAGAAGCAGGCCAACGAGGTCATGGCCGAGGTGTTCGGTGAGGAGGACAATCCGATGTCCTACATCAACGACCCGGACAAGGCGATTAACCAGATCAAGGACGCGGAAGCCGCCTACAACCGGACATTCGAGGACGTGATGGGCGAGCTCGACAGCATCCGCCGCCGCATGGACCTGTAGCCGCCGGAAATCCCGCGCCCGCGAACACCCGATCCGGGTCCGTTCGCGGGCGTGCGCCGAAGGAGTTGTGCCAGGTCGGGGCGGAGTCAGATCCCGGCGGACAAACTCGAGGGGAGCCGGCTCGACGAGCTGGTCTCCTGCGGCAGGTTCTTGATGACAGCCTGCTCGAAATCGGGAGTCTTGTCCTGGTTGGTGGGCGTCACTTCATTGAAGTCGCTGCTCATGATCTGAGAAATTATAAAACCGGCGAACCCGACTATTCCTGCGGCGGACCCCCAGGCTCTGGCGTTATTTTTAAATATGTTCGCCGCCGCTATCCTCAGCCTCGCGAGAAGCATTGTCGCGACCGCTTCGCCGGCGGCGGCTGCGGCCGGACCGAAGAGCAAGGCAGACCTTTTCGCCACTGCGAATCCGAGAAAAATGCATGACAGCGCCAGGCAGGCCCCTGCCCCTACCGCCGACATCGTCGCCACCCCTCCCAAAGCGCGGGAGAGATCCGTGATGCACGCCTTACTGCGATCTATTTGCTCGCAATATTCCTTGACTACCGCGTCGTGCTCCTCCCGCCCCATCTTCTTCCAATGCTCATCATCTACCGCCGTGTCTGCGGTTTTCACGCTCTTCTTCGTTTCATCGAGATCGCGGATCAGCTCCTCGAGTCCTTTTACGAGAGCATCGATGTCGCTCGGACTGGAGAGCATGACGCCGGTCTGCAACATGAGCGTTCTGCCGACCGTGGCGAACGCGAGATTGGGTGTGGCGATCGCCATGCCGCCGGAGGTCGTTGCCAGGGCGGTAGTGTACGCCCCGGCTCCGAGGTGGTGCATGAAACCCATGCTCTGCTCCTGTCAGACGTCCTTGACCGTACTGGCTTCATTGGCGTCTTTCACGACCTGGGCTCCCTGATTCATCTGATAGCTCAGGTTCGTATCCAACTGCCTCTTGGCTTTACCGAGGTACTCCGACACGCTGGTGCGGACCGTATCGTACGCGGACGTGAGACCCATTGTGCCGAGAAGGCCGAATCCAGGGAAATTCGGATGAAGGCCCTGAGACTTGTTATAGGCGTTGGCGATATGACTGCCTTCACCGCCGATTGACTCGTACTTCTTCCCGAGTGCCTTCAGTGATCCTTCATCTGCTTTACGCCATTCACCATTCACGCCACCCGACCCGAGTACTTGCTCTCGCCGCTGGGCGGCTGCTTCCTTCTTCTGAGCCTCAAGATCTTTCTTGTTTTTATCGTCGATCTTCTTCTGCGCTGCTTCGGCGGCCTTTTTCTGCTCATCGGTCAGAGCCGAGGTGTCGGGGACGCCGCTGCCCCCACTCGGGAGGCCGCCGCCACCGCCTCCGGACGGCGTCGCGGGCAGGTCCGGCGTCGTCGGTTCGGCAGGTGTGCCACCTGTGCCCGCAGGCGAAGTCACATCCGGGGTCTCCGGCACGTCCGGGGTCTCCGGCACGTCCGGGGTCTCCGGCACGTCCGGGTCCTTGGGGTCGTCGGGGTTGTTCGGGTCCTTGGGGTCGTCCGGGTCCTTGGGGTCGTCCGGGTCCTTGGGGTCGTCCGGGTCCTTGGGGTCGTCCGGATCCTTGGGGTCGTCCGGGTCCTTCGGGTCCTCGGGGTCCTTGGGGTCGTCCGGGTCCTTGGGGTCGTCGGGGTCGCCGGGGTTGTTCGGGTCCTTGGGGTCGTCCGGGTCCTTGGGGTCGTCGGGGTCGCCGGGGTTGTTCGGGTCCTTGGGGTCGTCCGGATCCTTCGGGTCCTCGGGGTCCTCGGGGTCCTTGGGGTCGTCCGGGTCGTCCGGATCCTTGGGGTCGTCCGGGTCGCCGGGGTTGTTCGGGTCGTCCGGGTCCTTCGGGTCGTCGGGGTCTCCGGGCTTGTCCGGGTTGTTTGGGCCGTTCGGGTCCGTGATGATTTCTATCTTGGGACCGTCGTCCGCGGCGCCCTGAGGCTCGACATACCCCGGCTCGGAGTCCTTGTCGGCGCGGACGTCGGAATCCACGGTCTGCAGGCGGATGACGTCGGACGTGTCGCCACCGGGGAGCGGGGAGGACCCGGAGTTCCCGAACGTGTCCCCGTAGACCGGGACCCCCGCTCCGCTGACGTCGGGCCGGATGACCTCCACCGAGCCGGTGGCGGGGAGATCGGATGATGGGGAGACCCCACCCCAGTTGAGCAGCTTGTCGATGTCCCGTTGTCCAGCCAAGTCCAGCCTCCACCCCGCGGCCCCTCAGAGATCGACAACAGTAGCCCAAGCGTGTTAGGCCGTACAGAAAGCGGGAAAGCGTCAGGTTCCACGCATACGGCACAGCCTGCGCCGCCGCACCGGCTTTCGGGCGGCCGTAAAGCACTGGCCTGCATGTTTGTCTAAAAGACACCAAAGCGTTGCATGTCTGTGATATAGATGCATGTTATCTATGTTGCGCTAGATCGCTAGCATGCCATTTGATGATGTTCGCGGCAGTAGTCCCGTCTGCCCGCCTATGTGGCATCGCGGCCGTATGGCTGACGCGAGGGCATGACGCCGCGACGAAGTAGCAGGCCCTATGTCACGGAGGTGGCCAGTGGCGGAAATCAAAGACATTTTCGATGAGAACAGCACGCACGGCCGGGATGCGGACAAGATCCGTGAGGCGTCGCTGCAGGTAGCCGACACCGCACAGTTCGTCGACGGCCTGCGCAGGAGGGTCAACGACGACACGGCGCTGCTGATGACCTCGGGCTGGCTCGGGCCGGCGGCCGGGAAGTTCAAGCTGGCGATGGAGGCGTGGGACACGCAGGCGCTGCGGATCCGGCAGGACCTGGAAACAATCGCCGAGAACATGGGCATGAACTCCGTCACGTATTCACAGGCTGACGATGACGTGCAGCAGGGCATGAACCGGGTTGACTCGCTCATCAACGCCGCCATCGAATCCAAGGGGCCGATGCCGGCCTAGTCCGCTAACGCTAGGTCGTGGGCGTAGTCCTGTCAGCAGCCAAGACTGGAGGCCAGAATGAACAACTCTTCCAACTACACCATGGTCAGCCATGTGCAGATGGAGAACACTAGAATCGCGCTTCTCAAGGTCGTCACCGAGATGGACCAGGCGACCGACGACCTCGTCACCCGGTTGAAGACCACGCTGGGGGGTCTGTGGAGCGGCAAGACGGCGGAATACTTCGAGGCCCACAGAATGATCTGGGACGACGCCGAGCGGGAGATGGGCCGGCGGCTCCATGAGGCCGCGACCGCCATCGGTGTCGCCAACGAGAACTACAAAAATGCTGAGCTGAAAAACCAGCGGATCTGGATGCAGCACTGACGCGATCAGTAAACGATCGCGCTCCTCTCGGTCACCGCGTCACGCGGTGACCGAGATCGTTTGTCTCCGGCGAGCATGAGCGACTCGTGGTTCGCCTTTCCTTCCGAGGAGAAACATGACCAGCAGAGACGCCATGTACGGAGGAGAGAAGGCTCTCAACCCCGATCCGAACTGGCCCGGGCTGGACGGTGGCGCATCCGTCTCCGAGTTCGACGCCGACCGGATGAGGAAGCTCGCGGGGGAGCTGGAGAGCTACATGCCGGGGATGAGGGGGCCCGCCTACTCCGAGGGTTACACCACCGGGTCCACGGAGGGCTTCAAGCCGGAGGCCATGCTGACCGAGCAGCAGCTCGGCGCATGGGAGGCGGCGAGCGCGTTCGCCAAGACGGTCGGTGCATCCTCTTCCGACGAGCAGGGGGGCAGAGCCATCGGGCATGTGTACGACCTGTTCGTCACCCGTCTCGAAGATGTCATCAGGGCGATTCGCGCGAACGCCGGCGAGTATGACGGTGCCAACCACGCGAACACCGGCGGGAACGGCACGAAGGCGTAGGGAAGGTCACTGTGGGTAGCGAATCGAAGGTCCTGATCATCCGGTCCTCTGCCGCGGTTCCGCAGGCGGGCGGCGTCACCCAGACCAAGGACCAGATCAAGGAGCTGCTGCGCAACACCTCGCCCACCAGCATCGACGACGCGGGCTTCGCCTACGGCAACGCCGCCGGGACCGTCGACCTCGTCTGCGGCGTCCTGCAGAGCGTCGCAGGCGAGCTCGCGAAGGTGTGGGGCGGGGAGACGGCGGTCGAGGTGCAGAAGGCGCTGCAGATGCTGCACGCCACCGGCACCGAGCTGGTCTCCAAGATGGAGCAGATGTCCACCACCCTCCGGTTGTACGGCGGGACCTACCTCCCCCAGGCCATCGAGAAGATCGACAAGCTGGAGAGTCAGGACACGACGTCGGCGGTCCCGCCCAGCGCCAACCCCGGCATGTCGCCGGCGGCGGCGGACGTGGAAGCGGCGGCGGCGGCGAAGAAAGCCGCCGACGAGGCCGCTCGCAAGGTGCTGCGGGAGCTCAACGAGAAGATCGTCGAGCTCTACAACACCCAGGTGCCCCCGCACGTCTCGTACGAGCTGCCGACCGTGTCACTGCCGGGCGGCCCTTCCTCGTATACGAAGACCCAGTACCCCGAGGGCGGCTCGCCGTACCAGGGCGACTCGGCCGGGTCCGGAACCGGCTCGGCGGGCTCCGGGACGGGCGGATCTTCCTGGTCTCCGGGCTCCGGCACGGGGAGCGGCGGATCGGGTGGCTCCGGCCCGGGCGGTTCGGGCCCGGGGGGCTCCGGTCCGGGCGGGTCAGGCCCAGGGGGTCCTGGCTCCGACGGGTCAGGTCCGAAGGGTTCCGACCCGGCTGATCCGGGGTCGAAAGGCACCGACCCCGGCGGGGCCGGTGCCGACGGCACGGGTTCGCCCGGCTCCGGTGCCGGTGCTCCGGGCGCCGACGGCGGGAACGGGCAGGGACAGGCTCCGGCCGACGGCGCGAACGGCTCCGATCACGGCAAGGACTCCGACGGCACCGCCCCGGCCGTGATCGGCGGGAACGAGGACGCCCCCAGGCACGACCCCCGGAGCACCGAGACGGCTAGCCTCACCCCGCAGCCGGTGACGACCATCGCTCCTCCCAACAGCGTCGTGCCCACCACCGTCGCGCCTCCCACCATTTCGGTCGGACCGACGAACGCCGTCTCCCCGGTCCTCGGTGTGGGCGGTCCGGGAGCCGGCGCGGGCTCGCTGGGCGTGGGCGGGGCCGGCTCCGCCACACTGGCGCGGGGCACCATCGGCAACGGCACGATGATGCCGATGACGCCGATGGGCGGGATGGGCGGGATGGGCCAGGAGGGCTGCGACGAGCATGAGAGATCGGTCTACCTGCCGGAAAAAGGTCCTTGGGAGAGCGAGCACGATGTGACCTCCTCATGCATCCGCTGATCACTGACTTCCTCGGAGGTGCCCATGGCACTCGAACTCGACCCTGACTGGCCCGGCCTGACCGCCAAGAACGATGTCAGCGGCAAGGGCAACCCCGAGCTGGCCCGGGAGGAGATCAAACGCATCGCCGGTGAGATACAGAAGATACTCGCGACGATGACCACCCTCACGAAGGAAGTTCCGGCGACCCAGGTCGCGTACGCCAAGGGCTCCACTCCGCCGCCGCTGCCGGGTCCGCCCGCCGGTGCCGGTTCACTGCCGGACCTGCAGCGGCAGTGCGCGCTCAGCGAGGTCCAGCTGGGGGAGTGGCCCGTCGCCCAGAGCTTCAGCATGGCGACCGTCTCCGCCTACGCGCAGCTCATAGGTGAGCCGGGGCAGGGCGGGGGTCTCTACTCCTCGTTGACCGAACGGTGCCAGGCGGTCATCGACGGGCTCGTCGAGTCGGCCAAGACATACGACGGCGCCGAGACAGCCAACCTGGAAGACGCCACGCGCCGCTACACCTGAGTGAGAGGGGAGCATCATGGCCGAGAAGCAGACCACACAGCTCAACTATTCCGGCCCCGCCCCGGACCCCAAGGTCGAGGGTGGGGGCTTCTTCGCGGACATGTTCCACTCGGATCTCGACCAGATCAAGAAGTGGATAGACAACACCAACCCGGACACGGTGCGGCGGGCGGGGCAGTATTACGTCGCGGGCAAGGGGGTGCTCGACGAGGCCGCGAGGCAGCTCAAGGAGAAGGCCACGGAGCTCGCCGAGCTCATGAAGGGGCCCGCGGCCGTCGAAACGCAGAAGGGGCTGCAGAGCCTGCACGCGAGCATGCGCGAACTCGGGGCCAAGCTGGGTGAGATGGGCGTGCCGCTGACTGAGTACGCGGACACCCTCAACTGGGCCCAGAGGAACCTGGTCGACTCCAGGTACCGCCACTCCAGGTCGGACCAGGGTTTCGAGGTCTCGGACTTCACCCCGTTTCTCGGGATCTCGTGGTCGGAGGACCGGGCCCGCGACCATCTCGAAGCGGTCAACAAAAAGATCGTCGAGCACTACCAGAAGCTCCCCGTCGAGGTGCAGCAGGCGCTGCCCAGCGTCACCCCGGTGAACATGCCCGACTTCGCGCCGGGCGGAATCACGGACTACACGGGGCGGCCTCCCAGTAACTACGGCTCGCCGTACGACCCGAACGGCGTGTATCCCAACGGGGTCAATCCGAATGACCTCGACCCGAACGGGGTCGACCCGAATGGCGCGTATCCGAACGGGGTCAATCCGAACGGCGCGTATCCGAACGGGGTCGACCCGAACGACCTCGACCCGAACGACCTCGACCCGAACGGGGTCGACCCGAACGACCTCGACCCGAACGGGGTCAATCCGAATGACCTCGACCCGAACGGGGTCGACCCGAACGGCGCGTATCCCAACGGGCTCAACCCCGACGGGACGTATCCGAACGGCGTCAACCCGAACGGCGCGTATCCCAATGGGATCAACCCCAACGGGCTCGACCCGTCGAAGACGAACCTCTCCCTGCCGGATCCGAACAACACCCGGCTCGCCGGTCTCGACGACCAGGCGATGTCCCGGCTGTCGAACCCTGATCTGTCCACCTCCACCTGGCCGAACTCCACGGGATACCAGGGGGCCGGGAACAACACGTCCGGCCACGGCGCGTCGGGCCCCATAGGGGGGTACGGCACGGGGAGCGGCGGAGCCGTGAGCGCCGACACCTTTGGCGCCGGATCCCGCACGGCGGGGAACAGCGGTATGTCGGGGATGGTTCCCCCCTTGGGGGGCGCAAGTTCCCCCAACCAGGAGGAGGACACGCAGCCGTCGGCCTACTGGCTTCCCGAACCCGATGAGTACTGGACCGGTTCTGCAAAGGATGTCTCTCCCACGACACTCGCCTGACGGCATCACGGTGATCGGGTGTCTCACGCGGCCGTAGGCAGGGCGCCGTGCCCGCTCCACCGGCCTGTACGGTGCCCGCGGAACCGCAGTAGCCTGTGCGAGCGATGTGATCATGGTTTTCAAGGGGCCGGCAGGACACCCCGGAAGTGCGAGTCTGAGGGACGGAAATGGGCGAGTTGCGCCAAGGTGAAGGTTTCGGGTACGGATCCGAAGGCCTCGATCAACTGGGCCGGGGCATCGGAGGTCACGCTCCGACGCTGGGGACGCTCGGAACCAAGACCGGCGGGATCTCTGTCGACTTCCCCGGCTTCGGCCTCGTCGGCCTAGGGCTCCAGTACACCCACGCCGATACCCGTGACAGCGCGGTGAAGGCCCTCCAGGCATGCAAGGACGTGGTGTGTTCCTGGGAGGACGGCTTCGTTCAGACCAAGAGGAATTACCAGGCCAGCGATGATCATTCGGGTGGCGGCAAGGAGGAGGGCGGCGGCAAGGAGGAGGGCGGCGGTAAGGAGAAGGGTGCGGGGCCGGGCGGTACGGACCTGAGCGGTTCCGGCCTGGGAGGGTCGGGTCTCGGCGATCTGGGTCTCGGTGGTTCCGGTCTGGGTGGTTCTGGCCTGAACCCGTACGACCCAACCTCTCCGAAGCAAGGTCCTCTCGATCTGACCGGCCCGAAGTCGCCTGACTATAAGTCGCCTGACTATAAGTCGCCCGACTATAAGACGCCTGACTATAAGACGCCTGACTATAAGACGCCTGACTATAAGACGCCCGACTACAAGACGCCTGACTACAAGACGCCTGACCTGGGCTCGTCCACTCCTGATCTGCCCAACTCGAAGATGCCCGACCTGGACTCATCCAAGATCGGCGACAACCTCGATCTGGAGAATCCGAAGACGAACCTGGCCGGCTACGATCCGAACGCCGTGACGACGACGCAGATGCCACAGGTGAAGAGCCCGGAGCCCGCGGCGTGGACGGGCGACCAGGGGGGGACGAGCGCCCCGGCCCGGACCGGTGGCATCTCGACCGGATCGGGGGGAACCGGCTCCTCCATGTCGGCCGGCACCAGCCTGCCCGGCGCCTCCGGGATGAACGGTATGCCGGGGATGATCCCCCCCGGGATGGGCGGCGGCGGCGGTGGGAACAACGACAATGAGCACGAGCCGTCCTCGCTGCTGACCGGGGACGAGAGTGATTACGGAGACGACGTGCCGGTCTCTCCCGCCGTGATCGGCGGGATAGAGTGATCGCCATATTTCCCTATGCCTGCCTGGTGTCCGGATAGGAGGTCTCCGTCATGGCCTACGAATCCGACAGGGCGATCTACATGACGTCGGCGGCGACGGCGCAGGCCGCCGCCGCCATACTCGCCCATCCCGCCGCCGTGCCCAGGCTTCTCCTGGCGAAGACCATCGCCGACATGATGGTCATGCTGGTGTCCAACCCGGGCGCCATGTGCAAGGCGTCGGAGGAGTGGTGCGGCTCGGACGACGGCGACGCCGATCTCGACGCCGTGGAGAAGGGCATCCGCGCGCTGAAGGTCAAGGCCAGGGAATATGAGGGGTGGGAGGGGGACGCCTGCGAGCTCTTCATCGACAAGATGGAGATCCTGCTGGATGAGCTTGAGAAGATGAAGAACTACCGCAACTCCTCCGGCCAGACCCTTCGGCAGGCCGCTGAGATCTACCATCACGGCGCCCAGTTCGTGGGCGGGGTGGCGGCGCTGATGTCGGGCCTGGCGGCCGCGTCGCTCATCCCCATCGCCAAGGGGGCCTCGAACCTCACCATCGCCACGGTGCTCAAGTCGGTCGGCAGAACCGTCCTGAGGATTTTCAGGATGAAGCTCAAGGTGCTCGCCGCCGCAGGTGTGATCCTCGCCGGCGTGAACGGCTACCAGCTCGCGCAGGCGCAGTTGCTCCCCGGCCTGAAGGCCCTGCCGGACAAGGCGCCCGAATTCAAGCGCGCCGGCACGGAGGGTTTCCCCTTCGGGCAGCAGGAGACCCTCTCCGTCTGAGGGCGCCGTCCCGGCCGTCCACGCGACCGCCTTCTCCCGTCTCCACCTTCACGGAGCCGGATGCGGCCCCCGCGGGTGTCCGCATCCGTCGTCCGCGGTGCGCGGTCATCCGCGCTTCACTGCCGAGGGGGAGCCACCGCCGAAGGGGCGATCTGCACGGGCGCCTTCGCCGCCGCCGGGTCGAGCGCCGGGCCCTCGGGGATGAGTTTCACGATCTGCGTCGGGAGCGGGGCGACGTCCTTCAGCTCGTAGCCGAGGCTGGGCAGCGTGTCCGCCGACAGGATGGCGTGCCGCCGTCCCTGGTCGCCGATCAGGTAGAGCGGCCTCATCGCCTCCGTCCTGCCGTTCCCCGGCAGCACCCCCACCAGGGCGCCGGCGCCGCGGGAGAGCGTCACCCGGTCGGCCACGTCCTGGTTGAACCATCCCTTCGGCGGCTGGGGGAGCGGCGCCGTGCTGCCGATCGTCAGGGTCGCCTGGGTCGAACCGCGTTCGGTGTCGGAGTAGACGGCGCAGAGCGGGCTCGTCGGGGACGAAGAGACGACCCTCGGCATGGACGCGGGAAGGCCGCTGACGCCGAGACGGGTGCCTGACTGCTTCGCCCCGTTCGCGGTCGCCGGGGCGATCTCCTTCGGCAGCGGTTCCGCGCGGCCGTACGCCTGCTTGATGGCCGGGTCGGCCAGCAGCAGGGTGGCCTGGAGGGGACTGACGTCCGCCAGGCCGTCGGCGAGCAGGACGTACCACTTGGCGGGCCCGCCCGCCACCGGCGGCACGGTGTACACCCTGCCGACCGCCGACCTCCTGCCGTCAGGGCCGCGCGCCGGGCCGCCGAGACCCGGGATCGCCGGACCCTCGAAGACGTGCCCCTCCGGCAGGGCGTTGAGCCAGGCCGCGGGGATCTGGCGGGGCTGCTCCTGGGTCAGTGCCCGCACGGTCCTGGCGGGCACCTTCAGCCGCTGGTTCGCCCACAGCAGCCAGGTCTGGCTCCCCTCCTTCTCCCTGACGACCATGGCCGAGCCCTGCTCGACCGGGGCGCCGCCGACGCGGAAGCCGCCGATCAGCGAGGTGTACGGCTTGCGCTCGCCGTTGGTGTCGACGGCCTCGGCGACGCACACCGACCAGGGAGCGCGGACCAGGCGGTCGCGGGCGGGCAGGGACTCGGGGGCGCCCAGGATGCCCACCAGCGTGCCGCGGTCGTACGTGGCGAGCGAGGCGGCGGTGACTGTGCGCACCTTCACGTCCTGTGTGTTCAGCAGCAGCCTGGCGGAGGTCACGTTGGTGACCGGGATCATCTTCTTCTGCGGGGCGCTGTAGACGTAGATTGCGCCCGTCTCCTCCTCCACGATCAGGTTCCCCGGATCGGTGAGCCCGGTGGCGTTGCCCGGGCGGATCAGGCCTATCACCCCGAAGACGGCCGTCACCAGCACCGCGACCAGGATTCCGCCGAACGTGGCCGTGTTGTGCCTGCGCATCGGCGACTCCGACACGTCTGGCTCCCCCTGGAGCAGGGCCATGCCCAGACGCTGCGTCATCAGCTTGTGCGCCTGATAAAGATCGCGACGGGTCTGCATCCCACCTCCGTCTCGCCGGACACGCGGTCGTCGACAGCATAGAAGCGTGATCGCGTAACGGCCTCACCGGAGTCGATGGTGAGGCGATGGTGAACGGCGGTTGTCCACGACGTTTCCGATCTTCGAAAGCATACTGAACAGGCTCGATGGACACGCGGGACAGCAGGGATCAGGTGATATGAGATATCACGAAAGGGTTTTCGATCTCTGGAGGATGGCGCGTGACCCAGAACAGATACGTCACGTCGAAGGCGATCAAGTCGATCGGCGCCGAGCTGGACGCCGACGTCATTCCGGAGATCAAGGAGTTGCGCCTGATCCTGGACAGCACCGACCTGGGGGGCCTCGGCTGGGGCGCCATCGGTGAGCTGCTGATCGGCCTGCGCTACCGCCATGTCCAGGAGACCGTCGAGGAGAAGTTCGCGCAGGCGGTGGCGGTGTTGGAGTCCTGGCAGGAGGCGCTGGACGTGGTCGAGGCCAACTGGCGGACCGCCGAGGACAGAAGCGTCGTCGTCTACCAGTGATCCGGAAGGTCTGACATGCCGGTGCCGCCGGGAAAGAAGCCGACCCCCCTGACCGCGACCCGGAGCGCGAAGGGGGTGATGGTCAACTCCGCGAAGGTCCTCAGCAGCCTGGAGAAGGGGACCAGGCTGATGCCCACGGCCTGGGCGGGGGTGGCGGTCGCGGCGACCGCGGTTGCCAACGTGCCCGGCATGGCCGACATCTACAACAACTGGACCTCTCTCCACTCGCGCCTCGACACCGCCGTCAAGAGCTACCTGGCCGACCTGAAGACCAAGGGCAAGGACGGCTGGATCGCCGAGGACCGCGACGCGTTCGACGACGCCGTCCAGAAGTACCAGGAGGAACTGGAGAGCCTGCGCGGCTACATCAAGAACATCGCCGACATCGTGGACGAGCTCGGCGACTCCTATCGCGCCTACTGGGTGGCGATCGGCCAGCTCGCCGTGCTCCTGCTCGCCCTCTCCGGGATCGCCGCCCTCATGCTCGCGACGCCCTTCGCGGGGTCGGCCGTCCTCAACCTGCGGATGCTCGGCCTCCTGGCCAGCAGGATGATCGCCGCCTCGACCGGCGCCCTCGGCAGGACCATCGTCAGTGTGGTCAGCAGCAGCATGTCGATCTACTTCTCCGGCAAGGCATGGATGCAGTCGTTCAACCTGGAGCCCACCGGCCTGGCGAAGGTCGATTTCACCCAGGCCCGGATCAGGACCAACGGCCTGCCCTCCTTCCAGAAGCCACCGCCCCAGCAGCCCGGACAGGCGCCTCAGCTTCCCGCGTACGGAACGTTCGAGTGGCTGTCCCCCAAGAAAGAACTCCCGGAGCATTACAAGTGATGAACTTCAACCCCGACCACCTGCGCCTGGAAAGCCTGGAAGACCTGGAAGAGGTCGTACGGCAGAGCGAGGAGGCGCTGACCCGGCTCGGCGGCGTCCACAGCGAGCTGGCGGCCGTCACGGGTGAGGGGTTCGGCGCGGACGGACTCGCACGGGCCGTCGTCGACGGCGTCGGCCGCATCCAGCGGATCACCTTCGAGCCGCGCATCACGCGTCTGGACAGCCACCTGATCGCCGAAGCGGCGACGGAGGCGGTCCGGGCCGCTCAGGAGGACGCCCAGCGCCAGAACGAGGAGTTGCTCCGGGCGGCGACGGGCGGCGAGCCGCTCACCCTCGACATGGACCAGGCGCGTCGGCGGTTCGAGGAGATCGGCGAGGACCTGGTGCGTGCCCTGCGCGACCTGAACAGCCACGACTGAGCGGCCCGCAAGACGGAGGCCTCCTCCCCGGGTGAGGGGAGGAGGCCTTCACGATGACGTCGTCAACCCGGGCAGGTCTGCCGGGTCGGGGGTGTCATCCGCAGTTGGCCCAGCTGCTGGTGCCGGTGCTGCCGCCGGGGCCGCCGCCGCTGAAGCGGACGCACTTGCCCTTGGAGGAGAGGATGACGCCTCCGGCGTAGTACTCGTAGTTGCCGCGTTCGGTCTTGGCGCCGCCGCCTTGGACTTCGAGGGTGGCCCAGACGGTGGTGGCGGTGCCGACGTCGGCGCTCTTCATGGTGACGACGCAGTTGGAGCCGGTGGAGGCGTTGTAGAGCTGGTAGGTGGTTCCGCCGGGGAAGGAGGCGGAGCGCTGGACGTAGTAGCCCGATCCGCAGGCTTGCTGCGGGGTGTAGGGGTTGGAGCGCGCGGCCGGCGGGGCCGACGACTTCGTCGGACTCGGCTTCGGGGTCGGCTTGACGGCCGGCGGGGTGGGCTTCGGTGTCGGTTTCGGGGTCGGCTTGACGGTGGGCTGCGCGGTCTTGGTGGGTTGCGCGGGTTTCGTGGGCTGCGCGGACCTGGTGGGCTGCGCGGACTTGGTCGGCTGTGCGGTCTTGGTGGGTTGCGCGGGTTTCGTGGGCTGCGCGGACCTGGTGGGTTGCGCGGTCTTGGTGGGCTTGGCCGGCGTCGACGGCGGAGCCTGCGAGGGCTTCCGCGTCGGGCTCGCCTTCTGCGTGGGGCTCGCCTTCCGCGTCGGCTCCGTCGTGGGCTTGGCGGCCGGTCCTCCGGTCGGCTTGGACGTCCGGCTGGGCTTGGCGCTCCGGGTGTTCCTGGGCGTGTTCCTGGGCTTGGCCGTGGACGTGGGCGGAGTCTTGGCGCCGGCCTTCCGCGTGGCCTCCGGCGCGGTGGGGACCGGGAACGTCGGCACCGGGATCGGCGGCGCGGTGACGGGGGAGGTCGTCGACGAGGCCGGGACCGTCGGGCTGCCCGTGTCCAGCTGTATCGGCCCGACATCCGGGTTCTGCGGCTCCGTCGTGGCGTCCGAGGGCACGGTCATCTTGTCCGCCGACGTGTTCGCGCCACCCTGCCCGTCCTGCTGCGGCAGGCCCTGCCCCTGGCCCGACGGCGCGGAGAGGACGCCGGAGATCTTTCCTTCGGCGGCCGTCCGCCCCATGGCGCCGAGGGAGCCGTAGTTTCCGGCGGCCCACAGGCCGAGTCCGGACAGCAGGGCGACCACGCCGACGCAGGCGGCCAGCATGAGGGGGAAGCCCCCGGTCTTCGGCCGTTCCCGGACGGGCGCGGCCTCCGGCGGCGCGGCCACGCCCGCCGGGGGCATGCTCCCCGGGAGCGTCGGAGCCCCCCAGACCGGCAGCGCCGTCGGCCGCGCCGACGCGTCCGCTATGGCCGCGGGGACCGCCGCCTCCGGGGAGTTCCGCTCCGTTCCGGATCCGGCCGTACGGTCGCCCTCGGCGGGGGTGAGGGGCGCTGGCCGCTCGCCGAGGAGGCGGAGCATGGCGGCCTTGGTGTCGGGGCGCTCGTGGGGGTTCTTGTCGAGACACGAGGTCAGGAGGGCGGCTAGTTCGGGCGGGAGGCCGGTGAGGTCGGCGGAGCCCTCTCGTACCCTGCCGGTCTCCCCGCCGAAGGGCGGCTGCCCGGTGGCGGCGTAGGCGAGGGTGGCGGCCCAGGAGAAGAGGTCCGCGGGCCTGCCGAGGCCGGGAACGGCAGCGGTGGCGGTGGCGGTGGCGGTGGCGGGGCTGAGCTCGGTGTGCGGGGGCCCGGCCTGTGAGGGGTCGGCCTGTGGAGGCTCGGTGTGCGGGGGATCGGTCTGGGGTCCGGCCTGTGAGGCGTCGCTCTGTGGGGGGCCGGCCTGTGAGGCGTCGGCCTGTGAGGCGTCGGTGTGCGGGGGCCCGGATAGGAGAGCGGGCTCGGCGTGCAGGTTTTCGGGGGCGCGGTAGTCGGGTTCGGTGTCGGTGGCGCCGAGGCCGATGTCGCAGACGCGGGGTCCGTCGGGGCCGAGGATGACGGTGTCGGGGGTGAGGGCGCCGTGGGTGAGGCCGGCCAGGTGGATGGCGGTGAGCGCGGTGAGGGTGGTGACGGCGAGGTGTTCGAGGGCGTCGCCGGTCAGGGGGCCGTCGGCGGCGACGGCCTGGCGCAGGGAGCGGCCTTCGACGTGTTCGCGGACGATGTAGGGGGAGTCGTCGGACCAGCCGACTTCGATGAGTTTGGCGGTGTGGGCGCCGGAGACGCGTTTGGCGGCGTGGAG
>NZ_FOQY01000087.1 GCF_900113865.1 Streptosporangium canum | reverse complement strand
CCAACTGTCTTTGATCAACAGCCAGTGTCGCGGGGTCACGAGCTCTCGCCCGTCAGGCCACGCCCGTGCCCTTCCCCCTCAAGATCGAAGAGCCGAACTGGTCTGAACGCCCCTGGACATCGTGTGGGGATCTACGGATCAGGAGGCCATGCTGTACCGCGTGTAGTGGTCGCCAGGCGGAGTGAACTCCATGCCGTTCTCATCAAGCGCGTTGTAGATCGTCACTTGGCCGTTCGGGAAGCCGAACCCCAAAGACACGATCGTCCCCTCCGTCAGATCCCTGTTCTTCCACATCAGCAGTTCCACTGCCGAGCAAGGCTGCCCGACCAGTGCAGTGAGTTCATCTGGTGTGTCGTCTCGCCACGCCAGGGAGAAGTCCGGCCAGTCCAGTGCGCGCGCCAGATCGATGGTGTTCCAGGTGATGGAGAGTTCGTCGAACTTCCAGTGGTTGATCTCGACCTGTTCGCCCTCGAAGTCCAGGAGGACCGGACAGTCGGCGAACCACTTGTCCTCGTCAAGGTCCCACACCAGCAGCGCTCGGGTCAGTCGCCGGTCGACGAGGCGGCCCAGTCTCGCCCCATGAGTGGCAGTGATCGCCGAGCGTCCGCTCAACCATTCCGGCCTGTATCCAGGGATTCCGAAGTTGAACATTCAGTGATTGTGCCGGATGCCGTCGCCGGGCTTCTCGGGGTTGTCGGCCTCCGCTCGCATGGTGAGCGCATCAGTCAGGGGGTGAGACAGCATTGCCAACGAACTCTCGAAATACCTCTAACACCTCACCGAGGTTCAGGGATCCACATACTGCTTCGAAGTGGATTCCGTTGCTCCAGGCGTGTACCCAGTTATCCTCGGCGCGTTCCACCACAAGGCGGTCCAGCACGGCCCCGGCAAGAGGCGTGTTGACGAGGTCGATCTTCAGGCACCATCCCGGGTTGTCCAAGGTGTCGATTGTCACGCCGTAACTGTGCTCCCAGTCGTCATTACAGCAGGAGGCGTACCAAGACTGAAGGAAGACGAGTGCGTCCGTGATCACATGGTGAGTCTGTCAGTCGTGCCCGTCGCGTGCCCGATGGAGCAGGAAACGACGGGGAATGGCGGGGAGTCACGGGAAATACAATCAGTGCCGTGAGCTGCGGTTTCGCAGGCAGAGCATGATCGACTCGTCGTGCAATATACGTGCAATGATCATGTAAGGCATGACAGAGAGACATGGTCGCGCCGCAGGTGAGAGGCCATATCTCAGCCGGAACGGTCACGGGCTGCAAAACTGCCGGCAATTGAAGGCTGCCCTCAGAGGCGGGACCATCGCAGGCAGTGCCGCCCTCACGATCGCCTGGTTATGGTTGGTCACCGACGTG
>NZ_FOQY01000063.1 GCF_900113865.1 Streptosporangium canum | reverse complement strand
CTGACCGACAACACCACCGTCACCATCACCGCCACCGGCCTACAGCCCGGCAGCGTCTACCACCTCGGCCAGTGCGCCGCCGTCCGCCCCGACGCCTTCGCCTGCAACGCCGCCACCAACGTCGACGTCACCGCCTCCGCCACCGGCACCCTCAGCAAAACCCTCACCGTCCGCACCGCCTTCACCGGCAGCGCCGCCGACGGCACCACCTGGCCCATCAACACCGCCACCACCCCCACCGTCATCGCCGTCTTCAACAACGCCTTCGACGGCGGAACCACCCCCCTGTCCTTCTAACCCCACCACCACAACCACCTGACCCCAACCACCCACCTGACCCCACCCACCCACCTGACCCCAACCACCCACCCACCTGACCCCAACCCGCCAACCCGCCAACCCGACCCCCGCCCCCCCGACCACCTGTGCCGGACCGCCCCCCACGGTCCGGCACAGGCATTTCCCATGTGACATGACTGCGAGCCCCATTCCTTACGGGAAGCGGCCCCGGCCCCGGCCTGCGCCGGCGGGAGTGGCCGGGCTCCGGGTGTCCGTAGATTCCGCATTTTGGAAGATGCGCCGCCTCTCGACCGCGCGTGATGATGTCACCGTCCGGCGTGTTCGGCGTCGAATGCGCGTCGCCCGGTTCTCTGTCCGTGAGCGGTAAGCCTCCGGGGAGGCGATGAATGCGCGATCAGGCAGTGCCGCACGCGAGCCCCCCGGCTGCCGTCCCCGCCGTACAGGACCGCTGCGCGACCGTGAGCGCGCGTGGCGGTCGCCCAGGTTGCCCGGGCCTGCTGGGACCCTTCCTTGAAGGGACGCGCATCGGGCGGGAGGTGAGACAACGATCATCCGCCGCGAACTCCGACGCCGGCCAGGGGCGCTTCCTGTGGAAGGCCCTTGTGCCCGGAAAGTTTCGCACTCAACTGTAAGAAGTGAAAGGACCTAGTTTTCTATGAAATTTCGCACGGTAGTCATACTCAGCGGAAAGACCACAACCGGCATCCAAGTTCCGCAGGAGGTCATCGAGAGCCTCGGGTCGAACAAGCGGCCGCGGGTCCAGGTCACGATCAACGGTTACACCTACCGCAGCAGCGTGGCGCCGATGGGAGGGGGGTACATGCTTCCCATCAACGCCGATCACCGCAAGGGCGCGGGCGTCGCCGGCGGCGAGGAGGTGGACGTCGAGATCGAGCTCGACACCCAGCCTCGCGAGGTGACGCTGCCGCCCGACCTCACGGAGGCGCTCGACGGCGAGGCGGACGCCAAGCGGTTCTTCGACGGCCTGTCCTACACCCAGAGGCTGTCGTTCGCGACCTGGGTCGAGAGCGCGAAGAAGGCCGAGACCCGGCAGCGCCGTCTCGAGGAGACGGTCACCATGCTGCGAGAGGGCCGTACCCGGCGCTGAGCGCGCGGTAGACGACGGGACGCAGGATCGCACCGGTGGTACGGCAGGCCGGGCCGGGTGCGCGCACCCGGGGGCCGCCCTTCCGGTGGGTCCGCGTCCCTTGCGGACAGGCGCTCTCATCGCGCTCCGCGGGTCCGGGCGAGCACTCTCGTCGCGTTCCACGGGCCGAAGGGCACGGGGCGCTGAGACGCGCGGAGGCCTGCCGACATGGAGGGCCCGGCCGGAGCGGGCGGACCGTCGCACGAGAGCGACGGAGGGGTCCGGCCGGCGGCTCAGGACCGGGCGGTGCCTGCGGACGGCCCATCCGGGGCCTGGATCACCGTGGCGTCGGCCGTGAGGTCACGCGCGCCGGTAGGTCAGGGCGACGGCGCCGGTGGAGAACTCCCTGGAGCTCAGGAGTTTCAGATCGATCGGATCGGTGAACAGGGGCAGCCCGCTGCCCAGCACGCGGGGATGGACGATGAGCCGATACTCGTCGACGAGTCCCAGCCTCGACACCGACTGCGCGAACCTCGCACCGCCGGGCACGAAGATGTCCGTGCCGGGCCGCTGCTTCAGCTGCGAGATCTCTTCGGCGACGTCACCTGTCGCCAGCCTTGAGTTGTTCCACTCGACCTTCTCCAGTGTCCTGGAGAAAACGACTTTGGCCGCGTTGTTGATCAGAGGGGCGAGCCGGTCGGTCGAGTACGGCCAGTGCCCCGACTGTTCTTCGTAGTTGACGCGGCCGAGAACGTGCGTGTCCATCCGGCTCAGCGAGTCGATGGTCCATTGCGTGAGGTCGTCGTCCATGTCCGGGAAGATCCATTGCAGATCTCCGTCCAACCGCCCGACAAATCCGTCAAGCGAGACATGCATTAATAGAACGACTTTCCTCATGAATCAGATCTCCTGTCCTTTTTTCGGTCCGGAGCCGGACCGGCGCGGCTGTGCTGGGCTACCCGTTCACGCCAATGATCAACCCGGTTTCCCGGGTTGATCATTGGTTTTATGCCTAATGGTGCAGGTCACATTGTTCTACGGTCGCCCGGCCCCGCTTGAGGTGAACTCCGGCGCCGGCTTTCCGGCTTCGGAGGTGGCGACGCTCGGTGCGGTCTTTTTCTTGCCAAGCCGGTCGGTGAGTTTGAGGATCGGACGTTCGAGGACGTAGTAGCTGATCGTCGCGATCACGATGGTGCCCACCACCGTGGGAATCAGCAGCTCCCAGAAACCGAACTTGCCCAGCAGGGCCTGCACGGGGACAGTCTCGCCGAAGATGCTCCCGCTCTGGAACACGAGATACATGACGGCGAAGTGCCAGAGGTAGAGGCCGTAGGAGATGCGCCCGAGGAAGCGCAGCGGCCAGTTGCCCAGCGAGACCTCCATCAACCGCGAGGACGCGCCCGGCACGACCAGCGGCACCATGACCAGGAAGGAGAAGATGAGCATCAGCGCGGAGCGGATGACCGCGGCCTCCGGCGAGAGCCAGTCGGCCGTGCCCGGGATGGAGAAGGGCTGGGCGCAGTTGATGACATAGGGCACCAGCGCCGCGAGCCAGAACAGGTTCGGCCGCCTGGTCGCCCAGCTGAAGAACTTGGGCGCCTTGTCCGGGGACACCTCGGTGAGGACCGACCACACCGCCATCGCCATGCCGATGGCGAACAGGCCGGACACGCCGAACGGGTAGAAGAACTGCGGCGGCCAGGGGCCGAAGCTCGAGTTTATGTAGAGAGCCCACCCGAGCTGGACCACCACGAGGAGGCCGAGCGGGATCAGCATCCGGCGCGCCTTCCGCGCCGGATCGGCGACACCGCGCGCGAGGCGGTGCATGACCCAGGCGATGATCGGCAGCGCGACGTAGAACTGGGTCTCCGCCGGTACGGTCCACGCCACGTCGAGACCGGCGTACCAGTGGAAGTCGTAGATGTGCATCAGCAGGAACGGCCGCAGCACGTCCCAGACCCCGGTGATGCTGGAGAGGTTGAGCACGATCAGGCTGAACGCGCACAGCACCCAGAAGGCCGGCAGGAGCCGTGAGGCGCGCCTCACGAAGTAGATCCCCAGCCTGGGCTGCGGGGTGCCGGCCAGGGTGGCGCGGGCGAACGGCCGGTAGAGGAACAGGCCGGACATGATGAAGAAGGGCCCGATCGCGCCTACCTGCCCCGCCCAGAGAATGGACCAGATTCCCTCGGTGGGCGGGCCCGCGGAGGACGGGAGAACGAATGTGGAGAAAGCGACGTGGGTGGTGACAACGATCATCGCGCACACGCCGCGTATCCCGTCGAGCGACGCGATACGTTTCTTATCTGGTGTCTTCACGCTGGGCCCACGCGCGGGTGTCGCCATAGCATGCTCCTTTCTGAATCATTTGACGTGCCTAGTGTTGACCCGAGCGCTTTCTCCGGCATCTCCTGTATTGCGGAATTGATGGTGTGCCGGCATGGCGGCGCGGCGCGCCGTACGGGCGCATGCGGAAGGGCCGCCGGTGCCGTCGGCGCAGGTTACGGATGTGTCGGCGCGGCCTCGGGGCCGGTCGGGGCGCCCAGGTCGGAGAGCTCCGCGCCGAGCAGGTCCATGGCGGTCACGAGCTGCGCGTCGGACAGGTAGGGCGCGGGACCGAACCGCAGATACTCCCCGCGGCTGTCGGTCCGCACGCCCCGCGCCGCCAGGCCGGCCTGCAGGCGGGCGGCGTGGGGTGACCGCAGCGCGAGGAACCCGCCGTACTCCTCGCGTGAACCCCGACGGTCGCGGGTGATCAGGCGGTCGGGCGCGTCGAGCGCGTCGAAGCGCTCGGCCAGCAGGCTCACCTGGCGCAACGAGACCTGGCGGAGGAATTCCGGGGTCAGGCCGTGCTCGGCGAAGAAGTCGAAGACGCGGGCGGCACGGTAGTGACTCGTGGGGTCGTAGGTGGACCCCGCGAAACGCGCGGCGCCGGCCGGATAGCCGACGGATCCCGCGCGATGGTCGCCGGCCAGCTCGGCGAACTCCGCGAACCAGCCGGTGATCACCGGCCGCAGCGTGCGGGCGTGCTCGGGCATCCGCAGGAAGCAGTTGCCCTCACCGAGCTGGAGATACTTGTAGCCGCCCCCGACGACCCACGCCGTCTCGATCCCGGCCGTCGGGAACGGCACGGCGCCCAGGGCGTGGTAGGCGTCGATCAGCAGCTCCACGCCCCGCCGCCGGCAGGTCCGGGCGAGCGCGTCGAGCCCGGGAACGATCCGGGAGGTCTCGAACAGCACAGCCGACACCAGGACGGCGGCGGTCCGGTCGTCGACGGCGTCGGCCATGCGCGCGGCGAGCGTGTCGGCGGGCTCGGCGGCGACCCTGACGACCTCGACGCCTTCCTCGGCCAGCCGGGCGAGCTGCCGCCGCAGGGTGTGGAACTCCCCGTCGGAGGTGACCAGCCGGGGCCGGTCCCGCAGGTTCAGGGCCGACAGGAAACGCAGCACGAGTTCATGCGTGCTGCCGCCGAGGGCGAGCTCGGCGGACGGGTCGCTGAGGAACAGGCGGAAGCCGTCCCGGACCCGCTCGGCCTTGTCGAAGGCCTTGCCCCACTTGTCGTCCACTTCGAGGGCGGCATCGTGGAACGCGTCGAGCTGACCGGCCAGCGCGACGTCCGGCCACGCCTGGTGCGAGTGGCCGGACAGCAGCAGGCGCCGCGACACGTGGAACTTCGAGTAGTGCGGCGCGAGCCACGGCGACAGGTCGGTCACAGCCGGCCCCGTACGGTCCACAGGTCGGGGAACATCGGTGTGGACAGGGTCGCGCGCAGGTAGGCGGCTCCGGAGGAACCGCCGGTGCCGGACTTGTCGCCGATGATCCGCTCCACCATCTTCCCGTGCCGGTAGCGCCACTCCTGGATGCGCTGGTCGAGATCCACGAGCCCCTCGCAGACCTCCGCCGCGACATCGTCGTCGTGGTAGACCTGCAACAATACGCCCTGCAACTCCACCGACGGCTCCATCGGCAGCGACACGTCCCGATACAGCAGGTCGTGCGGCACCGGGTAGCCATGGACCACGAGGTAGCCGAGGAAGGAGTCGAAGAGGGTGGGCCGGTTCATCGCCGACTCGATCCGGTAGCGCTCACCGCTCCCCTCCAGATAGCGCTCGAACGCCCGGTGATCGCGCCGCCCCAGCACCGCCTCGATCTCACGGAACTGCGCGGACTGGAAACCGCTCGCGGTGCCCAGGCTGCCCCGGAAGCTGGTGAACTGGGAAGGGGTCATGGTCTCCAGGACGTCGATCTGGGTGATCACGGATTTCAGAATGCCCAGTGACCGGCGCAAGGAGTGAAGGACGTGCGCGCTGTCGCCGAGGGCCAGCTGTCGCTGCAGGCCGGCGAACTCGTGCAGCAATTGTTTGAACCACAGTTCGTGCACCTGGTGGACGACAATGAACAGCATCTCTTCATGCTCGTCCGAGTGCGGCCGCTGGGCCGTCAGGATCTCATCCAGCGCCAGGTACGAGGAGTACGTCAAAACGGGGGAGTGGTCGACGATCACGGCTTCATCAACCTCCACAAAAGGCAGGCATCGCGGCCGGTGTGAACGCGATGTACGGCACATGGAAACAAGCGCGGCCCCCGCACGGCAGCACCGCCGGGGATCCCCCCCCGGGGCCCCGGCCGCGCAGGTGGCGGCTTCGCGTGGAAGCCGCGGCGATGGCGTTCAGGGCCGTTGAGAAACACGCCGTCATTCCATAGCGTCAGGCTACGGCGGATGACACCCCACAAAAAAGAGATTACCGAAATAAGGGTAGGATCAGCAATATGAGAGAAAAAGGGCAGTCGTTATCAAAGCGGATGCAATTCCCGGGGCCGTGCGCTGAATCCGGCCCCGGTTCCCCGTAGGGCATCGCGGGAGACGCGTCGCGGGCGGTCTGGTGCTGTGACCGTAGCCGGGGGGCATCGGAGCCGGCCGCCGCGCCGTCATGCGGCTTCGGCCAGCTTGCGCGGGTGGATGTCCTGGTGGGGCTGGTGGGAGAGGCCGCGGGACATCTCCTCCAGGGCCCGGCGGTCCAGCTTGCCGGACGCGGTGTGGGGAAGCCTGTCGACGAACTGGACGTCCCGCGGATACTTCTGCGGGGCCAGCCTCGACCGCACGAAGGACTGCAACTCCGCCGCCGTCACCTCGCCGTCGGACACGACGTAGGCGCGTGGCCGGGTCAGCCCCGCCACCTGGTAGCCGACCAGAGCGCACTCCACCACGGACGGATGCGCCATCAGGCAGTTCTCGATCTCCGCGGGCGCCACCCAGATGCCGCCGACCTTCAGCAGGTCGTCCGCCCGGCCCCGGTAGTAGAAGAAGCCCTCGGCGTCCCGGGTGACCAGGTCACCCGAGCGCACCGTGTGCTCGGCGGTGAACGTCTCGGCCGACTTCTCGGGCTCCTGCCAGTACTCCAGCGCCACCGCCTCGCCGGTGACCTCCAGGACCCCGACCTCGCCGTCCGGCACGGCCGCGCCGTCCCGGTCGACCACCCGCGCGCTGTACCCGGCAACCACCTGGCCGAGGCTGCCGGTCCGGGACCGGCCGGGCCGGTTGGACAGGTAGATGTGGTAGGCCTCGGATGAGCCGATCCCGTCGATGACCTCCACGCCGAAGGTGTCCATCCACTTGCGGTGCAACTCCGCGGGCAGGGCCTCACCGGCCGACGTGCACAGCCGCAGCGAGCTCAGGTCCTGGTCGGCCGCCTCCGGATGGGCGACCATGGCGCTCATCATGGTCGGCACGTTCACCAGGATCGTCGGCCGGTGCTTCGCGATCAGCTCGAAGATCTTGTCCGCCGTGCTGCGTTCCGGGAACGCGATGCCGGCCGCGCCCACGCCGAACGGGAACAGCGCGGTCAGGTCGCGGGAGTAACCGAAGAACAACTTGGGAACCGGCAGCACGATGTCGTCCGGCCGGATGTCCAGCACGCCGCGGGCGTACCCCTCGAAGCTCAGCAGCGGGCTCCGCGCGGGCAGCACGCAGGCCTTGGGCGCACCGGTGCTGCCCGTGGTGAACTTCCAGATCGCGACGTCGTCGCGCGTCGTCGGGGCGGGATCGAGCTCGGGCGGCTGCGCCGCGACCAGGGTCTCGAAGTGGTGCTCGCCGTCGCGCAGGTCGTGCGGCGGCACCCCGACCACCAGCAGCTTCCGCACCCCCGCCTCGCGCAGCCGGTCCAGGGTGACCGCGTCCGCCACGACGATCGCCGGCGACGCGTAGTCCACGTAGTAGCGGTAGTCCTTCGGCTGCAGATACGTGTAGACCTCGGCGGTGACGGCGCCGATCTTCTGCGTGCCGTACCAGGTCGCGACGGACTCGGCCCCGTCGCTCAGCGCGATCAGCACCCGGTCGCCCTGCCGCACTCCCAGCGCGTGCAGCGCGTTGCCCACCCGGTTGGCCAGCGCCGTCAGTTCGGCGTAGGTCGTGTGGCCGGCGCCGGTGATCAGTGCGGTCCTGTCGCCGATGTTCCGGTCGAGGAAGTATTCGGCGATGTTGAATTCGGGGTGGTCGATCTGGCTTTCGAAGGGGGAAATGATCGGCAAGGTGGCTAGAATCGTCATTTTCTTAAACCTTTTTCTCGAATGTCGATTTGTCCTCGCACAATCAACGGTGCGCGCCGCGGAGCCGCCGGACCAGGCGAAACGGAGGCAGCAAGTTGGCCGCCGATGACAACTTCCTGCCATCCGGATGCCGGACGTTCCGCCGCGCGACGGGTGGGAGCGGGGGCCGGGATTTCACGGCCGTTCACGCCGGAGGTCCGGCAATGTGGAAGACGGCGGATTCCCTCCGGGTTCTTAGGCTTGAGGGGCAACCCGTGCCGGTTCGAGAGGGAGGTGGCCCGATGTGCATGGCCTCACTGGGCGGCCCCTCCGGAGCCCCGGCGGCGCCGCTCGCCTGTCCCCACGCGTACGGCGGGCCCGCCGGGCGGGCACTGAGTCCCCGGGAGACGGGCGAGCGGGTCGAGGAGATCTGGAAGAGCGCGCTCGGTCTCTCCGGCGGCGAGACGGACGCGACGTTCCGGGAGCTGGGCGGCCGGGCGATCGCCGCGGTCCGGATCGTCGCCCGCATCGAGGACGACCTCGGCATCCGGGTCAAGGCCGGTGACCTGTACGGTCACCCCCGCCTGGACGCCTTCACGCGCCACGTCGTGGCGGCGGGGCAGGCCGCTCGCCCGTGGCCGTACGGGGGCAGTACGATCTCCGCATGGCTCTCCCCGACGTGCTGACCCGTCCGGCCATGCCTCCTGACCGCGTCATCGGCTACGGGGACGATCCCGAGCAGATCATCGATGTGCGGTCCGCCACGAGCGAGCCGGACGCGCCCGTCGTCATCCTGCTGCACGGGGGGTTCTGGCGGGCGAAGTACGACCGGGTCCACACCCGCCCCATGGCGGACGATCTGGCGGGCCGCGGGTATGTCGTGTGCACTCCCGAATACCGCAGGCTCGGCCAGCCTGGCGGTGGCTATCCGGGCACGTTCGACGACGTGGCAGCCGCCGTCGACGCGATCATGGGTGACCTCCCGGCAGCGGGAGGCGTCGTCCTCCTCGGCCACTCGGCCGGCGGGCATCTCGCCCTCTGGTCGGCGCTGCGTCACCGGTTGCCCGTCACCTCACCCTGGCACGCGAGCCTGAAGATCCAGGGCGTGGTGCCGCTGGCCGGCATCTCCGACCTGGGCTGGGGCATCGACGCCGGCATCGGCGGCGGCGCCTGCTCCGACCTGCTGGACGGCCGCCTCGCCCTGCTGCCCGAGACGGACCCGATCCGCCTGCTGCCCTACGATCGCGGCCGCCTCGTCCTCGTGCACGGCACCGAGGACGCCCAGGTCCCCATCGAGATCAGCCGCCGCTTCGCCGAGCGGGAGAGGTCCGCCACGCTGGTGGAGCTGGAAGGACTGGATCACTTCGAGTTGATCGATCCGCTCTCGCCGGGATGGCCGTCGGTGGTCGAGGCGATCAGGTCGATCGTGGGACCCGGCGGCCGGGTCGAGTAGCCGGTGGCGACCGCCCGGACCCGCGTCGCACGAGGTTGAGTAGCCGGTGGCGACCGTCCGGACCCGCGTCGCACGAGGTTGAGCAGCCGGTGGCGACCGTTCGGACCCGCGCCGCACGAGGGGGACGGGACGCCGCGAGGCGATGAGGGCTCTCCACGGGATGGACGGGAACCGGCCGGGGTGTGGTCAGGTGCCCGGCGCGTCCGCCGAGGCACGTCTCCACGCTGATCCGGCGGCGATTCCCGCACGCTTTCCGGGGTTCTCCCGATCCGGGTAAGGGCGACCCGGCCGAATGAATAGGGGTTGTCGCCGGTAACGCGTCGGCCAATTCTGATGGCGTCGGCTCAACGCGATCGATATGTCGTCGGTCTGTTGTCGAGTGTCTTTTCCAGGATTTCACGCCGCTGACGGTGGGGTCCATTCGTTGTGACGGGGTGTGAGCGGATGGCCGTGGCCCGTGAGGACGAGTTCTCGCGTTATGTCAAGGAAGCCAGGCCGGCGCTGCGGCGGACCGCCTTTCTGCTCTCGTCCGACTGGTACGAGGCCGACGATCTGGTGCAGCGGACGCTGATCGCCCTTCACCGGCGGTGGGACAGCCTTGAGCGCCGCGACAGGATCGCCGGTTACGCTCGCACGGTCATGATCCGGATGATCATCAGTGATCGCCGGTCCCGCCGGTGGTCGCGTGAGGCGCTGCCGGGAGTGCTTCCCGAGCCGGCCGCGGCGCCGGATCCGTACGCGCTCCTGGGGGACCGGCTGGTCCTGATGCGTGCCCTGGCCGTTCTCGGGCCGCGTCAGCGGGCCGCGGTGGTCCTGCGCTACTGGGAGGACCGCAGCGTGGAGGAGACCGCGCGGGTGATGGGGAGCGTGGGCTCGACGGTGCGCAGCCAGACGGTGCGCGCCCTGGACATCCTCCGCTCGGTGCTCCAGACCGAGGCGTACGGCCCGGCGGGCGGGCCGGTTCCGGCGCCGCGGGGGGACGGGCCGAGAGGGTAGGCCGGGGTGCCTCCCGGCGGCGGCGGGTCGCTCCACTGAATCTCCGGAAAAATTATCCGATGTTTTTCGGAAAAGCCGGAACGACTTATTCGAGAGCCTGCCGGCGTGTTATAAAGATATCCGCCAAACCGTTCCGCGGCCGGGATCGGAGAATATTCTCCGCCGCCATCGGGCCGACGATTCCGTGCCGTCCGCGATGTCTCTTCTTCCAAATTGCTGCATAGTTGTTTTCGCGTTGACGCTCCCCGCCGCAGGCGTGTTGTATTGGTCTTGTGTCAGCACCATGTGTGATCTACGACACGAATTGAGGTGCTGGATGCCGGGGAAGCCCGGCTCGCGGCCCTCGCTAATGGCAGGACCCTTCCGGCGGCGGCAGGTGGCCGTGGGCCGGAGGGCTTCACCATGGGCCCTCAGGGGGCCGGGACGCGTGGCGAGGAGGGACTGATGGCGCCCACACCTGGAAGCTCTCGGTCAGCGGTTTCAGGGGCGTCGTGGTCGCCGGTGGCTCTGGAGGGAGTCGCCGAGTGCCTTGGGGGGGAGGTCCATCTCGCGTACGCGCAACGGCCGGTGTCCGGGGTCGTCACCGTCGCGGCGGGTTTCTCCCCGGACGCCGCGATGACCAGGGCGGAGTTGCGGGCCACCGCCATGGACGCCCTGTACCGGATTCCCGACGGTGTCGCGCGCCCCTGTAGCGGCGACGACGGCAGAGAGCTGTGCCTGGCCGACTTCATGCCGGAACCCCCCGCCGACCGTCGTTCGAGCGTCGCCGGCGTCGGCCTGCTGAGCCGGGAGCGCTACCTCCTCCCGGCCGAGGTCGTATGGATGGGCGAACGGGACTGCCGGGTGGAGCCCACCGTGGTCGGCGTGGTTGACGACCGCCCCGACGGCGCCTCCGGCGCGATCGCCGACCTTCTCGCCCATGACGTGGTCACACGCTGGTGGGCGAGCCCTCGGATGCCGCTCCTGAGGGTCTCCGAGCACCTGGAGAGGCTGATTCCCGAGAGTGTCGCGTCCGCGGTGTCCGCTCTCGGGCTGTGGGTGTCGGTGTTCGTGCTTCCCGGCCCCGATTTCCAGATCGCCGTCGTCGGCGTCAGCGGAGAGGGGACCACGATAGCCACCGCCGCCGCCCGGTCGGTGAAGGCGGCGGTCGGCGAGGCGTTCCTGCGCGCGGTGGCGGCACGGGCACAGCCCTGGAACACGCTTCCGGTGGCCGACTCCCTGCGCCGCCTGACGGTGTGGCACCGTGAGGCCGACTACCTGGCCTACCTTGAGCGCTCGGCCGTCGACGCGGATCCGTCGGTGGCCGACGAGCCCGTCACCCGGGACGGAGCGCTTGGCTGGGCCGACATCGCCTCCCGCCGGTTCGGGCACGAACCGGTCCTCGTCGGCTTCGGGGCATTCGACGACCCGGTGAAGGTGGTGTGCCCCGGCGCGGCCTGTTACCGGACCGTGCCGCCCGGCACGACGCTTCCGTGCCCCGTTCCCTGAGGACGCGCCGCTCTTGCGGCAAGCGCCGGACCCCTGAGGACGGGCCGGCCGCGCATCCTGACGTGCTCGGCCCGGCCGGTGCTCAGCCGGACCCCTGGGGGCGGGCCGGCCGCTCGGAAGGCGCCGGTCTCCCCGGGTTCTGTCCCGTGGAGCGCCGAACGCCGCGTGCGGACCGGAAGGTGGCGACGATCTGACATGTCCACTGTCCGCCAGGCGCAGTCGTAGCGCCGCCGATCTCTCCTTGACGAAGCTTCGTTCTGCCGGCGTCACCCCCCTGCCGGCAGAAGGAGAGCCCCCCAATGCCCATCAGACCTGGAACGGCACTGCTCAGTGCCGCCCTCGCCGTCGCGGTTGTCGCGGCCGGCACCGGAAGCGCGCACGGCGATTCGCCGGCCCCCGTCACCGGGGTCACCGGCATACCGGCGCCGACGACCACCACCGCGCGGGTCACCCTCATCACCGGCGACCAGGTCACGGTGACCAGCCAGGCGGGCAAGACCGTCTCGGTCGACGTGACCCCGTACAACCGCCCGGCCGGCGACATCCGTACCTTCACGGTCGGCACCGACGTGTACGTGATGCCGAAGGAGGCCGAGCTGCTCGTCGGCTCCGGCCAGGTGGACAGGCGACTGTTCAACGTCACCCAGCTGATCGCCCAGGGCTACGACGACGCGCACAGCGAGTCGATCCCGATGATCGTGCGCTACCCGGAGAACGCCGCCAAAAAGGCCGGTGAGCCGAGCGCGCCCGACGGCGCCCGGATCACGCGGAGCCTGCCGGGTGTCCGCGGAGCCGCCGTCACCGCGGACAAGAAGCAGGGCGACACGTTCTGGGAGGCCGTCGACGACGACACCGCCAAGGCGGGTACCCCCAAGGCCCGGCTCTCGGGCGGCATCCAGCGGCTCTGGCTGGACGGCAAGGTGAAGGCACTGCTCGACAAGAGCGTGCCGCAGATCGGCGCACCCGAGGCCTGGGCCGCCGGATACGACGGCACCGGCGTCAAGGTCGCGGTGCTGGACACCGGCGTGGACTCCAAGCATCCCGACCTCGTCGACAGGATCGCCGACAGCCGCAGCTTCGTCCCGGACGAGGCGGTGCAGGACGGTCACGGCCACGGTACGCATGTCGCCTCCACGATCGCCGGCTCCGGCGCGGCGTCCGGCGGCAAGTACAAGGGCGTGGCGCCCGGCGCCAAGCTCCTTGTGGGCAAGGTGCTCGCCGACGAGGGCGGCGGCATGGAGTCGTGGATCCTCGACGGGATGACCTGGGCCGCCCACTCGGGCGCGAAGGTCGTCTCGATGAGCCTCGGCGGCCAGGAGGGCGCCGACGGCACCGATCCGATGGCGATGGCGGTCAACGAGCTGACCGCCGAGACCGGCGTGCTGTTCACCATCGCCGCGGGGAACAGCGGGCCGGGGGCGACCACGGTGGGCTCACCCGGCGCGGCCGACGCGGCCCTGACCGTCGGCGCGGTCGACTCCGCCGACGCGATCACCGACTTCTCCAGCCGCGGTCCCCGCGGGGGCGACGGCGCGCTCAAGCCGGAGATCACCGCCCCCGGCTTCAAGATCGTGGCCGCCCGTGCGACCGGCACCTCGATGGGCACGCCGGTGGACGGTACGTACACCACCGCGAGTGGTACCTCCATGGCCACCCCGCATGTGGCCGGCGCGGCCGCGATCCTCGCCCAGGAGCACCCGGACTGGACCGCCGCGCGGCTGAAGAGCCAGCTCATCAGCACGGCGAAGACCACGTCCGACACACCGGTGCACGCCCAGGGCGCCGGCCGCGTAGACGTGAGCCGCGCCGTCCGGCAGCCGGTCTCCGGGCCGGGAGTGATCGACTTCGGCCTCGCGGACTGGGACTCCGGCAGCGGTCCGGCCACCAAGCAGATCGACTACGTCAACGACGGCGACCAGCCTGTCACCCTCACGCTGTCGGCCAAGGGCGCGGGCGAGGACCTGCCGGCCGGGGCGCTGACCCTCGGCGCCGAAACGGTGACCGTGCCCGCTCACGGCACCGCCGCGGCGAGCGTCACCGTCGACACGGCCGCCACGGCGGCGGGCGCGCACGGCGCGCACGTCACCGCCGCCTCGGCCGACGGCCAGACGGCCGTGACGACGGCGGTCGGTTTCGTCAGGGACGTGGAGCGCTTCGACGTCACCCTCAAGGTGCTCGACCGGGACGGCAAGCCGACGACCGGCGTCGCCGTCGTCCACGACTTCGTTCTGGGGAAGCTCGGCCTGCCGGACATGCACGTGCCCGGGGAGGACGGCACCGTCGTGGCGCGGCTGCCCCGCGGCGAGCACGCCTTCATGGCGGAGATCTTCCACTACAGCGCCGACGGGAACCGCGTCTGGGAGTACACCTACGGCGGTGAGCCGGGCACCCTCATCGACTCCGACCGGACCATCACGTTCGACGGCGGCAAGGCCGGCCCGGTCACCGTCGACACCCCGAAGCCGAAGCAGACGGACAGGATCCGGCTGGGCCTGGCCATGCGGAACTCGACCGCCACGAACGCGTACGGCGTCGAGCAGTGGATGAACGGCGAGACGAAGGTGTACTCCATCCCGTCGCAGATCACGAGCGACCACTTCGAGTCGCGCGTCGGATGGTCGCTCAGCGCGCCGGAACTCCGGGCGCGGGTCGTCGGCCACGGCGGAGGACCGATCGAGCCGGCGTACTTCCGGGGCAGGGCCGGCTCGGCGCGCATCGACGGCACGCGGGTACTGCCGGCGGTGAACGCCGGCACCGGCCGGCCGCAGGACTACGCCGGGCAGGCGGTCCAGGGCAGGCTCGCGCTGGTGAAGCGCAGCCCCGGCCTCACCCCGCAACAGCAGGTCGACAACGCCGCGGCGGCCGGCGCCGGCGCGGTCGTCGTCTACAACGACAACCCCGGCGACTGGGGTGCCGACAACTGGAGCACGACGGCGACCAAGATCCCGGCGATGACCCTCTCGGGCGCGCAGGGTGCCCGGCTGGCGGAGTCGGCGACCCATGGCAGGGCCAAGGTCGAGCTCACGGGCACGGCGGTGAGCCCGTACGCCTACGAACTGCTCAAGTATCGGCAGGGCGGCATCCCCGCCGACCAGCGGTACCGGGTACGCGCGAACGAACTGGCCACGGTCGAGTCGTCGTTCCACGCCTCGGCGCCCGGCACGGAGGCCGGGTACGCCCGGCCGATGGTCTCACCGATGCAGACCATGGCGTACCTGGTCTCCAACCGGACCGTCCTGCCGCGAGCCCGCACCGAATACGTCACGGCCGACGTGAAGACCTGGGAGGCGATGCAGGTCGGCACCGTATGGGAGTCCGGCCAGGCCTGGCAGCAGACCGCGCCGACGGTGCTCAAGGCCGGCCAGCGGGTGTCCCGAGACTGGAACAAGGCGGTGGTCCGTACGGCGCTGCCGAACGGGCTGGACAAGTCGGCCGTCCGGACCAATGGCGTCGGCATGGTGATCGCGAGCGGTCTGCTCGACACGGCGCCCAACCAGTGGATCACGGGCCGTGCCTTCACCGACAAGGAGCGGGCCACGGTGTACCGCAACGGTGAGCTGCTCGGATCCGCGCCGTCGGCGGCCGTCGCCTTCCCGATGGTGCCGGAGCGCGCCGCCTACCGCGTGGTGGTCGACGCGCAGCGGGACCAGCCGTGGTGGACCACCTCCACCAAGGTGAACACCGACTGGACGTTCCGCTCCGAGGAGGCCGGCGCCAGTACACCGCTGCCGGTCCTGTCGGTCGACTACGACCTCGATGTCGACCAGGCCAACAGCGCCTCGGCGCGTTCCGCGACCCAGGTCGGGCTCGGCCTGCGGTACCAGAAGGGCGAGGCCGGCCCGCGGATCACCGAGGCGAAGCTGTGGACTTCCTACGACGACGGCACCACCTGGCACCCGGTGAGGCTCGCCGCCAAGGGTGACGCGGCCTTCACCGGCACGATCAGGAACCCCGCGTCCGCGAAGGCCGGCGGGTTCGTCTCGCTGCGGGCACAGGCCACCGACGCCGGCGGCAACACCGTCCTGCAGACCGTGACCCGCGCCTACCAGTTGCGGCGGTAACCCGACGGGCCGGGGCGCCTCCCTCCGCGCGGCGGAGGGGGCGCCCCGGCGCCGTTCGGATCACCTCACGAGGGGATCATGCCGGACCGGGCGGCGTACCAGGCCAGCTGCATGCGGCTGTCGGCTCCGGCCAGCTTCATCAGCCGGCGGATCCTGCGTTGCACGGTGCGCTCGCTGGTGCCGAGCCGGCTGGCCACCGTCTTGTCCGGCATGCCGGACAGCAGGTACGTCAGCAGTGCCACGTCGACGTCGTCCCATGCGGAAACCCCCTCGGTCACACTCGTGGCGGTGAGCCGCAACGGCGTCGCCGCCTGCCAGACCCGCTCGAAGAGCGCCACCAGCAGGTGGACCAGGGACTGCCCCCGGACCAGGAGGAAACCCGGTTGGACGCTCGCCTGGTCGAGCAGCATCGGCAGCAGCACCGCCTCCTGGTCCACGATGATCATTTTGCTGGGCAGCTCGGCGGCGATCCTGATCTCGTACCCGCTCTTGAGGAACCTGCCGATCTCGGCGGGCGCCCGCGGATCGTCGAGAGCGGCGCGTTCGTACACGTAACGGTAGGTGGGCAGCGCGTTGGTGGAGTCGTCGAGGTTGACGTCGAGCACGTACGGAGGCCGGAAGAAGGCCAGTACCTCTCGTCTGGCGCCGCGCTCCATGTTGTCGACCCAGGTGGTGAGCTGTTCCGGTGTGGTGAGCGCCTCGATCTCACCCGCGGGCGAGGCGGCTCCCATCCGGTAGACCTCCGCCAGCTCCGCCAACCTGCCCTGCACCTGTTGCAGCGCGGCCTGCCGCTGCGCGATCAGCGTGCCGAGCCCGACGTCGGGCGGTACGACCATGTGCAACCCGCTGTCGTCGCGGGTGGCCAGGCCGAGCGCGACGAGTCGGGCCACGGCGGCTGTCACGGCCGCCACCGGCATGTCCACCACTTCGGCCATGTCGGAGACCGTCATCCGGTGACATCGCAGGAGTTCGACGTAGACGGTCTCCTCCTGCTCGCTGATCCCCAGCCTATTCAGCATCTTTAATCACTTTCTGACCACATTGCATCATTTGTCCCGTGGCTACTATGCCCCGTGTCCGGCCGCGGGGATCATCCAGGCGATCAAGGAGTGCGCGTTCTCCGTCCGGGCCGATGCCGTTGATGGCAGGCGGGCGCGCCGGCCGGCCGGGCCTTAGGTGCTGTTCCGTGGATCATCTGAGCCGGAGCGGTAGACAGGCGATGGTCAGGGCCGATCGGTGGTGGGTGGCGAGCTTGTCGGCCTCCGGGGAACGCCAGACGCTCAGGTGGTGAATGCGGCCAGCAGGTCGTCCAGCCCTGCCTTGACGCGCTCGGCCGTCACCCCGCGGCCGCGCAGGCGGTGCGCGAGCAGCGGGGCGGCCAGCGGGGCCAGCAGGGCGTCGGCCAGGACGTAGGCGTCGGCGCCGGGCCTGGCCTGGGCGATGAGCATCGACAGGTGGGCGTGGTAGCCGTCGTAGGCGCCGCCGAAGCGGGCGAGCGGGGCCGCCGTCTCGGCCATCAGCAGCAGATCCAGCTGCTCCACGGTCCTGTCGGTCAGGGCGTGCAGGAAGGCGCGGATGCGGGCCGTCGCCTCGGCGCCGGGCCCGAGTGGTGGCGGACCCTCGATGAAGGCCGCCTGGAACTCGCGCTCCCGCTCGTCGATGAGCGCGTAGGCCAGCCCCGAGCGGTCGCCGAACCGGCGGTACAGCGTGCCGACGCCGACTCCCGCGGCGGTGGCCACCTCCGCCATGGACAGCCCCTCGACGCCGTGGGTGGCGACGATCCCGGCGGCGGCGGTGAGGATCTTCACCCGGTTGCGCGCCGCGTCGGCCCGCTCGCGTCGCGGGCTCGTGATGCCGTTCACGATCACAGGGTACTGGACGGCTTGCAAACGGAATCAGTTCCGGTTTATGTTTAAGCGGAACTGATTCCGTATGAGGGAGACATCATGACACGCAGGGTCGCGCTCGTCACCGGGGGGAGCCGTGGGATCGGCGCCGCCATCGCCGTGCGGCTGGCCGCCGAAGGCGCCGACGTGGTGATCACATACGTGCGCTCGGCGGAGCGGGCGGCGGCGGTCGTCAAGGAGATCGAGGCCGCCGGCGCCCGCGGGCTGGCCGTGGCCGCGGATTCCGCCGACGCCGGTGCGCTGGTCGCGGTGGTCGAGCGTACGGTCGCCGAGTTCGGGCGGATCGACATCGTGGTCAGCAGCGCCGGTATCGCCCCGTTCGGACCGCTGGAGGAGGTGACGCTCGCCGAGGTCGACAACACCCTCGCGATCCATGCCCGCGCCTCTTTCGTGCTGGCTCAGGCAGCCGCCCGGCACATGGGCCCGGGTGGCCGGATCATCTGCGTCGGCAGTAGTTTCGTCGAGCGCGTGCCGTACCCGGGGTGGACCCTCTACGCGATGAGCAAGTCCGCGCTGATCGGCCTGACCAAGGGCCTGGCCAGGGACCTGGGGCCGCGGGGGATCACGGCCAATCTCGTCCATCCCGGTTCGACCGACACCGAGATGAACCCGGCCGACAGCCCGGAAGCGGCGGAGGAGCGACGCTATACCGCCCTCGATCGTTACTGCAGCCCCGATGACATCGCCGCCACCGTCGCCCATCTGGCGGGCGAGGGCGGCAGGAACATCACCGGCGCCGCCATCACCGTCGACGCGGGCACCACGGCCTGACCGCCATGGCCTGGGCTCTGCTCTTCGTGGCGGCCGTGCTGGAGATCGTCTGGGCCACCGCGCTCGAACGCTCAGACGGGTTCACCCGGCTCTGGCCGACGTTCATCGGGGTGACGACGGCGGTCTTGAGCTTCGTCATGCTCACCTTCGCGCTCAAGACCCTGCCCATGGGCACCGCGTACGCCGTCTGGGTCGGACTGGGCGCGCTCGGAGTCGCCGTCGTGGGCATCGCCGCCCTGGGCGAAAGCGCGGCACCTGCCCGGCTGGCCTGCCTGGCGCTCATCTTGATCGGCGTCATCGGTCTCAAGCTCCTGGACGGGTGAAAGATCGGGGCCGTCTGATCTCGGGGATTCTCAGAGGGCAACCCACATGAGCCAAAATCCAGATTGAGTGAATCTTGGATTGGTTTCCGCAGGTGGAGAACATCGGGAGGCCGTTGTTCGCCCCAGGCCGGAGCCCGCACTGCTGCGTCACGGCCTGGAGCTCCCACAGTGACGAGCCGCCACTCAGTTCGATGGGGGTTTCGGGCTTATGCGGGCTGCTCCCTCCGAGATTTCCGACGGTAGGTCTTCCCGCAGTCGAGGCAACGCAGCCTCGTCCGCACCGACAGGGCCCCCGCCACCGCGAAAACCCATTTGTCGCCGGTGCGACGCCCCTGGAAGGATCCTGCCCCATGAGCCGCCCCGTCATCTCCGAGATCCCGACCGACCCCGTGACCGTCCCCGACGCCGTCACGGCGCTCGCCGGCGGCGACACCGTCACCCCGGTGTGGCGCAACGAGCTCGGCGGCCTCACCTTCCGCCTGGAGGACGGGCGCGGCGGCGGCAGGTATGCCAAATGGGTCGCCGCCGGCACCCCGGAGATCGACCTCCCCGCCGAGGCCGAACGCCTGGCCTGGGCGCGGCGATGGGCGACCGTCCCGCGAGTCATCGAGCACGGGACGGACGCCGACGGCGCGTGGCTGGTCACAGAAGCGCTCCCCGGCCGCTCGGCGGTGGACCCCCGATGGATCGCCGACCCGGCGACCGCGGCGGCCGCGATCGGCCGAGGACTGCGCCTGCTCCACGACGTTCTGCCCGTGGAGCGGTGCCCGTTCGACTGGAGCGTCGATCGACGGCTCGCGCGCGCCGACGAGCGCATCGCCGACGGAGAGGGGCCGGCCGACTGGTTCCCCGAGCACCGGCACCTCGATCTGGACAGGGCCCGGGCGCGCATCGGCGAGCCGCCCACGATCGACCACCTGGTCGTCTGTCACGGGGACGCGTGCGTCCCCAACACCCTGCTGCACGACGACGGCACGTTCGCCGCACACGTCGACCTCGGTTCGCTCGGGGTGGCCGACCGGTGGGCCGACCTCGCGGTCGCGGCCTGGAGCACCGAGTGGAACTACGGCCCGGGCTACGACGGCATCCTGTACGACGCCTACGGGATCACCCCGGATCCGGAGCGCATCGCCTATTACCGCCTGCTCTGGGACATGGCCTAACCGGTTGAGCCGGCGAAGTGCACGACCTTTCCCGGTGGCACGCCCGCAAGCCACGCTTCGGTCGGCCCGATCGCGTCCAGCGCCCGCAGGTGCGCCAGGCGGGCCTTGAACTTGCCGAGTGCGGCCGACTGGGCAGGGGTTTTCATCCGGTCGAAAGTCGTGGCATCACCCCAGCTTCTTCAGCCTGACGGCCTGCCTGAGGAAGACGACGCCGTCGATCATGTCGAGCTGGGCCGGGTCCAGCGGGAAATAGGCGAAATCGTGGGAGACGCGCGGGGCGGGCTCCGTGATGGCCTCGGCCAGGCGGCGGGCGTCGATGAGCGAGTGGTCCCACGGGAGCGTGGACAGGAGGCCCTCGACGGTGTCGGAGGGCGGGGTGTCGTCGCCGACCGTGCCGAGGGCCGAGGCCAGGAAGGCGTACCGGTCGCCCAGGTGCGTTTCGGCGATCGCCCCCGCGCTCCACCACTCCAGCGCCTGGTCGCCGAACGACATGAGGCTCTTGTTCCGTTGCAGGTGGAGGTTGTGGGTGAAGACCAAGGCCGGGCCGTGCTCGGCGACGGCACGCAGGTTGGCGGCCATCATCGCGTCCCGCAGGCCCGACAGCCTGGCTATCCGGGCCGGGGACGTGTCGGCCATCCAGTGGTGGTAGCGGAGCAGGCCAACGGCGGTGCGCCCGTACAGTGCCGCCCGCTCCCTGTCCTCCGCGCTCAGCCGCGGCGCCTGGGTGTCGAGCAGCGCCACCAGGTCGTCGGCGATCAGCCGCAGTTGCTGGGCCTCAGCGGACTGGCCGATCGACTGGGACGGGTCCATGACCGTGGCCTCGTTCGTCCACCGGTCGTCCGGGCCGAGCAGCGTGTCGAGGGTTTCCAGCGTGCACGGGAGCGGGCCGTCGAGGAGGGCGTGGAGAGCGGTGAGCGCCTGGCGCGGGCTCGCCGCCCAATACTCCAGCGGCCCGTCGAAGCCGAAGAACCGGAGCTTTTCGTCATGCTCCTCGTTGTAGGCCCGCATCCAGCGCACGAGCTTACGGTTGGCCGGGGACTCGCCGAAGCCGTGGCTGAAGCCGCGTTCCATGACGTCGTCGAGCGTGCCCGCGCCCGTCGTGATGTGGTCGTCGACCACGAGGCCCATGAGGCAGTCGCTCTCGATGGCGAACGACCGGTAGCCCTCGTGCTCGACCAGATGCCGGAAGATCTCGTTGCGCAACTCGCCCAGTTCCCCCACGAAGTGCCTGGCCTCGCCCAGGCCGAGCAGCAGGGGCTTGGCGGGAAGCGACCGGAGGAACCCCGAGATGCCCGCGCCGTCGAGTGGCCGGGCCGTGTCCTTGATATCCATGCCTTCAACGGTATCTCTGAACACTCGGTGTAAACTTTTCCCGGAAATCCCCGCTATCGTCGCGATGAACCTTCAATCGTCGATGCATCCACGAGGCCGGTGGGCCCGGCACGCGCCAGGTCGATCATGCGGGCGGTCGACCGGGGTGCCATCGAGGACGTGCGGTCCGGGCGCGGACCGCACGGAGCGCGGAGCCCCGGCGAGGCCCGTGCGCGTGGTCCGCTCGCAGCGTTCAGCGTGATCTGGCGTGGAACCCCGGGCGTTTACGCCCGGGAGGAAACGACAGCGCGGGAGGGCCTCCAGGTCCGATCGGTGCCGTGACAGTTGGTTCACGTGAGCTGCTCAGCCCGGCCGTTTCTGGTTCTCGAGGTACTCCTCGATGATCGACGGCGGGGCGCCGCCGCATGAAGCGGCGAAGCAGGGCGAAGGAGGGCGGGGACCAAAAGTGCCCGCCCCGCAGATAGGCGTGAAGACCACGTGGGCGTGAAGGCTGTGGACGACGGTCCGGCCTCTGCGGATATCGGGGTTCGGTTCCCATCACGGTGACATGGACCGAATGATAGT
>NZ_FOQY01000066.1 GCF_900113865.1 Streptosporangium canum | reverse complement strand
GCCATCCGGCCTGGCGCAGCCGCACGGTGACCCGCGGGGAGCCGTCCCGGCCGCCCCTCTGGCGGAAGACCGCCGCGACCGCCGCGTCCAATCGTTGCCGGCGCCCCGCACGCGCCGACAGCCCACGCGCACGCCACTTATAGAACCACGCCTGCGACACCCCCAGCGCCCGGCACGCGGTCGCGTGCGAAACACCGTGCTCGGCCCTCTGAGCGGCGATGAAAGCGGCCACCTTCACCGGCCCATCGCGTCCTTGACCCAGAGGGCCACCGAGCGTTTGAGCACATCACGCTCCATCGCCAGCTCAGCGACCTCTCGGCGCAGCCGGATCAATTCGGCACGCTCGTCCTCACCCAGGCCGTCGCCACCAGCCCGGCGCCGCTGCTGAGCCATGTTCACCCAGTTGGCCAGGGTGCCCGCATTGACACCCAACTCCCGGGCCACCCGCACGACCGGCTTGCCCGTCTCCTCGACGATCCGGACCGCACCGTCCTTGAAGTCCTGATCGAACTTCCGTCGTGTCTCTGTCATCGCCGTTTCCCCCTTAAGGCGATGTCTCTACGTTACGAGGGGAAGCCCAGTCATCGCCGTTTCCCCCTTAAGGCGATGTCTCTACGTTACGAGGGGAAGCCCAGAACACCGTCAGCATGATGATCCGCCTGCCCGGGGGGTTGCTTCCACGGACGTGGTGTACGAGTTTGGCCTGGTCACAGGCATGGCATCAGGAAATGGAGACGGCCATCGCGCGATCCTTCGAGTAGCAAAGATCAAGATTCGAAAGAGAACCAGGCGATGGCCCTACCCAACAGTGTGACGCCCGCGCAGTGGCTGGCGCGGCAGATCGAGACCGGCGACCCGGATCCGTTGCGATCCATGGTGAAGACCATGGCCGAGAGGTTGATGTCGGCCGAAGCCGACAGCCTGTGCTCTGTCGAGTCCACGCGACAGAGCCGGTCAACCGTCGGACGTCATGGCATGCGGGCCCACGCACGGATGTGCGACACGTCCGTGACCTCCCATTCCGGCTCCTCCTTGAGGACGAAGCGGCGGAGGAACTCGAGCGTGAACTGGGACACAAGCCGGGTGACCCGCTCTCCGTCCGCGGAGCCGAGACGGTCGAGGTGCCGCTTGCCGGGAATCAGGGTCAGGTCGGTGAAGTCCCGGTGCATCGTGCCCTTGATCCTGATCCGGACGATGTCCTTGCGCAGGCCCATGGCGGCGAAGTCCTCGTAGAAGAAGTCGTTGTAATAGTGCTGGTCGCCCGCCCCCTCACGGTAGTCCGCGACGTTGGCCTGGTCCGCGGACAGCGCGAGGATCGGCACGCGGGACGGACGGCCGAACAGGTCGCTCCCGTAGTGCACTCCGTCGAGGTTGACGGCGGCGCGGGCCCGCGGATCGGCGTGAGCCGCGCTCACGGCGGCCGACCCGCCGAGGGACATGCCGGCGTAGGACAGCCTCGACAGGTCACAAGCGGCCATGAGGTCGTCGGCCGGCGCGCCTTGGAGCGCGTCGGCGACCGCGATCATACGGTCGCGCCAGTCCCGGGCGACGGCGACCACCTTGCCGGTCGCCCACAGCTCGTTGAACCATGCGAAGCGGGCATCGATGTCATTGCCCGCCCGCATGAAGCGCTCGATCCGGGCGAAGAGGTCGACGGCGGCGCTCAGGAACGTCTGGTCGGTGTCGAGCGTCGAGCCGTCGGGGCGGACGGCGAACCCCCCACCCTGCTGGAGCACGCTGACGACCACGAATCCGTGCGAGGCGAGCTCCTCCATGAGCGCGGTGTTCTGGGCGGGATACAGGTCCGCGCCGTGGGAGAACACAATGGTGGGGTGGCGTCCCTGCAGGACCGGGGCGTCGGGGTGGCTGTTCGTGCTCGCGTCGGCGAGCAGGGCCGTGGATGTCGCCACGTCCCAGCCCGGATTGCGCCGGGCCGTCCACGTGAAGAGGAGTTGCCGCTCGGGCCCGACCGCGTAGGCGCGCGGCAGCGTGGTGATCCCGGCGGGCGCTGGGTACCATGCCCTGGTCAGGAGCCCGGGACCGAACTCCAGATCCCGGACTCCGACCGCGTGCGCGCCCGAGGGCGTCGGCAGCCGAATCATCGGCCTCTCCTCACACAGTCGAAGGCGGAGGTCACGTAGGCGATGCTCTGCCGCGTGCCGATGACGCCCGGGGTGTTCGCGTTGTCCATCCTGTTCATCACGTAGGCGATGGTCAGGTTGCGGTCGAGGTCGTTGACGACGATCGAGCCACCCCATCCGCCCCAAAAACAGAGCTTGGATTCAGGCAGATAGGGCAGCACCTCGGGCATGGTCAGGCCGAAGCCGACACCGAACCGCCGCGGCGCGCCGAGTACGAGGTCGATCCCGTTGGCCTGTTCGTCGAAGATCAGCTCGATCGTCTCGGGGCTCAGCAGGCGGTGGCCCCGTGCGACGCCGCCGTGCGACACCGCCGACTGGATGAGGGCGAGCGCGCGAGCGTTCGTGTGCCCGTTGCCCGAGCCGATGTCCGCGGCGCGCCACCCGTCGGTCCGGCTCGCGGCGGCGTCGGGGGCCGGCGAGGTCAACGCCCTGAACGTCACACCGGCGGGATCGAGCCCCGTGAGAACGACCGGCCGTGGCGGCGGCGGGACGATGTCGGCGACCCGGCCGTAGTCCGCGCGTGGCACGCCGATACTGAAGTCGGCGTCCAGCACGGAGGCGATGTCGTGGGCGACGAACTCCTTGAGCGAGCGGCCGGTGATCCGGCGGAGCACCTCGCCGACAAGGTGGCCCTGACTGAGCGCGTGGTAGCCGGAGGCGGTGCCCGGCTCCCACCAGGGCGCCTGGGCCGCGAGGCGCGCGGTGGACCGGTCCCAGTCGTAGAGGTCGTCGAGCGTGACCGGCTGGTCCCAGGCCGGGAGCCCGGAGGTGTGGGCCAGCAGGTGCCGGACCTCTATGTCCTGTTTGCCGGCGGCGGCGAACTCCGGCCAGTAGGTCGCGACCTTCTCTCGCACGTCGAGCAGGCCGCGATCGACGAGCATCAGCGCGGCGAGCGCCATCACGGTCTTGGTCGAGGACCACACACAGGTGATGGTGTCCTCGGCCCACGGTGTCGTCCTGGCCTCGTCCATCCAGCCACCCCAGATGTCGACGACCAGTTCGCCCTCGTGCACGACCGCGATCGACGCGCCGAGTTCGTCGTTCGAGTCGAGCCGCCCGGCGAACTCTTCGGCGAGCCGCGCGAACCTGCTCGTGTACGTGCCTCCGAGGTCAGCCACGGTCCGCTCCTCGCGGGTCCGTCAGCCAGATCAGGCCGTCGCCGAGGTGGCTCCGCCACCATGTCTCGTCGTGGCCTCCGGCGAACTCACGATAGACGTAGTCGTAGCCCTTGAGGGTGAGCACGTCGCGAAAGTGCCTGCTGGCGTGGATCTGGTGCGGAGTCGCGGGCGGCGGTCCCGTCTCGAACGCCCCGACCTCCTGGAAGATCCGGATCGCGGCCCGCTCCGCCCGCATGTACTCCCCGATGATGGCGGGCGTCCTGGACCTGGCGCCGATCGCGCGAGGGCCGGAGCCGGCGAGCTGGAAGTACTCCCGCAGGGTGTCCGGGTCCCACCAGACGGACCCCGAGAGCATGAGGACGTTGCCGAAGGCCTCCGGGTGCCGCAGGCCGGTGTAGGCCGCGCACAGTCCGCCCAAGCTGCAGCCGGTGATGACGGTTCTGGCCGGAGCGGCGGTCAGGCGGTACGCCTCCCGCGCCCACGGCAGCAGTTCCCAGGCGAGGAAGCGGGAGAAGCCGGCGTCGCACGTCAGCTCGGCGTTGCGATCGAGCTGCCCGACGAGGATGGCCGCCGTGGGTTCGATCCGACCGTCGGCGTGCAGGTTGTCCAGGACCGTCACGGCGCTGTGCCGGGCGTGACCGTCGAGGACCACCAGGACGCCGAGCGGGTCGGCGAGGTGGTCGTAGCCCGGCGGCGTGTACACCCAAACCTCCCGGCCGTCGCCGAGGACCGCACCGGTCACGGTCCCGCGGGGGATGTCCGGCCGCCGGTCGGCCCAGGAGAGCGGCTCGGCACCGGGACAGACCAGGACCGACTCCGGGGAGCCGAGGACGCTGTAGTCGTGCGGTTCGCGCACGCGGGCGTGCTCGTCGCCGATCCGCTCACTGCCGGACCCGGCGAAGACCTCGAAGTGGTAGGTCGTCCGCACATCCGACTTCACCGGCCACGTGGCGAACCACGTGGAAGTGCCCGGCGCCAAGGACAGGGCGCGGGCCTCCGGAGGGAGCGAACTGACCGCCTCGTTTACGACGACCCGCTCGACCGGCCGGTCGGCGTACCAGAGGAAGGTCACCAGGCACGTGTCCGGATCATCCGGATGGGGCTCGATCAGCGGCGTGCCGACCGATCGGAGGTCGGCCCAGAGTGCCGCCTCGGCCGCGAGCGGATCGTCCGACTCCAGCAGAGCTCTGATGCGCGGGCCGTCTTCCATACCGTGCCAGCCTCTCCTGGTCGTGATGCCTTCCGATTCCACGAACCCAAGCACAGTCGTACGAACGTATGGCCGATCGCTAGGGATCGGCCATCGTGGCCCGCGAGATGACGGAATCGTGCCAGGGGTCGAGCGGAACCACCCCGATCGACCGCCCATCCGCGTCGAGGATGCGCCCCATACGCTTGACCGTCCGAAGCGTGACCATTCGGTCGCAGACCTCCATGGCGGGGATGGCCGCGGTCATACGCGCCTCGGCGCTCTGGATGTCCGACATCCCGCGCAGCCACTGGCTGACGAAGAGGTTGGCCCGCGCGGCGATGGCGAAGGTGCCGCGGTTCTCCGGCAACGCCGCCAGCGCCCGGCCGGCGGATTCGAGGACTCCGGCGGGCACGCGCGTGAGGTAGTTGACGAGGATCGGCCAGCCCGCCGCCTCAGGGGTGACGTCGCATCGCATCGAGATGAGGCCCGCGGCCCGCATCGCCGCGAGTCTCCGGGTCGTCGTCGAGGCACTCTCCCCGAGTTGCTGCGCGAGGATGGCAGCCGGGGCCCGGGCGTCCAGGCTGAGTGCGCGGAACAGGGCCCGGTGCCGCTCGGAGACGGCGATCGGCCGAGATATGGGGTTGGGCCGCCGATCCAGGTGCTTGATCTCGTCGCGATCCAGGGCGTCGAGGCGCCAGGAACTGCCCTCGCCGTACATCTGGGTGATCGGGTAGAGCTCGATGCGCAGCACGCCGGGAAGTGCACCGATCTGGTCGATCACGAGGTCGGCCAGTGCGTGTGGGGAGTCGGCCATCAGCGTCAGGACGAGGCTGCGACCCGACGCGGCGATCGCGATCGACGCGACGCGCGGATTGACCCGTAGGGCGGCGATGACGGCCGCCCGATCGCCGGGACGGCATTCCAGGTCGAGGTACGCGGGCGAAAGCTGGCGCATGAGGCTCGGTCCCGGCGTGACCAGTACGGACACGAGCCCGCGGTCGACGAGCCGCTGCCAGCGACGCGCGGCGGTGATCGGGTGCAGGCCGCAGGCCGGTCCGACGATCGTCCAGGGCGCGCGGGGGGCGAGCTGGACAGCGTGGATCAGCCGGAGGTCGTGCTCGTCGAGCTCCTGGCGCACGAATCCTTCACCTCCGGCCCGGAAATGCCGATCCACTGATGATTACGGTTCACCACCACCATAAATGGTGGTAATCGGACGATGATGCTGACTGAGCTGCGCCGATCCCTGCACGCCGACCCCGAGTTGGGGCTAGAGCTCCCCCGCACCCAGCAGCGGGTACTGAGCGCTCTGGCTGGGCTCCCGCTGGAGGTGACCCGCGGAACAACGCTGAGCTCCGTGACCGCCGTGCTGCGGGGACGACGTCGGGGAAGCGGCGGCGCGCCGGTCGTCCTGCTACGTGCGGACATGGACGCGTTGCCGATCACCGAGCAGGCGGACGTCCCCTACAGGTCCCGCAACCCGGGGGCGATGCACGCATGCGGGCACGACCTGCACACGGCGATGCTCGTGGGGGCGGCGCACCTGCTGTGCGCCGCCCGGGACGAGCTGCCCGGCGACGTGGTCCTCATGTTCCAGCCGGGCGAGGAAGGACACGACGGGGCCGCGAAGATGATCGCCGAAGGGGTCCTGGAAGCGGCGGGGCCTCAGCCGGTCGCGGCGTACGCGCTGCATGTGCAGTCCGTACGGCCGAGCGGCATGTTCGCCACTCGTTCTGGCCCGATCCTGTCAGGTCACGCGCGGATGCGGGTCACCGTGCACGGTAAGGGCGGCCATGGCGCGGCGCCTCATCGCGCCCTGGATCCGGTGACCACGATGGCGGAGATGATCACGGCGATGCAGAGCCTGGTGACGCGCAGGTTCGACGCGTTCGATCCGGTGATCGTGACTGTCGGCCACGTGTCGGCCGGCTCGCACGGCACGGCCATCCCCTCGTCCGCGTACTTCGAGGCCACGATCCGCAGCTACTCCGAGCGCCATCGGGCCGAGGCCAGGCGACTCCTGACCGAGCTGATCAACGGCATCGCCGCCGCTCACGGCACGACAGCCGGCCTCGGCTTCGACGCCGAACTCCCGGTGACCGTCACGGACGACGCCGAGACCGGCTTCGCGGCCGGCGTCGTCCGTGACCTCCACGGCGCGGAGCGGTTCGCCACGATGCCGCACCCTCACCCTGCCTCGGAGGACTTCTCCCGCGTCCTGGCCCGGGTCCCCGGCGCGTTCGTGTTCCTCGGCGCCCGCCCGGCCGGACTCGATCCCGGCGAAGCCCACGAGAACCACTCCCCTTTCGCGAGGTTCGACGACGGGGTGCTGCACGATGGCGCGCAACTGCTCGCCGAACTCGCCGCGCGCCGGCTCAATGAGGCCGCGGCGACTGCACCGTCATCGAGTCGGGGACGGCCAGGGCCGAGGTGAGACCGGCGTCCACGGGCAGGACCACTCCGGTGATCCACCGGGAGCGTCCGCCTGCGAGGAAGAGCACGGCCTCACCGACGTCCCATCCCGTGCCCTCGGTCCGCAGCGGCGCCGCCAGCCTGCGGCGCTCACGGTCGTCCTCGCTCAGCCCCTGGGCGTAGACGTTGGGCGTGTACATGTAGCCCGGTGCGACGGCGTTGACGCGGATGCCGTCCGGCCCGTGCGCAGCGGCCATGCTCCTGGTCAGGTTGACGATCGCCCCCTTGGCCGTGCTGTAGGCGAGGGATGGATGACCGCCGATCAGCCCGGCGGCCGAGGACAGGTTGACGATCGAGCCGCCGCCGACCGCGCGCATCCGCGGTATCGCGAACCGCGACATGAGCATCATCGAGGTGACGTTGACCCGCAGGCAGGCGTCCCAGGCGTCGAGATCGACGTCGACCGCGGTGCCGGGCGGCCCGGCGACACCGACGTTGTTCACCAGCACGTCGACGCGGCCCCAGGTCTCGACCGCGCGTCGCACGATCGCGGCGCAGTCGTCGGGGAGGGACACGTCGCCCCGCACGGACAGGCACTCCCCGCCGCGTTCGGCGATCAGTTCCTGCGTCTCGGCCATGTTCCGGTCGGCGATGTCCACGATGACGACCCGCGCGCCCGACTCCGCGAGCCGTACCGCGGCCGCTCGGCCGTTGCCGATTCCGGCGGCGAGGGAGCCGCCTCCCGTGACGATCGCGACCTTGCCGTCGAGCTCTTCCATCCTCACACCCGCCTCTCGCGCCCGGCCCAGTAGGGCTCGCGGACGGCCTTCTTCAGGACCTTCCCGTTGGCGCTGCGCGGCAGCGAGCGCACGAAGTCGACGGTCTTCGGCGCCCGGATGCCACCCAGGTGCTGCCTGCACAGGGCGATGAGCTCGCCTTCGGTCACCTGTTCGCCCGGATTGAGCTCGACGACCGCCTTGACGGCCTCGCCCCAGTCGTCATGCGGCACGCCGACGACCACGCAGTCCTGGACCGCGGGATGCGCCCAGATGACCTGCTCGACCTCGCTCGGGTAGACGTTGAATCCGCCAGAGATGATCATGTCCTTCTCGCGGTCGGTGATGTGCAGGTAGCCGCCCTCGTCGAGGAAGCCGATGTCGCCGGTGCGCAGCCAGCCGTCCACCACGGTCTCGGCCGTAAGATCGGGCGCGTTGTAGTAGCCCTTCATCACCAGGTCGCCCCGGACGCAGATCTCACCCGGCACCCCGCTCTCGACCGGGCGGCCCGCGGCGTCGCGGATCTCGACGCTGATCAGCGGGTACGGCCGGCCGCAGGAGGAGAGCCGCTCGGGCGGAGCGAGCTCGCCGTCAACGAAGTGCTCCTCGGGCCGCAGGAATGAGATGGCCGCGGGCGCCTCCATCTGCCCATAGCACTCCATCAGCACCGGGCCGAACACCCCGATCGCGCGGGCGAGCTTCTCCGTCGACATGGGCGCGGCGCCGTACAGCAGGTAGCGCAGCGACGGGAAGCCGTCGCGGTCGATCCCGGGCAGCTCCAGCATGCGGTAGATCACGGTCGGAGGCAGGAACAGCTCGGTGATCCGGTGCCGTGAAATCGCCTCCCGTACGGCAGCCGGTTCGGCCCTGTCCAGGATGACCACGGTGCCGCCGCGCGCGGTGACCGGCATGGTCAGCAACCCCGACGCGTGGGTCATGGGTGCGGCGGCGAGGTTCACGATGGGCTCGTCGGCCCGGTAGGAGATCGCCAGCATCTGGTGGGCGAACGACGCCGCGAAGCTCCGGTGGGTGTTCATCACGCCCTTCGGCAGGCCCGTGGTCCCGCCGGTCGGGGCCACCGCGACCACGTCGTCCAGGTCGTACCGGACCGCAGGCGGCCTGTCGTCCGCGCCCTCGACGAAGTCGGCCGGCGAGTCGATGCGGACGTACCGTCGCACCCCTGGCAGCATCGGCCGGAGCTGCTCCACCACCGGCTCCAGCGAGCTGTGGAAGAACACGACCTCGCAGTCGAACCTGTCGAGCAGGAGGCGGTTGTCATCCATCGGGGCGGCCGGGTTCAACGGCACCCACGTCATACCGGCGCGCCAGATCCCCAGCACGCAGATCCACGCGACCGGGTCGTTGGGTGACAGGACGGCCGCTTTGGTCTCGCGGGCGAACCCCTGGGCGAGCAGCGCGTTCGCGATCCGGCACGAGAGCCGGCCGGCCTGCTCGTAGGTCCAGGTGCGCTCGTGCATGACGTACGCCGCCCCGGACGGGTTCTGCCGCCAGCCTCGGTCGAAGAAGTCGATGATCGCCATGCCCTCACCCGCCCAGCACGGTGATCGCGGCGACCGCTTCTTCTCCTGCGAGGAACCCGCCGCCGTTCTCGGCGACCGCGATCCGCGCACCGGCCACCTGCCGCGCGCCGGCCTCGCCTCGAAGCTGCGTGACCAGCTCATACACCTGCGCGAGCCCGGTCGCCCCCAGCGGATGGCCCTTTGACTCCAGGCCACCCGAGGGGTTGACCGGCAGGCGTCCGCCGAGCGACGTGACACCCGACTCGGCCGCGTGGCCGCCCTCACCCATCGCGCACAACCCGAGCAGCTCGGTCTGTACGATCTCCGCGAACGCGGTCGCGTCGTGCACCTCGGCCACGTTCACGTCCTCGGGCCCCACTCCCGACTGCTCCCACGCCCGCTGTGCGAGCAGCCTCGTGATCGCCCGGTCGTGGTCGCCGAGCGCGCGGGTGTCGCCGGTGCCGACGACGCTGGCCAGCACGCGCACCGAGCGCCGCGAGCCGAGCCGAGCCAGCGCCCGGCTGCCGATCACCACGGCCGCTGCGGCGCCGTCGGTGGTAGGCGAGCACATCGGCACCGTCAGCGGGTACGACAGCGCTCGCCCCGCCAGCACCTCTTCCACGGTCATCGCGACCCGGTAGTGCGCCTTCTCGTTGTGCACCGCGTGCTGGTGGTTCTTCGCCGCCACCGCCGCGATCTGGCGCTGCGTGGTCCCGAACGCCGCCATGTGAGAGCGGGCCATGGCGGCGTAGATGTCCATGAAGACACTCCGGCTACCCACCGCGGAGTCGTCGACGTCTCCGCCGAGCTCGGCGAGCACCCGCGACAGTTCCTCCGGGGCTGACACGTCGTACCCGCCCTCGAAGACCTTCATGGTCCTTGCCCGGTCGCCGACATTCATCCGCTCCACGCCGACAGCCAGCGCGATCTCCGCGGCGCCGGCGCGGACGTGGTTCACCGCCAGGTGCAGCGCCGTCGCCCCGGTGGCGCACGCGTTCTCCACGTTGAACACCGGAATCCGCCGCGCCCCCAGAGCCCGCAGAGCGATCTGGCCGCCCACCATCAGCTGGCCCTCCAGCGCGCCCTGCGCGGTATTGCCGTAGAACGCGGCCTCCACCTCGCCCAGGGTCAACCCGGCGTCGTCCAGCGCGCCGGTCACCGCCTCACGTGCCAGATCCCGCACGCCGCGGTCGGGATGGACTCCGAACGCCGTCATGCCGGCCCCGGCGATCCACACGGGTTCACTCACCTCGACCAACTCCTTCGATCACCAGCCATGCTGGCGCTCAGACGAATCGGGCGTCGAGGTCGAAACCGCCGACCATGGTTGTGCGATGGTCCAATCAGTCGAGGGCGCCGAACTCCAGGGCCCACGCCAGTTCGACGATCACCTCGGTGGACGCCAGCGATGCCCCGGTGAGCTCGGTGAACCTGTTCAGGCGATGGCGCAGCGTGTTGACGTGCACGACGAGGGCGGCCGCGGTGCGGGCGATGTTCTGCCCGTTGTCGAGATACGCGCGCAGCGTCACCTCCAACTGCCGGCCGAACTCCCCGTGCTCGCGCAGCGGCGCGAGGTACCGCTCCACCAGGTAGGCCCCGACCTCGGGGGCGTTCGCGGCGGCGACCCGCCACGAGAGGTCCTCCAGGGCGAACACGCCCTCGGTATGCAGGCGCGTGGCCGCTTCCAGCACGTTGCCCGCGGTATGGAACGACTCGGCTTGCCGGGCCAGCGGCAGCCGCGCCCCCACGCCGACCACCAGCCCCGGCACGGGCGCGGGCCTGCGCGCCACGACTCCGGCACACTCGCCGCCGAGCACAGCGATCAGCGCCGGCCTGCCGGGCGCGCTGCCTCGGCGTTCGAGGAGGCGCCGCAGTTCCTCGACGCCACCCCTGCTCTCGCCCCGCGCGCGCACCGCGGCGTACCGCCCGAACTCGTCCAGCCCATAGGCGGCGCAGCGGCGGCCGAGGTCAGCTTGGCCGATTGTGCCGGTCAGCAGCTCGCGGACGAACTCCTCGCGCAGGTGGGAGTCGCGCAGGGCCTGCTCGACGGTCCATTCCTGATACCAGCGCATGACCTGGTGTGTGAACGCGTCGCCCAGCGACCACAGCAGCCGCGAGCCGTCGAGCATCAACTCCGGCGCGACCCCTTCAGCGAAGGCGATCTCGATGAACCGCCGCTGGATCACCCCGATGTTCGCGCGGTAGCCCCACAGCATGTCCTCGATCGGCACGCTCTGCCGCGCCCGCTCACGTGTGATGCCGGACTCTGGCAGCTCCTCCGGCGAGAGCTCCCGCCCGGATCGCAGCGCGTGCACCGCCGTGTCGAGGTTGCGCCGCGCCGACTCCGCCAGCGCGGCTGACGGGATCGGCGCGTACGACGCCAGCTCTCCCAGCAGAACGAGCGTGCGCTCCAACAGCAGGTCGCCGTCACCCGCGAGCCGCCGCACAGCAAGGTCGAACGCCTCACGCGTCATGGGAGCACGTCTGGGCGTCGAACAACTCGCGCGCCGCGCCCACGGCATACGGAGCCCGACCTTTCGACCGCCACCCGGCAGCCGTCCAACTGCGTCACCGCTCCGACTCGGTCAAGCCCTGATGACCCTTGAAGGGTTTGCCGATCGGTTCGCTGCTGGTCAGGTCCCATACCCCCACCGTGTGATCTCCTGCGCCGCCACCGGGCGGCTGTCGAGTTGCCCCACCGCCACCGACTGGACCGGTCCTGGTGGCCGTTGAGGAGTTTGCCGACGGGAGTGCCCGTGGCCAGGTCCGACACCAGCACCGTACCCTTGTGGCCGCCGGAGACCACCACCGGACGACCGTCCGACTGCGTCACCGCCACCGACAGGACCCACTCCTGTTGGCCCCGTCCAGTGATCCGTCTATCGGCAGCGGAGGGCTCGTTGCACAGGTAACCGCACAGCCCGCCACCCACGTCGACCGACTCCCACCATTCGCCGGACAGTCCTGTTCCACGTCAGCCACTTGCGGTCCAGGCGTAAGGCACAGCCCATCGCCGGACACTCCCGCCTCCGACTCCGGGATGCGGTCCACCCCTTGCACATTGGAGCGTCAGACGGTTCTTTGACCGCCCAGTTGGGAAGCTCCCGCTCCACTTCAAGCGGTGACCCGCTTGGCTTCTCGCGTGTTCACGAAGGATCTCACTCTCCCTCTGCAGCCTCAAGGGGCAGGGAAGGGAGCAGATCGCGAGGCTTTCGACGCGGGGCCGAAGGCGGTGCTCGACGAGGTCAGGGTGAGCCTGGATCTCGGAGCGCTGAACGCATTCGTACACCGCTGGTGGATCTCTGCGTGCGACTCCGTCAAGGATCCCGAAGGCCGCCGAATGCACCCGAGCCGAACGGGCTCTGGCCGGCGAGCCCGCACTACCTGATCATGCTCTGCAGCCACTCGCAGAGCTGTTCGCGCTTCTGTAGACCGCTCCGTGGAGTGGGGAACCGTACAACTCCAAGAACCCCAAGGCGAACATGCTCACGCATGCATTCGGGGACGTGGTTTCGCCACTTACTGATCAAGAAGGTCTGAGGTTACGCGAGCCGGGGTGGCCGGTTGAGCGGCGTGTTCGTGTGGGTTGTAGACCTGGAATATGAGGTATTCGGATCGCGGGGGCCTGTCGATGCGGGCCCGGGCTGAACGGGAGCGGCTTCGTTTCGTGGCGGCGGACATGTTCGCCGGGGGGATGAGCGCACCGCAGGTGGCGCGGGAGTTGAGTGTCACCCGTAAGTCGGCGTGTGCGTGGCGTCGGGCCTGGGAGGTCGGTGGCAAGGCCGCGCTGGCGTCCAAGGGGCCTGGCGGCAACGTGTGCCGGCTGTCTGCTGATCAGCTTGATCGGCTGGTGTGGGAGTTGGAGCGGGGTCCGGCCGCGTACGGCTGGAGCGATCAGCGCTGGACGCTGCCCCGCATCGCCGCGGTGATCAAGAGGCTGTTTCGGGTGTCGTACACGGCGCGCGGGGTGGCCTATCTGCTGCGCGGGCAAGGGTGGTCGCCGCAGGTGCCGGTGCATCGGGCCGCCGAGCGGAACGAGGAGCAGATCACCGCGTGGAAAGGCTGGCGGTGGTCGGCGTTAAAAGGACCGCGGCGGCCTGGGGCGCCTGGATCGTCTTCTACGACGAATCGGGCCAGAGCCTGGGCTCTGGCAAGACTTTCGTGAAGAGTGACGGAAAGTCACGTTGGTGGCATGGTGGCGGCTGTGTGAAGAACTGCTGCACATTGTCTTTCCGTACCTTGACGCGGTGCTGGTAGAACGGGTCGGTGTCGTGGATGGGGTGGTGCGAATCGCCGCCCGGCCCCATGCGGGCACCTTCATGCCGTGCCCGGACTGCGGCTACCCGGCGCGTCGTGTCCACAGCCGGTATCGACGCCACCTTGACGATCTCGCCGTGGGTGGGTGGGCGGTCGGTGGTCATCGACCTGTCCGTGCGGCGGCTGTTTTGTGATGCACGTGACTGTGCGCGCCGGACCTTCACCGAGCAGATCGAGGGGTTGAGTACCCGCTACGGGCGCCGTACTCCTCGGCTTCAAGACCTGTTGCGGGTGATCGCCCTGGCATTGGCCGGCCGCGCCGGAACCCGGCTGGCCACCATGTTGCACACCACGGTCAGCCGCGTCACGCTGCTGAACCTGATCATGGCGCTACCGGAACCGGCCGTGACCGCGCCTCGCATCCTGGGGGTGGACGACTTCGCGACCAAGCGAGGCAGGGTCTACGGCACCGTGCTGATCGATGGCGAGTCCCACCGGCCGATCGACCTGCTGCCCGACCGAGAGGCCGACACACTGGCCACCTGGCTGGCCAACCACCCGGGGGGCGAGGTGATCTGCCGGGATCGCGCCAGTACCTACGCCGACGGCGCCCGCGCCCGCGCACCTGATGCGATACAGGTCGCTGATCGGTGGCATCTGTGGAACAACCTCGCCACCGCCGTCGAGCGCACGGTGATCGCGCATCGCCCCTGCCTGCACGAGACCGATCCGCAGGCGTCCGCGCGAGCGGCCGCTGCTGCGCCCGCTGAGCTCAATCCGGATACCGGCGGCGAAAAATGGGTCGTCACCCGCACCCGCGAGCGCTACCTCGCGGTCCAGCGCCTGCTCGCCCGAGGCTGGACGATCAGCGCGATCGGGCGGGAGTTGGGCCTGGCCCGGCACACCGCAGGCCGCTATGCCCGGTGCGAGAACCTGCACGGCCTCACCGACCGCACCATCCGCACCACCCGACTGGATGACTACAAGCCGTATCTGATCCAGCGCTGGAACGACGGATGCACCGACGCCGCTCGTCTGTTTCGTGAAATCCGCGCCCGAGGCTACCCCGGCCGCACACCGCAGGCCGTCCGCAGATATCTGCGGCCCCTGCGGACGGTCGCCGGCCCTGTTCCAGCGCCGCCGCCGGTGCCCAAACCTCATCGGGTGGCCCACTGGATCATGCGGCACCCCGATCGCCTGCACGCCGACGAGGAGTCCCGGCTCAAGGACATCATGGCGCGCTGCCCGCAGTTGAATGCCGTTCACCGCCACGTGCGGGCCTTCGCTCAGATGCTCTGCAACCTCCAAGGGGAGAACCTCACCGTGTGGATCGACGCCGTGCGCGCCGACGACCTTCCCGTGCTGCACTCCTTCGCCGCCAACCTGCACAACGACCGCGACGCCATCACCGCGGGACTGACCCAGGTATGGAGTTCCGGTCCCACCGAAGGCCAGGTCAACCGGATCAAGATGCTCAAGCGGCAAATGTATGGCCGTGCCGGCTTCGCCTTGCTCCGAAAACGTGTCCTGCTCACATGAACAGAAACACGCACTGTCACCTCGTCACGAAAATCTTGCCAGAGCCCGAGCCTGAGGCCGCCCAAGGGCCGCACCTGGGCCCGGCGCGGCCAGACCCCGATCGTGGCCGTGGCTGGGCGGGGAACGGGCCGGGTCTCGATCGCCGGGCTGTTGTGCGTCAAGCCGGGCGAGCGAACCAGGCTGATCTACCGGACGACCGTCTACCACGGCCGCAAACACGAGCCGAAGGGCTTCGGCTCGGCCGACTTCGCCGCTCTGCTCACCGACGCCCATCAGCAGTTTCGCGGCCCGATCATGGTCGTCTGGGACAATCTCCCGGCGCATGTCAGCGCCCCGATGCGGGCCTGGATCGCCGCCCGCGCCGACTGGCTGCTGGTTTACCGGCTGCCGCCGTATGCCCCTGAACTCAACCCGGCCGAGATGGGATGGTCTCAGTGCGGTCTGCGTAGGACTGTTCGTTCATGAGCCTTGCGCTCCTTGGTGTTCGTTCGTTCCGCGGCCCGCCGGGTCGTAGTCGGTCCAGCGGCGCCGGTTGTGGTAGCCGGCCGGGAGCTGATGCAGGGCGCGAAGGCGTTCGGTCTCGGCGCGGTCGGCGGTGATGATCCAGCGGTAGGGCGGGCGGGTGTCCTGCCGTCCGGTGACCCAGCCACGGCGCAGCCAGCCGGACAAGGTCGCCATCGGCATCCCGATCTCGCGGGCCAAGCTGGCCAGCCACCATTGGTCGGGACCAAGGCCGCCCTGGTCGGTGCTGCGGTCATGATCCAGGCCAGGACGCAGGCCCAACCGGCGGATCAGGTGCTGGATCTCGCCGACATGGAAGCGTTCGTGCAGGTGGGGTGTGCGGAACCCCTCGGATGCGAGCCGGTCGGCGATCGCCGCATTGTCCAGCCCCTCGCCCACCAGCGCTCCGATCCGCGCGGTCAACGCCGGGTAGTACGACAGCTGGTCGATCCGGGCCACGGGACGGATCAGGTCGGCGTGGGTCTGGTGGCCCCCGGCCCAGGTGACGACGGCGTGCACGTTCTCGCCGGCGCCATCGGCGGTGACCTGCACCCGTTCGACTACGGCGCGTACCAGCTTCTTGTGGTCAGCGGCACTCGTCGTCGGAGCCGACCACAGGGCCGGGATGTCGTCGGCCAGGGCGCGGATCGCGGCCAGTTCGGCCGCCGACAGCCGCATCGGGCGCTCGCGGCTGAACCGCTCGTAGTCCTCCACCAGCTGCTGTCTGGCGGTCAACGCCTGTTCCCACTCGTGCTCGAGTTGCCGCACCACCAAGCGGTGCTCCGGCTCGGCGAGTTGGTACTGGCGTCGCGCCCGATCGCAGGCGAACTCGGCGCGCTCCAGGCGCTGCCGCCAGATCCGCTCCACCTGCCGGCGGTGCGCCTCGATCTGCTCGGCCGCGCGCACCGACACCTCCAGCGCGGCTGGGGCCAGCGCGGACAGCACCTGAGCGACGACGTGGTCGTCGAGGAAGCCTCCGGCCATCTGCTGGCAGCGCGGTTGCCCGTAGGTGTGATGCCGTCGCTGACAGCAGTAGCGGTGGATCAGGCCATGCTGGTTGCTCTCGTAGGTGATCTGCATGCGCTGGCCGCAGATCCCGCAGACCACCAGACCGGCCAGCACGCCCGGGCCCTGGCGCGGCGCCCCGACACTCTCGGCCTGCGCCCGGTTGGCGGCCATCCGCGCCAGATTGCGCTCATACCGCTCCACAGTGATGTACGCCGGCAACGCACCCTCGATGCGCACCAGCCACTGCCCGGCATCCAGGCCGCGCACCCGGCCGGAGTGCTCGCGCCCGGGCAGGTGCCGGGCCGCCTCGGTACGGCTGCGCCCATAGGCGTAGATCCCGGCATAGGCCGGATTGCGCAGCATGTTGATCAGACCCTGCTGGTGCGGCGCCCGCCAGACCAGCTCGCCCTTGCCCGGCCCCGACCGTTCCCGCATCCCGATCTGCACTCGATGCTCCACCAGGAACCGCAACACCGCATGCACCGTCCCGAGCTGTTCGAACAGATCGAACACCAGGCGGATGACCGCCTGAACCTGCTCGTCCGGGTCGAGGCCGACCTCGCCGCAGGGGCGGCGCACATACCCGGCCGGCAGCGGGACCGCCAACTGTCCGCGGGCGGCCTTGGCCAACCGCCCGGACGCCATCCGCTGCTTGATCAAATGAAGCTCGACCTCGGTCATGGTGCCCTTCAATCCGAGCAATAACCGATCGTTGTACCAGTTCGGATCGTAGACCCCGTCCGCGTCGGCCAGCAGCGCCCCCGACAGCGAGCACAGCTCGACCAGCTGGTGCCAATCGCGGCCGGCCCGGGCCAGCCGCGACATCTCCAAACCCAGTACCAACCCCACATGACCCATGGTGATCTCAGTGACCAGGCGCGCGAATCCCGGCCGGTCGGCCGCGTTCGCCGCTGAGCGCCCCAGGTCCTCATCGATCACCATCACCCGCGAGGCCGGCCAGCCCAGCGCGACCGCCCGCTCGACCAGCCCGTACTGCAGCCGCGTGGACTCCCCATGATCAAGCACCTGCTGCCGGGAGGATTGACGCACGTACACCACCGCCAGGCGGTCACGGTGCCGGCCCTGGACCTTCCCGTCCTCACGCTCACGCAGCAGCATCGACCTCACCCCCGCCCCGCCCATCCAGGCCGACCCCCCCGACCCGTCGCCCGATCCACCAGCATGATCAGGGTCTGGACCACCTCCCGCTGGTTCGGGTCCGGCAGCACCGCCCACAGCGTGCTCACCGGAATCTGGGGGGCTCGTCCTCGCCTGCGCTGTCCATGACGCGCCGCCTTCACCTTGGTCACGGGCCCGCAGCCGCTCGACCAGCTTGACCAGCCGAAGCAGGCCCTCACTGCCAATAATCGGCGTGTTCACACCCCGCTGTCCAACTTTCCCCGCACTGTGACAAACCGACTGAGGG
>NZ_FOQY01000069.1 GCF_900113865.1 Streptosporangium canum | reverse complement strand
AAAACTGCCGGCAATTGAAGGCTGCCCTCAGAGGCGGGACCATCGCAGGCAGTGCCGCCCTCACGATCGCCTGGTTATGGTTGGTCACCGACGTGGTTGGGGGCGATCGACGGTCTGGGGCTACGTGCCTCAGCCCCAGCCCACCGAGGCGACAGGCATCTCTCCGTAGCGGGACAGCGAGCGACCAGCGCCTTGATCACGTGCCACAGACGTGCCAGATCTCGCGGGGAACGGCGGGGAATCACGGGGACTCAGGGGCAGAGAACGAAGAAGGCCCCACACCGCGTTTCCGCTGGTGAGGGGCCTCTTTCTGCTGGTGTGGCAGGTGCAGGACTTGAACCTGCGTAGGCTGAGCCGACGGTTTTACAGAGCCCTGCCTGGCAGATCGACACATAGCATTTGGCCTGCAAAAACGTCATCTCGGTAGCTCACTGGATGCGCATGGCGACGCGCATACGACGCGAGCCCTTCTCTCCGGCCTGTATCCAACTGACGTGTCGGCCCCGCCCATTTGATACGAACTTCGGTGGAGCGTGCGGGGCCTGCTCGGCGGATGTCGATCGGTGCCGTCAAGTGCCACGATGATGACGATCGATGGCCTCGGATGCGCTCCCATGTCAGCGGGTTCACTGACTTTTCGCTGCTTTCGATCCACGAGAGTCCGGTAGAAGCCCTACCCTTCTCTGACGGTTATCGTGCGACTGTGACGCTCACTGATGCCGAGATGGCCACTCTGCTCGCGCCCGCTGGGTTCCGCTTCATCCAGCGGAGGAATCTGGAGGATGTCCAGTTGCCTCCACTGCCACCGGGATATTCACCCGCGAGCACTGGCCCCGAGCATGGCCGGTTTGATTCCCGCCCAGACGAGATAGCCGATGTCGACGCCCCGGACATGCCCGACAAGCTCAATGCGGACTGGTTCCGGATGGCGACGGAGTACGGGCTTTTCAACGATGACCGCGAGTTCCTGCTCGGGGTCACCTACACGAAAAGCGACGATGCGGACGATCAGGAGGCCCACAGGGCTTGGGCTCAGGTGCGACTCCTTGATGCCTGGGACTTGGTCGCGAGCGAAGTAGATCAGCTGAGAAGCTGGATGGCGGCGCTGTTCACGACACGCTTCGTGCCGGAGTTCACGGTGGTGTCCCTGGACGGGCGAACGATGATGAACACCACCGTCTGGGGCGACGGCACCGTCAGCACCATCGCCATACGCCCCAGGCCGGGTGTGTCGGCATCAGAGGCACCCGCCTGATCGATTGGCGGCAGCGTGATCGTGACCTTGCCGCTTCAGCCTGTCATTCGAACCTCTAAGGGCTCGCCGAAAATTAAATCGTTGTCTTGATGTTGGCGGCGGCCTTGTCGACGTGCGCCACGACCCGGGCGTGCAGAGCCTTCAGAGCCGCTGGTGGTGTGGTGGCGGGCAGGATACGGACACCGTGCTGGTCGAGCAGTTCGCCGATGCTGTGAACGGTGCGATAGGCGGTGGTGCGGCTGGTGCCGAACAGTACCGCCAGCGGCTCGGGCTCCAAGCCCAGCCGCCTGTGCAGCACCGCCATCAGGACCCGGTCGGCGAACGTCACGGTGGGCGGACGCCCCGACCGGATCCGTGCCCGCCGCTGGTCCAGGGCCGGCAACTCGGCGATCAGCCGCTCCAGGTCTGGGCGGGTCATTCCGGTCAGAGCGGGGTCGGACAGGATACGAGGGTCCCACCGTTCGGCCGGATGCTCAGCGCCCGTGTGATCCGGGACAGGGTGCAGGGTGTAATTCCAGTCACCGTGGAAGGCATGCCGGGTCAGCGGCAGGGCGGTCAGATCGGCGTCACTGACCTGCACGCCCAACGGGTAGGAGCCGGGGTCGAGTTCAGCGTGCACCCGCAGCCCACTGGTCGTGGTGGTGGCGGCGATGGTGTTGACCACGACCTGATGACTGGTCAGCGGACGTCCCCGCCAGTTCATGGTGATGTACGCGAACAGTCGATGCTCGATCTTGTTCCACTTGGAAGTGCCCGGCGGCAGATGACACACCGTGATCGGCAGCCCGATCTCGGCGGCCAACGCCGCCAACTCGGTCTTCCACGCCCGGGTGCGATACCCGTTGGAGCCCCCGGCGTCAGCGGTGATCAACAGCCGGTCGGCTCGCGAATAGACATGCCGGCCTTGGCCGTGCCACCAGCGGCGGATCGAGGCCACCGCGAAGGCGGCGGTGTCGTGATCGGTGCCCACACTCACCCACCCGGCATCGGCGGCGATGTCGTAGATCCCGTACGGAATCGCCTTGCCCAGGGCCTGCTCGGCGAAGTCATACACGCTCACCGGCACCGGCTCCCCGGTCGGTCGCCATTCCCGGCCACCGTTGCGAAACGCCCCCACCAGTTCCTTCTTCTTGGTGTCGACGCTGATCACCGGTTGTCCGGCGGCGCGATACACGCGGACCTGCTCGTTGAGATAGCGGAACTGGGCATCGCGGTCGGGGTGCTGGGTGCCCTCCAGAGTCTTGGCGTTGGCCTGCAGGCTGAACCCCTCGGCGCGCAGCAGGGCGGCGACGGTGTCGGCGCTGACGCGATGACCCTGCCCGGTGAGTTCGGCGGCCAGTTTACGGGTGGACTTGGTCGTCCACCGCAGCGGCGAGGCCGGGTCCCCGCGTTCGGCCGGCTCCACCAGCGCCAGCAGCGCCGGACGCAACCCCGGATCGGTCTCGATCAGCTGCTTACGGCCGCCGCCGGGACGCCGCACCCGGCCCAGCGGTGCCTGTCCGGCTGCCAACTCGACCACGCCCTGCGACACCGTGGCCTCCCGCACACCCGCGGCCCGGGCCACCGCCCGGATCCCGCCATGCCCCAAGGCGCGAGCCTCGGCGCCCATCAGCAACCGCCGCTGCCGCTCATCCAGATGCGGAAAGATCTCACTGAACTTCGCCGCCAGCATCTCCTGCGTCTCCACCACGACGCCCATACCCGGGCATTGCATCTCGACACGAGCACGAACGCTACGGGTTATTTTTCGGCGAGCCCTTAAGCGGCATTCCAGAAGTTCCGCTTGTAACCGGCCGGGAGCCAGGGGCTGGTCCACGGGGCGGCGGTGGCCCGCAACTGGTCCGGTGAGCGGGCGCGGAAGAAGGCATGGATCTGCCGCAGACGGCCGGGCCAGCTGACGGCGGTGTTGGCGATGACCGTGCCGTCCAGGATCAGGCGGGTGAGGCCCTCATCGATGGCGCGCCGCAGGGCCTGGTGCAGGTCGGGCGCCTGATCGGCTGGGACGTCGATGACCTCGTCGATGTAGCGGTAGGCGGTCGCGCGGGAGACGCCGTGGTCACGGCTGAGGGCGCCCCGGTCAGTGCGGTCGCGAAACCAGCGCAACCCCATCACCACCTGCTCAAAACAGGTCAGCGCCCGAGAACCCGAGCGGGTGCCCAGTCGGCGGCGCTCGGCCGACAGCAGCAGGGAGAGATGGCAAACCAGCTCCCGAGGGACGTCGGGCGTGGCCCGATAGGTGATCACGTGGGGCTTTCTGGACTGAAGAAGACTTGTGGTGAGACCTCTTCTACCGAAAGCTCCACGCCTATTTCAGGGGCATCGCGATCCATTCCGATTCATGTCTGCCGACGTCGCTTTGAAGGCATCGAATCGCAACTACCCTTATTGATCTTGCTGGGATCACCTCAATGCCAAGAATCCCCCCGCCTGATAGCGAGGGGATTCTTATCGCATCCAGTACCTACTGGGTGTTCTTGTGGTTCCTGCGACGAGCATCCCAGACGCCAGCTAGGATACCGACCACAAGGCCGACCAGGAGTATGAATGCCATTTCTAACTGACCTAGATTACCCAGGCTTACCAGAAGGCTTCCGACGATAATTATCGCTAGAAGCGCGGCCCCAAGACCTACTAGGATAGGCAATGATCCTCCTATACTTCCGATCATGCCGCCCTAGGCGAATCTATGATCGGAATATCAGACGCTGTAGTAGTAATCCACGTTCCTGGTGCTTCCGTTCACCACGAACTTACTGTAAGGGTACTGCCAGACGCCGCACGGAAGGTTAAAGACGCACTGGCGGATCGGCTCCTGGAATGCGGAGCTGTACCAGGTAGTGTTGTTGCCGACCTCGTCGTTTGTCCTGTAAGTGCCCCGCTCCCAATTGTCGACTGCATTATTGAGGTAGGTGCGGCGACCGGTCCGCTGAACCTTCGTGGTCCCATCGGGGATACAATAGGTCAAGCTGTGATGCCACTCCACGACCTTTGCGCCGGAAACGCCATAGTAGTTGATGTAGCGGTCGAAGCCGGGGCAGTAAGCCATGGTAGACACGCCATCGCCGGAGCTTTGCTCCGATTCAGTCACCTCGCCAGCCCGATCCGGGTCCATAATCCGGTCGGCCCACTCGGGGTACTTCTTAAGAAGGGTTTCGCGATCTGCGTCCGAAAGAAGCTTGGCCGCTCTATTGGCCTGGTTCCCGTTGATGCGATTAACGATGTCGACTACTTCCTTCGGAGCCTTCGAAGAAGGGCTAGTAGTTGCCGTGGCAGGGGTGGTGAGAGCGGCCATGGCGGCGACAGCCACCGCCATGGTTGCAAGGGCGCGCTTGACAGACATGTGCAGTACACTCCTTGTGCATCGATTGATGTGCCACGGGCGGGTGATGCATGCCAGTGCTCCCGTCCGTGGCTTTTCTCGGTGGCGGTGACTTAGGAACTAGTGTCCCGGTCTCAGCCCCCGACGGGTGGATCAGATCCACTGCATATATAACTTGGAATTCCACATATCTGTCAAGACAATGAGGTAATCCCAGCAGGCAATCTGGGGTGATCCTGCGTGGATTGGCTGGGATGCGGAGGTGTCGTCGCTCCCCTGACGTGACCGTGGAGTCCTCGATAGAATCGGACTTTTGTCGATCTGTAATCTCCGAAGGACTCCGCGTGATTCACGCCAACCTCTTCATCGGCAACATGGACTTCGGTGAGTTCGCCGAGAGCGCCGATGCGGACGGCGTCTTCCGTGGGTTCCACAGCTGAACCGCTACGCCGCCAGGGAGCACGGAACGTCACCAGTAGGGCCTAGGGGGACGACACTCGCGACAGTTGAATACGCGACTCCACCAGTACTGCGCCCCAGGTAATTCTTGAACGCTTTGCCCTCCCCGGCGACCTCCAGAAGTTCGGCGATGGGGTTGTTGGTTGCGTTGGCCGGAAGTGGCAATGCTTGTTCACTGGTTCGAGCAACATCAGCGAACCCGCAGGCTAATGCTGCGTTCCTGAATAGAGGTGTAAATCCCTGCTGACCTGGGGCGATGATGGTCTCAGGGGGATTGTCATGCCGAAACTGCTGCATGCGCGTCCACCGATGGACGCCGAAGAGAAACGACAGATCCGCAAGCTGGCCGGGGCTCGTCATGCCCCGGCCGACTGGATCATGAGAGCGCAGATCATCGCGTTCAGCTGGCAAGGGCTGCGCACCAGCGCCATCGCCGCCAAGCTGGGCTGTCACACGCAGACCGTACGCGAGCGGATCGAGCGCTTCAACGCCGAGGGCCTGGCCGGACTGGGCGACCGGCCCGGGGCAGGCCGCAAACCACGCATCACCGAGCTCGAACGCGGACGCATCATCGCGCTGGCGCGCTCGACTCCGCCCGGGCGACCGGTCCGCGACGAGGCCGGGGACCTGGTCGCAGAGGAGGAGGCCGGCCCCGCCGAGTGGACGCTGGACAGCCTGACCGCCGCCGCCCGCGCGCAGGGGATCGTCATCTCACGCAGCCAGGTCCGCCGGATCCTACTCAAAGAGAAGGTCCGCTGGCGGCACGCCCGTTCCTGGACCACCTCGACCGATCCGGACTTCGCCCCAAAAGGGCCGAGGTCGTCGGCCTCTACACCGACCCGCCGCCGGGTACCACGGTGATCTGCGCCGACGAGCTGGGGCCGGTGACCCCGCGCACCTTCCCGCCGGCGCCCGGCTGGTCGGTCGACGGACACCGGATCAAAGCACCGTTGGCGTACTCTCGCGGCACCGATAAGACCTGGGTGTACGGCGGCCTGCGCATCCGCGACGGCACCGAGCTCACCTTCTGCGCACCCGCGCGCAACAGCGACGGCTGGATCCACCTGCTGATGCGGATCGCCACCGCCAACCGGCGCGGCCCGATCGTGGTCATCACCGACAACCTCTCCAGCCATTCCAGCTGGAAGGTCCGCCAATGGCTGCTGCGTCATCCGCGGATCCGCCAGGTGTTCATCCCGATCAAGGCCTGCTGGCTGAACCTGGCCGAGGGCTGGTGGCGGCTGCTGCGCAAGGCCGCGTTCGCCGGGCAGACCTTCGCTGACGCCACCGAGATCGCCTACGCGGTCGCCCTCGCCACCACCCAGCTCAACGCCCACGCCCATCCCTGGATCTGGGGGCGACCGCCCCCGCAGCCCCGAGCCCTGCGCCGCAAGTTCGTCTACCTGCTTTGAGGAACGCAGCACTAGCACGCCGACCCCGACCGCTCGGCCCTGCGTGGTGAGGGTGGCCAGGGCTGCGGAGATGCGGAGCTTGAGGCCCTTGTCGGACTGGTAGGCGGTCAGGAACGCCACCTCGTCGACCACGACCAGGACGAATGGGTCCTCGGCGGTGGGTGTGTGGTTGCGCTGGACTCCGGCGAAGCGGCCCGCCCGTTCCTGCATCACCTTCACCGCGGCTTCCAGCAGGTCGGCGCAGGTGGCCGGGTCGGCGGCGTAGTGGTCGAACAGGTCACGGCCGAAGGACAGCTCCATGAGTTTCGGATCCAGCGCCCAGATCTGCACCAGGCCCGCCCGCACCGCAGGCAGCAGCCCGCGGATCGTGGACCAGATGATCGACCCCTTACCCGCCCCGGTGGCCCCGGCGACCAGGACGTGAGTGCCGTGGACTTTCAGCCGCCATGGGGTGCTGTCCTCCCGCTTGCCGATCTCCACCGGCCCCACGGATGGCGTCGCCGGGATGGACAGGGCCGGTAACGGGACGGCCAGCGGGTCACGGCGAGGGAAGGCCAGCAGCAGTCGGCCCGGCCGGGCGACGGTCACCCGGCAGGAGGTCGCGCCGAAGCCGTGCGCCAGGTGCTCGATCCGGTCGGACCAGTCGGTGACTGCCTGCCCGGTGAGCATCTTCACCGTGACCAGGTCGGCCCACGAGGTGCAGGAGACGCCGACCAGGCGGGGCAGGTAGTCGCGGCCGCGTACGTGCCGTCCGAGTCCGGAGATGATCATCACGGGTTGCCAGTGCCGCCGGTAGACCCACACCAGCCGCCACCAGGCCAGCAGTCGCCAGCCGACCAGCCGCAGGAACGAGGGACGGTCGGCCAGCGCCCAGGCGGTGAGGCCGACGAGCACCAGGGCGACCAGGGCAGCGCTCCACTGCCAGCCGTACAGGGTCCAGATCACGCCGGGAACGGCGGTGACGGTCGAGGCGATCGGGTGCCGCCAGACCAGCCGCACCAGGCCGGCCAGCAGCCGCCACGTGAAGATGACGATGGTGATGAACGCCGGGGTGCGGACGACGGCCGAGCGGAAAACCACAGCCGTGTCAGGGGTCGTGGAGACGAGGTGTTGCGCCTCGTCGCCGGGCAGTTTTTTGAACATTAGGCTTGAGCCTTCTTCCTTGATGTGGTTGTCCGGGGAGAGCCGAGGGGCCGCCGGAAGTTGCACCTTCTGGCGGCCCCACTTACGTGTCAGACCGCGATCTCATCGAGGCCGGGCAGTGCCGCAGCCGCCTGTTCGGTGTGCAGGCGTTCGCAGTCGGCCAGATAGCGCGCGGCGGCGTTGAAGATCTCCCGAGCGAGGGTCACGTCCTGCTCGGTGACCGGCCCGGCCCCCGTGGTCGAGACCGATATCTGGGCCTCCGGGGTGGACAGGTCCAGGAACGGTCGCTGGTTCGAGGTCACCGCAGCCAGCACCCCGACCTCGGAAGTACTGAAGGCGACATCCAGCCGGGTCACGCCGTCCCTGAGAACCGCCGTGACGTAGGTGTAGGGCTTGTACTTCATGCCGCCGCCTCCTTGCCGACTGCAGCGGTCTGCTTGGCGGGAGCCGCAACAGTGCGGGGAGCGCGCATCGCGCGTGCCCGGATGGACCAGGCCAGGCGGCCGGTGTTCTGGCCGACGTACGGTGTGACGGTCATGGCGTCGAACTCGACCGGGACGAACGGCAGGCCCGGCAGCGGAGCCGGGGGGACCGGCTGGACCGTCGACAGGATCTTGACCGCCACGGTCTTCTGTCCGGCCTTGACGGTCGGGTCGGCGTCCATGACGGCGACCTGCCACACGGGTTCGCCGGTGGTCTTGTCCTTGGCGTAGACGGTGCGTCCCTTGGAGGAGGCGTCGAAGTCCTTGACCTGCTCGACCTCGCCGACGATGTAGCAGCCGTGCGGGAAGACCTGGTCGAAGCCGATGGGGATGGGGCCTTGGATGGCCACTTCTGTTCTCCTGTCGTACTGTCGCTAACTCGTACTGTCGAGTTACAAGCTATTTCGGAAACGAACACTCGACAATACGAGTTTCCGAGAGTTGATGTGACTTAGGTCACATCAGAGCGTGTAGGCCTCTTCCAGCTCGTGCAGCATGCCGGGAAGCACGATGTCGATGACCAGCGCCAGGCGACCCGAAGCATCAAAGATCCGGGTCAGAACGCCTAGAACCGCAGCAGACTTGCCCAATCCCAGCGTCTTGATCTCATGAGGCAGCGGATGACGGGCGGCCAAGCGCTCCACGGCATGATCCAGCCGCAATCCCTTGACCCCTTGCAGGTGCTGGCGAACGCTCACCGTCAGCGGCACCTGGCGGCCGAGGTCCGTCCCCTCGGCCAGCTCGATCGGGCACCAGAAGGTGACCAGCTCGCACGGCTCGTCGGCCTCGCTGAGCAGAACACGGCGCATCACCATGGGCGTTCCCTCAGGCAGTGACAGCATGGCCGCCACGTTTCCCGGCGCCGGCTGCGCTCCCGCCGCAATGACCGTTCCGCCCTCGGCGGCTTCCACCCGGTCGAGTACGGCACGGCCCGGCCGAGAGGAGTCGCCCTCGGAGCCGGGCGGCGGGGTCTTCACATAGGAGCCCTTGCCGTGCTCACGGTCGATGATCCCGCGAAGCTGCAACACCTGGAGCGCCCGCACGACCGTGGGACGGCTGACCGCGAACTCGCGAACGAGCTGTGTCTCCGAGGGCAACTGCGAACCAGCGGGATAGGTGCCGTCCGCGATCCTGCGCCGGATCGCCGTGACGATCTGCGCATACTTCGGGGGGGCGTACTCTTCATCGGATACGGACATGACAACAACCCAACTACTCGACTTATCGTCAGCATAGAGGGGCGTGTCCGGCTTGCATAGCCGACCGAGCCGACACAGGAGAGTGCGACGGTGCGAGCCAACGTTGAGGCACCCCTCCAGAGCCTCGTCAGCCGCACCGCCGCACTCGTCTAAAGGGGCAACCTCCGGATCATGACCATGCCCTCTCGGGGAACCATGGTGATGATCGACGACTGGTTGCCGAACTCACAGAAGACCCACACGGTCCGCTTCTCTGCCACTACCGGGAAGCTGCGCCAAAGCTGCTCTGTGACCCAGCCGACCTTTCCCCACGCATACCCCTGGACAGGTTCGACCCGCCCTGGATGCTCAACCTGAACAGGTCGCATCGCGTGTCCAGGTGGAACATCGGCGAGCCCATACGTGAACGCGAGATAGTCGCCGGCCCGCAGATCATCTGCCGTCCCCACTTCAACAGGCCCGGCTCCTTCTGGCACATGCCCGTCAGCGCGGCCCATGATCGACCTCCGCACTCTCCGGGACGGTCGAGGCCGCCGCCTGCGCATTACGGAGATCCCTGTAGCGAAACGCGACCCGACGAGCGGCCCGAGCGGGCTCCATCGCCGAATGCCAGGCGTAGATAGAGCGCCTGCGCCGGTCATCCCATCCAGCGCGCCACCAGAACCAATCCCCGTCGCACCAGACCACCAGGCCCACCCAGACCGACACCAGCGCCAGAGCGTACCCATCGTGAACATCAGCGGAGATCCCCTCCCGCTCAAGCTCGGTTCGCAGTGATGCGGCCCCATCAAGGGGTGGGACACCTCCTGCCGCGAATGCCGCGTTCATGACGACCGCCCATGCGTAGTTCCCGGAACGGAAGCTCTCCAGCACGTTGAGCAGTTGTCGCGCACGCGGAGATAGGGGGCCCTGGTTTCACCGCCGCCTGAGGCCACGAGGCCCCGACGCAAGGTGACGTACTTCCAGCCCCGTCCGCCACATGAAATGCACCGCTCAACCATGGTGTGAGGATTTCCCGAGACCGCGTCACGTCTCGACAGCGTTCATGTGTCGTCTGTGATCATGGCGTTTCGCTTTGTCTCTTCTATGTCTCCTCTCGCGCCGCATTCCTCGATAACATCGCGTTGCGAGGCCCCTCCTACTCAAGGCGTTGATCATGACTGGTCGGCAAATCTTGTTGAAGACGCTTTTGCAGCAACGCCATTGGCAGACATATAAGACGTTCTGCAAGGAGTACGACAAAGCCGCCAAGTCGGTGGATTCAACATTGCGCGGGAAATGGCCGAGCCGCGCTCAGCTTCACCGTTGGCTCTCCGGGGAGCTCAAAGGCCTGCCGTACTCCGACCACTGCCGAGTTCTGGAGACGATGTTCCCCGGCCGGTCCGTCGAAGAGCTGTTCTCCCTGAATAACGGCGAGGTGCCCGCACCCAGGATCGAAGTCGAGCCGCCGAAAAGCGCCGGCCATGTCGCCGAGGTCTGCCCCACGTCGCCGATGGCCGATGTGACGGCCGTGTTCAGCAGCCGGTCGGCGTTCGCATCGGCCTACCCGCCTTCAGCGCTGTTCGACACCGCCAGAGAGATCAACGCCGCCGGGTTGTCGCTCAACGTGCTCTGCCAGGGCTACCCCGATCACCAGCTCAAGCGACTCCTCGAAAGCGGCACCAAGATTCGGTGCCTGTTCCTCGACCCCCAGGGGAGCGCGATCCGCGCCCGCGAGGACGAGGAAGGCTACAAAGACGGCACGCTCACCACGCTGACCGCGCTCAACATCAGCATGCTGACCCGCCTCAAGGCCAGGCTCGCCCCGGAGGCCGCGGAGCTGCTCGAACTACGCGTCTACGACGAGACGATCCGCTTCAACATCCTCATCGTGGACGGGGCCACATGCATGGTCCAGCCGTACCTCCCCCAGGCTCGCGGAGTCGACTCGCCTACCATCGTGATCAACGACAACACCGCCGCTGACGGGTTGTTCCCCGTCTTCGACCAGGTGTTCACCTCGATGTGGGAGCGGAGCAGCCCCGTATGACCGTCGACGCCCGCATACTCCTGCCGATCGCCGAGCAGGCCGTCACCATCGCCGGCGAGATCGTGAAGACCCGGCTTCCCGGCACTGTCACCGCCAAGGGCGACCGCGACATGGCCACCGAAGTGGACTACGCCGTAGAGCACGCCGTCCGTGACTTCCTCAGCCGCGAAACACCCGAGATCGGGTTCTTCGGGGAAGAGGAAGGGGCCACGGCCGACGCTGGGGGCGGTCTGGTGTGGATGCTCGACCCGGTCGACGGGACCGCCAACTTCCTGCACGGCATCCCGTTGTGCGGAGTGTCCCTCGGTCTGGTCGACAAGGACATGCCGACTCTCGGCGTGATCGATCTGCCCTTCCTCGGCTCCCGCTACAGCGCGGCGGAAGGCCATGGAGCACGGGCCAACGGCCGGGAGATCCACGCGAGTGAGACCGGCGACCTTGGGTCGGCCGTGGTCGCCATCGGTGACTACGCCGTCGGCAGCGGAGCGGAGACGAAAAACCGCCTTCGCCTGTCCCTCACCCACGAGCTCGCCGCCCGCGTGCAACGGGTGCGGATGTTCGGATCAGCCGCGGTCGACCTCGCCTGGGTTGCCGAAGGAAAGATCGACGCCAACATCATGATCAGCAACAACCCGTGGGACACCGCAGCAGGAGTGCTGATCGCCCGTGAAGCCGGAGCCATCGTCGTCGACCTGGACGGCAGCCCGCACACCATGAACGCCCGAGCCACCATCGCCGCCGGCCCCAAAATCCTGGCCGATCTCGTTGAACTCATCGCCGAAGCAGGCAAGGACGCCGGACGTAGCGAGTAGCTTGCCGAATTGTTCTTGTAGGTATCAAGGCGGCGGCGCGGCGCGCCGCCGCACCCCCGGCCCTCCGCCCGCCCGCCGTCCGGGCATGCGGCCTGGGGGCCGGTCCCGGACGGCGGCGGGACACCGGGCCGGTCGCCGCACGCCTGCCCCGCCGTACCAACCGAACGCTCTGACCAGGGTTGCCACGCCGCCGCTCAGACGCAGCCCTTACGATCGCCAGATCATGGCTGGCCACCGTACGAGCTTGGGGGCGATCGACGATCCAGGGTTCGTTCCTCACCCTGGCTCACCGAGCAGCGAGGTTGATCACCGTAGTAATTGCTACGCTGGCGGCCTTTGCGCTCCGTCACAGTGACCAACGGCCCTTCGAGCGGATCAGATACATCCGTCCAATGTGGAGTTGCGGCCGTACTCCAGTTCACGCCCGTCGAGGATCACACCAACCCTCGGCGGAAGCGTTGGAGAGGCCAGTTCCGGCAGAGCAAGGCTGTCCCAGTCGATACTTACCTGGATGTCCTCAGGAGATTCCAATGCAATTTCATACATATCTCCGGGCAGGACATCCCAGATGGTGCCTTCGTCCATGCCGTCGTATCGCCCGCCAGGCTCTGGTAGGCCACCACTGGCCCGCAGATCCTCGCTGGACCGCATCGACGTAAGCCCGGGGACCTTCACCGTCAGGAACGGATCCAAATCCCTTTCAACGAGCAGCTTTCCATGACAGTAAACCCTGATCAGGAACGTCCCACCAGCTGCCCACGATCCCGTACGCACGTAATAGGCGACTGAGGCGTCAAGCTCCTGGAAGCTGCTGCACACCTCAAGATGCTCCCAACCGCCGCCTTGCCAGAACGACCCCTCGAACACATAGAAGCTGTACACATCAACCCTCAAATGCCTGTGCGGATGCACGACCATACCGCCGTCGGCAGGCCCGAGGATGCCCCTTTTGTGCCCGATGGACCCGTGATCAAGGGGAACGGCGGGGAGTCACGGAGAATGGAATCAGCCGCCCGACCTCGGAAGGTGGACGTCAGGCGAGGTCGGCATGCGTTTTGCAGGCAGGCAGTCCAGGCCCACATACGGTTGTGGGTTGCAGTTTGAGTTGCAGTTCAAGGGGATCCAGGGCCGTTCAGGCTGGGTCACGTATGCCCGCTGACCTGGATTGCACTGCCTAGAACTATGCTCGTCCGAGCTTTTAATCCGCAGGATCAAGGTTGGCAGGGCGAGAGTGTCGATCATGAGCGAAGGGCCTGGTGGCTCCCTGGTCTAGTTGCAGTCTTAGTTGCGATCCGGCGTCGTGCAGTGCCGTTCTAGACGGTTCACCAACCCCTGATGGTCCAGGTGGGACTGTCCTGGACGGGCAAGATCAGAGCTGCTAATGCGGAATGCGCTTACAGTTCGCCTATGTCTCTCTTCAGAAGCCTGGCCACCGCCAAGGCGGGCCATGTAACCGTCAGTAAGGTGTTCATGGCGTCGATCATTCTTGTCTCGGCGGTTGTGGGTGGCGTGGTGGCGAGCTTCCTGCCGCTGGGCAAAGTCCCGCTGATCGTCGCTGAGGGGCATGCTCAGCTGACCATTGACGGGTCGGGTTCGTTCCAGCCGGATGATGGAATGTCGGCCTTACTTCCGGCTGAGGTGTGGTGGACCGACAGCAGCGGTGGCGATCATGTCGGAGGTCGTCCCTCGTGTCTTTGGGACGAGAAGGACAAGGGCAATGAGAACAAGTGGTCCCGGGTTGAGGCCGGTTATCGGTGGATGGAGATGCCGAGCGGTGGATCTTATCCCTTGGTCGCGTGGCTCAAGTGCCCGTAAGCCTGCGGAATATACGCGGAATGATCTTAGCGGTCGGGGCCGTACGGCATGGCCACGTCGCAGGTCAGGAGTTACGAGCAGGCGGGAACGGTCACGCACTGTAAAACTGCCGGCAATTGAAGGCTGCCCTCAGAGGCGGGACCATCGCAGGCAGTGCCGCCCTCACGATCGCCTGGTTATGGTTGGTCACCGACGTGGTTGGGGGCGATCGACGGTCTGGGGCTACGTGCCTCAGCCCCAGCCCACCGAGGCGACAGGCATCTCTCCGTAGCGGGACAGCGAGCGACCAGCGCCTTGATCACGTGCCACAGACGTGCCAGATCTCGCGGGGAACGGCGGGGAATCACGGGGACTCAGGGGCAGAGAACGAAGAAGGCCCCACACCGCGTTTCCGCTGGTGAGGGGCCTCTTTCTGCTGGTGTGGCAGGTGCAGGACTTGAACCTGCGTAGGCTGAGCCGACGGTTTTACAG
>NZ_FOQY01000088.1 GCF_900113865.1 Streptosporangium canum | reverse complement strand
CTGCATTCGGGGTTCTTCGCCCTGGCCGAGCGGGAGCCCGGCCGGGTCGCGCTGGCCGGCGACGGCGTCGAGCTGTCCTACGGCGAGCTCGCCGGCCGGGCCCTGCGGGTGGCGGGGGCGCTGCGGTCGCGGGGCGTCGAGCCGGGCGACGCGGTCGCGGTGACGGTGCCGCGAGGCGCGGACCAGCTCGTGGCGGTACTGGGGGTGCTGGCCGCCGGGGCGACCTACGTCCCCGTGGGGGTGGACCAGCCCCCGGTCCGCCGGGACCGGATCTACCGGCGCGCGGGCGTACGGCTGGTGCTGACGGGCGAGCCCGGCGTCTCCCCGGACGTCTCCCCGGTCAGCGGCTCGAACGGCTTCCCGGCTGGTTCCCCGGTCGGCGGCTCGAACGGCTCCCCGGACAGTTTCCCGGACGGCGTGGAGCGCGTGCCGGTGATGGAGGCCGGCGGCGTCCCCCTGGCGGGGCCGGTCGGGGTGGATCCGGGCGCGCCGGCGTATGTGATCTTCACGTCGGGGTCGACGGGGGAGCCGAAGGGGGTTGAGGTGTCGCATCGGGCGGCGCTCAACACGGTGGTGGATGTGAACGAGCGGTTCGGGGTGGGGCCCGGTGACCGGGTGCTGGCGCTGTCGGCGCTGGACTTCGACCTGTCGGTGTGGGACGTGTTCGGGCTGCTGTCGGCCGGCGGCGCCCTGGTGCTGGTGGAGGAGGAGGCCCGGCGGGAGGCGCGCCGGTGGGCGGAGCTGATGGCGGCGCACGGGGTGACGGTGTGGAACACCGTCCCGGCGCTGCTGGACATGCTGCTGGTCGCCGGTGAGACCGCGCCGGGAGCGCTGGACGGCCTGCGGCTGGCGATGGTCTCGGGCGACTGGGTCGGGCTGGACCTGCCCGGCCGCCTGGCCGACCAGGCGGCCGGCTGCCGTCTGATCGCCCTGGGCGGGGCGACGGAGGCGGCCATCTGGTCCAACTTCACCGACGTGCCGGTGCCGGTCCCGGCGCACTGGACCTCGGTCCCCTACGGCAGGCCACTCACCAACCAGCGGTTCCGCGTGGTGGACGGGCGGGGGCGTGACTGTCCCGACTGGGTGCCGGGTGAGCTGTGGATCGGCGGGGCCGGGGTGGCGCTGGGCTACCGGGGTGACCCGGAGGTCACGGCGGCCAAGTTCGTCGAGCGTGACGGCGGGCGCTGGTACCGGACCGGCGATCTGGGCCGCTACTGGCCCGACGGCACGCTGGAGTT
>NZ_FOQY01000071.1 GCF_900113865.1 Streptosporangium canum | reverse complement strand
TGACCGCGTGGATCGCCAAGGAAGAACTACGGTCGTTGCTGGCTTGCGCCCGCGAGCGGGCACCGCGCTCGGTGATCTCTCACCGTCTGTTCCGCTTCCTTTCCTGGTGCGCCGACTCCGGCATCGGCGAGCTGATCACCCTTGCTCAGACGATCGACACGTGGTGGCCCGAAACGCTGGCGTTCATCACCACGGGCATCACCAACGCCCGCACCGAGGGAACGAACCGGCTGATCAAGGACACCGGCCGCGTGGCGTTCGGCTTCCGCAACCTCAGCAACCAACGCCGCCGCGTACGGTGGGCCTGCACACATCAAACGATCAACCCAGCGGCATGAGGGTGAACATCCCCCCAACATCGAAGAGCCGATATACGCGGGATGATCTCGCATGCCTAGGCCACGACCAAGACCATATCGCCAGCTCAACGGCGTGCCGGAGTTTGAATTGCCGGCCCGCTGTAAAACCGTCGGCTCAGCCTACGCAGGTTCAAGTCCTGCACCTGCCACACCAGCAGAAAGAGGCCCCTCACCAGCAGAGATGCGGTGCGGGGCCTTCTTCGTTCTTGATCCGTGAGTCCCCGTGATTCCCCGTTGTTTCCCGGGAGATCTGGCACGCCTGTGGCACGTGATCAACCCTCGGATCATGCGCGAACGCGCACGCCTGCCCCGCCTGATCTTCCCGTCTGCCTCGTCCCACCCCGGAGGGGCAACAGCCCGGGGACGGAGGGTCAAGGCCGTCTTCGCGTGTACGTCAGCCGGTAGACGTTCCTCGGTCATGGGATGCCAACGGTCACAGACGGCCTTGAACCGGAGGAGTCGGGATGTTGGGCTTGCCTGGGACGTGGCAGACGGGAAGATCAGGCCCCACCTCAGCCACCTACGGTCCAAGGCCTTCAAGGGCGATCATCCCGGAGCCGAGTACCCCCGCCGGAGGCATGGGTTTGGGGTTGCATCCTGTACCCCGGTACAGGCTTACCGTCGGGGTGTAGGGGTCGCTCGCAGGAGAGACGGGCGGCCTTGGCATTGGGGAGGGCTCATGGAGTGGGCGCCGGCTGAATGCACGCTTCCGACCGAAGAGAGGCCGTTGCGGACGGCGGAGTTCGACGAGCTGTTCGCCTCCGCGCTGCGCGGGCTGGAGCGGGTGGGACCAACTCACCTGCGGCTCATGCTGGAGGGTGGAGAACAGGCAGAGCAGACCGCGCGGGACCTGGCCGCGAGGGAGACGGGTTGCTGCTCGTTCTTCAGCTTCACCTTCGCGCCCGGTGGTGAGGGCCTGGCCCTGGACATCGAGGTGCCCGCGGTTCACGTGAAGGTGCTCGACGGTCTGGCGGTCCGGGCGATCGAGGCGGCTCCTCGGATCGCGTCATGAGCGAGAAATGGCTGCGTACCGGAGAGGTCGCCGAAGCGGCGGGGGTCAATGCCCAGACGTTGCGCTACTACCACCGGCGGGGCCTGTTGCAAGAGCCGCAGCGTAGTAACGGGGGGCATCGGCTGTATCCGCCGGAGACCGTGACCGTCCTGCGTGTGATCAAGGTGGCGCAACGGCTGGGCTTCACGCTGGAGGAGGTGGTCGACCTGGTTGAGGCGGCTTCGCATCGTCACGGCAAGTCGGACAGCGGTTTGCAGGCACGGGCAACAGCGAAGCTCGTCGAGGTGGAACAGAAGATCGCCGACCTTCAGACGATCCGTGACACGTTGGTTCAAGCGGTGGACGCCGGGTGTGATGACCTAGTGGCGTGTGCGGTGAGTTCGTGCTGCCCGTTGCCGTTCTCCGGCCTGGCGGACGGGGGCCAGCATGTCGACCTCAACTGATCCTGACCGGCGTAAGCGCCTGGTCCCAGCTGGTCTGACGGGCTTGGCTGCGTTGGCCTGTGCCGCGTGCTGTGCGCTTCCTGTGCTGCTGGCTGCCGGGGTGATCGGGGGCACCGGAGCCATTGCGCTTACGGGCGTTATGCCGACAGTGGCGCTGGTCCTGGGGGGCGTGGCCGTGCTGGCTTGGGGGCTGGTGTGGTTCCTGCGGAGCCGGAAGCAAGCCACTGGATGCGCGGGTGGAACTGGCTGCGGCTGCCAGAGTACGGGGGCTCATCGGCCCACTGAAAGCGATCCCCTACAGTCGCAGCTGTGACTGTCGCTCGCTCCCTCCTGCTGTTCGTGGTGGCCGCGCTCGCCGAGATCGGCGGTGCCTGGTTGGTCTGGCAGGGAGTGAGAGAACAACGCGGGTTGTTGTGGGTCGGGGCTGGAATCATCGCCCTGGGCCTGTACGGCTTCGTGGCCACCTTGCAACCGGATGCCAACTTCGGCCGCATCCTGGCCGCCTAAGGGCACATCTTCGTAGCCGGATCCCTGGCCTGGGGCATGCTCATCGACGGGTTCCACCCTGATCGATGGGACGTCATCGGCGCCGTGGTGTGCCTGATCGGCGTCGCCGTCATCATGTACGCCCCGCGTTGATAGTCAGAGCTGAGCGAAGCCATGGCACCTCGAACGGAGGCATAGATGGCATCCGGCTGATCAGACCTCAGCAGCTCGTCCGGTACGGGTGAACAGCATCCCGATGAGGGCAATACCCATCCATGCGGCGAGGTAGGCCCATGCGGCGTTCGGTGAGACCAAGGTCCACAGCAGTCCGGCAATGGCGCTGGCGGCGAAATTGCCCAGAGATTGGACAGTGGCCAGCAGGCCGAAGGCTGATCCACGTAGGTCGGTAGGGGCCAGGGCTGCGACGGCTGCGTGTTCGGCGGTCTCCACGCATCCGATGGCCAGACCGGCGGCGATGAAGGGCAGGGCGAGCAGGAGGTAGCTGACGGTGTCGAAGGCCAAAGCGGCGTAGGCGATGCCGAACAGGGTGATTCCTGCGGTCATGACGAGGATGGGGCCGCGCTTGCCGAGTCGGTCGGAGGTGTGTCCGGCGGGTATGGATGCCAGGGTCGCGGCGATGTTGTAGGCGACGTACAGGCCCAGGGCGATGCTGGTTGCTGCTTCGATGCCGTGGGCGGGGGTGAGAAGCTCTGTGGCTCGCAGGATGAGCAGGGTGGCGGCGACGTTGCCCACCTCGAAAGCGGTGATCGCTCCGAGGAGACGGCCCAGGTCCCCGCGCAGAACGGGCCGGATACGCAGCCTGATCGGGACGCGTTCGCGTACGGCTGGCTGGGCGGCTCTGCTGATGGCGTAGATGATGGCCAGGGCGGCGAGGACGCCGGGGATGACGGAGATGAGGATGGCGGTCCGGACGCTGAAGACGGCGACAAGGCCCAGGGCGAGAAGTGGTCCGCCGATGGCTCCTAGGTTGTCCATCGCGCGCTCGAACCCGTACGCCCGGCCGTAGGCATTGGCTGGAACCAGGTCGGCCAACAGCGCGTTACGGGCGGGAACGCGTACACCTCGGGCGAACCAGGCCCCCGCGCGCAGGGCTCCAACCTGCCAGACGTTGGTCGCCACGCCCAGCAGGGAGGAGAGAACCGCGGTGGCGGTGTATCCGCCGACTGCTACGGTCCGTCGTCGTTGAGGGTCGTCGGCGAGTGCGCCACCTGCCAGGCGGCCGACCCCGGCCAGAGCATCGGCGAGACCTTCGATAAGGCCCAGTGCTGCGGCGGGTGCTCCCAGCGTGGTGGCTAGGAGGCTGGGCAGGAGGGCTGTGGGAACTTCGTGGCCGACGTCGGCAAGGAAGCTGGCGCTTCCGATTCCGGCGACTCCGGGGTTCATCCATCGCTGCTCTGGGGGGTTGGGCTCACTCACCGAGGGCTCAGGCATGAGCGTCAGTGTGCCGTAAGCCAGTGTGCTGTTCTTCGGCAGATCCGATTCTTGCGGTGAGCGGAGCGGCTGGAGCCGATGCGAAGCATCCCGAAGGGGCCGCGAAGCGGTTGGGGCCGGCGGCTGGAGCGACCTTATTGGCGGCGGTGCGGCCCCGGTGCGGCGGGTTGGTTGGGTGCGGCGCGTGGGCGGTGCGGCGGGCGGGCCGACTCCCGCCGCCGTTCGGGACCGGCGCCCACGCCGCACGCCCGGACGGCGGGCGGTGGGAGGGCCGTGCGGCGGCGCGCCGCGCCGCCGCCTTGATATCCATAAGAACAATTCGGCAAGCTACTCGCTACGTCTGGCGTCCTTGCCTGCTTCGGCGATGAGTTCAACGAGATCAGCCAGGATTTTGGGGCCGGCGGCGATGGTGGCTTGGGCCTTCATGGTGTGCGGACTGCCGTCCGGGTCGACGACGATGGCTCCGGCCTCACAGGCGGTCAGCACTCCTGCCGTTGAGTGCGGTCAATGTAGTAAGCGTGCTGTCTTTGAGCAGGGTGCTGCGGGCTTCGCGGCGTAAGACTGCGGCAAGGGAAAACCAGTACAGCGGGTGGGATTACCGTCACCCTAAGTCGAGAACTTTGACCCGTGACCGCAATGGCCGTCCCAGCACAGGGTGGCGGCACGAGAAAAGGGACTCGACCATGCCCAAATACCTGATTCAGGCGACCTATACCGCGGACGGCCTCAAAGGAGTGTTGCAAGATGGCGGCACCGGACGCCGGCAAGCGGTGGAGCGCATGGCGGAAAGCGTCGGCGGGCGGGTCGAGCAGATGTATTTCGCGTTCGGCGAGACAGACACGTATGTGATCGTCGACCTGCCGAGCAATGCGGCTTCGGCCGCCGTAGGTCTCACGATATCGGCGTCTGGGGCGGTACGAACGAAGACGGCTGTCCTGCTGACGCCGGAGGAGATCGATGATGCCGCGCGGATGGAGGTGGCATACCGTGCTCCTGGCGCGTGACAGCCGGGTGATTGCGGGGAGCGGACACCAGCAGGCCAGGTCCTTGCCATCGAGATCGCGCCGGTTTTCGTCTTTGCTTGGGTAGCCGGGTAACCCGACGCCGTACGCGACTGCGGCCCGGAAGTCGGTGACTGCGTGTCGGCGGCGGACAGCCACAGATCGGAAGACCGGCTCACCCTTCCAGTCGGATGATGGGCGGGTAGTCGTTCCATCGGAACAGGTCGCCCCAGTTGGCCGGACAGCCAACGTACGTGGGGGTTCCGGTGGCGATGTCGTCGGGCGGCGTGCCGGGTGGACGGCGGTCCCGGCGGGGATCAGGTCTGACGCGGTGGCGTGTCAGCGGCCGCGTCAGTACGGCAACGGCCCGGTATCAGAGCGGTCGGCGACGGTGGATGCATGAACGGTTCAGCGATCGCGGCCTCGGGGCTGCGAAAGTCATACAAAGACAAGATCGTGCTCGACGGCATCGACCTGGATGTCCGGACCGGCACGATCTTCGCCCTGCTCGGGCCCAACGGCGCGGGGAAGACCACGACGGTGAACGTGCTGACCACGCTGCTGACCCCCGACGCCGGGAAGGCGGTCGTCGCCGGGCACGACGTGGCCACCGAAACCAGGGCGGTGCGCGCGGCGATCGGGGTCACCGGGCAGTTCGCCTCGGTGGACGACCTGCTCACCGGCGAGGAGAACCTGCTGATGATGGCCGATCTCCTGCATCTGCCCAGGGCGGAGGGCAAACGGATCGCCGGCCGGTTGCTCGACCGGTTCGATCTGGTCGGAGCGGCGAGCAAACCGGCGTCGTCCTACTCCGGCGGCATGCGCCGCAAGCTGGACCTCGCCATGACGCTGGTCGGCCGGCCGCGGATCATTTTCCTGGACGAGCCCACGACGGGACTCGATCCGCGCAGCCGCCGCACCATGTGGGAGATCATCCGGGAACTGGTCGCCGACGGTACGACCATCTTCCTCACGACCCAGTACCTGGAAGAGGCCGACGAACTCGCCGACCGTATCGCCGTACTCGATCAGGGCCGGCTGGTCGCCGAGGGCACCGCCGATGAGCTCAAGCGCCGGGTCCCCGGCAGCCATATCCGGCTACGGTTCACCGATCGGCACGGACTCGACGTCGCGGCACGGGTCCTGCACGGGTCCTGCACGGGTCCACGAGGGACGACGAAGAGCTGACCTTGCGTGTACCCGGCGACGGCGGGGTGAGGTCATTGCGCGCGCTGCTCGAACGGCTCGATGCGCATTCCGTGGAAGTCGAGGAATTGTCGGTGCATACACCCGACCTGGATGACGTCTTCCTCGCCCTCACCGGTCACGCGAACAAGGAGGTCAAGGCATGATGAACGGCTTCTCAGCCACCCTGGCGGATTCCGCGACCATGTTGCGGCGCAACTTCCGGCACACGATGCGAAATCCGCTGGCACTGTTCAACGGCATCATCATGCCGATGTTCCTGATGTTCCTGATGGTCTACATCTTCGGCGACGCGTTCAGCGTCGGCGTCAACTATGCCGATTACGCGACCCCAGGGTTGATCCTGACGGCCATCTGCTACGGGGTCGGCCCCACCGCGATCGCGGTGAGTTCCGATATGACGACCGGATTCATCAACCGGCTCCGCGTCATGGACGTGTCGCGGGCCGCGGTATTGAACGCGCACGTGATCGCGACCATGCTGCGGAGCCTGGTGGCCATCGCGCTCCTCATCGGGGTGGCGCTGCTGATGGGATTCCGGCCGTCGGCGAGTTTCACGGAGTGGCTCGGCGTGATCGGCATCGTCGCCTTGACGGTGCTGGCGATCGGCTGGCTGACCGTCGCGTTCGGTCTCGCGGCGAAGTCGGCGGAGAGCGCGGGGCTCGCCGCTGTCCCGCTGATGCTCCTCCCCTTCTTGAGCAGCGCGTTCGTGCCGGCCGACAAGATGGGGCCGGGTGCGCGGCAATTCGCGGAGTACCAGCCGTTCACCTCGATCATCGAGACCCTGCGCGGGCTGCTGACCGGCGCGCCGTCGGCGGGCTCGGCCATCACGGCGATCGCCTGGTGTGTGGGGATCACGTTGATCGGCTACCTGTGGGCGCGCGCGACATTCACGAAGCGAGCGTGATCTCGGCCAGCTCACGCCAATCCCGCCGCCGGCCGGCACGGGTCGCCTCGGTGAACACGGTCTCACCGAGGCGATTGCGCGTGTCCCCGGCGATCCTGGAGACGTCCGGCTGCGAACGATCCGGTGTACCGCGCACGCCGTCGCTCGCCGCGAGCAATCGCACGGCCTGCTCGTACTGTCCCTGGCGCAGCGCGAGATCCGCGATCCCGACCAGCACCTCGGCGATCAGCGGCGGATACATCGACTCCACAGCAGCACGGAACGCCTCGCTCCGATGAGCGCGGGCCTTACCGAGATCCTCGGTGAGGTAGCCGTACAGGTCCATGGCCTTGGCGCGGAGGAAGTCGCCCAGTTCCTGGTTGTCCAGCATCGCCCGTACCGTGGCCAGGTGCTGGTGTGCCTTGTCCGGCTCGCCGCGCCAGCGCGCCAGCTGCGCCTTCGAAAGCACCAGCGCGGCGAGCATGTCCGGCCAGGCGATCCCGTCCGCGCACCGCTGCGCTTCAGCCATGGCGGACGTGCTGGATCGCTCATCGCCGAGCAGCCAGTACAGCTGAGCCTGCCGCGCCCGCAGGCCGACCACGTCCTCGAATGCGCCTACCTCGGTGAGCGCTGCGACCGCCTCTTCGTAGTGCTCACACGCGCGTGCGAGCTCGCCGCGCATGACGAGCCGATCGGCCAGGAAGGTCAGCGCCAACGAGATCCCCCACCGGTCACCCAGCGTGCGGAACCCGGTGAGGGCGATCTCGATGTCGGTGTCCACGTCGGTCTCGTCGCCGCCGAGCGTGAGCCGCAGCCGGCCACGGGTGAGCCTGGCCTGCGCGCGCACCCACGGATCGTCGTCGGCGATGAGCGGCTCGAACGCGGGCAGGAACCCCGTCGGCTCTCGCAGCATCCGCTCCAGCGGCGCGACGAACCCGAGCAGCGGGTTGCGATACCCGCTGCGTGGGGTGAGCCGGTGCGCCTCGTGGATCCACTCCTGCGCCTGATACTGATCGCGGCCGGGCCAGGAGGTCAGGAACACCGACACGATGGTGTACGCCATCGCCCGCACCTCATCGGACACCTCACCGTGCAGCGAGGCCGCCGCGACGCTCAACTCGGTGCCCTCGGTCCTGCGCCCACTGAGGAAGTAGTACCAGCCCACGGCCCCGACCAGCCGCATCGCCTCCTGGGCCCATCCTTCGGCGATCGCCCCGCGTAGAGCCGCGTTGAGGTTGTCGTGCTCGGCGTCGAGCGTGGCCAGCCATTCCAGCTGCTCGGCTGCACGCAGGTGCGGCTCGGCCGTCTCGGCCAGCTCGGTGAAGTAGGCGAGGTGCGCCCGGCGCGCCGACTCGGTCTCCCCGGCTTCGGCGAGCCGGTGCCCCGCGTACTCCCTGATGGTGTTGAGCATCCGGTAGCGCGGCGTGCCCTCGCCGTCGGCGCGCAGCAGCGACTTCTCGATCAACGCGGTCAGCAGGTCGAGCACCTGCTCCCCGGCGAACGTCTCGTCCCCGCACACCCGTTCGGCCGCTTCCAGGCTCGCCCCGCCGGAGAACACCGAGAGCCGCCGCAGCACGCCACGTTCGGCCTCGGTCAACAGATCCCAGCTCCAGTCCACGACCGCGCGCAGCGTCTTGTGCCGGGGAAGCGCCGTACGGCTGCCGCCGGTCAACAGACGGAATCGGTCATCGAGCCGACGGGCCAGCTGATCGATGGACATGGTGCGCAGCCGCGCCGCGGCCAGTTCGATCGCCAGCGGCATCCCGTCGAGCGCTCGGCAGATCCGCGCCATGGCCGACAAGGTGTGCGCGTCGGAGCCGACGTCCTTGCGCACCAGATCCGCGCGGTCCCGCAGCAGCCGGACCGCGGGCGAGGAGCCGACCTCGGAGGGGTCCGCTCCTTGCGCGGGCAGCGCGAGTGGCTCGACCTGCCACAGCACCTCCCCGGTGATACCGAGCGGTTCCCTGCTCGTGGCCAGAATCCGCAGCCTCCGGCACTCTCCCAGAAGCCGATCCGCGAAAGCCGCGGCCGCCTCGATCATGTGCTCGCAGTTGTCCAGGATCAGCAGGATCGAGCGCTCGCGGACCGCGGCGATGAGCAGGTCCATCGGTTCCCCACCCCGCGCACCACCGAGCAGTGCCTGGTCGCGCAGGCCGATCGCGGTGAGGACGGCCTGCGCCGGCTCACCGTCTGCCCGCACCGAGGCCAGCTCGACCAGCCAGGCCCCGTCCGGCAGCTCGGCGAGCATCGTCCGCGCGGTCTCCGTGGCCAGCCTTGTCTTGCCGGAGCCGCCCGCCCCCGTCAAGGTGACCAGTCGGTGCTTGATGGCCAGATCGGCGACCGCGGAGATGTCGTCGTCCTTGCCGACGAAACTCGTCAGCTCGGCACGCAGGTTCGTCCTGCGGTTCGCCGCCCGCTCGCCCAGCTCGCCACGGAGCAACGCTGTGTGCAGCGCGGAGAGCTCGGCCGATGGATCGGTGCCCAACTCCTCAGCGAGCCGCTCGCGCGTCCGCTGGTACGCGGTCAACGCCTCAGCCCCACGCCCCTCCTCGGCGAGTGCTCGCATCAAGGCCGCCACGAACCCCTCCCGCAGCGGATACGTGGCAACCAGCTCGGTCAGCTCGGAGACCAACTCCGAGCCACGGCCGAGGCGAATATCCGCGTCCACCCGATCCCCGAGCGCGGCGACGTAGAGCTCGTCCAGACGCGTGACCGCGGCGTCGAACGCATCGCTGTCTCGCAGTGCGATGTCCGCCATGGCCGTACCGCGCCACAATGCCAGGGCCGAGCGCAGCAGATCCGCCCGCGCCGCGGGCTCGGCGGCACGGGCCTGACCGACCAGGTGCTCGAACCGGCACACGTCCACGGCATCAGGAGCCACGGCCAGCCGGTATCCGCCGGACTCCGCCTCGATCACACCGTCCGGCAACACCCTGCGCAGCCTGGACACCAACGCCTGCAGGGCATTCACCTCGTCCGCGGGTGGCCGTTGCCCCCAGATCCAGTCCACCAGCCTCGCACGCGTGACGATCCGGCCAGGTTCGAGGGCGAGTGCGGCCAGCAGCGCGCGCAGCCGAATCCCGGGAACCTCCACCACGGCCCCGTCGCGGTTCCGGACCTCGAACGGACCGAGCAATTCGACTCTCACATCAGTGATTCTGCCGAACCGTGGCGACAACCGGCCAACCGCCACTGCGCGCACACCGTCGACTTTCATCGGGCCGTCATCATCGCAGGTCGGGCGGATGCATCGGATTTTCGGCGGATGCCACGGCTGGTACGAGAAGTGACCGCTGTAGGAGGTGGCCGCCGCGGGTGGCGGTACGCGGCCTCATCCGTCGCCGGCTGCCGGTCACGCGTCCCAGGTGACCGGGAGGCTCTTGACCCCGTAGATGTCGGCGGTCTCCGGGCGCAGGGCGACCTCTTCGGCCGGTACGGCCAGGCGCAGCGTGGGGAAGCGGTTGACCAGCGCGGGGAGCGCGACCCGCAGCTCGACGCGGGCCAGCTGCTGGCCCAGGCACTGGTGGATGCCGTGGCCGAAGGCCAGGTGCCCGCCGTCCTGCCGGCGCAGGTCGAGCGCGTGGGGGTCGGTGAAGCGCTCGGGGTCGCGGTTGGCGGTGGCGTAGGACAGGATGACCGTCGTGCCGGCCTCGATGGTGTGGCCGTCCAGCTCGACGTCCTCCAGCGCGACCCTCATGAACTGCTTGGCGACGCTCAGATACCGCAGCAGCTCCTCCACCGCCCGGTCGGTGAGCGCGGGGTCGGCGCGCAGCGCGGCCAGCTGCGCCGGGTTGTGCAGCAGGGCGAAGGTGCCCAGGGCCAGCATGTTGGCGGTGGTGTCGAACCCGGCCGACAGCAGGATCAGGGCCATGCCCTTGAGTTCCTCGTCGGTCAGGTCGCTGTCGAGCAGGTCGCTGAGCAGGTCGTCGGTGGGGTTGGCGCGCTTGGCGGCCACCAGCTCCGCGAGGTAGTCCTGGGTCGCGGTGTAGGCGGCGAACAGTTCCTCGTCGCCGGCCTCCCCGCCGAGGAAGGTGTCGATGTGCTCCTGGAAGGAGTCGCGGTCCTCGTACGGCACGCCCAGCAGCTCGCAGATGACGATGGAGGGGATGGGCTTGGCGAACGCGGTCACCAGGTCGGCCGTCGGGCCGGC
>NZ_FOQY01000074.1 GCF_900113865.1 Streptosporangium canum | reverse complement strand
GCCGCAAGGCCATGCTGGGCGACATCGGCATCCTGACCGGCGCCCAGGTCATCAGCGAGGACCTCGGCCTCAAGCTGGAGTCCACCACGCTGGACCAGCTCGGCCGCGCCCGCCAGGTCATCGTCACCAAGGACGAGACCACCATCGTCGACGGTGGCGGCGACGCCGAGCAGATCGCCGGCCGGGTCAACCAGATCCGCGCCGAGATCGACAACACCGACTCCGACTACGACCGCGAGAAGCTCCAGGAGCGTCTCGCCAAGCTGGCTGGCGGCGTGGCCGTCATCAAGGCCGGCGCGGCGACCGAGGTCGAGCTCAAGGAGCGCAAGCACCGCATCGAGGACGCCGTTCGCAACGCGAAGGCGGCCGTCGAGGAGGGCATCGTCCCCGGCGGTGGCGTGGCCCTGCTGCAGGCCGGCGCCAAGGCGTTCGACAAGCTGGAGCTGTCCAGCGACGAGGCCACCGGTGCCGCGATCGTGCGCAAGGCTCTTGAGGAGCCGCTGAAGCAGATCGCCGTCAACGCCGGCCTTGAGGGCGGCGTCGTGGTGGAGAAGGTGCGCAACCTCACCCCGGGTGAGGGCCTGAACGCCGCCACCGGCGAGTACGTCAACATGTTCGAGTCGGGCATCATCGACCCGGCCAAGGTGACGCGTTCGGCTCTGCAGAACGCGGCGTCCATCGCGGCGCTGTTCCTCACCACCGAGGCCGTCATCGCCGAGAAGCCCGAGAAGGCCGGAGCCGCTCCCGCCGGCATGCCCGGCGGGGACCTGGACTTCTAGCCCATTCTTTCTCGCATGTCCCACCCGCACGCACACACCCGGAGGCCCCTGATGCGTGCCTACGGTGTCACTTACGACACCGGCTTCCTGTCTGCCGGAACCACCACCCACGAGCCCTTCGACCCGGACGCGGTGCGCCGCGAAATGCAGATCATCCGAGATGAGCTGCACTGCGACGCGGTCCGTATCACCGGAGGAGACCCGGACCGTCTTGAGACCGCCGCACACCACGCCGCCCGGGCGGGCCTGGAGGTCTGGTATTCGCCGTTCACCAACGGCCTCACCCAAGACGAGCTGATGACGTTCATCGTCGACAGTGCCGAACGGGCCGAACGCCTACGCCAGGAAGGGACTCCCGTCGTATTCCTCACCGGCTCCGAGATCAGCCTGTTCACCAGTGGATTTCTGCCCGGTGACAGCCTGAAGGAGCGGCTTGGGGTGATGGCCGAGCCCGCACGGCTGCGCGCCGTACTCCCCGAAGTGCCCGCCCGCGTCAATGCCTTCCTCACCCGAGCCGCCGCGGCGGTGCGTGAACGCTTCGGCGGTCCGATCAGCTACGCCTCCCTGCCCTTCGAAGGTGTGGACTGGGCCCCGTTCGACATGATCGCCACCGACGCCGGATATCGCGACGCGACCACCGCGCACGGTTTCCGCGAGAGTCTGCGCGCGCAGGTCGCGCAGAGCAAGCCGTTCGCCGTCACCGAGTTCGGCTGCACCACCCACCGTGGAGCCGCCGAACTGGGCGCACGCGGCGACTCCATCATCGAATGGGACGAACGCGCCCGCCCCCGCCTGACCACAATCGTCATGCGGGACGAAGAGGAACAGGCCGAATACGTGCGCGAGCTCCTCGACATCTACGACGAGGAGGGCACGGACACGGCGTTCGTCAACACGTTCGCCCGCCGCGACCTGCCGACGGCCTCCGATCCCGGACGGGACTTCGACACCGCCGGCTTCGGCATCGTCAAGATCCTGGAGCACGGCCGCACAGGGACGACCTACCCGGGGCTGCCGTGGGAACCCAAAGCCGCCTTCCACGCCCTGGCCGAATACGGACGCGCCAGGACGGCCGAGACCGAGAAGAGGACGATGACGTGGCGCTGCCAACCGCGAAGCTAGGAAGGACCGGACTGCAGGCGAGCCGCCTCGGCTACGGGGCGATGGAGATGCGCGGGCCACAGGCGTGGGGCAGACCGATAGGCGACGATGAGGCCCGCACGGTGTTGAACACGGTCCTCGACTTGGGAGTGAACCTCATCGACACCTCGCCGGACTACGGCGACGCCGAGGAGCACATCGGCCGCTGGATCTCCCACCGGCGCGACGAGTTTCTCCTCGCCGGCAAGTGTGGCTGCCCACTCGCCGCGGACGGTGACCCGCGGACGGTTCCGCCGCACGTCTACACGAGGGCGAACGTCCGCGCGTGCGCCGAGCAGAGCCTGCGCCGGATGCGCACCGACCACCTTGACATCCTGATGGTGCACATGAGCCCGAGCGTCGCCGTGATGCAGGCCGAGGACACCATCGCCGAGATGCTGGCCCTTCAGGACGAAGGCGCGATCCGCTTCACCGGCATGTCGGGGAATCTGCCCCACCTTCCGGAGCACATCGCGATCGGGGCGTTCGACGTTTTCCTCCTGCCCTACTCGGCGCTCGACCGCTCCCACGAGGAACTCATCAGCGCCGCCGCGGCAGCCGGCGCGGGGACGATCGCGCACGGCTCGATCGCCCGCCCGCTCATGGCTCCGCCCGAGGCCATGCCGGAGCCGGCGCGCCGGCCGCTCGCCGACCGCCACGCGCGACTGGCCGCCGCCAACCTGGACGATCTGGCAGACGGCGCCTCGACGATGGAACTCCTGCTCCGCTTCATCCTCACTCACCAAGATCTGCACTCGCTGATCGTCGGCTCGGCCCAAGTAGCGCACGTGCGGGCCAACGTCGCAGCCGCCCAGAAGGGCCCGCTCCCGATGGACGTGTACGACGCCCTGCGGGACCGCCTCAGCATGTACGAGTTTCGGGTCGGTACAAGGCCGTAAGCGCGCCGCCGGCCCGCGATCTGCTTCGCCGACGTGCGGGAAACAGATCGCGGGCCGGCCACGACCGGCGGTCAGGGATTCAGCGTGAGATCCGGGCGGCTACACCGTCCTGCTCCCGCCCTGAGCGGCGGGAAGGACGACAAAAGTGAAGTTCGTGGTCGTGGTGCGGTTGAGGCGGACATCGGACTTGACCCGGCGTTCGGTTTCGCTCCGGCTGATGCCGAGGCCGTGGGCGATCAGCCGCTCCGGGCGGATGGGCACGAGGTCAAGGAACTCGACCTCCACCCGGATCGGCCAGCTCGGGTCCGCCTGCGGATGCGGTGGTGACGTATGCAGCCGCCATGCGTCCTTCCAGTCGAGGCTGAACCGGTTGCGCCGGGCGATCAACGGGTCCAGGAGCGTCTGGGTGACGAGCGCCGGATCGTTGGTTTCGAACGCGTGGAGCTGGACGGGATCGATGGAGCGGACCGGGACTCGTTCGCGTACGGTGATCTTCGAGGTCTGATCGCAGGAGACGCAGCGGACGAGAAGCCACACGTCGAGAAGCTTGCCGTTGGCGTTCACCCGGAACTTGCCCTCCGCGACGGTGGCCACCGCCGAGCGGCACTCCAGGCAGTGGAAGTGCAGCAGGGGCAGGCGAGTCCGCCGTACGGTCCAGGACAGCACGGAATGATCTCTATGAGGTTGTGAAGACATGATCTCTCTCGGACCTGACAAAGGCCGTGATCACACGGCCTGAAACGCTGAAGAGCCGGGGTGTTCCGGCAGAGCCGCCAGTTGCGGCACGCAGGAACGGGACAGCCCGGTAGTACCGACGGAGTCGGTGACGAAGCGCTGTGGAAAGGTGTCAGGCGGAGAGAGCGGGCGGGGTCACGCGGATGTCCTCACGACGGATTCGACGAGCCGATCGCAAGCTATGTGATCACTTGTTGAGCCGCAACCGATTTATTCACCCGATGGCAGGCCGGCGATCGGCGACAACCGGGCAGAGGGAACCGCGGAGCGGCCAGGCGGAGACCGCCGCCGTGCTCTCGAGCGAAAGGCTGTGCTCTTGCCATCATGTGCGGCCCGGCGCGCCATGCCTTGCCTGGACGCGCCGGCGCGTGACAGGCGAGGACGACCTGCCATGGACGGAGAAGTTGAGCTGTACGCCGCACGGGCCCGACCGAATCCCGGTCGGGGCCGTGCGGCGGTCGCCGACGGCTTGGGTGCGGAAGGTGGTCGCGACACCTGATCCCAAAGGGTGTCGCCGTCCACGGAGGTCGCCGTGGAGGGGCGATTGGGGTGCCGCATCCGGCTGGGCACCGGCCAGGTACTGGGTTCGGACGTGGTCGAGCACGGCCCGGTTGACGACGTCCTGGCCGTCGTTGGCGTCAATCGACGGGCTGGACAGGGTGAGATCGGTTTGCGGTGAGATGGCCAGCGCCGCCGCGGGCAGGGCGTCACCGGCCTGCTTGAGCACGAGCAACGCAGACAGCACCAATGTCGCCCCGGCAGACGGGTTGATCACCACAATCCACACCGGTCGCAACCAGGTACATCGACACGCGAGCCCTGGAGGCTGTGCTCGCCGAGGAAGGGGGCTCGGTGGTAATCGCCGAAAAGGCAACGGAAATGCTGGCCGGAGCCTCGGCGAAGGGCCTTTCGGTGCGAATCTCGGAAGGGCCCCTGACCTGTGTATCCGTTGGAAATTTCGCCGATACCACTGGACCCCCTTCATAACTGGAGTTCTTCGCCGAGCACGGTGCCGCTCGGGCGGCAGCGATCCGCTGTTCGTAGATGATCGGTGGTAACCCGCCAGCGCTGCCGCGGCGACGGTGGGTGTTGTGGAAACCGGCGATCCAGGCCGCGGTCGTCTACCTGAACACCAGGATGGTCCAGATCGTCCTCGCCGAGCCGATGTGGTGGAAAAGCTCACCGATGCCGACCGGCGCGGTCTGTCGGCCCTCTTCTGGAGCCACCTGAACCTGTACGGGCGCTTCGAGCTCGACATGAGCAAACAGCTCGGCCTCGGGCCGGGCCCGAGGCCGAGGTTCAACAGCCAGATGATCCGCTCTGCGTGACGAACGACTGAGGGCGGGTTGCCCGGGATGCGATTCCTCCGGGCAACCCGCCCTGAGTGCTGTGGGACAGCTTCGGAAGCTCCGGGCCGTATCCGACGTCAGGTGCCGAAGGCCGTAGCGTTCTCCCGCACCCACTGCGCGAAGGTCCGGGCCGGCCTACCGGTGACCTTCTCCACGGTGGGCAGCACGGTGTAGCCGGCCTGCGGCGGGTTGGTCCGCATGGTCAGGAAGAACTCGATGTCCTCGTCGGAGTAGCCGGTCTGGCGCCACTGCACGACGATCTCGTCCTTGGTGAGTTCGATGTAGCGCACATCGCGACCGAGGACGTCGCTGATCGTGCGTACCTTCTCCGGCGGGGTCAGCGCCTCCGGCCCGGTGAGCCAGTACTCCTGGCCGGCGTGGCCGTCGGTGGTGAGCGCGGTCGCGGCGACCGAGGCGATCAGGTTGCCGGCGACTACCTCGGCGCCCGCGGGAAGGTCAGCCTTCGCCGGGTTGCGGGTGAGGGCACGGACACGGTGCCCGGCCGCCAGCAGCTGTTCAACGAGGGGGCGGCCAACATTGCCGGTGGCACCGGCTACAAGGATGGTCATTGAGATTCCTTTCGTCGTGGCACAGACGCTAGAAGCACTCGCGGTCAGCTCCTGTCCGCGATCAACGCGACAATCGTCGTATGTTGGAAACCTCCGCTCGGCTGCTCCGTCTGCTGGCATTGCTGCAGGCCCATCGGGACTGGTCGGGAACAGCACTGGCCGAGCGTCTCGGGGTGAGCCCACGGACCGTACGTCGCGATGTCGGCAAGCTGCGGCTCCTGGGTTATCCGATCGATGCGATCAGCGGCGTCGGCGGCGGCTACCAACTGGGCCCCGGCGGCTCGATGCCCCCGCTGCTGCTCGACAACGAAGAGGCGGTCGCGGTGGCGGTCGGGCTGCGAACGGCGGCCGGCGGTGCGGTCACGGGCATCGCCGAGACCTCCGTACGGGCATTGGCCAAGCTGGACCAGGTCCTGCCCTCGCGGCTGCGCTACCAGGTGAACACGCTCAGCTCGGCACTGGTGACCATGCCGATGCCTGGCCCCACGGTCGACCCGTCGAAGCTGACCGCGATCGCCTCGGCGGTGCGTGACCACGGACGGCTGCGATTCGACTATGTCTCGAGCAACGGCTCGGAGACCGTGCGGGACGTGGAGCCCTACCGGCTGGTCACCAGCGGACGGCGGTGGTACCTCTTCGGCTGGGACACCGTGAGGTCGGACTGGCGGACGTTCCGAGTCGACAGACTGTCCATCCGCAGCCCCCTCGGGCCCCGGTTCACCCCGAGGCCGCTCCCCAGCGAGGACCTGGCCGGCTACCTCGCCATGGACATGACCACGGACCGCCACCGCTACCAGGCCGTGCTCACCATGCACGGCTCGGCCGGGGCGGTGGCCGACGAGGTTCCGACCACCCTCGGTACGGTGGAACCCCTTGACGAGAACACCTGCATCCTGCGCATCGGCTCGGACAGCCTCGACCATCTCGCGGTATGGGTGGCCGCATTCGGCTTCGAGTTCGACGTCCACGAGCCATCCGAGTTGGTGGAGCACCTCCGGACGCTGACCGCCCGCCTCCAGCGGGCCGCGTGGCCGTAGGCGGGTTCCCAGCCTGATCGTGAGATCCGCACCGGCCGGACGGCTGTCGACCGGGATCGGCGGTTGACGGGCTACTGACTCATCGCCTTCCGGTATCGGCGGATCGCAAGCGGGACGAAGATCACGAGAATCAGCGTCACCCACAGGAACGACGATCGGTTCGGATACCGTAACGGCCACACCTCCGGTACGGCCCGGGGGATGTCGCCGACCAGCCGCCGGCACGCCTCGACCACCGAATACCGGCGACCAGCGGGTCCATCATCCACCGGCACGATCACATGGTTGTGCTCCTCGTTGACCGTGATGGCGCCTTGGGTGATTCCCGGAGCAACGTGCGTGCCGTGACATCCGGGTCGTGCTCGACGACGAGTTCAGCAAAGAAGTGGTCCGCGTCGCCGGTCGCCGGGACGGTCATGGAATCTTCTTGCGTCATGACAGCCGACGCCAGGAGTGTTCGCGGTCAGCATCTGTCCGCGATCGGTGCCAGGGTCGTTCGACGGACGGCATCCCTACCATGCGCCACGGGTGCCGTGACACCGTCGAAAGCGCCTGGAAGACACCAGAGCGCTCGCCTGCCGCTGCCTGCTCTCCCAGGTCTGGCCGGATGGCGACCCACCGACTCTCATGGGGACGTTATGACAATCCTTACCCGCCGAAGCCTCAACCGGGCGACGTTGGAACGGCAATTGCTCCTGCGCCGGGCGGACATGCCCGCGCTCAACGTGATCGAGCGCCTCGTCGGCCTGCAGGCACAGGACCCCGACCCGCCGTACATCGGGCTGTGGACCCGGATCGAGGCCTTCCGCCTCGATGATCTGACCCGGCTGCTGTACCAACGGAAAGTGGTGCGCGCGACGCTGTTCCGGGGAACCCAGCACCTGGTCACCGCTGAGGACTACCTGTGGCTTCGGTCGCTGTTGCAGCCGATGCTGGATCGCTGGCAGAAGGGGGCGTTCGGCAGGTTCACCGCTGGACTGGACCTCACCGAGCTGGCCGCCGCGGTACGGACGGCCCTCGGTCAGGACACACTGACCAGACCCGAGCTCGGCAGGGCGCTGACTGAACGGTGGCCCGGACGCGACCCCGTCGCCCTGGCCCGGTCGGCGCAGGGGCTGTTGCCGGTGGTGCACCCGCCGCCCGATGGCACCTGGGGGCGGCGAGGCACGACTCCCTTCACGCTCGCCGACCGGTGGCTCGGCCGGCCGCTGGTCGACGCCCCCTCAGCACACGGACTGATTCTGCGCTACCTCGCATCCTTCGGTCCGGCAACGGTAAAGGACATCCAGGCATGGAGCGGAATAACCCGGCTGCGCGAAGTGGTCGAACCGCTCCGGCCGCAGCTGCGTGTCTTCCGGAACGAGGCCGGAGGGGAGCTGTTCGACCTCCCGGAAGCGCCACGGCCCGACCCGGACGTGCCGGCGCCCGTCCGTTTCCTGGCCGCGCTCGACAACGTGGTGCTCGGCCACGCCGATCGGAGCCGGATGATGACCGACGGACAGCGCAGGCACACCATCGTCGAGGCGGCGATGACCGTGGACGGCTTCGTACACGGGCTCTGGAGCATCAAGCGGCACAAAAGCACGGCGACGTTGGTCGTCAGGCTCTTCGATCCCCTGCCCAGGGGTGACGAGGCCGCCGTGATCGAGGAAGGTTCCCGCCTCCTGCGCTTCGCGGCGGCGGAAGCCGACAACCATGACATCCGGTTCACCCCTGTCGACGACACCCTCTAGGCCCGTGGAAGATCTTCAGTGATCTTCAGTGATCTTCCACGGGCCTAGGCTCGCGGAACGCGTCGGCGACTTTTCCCCAGCCGTGTTCGACGCCGTGCTCGGCATCGTCACCACCGTCACCGCTCATGGAGGTGTTGGCGTGGCCGGCGTGTGCGTCGGCGCCCAGCACGCCCTTGTTCGAGGGCGGCACGTGGTTCACGTGAGCCGCGGTGAATCCGCAGTAGACATCCGACCTGTGGGGGAGCGCGGGATGGGGCAGGTGCTGGTCAGTAGCACGGGTGTGATGCGCAGGCGGTGAAGCGTCCGGCTTTGCGGCTTCGGTGACCGAGCTGCCCTCGTCCGGGTGCCACCGGAATACGGGCAGTGGAGACGCGATCGCCACACAGGCGAATAGCCACAGCGGTGGCGGCCGGCTCGCGGTCACGCGTCCCAGGTGACCGGGAGGCTCTTGACCCCGTAGATGTCGGCGGTCTCCGGGCGCAGGGCGACCTGTTCGGCCGGTACGGCCAGGCGCAGTGTGGGGAAGCGGTTGACCAGCGCGGGGAGCGCGACCCGCAGTTCGACGCGGGCCAGCTGCTGGCCCAGGCACTGGTGGATGCCGTGGCCGAAGGCCAGGTGCCCGCCGTCCTGCCGGCGCAGGTCGAGCGCGTGGGGGTCGGTGAAGCGCTCGGGGTCGCGGTTGGCGGTGGCGTAGGACAGGATGACCGTCGTGCCGGCCTCGATGGTGTGGCCGTCCAGCTCGACGTCCTCCAGCGCGACCCTCATGAACTGCTTGGCGACGCTCAGATACCGCAGCAGCTCCTCCACCGCCCGGTCGGTGAGCGCGGGGTCGGCGCGCAGCGCGGCCAGCTGCGCCGGGTTGTGCAGCAGGGCGAAGGTGCCCAGGGCCAGCATGTTGGCGGTGGTGTCGAACCCGGCCGACAGCAGGATCAGGGCCATGCCCTTGAGTTCCTCGTCGGTCAGGTCGCTGTCGAGCAGGTCGCTGAGCAGGTCGTCGGTGGGGTTGGCGCGCTTGGCGGCCACCAGCTCCGCGAGGTAGTCCTGGGTCGCGGTGTAGGCGGCGAACAGTTCCTCGTCGCCGGCCTCCCCGCCGAGGAAGGTGTCGATGTGCTCCTGGAAGGAGTCGCGGTCCTCGTACGGCACGCCCAGCAGCTCGCAGATGACGATGGAGGGGATGGGCTTGGCGAACGCGGTCACCAGGTCGGCCGTCGGGCCGGC
>NZ_FOQY01000072.1 GCF_900113865.1 Streptosporangium canum | reverse complement strand
CGCCTGCGGCAGCAGGGGGGAGAAGCCCCACGGCACGTCGCCGACCGCGATGGTCGGCGGGGTGTCCACCTCGACCACCAGCGGGTCGACCAGCGGGGCCGCCGAACCGGTGAGGCTGACCGCGCGGCGCGCGGCGGCCAGGCCGATGTGGAAACAACACGAGGGTGTCCATATCTACTCACCCGTTCGCATCGACTCGTGCAGGCGGTCTATCACCAGGTGGTACTGAGTCCAGCCCGGACCTTGAATAAGCCTCCGTCATCAACCAGACAGACAAAATCGGAATGCCGCAGGGTTTTTCGGAGCAGTCACCTCGCAGTGCCGTCAGGCGCTTAGTTCGAGAAAATCCTGGACGATCGGGGTATGGCGGTGCGGCCGTAGTCGCTTGCGGAGGCCGGCGATTGCTCCGGATGGGCGGGTGGAGTTCACACCACCGCTCTGCTCGAATGCCTGCCGCGCAGCCGCGCAGGCTTCATCGATCTCGCCCAGCGCGAGGTGCGCTTCGGCCGCCCGGGTGAGGTAGAGGGCGTTGTCGCGGACGTAGCCGTCGGCGGAGTACTCCGCGGCGCGGGCGGCGTCGAAGAAACGGAGCGCCTGCCTGGGGTGGCCCAAGTCGAGTGCACATGACCCGGCGAGCATCTCGATCTCGCCCTCGGTCATCCAGTAGACCCAGGGCGGGTCGTCATCGTGAGGTCCCTGCGCGAGGGCTTCGCGGGCGTTGGAAAGCTCACGGGTGCAGGCATACAGACTGTGGGATGTCTTGGACAGGGCGCGAGCCGCGCGAGCGTGGAGCATTGACCGCACACGTGGGGTCGTGCGCTGCCTGGTCTGGCTCTGGGCGGTCTGGACAAGGTTGACGGCGTCCTGGGGGCTACCGACGGAGTAGGTCTGGATGGCCATGAAGGCCAGGACGTTCGCGCCGGCTTCCGGATCGCCTGCGGTGGCCGAGGCTCGCAGAGCGGTGATGAAGTACTTCTGCGCGGCGGCCTGCTGGCCCGCGTCGAAGTGCTGCCAGCCGCAGATGCGGGCGGCTTCACAGACGGTTGTGAACAGGCGCCGTCCGGCTTCGGAGTTGTAAGACGCCTTGTCGGCAAGTGAGCTGATCAGCTGGAATTCAGCGATGGCGATCTGCCGGAGCTCTCCGCCGCCCAGAACGTCATCCAGATGACGCAGGTCGTCCAGACGCTGCTCAAGGTGAGAGACCATGCCCACGGTGAGTGTCCGGCGGCCCGCCGAAGTCATGGGTAACTGTTCGAACGCCTCGCTCCACTGCGTGGCGATGCCGCCCAGCGTCGCCCCGGTGGCTATCAGGAATCCTCGACGGTCCATGGATCCTCCCCGCCTGGAAGCGACCATTGAGGCCACGGTACCTTCCAGGGTCCAGGCGGCGCCAAGGGCAGTTTGGTCGTCGGGGAAGGTGAGCAACAGCCAGTCCGGCCAGCCGAGTTCGTGTACGGCCTGCTCAGTGATGCCATGCAGGCTGGCGATGGCCAGTTGCGCGGTCAGTTCGGGTGCGCACAGGCCCGATTCCCAGCGAGCCACTTTCTCCCGGCGGGTGGCCATGGCCCCGTGACCGAGCTCGCGATGCCGGCGGTCCAGCAGAGCCAGGTAGTCACTGGCGGACAGGCCCAACTGGGCGCGCAACGCGGCCAGCGGGTGCCGGTAGGACTCGTTTCCCATCGCGCGGCTCCTCACCACGACCGGTCCTGCCCGTTCACCGTACCGGTCAGGCGGGCTGCCCTGGGGAGGTCGGCAACATCCCGGCAACACCGCATCCGTAGCCACGTGCCGTGCGGGGTTGCTGTCATGCGTTCACCGGATCCAGACGCACAGCGAAGGGCGGACGACGATGAGTGAGCGGCAACTCCTGGTGTCGCTGGTGACCTCGGCTCGCGGAAACGGGGGCCGGCTGCGGAACCTCCTGACCTCGCTCACCGAGCAGAGCTTCCCGCCTGAGCAGCTGGAGATCCTGCTCGTGGACAACGACCCGCTCGGGCGGCACGGCGCGGTGGCGACCGCCGCCCGCGGCGCGTGGCCGTTCTCGGTCCAGGTGTTGCGGGAACCCCGTGCCGGAGCCAGCCGGGGCCGTAACCGGGGAATCCTTGCGGCCCGGGGACGCTTCGTCGCTCTCACCGACCCCGACATCACCCCGGCACCCGGCTGGCTCGCCGCCCTGGTCGACGCAGCCGAGCAGGAAAGGGCCGCGGTCGTAGGAGGCCGTACCGACAGCCTCTACCCGGACGGAACCGTCGTCCCGCTGCAGGACTCATCCGCCCGGCCGCTCCGTGAATGCCATGGCCCGCCGGAGTGGCCGGAACAGCGCACCGGCTACGACTGGCCGTACTGGATCACTACGGCCAACATGCTGATCGACCGCGCGGCCGCCCTGCAGGTGGGGCCGTTCCGGACCGATCTGGGACGACGGGGCCGACTGCTGCTGGACTGTGAGGATCTGGAGTGGGTCGACCGCGCGGTTCAGCGAGGATTGACGACGGTGATCGAACCGGCCGCCGTCGTCACCCATCCGGTCGGCCGTGACGAGACCACCACGCGCTGGTTCCTCGCCCAAGGCATCTGCCATGGCATCTGCGTCGCGCGGATGCATTCCAGCGTGCGGGTGCATCCTGCGTCGATTCGCGCCGACCGGGAAGCCGTGGCGCTCGCGCTCGAATCCCTGGTCATGGGGTGGGGCTTCCTCGACCGGGGCGCCGCGGTTCGCGGCGTGCGAGATCTGGCCCGCATCGCGGCCTACCACGCCGAACGCACCCGCCTTCTCAGACGTCGTCCGCACCGATGGGCGGCTTTCTGCCTACCTCCCCTGTTCCCTCGTAAGGAGTGCTGAGCCATGAACCTCATCACCGCGACCGGCTTGATCGCCGCCGACCAGCTCGATATGGAACTCGTCGAACGCAAGGGGGCCGGGCATCCCGACACGCTCGCCGACGGCGTCGCCGAGGCGATCTCCCGCGCCTACAGTGCCTACTGCCTGCAGCACTTCGGCGCGATCCTGCACCACAACACCGACAAGACCGCGCTGCTCGGCGGCGCGGCCGAGGTGACCTTCGGACACGGCCATCTGACCGACCCGATCGTCGCCCTGGTCAACGGACGGCTCACACCTGCCCTCGGCACCCATGCCATCCCGGTGGAGCAGATCATCGCCACCGCCACGACGGACTTTCTCACCGGCGCCTTGCCCATGTTGAACGCAGACACCGATCTGGTCATCCGCTCGCGCATGTCTCAGGCGTCCAGCCCCGGGGCCGTCGCCGGACCGACTGCCGATCAGCGGGCGGGCCGCCGGTTCTGGTTCGCCCCGCGCAGCCTGGATGATCTGCCCGAACTGGCGCGGATGTTCGCCAACGACACCTCCGCCGGCGTCGGGTATGCCCCGTTCGGCGTGGCCGAACGGCTCGCGCTGGAGATCGAGTCCAGCCTGACCTCGCCAGAGTTCACCTCGACGCACCCGTGGTTCGGGACCGACGTCAAGCTCATGATCGTACGAACCGGGGCGCGGTTACATCTGACCGCGTGCGTTCCGCAGATCGCCGCTCACACCCCCGACCTGGACACCTACATCGCCCATCGAACCCAGGCCAAGGAAGTGGTCACTGACCTTGCCGCCGGACTGGCCCCCGGCCATCGGGTGCGTGTCTCGGTGAACACCCGCGACGACGATAAACGACGCGAGCTGTATCTGACCGCGATCGGCTCCTCGATCGAGTCCGGGGACGAAGGCGTGGTGGGCCGTGGCAACCGCGCCAACGGGCTGATCTCGATGCTGCGCCCGATGTCCATGGAGGGCGTCTCGGGCAAGAACTCCGTCTACCACGTCGGCAAGCTCTACAACCTCGCCGCGCAGAAGGTCGCAATGCGGCTGCACGAGGAGACCGGCCGCACCTACGCCGTAGCGCTGGTCTCGCAGTCCGGCCGTGATCTGGAGGACCCCTGGCAGGTCCTGGTGCAGGCCTCTGGCGAAGAGTGGCTGGATCCCGCACTGACCCGCAAGACGGTGACCACCGTCATGAACGACCTGGATGACATCCGCTCGGCGCTGCTGGCCGGCGAACTACCGACCGCCTGAGGAGCCCTGTCATGTTCCCCGTCACCGCTCTGTCCGCCCCTCTTTCTCCGGCTGACACGCCGCTGCTCCCGTGCCTCAATCCGGCCACCGTCACCGGGCTCGACATGGAGGACTTCCTGTACTTGGCCGCCGGGGCATCCTTCCGCACCGTCGAGCTGTCCATCCAGCAGGTGATCGCCTACGGGCCGGCCAAGACCGCCGCGCTCCTCACCGAGCTGGGGCTGAGCGTCGCAGCCGCGAGCGGCATCGTCCCGGCCGGGCCGGTGCTGCCCGCGCCACTGCTGATCACCACTGACGCCTACGTCGCGACGCTGGCCGACCTGCCGGAGCGGCTGGCCGCGTTCCAGACGATCGGCTGCCGGGTCGCCACCGTGCTGCTCAACCCGCGTACCGGAGGTGATTCGCACGCCGCGATCGCGACTGCGGTAGGACGACTGCGCGTTCTCGCCGATGCAGCCGCCGATCACGGAGTACGGCTGGCCGTCGAAGCTGTCGGCGTCCGCGCCGGTCTGGACGCCTGCCTGGAAGGACCCCATGAGGTCGCCTCGACTCTGCCCCGCCTGGCCGAACTGCTGGAGCAGGTCGGCCGCGACGATGTGGGGGTGTGCGTGGATTCGTTCCACTGGGCCGCCACCGGTGCCGACCCCGCCCACCTGACCGAGCTCGCGCCACTGCCGATCGGCCACGTGCAGGTCGCCGACATCCCGGCCCGGCTGCCGCCGAGCCGGTGGACCGACGCGATGCGGCTGTTCCCCAGTGAAGGCGCCATGGACTGGGCTCCCTTCGTCCAGGCGCTCGAAGCCGCCGGATATCGCGGGCCGCTGTCGGTGGAACTGTTCAACCCCGAGCTGCGGCTCCTGCCGGAGGACGAGATCGCCAAACGTGCCTACACGGCCGCCCGTACGGTCGCGGGCATCCTGTGAACACCTGCGCAGAGCCTGGCGGACGCCACCGATGGCGGCTGGCAGTGGCCGGATGCGGTGGAGCGGCGTTCGGCCTCCACCTGCCGCTCCTCACCGCCCACCCAGCGTTCGAGGTGGTCGCCGTCACCGACCGTGAGCCGGCACGCGCCCAGGAGGCCGCGCGCCGGTTCGCCGCGCCGCGCGTCGCCTCCGACGTGGCCGAGATGCTCGCCGGAGCCGACATGCTCCTGGTGCTCACCGGTGTGCACGAACCGCTGATCGAGCTGGCACTGGATGCGGGCGTGCACGTTTTCACAGAGAAGCCCCTCAGCCTGGATGCCGGCCGTACCTCCGCACTGCGACGGCGCGCGCTCTTGGCAGGTCTGTTGCTGGAGGTCGGCGCGATGCGTGCCTATGATCCGGCGCTGCACATTCTGCTGGAGACGATCCCAGCCCGGGAGATCCGCAACGGTGTGCTCATCAAAGCCGATGGCGCCGATCGGGCCGCCAGAGCGGCATTCCTCCCGGCGGGCTTCGCGCCGTACACCTTCGGCGACGATCCGCCCTCATCCCCGCCCGTCGGACTGGACGCATATCAGCTGCGGGTCCTGCAGTTGCTGCTCTGGCAGGGCTACCACCAGCTCACAGTCCTTGCAGTGATCTGTCCCGAGCTCACAGCACTCGCCTGCGTCACCACCCCCGAGGCGACCACCGTCCACGCCTTGGTCCGGGGCGGTGATGCCGTGTTCACCGTGATCATCACTGGCGCGCCCGCCGGTGTCTACCGGGATGAAACGCATCTAGATAGCGGCAGCCGGTCTGCGACCATCACCTTCGCCTCGCCGTACCTGGCAAGCGGTGCCACCCGCCTCAGCTACCGTCCGGCCCGCAACGAGGAGAGCCGTACGGCAGAGCCGCTGAACGGACCGTTCACCTGCATGTGGGACAGCATCGACGCCCGCCTACGCCGCGCCGCCTGCCTCCCCGACCTCGGGCTGCGACCCGCCCAGGAGCACCCGGACAGCGTTGAGCTGGCCGAGCGAGTCGAACGGCTCGCCACCGAGCTCGCCGCGCTCGCCTCCGTCCCGAATGAGACGACCCACTCCTTGGAAAGGCGGCTACTCGCATGACCATCCACACTCCAGGACGGTCGGATCCGGTTGGCGCAGAAGCCACCAAGGCATGGCCCCGGGTGGGGCTGGTCGGTGCGGGCCGGATCGCCCGCACCGGTCACCTGCCCGCCTACGCCGCCGGCGGCGTTCCGCTGGTCGCCGTATGCAGTGCCACGAGGACCTCCGCCCGGGACCTGGCAACCGCCTGGCCGGGCGATCGCCTGCGGGTCCACGCCACCGCGGCCGAGCTGGCCGCCGATCCGGACGTCGACCTCATCGACATCACCACCCCGCCCACCGGCCGGGCCGAGCTGATCGCCTCGCTGCTGCCGTACGGCAAGCCGCTGCTGGTCCAGAAACCGCTCGCCTACACCCTGAAGGAGGCCACCGCGATCACCAACAAGGCGTCAGCCGCCGGAGTGCCGATCGCGGTCAACCAGAACCTGCGCTGGGCGCCGCCCCAGCGAGTGCTCAACGAGTGGATCACCGCTGGTGACCTGGGTGAGATCGCACACATCGCGCATGTGCATCACTTCGGTGAGGACGAACGCACCTGGTACACCGATCACTCCGACTACCTGTTTATCGACCATGGTCTGCACTACCTGGACCTGATCCGCTGGCACACCGGTCGTGACCCGATCGCCGTCGCGGCCCGCGCCATCCATCTCCCGGGCCAGAGCGCGCTCTGCCCGCTCACCTACACGATCATGCTGCGGTTCGGTGGGCCACCGCTGGTCGCCTCCCTCACCTTGTACGACGCGGCCCGCTCAGCGGCGGCGTGGGCAAGTAACTGGTTCGTCAACGGCACTGAGGCCGATGCCCACGTCACCTACACCACCGCGACCCTGCACACCGCCACCGGTAAGACCATCTCCCGGACCCCACATGGGGAATGGGTCCCCGACGGGATCCTGGCCGCCTACACCGCCTTCGCGGACGCCCTGGCCGCCGACCGGCTTCCGCCCCATCATGCCGGTGACCATCTGCGCACCCTGGCCATGGCGGAGGCGGCGGCTACCTCCGCCCGATCTGATGGAACGTGGATCGACGTCCCTCCCCCTGACGTGCCCCAACGATCCGAAGGAGATCATCAGCGATGACCACCTCAAATGTGGGGGCTCTGTCCTGCCCCACTGCGACGCTGGCCTTCGACGGCCCACCCGGCGCGGGCAAGACCAGCCTGCTCGCCGCTCTCGTCCCCGTACTCGGTGACCGGTGCGTGTTCTTCTCCGAGCCCAACATCAAGCTCGCCAACGGCCCGCAGGCTCCAATCCACCCTGGCACGGCGGCTCACACCCTGTGGTATCTGCGATCCGAACGTCTGCGAATGGCCGCGCTGCCGTCCTGCGCGGCCGCGTACAACGCCGAGCTGGTGCTGCTGGACCGTAACCACTTGGGAGTGCTGGCCTACTGCTTCGCCACCCGTCACCCCGATGCGATCCCCTACAGCAAGGCTCTCGGCTACTACTCACAGCACATCGCCCCTGCCCTGCCCGACGACATGCGCACAGTGATCCTGCAGATCGAGGTCGAGGACAGCCTGCGTCGCCGTGGCCGGCACCCCACCCATCCACGTTGGCAGCAGTGGTACGACCCGGACTTGCTGGAACGGATGAGTGTCTTCTACCGCGAGCACGCGCCCGAGCTGTGCCCCCGCCCACCACTGATCATCGACACCGGCCCGCTCGACCGTGACGCCGTCATGACGATCGTGGCCACCGAGCTGGCCGCAGCCGGTATCACGCTTCCCGCGCACGTGGCCACAGCCGACCCTCAGCCCCCGATCGACGGCGCCTTCGCGATCCCCTATAACGCCACAGGTGGAGCCGCGGTTCTCGGCAATCCCGTCACCTCTGCCTTCCCCTACCGGGACGGGCAGATGCAGATGTTCCAGCTCGGAAGCCTTTACCGGGTCGGCGATCACACCCACCCCTGGAACCCCCTTAAATCGAACCTGTTCACGGAGGCCATCTCATGAGTGGAAAGACCCCGTGCGCGGTGGGCATCAACCTGGGACACGACGGCGGCGCCGCCCTGGTCACTCCTGAGGCGATGATCGCCATCGGTGAGGAGCGTCTCAACCGCACCCGCTACAGCCCCGGCTGGCAGGCTGCCCTGCTGTACTGTCTGCGGACCGCGGAGCTACGCCTGGCCGACGTCGACCTGGTCGTGGTCAGCAATTTCGGCCGCGCACCAGCCACCCCCGCCGACACCGGCCTGCTCCATCTCGGCGTCGAAGAGGGCCGGATCCACGTTCTGGATCACCATCTCTCCCATGCCTATACCGCCTACTGCCTGGGCCCTTACGACGTCGCCACCGTGCTGGTCGCCGACGGCGCGGGCAACAACACGGACACCGAGACCTTCTACCTGGCGGGTCCTGGCGGCATCGAACGGATCGGCGGCAACGACCCCAGCCGGGGCCGTCACGGCGGGATCGGTGCCACCTACGAGGCCTTCACTGAGTACCTCGGCTGGTACGCCCAGGAAGCGGGCAAGACCATGGCTCTGGCCTCCTACGGTGATCCGTCCGCCTACCTCGCACCGCTGTTCGATGTCCATGACACCCGTGTCTACGGACGGTTGGAGGCCACCCATGCTCGCGGCGTCGCCGCCCTCGCCGCGGCGACCGGCTTCGACTTCGGCGCGGCCGGCAGCCGCGGCGACGACCCGCGCGGCATCGACGCCGCCGCCTACCTACAGGCCCAGGTGGAGCAAGTTCTGTGCACTCTGGTCCAGGCGATCACCTCGGTCACCGGTGTGAGCGATGTGTGCATGGCCGGCGGAGTCGCGCTCAACTGTGTCGCCAACGACAAGATCCGCCGCCTGCCCGGCGTGAGCGGCCTGTTCGTCCCCCCGCCGGCTTCCGACCGGGGCCAGGCCCTCGGCTGTGCCCTGTACGGTCTGCACCAGCTCACCGGCGAGCTGCCCCGGCGGCCCATGGTCATGGACTCCTTCGGCCGCTCCTACACCGACGAGGAGATCGAGCTGGCCTTGCATCGCGACCCTCGCTCAGGCTTGGTCGAACGCCGGTTCGCCCCGTTCATCTGGCGCCGGGAGAGCGACATCGCCGTCTGTGCCGCACAGATGCTCGCCGACGGGCGTCTGATCGGCTGGTTTCAGGGAGGCAGCGAGCTCGGTCCCCGGGCGCTGGGCAACCGCTCGATCCTGGCCGATCCGCGCAGCACAGCCAGCCGGGACGCGCTGAACGATCGGATCAAGCACCGTGAGGCGTTCCGGCCGTTCGCGCCCGCCGTCCGGGAAGCGGCTGCTGCCCACTGGTTCGACCTGGACAGCCCGTCCCCGTTCATGCTGCTCGCACCCACCGTCCTCGACGGCGCCAAGGAGCGGATCCCCGGGGTGGTCCATGTCGACGGAACCGCCCGCGTGCAGACCGTCGACCCGGCAGTCTCACCGCGCTTCGCCGCACTCATCGAGCACTTCGGGACCCTCACCGGCGTACCTGTCGTGCTCAACACCAGCTTCAACGACCGCGAGCCGATCGTGGAAACCCCGGCCGACGCGCTCGCGACATTCCAGGCCAGTGATCTGGACGCGCTGTGTCTGGGCGACTATCTCGTGGAGAAGACCTGATCAAAGCGGCTGACCTGGGAAGATGATAGTCATGAGCACCCCGAAGATACGTGAGGCCGCTCGCGCCATCGTCCTGGATGAAGCCGACCGCGTCCTGCTGCTCCGCTATGACGAGGGCGACGGCGTGTTCTGGGCCACTCCCGGAGGGGCGCTCGACCCAGGCGAGGACCACCAGACCGCCACCCGCCGGGAACTCGCCGAAGAGCTCGGCGTCACCGACGTGAAACTCGGCCCCGAGGTCGCCACGCGCAGCAAGGAACATCTGATCTACGGGGAGACCACTCGGCAGATCGAGCGCTATTTCATCGTCCGGATTCCGGCCAGGCACGTCGATCCCGCGCGTGCGACGCAGACCGACGACATCCTTGCCTGGGAATGGTGGACCCTGGCCGATCTGCGTGCCACTGGCCAGGTCGTCTATCCGGTCGGACTCACGGAGCTGATCGACAGCTTCCTCGCCAACGGGGCGCCGGCCAGTCCTTTCGCGTTCACCGGCTGACGAGAGAGCGCCAGATGGTCGTCATGGCTCGATGGCTGGGAAACCGACACCACAAAAGCGGCCCGGATGCTGGCCTTCCGGCGCCTATGCTCGGCTGATTGTTCTGGCGCATCGGATCACGTAACAGTACGGCCCGCACCCGGGGGCCTCCGGGGTGCGGGCCGTACCGGCATGGGGCCAGGTCAGACGCCGAGCAGTTCGGCGGCGGCCTGGGCGTTGGCGCGGGCGGCGCCGTAGGTGGCGAGGTAGGTGACGC
>NZ_FOQY01000080.1 GCF_900113865.1 Streptosporangium canum | reverse complement strand
TCGTACCGCCGGCGAAGCCCTGCGATACCCCGATGAAGAGCGGGAATGCCCAACGCCGCGGACGGAAGGAGACATGACATCGCCGGCGCGGCACCAGATGACGAGAAAGATCCTCTCCGGCGCGACAGGAGCAAGAGGACGACGGGTGTCCGGGAATCTGACCATCGAGGCGCCCCGCGTCCGGGCGGACCCGGCGTGCCTGCTGACGGAGGGCGGCCGGGGGCCGGCGATCGTCAGCGAGCTCTCGGGCGGGAACTGGGGCTACCGCACCCACGAGCGCCGCCCCGGCCGGACCGTGTGGTGCGAACTTCCCGCCGATCCACCGCCTACCGGTGAACCTCTCTTCGCGACCTGGTCCCCTGGATCTGAGCCGTCGATTTAAGCTGGCTTCATGACGCGCCGCAGACTCCAGTCGATCACGGTCAAGGGATACACCTCGATCCGTTCGGCGCAGGTCGAACTGCGTGATCTCAACGTGCTCATCGGTGCCAACGGCGCGGGCAAGAGCAACTTCATCGCCGCTCTGGCCCTGCTCGGCAGGATCGTCGACGGTGAGCTCAATCTCTTCGTCGGCCAGTCCGGTGGTGCCTCGGCCCTGCTCCATGGTGCTCCCAAGGGCGATGCGAGCATCACACTCAAGCTGGACCTCGATTCCGCCGGTTACGAGGCCGTGCTCATCCCCGCTGCAGGTGACGAGCTCATCTTCGGAGAAGAGCACGTCCGTTTTCCCAGCGAGGACTCCGGTCTCCTCGAAGTGTCGATGCTCGGGCGCGGACACCGGGAAACGAGGCTGACCGCGCTTGCAGAACGCAATGCGATCAACGGGCCCGCTGACGTCATGGGCATCCTGCGCGGCTGCCGCGTCTTCCATTTTCACGACACGAGTCGCAACGCTCCTGTGAAACAGACCGGATATGCCTCCGACAACCTTGCGTTGCACCCGGACGCGAGGAACCTGGCCCCTGTCCTGCTCCGGCTGCGGGAAACCGATGCCGCCGCCTATCGTCGGATTGTGCGTACCATCCGGCAGGTGGCCCCGTTCTTCCGGGACTTCGTGCTCATCGAGGAAAACGGCCGCCTGCTGCTCCGTTGGCAGCAGGAAGGTTCTGACACCGTTCTTCCCGCCGACGCACTGTCCGATGGAACATTGAGATTCATCTGCCTGACCACCTTGCTGAGCATGCCGGATCTGCCGCACCTCGTCGTGCTCGACGAACCGGAGCTCGGACTGCATCCCTACGCCATCGTGCAGCTAGCCGAGATGCTGCGCGCGGCCAGTCACGACAGCCAGGTTCTCATCGCCACCCAGTCAGTGACCCTGATGAATCAGTTCGCGCTGGACGACCTCGTTATCGTCGAACGTGCCGACGGCGCATCGGTCTTCGAACGCCCGGATCCGGACCGACTACAGGATTGGCTGGCCGACTACTCCCTGGGGGATCTCTGGGAGAAAAACCTGCTTGGCGGCAGGCCACAAGCCGAGTTCAGGTGAGCTGAGTGCGCAGACTGCATCTGCTCTGCGAGGGACAGACGGAGGAGACGGTTGTCCGCGACGTCATCACCCCTTACCTACAGGAAACGGGAATCGTCACCACCCACTCCATACTTAAGACCAAACGTCCCGCGGGCGGGCCTGCCCACAAGGGCGGCCTCTCATCCTGGAGCAAGATCTTCGAGGAGATCCGGCTTCTGTCGCGCGACTCCTCCATCGATCTGTTGACCACGCTTTTCGACTACTACGGACTCCCCGCCGACGTCCCCGGGATGGCGACGCGCCCGAGTGGCACGCCGCAGGACAGAGTCACCCATGTCGAACGTGCCATGGCTGAATCTGTCGGTGCTGCACGCTTCCTCCCCCACCTCGTCCTTCACGAGATCGAGGCATGGGTCCTGCTCGGCCACGATGCACTCGGTGCACTCGCCGGCGATTCGGCACTGGCGCAAGCCGCGAAGGCCATCGTGTTCACCGCTCAGGGAGCCGAACTCGTCAATGACGGGGTGGAGACCGCTCCTTCCAAACGGATCCTCAATCTCTTTCCGCGATACAGGAAGACCTCCGATGGTCCGCTCGTCATCGCTGAACTCGGCATCGACGCCATCAGGGGCGCCTGCCCTCATGCCGATGCATGGTTTCGCACCGTTATCACCACACTCGCACCGTCATCATGACCAAACAGGATCACCACCAGGTCCCGCCGAGACGGTGAACGAGTCGATCGGCGCGAGGCGGTCCTGGCCTGCGGTGAGGTCCGCGACTACGACGCGGCGGCGTGGCAGGACGCGATCGTCCGGGTGCGAGGTACGGAGGCCGAACTCGAAACGGTCGACGGTGCCCGCCGGCGCTTCGGCTACGGCGCGGTGCCTGGCCGGCCTTCCGCTGCGCACCCCGACCCCCGTCGCCAGGCGCGGCCCCTGCCGCTATGGGGCAGGGGGCCGCGGACTGCTGGATCGCCGGTGAGGGCCGTGATCACCGGCTCTCATGCTGAGCGGCGGTCGGTGTT
>NZ_FOQY01000077.1 GCF_900113865.1 Streptosporangium canum | reverse complement strand
CCGGCGGCGACGTTGCGCAGGCCCTCACGTACGAGAGCCTGGGCGAGCACGGTGGCGGTGGTGGTGCCGTCACCCGCGACGTCGTCGGTCTTCTTGGCGACTTCCTTGACGAGCTCGGCCCCGATCTTCTCCCACGGGTCCTCGAGCTCGATCTCCTTGGCGATGGAGACACCGTCGTTGGTGATCGTGGGTGCGCCCCACTTCTTCTCCAGGACGACGTTACGGCCCTTGGGGCCGAGGGTCACCTTGACGGCGTCCGCGAGCTGGTTCATACCGCGCTCGAGACCGCGCCGGGCGTCCTCGTTGAACGCGATCATTTTCGAAGTCATTCCTGCTCCTGCTCTTGGTAGGGGGCTCTCCGGGACGGCGCCCGCGACGGACGGTCCGGCGACGGGCGGCCAACCCGCCGACGGACCTCGCCGCCCCGGCACACACCATGCGGTTGGCACTCTCCAGGCGTGAGTGCCAGGTGCTCCACCGCACTCTACCCACAACCTGCGTGACACGCATATAGTGCGTGACACGCAATATCGATAGGATTGACCCATGAACGACGACGCCATGGACCTCCGGGCACGCAACAGCCAGGCCACCCGGGAGGCGATCAGCCATGCCGCACTGCGCCTGGCCATCGAGCAGGGCCCCAACGGGCTGGCCCTTGTCCGCGTCCATGACATCGCCACGGCCGCGGGAGTCTCACCCCGCACCTACAACAACTACTTCTCCAGCAGGGCGGAGGCGATCTGCGCCTTCCAGGCCGACCAGTCCAGGCGTGTGGGGCAGGCGCTGCGCTCCCGGCCCGCCGACGAGCCGCTCGACCAGGCCGTCATCGCGGCCGTGATCGAGCTCTACACCGACCCCGAGCCCGACAAGGCCGGCCTGCGCATGATCATGTTAACGCCCGAGCTGGAAGGCGAGGCGCTGAAGGCGTTCAGCATGGCGGAGGGCCCGCTCGCCGAGGCGATCGCGGCGCGCACCGGCACCGACCCCGGACGCGACCTGTTTCCCGCCGTCACGGCCGCCGCGGTCGCCGGCGCCATCCGCGTGGCGGGGCGGCACTGGCTCGAACCCGGCAACACCGAATCCTTCGCCACCATGCTGCGCAGCGCCCTGACCTGCATCCTTCCCGCCGAGCCGCACGAAGACCCACGGGACCGGTGACCAGCACGCGCAGGTGCGGGGGCGGGCTGGGGCGGACCCCGTCCGCCCCCCGGACCGCGAACCCGAGCACGCGGTCCGGGCTGTGCGCTGTCGCGTCAGGCGGAGGCCGTGCCGGACCGGTCTCCCTGGTCCAGCAGGGCGTTGATCATCTCCTGGAGTTCGGCGCGTCCAGTGGTGCCGAGCGCACCGGACAGGGCCTGGGCGAGCTTGTCGAAGGGGTCATCCGTCGGCAGCTCTTTCACCTTCTGAGCCAGTTCCTCCACGTTCCACAGCCCGTCCTTGTGGACGTGGCCACCGAGGGACCAGCCTTGGTTGACCGCGACCGTACCGCCTCGCACCGACAGCACCTGACCGGTGAGCGGACAGGCTGAACTGGCCAGGTAGGCGGCGACAGGCGCGCTGGCGGCCGGGTGCAGGGGGTCGAACCGGCTCGCCGGCGGTTCCTGACCCATGCCGGGGACGCCGAGGGTGAGTCTGGTGCGAGACATCGACGGCGAGATGCAGTTGACCCGCACGCCGTAGCGGCCCAGCTCGAGGGCGGCCACGACGGTCAGCGCCGCCACCCCGGCGTTGCCCGCCGCGTAGGAGACCTGCGCGGGCAGCGGGTTGAGCAGTCCTGAGCCGGAGGAGGTGTTGACGACGGCGCGGTCGGCGCGGACCCCTGCCTGGAACCGGTCGCGCCAGTGGCGGGCCGCCCAGTGCGTCACCGCGAAAGTGCCCTTGAGCTTGACGGCCAGGACGTCATCGAAGTCCTCCTCCGACAGGTCGGCCAGGCCCATGTTCCGTTCGATGGTCGCGTTGTTGACCACTACGTGCAGGTCGCCGAAGGACCGCAGGGCCGTCTCCACCATGCGGCGGGCGCCGTCCCAGTCGGCGACGCTGTCGGTGTTGGCCACGGCCTGCCCGCCGCGCTCGGTGATCTCCTCGACGACGTCCGCCGCCACGCCGGCGTCGCCGCCCGTGCCGTCGATGGCGACGCCGGGGTCGTTGACGACGACCTTGGCGCCCTCGGCGGCGAAGAACAACGCCTCCTCCCGGCCGATGCCGCGCCCTGCTCCGGTGATGAGGACGACACGTCCGTCCAGACTTCCCATGATGACCACCCTTCAATGGCTACAGCCGCTGTAGTTATTCATTGTATGCACGAATGCAGGCAATGCAGTAAAGTGGCTCACATGGTGGAGAAACTGGGGCTGCGGGAGCGCAAGAAGCAACGCACCCGGCAGGCACTGATCGAGGCGGCGGTGCGCCTGTTCGAGGACAGGGGCTACGACCAGGTAACCGTGGCCGAGATCGCCGACGCCGCGGAGGTGTCCCCCCGCACCTTCTTCCTCCACTTCCAGACCAAGGAGGACGTGCTCTTGGCCAACGCCGACGTGCGCGTCGATCTGGCGCTGGAGGCGATCGCCGAGCGCCACGCCGGGGAGCGGCTGTCCGAAGTGCTGGTGCGGGCGATGGACCAGATGATCTTCAATGCCTGGGACCGCGACCTGTCCAGCGGCCTCGCAACGCTTCGGGCGCGGCTGGCGGCCTCGGAGCCGGCGCTGCAGGCCCGGCTGCTGCAGCGGTACCTCACCGCTCAGGCCGAACTGGCCCAGGCGCTGCGGCGGGCGTTCCCCGACAGCCTCGACACGACCACCGCCCCCGCCCTGGTCGGCGCGATGGTGGGCGCGGTCAGCGCGTCCGCGATGAGCGCGCTGCAGCGCGGCGACGGACCCGACGAGGTGCGCAACGCCATGCGGCAGGCCATGGCCTTGGTGGCGCGATCCGTCACCTGACCGATGATCGCGGTTGACCCGGGCCCGCACCGCCTTGGTGGACTTCTTTCGGCGTGCCGGCTGTTCGGCAGGTTGATCACGGTTGACCGCTGACCGTAGCCCCCCTGGCGCCGCCGGCCCCGCCCTGGCCGCCCTCGGTGACCTCCTGGGTCAACGCCCGGCTCGGCACCCCGTACCAGGTGACCGGCATCCTCGGTTGAGCAAAGACGAGAGCTTGCACGCGTCGCGGCGCCGCGGCGCGTTTGACGCGTAGATCACGGCGTGACGCTGTCAAGGAGATCGTCACGGGCAGGCGATAGTACCGGCTGGTGATGGCGGAGCGGGGCGCCAGCGGGAAGGCCGGATTCATGGCAGACCTTCCCTTTCATGACCGGTCCGACTTCGAGGCCGCCGACCGCGGATTCGTGGCCGCGCTGAGCCCCGCGATGGTCAAGACCGACAGCCGTGTCGTGTGGGACACCGACTCCTACCGTTTCCTGGAGCAGGAGTGCCCGGACACCGCGCATCCCAGTCTGTGGCGGCAGGGACAGTTGTGCGTCAAGCAGGGCCTGTACGAGGTGACGGACGGCATTTATCAGGTACGCGGCCTGGACCTGTCCAATATGACCCTGATCGAGGGCGACAGCGGCGTCATCGTGGTCGACCCGCTGCTGTCTGTCGAGTGCGCGGCGGCGGGGCTGAGGCTCTATCGCGACCAGCGAGGGGACCGGCCGGTCACCGCGGTCATCTACACCCACTCCCACGCCGACCACTTCGGCGGGGTACGCGGCGTCACCGACGGCGACGTGCCGATCCTGGCACCCGCCGGGTTTCTGGAACACACTGTGTCGGAGAACGTCTACGCCGGCACCGCGATGAACCGCCGCGCCACCTACATGTACGGCCCGGCCCTGCCCCGCTCGCCGGAAGGGCAGATCGGCGCCGGTCTGGGCATGACCACCTCGACCGGCACCATCTCTCTCATCCCGCCGAACAAGGACATCACGTGCACCGGGCAGGAGGAGACGCTGGACGGTGTACGGATCGTCTTCCAGCTCACCCCGGGCACCGAGGCGCCGGCGGAGATGAACTTCCTCATCCCCGGCCGCCGGGCCCTGTGCATGGCCGAGAACGCCACGCACAACCAGCACAACCAGCACAACATTCTCGCGCTGCGCGGAGCGCTGGTCCGTGACACCCGCGTCTGGTCGCGCTACCTGACCGAGGCGATCGCCCTGTTCGCCGACCGGGCCGACGTCTGCTTCGCCTCGCACCACTGGCCGACCTGGGGCCGGGAGAACATCGTGCGGTTCATCAGCCGGCAGCGCGACATGTACGCCTACATGCACGACCAGACGCTGCGGATGATGAACAAGGGCATGACGGGCGCCGAGATCGCCGAGGCGATGCGGATGCCGCCGGCCCTGGAGCAGGCGTGGCACACCCACGGCTACTACGGCTCGGTCAGCCACAATGTGAAGGCCATCTACCAGCGCTATCTGGGCTGGTTCGACGGCAACCCGGCCCATCTGTGGGAGCATCCGCCGGTCGAACAGGCGCGCCGCTACGTCGAGTGCATGGGCGGAGGTGAGGGCGTCCTCGCTTTCGCCCGCCGCTACATCGACGACGGCGACCTGCGTTTCGCCGCCTCGCTGCTCAACCACGCCGTCTTCGCCGACGAACACGACGGCCAGGCGCGCAGCATGCTCGCCGAGGTCTACACCCGGCTCGGCCACGGCGCCGAGAACGGCACCTGGCGCAACTTCTACCTGGTCGGCGCGCTGGAGCTGACCGGCGACGTCGTCCCCGCCAACGTCGACACCACCTCGCCAGAGGTGATCGAGGCCCTGACCGTCGAGCAGGTCTTCGACTCCCTGGCCATCCGCGTCGACGGCCCCAAGGCGTGGAACGAGAGTCTGGCCGTCGACTGGCGACTGACCGATCTGAACCAGCGCCACCGCACCACGCTGTCCAACGGCGCGCTCATCCATCAGGCCGATCCGCCGCCACAGCCGGTGGAGCTGACGCTCACGCTCACCAAGCAGCAGTTGCTCGGCCTACTCACCGGTCAATCGGCCGACGGCATCGAGCACGAGGGCGACATGAACGTCCTGAGCCGCCTGACCGCCGTACTGGAGGACCCGGATCCCGCGTTCGCGATCGTGACGCCCTGACCGCGAACAGACCCGTAACCTTCACCCAGTCGGCTCTCGCATTTTGACAGGGGGGAACAGGACACTCCTCATGATTGACGAGATTGCCCACCTTCCAGACGCACATGGGCTACCTGCTCACGGTCACTCGGATCCAGACTCCGCATAAGGGCGATGCGGTAAGCCTGCTGTCGGCGCACCTCCTCCAGCCGAGCGGGATCCGCTTGATCAGCGTTTTCCAGGTTCCGGCGCCGTACGGAGAAGATGCCGATGACCTGCCGCAGGAGACTGACCGCGGTGTTGTAGGCGGTTTCGACGCCGGGGTCGTCGGGGCCGGCTGGACCTGACTCACGATGGATTCCGGCGGCGATGAATGCCGAGGATCTTCAGCGTGATCTGGCGTGGAACCCCGGGCGTTTACGCCCGGGAGGAAACGACAGCGCGGGAGGGCCTCCAGGTCCGAGCGGTGCCGTGACAGTTGGTTCACGTGAGCTGCTCAGCCCGGCCGTTTCTGGTTCTCGAGGTACTCCTCGATGATCGACGGCGGGGCGCCGCCGCATGAAGCGGCGAAGCAGGGCGAAGGAGGGCGGGGACCAAAAGTGCCCGCCCCGCAGAT
>NZ_FOQY01000083.1 GCF_900113865.1 Streptosporangium canum | reverse complement strand
GGCGCCGGTGACGTGGGAGTGCAGCACCCGCCCGGCCGGCGCCGCCAGGAAACCGACCGACGCGCCGATCAGGCGGCCGTCCTCGTAGGCTCCGGCCACGTAGTTGCCCGCGTGCGACAGCGCCCGCATGAGCTCGACGGTGATGGGCGCGCTGCCCGGGTCGGGGTGCCAGATGTCGTCGAACAGCCGGAAGACCTCCTCCAGCTCCTCGATGGAGTGGAGTTCGCGCAGCTCCACGCCGTTCACCCGGGCACCGCCCGGAGCGGGCCGGTCAGTGGTGCCGCTCATCCGAGCACCCCCCGGATCAGGCCGGTCAGCAGCGCCGTACGGCCGGGCATCTCGGCCACGACCACGTGCTCGCTGACGGCATGGGCGCCGCCGCCCACCGCGCCGAGCCCGTCGAGAGTGGGGCAGCCGACCCCCGCGGTGTAGTTGCCGTCGGATGCTCCGCCCACTCCGACGCCGGAGAGGGGGGCGAGTCCGAGGCCGGCGGCGATCCGCTGGGCGAGGGCGAACAGCCCGGCCGACGAGGCCTCCTCCAGGGGAGGGCGGTTCGGCCCTCCCAGGACCTCCAGCCGGGTCCCGGCGAGCCGGGGGGACAGGGCCCTCATCAGCTCGTCCACCCGTGCCTGCGCGGCGAGGGTGGGCACCCGCACGTCCACCGACACGCGGGCCAGCGCGGGCACGGTGTTGACCGTGGTCCCCGCCGACAGCACCGTGGGCGTGACGGTGGCCGGTCCCAGGCCGCCCGCTCCGCCGGACGACGCCGCCCCCGGTGCCGCGGGGTCCGGGGGAAGGGGCAGTCCGCGCGCGGCCGCGGGTGAGGTCTCCGCCGCCGTCACGCCTGGACGACCGCCGTCCACCTGGTCGGCGATCCCGGCGACGGCGAGGATCTGGTGGGCCAGCTCGATGGCGGCGTTGGCCCCCTTCTCCGGCTCCAGACCCGCGTGCGCGGCCCTGCCGTGCACCACGAGCTCGTAGATCGAGGTGCCCTTGCGGGCGGTCTTGAGCGCCCCGCCGTCGGCGCTCGCCTCCAGCACGAACGCGGCCGCCAGGCCGCGCGCCGACTCCTCGATCAGCGCGCGTGAGGACGGCGAGCCGACCTCCTCGTCCCCGGTGACCAGCAGGCACACCCCCTCCGGCGACGGCAGCGCGGCCAGCGCGTGGAAGGCCTGCACCAGCCCGGCCTTCATGTCGAACACGCCGGGCCCGCGCGCGATCCCGTCCACCAGCGACCAGGGGTGATCGGCCAGCGTGCCGACCGGCCAGACGGTGTCGTGGTGGCCGACCAGCAGGACCCGGGGCGTGCCGAAGGTCCACCGCAGATGGGTGACCCCGTCGATCACGATCGTCTCGGGGCGCCCGCCGAGCCTCCTGACCCCCTGGTCGGCGACCACCCGGGCGCTGCGGGCCACCGCCTCGTGGTCGGCGGAGAACGACTCGCACGAGACGAGCTCCTCCAGATCCTCCAGCA
>NZ_FOQY01000084.1 GCF_900113865.1 Streptosporangium canum | reverse complement strand
TGCTTTGTGGTCAAGTCCTCGGCCTATTAGTACCGGTCAGCTCCACACATTACTGTGCTTCCACCTCCGGCCTATCAACCCAATCGTCTATTGGGGGCCTTACCCACTCACGTGGTGGGAGACCTCATCTCAAGGCGAGCTTCCCGCTTAGATGCTTTCAGCGGTTATCCCTTCCGAACGTAGCCAACCAGCCGTGCTCCTGGCGGAACAACTGGCACACCAGAGGTTCGTCCGTCCCGGTCCTCTCGTACTAGGGACAGCTCCTTTCAAGTCTCCTGCGCGCGCAGCGGATAGGGACCGAACTGTCTCGCGACGTTCTAAACCCAGCTCGCGTACCGCTTTAATGGGCGAACAGCCCAACCCTTGGGACCTACTCCAGCCCCAGGATGCGACGAGCCGACATCGAGGTGCCAAACCATCCCGTCGATATGGACTCTTGGGGAAGATCAGCCTGTTATCCCCGGGGTACCTTTTAGCCGTTGAGCGACGGCGCTTCCACAAGCCACCGCCGGATCACTAGTCCCAGCTTTCGCTCCTGCTCGACCCGTCGGTCTCACAGTCAAGCTCCCTTGTGCACTTACACTCGACACCTGATTGCCAACCAGGCTGAGGGAACCTTTGGGCGCCTCCGTTACTCTTTAGGAGGCAACCGCCCCAGTTAAACTACCCACCAGACACTGTCCCTGATCCGGATCACGGACCGAAGTTAGACGTTCAAAACGACCAGAGTGGTATTTCACCAATGACTCCACCGCCACTAGCGTGACAGCTTCACAGTCTCCCACCTATCCTACACAAGACGTTCCAAACGCCAATGTCAAGCTGTAGTGAAGGTCCCGGGGTCTTTCCGTCCTGCTGCGCGTAACGAGCATCTTTACTCGTAGTGCAATTTCGCCGGGTCTGCGGTTGAGACAGCGGGGAAGTCGTTACGCCATTCGTGCAGGTCGGAACTTACCCGACAAGGAATTTCGCTACCTTAGGATGGTTATAGTTACCACCGCCGTTTACTGGCGCTTAAGTTCTCAGCTTCGCCACCCGAAGATGACTAACCGGTCCCCTTAACGTTCCAGCACCGGGCAGGCGTCAGTCCGTATACATCGTCTTACGACTTCGCACGGACCTGTGTTTTTAGTAAACAGTCGCTTCCCCCTGGCCTCTGCGACCCCCACCAGCTCCGAACGCAAAGGTTCATCACCAGCGAAGGCCCCCCTTCTCCCGAAGTTACGGGGGCAATTTGCCGAGTTCCTTAACCACAGTTCACCCGATCGCCTTGGTATTCTCTACCTGACCACCTGAGTCGGTTTCGGGTACGGGCCGCCACGACACTCACTAGAGGCTTTTCTCGGCAGCATAGGATCACCCACTTCGCCACAATCGGCTCGGCATCACATCTCAGGATACATGAGAGGCGGATTTGCCTACCTCTCTCCCTACATGCTTACCCCAGGACTACCATCGCCTGGGCTGGGCTACCTTCCTGCGTCACCCCATCGCTTACCTACTACCAGTTCAGGCCAGGCGTTCA
>NZ_FOQY01000085.1 GCF_900113865.1 Streptosporangium canum | reverse complement strand
AGCGCTGGACGTAGTAGCCCGATCCGCAGGCTTGCTGCGGGGTGTAGGGGTTGGAGCGCGCGGCCGGCGGGGCCGACGACTTCGTCGGACTCGGCGCCGGCTTGGTGGTCGCCGGAGGCGGCGTCGGCTTGGCGGTGGCCGGAGGCTGCGTCGGATCGACGACCGGCGGCGGCGAGGACGGCTTCGGCGTCGGCTTGGCGGTGGCCGTGTGTGTCTCGGACGGCTTCGCCGTCGGCTTGGGGGTCGCCGCGGGAGGCGTCGGTTTGGCGGTCGGCGTCTCCGTGGCGGGCTCGCTCGGCGTCGGAGCGGGCGTCGGCGTGGCGGGCTCGCTAGGCGTGGGCGACGCGCTCGGGGTCGGCGGGGCCGTCGGATCCGGGGTCGGATCGACCCTGGGCGGCGTCGGGGTCGGGCTCGGCGTCGGGGTGACGGTCACGGTCGCGGTCGCGCTCGGGGGCGGCGTCGCTGCCGGAGACGAGGGCCTCGTCGGAACCGCGGGCGGCGGCACGGGCGCGTTGGTCGGGATCGCCGGCGGGGTGACGAACGAGGTCATCGACGGGGCCGGGACCGTCGGGCTGCCCGTGTCCAGCTGCATCGGTCCGACATCCGGGTTCTGCGGGTCGGTCGTGGCGCCCCAGGGCACGGTCACCTTGTCCGGAGGCTCCTCTCCGACGTCGGGGCCGACGCCGATGCCCTGCCCGTCGCCCTGCGGCTGTTCCGGCCTCTGCTGACCTTGGTCGACCAGTCCCAGGGACGCGTGGGGAGCAGCGGCGGCGGCGTTGGCGGCCGCCCGCTCCGCCTCGCCGAGGGAGGTGTAGCTTCCGGCGGCCCACAGGCCGAGTCCGGACAGCAGGGCGACCACGCCGACGCAGGCGGCCAGCACGAGGGAGAAACCGCCGCGCTTCGGCCGCTCGCCGGGCTGGGCCGCTCCCCGCAGGACGAACGTCGCCTGCGCCGGGGGAGCCGCGTCCCGCGGAAGCGGCGGCGCGCCCCAGCCCGCCGGCGGCGGCGCCTGCGCGGGAGCGGGCTGCTGCGGTACGGCCGGTAGTGCCTCGTCCTGCCACGTGTCGTCCCCGGTGATCATGACCGCCGACTGCTCGCCGAGGAGGCGGAGCATGGCGGCCTTGGTGTCGGGGCGCTCGTGGGGGTTCTTGTCGAGGCAGGCGGCGAGGAGGGCGGCGAGTTCGGCGGGGACGCCGGTGAGGTTGGCGGGCCCTTCCAGGACGCGGGGGAGCTCCCCGCCGAAGGGCGGCTGCCCGGTGGCGGCGTGGGCGAGGGTGGCGGCCCAGGAGAAGAGGTCCGCGGGCCTGCCCGCGGTGGGGGCGGAACCGGGGTTGAGTTCGGCGTGCAGGTTTTCGGGGGCGCGGTAGTCGGGTTCGCCGCCGGTGATGCCGAGGCCGATGTCGCAGACGCGGGGTCCGTCGGGGCCGAGGATGACGGTGTCGGGGGTGAGGGCGCCGTGGGTGAGGCCGGCCAGGTGGATGG